>JAWKZS010000001.1:0-444564 GCA_041395845.1 Gammaproteobacteria bacterium
GCACCACGGAATCCCAGCCCTGGATCAAGGGGTAGAGAAATTCGTGAATGGCGATGGGCTGGCCTGACTTGAAACGCTTGCTGAAATCATCCCGCTCCAGCATGCGGGCAACGGTGTGGCGGGCTGCAAGCTGAATCATGCCGGCGGCACCCAGCTGCTCCATCCACGAGGAGTTGAATACGATTTCGGTTCTTGCCGGGTCAAGGATCTTGAACACCTGGTCCTGGTAGGACTTGGCGTTTTCGAGGACCTGTTCACGGGTCAAGGGCTGGCGCGTTTGGTTCTTGCCGGTCGGATCACCGATCATGCCGGTGAAGTCGCCGATCAAAAACAGGACGTGATGGCCCAGGTCCTGAAACTGGCGCAACTTATTTATAAGAACGGTATGCCCGAGGTGAAGATCAGGGGCGGTCGGGTCAAAGCCTGCCTTGATGCGAAGCGGTTTGCCTTCTTTCAACTTTTCAACCAGCTCATCTTCGAGGAGGATTTCTTCGGCGCCGCGCTTGATCAGCGCGAGCGCATCAGCGACAGATTGGTCCACTAGCTTCACCTTATTCATTTTGGACGGCACATTTCAAAGCCGCGCATTGTAGCATAGTGGATCGCTTTGAATCCCTTGGAGGCAGGCATGCCGTACGTTACAACGTGGATACATCTGTGATATAAACCCCAAAATTCCGGTATTTAGCCTGCGTTTGTCTCTGCGTTGGGCTAGTATCAACAGAATAAGTAGCCTTGTATTAGACATTCAGACTGAATTCTTATGACTGATTCCCGCCCTGCTGTTGGACGACACTTCCCGCGTGCGCACCTGATTCTGGCGGGCGCTGTGTCACTGGCCCTTGTCATTGCCTTGACCCTGCTGCCCAGCCCGGATGCCACTGCTACCCGCACGGTCCGCCTGCCGGCGCCCATGGCTGAAATCTCCGCTCGCCCAGCAGACGCTGCACTTCAGCTGGCATCACAGCTGGAAGTCGATGCGACTTCTCAGCCAGCCGAGGAGGAGCAGCCGGTTACTACCAGCGCCCCTGATGATGGTCTGGAGTGGTCGGTAGCCGAGGTTCGCAAAGGAGATACGCTATCTCACCTGTTCAAGCGAGTGGGACTGGGTCCAAAGGAAGTTCATGATGTTGTATCCGCCAAGGGCGACCTGTCTGAGCTGAAGAAAATTCATCCGGGTCAGACTTTCCGGTTTGGCATGAAGGACCAGCAGCTTGACTCCCTGGAGTATGTGATTTCCCGCACCGAGAGCCTGTTCATCAAGCGCACCGATAATGGCTATGAGTCTGAGGTGGTCAAGCAGGATCTGGTTCCCTTCACTTCTTACGCGGAAGGCACCATCAAGTCTTCGCTGTTCCTGGCCGCGAACAAGGCCGGCCTGAGCAACTCGCTGACCATGGAGCTGGCAAACATGTTCGGCTGGGACGTGGATTTTGCGCTGGATATTCGGGAGGGGGATTCGTTCCGGGTGATTTATCAGGAACTCCACCTGAACGGCGAGAAGGTCAAGGATGGTGACATCCTGGCAGCCCAGTTCACCAACCAGGGCAAGACCTTTACCGCTATCCGATATGAAACATCCGATCGTGGCGCAGACTATTTCAGCCCCGATGGCCAGAGCATGCGCAAGGCGTTCCGGCGCTCGCCGGTGGATTTTGCGCGGATAAGCTCACATTTCAATCTGGCCCGCAAGCATCCGGTTCTGCACACGATCCGCGCCCACAAGGGTACTGACTATGCCGCTGCCACCGGTACGCCCATCAAGGCAACCGGTGACGGGAAAGTGATCTTTGCCGGCTGGAAAGGTGGCTATGGCCGCACGGTTATTCTGCAGCATGGGCAGGGGATTCAGACGCTGTATGCCCACATGAATGGTTTCGGACGGAATATCCGCTCCGGCACCCGGGTGTCGCAGGGACAGATCATTGGTTACGTTGGCAAAACTGGCTTGGCGACCGGCCCCCACCTGCATTATGAGTTTTACGTCAACGGCGCCGTGCGTAACCCGGTTACCGTCAAGCTGCCGCAGGCTAATCCGATTTCGGCTCAGGACCGGGCCAGCTTCATCGCGGTGGCTTCACAGATGCAGCAACAACTGGCTACCTATGCAGCCACCATTCAGAGCGAGCAGTTGGCGCGGGCCGACTGAGGCATGAATGCCGACCTCTATATCGGCCTGATCTCCGGCACCAGTGTTGACGGCGTCGACGCAGCACTGGTGTCATTCACCGACCAACACCCCCACCTGATAGCAACACATCTGCATCCGTATTCTTCCGACCTGCGTGACGCTGTTCATGGACTGTTTGTGCCCGGCGACGAGGAAATCGACCGGTTGGGCGAGATCGACAATCTGGTCGGTGCAACCTTTGCAGATGCCGTCGTGCAGCTGCTCGATCAGGCCAATATCCCGGCCAACCGTGTTCGCGCTATTGGCTGTCATGGCCAAACGGTACGTCACCGGCCGCTCGCCCAGCATCCTTTCACCTTGCAGATCGGCAATCCTTATATCGTGGCAGAGCGGACCGGTCTGAGTGTCGTGTGGGATTTTCGTCGCCGTGACGTGGCCGTTGGCGGTCAGGGGGCGCCATTGGCGCCACTGTTTCATCAGGCGTTCATGGGGTCGGCGGCTGAAACTCGCGTTGTGCTGAACCTGGGCGGCATCGCCAATATCACCCGACTGCCCTGCTCGGCCGAGCCGCCGGTGGCGTTTGATACAGGGCCGGCGAATGGCTTGATGGACGCGTGGATCCAGCGCGTCCAGGGTGTGCCGTTTGACCGCAACGGAGCCTGGGCGGCATCTGCACAAGCCGATGCCGACTTGCTGTCACGGTTTCTGGTTGACCCGTATTTCTCGATGCCAGCACCGAAGAGTACCGGGAAGGAATGGTTTAATCTGTCTTGGGCAGAAAGACTGGCGGACCTGGCTGCTTATGAGCCGGCGGTGGTACAGGCGACGTTTATGGCGTTGACGATTGAATCCATTGCCCGGGCGATCGAGGCATCCGGTGGATGCGACCGGGTATTGGCCTGTGGCGGCGGCGTACACAACGTCGCTCTGCTGAAGGCCCTGGAGGAGAGGCTGGCGGTTCCGGTGAATTCCAGCGCCAGCGTTGGCGTAGAGCCTGACTGGGTGGAAGCGATGACCTTTGCCTGGCTGGCCGCCTGTCATCTTGAGGGGCGTAAACTGGATAGCAGCCCCTTCACCGGGGCGGGCAAGCCTGTGATTCTGGGCAGCCTGGTTCCGGGAAGTCGCTGAAAAACTGAATCAGATGGAAAAGGAAGAACCACAGCCACAGGTCGAGGTGGCGTTGGGGTTGCGCACCACGAACTGGGAACCGTGCAGGCCCTCGGTATAGTCGACCTCGGAACCCATCAGGTACTGGATGCTCATGGGATCCACCAGCAGGGTGACACCCTGGTTTTCGATCTGGGTGTCACCTTCCTTGATCTGCTCATCGAAGGTGAAGCCATACGAGAACCCGGCGCAACCACCACCGGTGATGTAGACGCGCAGCTTGAGGTTCTGGTTACCCTCTTCCTCGATCAGGGTTTTGACCTTGTTGGCTGCACTGTCGCTGAATGTCATGGCGCTGGCGTCAGACATGCCGGATTCTCTCCACTTACTGCAATAGTCCGTGGATTATCGTAAGCCCGACCAATTTAGTCAAGAATTAGCCTCAGGCCGGACTCTGCTTGGTTTCCAGCGGCGGCAGCTTCTTGTCTTCCTTGCGTTCATCCTTGCGGGCAGGCTTGTTGAGATCCAGCGCCGCCGTCGGTTCGGGCTTGTTGGGCTGGGCATGCACCAGCGCGCCGTTAACCTGGGAACCCATGACCATTTCGATCAGGTTGTAGTGGACATTGCCATTGACGATGGCTTTGGCCGCCAGCTCGACGTGACCGGATGAATGCACCTCGCCCACCACTTTGCCGTTGATGATCACGTTCGGGACGGTGATGTCACCTTCGATGACGCCGGCTTCGCTCAGTCGCAGCAGGGAATCACTGCCTTCTTCAGCCCGCACGTTGCCCTTGATGGTGCCTTCCACCAGCAGACCGCCTTCGAACTGGACATCGCCATTGATGACAGTGCCTTTGGCAATCATGGTGGTCCGACCGGCGTGACGGTCGAAATCGACTTTCTTGGTTTTATCCTTTCCCCACATTGCTCATTACCTCATCCAGCTTCCAATCAAATCGCCGTTCGAGTCGCACGGCCTTGCGGCCTGCGGACTGGGCGATCACCTCAATCTGATCCGGCACGAATTCGTCCGGAATCACAAGTTCTCCGCTGATATCCTGGAAAAAGCGGAAGTTGAACGGCGCTCCATCAGCACCGGGCCAGTCCTTGGCAAGGGTGTCAAACGGAATCGACTCACGCTTGCCCTGGCGGACACCGAGCAGATTCATTTTGACGCTACCTTTCACATAGGCGCCGTTGTCGGCTACCTGGGTCATCACGACCTTGTATTTAAAGCGTTTTTTGTTGACGGTCCGTGACAGTTCCAGTCGTTCGATTCGGAGCCCCTTCTCTTTGCCTTCGGGTGCCATGATGCCTTTGTAGAAGGCAACGGCTTCTTCCAGTTCGGACACCCGGTTCTGCAGGGCCATGTTTTCCTGCCTGACCCGTTCACTGGCTTGCCGCTCCAGCTCGCTGCCGTGACGGTAGATGGCAGCCTCTTCCTGCAAGGTAAGGACCTTGGCTTTCAGTTCGGCAACCTGCTCGCGCAGTTCGGTGCGCTGATCGAGCATGTGCAGGTTCTGGCGCATGCCCCGCAGGTAACCGGCCGCGAAGCAGAGGGTGGCGGTGAGCAGGATACTTAGTATCCAGAGCGCAATGCGCTTTCCCTTCTGCCCCGGCCGATAGGGCACCAGCACCATCTGCGGATCGGGGCTGCTGCTTGGCCGAACGTCGCCCTGGGTCACGCGGGCACCGTCATGGCATCAACGCGACATGCTCAAGACCGGCGGTTTCCGGCAGATCGAGCATGATATTCATGTTCTGCACTGCCTGACCGGCAGCACCCTTCACCAGGTTGTCGATGGCCGACAGCACCACGACCGTATCGCCGCCCTGGGGCCGGTGGATGGCAATCCGGCACAGGTTGGAACCGCGCACACTGCGGGTCTCGGGATGGGAACCGCTCGGCATGACATCCACAAAGGGTTCGTCCTTGAAACGTTCCTCGAACAGGGCCTGCAGATCACCGGCGTCGTCCACCGTCAGGCGCCCGTAGAGTGTTGCATGAATGCCACGGATCATGGGCGTGAGATGCGGCACGAATGTGAGACCGACTTCGTGACCGGCCACTTTGGTCAGACCCTGACGAATCTCGGGCAGGTGACGGTGCCCGCTGACGCCGTAGGCCTTGAAACTTTCACTGGCTTCACACAGCAGTGACGGGACTTTCGCTTCCCGGCCGGCTCCGCTGACGCCGGATTTTGCATCGGCAATCAGGTGATGTTTGTCAATCAGTCCCTGTTCCAGCAAGGGCAGGAATCCAAGTTGTACGGCAGTGGGATAACAGCCGGGATTGGCCACGATACGTGCCTCGGCTATCGCCGCGCGATGCAGCTCCGGCAGGCCATACACGGCTTCCTGCAGGATATCGACACAGGCATGCGGCATGCCGTACCACGCTTCCCAGACTACCGGATCGCGCAAGCGGAAGTCTGCGGCCAGGTCGACAATTCTGACATTCGCATTCAGCAGTTGCGGCACCATTTTCATGGCGACGCCGTTGGGTGTGGCGAAAAACACGAGATCACATTCGGCCAGACGCGCAATATCGGGCTCACTGAACTGCAGATCGAGATGGCCGCGCAGATTCGGGTAAAGCGACGCCACTGCCTGACCCGCCTCGGAGCGGGACGTCACTGCGGTGAGTTCGACATTGGGGTGCTGCACCAGCAACCGCAATAATTCCACGCCGGTATATCCGGTTCCGCCTACTACACCAATTTTGAATTTGCGCACCTTGTTCATGATGATTCTCTGCGTTGGTCTGCCGGGGCAGCCATGATAATGCAGGCGCGGCTGCATTTACATTTACAAGTCGTTGTTAATCCGTCTTTTTTGGGTTAAAAACAGGCGAAACCGCTGCTCCTGGCCTGATAGTCTGGTCAGATGATTCATTTAATGCATCACCAAGCATAGTTCACTGGCTGACGAATGGCTCCAAATCTGGATCGCATACGGGAACATCTGTCCACGCTGAACAACGTGGCCCTGCTGACGCTGCTGGGCGCGATGGCGGGATTTGCGTCAGGACTGGTGATTCTGCTGTTTCGCCTGCTGGTGGAGAATGTGCTGCAGTTCACGCTGGGTGGACCGGAAGCGTTTGAAACGCTGGCGTACCAGTGGCATCTGTTGTTGCCGGTGTGTGGCGTCGCGCTACTGAGTATTGGCTACCGCTGGCTGAAGCCGGAAGAGCGGCGCACGGGAATCGCACTGGTCATCGAACGCTTTCATCTGTTTCAGGGCATCATGAGTCTGCGCGGCTTGCTGATCCAGTATGTGGCCGGTGCTGCGACTTTGCTGTTCGGCCTGTCGATGGGACGTGAAGGTCCAGCCGTGCACATGGGTGCCGCCAGCGGCAGCCTGCTGGGCCAGTGGGCACAGCTGCCGAACAACAGTATCCGCGTACTCACGGGCTGTGGTTGTGCCGCTGCCATTTCCGCTTCCTTCAATACGCCGATTGCCGGCGTGGTGTTCGCGATGGAAGTGGTGATGATGGAATACCATGTGGGCACGTTCATTCCCATTATTCTGGCGTCGGTCGTCGGCGCAGCCATGACGCGAGCAGTGTACGGATCCGAAGTGGCTTTCGTAGTACCACCCATCGAGCTGGGTTCGCTGTGGGAGTTACCCTTCGTAATGCTGAGCGGTCTGATTATCGGATGCGTTGCTGCGGCCCTGATCATGTCATCCCGTTTTACCCTGCGCCACTCACAGTCTTTGGGTATCGGCTGGCGGTTCGTCATGGCAGGCGTTGTCACGGCACTGTGCGCTGTCGCTGCACCGCAAATCATGGGTGTCGGTTATGACACGGTGGACAGCGCCATTGCAGGCCAGTTCAGCGTGATAATGCTGGTGCTGATTCTGATACTGAAACTGATTGCCACCAGCGCCTGTGTTGGCGCAGGTCTGCCAGGCGGCGTGGTGGGCCCAACGCTGGTGCTGGGGGCTCTGTGCGGTGGATTGATGGGCCAGCTGGGCACGGCAGTCATGCCGGACTCCGATGGCGGCCTGTACGTACTGCTCGGCATGGCCGCGATGATGAGCGCAACGCTGCAGGCACCCCTGGCAGGCCTGATGACGTTGCTGGAACTGACCCTGAATCCGAACGTGATATTCCCCGGCATGCTGGTGGTGGTCACCTCCTGCCTGGTGACATCACAGGTGTTTCGGCAACAGGGGATTTTTGAAACGCTGCTGAAGGCCCAGGGCATTCGCCTGCATATCAGTCCACTGACACATCAACTGCAGAGTGTTGGTGTGGCGGCGGTGATGAATCGCAGCCTGGTGCGGTTGCCACGCCTGATTGCCTTGCCTGAACTGTTGCGGCATTTGCAGAATCAGCCCAACTGGATTCTGGTGGAGAACGATGGTGTGCCGACACACTATATGCCTGCAGCCGATGTGGTGCTGTTTGTCAAAACGCTGCCGGAGTCGCCCGAGGGCGCCGAACCTGTCACACTGGATCTGCTGGAAATCCCCGGCAGCCGCGACAATATCAAGCCCATCCTGATGAGCGCAACACTTAAGGAAGCACTGGACATGATGAAGCGGGAACAGATCAGCGCGCTCTATGTCCATTGGCAATCTGCGCCGGCGATCTACCGGGTGATGGGGATTCTGCAGCGCAAGGACATCGAACATTTCTATCAACTGTAGGGCAACGTATGTTGTGGGTAAAAGCGTTTCATATCATGGCAGTGATTACCTGGTTTGCCGGACTGTTCTATCTGCCACGCCTGTTTGTCTATCACACGATGGCCATCAGCGAAGGTGACAAGACTGGCTCGGAGCGTTTCAAGATCATGGAGCGCAAGCTGTATCGCGGCATCATGAATCCGTCGATGATCGTGGCACTGGGGCTGGGTCTGTGGATGCTGTTCGATCGCTGGGATGTGTATTTCAAGCAGGCCATGTGGATGCATATCAAGCTGACGCTGATCATTCTGCTGATCGGCTATCACCATATGTGCGGCGCCTATGTGAAAAAATTCGCCCGCGATGCCAATACCCGCACCCATGTGTTTTATCGCGTGTTCAACGAGCTGCCGGTATTCGTGATGATTCCGGTGGTGATTCTGGTGGTGCTGAAACAACCGTTCTGAGGCAATGACATGAGCCAGCTGATACAGCGTTTTGATCCTGCGCGGGAGTATTATTTCGAGGAAGGCTGTTTCATCAATGAAATCAGTAACAGCGAACATGATCCTGCCGTGTCGATTGCCCAGGCAAGGGTGGCACCCGGCAAGACCACACGCTGGCATCGGTTGCACAACACTACCGAGCGATATGTGATAGTGTCGGGCACTGGCAGTGTCGAAGTCGGCGACCTGGCTGCGCAAACCGTACATGCCGGCGATTGTGTGATCATCCCACCGCTGGTGCAGCAGCGCATCACCAATATCGGCAACGATGATCTGGTTTTTCTAGCTATTTGCAGCCCGCGCTTTCATGTCACGAACTATGAGGACATGGAAACGTCTGACAGGATGTCTGCCGCGGGCGAAGACGGAGGAGATTGATAATGCGATCGAGGAAGGCGGCACGAGCCGGTGTTTTCGTGGTATGTGCCGCAGTGGCGGGCGTCAGTCACGGCTTTGGTGCCGCCAAAGGTATCGATGGCTTTCGCGTGGTGAATCCCACCCACTACCAGGTCTTCAGTCAGCGCGGCATCGGCGCCTTTAACCTGATCGCGCAGAAAAACACCCGCCATTCCGTCTGCTTCTTTTATGCAGACGCCAAACCCTACACCCGCCTGGAAGGTGTCACCATCGCCATGACAACAGACGATGGTGACCAGCAGCTGATGGATTTTGAAGTGAAGAACGGCTGTGTGCAGTTCGACTTTGCAGAAAAGGAAAACCGCCCGTTACAGATAGAATTTGTGGATGCCTACCGCTGAGCGATCCAGTACTTCTTCGGCTTCGGCAATCACCAGATAACGCAGCGGACTGTCCCGCTCCAGGGTGCGAAACGGATAGCAGGCGACAAGTGCCAGCACCGGTCGATCGGCTTCCAGTGCAATTTGCGATTGCCGGATATCGGCAATATGGATTTCGCTCACCCGAAACGACTGGCGCAAACCGTCGGCTCGTTCCAGCTCGAAGGATTCACCGATCTGCACCTGCTCAAGAAAGGCAAAATGAGTGTCGCGATGTCCACCGATCACACTCACGCCGGATTCACCCGGTTTGACGCTGGCGCTGAGATGGGCCGGGGCGAATGCAAGGTTGCGGCCACTGGCACCGTTGAGCACGACAAGATGCTGATCCTGCGATGCGAAATGCAGCCGCGCCAGTGGCCAGGTGTCCGCCCAGGGCCAGGGTTTGTAGTGACCACCCATGCGCTGGGTTTTGTACCAGGCTTCCTGCAGCAGCCACTGTGCAAGTATTGCTTTTGCTGACATATACACACCACTCCCCAGGTTCCAGATAGCCATTCCGATCAGTCCTGCCAGTATCAGTCGTTTCAACATGCGCATTCCCCCGGACGGAATTCACAGCGTTGCCAGACCAGCAGGGCAGCGAGCGCACAGAGCAGTCCAAGCAGCCAGTGCCATTCCAGATCCAGCGCGGTGGCGGGATAGCCCACGCCCGGTGCCAGCTGTTGCGCCCCTTGCGGCATCAGACTGGGAACCGCTTCGCTGCGCAGCGGAGTCTGTTCAGGGCGGGCAATGACCTGCTCCACCGCGATGAAACTGGTGAAGGGAGTGATGATCTGGTAGTCCAGTCCGACCTGGATGATGTCGGCCTTCGCAGCCTGGGCATCGCCGGTCTGCCGCGCGACATCCTGCAGGTGAGTCACTTTTGCCCGCGCCCACAACGTGGCAATACCAGCGCTGTCGGGTTGATCGGGATGCGTATGGAGTCGGGTTTGCCAGGGCTGCTGCTGGAAAGTGCCGGTCAGGTGAATCTGCTGCGGACGTTCGCTGCAGCGCAGATGCACCAGCAGCGGTTCACCGGCAAACAGATCCGGCAGAGGATTCGGATAGGTTTCGTCGCAGCGGCCGGCGGTGTCCAGCTGCACGCTGGTCAACACCGGGCGACGGATCTTGTCGAACAGGGTCTGCATCTGTTGCTGCACTTCATTCTGCGCGCCGATCAGGGTGAAGGTGCCCCGCCCCGCACTCGCGGCCTTGCGCATGAAATACTGATTCGGTGCGGAGCCGATACCGACGGTGTAGAGCCGGTCGTTGCCAATGCGCTGCTCGATCAGCTGGAACAGTGCATTTTCGTTGCCGACACTGCCATCGGTGATAAACACGATCTGGCGCAGGAATTCGCTGCGATTGGGCAGATCGAAAGCGGCCTGCAGCGCGGGCAGCATCTCGGTACCACCGTCAGCGCGCAGACGGCTGACAAACCGGCGCGCCTGCTGCAGGTTATCGGCAGTCGCTTTCACCACATCATTGAACAGCAGCTGAAAGTCGGAGTTGAATTCGATGACGTTAAAGGCGTCTTCGGGACGTAGCTGCTGCAACGCAAAATCCAGCGCCTGCTGGGCCTGCGGCATGGCGACGCCTGCCATCGAACCGGAGGTGTCGATGATCAGAATGAGTTCGCGGGGCGGGATCACCAGCGCCGTTTCATCCACCGGCGGCAACACCATCAGCATCGCGTGCGCCTGATCGTTGACGGTTTCATGAAACACGGCAGCCACGGGCGCCTGTTGCGGCACGGGTGCCCAGCGCAGGACAAAGTCGCGATCCATCGTAATGGCGCCATTGTCCGGCTGGATTTGATAGCGATCGCCGTGCTGCTGTTGCGACAGGCGATGATAGGGCGCGTCCAGCTGCGCCAGCACAAATCCCGGCTGCAGATCGATGTGAATGCTGGCCTGGTGGGAATCAGCGCCGACGCTGCGGGTCTGCGGCGGCGTGATCGCGGGCGCATCGGCCACGGCGTCGGTGGCAAATGCCCAGCCGCTGCCTTGCAGGACGGTTGAAGTTGCTTCCGCGGGGGCGCCGGGAATGTAGCGCGGTGTCAGGGTGGTGGGCAGACGCAATTCCACGCGGCCCTGATCGTAATGCAGCGGCTGGATCACGGTGAGGTTCACCGTCACGGTTTCACCCGGCCCGATATTGGCGACGCGGCTGGTGAACAGGTTTGGCCGCTGCTGTTCAACCAAGCCGGCGCGCTGGCCCTGGGCCCGGGCCTGGACATATTCCTGCCGCGCCTGCTCGCGCTCTTTCACCCGTCCCTGAATGATGCGCTCACCGATGCGGATGTCCATCGCGCTGACGGCGGCGTTATCCTGCAGGGGAAACACGTAATCCGCTTCCACCCAGTCGGCGCTGTCATTGCGGAAGGTCTGCTGGAGCTGCAACCGGGCCTGCAGACCGCTCACCTGCACGTCATAACGGGTGGACAGGGTGAGCAGCGCCTGCCATCCGCCGGCATCCTTTACCAACAGTTGTCCGGCACCCACGTCGTCGGCACGGGTATAACGTTCGCTGGCATGGGCGGGCGACATGATGATGACCATGACAATCAGCATCAGGATGGATAACAGCAGATCCCAATGGGGAAAGCGTGAACGGGGCGACGGGTGCAACATGGGGCAGCTTCCTTGTGGTGTTGGCGATGGCACCATTAGGCCGCCCAAAGCGGGCAACGCCCGGCCGCAATCCGGTCGCGATCCTGATCAATTGTGACAAAAGCGGGCAACGCCCATGGACAGGCGACTGTTATTTGTCGTATTCACACCTTGTTTGCATCCGCCCCACTTAGTACATTTACTTTACAACAATCAGAAGGGCCCAGCAGTCATGGACTTAAGCAAGCAGCAGCACGTTCGCCTCGAACCCCGCGACGAATTCACCCATCCCATTGAAGCAGCGAAGAATTTCAATGAGAGCATGTACATCAACCTGTTCGATCCGGAACGCAAGGCCGGCGGCTGGTTCCGGGTGGGCAACCGTCCCAATGAAGGCCATGCAGAAGTGTCCTGCTGCGTGTATTTTCCCGATGGCCGGGTCGGATTCATGTTCCAGCGCCCGAAAATTTCCGGTAACGACGCCATTGCCGCCGGGGGCATGCGCTTCGACATCGTCGAGCCGTTCAAGAAACTGCGGCTGACCTACGAAGGCAAACTCTGCATTCTGAAGAATCCTGCCGACATGGCCGATCCGAAAGCTGCCTTCGCCAACAACCCGATCGTGCCCTGTTCCCTGGCGATCGACTATGAAGGCGTTTCCCCGGTTTACGGCGGCGAAGCGGTGGATGAAAACGGCAATCCGGTGGAAGAGCATCCGGATGAATCCTTCGCCCGCGCCCATTACGAACAGCACATGGCCGGCAAAGGCGAAATCCGCGTCGGTGACGAAGTGCTGCAGCTGAACGGTTTCGGCCTGCGCGACCATTCCTGGGGCCCCCGCTACTGGCAGAACCTGTACTGGTACCGCTGGATTCCAATGAACTTCGGCCGCGACTTCGCCATGAACATTTCCGTCGTGCAGATGGCCAGTGGCCGCCAGCATATCTGGGGCATGGTGCTGAAAAACGGCCGCTATCACTTCATCGAAAAAGCGACACTGGATACCACTTACGACGCCGACCACAGTTCAGAATCCCTGCGCGCCTATGTGAAAACCGACGAGGGTGAATACCACGTGGAAGGCAAAGTGCTGTCGCTGATTCCGCTGCGCAACCGCCGCCAGAAAGACAACGGCGAGTGGATGAACACCCGCATCACCGAAGGCTTTGCGGAATTCCACTGCAACGACCAGACCGGTTACGGCATGGCGGAATATCTGGATCAGATCGTCGACGGTATTCCGGTGGGGAACCGCGCGTGACCCTGGATGAACTGCAAACCGGACTGGCCGCGGTGGCCCGTCGCGCGCTGGATCAGGCCTGTGAAGTGGCCCATCCGGTGCGACTGTCGGGCGGTGCCTCGGCGGAAACCTGGAAATTCGATCTGCTGACCCCTGCCGGTGCGCGCCCCTGCATTCTGCGCCGCTCGGCCACCAGCGAACGCAACCGTTTTGCCACGTCGGTGAGCAAGGCGCTGGAAGCCCAGCTGCAGCGCCTTGCCCGGGCACAGGGCGTTCCCTGTGCCGAGATCCTGTTCGAACTGGACCCGCAGGACGGCCTGGGGGAAGGCTATGTGATGAGCCGGGTCGCCGGTGAAACCCTGGCGCCGAAAATCCTGTCCCGGCCGGAGCTGGAAACCGCCCGCACCACCCTGGCCGCCCAGTGCGGTTCGATTCTGGCGGCGCTGCATTCAGTGGATGTCAGCAGCCTGGCCGCGCAGATGCCGGATCAGTCCGCCCTGCCCCAGCTGGATCAGCTGGAAGCGCTGTACCGCAGTTTCGAGCAGCCACAACCGGTGTTCGAATATGCGTTGCGCTGGCTGCGGGAACGGGCGCCGGTGAACGACCAACTGCGCCTGGTGCACGGGGATTTCCGCAACGGCAATTTTGTGGTGGATGAACGGGGCATGGCCGCCGTGCTGGACTGGGAACTGGCCCATCGCGGCGACCCTGCGGAGGATTTCGGCTGGCTGTGCGTGCGCTCCTGGCGTTTCTCGCGGCCGGAAAACCCGGTGGGCGGCTTCGGCTCCCTGCAGCAATTACTGGACGCCTACGAACAGGCTGGCGGCACCCCCGTCTCGCTGGAACGCATCCGTTACTGGCAAGCCTTTGGTACCCTGCGCTGGGGCATCATCTGCCTGTTCCAGGTATTCAGTCATCTGCGCGGCGAACAGCAATCCGTGGAACTTGCGGCCATCGGCCGACGTGTGTCCGAAACCGAATTCGACCTGATGGAGTTGATCAGCTGATGCCAACCGATCGCCCTACGGCGGTGGAAATCCTCTCCGCCATCGACCAGTTTCTGCAGGACAAGGTGGCGCCCCAGCTGGATGCGCACACCCAGTTCCATCTGAAAGTCACCCGCAATCTGCTGGGGCTGCTGCAACGGGAATGGCAGCAGCAGACTTCATTTTGCGCCGCCGAACTGGCACGTCTGCAGGCACTGCTGGACAACGACAGTGAAGATCTGGACGCGCTCAACCGGGAGTTGTGCGAGGCCATCCGCAGCGGCAGCCTGGGCATGGACAACCCGGCGCTGATCCAGCATCTGCAGGCCACCGCCCGCGCCAAGCTGGCCATCGACAACCCCCGCTACCTGGCAGGCCGCTGACGCCTGCCAATTGCCATCCCCCGGACTTTAGTGGTACTTTCGTACCATTAAAACAATAACACCGGGGAATCCTTCCATGCCACGTTCACTCAGGGCTGCGGCCACCCTGCTGGGCCTGCTGTCCAGCCTGTCCGCCATCGCCGGCCTGCCGCTGCACAGCGGCACCAAAACCCTGCAACTGGATCAGACCATCAGCGACCCGGCCTTTTTCGACGCCAGCGGCCGCGAAGTGGTATTGCACGGCTGGAACGCCTCCGGCTCGGTAAAACTGCTGAGCCGTGGCTTCAAACCCTTCGACAATGCCGAGGACGCCGCCCGCAGCTTTGGCCTGATGCGCCACTACACCGGCGCCAATCTGGTACGTTTCACCCTGAGCTGGGAAGGCACCCATCCCCAGGTGGACACGCTGGACACGGCCTACCTGGATGCCATCGCGGAGCAGGTGCGCGCCGCCATCGCCGAAGGCATGTATGTCTATCTGGATTACCACACGGATCTGTATTCCCGTCACCTGTTCAACAGCGACGACCGCTTCACCGGCAACGGCGCGCCCCAGTGGATCATCGATGGCGGCGACTACAGCCAGCCCGGTTGTGGCGCCCTCTGCTTCAACTGGAGCATGCACACCATCGTGAACCCGCGGGTGCGGGCGGCCTACCGCAATTTCTGGCACAACGCGCCGCTGTACTCCGTGGCCGGCGAACGCCGGGTGCAGGATGAATTCCTCTGGCAGTTGCGCGCGTCCCTGCTGTATCTGAAAGACCGCTTCAGCACAGCCGAGTGGCAACACATTGTCGGCGTGCAACCGTTCAACGAGCCGGTGTACGGCCGTGGCCACGTCAATACCGCCGACGAATTCGATAACGAAAAACTGTGGCCGTTCTATCAGCGGGTGCGCGCAGTGATGGATGACACTGGCTGGAACAGCCAGTGGGTATTCGCCGAACCACTGGTGTTCTGGCACACCAACGCCGGCTTTTTCACGCCGCCTACTGGTGGCCACTATCTGCGGGACATTCCGCAATCCGGCTATGTCTTCGCACCGCATTTCTACGACGCCGCCCGCATGGGTGTCACCAATCTGAACCGGGTGGAAAACGCGGAATATTTCCCGGAAATCGATTACGTGCGGGATGAAACCCGCTTCCTGAATATGCCGGTAGTCGTCGGTGAATTCGGCATGTGGCTGAAGGACCAGAACGGCGGCGCCAAGGATTACGCCCGCATGGTGAACGCGGTTTATCAGGCCTTTGACGCCAGTGATCGCCGTCGCACCAGCAAGGATCGCCGGCTGGATTTTTACACTCTGGCGCTGTCTGCCACCCAATGGCACTGGGACATCTACAAGGACCAGCACCAGGAATTGCGCAACGGCAACCCGGCCCATGTCATCACGGAAGGGGATGGCTGGAACGATGAGGATTTTTCTGCCATCAAGGGTGACTCGCTCACCGTAGGCGCCGATATCGTCGGGCGCATTTATCCCCAGGCGATTCAGGGGCGGCTGGTGAATTTCTTTTATCACCCCGCCGCGCTGGACGGCGCCGGACGCCGGATGAACTGGGCCGCCATCGACACCCATGGTCAGCGCCTGCTGGCAGACGTGCCGTTTGCGCTGATCACCTGGCAGGGTACCCATTCTGCACTGCCGACCGAGATTTTCATTCCGCCGCAGTTTGCCGCAGAGCAGTTGCAGGTAGTGACGGCGAATGGCATCTGGCGCGCAGGACAGAGCGATCCTGCCATTGCGCTGGTGCCCGACCGCGACAACGCCAACAGCGGATACCGGTTACAGATTCAGGCTGAATCCGGTTCGCCGCAGGAACTGCATTTCGCGTTGATCGTCGCCGCTGACGTGGCGTTGCCGGAGTCGCTATCGCAGTGGCTGCAGGACGACATCAACCAGTACCGGCATCCGGTGATCCTGACCGGACGTATGCGTGATCCCAATTACCAGACCGATCCCTATCAGGTGGAAGCCGTAAAGGTTAGCGCCAGCGCGACGCAGTTTCTGGTATTCCGCCAGATATTGCTGCAGTGGGAAAGCGACGCGGCAGTCACGATTCTGCGTAATGGCAAGGCCGTGTTCAACGGCAGCGCCAGCGGCAAAAAAGCCTTCTGGTCACTGGTGGGACTTGGCGATGAATTCCAGATTTGCCAGCAGGATGAGATGGATGCGTGCAGTCGGGTGATCCCGTTCCACTGAGGCAAGCTCAAACAACAAAAATAAACCAGCGCTGACAATTCTCCCCTTTAAACTGAGAGGATGGCCGCTAACATGGCGGCCTCTTCATTTTCAGGGGGACATAACATGTCCAAACATCGAATTGTCATCGTCGGCGGCGGCGCCGGAGGGCTGGAACTGGCCACGCTGCTGGGTGATCGTCTGGGCCGCAAGCAGAAAGCCGATATTCTGCTGGTGGACGCCAACCTGACCCATCTGTGGAAACCGCGCCTGCACGAAGTGGCCGCCGGCGCCCTCAATGCCGACGTGGATGAACTGTCCTACGCTGGCCACGCCAAACGTCATCACTTCCATTTTGCGTTGGGCCGCATGAGCGGACTGGACCGCTCGCGTCAGGAAATCATTCTGGCCGCGCATTTTGACGAAGCCGACATGATCCTGCCGGAGCGCCGCATCGGCTACGACACCCTGGTGATCGCCATCGGCAGCAACACCAACGATTTCGGCACACCGGGAGCGCGGGACAACTGCATTTTCCTCGACCGGCGCAGCGCGGCAGAACGTTTCCACCGCACCTTTCTGAACGAATACCTGAAAGCCGGCACCCACATGCCGCCGGAAGACAAGCACTGCAATATCGCCATCATCGGTGCCGGTGCCACCGGTGTCGAACTGGCGGCCGAACTCAATCATTCCGCCCATGAATTGACTGAATATGGCTTCGACCAGATCAAGCCGGAAAATGTCACCATCACCATTATCGAAGCGGCGGATCGCGTGCTGCCGGTGCTGTCGCCGAAAGCCTCTGCGGCGATTCTGGAACAGTTGCACAAACTGAACGTACGCGTGTTGCTGGGGGAAATGGTGACGCAGATTACCGCCGACGGCCTGCACACCAAGAGTGGCAAATTCGTGCCGGCATCATTGAAAGTCTGGAGCGCGGGCATCAAGGCGCCGGAATTCCTGCGCGAGATCGACGGGCTGGAATCCAACCGTATCAACCAGCTGGTGGTGAAGCAGAATATGCAGACCACCCGCGACGACAATATTTTTGCGTTCGGTGACTGCGCCCAGTGTCCACGCCCGGACACCGGCACCCCGGTCCCGCCCCGCGCGCAAACCGCCCATCAGCAGGCGCTGGTGCTGGCAAAGTCATTGATCAATCGGGTGAACGGCAAACCGCTGCTGGATTTCGTCTATCGCGACAAGGGCTCGCTGATCTCCCTCAGCAAAGCCGGCAGCGTGGGCAACGTGATGGGGAATCTGAGCAAGGATTTCACCTTCGAAGGCAAAGTGGCGCGCTTCATGTACATCACGCTGTATCGGATGCACCAGTACACGCTGCACGGTTTTTTCCGTACCGCGCTGCTGATCCTGCGGGACCGGCTGGCACGGCGCACCGGCCCCAAGCTGAAGCTGCACTGATCAGCGTCCTGGCAGCCAGCGGCGCTCGCAGTCGTAACGATAACGCCGCTCGCGGATATTCAGGCCGGTGATGGATTCCAGCACCGGCTGCAGCGTGACATCGGCAGCGGGTTCGGCCTTGTGCACGCCCAATTGCTGCAACAGTAGATCCTGCGACACCACCCCGCCGGCCGCATTGCGAATGCCGGCTTTTTTCACTTCTTCCACCGGCGCCGGGCGATAGCGGATCAGTGTATCGATGTCGTCACAATCGCCATCCCGCTGTTTGATGCAACGCTGCCGGGCGCTGCTGATCCAGTTTTTCAGTTCGGTACAGGACTGATGATACTGCTGCTGACACTGGTGTTCGAACGCCAGCTCGTCACAAAAGAATCCGCTGCCGGACAGACATTCCCAATCCTGCGGCGACACCCATTCGCGGATCGGCAACGGCCGCTGCAGATCCCGCTGCCCCAGCATCACCGGCCGGTGATTCATAAAATAAAACGGCGATTCGCACTTGTCCGCCAGCCGATTATCTTCGCAGGTCTGCTGCAGACAGACTTTCCAGTGATAGACGGACTGGCAATCGGTGCCGTAACGGAGTTTGCAGACATAATCCTGCGCCGGTGTAAAACAGTCACCCACCACACCTTCGCAGGCATCGGTTTCCTGATAATCCACTGCGGCGGGCGGACGTGTCGAAGGGATAGCGCGAGGATCTGAAGCAGACACCTCCGGTACAGGCGGCGTCAGCACCGTCTGCTTCCAGGCATCGGCCGCAGCGGGCTCGGTCAGGCGCACACCCTGACGCTCGGTATTGGGCGTGACGGTTTCGGTTTTGACATGCTCCGGCGGTGCGTCGCCGAAATGCACGTTGCCGCGCTCATCCACCCATTTATAGATTTCCGCCTGGGCAGTGACGATCCACAGCAGACTGCAGATGATTAGCCAGCGCATGCCATTACTCCTCTCCCCTGTTGGGCGTCCGGTCGCCGTCCATTACCCTGCCCCGTTCCAGCAGCAGATCCACCAGGCAGCGGGTCGCCGGTCCGGCACCGTCGCGGTCGCGGTACACCAGATACAACTGGGCAAACCGCAGGCCGCCTTCCCGCAAGGGTAAGGGCAGCAATTCGCCCTGCGCCAGCTCTTTTTCGATCCGCCGTTTCGGCACCCAGGCAAAGCCCAGCCCGCTGGCCAGGGCGCGAATGGCGGTGGTGATATTGGTGACGGTCCAGCGCTGCTCCGCTTCCAGCCAGGGGGCACTGAAACGCCGCTGGCTGCCGGAATCCCGGGTGACAATCTGGCGCTGCTGTTTGAGATCGTCCAGGGTCAATTCCCGCCCCAGCCGATGCAGAGGGTGATCGGGATGGGCGACGCAGCAGAATTCCACCTGCATCAACGGTTCACCGACAAAGCCCGGCGGCACCAGCGACGACACCAGCACATCCACCTGCCCCTGCAACAGCAGATCGTGGCCGCCGGACAGCACGGACTCCGCCAGTTCCACCCGGGTTTCCGGGAAGCGCTCGGAAAAAGTGGCCAGCAGGCACAGCAGTTCGTCGTAGGGGAAGATCACCTCCACCGCCAGATACACCACCGGCTCCACCCCCTGGGCCAGGTTCGCCGCCAGATTTTCCACCGCCAGCGCGCTGTCCAGCAGCTGGCGCGAACGCCGCAGCAGCACCTCGCCGGCTTCGGTCAGGTGCGCCTTGCGCCCACTGACTGCCAGCACCTCTACCCCCAGCAGATGTTCCAGCTTCTGCACGGCATAGCTGAGGGTGGACTGGCTCTTGTTGAGGGCTGCCGCGGCTTGGGCATAGCCACCGTGCTCCACGACCGCATGAAAGGCACGCCACTGTTCCAGGGTGATCCGGGGACTATTCATTCGATTTATTCGATCATAATGGCCGATTTATTGCGATTTTAATCCTATTTTTTCGAATTAAACTAGTCCTCATACCATCGACACATCTGAATTCAACAAGGAGCACGCCATGAATCTGTTATATGTCAGCAGCAGCCTGTTCGGTCAGCAGGGCAAGTCCAGCGATCTGGCGGAACATTTCGTCAGTGAATTTGTGGCCCAGCACCCGGGTACCGAGGTCACCCGCCGCGATCTGGCCGCCAATCCGGTTCCCCACCTGGATCTGGCCACCCTGCAGGCGAACATGACCCCGGCCGATCAGCGTACCCCGGAACAGCAGACCTTGGCCGCCACCGCCGACGCCGCGATTGCCGAACTGCAGGCGGCTGATGTGCTGGTGCTGGGTGTGCCCATGTACAACTTCGGCATTCCCTCGACCCTGAAAGCCTGGATCGACAGTATTGCCCGCGCCGGCACCACCTTCCGCTACACCGCCAACGGCCCCGAAGGCTTGCTCAAGGGCAAGAAGGCCTATGTGCTGGCGGCCCGGGGTGGCGCCTACCAGGGTACGCCGGCGGACACCCAGACGCCGTATCTGAAGACGTTTCTGGGCTTTATCGGCATCACCGACGTGACCTTCGTCTATGCCGAAAAACTGAATATGGATGCCGACCAGCAGCCGCAGATTCTGGCGGACGCCAAGGCCGACATCGACAAACTGATCAGCGCCTGAAGCAACCCGGGCGTCAGCGGAGACCATTGCCATGACCACCTCGATCATTCTCAACCGCATGCGGGCACAGCCGGCCTCCGACGGGGCCGGGGTGCGCATCAAGCGGGTGGCGCCCATGGGCGGCTACCGGCAGCTGGACCCGTTTCTGATGCTGGATGAAATCCGTTCCGACGACGCCAGCGATTACGCTGCCGGCTTTCCGTCCCATCCGCACCGCGGCTTTGAAACCATCACCTACATGCGTCAGGGAATCCTGGAACACCAGGACCACATGGGTAATGTGGGCGTCATTCAGAGTGGTGGCGCCCAGTGGATGACGGCGGGCAAAGGCGTGATTCATTCGGAAATGCCGCTGCAGAAGGAAGGGGCCTTTCACGGCTTCCAGCTGTGGCTGAACCTGCCGGCGGCGGAAAAACTGCGGCCGGCGGAATATCACGACCTGACCCCGGATCGCATCCCGCTGGTGGCCGTGGGCGATCACCGCGTCAAGGTGCTGGGTGGCCGTCTGCGCCTGGGTGATGATGTGATCACCGGGCCCATCGGCGATCGCAAAACCGACCCGCACCTGTGGGATATCGAACTGCACCCCGGTGATTCGCTGCCGGTAAGACTGGACTCAGGTCTGCAGCCGCTGCTGTATCTTTATCACGGCAGTGCCACCGTAAACGGCGAAGCGCTGCAAGCCGATACGCTGCATGCCCTGCAGGCCGATACGTTGCTGCAGCTCAGCAGCAATGACAGTGCACGTTTGCTGTTACTGGCGGGCAAACCACTGCGGGAGCCGGTGGTGCAGTACGGCCCGTTCGTGATGAATACCCGCGAACAGATCGAGGATGCCATTCGCGATTACCAGCGCGGTGTACTCACCGACTGATGCCACAAACAACAAGAGCGCCGATTGGCGCTCCTGTCATGTGGCGTTGTAAACACCCACCGGCAATCCGCGTTACTTGCGCTTGAACACCTTGGCCAGCACAAACGCGATACCGGCAAAAATGAACACGCCGAATTTTTTCAGGAACAGCAACGCCACGGCCAGGAAACCGGTTTTCGCCAGCACCTTGCCCGCCACCAGACCACCGATACCGTAGGCGGCCATCTTGTCGTATTCCGGATCGAACTGATCATAGCGATAGCCATCATTGAATTCCGCCATGGCCAGCACGGAATCCAGATTGCGTTCGATTTCCGGCAGCTGATCCATGTCGGCGATGAAATTCATCCGCAGGTAACCTTTGCGCCCCAGCACGCGAATGTTGTAGTTCAGGGTATTGGCATCGGCATCACCGAACTTCAATTCCTGGGCCCAGTGCAGCTTGTGGCTGACGCCGTCATAAAACGGCTGTGCCGCCCACCCGACCAGCTCGATCGGCTCATAACCGGCACCGATGCGCGCTTCATTGCTGTCACGGGTTTCCGCCTGCATGTCCTGCAGCATCTCGGTGTAATCCAGATCCTGAGCATCTTCGAGTCATCCACGTAGCCTTCGTCACTGTATTCGATGGTCACACCCCAGGCACCCCGATCCAGCGGCGTCACCGCATCCGGGAACAGCATACCCAGCGTATCTTCACTCGGCGGATTACCCCAGGCTTCCGTCAACACCCGTTCGGCATCTTCCGGCGACAGATAATAGAAATTGTCCGGCACGATCAGCTTGGCAACACCACCGGGCAGCTGGATTTCCCCCTTCTGGTAATTCAGACTGGACACGAGTTTCTGCGCCCAGGCGATGTACTGTTTTTCTTCGTCAGTCAGCGGTGGCGCTGCCTCGGCCTGCACCGCTTCCGCCACTACCGACGCTTCCGTTTCATCAACCGCATACAGCGGCTGCGCCGCCAACAAAGCAAAGCCTGCCACCATGGCCGGCAACCAGCGCAACGACATCACCATTCTCCAGTTCAGAATTATAAAAGTCCCCAAGCGGCAACCCGCGGGTTTGCCGGTTTCAGTATGGCTCAGCCACCGTAATGGCGACAGTAATTAATTCACACCAGCCGCTCGCGGAAGAAGGCGACTACCTCGTCGTAGGCATGCCGGGTGGGATGGCCCGGCTCGTCGACAAAATCCACCGTCAGCACCGAATGGGCCCAGGGCTTGATACCAAAGCGATTCGACAGCGATGAATCGATCTCGATGCGACGAAAGCGCTCGCCCAGTTCCTGTGCCAGATAATCAAAGCGGGCGTTGGGACAGGTAACGTCCGCCGTGAAGCGCAAACCCATCACCGGCACATTGTCCCGCTCCGAGCGCGCCTTGGCAGCGGCGAAATCTTCCGCCGGCACGCCCACCGTCGGCTGGCGCGTCACATAATCCAGCATGCCATCCACGTGGGCAGGCTGACTCATCACCGGGGCCGCCACCGCGTCGTCGATCATCAGGGTCAACACAAAACCACCGGTAAAGCACATACCGATGGCTCCCACCGGAATACCACCACAGGCCTGCTGCATGTGCCGGCACAGCGCCCGCAGATAATCCGCCACCGGGCCGCGCCCGCGCCGGGTCAGAATACGAAACTCGCGACCAATGCACAGCTTTGCCAGATTTTTGCCCGGTTGGTAGGGCGAATCCGGCTCGCCGAACAGCACCGGCAGATACACGGTAAAACCGTCATCGTGCAGACGCTGGGCCAGTTCCAGGGTGTGATGGGTGATACCCGGCAACTCCTGAATGATCAGCACCGCCGGACGGGTGTCATCGCCTTTTTTCAGAACGCGATGGGTAAATCCTTCAGCAGCAAAGGTGAATTCTTCAAAGCCGGGCACAGGTTGATTCATGGCAGCCGATTCACTCAGTGATGGTGATGATGGGAATGGTCTTCCGACGGGCCTTCGTCCTTCACCGGCAATGCCAGCTGCAGGGATTCTCCGTCCGCAAACCGCAAGGTCAGTTTCACCTGGCTGTCTTTTTCAAGCGGCTGTTTCAGATCGATCAGCATGACGTGATAACTGCCGGGTTTGAATTCCACTTTTTCACCCGCAGCGACAGCAACTTTTTCCACCGGTGTCATCTGCATCAGGTCGCCGGTTTTGACGACCGTGTGCAACTCCACTGCCCGCGCGGCATCACTTTCGGCTGCCACCACGTCCACTGCCTTGTCACTGCCATTATGCAGGGTGAAATACGCCGCACTGTTGGGGCTGACCGGCGGCACCCAGCGCACCCAGCCATTGTCCGCCTTCACGGCACAATCCGCCTGCGCCACACCACTCACCACACTCATCACCAACGCCAACCACATCGCTTTCATTTTATTTCCTCAGTCATCGAGAAGGGATTCAATACCGTCGACCATCTTGTCGATGGAATCGCTGTTCGCATACAGCGCCCGCACCCGGCCCTGCTGATCCAGCAGATAGATGTAATCGCTGTGGGCAAACAGCACACCGGCGGCCGAAGCGGATTTCTGCGGCAGGTACACCACGCCGTACTGGCGGGTGACGGTTCTGATCTGCTCCGGCGTGCCGGTCATGCCGATAAAGTCTTCGCCAAAGTAATGCACGTACTGCTTCAGGCGATCGATGGTATCGCGCTCGGGATCGAAACTGACAAACAGCGGCTGCACCTTGCTGCGCTCGTCACCCAGTTCATTCAGCACTTTCGACATGCGGGTCAACACCATCGGGCACACATCCGGGCAGGTGGTAAAACCGAAATTCAGCAACACCACCTTGCCCTTGAAATCGCTCAGCCGCGACGTATCCGCCACGGTGGAAGGCAACTCGAAATCCCCGCCCAGCCGGGTGTTGACCGGCAACTCTCCGCCCATCGCCCACAGGGGCAGCCACAACAATAACAGGGTGATCCAACGCATGTGATTGTTTTCCTTGAAGGTTGTCCAAAGCCTGCAAACTCCCCGGATAGTACCCCATTGGCAGCGGTGCAGAAACTGTCAAATCGGCCATGCCCCCTGTATAATCCGCCTCCGTTCCCCCCACCTGAAATGCAGTTTTCCCCATGCGCAAGAAGCTTTTTATCGAAACCCACGGCTGCCAGATGAACGAATACGATTCGGCCCGCATGGCGGATCTGCTGGGCGTTACCCATCAGCTGGAAATCACCGACAACGCCGAAGAAGCCGACGTGCTGCTGCTGAACACCTGTTCGGTACGGGAAAAGGCGCAGGAAAAAGTGTTCCACCAGCTGGGGCGCTGGAAGAAACTCAAGGAAAAGAACCCGGAACTGCTGATCGGCGTGGGTGGCTGCGTCGCCAGCCAGGAAGGCGATGCCATTCGTCAGCGCGCGCCCTTCGTTGACATGGTGTTCGGCCCGCAGACCCTGCACCGGTTACCCAAGATGATCGACGTGGTGGACCTTTCCCACGAAGCGGTCGTTGACGTGTCGTTCCCGGAAATCGAAAAGTTCGACAAGCTGCCGGAACCCAGCGTGGATGGCCCCAAGGCCTTCGTTTCCATCATGGAAGGCTGCAGCAAGTACTGCACCTTCTGCGTGGTGCCCTACACCCGCGGTGAAGAAGTCAGCCGCCGCTTCGAAGACGTGATGAAGGAACTGCGTCATCTGGCCAGCCTGGGCGTGCGCGAAGTCAACCTGCTGGGCCAGAACGTCAATGCCTACCGGGGTGAAACCGAAACTGGCGACATCGTGGATCTGGCGGAACTGATCGAACACGCAGCGAAGATTCCCGGCATCGACCGTATCCGCTTCACCACCAGCCACCCGCTGGAATTCACCGATGCGCTGGTGGACGTCTACCGCCGTGAACCCAAGCTGGTCAGCCATCTGCACCTGCCAGTGCAAAGCGGTTCCGACCGCATCCTGTCACTGATGAAGCGCAATCACACCGCTGCCCACTATCTGGCTCTGATCAACAGGATCAAGGCGGCGCGGCCGGACATTTCCCTGTCGTCGGATTTCATCATCGGCTTCCCTGGCGAAACCGAAGCGGATTTCCTCGACACTATGCAACTGATCGAAGAAGTCGGTTTCGATACCAGCTTCAGCTTCGTCTACAGCCAGCGTCCGGGCACACCGGCTGCCGACCTGGAAGACGACACGCCAGAAGACGAGAAAAAACGCCGCCTGGCCCTGCTGCAACACCGTATCCTGCAGAACGCCCAGGCCATCAGCCGCCGCATGGTCGGCACCACCCAGCGGATTCTGGTGGACGGGATTTCCAAGAAAGATCCCGGCCAGCTGCAGGGCCGCACCGAAAACAACCGGGTGGTCAACTTCCGTCACGATGATGATGATCTGATCGGAAAATTCGTGGACGTGGCGATCGAAGAGGCGTACCCCAACTCACTGCTGGGCACCTTGGTAGCCATCATCGGCTGACCCACGCCATGCCGGGGCGGACCGCTGTCACACTGCGGCCGGTACCGGCTGCTCCGCCGGTCGCCAGGCTTCCAGCAACGACGCCGCCAGCACAAACACCACGCCGGCGGTTTTCAGCGCGGTTAATTCGGATTCCCCCAGCAGCACCGCCGACACCACCGCGGCAATCAGCTCCATCACCATGATGACGCCGGCCTGACCGGCCTGCAGTTTGGTCACCGCCCACTGCGAACCCACGCAGGCCAGCGTGTACCAGACAACGCCCATCAGCAGGATCCACACCCAGTGCAGCGGCGTCAGTGCCGGCACGGTTTCGACGCCCGCCGCCAGTGCCACGCCACCGATGAGGCTGCACCCGACAAACATCATCACGATCTTGCTGGCCAGCGGCACCTCGGTGTCGCCCGAAAGGTCACATTGTTCATGGCAAACGCAAACCCGGACGCCAGGGCCAGGCCATCCAGCCAGGTCAGCGGTGCCGCCAGCATCTGCCAGCCACCCAGAATCAGGAACACCCCCACCAGCGCCAGCCCCACGCTGAGCAAACGCTGGGCGTCAATTCGCTCGCCCAGAACCAGCCGCCCACCGAGCGCACTCCACACCGGCACCAGATAAAACAGCACCATGACCCGCACCACGTCGCCATACATCAACGCATAGTTGAATGACAGGCTGGCAAACCCGCCGAGTACTGCCACCAGCACAAGAACGCCAATGCCGCGCAGATTCGCCGCCCGCTGCAGCCACAGAATCGGCAACGCCAGCACGCTGACCGCCCCACAACTGACGGTAAGCAGAATCAGCCCCTCAATCCCTTCACCGTTGAGGAATTTCAGGGGTAACCAGGTCAAACCCCACAAAATGGACGCCAGAAACAGCACAATCACCGGCACGGCCAGCACTCCGCCAACAAGAAAAACGCGATCATAATCAATCTGACGATCGGGAATAACATGATTTTTTGGAAGGTTTTGCGAGGATGACGGCGACGGCCGCCAGAAGAGGGTAAGGGGCTGCCGGCACATGCCAGAATCAGCCCCGCCCGCAACAGATTGCATCCATGCAATCGCTGGACGGAAACCCACCGCCTGGGTCAAGGCAAGGCCTTGCACCAGACTGCGTGCCCCAGAGGGTTTCCCCGGCTTTCCCCCGGAATTCGGTCTTTCGGAATGCCAACCTGCTGCAACGGTTACCTAAGCAGAGTACGTGCCAAAACCATAAGAACTTGATTATTAAGCATTATTTTATCTATCGAAGCCCAGGCGCGGTTTCCACTGTAAACCTGCCCGACATAATCGGCAGATATCCCCGGGGGCGGGCACAACCGGCCGTAAAAGCTGCCGACAGGCTGCCGCAATTACAGCTTTTCCTGATCGCGGCATCCGGTATATCCTAGCCTTAACTTCATTATTGCAGGGCGGCCACCGCACCCGTTTTGAACCAGATCGTAACCACTCAACAGCTTCGCCTGGAACCTGCCGATGCCCGTCGTCTGGCCCGTTTGTGCGGCCAGTTCGATGAAAATATCCATCAGATCGAATCCCGTCTCGATGTCCAGATCAAGAACCGTGGCAACACCTTCCAGCTGACCGGTCACCCGGATCAGGTGGCGGCGGCCAGTTCCGTGCTGGAAAATTTGTACCGGGAAACCCGCACCCAGCGCGACATCACCCCGGATGATGTACATCTGCATCTGAGTGAAAGCCTGATGAGCACCGCCGTGGAAGGCATCGCGACCGAAAGCCTCCACGAGGTACACGACAGCGAAGCCGCTGACCTGGCGATCCGCACCCTCAAGGGCGCGATCAAGCCTCGCGGCGAAAACCAGAAAGCCTACGTGCGCCAGATCTTCCGCCACGACATCAATTTCGGCATCGGCCCTGCCGGCACCGGCAAGACCTATCTGGCGGTTGCCTGTGCCGTCGAAGCCCTGGAATCCCAGAAAGTACGCCGCATCCTGCTGGTGCGCCCGGCAGTGGAAGCGGGGGAAAAACTGGGCTTCCTGCCCGGCGACCTGGCCGAGAAGATCAACCCCTACCTGCGCCCGCTCTATGACGCCCTGTATGAAATGCTGGGCTTCGAAAAGGTCGCCAAATATATTGATCGCCAGGTGATCGAAGTGGCGCCGCTTGCGTACATGCGTGGTCGCACCCTGAACAACTCTTTTATCATTCTCGATGAAAGCCAGAACACCACGCGGGAGCAGATGAAAATGTTCCTGACCCGGATCGGTTTCGGGTCCAAGGCGGTGATCACCGGCGACTACACCCAGATTGACCTGCCCCGCGGCGTGCAGTCCGGCCTTAAACATGCCATGGAAGTGCTGCAAGGTATTCCCGAAATCGGCTTTACCCATTTTGGTTCGAAAGACGTGGTGCGCCACACCCTGGTGCAACGTATCGTGGAAGCCTACGACGCGTTCGAAGCCAACGAAGAACAAAAGAACCAGGGCCGCTAGCATCCATGGACACCGCACAACCACTGGAACTGGACTTGCAAATCGCCTGCGAGGCCCCACATCTGCCCGCTGAAACGCTGTTCGCGGACTGGGTGCGTGCCGCCCTGACCGGCGCCGGCTATCAGCCGCCCGCCGGGATGCCGACCGAACTGACAATCCGCGTCGTCGATAACGACGAAAGTCGGGACCTGAACCACACCTACCGGGGCAAGGACAAACCCACCAACGTGCTGTCCTTTCCGTTCGACGGCCCCGAGGACGTTCCGCTGGCCCTGCTGGGGGATCTGGTAATCTGCGCACCGGTGGTGGCACAGGAATCGCAAGAGCAGAACAAACCACCACAAGCCCACTGGGCTCACATGGTGGTGCACGGCACGCTGCATCTGTTGGGCTTCGATCACATCGAAGACGACGAAGCGGCCGAAATGGAAGCGTTAGAGGTGCGTATCCTGGCTCAGCTGGGCATCGCAGACCCTTACGCCATCGACAACTAGTACAGGAGCAAACCTCGTCATCATGAACGACGACCACAGTCGTAACGGCTCAACGGGCCGCACTTTTCTCGACAAAATTGCGAATTTTCTTTCCGGTGAGCCGCAAAACCAGGCCGAAGTTCTGGAAATTCTGACCAACGCCCATCACAGTGGGCTGATCGACGCCGAAGCCCTTGGCATCTTCCAGGGCGCGCTGCAGGTGTCCGACATGCAGGTGCGGGAAATCATGATTCCCCGTTCCCAGTGCGTCACCATTTCGGTGAGCGCCAAGCCGGAAGAGTACCTGCCCCCGGTCATTGAATCCGCCCACTCCCGTTTTCCGGTCTACGGTGATTCACCGGAAACCATCATCGGCATCCTGCTGGCCAAGGATCTGCTGGATCTGGCCTGCAAGGGCAAGCTGGACAAGACCCCGCTCAAGGATCTGATCCGCCCCGCCACCTTCGTGCCGGAAAGCAAGCGCCTGAACGTGCTGCTGCGGGAATTCCGCCAGACCCGCACGCATATGGCAGTGGTGGTTAACGAGTACGGCAAGATGTCCGGCCTGGTGACGATCGAGGATGTGCTGGAGCAGATCGTGGGCGAGATCGATGACGAGCACGATTTCGATGACGATTACATGATCAAGCCGCTGAAGGGCAATGAGTTCGTGGTGAAGGCGGTGACACCGGTAGACGAGTTCAATGAACATTTCAGCACGGCGTTCGATGAAGACGAGTACGACACCATTGGCGGGATTGTATTGAGCCACTTCGGCCATCTGCCCAAGCGTGATGAAAGTGTCAACATCGGCAAATACAATTTCACCGTGCTCAATGCCGATAACCGGGCGATCCGCTTGCTGAAGGTGAGTCCGATCCAGCACTAACGGACGCTAGCAGATAATCCGGATAGGGGACGGATGGTAGTCCTGTTCTGGAGGCTCAGCGGCAGGGGTGAGCAGGGGAAAAGGGAAAGCAGTGCTTTTCCCCCTGCGAACGCCACGAACGTACTAGTGAGTGGCCGGGCCCGAAGGGTCGCTGTAAACAATAGATGGGTTTACGGCGTCTCCAGAACAGGACTACCATCTGGCCCCTCTGGCACCTAACCCAAATTCTTCCATGATTCTCAAAACCTCCATCACCACCGGTGGCAAAGGCCACCTGCTGGCCCTGATTGCCGGCGCCCTGTTTCCCCTGGGACTCGCACCGCTGTCCTGGTGGCCGGTCATTCCGGTATCCCTGGCCCTGTTGCTGCTGGTGCTGGAAGGCCAGACACCCCGGCAGAGTTTCCGCCGCGCCTGGCTGTATGGCGTGGGCTTCAATGGCGTGGGCGTGTCCTGGGTCTATGTGAGCATTCACTACTTTGGCCATACGCCGATGTGGCTGGCGCTGATTGCTACGGCACTGTTTGTTGCGTTTCTCGCTCTGGTGTTTTTTGCCCTGCCGTTCTGGCTGTACAGCAAACTCAAACTGGACCGTTATCCGCTGCTCACGTTTCCGGCCCTTTGGGTGCTGGTGGAATGGAGCAAGATCTGGTTCCTGAGCGGCTTTCCCTGGCTGTGGGCCGGTTATGGTTTTATCGATACACCACTGGCGGGGCTGGCTCCGGTAACTGGCGTGCTCGGCATCAGTCTGGTGGCCGCCGTGACCGCGGTCTGCCTGCGTCAGTTTCTGGATCGGGACAAAGGGCTGCCCTGGCAACCGGTGGTGATCGTCGCCCTGCTGTGGGGGACGGGCTTCGCCCTGCAACAACAGGAATGGACGCAGCCGGATCTGAAAAAGACCCTGAAAGTCGCGCTGCTGCAGGGCAACATCGACCAGGACAAGAAGTGGGATCCGAAATACCGCGACAGCATCCTGCGCACCTACAAGCAGCTGACCGAGCAATCCTGGGATGCGGATCTGATCCTGTGGCCGGAAGCGGCCTATCCGGTGTTCTATCACGAAGCACTGCCCTTCATTACCAGTCTGGACATCCGCGCCCGCGAGAAAAAGGTGTCCATCGTCAGCGGGGTGCCGTATTGGGAATGGGTGAACGAGCAGAGCCGTTTCTACAATTCGATTTTCGTGATCGGCAATGGCGAAGGTCTGTACCACAAGCAGAAGCTGGTGCCGTTCGGGGAATACGTGCCGCTGGAATCCCTGATTCGCGGCCTGATTCCCTTCTTCAATCTGCCGATGTCCAGCTTCACCGCCGGTACTGCCGACCAGCCGGCTCTGCAGGCGAACGGGCTGCTGTTCTCCGCTTACATCTGCTACGAAATCGTGTATCCGGAACTGGTGCGGCTCAATGTGCAGAACCGGGATTTTCTGATCACTATCAGCAACGATGCCTGGTTTGGACATTCCTGGGGGCCGCTGCAGCATTTCGAGATGGCGCGCATGCGGGCACTGGAAACCGGCAAGTATCTGGTGCGGGGCACCAACACGGGGATCACCGCCATTATCGATCATAAAGGTAATGTGACCGCGCGGATTCCCTCGTTTCAGGAAGGGCTCCTGCGGGGCGTCATGTATGGTACCCAGGGCACCACGCCACTGGTGCAGCTGGGTTACTGGCCGGTGCTGGGTCTGGCAACGCTGCTGCTGATCATTGGCCTGCTGCTGGCACGACGCCCTGAGCGTCCGGTGGTGGTGCGGCCTTTGTACCATAGCTGAGACGATACGTAAGAATGCCCAGCCATTCGCGGATGGCGTCCCCCACCTCATCCAACGCCGTACGATCAGGGACGAAGGCGCGGATATCGCGATAGGCCCCATTGCGGAAGGCCGTGGGCGCCGGAATGATGTTCAGTCCCTGAGCGAGAAAGGCTTCCACCGAACGCCGCATGTGCCAGGCATCGGTTAGCAGAATTACCGTATCGATTCCCTCAGCCTTCAGCATCGGTGCACTGTAAATGGCGTTTTCCCAGGTGGTACGGCTGCGGGTTTCCAGCCAGCGCGGCTGCACACCCAGCCGTGTCAGCAACTCCCCCATGCGCCCGGCCTCTACTTCGTCCGGCGCCTCTTCGGACGTGCCACCCCCGGTAATCAGAACCGGCAACCCGGTCTGCTGCGCCAGGGTGGCCGCATACAGGGTTCGCCGCACGCTGCCGTCGGTCAGGCGCATCTGCCGGTATTCGTCGGCAAAACGCACCATGCCGCCGCCCAGCAACACAATCGCCCCCGGTTGCGGCGCCATCGCGTTCAGTTGCGCCACTTTCAGCGCCCGGTAGGATTCCAGCTGTTCGTAGATTTTCATCTTGGACCAGGGCAGCGCCAGCACCAGCAGGGACACCAGCCCCAGCAGCGCCAGCCCCCGCCCCACACGGCGATAACGCAGGCTCAGCAGCAGCCCACCCAGGATCAGGTTCAGGTTCAAGGCCGGCGGCATGGCCAGGGCAGTGAGAAAACCACGGATTAGCATGAGAGCCCTATCTGTTGAATGGTTGCTGCGGTATCCTACGCGGCTCACACGGTTTTTTGTATGAAAGAGTCCAATTCGATGGAAGAAATCTACCATCCCCAGTCGATCGAAACCGAAGCCCAGCAATTCTGGGAAGCGAACAAATCCTTTGAAGTGACCGAGCAGCCCGGCAAGGAGCCGTACTACTGCCTGTCCATGTTCCCCTACCCCAGCGGCCGGCTGCACATGGGCCACGTGCGCAATTACACCATTGGCGACGTGATCAGCCGCTTCCAGCGCATGCTGGGCAAGAACGTGATGCAGCCCATGGGCTGGGACGCGTTTGGACTTCCCGCCGAAAACGCCGCCATCAAGAACAAGGTAGCGCCGGCCAAGTGGACCTACGAAAACATCGAATACATGAAGGGCCAGCTCAAGCGCCTGGGCTTCGGTTACGACTGGAGCCGGGAACTGGCCACCTGCCGCCCGGAGTACTATCGCTGGGAACAGTGGTTCTTTACCCAGCTGTATGAAAAGGGCCTGGTCTACAAGAAGATGGCCACGGTGAACTGGGACCCGGTGGACCAGACCGTACTGGCCAACGAACAGGTCATCGACGGCCGTGGCTGGCGTTCCGGCGCGCTGGTGGAGCGCAAGGAAATTCCCCAGTGGTTCGTGAAGATCACCGACTACGCCGAAGAACTGCTGAAAGACCTGGATTCGCTGGAGCACTGGCCGGAACAGGTCAAGACCATGCAGCGCAACTGGATCGGCCGCTCCGAAGGTGTTGAGCTGGCTTTCGACATCCCAGGCGAATCCGCTCTGACGGTCTACACCACCCGCCCGGATACCCTGATGGGTGTGAGCTATGTCGCAGTGGCCGCCCAACATCCGCTGGCGAAAAAAGCCGGCGAGTCGAATCCGGACATTGCCGCCTTCATTGAAGAGTGCAGCCACACCAAAGTGGCTGAAGCGGACATGGCCACCATGGAGAAGAAAGGTATCTTCACCGGCCTGACCGCCCGTCACCCGATCACCAATGCGGAAGTGCCGGTGTGGATCGCCAACTTTGTGCTGATGGATTACGGCAGCGGCGCGGTGATGGCGGTGCCCGGTCACGACCAGCGTGACTGGGAGTTTGCCCGGAAATACAACCTGCCCATCCATCAGGTGATCGAGCCGCTGGATGGCAGTGCCATCGACCTGACCGTGGCGGCCTACACCGAAAAAGGCCGGCTGGTGAATTCCGATGCCTTCAACGGCCTGACGTCTGAAGAAGCCTTCTCTGCCATCGCCGAGTACCTGTCGCAGCTGGGCAAGGGCCGCATCAAGGTCAACTACCGCCTGCGCGACTGGGGCGTGAGCCGTCAGCGTTACTGGGGCACACCTATTCCCATGATCAATCGGGCGGACGGCAGTGAAGTGCCCGCGCCACCGGAACAGCTGCCGGTAAAGCTGCCGGAAGACGTGGTGATGGATGGCGTGCAGTCACCCATCAAGGCCGATCCCGAATGGCGCAAGACCACCTACCACGGTGAAGCCGCCGAACGCGAAACCGATACCTTCGATACCTTCATGGAATCGTCCTGGTATTACGCCCGTTTCTGCAGCCCCCGCGCCGATGACAAAATGCTGGACCCGGAAGCCGCCAACTACTGGCTGCCGGTGAACCAGTATATCGGCGGTATCGAGCACGCCATTCTGCACCTGCTGTACGCCCGCTTCTTCCACAAGCTGATGCGGGATTTCGGTTTGGTGAAATGCGATGAACCATTCGAGCGCCTGCTGTGTCAGGGCATGGTGCTGGCAGACTGTTTCTATCGCGAAGATGAGAAAGGCGGCAAGCACTGGTTCTCGCCTACCGATGTGGCGGTGGAAACCGACGACAAGGGCAAGCCGGTGAAATTCACCCTGAAAAGCGATGGCCAGCCCGTACTGTGGGATGGCATGAGCAAGATGTCGAAGTCGAAAAACAACGGCATCGACCCGCAGGTGATCATCGACCAGTACGGTGCCGATACCGTGCGCCTGTTCATGATGTTCGCTGCGCCGCCGGAGCAGTCGCTGGAGTGGTCGGACTCTGGCGTGGAAGGCGCCAACCGTTTCCTGCGCAAACTCTGGCGCATGGTGGCAGCGCATCTGCAGAACGGTGCGGCACCCGCACTGAACAAGGATGCACTGAACGAGCAGCAGAAAGACCTGCGCCGCAAGCTGCATGAAACCATCGCCAAGGTACGTGACGATTACGAACGCCGTTACACCTTCAACACAGCCATTGCGGCGGTGATGGAACTGTCCAACGCCATGGCGAAGCTGGACGATGACAGTCATCAGAGCCGCGCCGTGATGCAGGAAGCCATCGAAGCCTGCGTACTGATGCTGGCGCCGATTACGCCGCACGTCTGTCACAAACTGTGGCAACTGCTGGGTAAATCCGGCACCGTCATCGATGCACCCTGGCCGGCGGTGGATGAATCCGCCCTGGTACGCGATGCGATCGAGATGGTAGTGCAGGTCAATGGCAAGGTGCGCGGCAAGATCCAGGTCGCCGTCAATGCCAGCGAAGATGACATCAAGGCACTGGCCCTGGCTAACGACAGCGTACAGAAATTCATGGAAGGCAAAGCCGTGCGCAAGCTGATCGTCGTACCCGGCAAACTGGTGAGCGTGGTGGTGGGTTGAGGCCCATCACCCGAAAGGAAACGTCATGACACTGATCCGTTGCAGCATGGTTCTGATAGTGATAGCAGCGTTGTCTGCGTGCGGTTTTCAACTGCGCGGCAGCGACGTTCCCCTGCGCAAGACCTTCTCCAGTGTCCAGCTGATTACAGACGACAAGGATGAAGGTCTGAATACTGCGCTGGATCTGGTGCTGCGCAGTTCACAGATCAAGCGCAACGCGGATTCCGCCAACCAGCTGCAGATCCTGTCCAGCAAGACTACGCGACGTACCGCCTCGTACAGCAGCCGCGCCAAGAGCGCCGAGTACGAGCTCATCAAAAGCGTCGAATTCCGTTTCCGTCGTGATGATCAGGACATCATCGCACCCATGACGCTGGAAGCGCGCCGCTCCTACCTGTACCGGGAAACGGCGGCGGTCGGCAAAGCCGAAGAAGAACGCCTGCTGCGCCAGGAAATGGACAGCGATCTGGCCCAGCGTATTCTGCTGGCCATCGAGCGGGCGGCGATCCAGTATCGGGCGAGTGAAAACGCCAAGGACAGCGCCCCTTGAAACTGCGGCCGAACCAGATCAGGGAACATTTCGCCAAGGGTCAGCTGCTGCCGCTGTATATCCTCAGCGGCGAAGAGCCCCTGCTGATGCAGGAAGCCGCCGACCAGATCCGCAGCGAAGCACGTAATGCCGGCATTACCGAGCGCGATCTGTTTCTGGTGGAAAACCATTTCGAATGGAATCACCTGCTGCAGGCCGGCAAAAGCATGTCCCTGTTTGGTGATCGCAAACTGCTGGAAGTGCGCAATGAAAAAGGCAAGTTTGATGATGCCGCGAAAAAAGCACTGGCCACTTATTGTGACAATCCCAATCCCGACAACATCCTGCTGCTGATCCTGCCCAAGGTCGACAAGAAAACCCAGAGCGCGAAATGGTTCCAGCAATTGGAAAGCATCGGTGCCTTTATTCAGGTGTGGCCGGTGGAAGCCAGCCAGCTGCCGCAGTGGATTCATCAGCGCATGCGCAGCGCCGGCCTGGAACCGACCCGGGAAGCGGTGCAACTGCTGGCAGAACGGGTGGAAGGCAATCTACTGGCCGCCGCGCAGGAAGTGGAAAAACTGATTCTGCTGCGCGGTCAAGGTCCTCTGGATGTGCGCGATATCGAAGAGTCGGTGGCAGACCACGCCCGCTACAGTCTTTACGACATGGTGGACGAGGCCCTGCAGGGCAACTATGTTCACGCCATCAAGATGCTGAATTTTCTGCGCGCCAGCGGTACCGAACCCACCGTGCTGCTGTGGGCGCTGACCAAGGACATCCGCACCCTGGCCGGCATGGCGCAACTGGTCGATAACGGCCTCGCTCCCGCCCGCGCACTGCAGGAATACAAAATCTGGGAAAACCGCAAAGCCATCATGCAGGGCGCGCTGCAACGGGTGCCGGGGCGCACCTTCAAGCACTGTCTGGTGGAAGCCGCCCGCATCGATCAGGCCATCAAGGGCCTCGGCCAGGGCGATCCCTGGGACGGTTTCACCAACCTGATCCTGTGGCTGGCCGGCAAGGTCAGGCCGGGGATGATGGCGCTGGACGCCTGATCACCGCACGGAGGGACTCCACATGACCAGCAAAACCGCTCTCGTTCCCATCGCCGACGGTTCCGAAGACATCGAATCCGTCACCATTATCGACGTGCTGCGCCGCGCCGGCGTGGACGTTACGGTCGCCAGCGTGATGCCGGAGCAGCGTCTGCAGATCACCGCCGCACGCGGCACCCGCATCGTTGCCGATGCCCACATCGAACAGTGCTACGCACATGAGTACGATCTGATCGCCCTGCCCGGCGGCCTGCCTGGCGCCAACCATCTGCGGGACTGCGCCCTGCTGATCCGGATGCTGCGCCAGCAGCAAGCCGACGGCCGCCTGTTTGCCGCCATCTGCGCCGCCCCTGCAGTGGTATTTGCCACCCACCTGCTGGAACAGGAATATCACACGACCAGTCATCCCGGCTTCACCGCCCAGCTGCATCATTTTCGCAATGCGCGTACGGTAGTGGATCGCAACTGCATTACCAGCCAGGGACCCGGGACCGCGCTGGAATTTTCCCTCACCCTGGTGGAAGCGCTGCTCGGCGCAGAAAAGCGCGCCCAGGTCGCCGCGCCCATGGTGTTGTAAGCACCTGAGCCTTGCCGCTAAACCGGTAAAAATTGCGCAGATCTCAAACAGGGAATCCGCTAGCATTGCCAGCACCGTCATTCCGGCGGACGTTTACGATTCAGACGCTTTAGGAGCTTTACCCGATGAAAAACATTATCGCTGTCGCCGTTGCTTCCCTGCTGATTGCATCCCCCGCCATGGCATGGAATCCCTTGCAGGATGTCGCTGATCAGGTGCAGCAGGATGTGAAGGCACAGGCGGCACAGACCCAGGCCGAGCAAACCGGCAACGGTGAGTCCGCAGTGGACCAGATGAGCGTCGAAGCCAAGCGCAAGGCCCTGGGCAAGAAAGCCAAAGGCAAGAGCGACGCCGAAGTGAACGCGCTGTACGAGAAGAAAATGGCAAAAGGTCAGGCCATCGCAGAACAGGCCAAGTCTGCCAGCACGGATGGCGGTGCCGCCGTCAAGGCACAAGCTACCGAGCAGGCCCAGACCAAAACTCGCGAGAAAACCCATGAAGCAACCCAGAAGGGTTTCGACAAGCTGAACAAGGCGCTGGGGCAGTAATGGTGCCAGCGGCGTGCCGGATCAACCGGCGCGCCGTTTCCTGCCGGGACTACTCCACCATCACCACTGGTTCGTAAGCGATATCAAACCGCTGCAGCCACTCCGCCAGCAGCTGCGGCTGTGACAGATGAAAGCCCTGCGCCCAATCGACGCCGATCATCTGCAGCCGGCGGGCAATATCCGCATTTTCCACGCCCTCTGCTATCGTCTGCTTGCCCAGCACGTGGCCCACTTCATTGATGGATTTGACGATCGCAAAGTCCATTTCATCCTGCACGATATCCCGTACAAACTGGCCATCGATCTTGATGTAATCCACCGGCAGGCCTTTCAGATATCCGAAGGTCGACAACCCGCTGCCAAAGTCATCCAGTGCAAAGCGGCAACCCAGCGCCTTCAGCGCCTCGATGAACTCCTTGGCCCGCGGCAGATTGGTGATGGCCGAGGTTTCGGTGATCTCGAAACAGATGTTCGCCGCGGGAAGCTGCCGGCTGGTGATCTGGTAAATCAGGAACTGGCGGAACTCCTCGGTGGTCACCGACTGCCCCGACAGATTCACGTTGAAGACGATGCCCTCGTCCCGCAGGCGCGACTGGGTTTCCAGCAGATGGGCCAGCTGCACAAACACCCAGCGGTCCAGCAGGGTGGCCAGGCTGTAGCGCTCCGCTGCGGGCAGAAACACCTGGGGCGAAATCCACTGGCCGTCTGGGCTGCGATAGCGCAGCAACAGTTCGACATGGCGCTCGGCCATCCGCGGTGACATCGGCACGATGTCCTGCAGTGCCAGCGCAAAGCGGTTCTCGCGAATGCCGCGGGGAATCAGGGTCACCCACTGCATTTCGCCCCGGCGCTGACGCAGCAGTGCATCATCCTCGTGATAGCACTGAATCCGGTTGCGGCCGGCTTCCTTGGCGGCATAGCAGGCAGAGTCCGCCGCCACCATCAGACTGGTGAGGTTGGCGGTATCACGAGTGATCATCGCCACCCCGATACTGACGCCAACATGATAGGGCCGTCGTTCCCACACAAACTGGTAATCGACGATGCGGTCGCGGATTTCGCCTGCCAGCTGCTGCACCTTGCCGGCATCGGTATTCAGAATCAGCAGACCGAATTCGTCACCACCCAGGCGCGCGATGACTCCACGCTCTCCCACGCTATCGCGCAGTAGCTGGCCCAGCTGGCGCAGCAATTCGTCCCCCGCCGCATGACCGCAGGCATCGTTGATGACCTTGAACAGATCCAGGTCCAGATAGCACAGCGCATGGGAGCACTGCAGCGTATTCGCCTCATAAATCGCATTCACCAGTTCCGCTTCGAATTTGCGCCGGTTGATCAGACCGGTGAGCGGGTCGTGGGAGGCGTGATAGGCAAGCCGGTCGGATAATTCACGGATGTCGGTGATATCTTCGGCCACCACCAGAATTTCCATGCGCTCGCCATCGCCGCCCCAGGCACGCAGGGAATCCCGCACCCATAGCAGGCGACCATCGGCGCAGCGCTTGCGCGCCTCGAAAACCTGTACCCGACCCGGCAAGGCCAACGTTTGCGCCAGAGCATCCCGGAAGTCATCGTGGAACTGCGACTCGATCAGCGCGGTGTAATCACGATCCACCAGTTCTGCCGGTGAATAACCCAGATGTTCGGCACCAAACTGATTGACCGATACCACCCGCCCTTCTCCGGTAAGGGAAAAAAACATGGCCGGGTTGTGATGATACAACTCACGGAAACGCTGCTCGCTGCGCTGCAAAGTGGAACGGATCTGATTCTGCTCCACCGCGATCCCCGCCAGCCGCGCCACCCGATCGAGGAATTCGCTGTCTTCGGCATCCGGTGCCTGTGTCGCCGCAAAATTGACCGCCAGCGCACCGAGTACGCTGCCGTGACGGTTGCGGATGGGAATTGCCCAGCACGCCTTGATCCCGCGCGCGCGCATTAGCGGCATGAACGGGCGCCAGTCCGAATTGGCGTCGATGTTATCGACAATGATCGGGGTGTTGAAATAGATCGCTGCACCCAGGCTGATGGCCTGGGGTCCAACCTTGATGCCCTGCAGGAACTGGCGAAGATCCTCCGCCAGCTTACGCTGGGCCATCAGTTCAAGATTGACGCCTGCCGCATCCACCAGCGCCAGGGTAAGGCCGCTCTCCACGTAACGCGCACCCAACAACTCCACCACCCACTGCAGCACTTCCTGCAACGGCGCGCCGCTGGTCATGCGTTCCAGCAGACGCTTTTCCGTCACCAGAATGTCATGCGCCAGCTTCTCGCCATGGACATCCGAGATGGAACCTGCCAACAGCACCGGGCGGTTACGGGCATCCCAGATGGCATGTCCCTGAATCCGGTACCAACGTAACTGTCCGGTTTTGTTGCGCATGCGGAAATTGCAGTCCAGTGGTGCACGATCCGTAAGATGGGCACGACACACGGCCAGAAAGCGGTGACGGTCATCCCGATCCACCCGGCGCAGCCAGAAGCGCAGGGACTGGGGTAGCTGGTCAAACTGGGTGTAACCCAGCAGCGCCCGAAACCGGGTCGAATAACGCAACAGACGCCGGGCGGGCTCCCACTCCCAGATGCCATCGGTGGTGGCCTGGGTAATCAGTGCCAGACGGTCTTCACTTTCCTGTAAACGCCGTTCATTGCGGGCATATTGCTGGACCTGCTGCTGCAGGCCGCGGTTATCGTAGCGCAGCCGCTCCAGTTCCTGCACCGCCTGGGATGTCTGGCGCTCCTCCGCTGCCTTCATCCGGACACGCCAACGTCTTCCTTCGGCAAAGCCGGCATGCATGACCAGCACGCTGGCAGCAATCACGCATAGAATCCATTGCAGTTGCAGCAACACCGCATTCAGGGAATCCGGGGTTGCCGGGCTTTCGCCGCTCACTGTCCGGAACAGCAGGAAGGAGGAAAACGCAAACAGCATCAGCGTGATTTCCCGCACGCCGAACGCCAGCGCGCCCCACACAAACAGCGGCAGCATCACGAAGGCATAGGACAGCGACAAGGCATCCTGGCGGATCGGTGCGTACCAGAGGTTCATCGCCAGCACAAACACCGTCGACAACGCCAGCAGATGTGCCAGCCGTAACAACCCCCCAGTGTCGTGCGAACGACGTGACCAGGCCATGATGAAAGGCGTCAGCAACAACATGGCGGCAGCATCGCCCAGCCACCAAGTCAGTGCAAACTGCATTACAAAGCGACTGTCACTGGCCCCGCTCACCAGCGTCAGCGTGCCAATCAGGGCCGCCAGCAGACTGCCAGCGACAACGGCGGCCACGAACACCAGCACCCCGCGCACGCTGGAAAACAGCTGACGGGCGGCAAACTGCTGGATCAGCACACTCGCCAGCAGGATTTCCAGCGTATTGCCCAATGCAATACCCAGTGACGACGGCAACGCCCAACTGACGTTCGCCGTACCAACCCACAGACTCTGATAGATATTGGCGGCAAAGGCGCCCAGAAAAACCCCTGGCAACACCCGCACGCCCAACAGCAGGGTCAGCGCGAGCGCAATGCCCGACGGTGGCCACAACGGCGTGGCCTGGGTGTCGGCAAACGCAAACATCAGACCCAGGCGTGCACAGGCGAAATACAGCAGCGCCACCAACAAGGTCACACCTGTCCATCTGATCCGCGCCATGACGGGCTCCCGTTCATTCCGTCGAAATGGTCAACACCACTATTCAAGCATAGCTGAAGAAAACCAAAACCTGTTAGTTAAGCGCTGCGCCACATCAACGCTTTCTGTATTTTTGTTACCTTTTAACGCCGCTGGCGCTATTGTTGCTGCCGCACCATGCCGTCACAATGCCGTTACCGTGTTTACCCTGTTGTTTTGTGCTTCTGGTAATTCCCATGTCCATTCTTCGCGCCCGTGACGCCGAACAAAAACTCCTGCGCAAGCAAAGCCTGCTGAATGCCGGCTGGGAACTGTTTCTGGCGGGCGACGGCCAGCTGCCCTCGGTGGCCCAGATCGTCGCCCGGGCCGGGCTCGCCAAAGGTACCTTCTATATCTATTTCAAAACCAAAGAAGAACTGTTTCTGGAACTGGTTACCCAGGCAATGGATGAGCTGTTCAGCAAGCTGATGAGCTATCTGCAGCAGGACAGCATTTCGGTGGCAGGCTGCATCGACACGTTTGTCAACGCGGTGGATCGCGAAGCCCCCATCATCCGCCTCGGCCCCATGGTGACCGGTGTACTGGAAAAAAACACCGCGCCGGAAATACTGCTGCAATTCAAACGACGCCTGCACACGAATCTGCAACAATGCGGTGACAGGCTGGGGCAGTGTTTCCCAGGCCTCAGCAATCGCAAGGCCGCCCGTACCCTGCTGCGCAGCTACGCCATCATCCTCGGCGTGGCGCAGATCCAGCCATCCGCACACTCACCAGGTGCGTGGGAAGAAAGCGAGCTGGATGATATCCGCCTGAGCCTGCAGGAAGACGCCCGCCCCATTATCGAACTGTTGTGGAGCCAGACACTCCACGCCTGAACAAGGAGTTTCTGTGTCCCGCACTCTTTTGCTGATCCTGTTCCTGGCCCTGTGCGGCTGCTCCGTACTGGCCGCCAGCCAACTGGACGAACGCTATGGCAGCGCCGACCCCGCCCGCTACGATCATCCCAACACCACCGGCAGCATCGACTACTGGCAGGATATCAATCCATTGCTGGAACAGCGCTGTGTGGTGTGTCATGCCTGCTACGATGCGCCCTGCCAGCTGAAACTCGGCGCTTGGGAAGGCATCACCCGGGGCGCCAACAAGGACTTCGTCTACAACGGTGAACGCCTGCTGGCAGCAGCGCCCACCCGCCTGTTCGAAGACGCCCACAGCACTGCCCAGTGGCGCGACAAGGGTTTCTTCAGCGTACTCAATGAACGCGCGGATACACCGCAGGCCAATCGCGATGCCAGCGTCATGGCGCAAATGCTGTTGCTGAAACAGCAGCACCCGCTGCCCAAGGAAAAACGCCTGCCCGACAGTTTCGATCTGCGTCTGACCCGGGATCAGCAGTGCAGCAATATTGAAGAGTTCCCGGCGTTCCGCCGTGATTATCCGCTGTGGGGCATGCCCTACGCACTACCCGGACTGAGCCCACAAGAACACCAGCGTTTGCTGCAGTGGATCGAACAGGGCGCACCCTACACACCGCGCAATCTGCTTAACGCAGACCTGCAGCAACAGATCGATCAGTGGGAAACGTTTTTCAATCAGGACAGCCTCAAGGCCCAACTGATGAGCAGGTACATGTACGAGCACCTGTTCCTGGCGCATCTGTATTTCCCCGGTGACGGTCGCCCGCTCTTTTTCAATCTGGTGCGCTCGCGCACGGCACCAGGACAACCGGTGGATCGCATTTCCACACTGCGCCCCTATGATGATCCTGGTGTCAAACGGGTGTATTACCGCCTTATCCTGGTACCCGAATCCATCGTCGCCAAAACCCACATGCCGTATCGGCTCGATGCGCAACGACTGCGACGCTGGGATCAGCTGTTTCTGCAACCGCACTATTCCGTTGCAAAGTTGCCGTCCTACGATCCGGCCACCGCATCGAATCCATTTGCAACCTTTGAACAACTGCCCGCCGTAGCCCGCTATCGTTTCATGCTCGAAGAAGCCCAATACACCATCATGGGATTCATCAAGGGTCCAGTCTGTCGCGGCCAGCTGGCGCTGAACGTCATCAACGACCATTTCTGGGTGGCGTTTACCGATCCGGATATCGTGCCCGCCCATGGCCAGTCGGAATATCTGGGTTCCGTGCTCAAGGACACACCGCTACCCGGCGAAGCCCAGAGCACCACTTCACCGTTGCGCTGGCTTGCCTACGCAAAAGAAGAAAAGGCATACCTGAAAGCCAAATCGAAGCTGATGGCAAAGCAGCTCAACCACAAAATCCCGCTGGACATGAATCTGATCTGGGATGGTGACGGCGACAATCGCAACGCGGCGCTCACCATCTTCCGTCATCTCGACAGTGCCACCGTTGAACAGGGTCTGCTGGGTGAGCGCCCCCAAACCATGTGGGTCGTGACCTATCCGCTGCTGGAACGCATTCACTACCTGCTGGTGGCCGGCTACGACGTCTATGGCAACGTGGGCCACCAGCTCAACAGTCGCATCTACATGGATTTTCTGCGCATGGAAGGGGAATTCAATTTCCTCACCCTGCTACCGAAGGATCAGCGGGACAAGGTACGTAACCAGTGGTATCGGGGCTCGGTCAATCCGGTCAAGGAATACGTTTACAGTCGCGGCAACACTTTCAGCGGAGAGACCGATGAACGTTACGCCACCACCGATTACCTGACCGAACTTTACGGCAAATTCAATCAGCGGCTTGCGCCGGTACTGAACCGGCAGCACGATCTGCAGCACGGTTTCGACGACGACGCCACACGCAAGGCGTTCGCACTGATCAACAGCGTCAAAGGCACCGCGGCATCACTGCTGCCGCAGACACTGTTCATCGAGGTCACCGACAGCAACAATGCCCAACGCCACTACTACACCCTGCTGCACCACAACGCTTACACCAACATTTCCGAAATCTTTGGCGAAGCAGATCGCCGCCTGCCACAGGAAGATGCTGTGCTGATCAGCTACGGCCTGATCGGCGCCTATCCCAGTGCCCTGTTGCGTGTTGACCGCAAGCGTCTGCAGGATTTTGCCGAACAGGTGCAGGAATTGCGCAGCGAGCAGGATTATACCTATCTGCTGGACCAGTTCGGCGTCCGCCGCACTGATCCACTATTCTGGCAATACAGCGATCGCCTGCATCAATGGTACCTGACCCACAACCCCATCGATGGTGGTATTCTCGACTATAACCGGCTGGAAAACCGGTAATGCCCCAATAAAAAAAGCCAGCGTAATGCTGGCTTTTTGCTTCCGTCATCTACCAGGCCTTGTAGGGCAGGAATTTTCCGTTCAAGGTCAGAATGACACGATCCCCTTTCGGATTTTCTTCCTTGTCCACGTGCATGGTGAAATCGATAGCACTCATGATGCCGTCCCCGAATTTTTCCTGGATGACTTCCTTGAGCGTTTCACCATAAACACCCACCACTTCATACAGGCGATAGATCAGTGGATCGGTGGGCACGGCCTTGTCCCAGGTCTTGGTGGGGAACTTCACCAGCTCGGCGGCGATAGAGGCATCCAGCCCCAGCACGTCACACACGGCATTGGCTTTTTCCACCGGCATGCTGTTCATGCCCATGCAGGCAGAACAGGTCCACACCGGGGACATGCCGATTGCCTCGGCCAGCGCTTCCCAGGTCATGCCTTTGGCTTCTTTCGCTTTCATGATGGTTGTTGCTACGGTACTCATAATGGTTCTCCTGTTGGTGCTCAATTCACTGCAAACTGCTTGATGGGGCGGACAGCGGCTGCGGGCACAGGCTCCGGTTCCGCCGGCTTTTTCTCTTCGGTCAATGGATTGACAGACTTGGGTTCGGCGCCGGCCACAATGCCTTCGCGGCTGTCGGAACGATTCACCAGAAAATCCACCAGATAATTGCGCAACGTGTAATAGCCCGGCTGATGAACGATGGTGGCGCGCTGACGGGGGCGCGGCAGATCCACCACCACGGATTCCGCCACCGCCGCATTGGGACCGTTGGTCATCAGCAGAATGCGATCCGACAACAGCAGCGCTTCATCGACATCGTGGGTAATCATGAACACGGTCTGCTGGGTCTCGCTCCAGATTTTCACCAGTTCCTGCTGGATTACACCGCGCGTCAATGCATCCAGGGCGCCAAAGGGTTCATCCAGCAACAGCAGTTCAGGCTGGGTTGCAAATGCACGGGCAATGCTGACCCGCTGCCGCATACCGCCAGACAGCTGCGACGGTTTCCGGTCCAGCGCATGATCCAGTCCCACCATGCTCAGGTAACGAACACTGTGTTCGCGCACCTGCTCCTTGCTCCACTTCGGCCAGCGCGCCGCCACACCAAACTCGACATTTTTCAGCGCCGACAGCCACGGCAACAGACTGTAATTCTGGAACACAATACCGCGCTCCAGACTCGGGCCTTTCACTTCCTTGCCATTCATGATCACGTTGCCAGCCGTGGGATCATCCAGCCCCGCCAACGTATTCAGAATGGTAGACTTGCCACAGCCGGAGTGCCCGATGATGCAGACAAACTCGCCCTTGTTCAGGGTGAAATTGACATTCTCATACACCACCAGCGGTGCATTACCCTTACTCGGGAATGATTTACCCAGAGCCGACACTTCAACAAACGCGCGGGACATCACTCACCTCTATTCGTTGTACTGCACCAGCTTCTGCGCACCAGACAACATCAGGTCCAGCAGCATGCCGATACAGCCAATCATCAGAATCGAAAAAATCACGCTGGTAAGATCCAGATTGTTCCACTCGTTCCAGACGAAATAGCCAATCCCGGTACCCCCCACCAGCATTTCCGCCGCCACGATCACCAGCCATGCAATACCGATGGAAATCCGCATACCGGTAAGAATGGTGGGTGCCGCCGCCGGCAGAATCACCTGGAATGCGGTGCGTAATGCTGACAGCTCATGGGTGCGCGCCACATTGATCCAGTCCTTGCGCACATTCGCGACACCGAAGGCGGTATTGATCAGCATCGGCCACACCGAACAGATGAAGATCACAAATATCGCCGACGTCTCCGAATCCTTGATGATGAACAGCGCCAGTGGCATCCACGCCAGCGGTGAAATCGGCCGCAACACCTGAATGATGGGATTGAGCGCGCCATACATCAGCGGCGACATCCCCACCACAAAACCGACCGGAATAGCCAGAAGCGCCGCCAGCGCATAGCCGGTCAACACCCGATATAGCGAATAACCCAGCTGAATACCGATGCCCTTGTCGTTCGGCCCCTTGTCGTAGAACGGATCGGTGATCTGCTCCCACGCCAGCGCCAACACTTCCGACGGTGGCGGCACGCCCGCTTCCGGCACCGCGCCACCCATCAGCAACTCGTATTCACTCAATTCGCCGACGCTGTGATCTGTCTGGGTCAGTGCTTCCCAAATACCGCAAAGCACCAACACCAGTACACAGGACAGAATCGCCGAACGGACTTTCAGCGACTGGATCATCAGGTTCTCCGGATGGCAAAACTGTTAACGTATTCCTCGGGCTTGGTGTAATCGAATTCCTTGCCCATGATGGTGTAATTGGCGTAGGTCTTGTCCGGCACGGCGTAACCGAGTTCTTTCATCATCTTGCTCGCATCGGATGCCAGATAAACCTGCTCGGCCACCGCCTTGTAATCCACATCCCCGGCGATATAACCCCAACGCTTCATCTGGGTGAGAATCCACACTGCCATCGAATGCCAGGGGAACGGATCGAAGTCGATACGGTTCGGCACATCCAGCACCGAGCCCAGACCATCGGCGTAACGCCCGGTCAGCACCTGCGCGATCACCGCTTCGGGCTGGTTCAGATAATTCTTCGGCGCAATGGCGGCAGCGATTTCCTTGCGGTTTTCCGTTTTGGATGAGTAATGCGTTGCATCCACAATGGCTTTCAGCAACGCCGCATAGGTGTTGGGATTTTCCGTGGCGAACTGCTTGCTGCAGGCGAATGCACAGCAGGGGTGACCTTCCCAGATGTCCTTGGTCAGCGTATGAATGAAGCCTACTTTTTCCCAGACTGCACGCTGGTTGAAGGGATCCGGCGACAGATAACCATCGAGGTTTTCCGCGCCCAGGTTGGCAACCATCTCCGGTGGCGGTACCACCCGGATCTGGATGTCCTTGTCAGGATCAAGCCCGTGCTCCGCCACGTAGTAACGCAGCAAAAAGTTATGCATGGAGTATTCGAACGGCACACCAAACTTGAAGCCTTTCCACTGTTTGGGATCGCGCTTGTCCTTGTGTTTCACGTGCAGCACGATGGCCTGACCATTGATGTTTTCCACTGCCGGCATGATGAACGGTTCAGCGGTTGAACCCGCGCCCAGCGTCATCGCCAGCGGCATCGGTGTCAGCATGTGGGATGCGTCGTATTCTTTCGACAGGGATTTGTCACGGGCTACGGCCCAGCCTGCGGTTTTAATCACCTCCACATCCAGGCCGTACTTCGCATAGAAGCCCATCGGATGCGCCATGATGATGGGTGTGGCGCAGGTAATCGGCACAAAACCGACCTTCAGTTTGGTTTTTTCCAGCTTGCCCATGGATTCTTTGAGCGCGGCCTTGGCCTGCTCCAGTGGGAAGAAGGTGCCCAGCATCGCTGCGAAAGCACCGCCACCGATCATCCCCAGAAAACGGCGACGATCCACATCGCTGTTCTGGAACACCGCGCGCACAACCGCGTTTTCAATGGCGCGATCAAACATGTCATCCGGCGTTTCCGGCAGCGCATCCGCCGCTACTGGCTGTGCTTTCGCAGAACAGGTGCCACAGCCGCAGCCCCGCTCGTGCACCAGGGATGTGGTTGGATCGTAAGGATTCCCCAGGCTCTTTACCGTCATACAAAACTCTCCCCATTGTGGTGCGTGAATTCAGGTTTCAAAGCATCCGTGCACGGATTCCGTAACCGCCACAACCAGCGGTTCTCAGCGTCAGGGGAGTATTTGCAGGGGACGTGCCAATCAATAGACAAAAAATAATTGCCGAAAATTCATAGCGTTAAACGACTATCAGCGCCTGTCGCATCGATTACGAAAGATCGTCAATTACGACATTCTGTGTTTTTCGCTATCGAAATTTCGTAATTGGCACACGACTTGTTTGCAACAGCCGCAAGGCTGCGCCATTTCTTCCGATTCAAGGAGACACTCACATGTCCGCCCTGCCCGCCGTGCCCGCTAAACCTGCTGCTACGCTCTGGGAAAGCGCACTGCATTCCACACCGATGGCGCTGGTGTGCATCGATCCCGTGCAGGATCGGCTGCTGGACACCAATCCTGCACTCGAAATACTCACGGGCTTTTCCCGCACCACATTGCTGCAGATGGCGCCTTCACAGCTGTTTCCGGGCCAGCGCCCGCAACTGATCAGTTTTACCGAAGCCTGTCAGTCACGGCAGCACGCCTTCAGCACGGAATTCTCGCTGCTGCGTGATACAGGCGACACGCTGCCGGTCGAGATAACCGCCTCCTGGTTCAGCTACGCAGAGCAACCGGCGCTGTTGTTGCTGGTATCCGACGCCCGTCACTACACCCTGTTACGGGAGCATGCGGAATGGAACCAGTACCACCGGGGCGGTCTGCTCGAATGGCGGCGGATCGAAGAAGTCTTTCTCGATATCGAACGCAAGAACCAGCTGATCCTGCGTGCTGCGGGCGAAGGCATTTACGGCGTCAATCCGGATGGCGTCACCACCTTCGTCAATCCTGCCGCCGAACAAATGCTGGGCTGGAGCGCCGCCGAACTGGTAGGCCGCAATGCTCATGAAATTTTTCATCACAGCCATTCCGACGGCTCCTGCTACCCCAGACACCATTGCCCCATATACGCTGCCTTTCACGACGGTATCGTCCACCAGGAAGACAACGAAGTGTTCTGGCGCAAGGATGGCAGCTGTTTTCCCGTCGAATACACCAGCACCCCGATCGAAGATCAGGGCCGCCTGGTAGGCGCCGTAGTGATCTTTCGTGATGTGAGCGAGCGCCGTGAGGCGGATCGCCGCCTGCGCGAAGCCCTGTCGCAGGTAGAAAGCCTGAAACGCAAACTTGAACTGGAAAACGCCTATCTGCAGGAAGAAATTCGCGCCGAACACAACCATCGCGAAATCGTAGGGCGCAGCGAAGCCATCCTGCACATCATTCGCCAGATCGAATTGGTGGCACCCACCGATGCCAACGTCCTTGTCACCGGCGAATCCGGCACCGGCAAGGAACTGATTGCCCGCGCCATCCACGAATCCAGTCAACGCAGCAAACGCCCGCTGATTCGTGTCAACTGCGCCGCCATTCCCCGCGACTTGTTCGAAAGCGAATTCTTCGGCCACGTCAAAGGTGCCTTCACTGGAGCCAGCCACGATCGCATTGGCCGGTTTGAGCTGGCGGACGGCGGCACCCTGTTTCTGGACGAAGTCGGCGAAATACCGCTGGAATTGCAGGGAAAATTATTGCGGGTATTACAGGAAAAGCAGTTCGAACGGGTCGGCGACACCAAAACGCGGCGCGTGGATGTTCGCGTGATTGCCGCCACCAATCGCGATCTCAAGCAGGACGTGGCCCAGCATAAATTCCGCGAGGATCTCTATTTCCGCCTCAATGTTTTCCCGCTCGAGTCGGCGCCGTTGCGGCAACGGATCGAGGACATTCCACTGCTGGCACTGCACTTTATCGACCGCGCCTGTCGCAAACTCAACAAACCGGTGTTGCCCCTGTCGATGGCGGATCTGAACAAGCTGCAACAGTACAACTGGCCCGGCAACATCCGCGAACTGGAAAACATCATTGAGCGCGCTGTGATCCTCTCAGGCAACTCGCGTCTGCAGATTGACCTGCCGACCAGCAGTGAACCCAAAGCTCGCGCCAAATCCCACGTGATCACTGTCGGCGATGAAGCGACTACGCCTGTTCTCACCGATCAGGAACGCTTCCAGCGCGACCGCGAGAATCTCATCGCCGCCCTTCGCCAATGCAACGGAAAAGTGGCCGGTAAAGACGGTGCGGCGAGTCTGCTGGGAGTGCGCCCCACCACACTGTATTCCCGCCTGCAGAAATACCGGATTGATGCGGCCCATTACAAGTCCACCGGTTGAAGGATTTGCTCGCCTTTTGTAGGCTGGCCTCAAAAAAGGAGACCACCATGTACCGCTTGAGCCGAGTCCTTGTATTACTGATACTGCTAACCAGTGGCGTCCACGGTCTGGCAGCAAACTTGCCCGACCTGAACACCATCCAGCAGCAGGCCCGCCACTATTACGACACCCAGGGCGAGTGGGCAGGCACCTTTGTGATCAAACGTTTCCTGCGATACCGGATCTTGGAAGAATCCCCAACGCGTTTCATTGCCCATCTTGAGTATGAATGGGCCTACGCCCAGGACAGAAACCGCACCGGCACCGACATCCGCCGCTTCACGTTCGAACAGCGCGGCGGCCAATGGCAGCTGCAGGAAATGGGTGGCAATCGTTCCGGCAGTCTCGAATAGACAGGCACAAAAAACGGGGCGCAAAGCCCCGTTTCTATTTTGCTGATTCGTGCAACCGTTACTGCTGGGTGGTCATCGCAACACCACTGCGTACCGGCTCCTTGATAAAGGCAAACTTTGCACCCTGATACTGGTCGAGTCCGGCCGTCCGCAGATTCTGCATGGTCTTGAACGGCATTTCGTAGGTGAACATTTCCAGCAACCAGCCCTGCACCTTGCCGCCTGGATCAAAATCCACGGTATAACTCACTTCCACAAAACCATCAGCCTTCGGTGCCAGCTTCCATTCACCTTCGAAAAACGGCGCGCGAATCTTGTCGGCGCTTTCACCCACATAACCGGGCTCGGAAAAAATCTTTTTGGTTACTACCAAGCTGGCAGGATCCTGCTCCCACTTGGAATACAGCACGTTATCACGATCACGCTCGGGCCAAGGAGAATCGATGACCGTGTAAGTCAGGCTTTCCTGGGGACTGATATCGCGAATTTTTTCAACCTTGGACACCTTGTCCATCCAGGCAGGAAACTGATTGTGATCAGACAGGAACGACACCAGGCTGGACAGCGACGCCTTGACCTGTGAAACGACTTTCACAGTCTTCAGCTGGCTGGTATCGGATTGACGGGAGTAAAGCTGAACGCCTTCTTCATCCAGCTCCATTTGCCAATCCGCCGCCAACGCGAACGAACTGAACAACAGCATGGACGAGGCAGCAACGGCACGCACGAATCGTCGGGTGACAAACCCCATGGGAATTCCCTCCGCTTTCTTTTTATTGTGTGGCAGGCTTCGGTGCATCAGTCCGGGAGCACACAGAAAGGAAACCGGCCAGTCCATTCAAGCAACTGTCCAAGGGTACGCAATGGCCTTCACAAAGACAACCGGATTTAGGTTAACCGTTTGTAATAAAAAGGGGAGCATTTGCTCCCCTTCGAACTATCAAGCACTTAGGCGAAAAATCAGGCAGGCTGGTTGCCCGCTGCCAGTTCCGCTGTGGCTTCCTTGATGCTCAGCTTGATGCGGCCGCGGTTGTCCACGTCCAGCACCTTCACTTTCACCATCTGGCCTTCTTTCAGGTAATCGCTGACATTGTTGACGCGCTCTTCGGCGATCTGGGAGATATGCACCAGACCATCGGTACCCGGCAGAATGTTCACGAACGCACCGAAATCCACGATCTTGGACACCTTGCCGTCGTAGATGCGGCCCACTTCCGCCTCAGCCACAATGCCTTCGATCTTCACTTTGGCCTTGTTGGACGCTTCCGCGTTCTGACCGTAGATGCGGATAGTGCCGTCGTCCTGAATATCGATCTCGGCACCGGATTCCTCACAGATCTGGCGAATCACTGCACCGCCCTTGCCGATAACATCACGAATCTTCTCGGGATCGATCTTCATGGTCACGTAAACCGGCGCCTCTTCGGACACCTGGCCACGGGAAGCACTGATCACCTTGTTCATTTCACCCAGAATATGCAGACGGCCTTCGCGCGCCTGATTCAGTGCGATCTCCATGATTTCTTCGGTGATACCGGTGATCTTGATGTCCATCTGCAGGGCAGTCACACCCTTCGCGGTACCTGCCACCTTGAAGTCCATATCGCCAAGGTGATCTTCATCACCCAGGATGTCGGACAACACGGCAAAGCGCTCGCCTTCTTTTACCAGGCCCATCGCGATACCGGCAACCGGCGCCTTCATCGGCACGCCTGCATCCATCAGCGCCAGACTGGCGCCGCAGACCGATGCCATCGAGGAGGAACCATTGGATTCAGTAATTTCCGACACCACGCGAATGGCATACGGGAAATCAGCCTGGGACGGCAACATTGCCTGCACACCACGACGCGCCAGACGGCCATGGCCGATTTCACGACGCTTCGGCGCCAGCTGCATGCTGATTTCACCCACACAGAACGGCGGGAAGTTGTAATGCAGCATGAAAGGATCGGACTTCATGCCTTCCAGGAAATCCAGATTCTGGGAATCACGCAGGCTGCCCAGGGTTGCCGTCACGATGGCCTGGGTTTCACCACGGGTGAACAAGGAAGAACCATGGGTACGGGGCAACACGCCAACTTCCACGCTGATGGGACGCACGGTCTTCAGATCGCGGCCGTCGATACGGGGTTTGTGGGCCAGCACGTTCTCACGCACGATGTGGTATTCCAGATCACCGAACGCCGTTTTGACAGTCTGCTCGGAAGGTGCCGCCGGATCGTCCTTGTTGCACAGCGCGGCAATCGCGGCAGCCTTGATTTCACCAATACGGCCATAACGCTGCTGCTTGTCACGAATGGTATAGGCTTCCTCGATCTGGGCCGCGAAACCGTTTTGCAGGGCATCTTTCAGCGCGGTGTTCTGCGCAGGTGGCGCCCACACCATCGCCGGTGCAGCGACTTCAGCGGCAAATGCCTTGATTGCATTGATCGCCACCTGCATTTCCATATGACCGAACAGCACTGCACCCAGCATCTGGTCTTCGGTCAATTCCTGCGCCTCGGATTCCACCATCAGCACAGCGTCAGTCGTACCGGCAACCACCAGATCCAGCTTGGAATTTTCCAGATCCTTGTAGCTTGGGTTGAGCATGTACATACCATCACGGTAACCCACACGGGCTGCACCGATCGGTCCCTGGAAAGGAATGCCGGAAATGGCCAGCGCAGCAGATGCACCGATCATGGCAGCGATATCCTGATCAGTCTTCTTGTTGGTGGACATGACGGTCGCAATCACCTGAACTTCGTTGCAGAAGCCTTCGGGAAACAGCGGGCGGATCGGGCGATCGATCAGACGTGACGTCAGGGTTTCCTTCTCGGAAGGACGACCTTCACGCTTATGGAAGCTGCCGGGAATACGGCCGGCGGCATAGAATTTTTCCTGGTAGTTGACGGTCAGCGGAAGGAAGTCTTTGCCCGGATCGGCTTCTTTCTTGGCAACCACGGTCACCAGCACAGACGTTGAATCCGTGGTCACCATGACCGCGGCGGTTGCCTGACGGGCAACCTTGCCGGTCTCCAGTACAAACTTTTCGCTACCAAACTGGAATTCTTTTCTTACGACTTTAAACATTGATTCACCTTTCAGTTTATTTGCCCCGATCAATACCTTGCCAGCTCATGCCGGACACCGGGGTGGATATCGATTTGTTGTTGGGTACATCTAAAAATCAGGTCACGGCGAACCGGACTTTTAGATGCACCCGATGGCTCTTGCGAACCATGTGACCAACAACACAAAAAAACACGGCACCTGTCCGCGAGGACAAGTGCCGTGTGGTTGGACTCAGCTGTCGCAGCCCACACCACCGCCTGTAACGGTGGCACCTGCTGCTTCAAACTGCTTCCGGGTTTGGCAATGGATCATTAACGACGCAGACCCAGCTTGCCGATCAGGTCAGTGTAACGGCCCAGATCTTTCCGCTTCAGGTAATCCAGCAGTTTGCGGCGGGAGTTAACCATGCGGATCAGACCACGACGGGAGTGGTGGTCCTTGGAGTGAGCCTTGAAGTGACCTTGCAGCTGATTGATCTGCGCTGTCAGCAGTGCGATCTGGACTTCCGGAGACCCGGTGTCGCCTTCCGCACGCTTGAATTTTGCTACGATTTCAGCTTTTTCTTGAACGCTAATTGCCATTTTACTTCTCCAATATGCTTCGTTTCGAAAGCCCGGCCGACCACGCATATTTACAGTCAGGCGGGCTGTTGTTAACGCTCGCTAGGAGCGACTTACCAGGCGGCGTGGGGCGACTTTACCGTCGTCCTCGATTTCACCTACCCCGATAAATTCCTGTTCTGGGCCAACCAGTTTGACCCAGCCTTGCGTCGGCGCCCCCGAAACCTGTACCGGGTTGCCGTTCCGCAAATAAAATGCCGTATTTTCAGTCAATTGCAACGCCGGCCAATGATCAGCGCTGCTACCAAGCGACAACAGGAAAGCATCCAGTGCCTTATGGCCACCCGCTTCCAGCGCCTCTACCAGCTGTTCGACGGTAACCGCCTGCTCCAGCGTATAGGCACCGGCCTGGGTGCGGCGCAATTCTACCACATGTGCCAGATTTCCCATCGCTTCAGCGATGTCTTCCACCAGATTCCTGATGTAGGTGCCTTTGCTGCAGCGGACAAACAGGCTAAAGTGACTGGCATCACAGTCTAGCAGGTCCAGCTGGTAAATGGTGATCTTGCGCGCTTCGCGCTCTACCTCGACGCCCTGGCGGGCCAGTTTGTACAACGGCTGACCATTATGTTTGAGGGCCGAGTACATGGAGGGAATCTGCTCGATCTCACCCATGAAGCGGGGAAGGGTTGCCAGCAGCGCCTCACGGGTCAGACCTTCGGTGGAACAGGTCTCGATCACCTCACCATCCGCGTCCGCTGTATTGGTCTTCTCGCCCCACTTCGCCTTCACCACATAGGCCTTGTCGGCATCCAGCAGGAACTGGGAAAACTTGGTGGCTTCGCCAAAACACAGGGGCAGAACACCGGTTGCCAACGGGTCGAGACTGCCGGTATGGCCTGCTTTGTCGGCACCGAACATGCGCTTCACCCGCTGCAGGATTTCGTTGGACGTACAACCCTGGGGTTTGTCCAGCACCAGCACTCCGTCAACCGGACGCCCGCGCTTGCCACGACGTCTTCCCAATTTCTTACTCTCCGTCGGGGTCAACCGGGGACTGCGGAGCATCATCATGATGACGCGCCTTGTCTTCGGCAACGGCGGCATTGATCAACGCCGAAATACGTGGACCGTCCACAATGGTTTCATCGTAATGGAACCGCAACCGGGGCATCACGCGCAGCTTGATGCTCTTGGACAGCAGGCTGCGCAACAGGCCGCCAGCATTATCCAGCACCTGAAGCGCTTCCTTGACCTTGGCCGGGTCTTCGATCGCCATAAACGTGATGTAAACGTCAGCGTAGGACAGATCCTTGCTGACCTTTACACCACTGATGGTCGGCAATCCCAGTCGCGGGTCTTTGAGCTCGCGCTGCAGCAATACGGCCAGATCCCGCTGGATCTGGTCCGCAATACGGTCGGTACGACTGAAGCCACGGGAATGATGTCGCAACCTGTTCTACCTCAAATGGTCCGGGCCACTTTCTTGACGTCGAAGACTTCGATCTTGTCGCCCGGCTTCACATCGTTGTAGCTCTTCACCGCGATACCACATTCGATACCGGCGTTGACTTCGTTGACGTCATCCTTGAAGCGACGCAGCGATTCCAGCTCGCCCTGGAAGACAACGACATCGTCACGCAGAACCCGAATCGGCTTGTTACGGTAAACGGTGCCTTCAATAACCTTACAGCCAGCCACTGCACCGAACTTGGACGAACGGAACACGTCACGAACTTCGGCCACACCGACGATTTCTTCACGCAGCTCAGGCTCAAGCAGACCAGACATTGCCTTCTTCACGTCATCAATGATGTCGTAGATGACACTGTAGTAGCGCAGCTCCAGACCTTCTTCCTGACACAGCTTGCGGGCAGTTGCATCAGCGCGGACGTTGAAACCAACCAGCACTGCATTCGAGGTAAGCGCCAGATTCACATCTGACTCGTTGATACCGCCAACACCACCGGAAACCACGTTAACCTTGACTTCAGGGGTGGACAGATCCTGCAACGCAACCTGCAGCGCTTCGAGAGAGCCACGTACATCGGTCTTCAGCACTATGTTGACGGTTGCAGTGTCGCCAGCACCCATGGTTTCGAAAATGTTTTCCAGCTTGGTCGCATGCTGACGTGCCAGACGATTGTGTCGCAGCTTCTTCTGACGGAATTCTGCAACTTCCCGCGCCTTGCGCTCATCCGGAACCACCAGGAATTCTTCACCGGCATCCGGCGCACCGGCCAAGCCGAGAATCTCGACCGGAATCGAAGGCCCGGCACTCTGGATCTGCTTACCGTTCTCGTCCAGCATGGCGCGAACGCGACCGTAATGCTCACCAGCCAGAACCATGTCACCACGATTCAGAGTACCGGATTGCACCAGCAGACTCGCCACTACACCACGACCCTTGTCGATACTGGACTCGATCACCACACCCTTCGCCGGGCCAGACGGTACCGCTTTGAGTTCGAGTACTTCAGCCTGCACCAGAATCGCATCCAGCAGCTCATCAATACCCTGACCGGTCAGCGCAGAAACATAAACAAACTGCGTATCGCCGCCCCACTCTTCAGAAATAACTTCCTTGGTGGACAGATCAGACTTCACACGATCAAGGTCGATGCTGGGCTTGTCGATTTTGTTCACTGCCACCACGATCGGCACACCAGCTGCGCGGGCGTGATCAATCGCTTCTGCCGTCTGCGGCATCATGCCGTCATCAGCGGCCACTACCAGCACGACGATGTCGGTACACTGGGCACCACGGGCACGCATGGAGGTAAACGCCGCGTGACCGGGAGTATCCAGGAACGTAATCATGCCGTGACCGGTTTCGACGTGATAGGCGCCGATATGCTGGGTAATGCCACCCGCTTCACCCGCAGCAACGCGGGTACGACGGATATAATCCAGCAGCGAGGTCTTACCGTGGTCAACGTGACCCATGATAGTCACCACCGGTGCGCGCGGCCTGGTATCACCTTCCTGACCATGGTCTTCCAGCGATTCGATCAGCGAGTCTTCAACCGCGTCTGCGCTGACCAGTTTGACCTTGTGACCCATCTCTTCGACGATCAGCTGGGCGACATCGCGCTCAATCACCTGGTTGATGGTGGCCATGATGCCCAAACCGAACAGCGCCTTCACAACAGAGGCACCCTTGACGGACATTTGCTGGGCAAGGTCGGACACCGTAATGCTATCGCCCAATACTACTTCGCGCACGATTGGTCCTGTCGGGCTCTGGAACCCGTGTTTGTTGACGCGGGGAGAATACTGCCGCTCCGGCTGCTTTTCCTTGCCCTTTTTCTTGGTAGGCTTGCGCGCGCGCTTGACCTGACGGGCTTCGCTATCGAGGCTATCCTCGAAGGCACGCTTAACAATCGCATCCTTTTCTTCTTCAAGCAGATCGTCGGACACGGCGTCATCACGGCCCGAGCGACGCTCCAGCTCCATGGCCATGCGACGTGCTTCTTCCAGCGTGCGCTTGGCTGCTTCCTCTTCCTTGCGGCGACGCTGTTCGTCACGCAGGCGCTGCTCCTCGGACTTGCGTGCCTGCTCGACAGCCAACTCTTCGGCAGACTTTTCCGGCACTTTCTTGGCGGCCGCAGCGGCTGCCTTTTTCGCTGCCTCAGCGGCGGAATCCTTTTTGGGTTCTCCGACCTCTGCGGTAGAAGCACGTTTAGAAGCTTCTTCTGCAGCTTTTCTCTCTGCTGCCAGACGCTCCTGCTCGGCCTTGCGTGCAGCAGCCTCTTCCACCGCCTTACGTTCTTCTTCCGCCTTGCGCGCAGCTTCTTCTTCGGCCTGACGCGCAGCTTCTTCCAGCTCAACGGTTGAGCGTTTCACATAGGTACGCTGCTTGCGGACTTCCACACTCACCGTCTTGCTGCGACCTTGCGAACCGCTGACCTTGATCTGGCTGACGCTCTTGCGCTTCAGCGTGATTTTCTTCGGCTCGCTATCGCTGTCACCGTGCGCGCGCTTCAGATGGGCCAACAACTGTTCTTTCTCGGTGTCGGATACAGCTTCTTGTGCATTGGCATGAGCCAAACCCGCGTCCTTCATCTGCTGCAATAAGGTCTCAACGGGAATTCCCACGACTTCTGCCAGCTGTGCGACGGTAACCTCTGCCATAATCAGCGTCTCTCACTCCTGTTTAACGTGCCTGTTTGCTTACCGGTTCATGACATCATTGGTCCGCGAACCAGGGGGCACGTGCAGTCATAATCAGTTGTCCGGCGCGTTCTTCGTCCACGCCCTCAATGTCCAGGATGTCATCTACAGCCTGCTCGGCCAGATCATCCATCGTTACGATCCCTTTCTTGGCAAGGGCATAAGCGGTTGCCCGATCCATGCCTTCCATGTCCAGCAGGTCTTCGGCCGGAGCCTGATCACTTTCAAGCTTTTCTTCCGACACCAGTGCCCGTGTCAGCAATGCATCCTTGGCACGGCGGCGCAGCTCTTCGACGATATCCTCATCAAAACCATCGATGGCCAGCATTTCCTCTTTAGGAACGTATGCCACTTCTTCGATGGTCGTGAAGCCTTCGTCCACCAGCACGCCGGCAACATCCTCATCAACATCCAGGTCTTTCATGAACTGCTCGATAATGGAACCGGCTTCTTCCTGCTGTTTGGCCTGCGCCTGTTCCACCGTCATCACGTTCAGGGTCCAGCCAGTGAGCCCACTGGCAAGACGAATATTCTGGCCACCCTTGCCTATCGCCTGGGCCAGCTGATCTTCATCCACTGCGATATCCATCGAGTGCTTGTCTTCATCCATTACGATCGAGACAACATCAGCCGGCGACATGGCATTGATGACGAACTGCGCAGGATTGTCATCCCACAGCACGATATCAATGCGCTCACCGCCCAGCTCGTTGGAAACCGCCTGCACGCGGGCGCCACGCATACCAACACAGGCTCCCACAGGATCAATACGCTGATCGTGTGTCTTGACCGCAATTTTGGCACGGGCGCCAGGGTCACGGGCAGCACCCTTGATTTCGATGAGATCTTCACCAATCTCGGGCACTTCAATCTTGAAGAGCTCAACCAGCATCTGCGGGCGAGTACGGCTGACAAACAGCTGCGGGCCACGGTTTTCGCGGTTTACGCCGAACAGCACGGCACGAACCCGCTCACCCACACGGAAACTTTCCCGCGGGATCATTTCCTCACGGGCCAGCAGGGCTTCTGCGTTGTTGCCCAGATCCAGAATAATGCTGTCGCGGGTCGCTTTCTTGACAGTACCGCTGACCAGTTCACCGATGCGATCCAGGAAGGCCTCGATCACTTGCTGGCGCTCAGCTTCACGAACCTTCTGCACGATCACCTGCTTGGCGGTCTGGGCAGCGATCCGGCCGAAATCGATGGATTCAATCGGCTCTTCGTAAACGTCACCAATCTTCAGATTGGGATCAAAGTCGTGAGCCTCATCCAGCGTCAGGTGGCGGCCAGGAAACTCGAAATCCTCATCCGCAACAACCGTCCAGCGGCGGTAGGTGTCGTAATCTCCGTTCTGGCGGTTGATGGACACACGAATTTCTACGTCATCCGAGGGAAAACGCTTCTTGGTGGCAGTAGCCAAGGCCAGCTCTACAGCTTGGAAAATGACATCTTTGTCGACGCCTTTTTCATTGGAGACGGTATCAGCTACCAGAAGAATTTCTTTGCTCATTTCACTGCCTCACCCTGAGACCATGCAGTTTGCGTTTGCATCAGTCGAATTTTGGAACCAGATTTGCCTTGTCAATTTGATTAAATGTCACCGTCACGGGCTGACCGTCCACTTCGAAGGTCAATACATCGCCCTGCACACTGGCCAGCTTACCGGAGAAATTTCGCCGGCCACTGATGGCCATCTGCAATTTGACCTTGAGCGTTTCCCCGACATAGCGCGCCACCTGCTCCAAGGTGAACAGAGGACGATCCATACCGGGAGAAGAGACTTCGAGGTGATATTCGCTCTTGATCGGGTCTTCTACATCCAGAATACCGCTGACCTGGTGGGAAACCGCCTCACAATCGTCGATGGTAACGCCATTGTCAGAATCGATGTAGATGCGCAGTATGGAATGCTTGCCCTGCGCCAGAAACTCGATACCCCACAGCTGCATACCAACGGCGTGCACAGCGGGTTCGAGCATGTTTTTCAGCACATCGATACGTTTACCGGATGACACTTTCTGTACCTTTGTTCGGTCTGTCGACAGAAACAAAAAGTGGGCACGAGGCCCACCACTTTGCTGACTGGCAAAACGGATTTATTCATCCATTCGCCTGCCAGAACTGCTGTTAAGAAAAAGCCCCTCTAAAGGGGCCTTTTTTATTTGGTAGCGGGGGCTGGATTTGAACCAACGACCTTCGGGTTATGAGCCCGACGAGCTACCAGGCTGCTCCACCCCGCATCGGCAAGACGCGCACTATATTGAATCTACCCTCTGCTGTCAACACCCGCTTCTAAAAACTTTGTCTAAGTGTCGATAACCGTTAGGAAAATTCACATTGCCGGCAGCTGGCCCTCGTCAAGCCATGCGTCATGCTGCCCGTCAATTTGGTGCCGAAGGCCGGACTTGAACCGGCACGGCTTGCGCCACTACCCCCTCAAGATAGCGTGTCTACCAATTTCACCACTTCGGCAGGGAGGCGATAATTTACAGAAACTCGTTGTCGTGTTCCAGCAAATTATCAATTATTTCATCAGGAATCAGTTGGGTGTCTGGCCTGCGACGCCGGCAGTTTCAGCAGATTCTGCTGGCACAGTGGCGGGGACAGAATCCGCACTTTCAGGCACGCTTGCGTCGCCGGGCAACACAGGAACATCTGCAGCCGGCACCTGCTCTTCCTGCGCTGGCTCGCTGAAATCGAAGCGGCCTGCATTCTCGGCTTGCTGGCGAGCAATATAGCCAAGCGCCAGACAGCACACGAAAAAGACAATACCCAGCGTCCAGGTGGACTTGGTCAGGAAATTCCCCGACCCGGCACTGCCAAACACTGTCTGCGACGCTCCGGCACCGAACGATGCACCTGCATCAGCGCCTTTTCCATGCTGGATAAGCACCAACCCGATCAGCGCGATGGCAACGCAGACCAGCACAATAAGCAATACCGTTTCGATCATATATAGTTCTCGTCTATCCTGCCGCCTGGCAGATGGCTAAAAATTCTGTCGCATCCAGTGAGGCCCCACCGATCAGGCCACCATCGATATCCGGACACGCAAACAACGTTGCTGCATTTGCAGCCTTCACACTACCGCCGTAGAGGATGCGGACTCCCTCAGCAACAGCGGCGTCTTCGCAACCAAGCAATTCCCGGATGGCTGCATGAACTTCCTGCGCCTGCTCGGGGGTCGCCGTAAGCCCGGTTCCGATGGCCCAAACCGGTTCGTAGGCGATAATGGCTTTTCTAAACGACTCTATTCCCGCTTTTTCCAGCACCGCCTTCAGCTGGGATGCCACGACGGTCAGGGTCTGCCCTGCTTCTCGCTGCTGGAGCGTTTCACCGACACAGAGGATCGGAATCAACTCGTTCGCCTGCGCAGCTACGAACTTTTCAGCGACACACTGCTCGGTTTCCCCGAACAGGCTTCGTCGCTCAGAATGCCCCACGATAACGTACTGGCACCCAAAATCGACCAGCATGGCGGCACTGACTTCACCCGTGAAAGCGCCTGCGGAATGCTCACTCACATTCTGGGCTCCCACCCGGATATTCCGGCTGCAGACCGATTCAGCGACCTGACCTATATAAGGAAAAGGAGCACACAGGATGACGTCGGCGCCCGCCTGTTCAGGTAACTGCTCGCTGATTGCATTCACCAGGGCGGCCACTGAAGCGCGGGTGCCATTCATCTTCCAGTTGCCGGCAACGACAGGTGTACGCACGAAAATCAGCCTCCATTTCTGCGAGGCGGCAATGGTAGCGAAGAAGGTGTCAACATACAAGGCGTGGACCGGCGGGGCCGGCCGCCGCTATACCACCAGGGCCTGTTCAACTGCCCCGGCCAGCTCCCGGCACAGTGTCGCCACCTCGTCGGGATCATTGCCTTCCACCATCACCCGTATCAGGGGCTCTGTACCAGAAGGCCGCAGCAGCACTCGTCCACGCCCGGCAAGCTGGCTTTCCACCGCCTGCACCGCTGACTGGACGCCCGCATTGCTCATGACATCACGCTTGTCTGGCAGCCGGACAGTGATCATTTTCTGTGGCATTTTCTCCATGCCACGACACAGGTCGGCCAGTGACATATCCAGCGCAATCATCACCGCCAGAACCTGCAGCGCCGAAACAATACCGTCGCCGGTGGTGGTCTTGTCGAGACAAACGATATGGCCAGACGATTCACCACCAATCTGCCAACCCCGTTCTGCCAGCATTTCCATGACATAACGGTCGCCAACCTTGGCGCGGGCGAAATCAATACCGAGCTGACGCAAGGCCAGTTCCAGACCATAGTTGCTCATCAGGGTGCCAACCACGCCCCCCTGCAGCTCGCCACTCTGGTGCTTGCCGCGGGCAATGATGTACAGGAGCTCGTCACCATCGACGATTTCACCCATGTGATCCACCATCAGGACGCGGTCGCCATCGCCGTCAAAGGCGATGCCAAGGTCGGCACGCAGTTCACGCACACGCTTCTGCAAGGCTTCCGGATGGGTAGAGCCGCAATCACGGTTGATATTGAGGCCATCAGGCTGGACTGCCATAGGCACTATTTCCGCACCCAGCTCTTCGAATACCGCCGGCCCCATGCTGTAGGTGGCACCATTGGCGCAGTCAACCACAATGCGCAGTCCGTGCAGGGACAGGTGACGTGGGAAAGTACCCTTGCAGAACTCGATGTAACGACCCCGGGCGTCATCCAGCTTGCGGGTCTTGCCGATCATGTCCGATGGCACCATATCCATGGGCTCATCGAGATAGCGCTCGATTTCATGCTCGATTTCGTCGGGCAGCTTCTTGCCTTCTGGCGAAAAGAACTTGATACCGTTGTCCTGGTAGGGGTTGTGCGATGCACTGATGACGATACCGGCACAGGCGCGGAACGTGCGGGTGAGATAGGCGATCGCAGGCGTCGGCATGGGGCCCAGCAGCAACACATCGACACCGGCCGCAGACAAGCCCGCTTCCAGCGCTGATTCAAACATATAGCCCGATATACGGGTGTCCTTGCCGATCAGGATCTTCTGCTTGCCGTCCTCGCCCGCAAACACCTTGCCCGCCGCCCAGCCCAGTTTGAGCATGAAGGCCGGTGTAATGGCGTCTTTGCCTACGGTTCCCCGGATACCATCGGTACCAAAATATTTCTTGCTCATGAGAGTCCTGTTTCCTGATCAAGTGATTCCTGCATGACCGTGTGGGTCATTCTGACGGCGTCCACGGTTGCTTCCACATCATGGGCGCGGATGATACAGGCGCCTTTCTGCACGGCAATAACGGCAAGGGCGATACTGCCGATCAGCCTCTGGTCGACGGGCCTATCCAGTACCGCCCCCACCATGGACTTGCGGGACACCCCCACCAGCATTGGATAGGGCAACTGCCGCAGTTGTTCGAGATGATGCATTACTTGAAGGTTGTGCTGGACGGATTTGCCAAACCCGAACCCGGGATCGATCAGCAGATTGCTGGCGGGGATGCCCGCAGCGATACACGCCTGCACGCGAGCCTGGAGAAAAGCCATAACCTCTTGAACGACGTTTACATAGCGGGGATTCTGCTGCATGTGACCCGGCTCCCCCTGCATGTGCATAAGGCACACCGACAAACCGGATGCCGCGGCAGCCTCCAGCGCACCGGGGCGACGCAAGGCACGGACATCATTGATGAGATGCGCACCCGCATCGGCGGCGGCCACCATTACGGCCGGCGTACTGGTATCCACCGAAATGGCAACATCCAGCTCACCACGGATTTGTTCGATAACCGGAATAACGCGATCAAGCTCTTCCTGCTCGCTCACAGCCAGCGCGCCGGGACGGGTAGATTCACCACCCACATCCACCAGGGTAGCGCCCTGCTCAACCATCGCACGGGCCTGGGCAACTGCAGCATCCCGTGAAACGAAGCGACCCCCGTCGGAGAACGAATCGGGGGTCACGTTGAGGATTCCCATGACGTGGGGGCGACTCAGATCAAGCACTCGCCCGCCGCAGGTCAGTAACGATGAACGCATCCCTGCCTGCCTTGATCAATGGGTATTGGCCGGGCCGCCGATAGAACCTTTCACATCTTCTTTCTCGGCGGGTGCAGATTCGACCACCGGCTTGCCGCCACTAGTGGGGCCGTCGTTGGAGTCGGACCAGCCTTTTGGTGCACGCACCTTGCGGCCTGCCATGATATCGTCGATCTGCTCGCCATCGATAGTTTCATACAGCATCAGTGCGTCGGCCATGATGTGCAGCTTGTCGACATTTTCCTCGAGAATCTGCTGGGCCTTGGCATAGCAGCGATCGATGATGGCACGGGCCTCGGCGTCAATTTCCTTGGCGGTCTGTTCGGACACATGGCGACGCTGCGTGTACTGGCGACCCAGGAAGACTTCACCTTCGTCTTCTTCATAAGAAAGCGGACCAAGCTTCTCAGACAGTCCCCACTTGGTCACCATATTGCGGGCGATTTCGGTGGCCCGCAGGATGTCGTTGGAGGCGCCGGTAGTGACACCATCCTTGCCCAGGGTCATTTCTTCAGCGATCCGACCGCCGAACAGGGAGCAGATACGCCCTTCCAGGCCCAACTTGCTCTGGCTGTACTTGTCTTCTTCAGGCAGATACATGGTCACACCCAAGGCGCGACCACGGGGAATGACGCTAACTTTGTAAACCGGGTCGTGCTCTGGCACCAAGCGACCGACGATGGCATGACCGGCCTCGTGGTAAGCGGTGTTGCGCTTTTCCTTTTCGGACATGACCATGGTCTTGCGCTCGGCGCCCATGAGGATCTTGTCCTTGGCCTTTTCAAATTCCGCCATTTCCACCACACGCTTGTTAGAGCGGGCAGCAAACAGGGCAGCTTCATTCACGAGGTTTGCCAGATCAGCACCGGAGAAACCGGGCGTACCGCGGGCAATGGTCTTGGGCTCAACGTCATCACCCAGCGGAACCTTACGCATATGGACTTTCAGGATCTGCTCGCGACCACGAATGTCCGGCGCGGTCACCACCACCTGACGGTCGAAACGGCCGGGACGCAGCAGGGCGGAATCCAGTACATCAGGGCGGTTGGTAGCGGCGATGACGATAACGCCGTCATTGGGCTCGAAACCGTCCATTTCCACCAGCAGCTGGTTCAGGGTCTGTTCGCGCTCGTCGTGGCCGCCCCCCAGACCGGCACCGCGGGAACGACCAACGGCGTCAATTTCGTCAATGAATACGATACAGGGTGCCTGCTTCTTGGCCTGCTCGAACATGTCGCGGACGCGGGAGGCACCGACACCAACAAACATTTCCACGAAGTCAGATCCGGAGATGGTGAAGAACGGCACCTTGGCCTCGCCGGCGATGGCCTTGGCGAGAAGGGTCTTACCGGTACCCGGCGGACCCACCATCAGCACACCGCGGGGAATCTTGCCACCGAGACGCTGAAATTTGCCCGGATCACGCAGGAACTCCACCAGCTCCTGGACTTCATCCTTGGCTTCATCGCAACCTGCAACATCGGCGAAAGTAGTTTTGATCTGATCTTCGCTGAGCAGGCGCGCGCGACTCTTGCCGAAAGTCATTGGGCCACCGCGACCACCGGCACCACCCTGCATCTGACGCAGGAAGAACATGAAGATGGCGACGATCAGCAGGATCGGGAAGGTTGCAACCAGCAGTTGCGCCCACAGGCTCTGCTTTTCAGGCTGACGGCCTTCGATAGCCACACCGTTTTTCAGCAGCATCGGCATCAGGTCGATATCGGCGATATTGGGCAGAACGGTCTCGAATTTCTCGTTGCTGGCAGTCTTACCGGTAACGACTGCGCCATCGATGACCACGTTATCCACTTCACCGTTTTCCACCTGCTCCACAAAGCGCGAGTAAGGAATGCGCTGGGTGCTGGAATGGGTACTGAAGTTGTTGAAGACAGACAGCAGCACGATGGCTATGACTACCCACAGAATCAGATTTTTCGCCATGTCGTTCAAGGGTTTACCCTCTTAACTCACCGATCAGACAGGGCTTGCCCTGCCACTGAAACACCATTTTTCCTACATTACTACACAATAGTCGCTCGCACCATCTTTCGCCGGACCGGGGTCACACCCCACGAAAACCGCGGGCAACCAGGTAGATTTCCTTGGAACGCGGGCGGGATGCCTCGGGTTTGCGCGATGTCAGGCTGGCAAACTGTTTGAGCAGGGCCTGGCGATATTCCTGAAACCCGGCCCCCTGAAACACTTTGACCACAAACACGCCATCTTTCTTCAATACCTGTGATGCCATTTCAAGCGCCAGTTCAGCCAGATACATGCCACGAGGCTGATCGACGGCATCCACTCCACTCATATTGGGGGCCATGTCCGAAATTACAAGGTCCACCGGCCGCTCGCCAACGATGTCGAGGAGTTGGTTATAGACACTTTCTTCACGGAAGTCCCCCTGCAGGAATTCAACCCCGGCAATCGGATCCATCTCCAGGATGTCGGAAGCAATGACCAGACCATGATGACCGACCAGGCGCGCGGCGACCTGGCTCCAGCCACCGGGCGCCGCCCCCAGATCCACTACGGTCATTCCCGGTTTGAACAGGCGGTCTTTTTCCTGCAATTCCAGCAATTTATATGCGGCGCGGGAGCGATAGCCCTCTTGCTGGGCCTTTTTGACGTAGGGGTCGTCGAAATGCTCGCGGAGCCAGCGCTTGCTGGTTTTGGAACGGGACACGGACACTACCTCGAATGCGGTTAAAAAGCAGAACGCCCTATTTTGCCTGATGACCGATTGCGGCGCTAACAATTCGGCGCATCTGCCGGTAGAATACGCGCCCTTGCTCATTCTCAGGAAAACCGCCATGGCCTTGTCCCAGGATCAAAAGAAACGCTTCCGCTCCATCGCTCACCATCTCAAGCCGGTGGTGATGATTGCCGAGAAAGGCATTTCGGAAGGCGTACTGGCGGAACTGGACCGGGCCCTGGAAGATCACGAATTGATCAAATTGAAGGTCAATGTGCTGGAGCGGGATGACAAGACCGCCATCATCGCGGAAGTGTGCCAGCAGACTGGTGCCACCCTGGTTCAGGCCATTGGCAAGGTGGCCGTGCTGTACCGCCCGGCCAAAAAGCAGAATCCGAAGTTGTCCAACCTGGTGCGCTTCCAGGCACTCTGAACCATGCATGGGCGCCGTGACGCGCCCAACATTCTTGCACAATTCCTTTCTATACTGGCGTTGAACGTTCATTCACGGGTCCGCCATGTTTTCACTGCGCATCAAGCTGTTTCTTGCCATGCTGCTAACCAGCGGCCTGCTGATTGCCAGCCTGCTGGCGTTCATGCAGTGGAGTTTTCGCAGTGGTTTTGGCGACTTTCTGCGCCAGCAGCAACAGCAACGCCTGACATTGGCGGCGGATGAGCTGGCAGAGCATTTTCGTTTGACCGGCGGCTGGAGTGACGTGGATTTACGACTGTTGCGCCGGCCGCTGCCAAGACCGCCGGAGGCGCCGGCGCATGCGCCGCACCGGCAACCGCCGCGGACCCATTTTTTTGTGCTGAATGCACACCGGCAGGCAGCGATTGGCCGCTATGATCCCGGCGCGGACAACGTATTGGAGCCAATTCGTGTCGATGACCGCGTCGTTGGCTTTGTTGGCGAACGGGTCCGCAATGGCCCCCAGGATTTCATGGAGCGCCGGTTTGCAGAACATCAATCCCGGCATCTGTTGTTCGTAGCCCTTCTGGCGGGCCTGATTTCGCTGGTGGTGGCCTATCCGGTTGCCAGCATCATGGTGGCGCGGATTCAGGCCCTGCTCGCCCACATCCGCCAGCTCAGCAAAGGTGAACTGTCTGCCCGCACCCCCGTCAAAGGCAGCGACGAACTCAGCCAGCTTGCGTTGCACCTGAATTCGCTCGGACAGACCCTGCAGCAGAATGCCCAGGCGCACCGCACCCTGGTGGCCGACATTTCCCACGAATTGCGTACCCCGATTGCGGTACTGAAGGCCCAGCTGGAAGCGGCCGAAGACGGGATTCAACCATTGAATGAAACGACACTGGCGCGCCTGCAGCAGCAGGTGAGACGACTGGGTGGACTGGTGGACGACCTGTACCAGTTGTCACTGGCCGATCTGGGTGCACTCAATTACCAGAAAGCGCTGCTGGATGTGCGGGCACTGACGTTTGAGGTGAGCAGCGGATTCGAAGCACAGATGGCGCGTGCCGGACTGCAATTGATCATACGAGACCGGACGGGACGCACATTGACCGTACTGGGTGATCATAAGCGGTTGCAGCAACTGATCAGCAATCTGCTCCAGAATAGCGTGCAGTACACCAATGCGCCCGGTACTGTTCGGGTGGATATCGGAGACGACGGACACCACGCCATCATCCGGGTCGCCGACAGTGCGCCCGGCGTACCGCCGGAATTACAGCAACGCCTGTTCGAACGCCTGTTCCGCACTGACGCATCCCGCAACCGCAACAGCGGTGGCGCAGGATTGGGCCTGAGCCTGTGCCAATCCATTGTGCAGGCCCATGGCGGCCAGATCGATATCAGCGACAGCGACCTGGGCGGTATCACCGTCACCGTAAGGCTACCGCTGGCAACGGAGTAACGAGCAACCATCATGAACAGCCAAAAAATTCTGATCATCGAAGATGAGCCCGAACTGGCCCAGGTATTGAAAGATTATCTGACCCACCACCAGTTTGATTGCCAGATAGTGGATGACGGCGCACAGGCAATCGCCAGCTTTGCAGCGTTCCAGCCTGATCTGGTGATTCTGGATCTGATGCTGCCCAACAAGGATGGCCTGACCCTGTGCCGGGAGTTACGCCAGCATCACGATACACCGATCATCATGACCACCGCGCGGGTCGAAGAAATTGATCGCTTGCTTGGCCTGGAACTGGGGGCGGACGATTACATCTGCAAGCCTTACAGCCCACGGGAAGTGGTGGCACGGGTAAAGGCCGTGCTGCGCCGCACCCAATCGCCCGCCGCCACATTTAGTGCCGTCGGCAAAGGTCTCACGCTAAACCCCGACGCACTGGATGCACGCCTGAACGGCACCTCGCTGGACCTGACTGTCGTTGAGTTTCGGCTGCTGGAAACCATGGCAAACGAGCCACGGCGGATTTTTACCAGGGATCAGCTGATGGATCGGATCTACACCGATCAGCGCGTAGTCAGTGATCGCACCATCGACTCGCACATCACCAAGCTGCGTAAGAAAATTGCCATGGCGGGCAATGGGGTGGACCTGATTCGGTCTGTGTACGGAGCCGGTTATAAATTCGAAGAACCCGATGTGTGGCCCTGACAATCAATGACTGGCCTGCAGACTGACCGGCAGTTGTTCGATGCGACGGTGGATCAGCAACTCGCGCCGCAATGGCCACCAGTCGTACAGGAAAATCTCAATCGGCCGCCACAAGGCCACCCAGCCGATAATCAGCAATCCTTCATCCAGCACATGTTCAAGGAACCCGTCCAGGTAGTGATTGGCCGCACTGCGCGCCAGCAGACAGAACACCAGAAACGCCAATCCCAGCAGCGCCGCCCACCGCCCTTCCCGCAGACAATGCAACAATCGCCGCCGGCTTTCATGGGCGCGCCAGCCAAAATAGTTGCTGATGGCATCCTGCAGCTGCCGGCTGTTGTCGTCATTGACGTATTCCGCCGGCAAATGAATCACCAGCTGCAACTGTTCGTCCCGATGAAAATCCTCGACGGCCTCGACAATGTAGCGTTCAGCAGCATCATCGAGATCCTTTTCATGAAACGGTGACGGATCGATGGTGTTGAACAACTGGCGGGGCTGGCTGAGGCGCAATTCAATCAGCCAGCGATGATCCTGCCTGCGATAGGGAGGCTTCGACAGGCTGCGCTCAGTTTTCACGCGGCAGACGCCTCTGCAGGACAAAGTATCCCAGCGCCAGGATGCCCTGCAGCGCCGCCGTATATTGATAGGGCGCAGCGGCCGCGTCGAGATGCAGACTCTGCCATACCAGGATGCCGCCAAGTACCGCCAAGGCAGCCAACAGCATAATGGCCTGCCACCCTTGCCACCCTGTCGTGACCACACGCAGGATCAGCACGACCGTGGCAATGGCCGCAACGGCCAGCCCCTGGATCTTGATCAGCAATGCTGCGGCAGTAGCAGAAAACGCGAGCGATTCCTGCTGCAACAGCGGCATCAGGATAAGCACAAACCACCAAATGCCGCCCAGCAGCAAGATATCGAGAGCCTCCGGCACCACCGTTGAGGCAGGCGGGAGTGATTCGGGCTCTGGTGCAGGGGTCAGGGGGATTTTTCTCATCGGCGCACTGCCAGAGAGGACGCCGGGCATCACAGCAGCGAAGCCCGGCTAACGGATCAAAGGTGTTTGACCTTGAGGATTTCGTACGCGACGTTGCCCCCCGGTGTATCCACGCTGACTTCGTCGCCTTCCATTTTGCCGATCAGAGCGCGAGCGATGGGTGAATTCACCGAGATCTTGGCAGCCTTGATGTCGGCTTCGTCGTCGCCCACGATCTGGTAGGTTTTCTCTTCGTCCTTGTCGATATCCAGCAGGTCAACGGTTACACCGAAGATCACCTTGCCCTTATTGTCGATCTTGGTGACGTCGATGATCTGGGCGTTGCCCAGCTTGCCTTCGATCTCGGCGATGCGACCTTCGATGAAGCCCTGCTCTTCACGGGCAGCGTGATATTCGGCGTTTTCTTTCAGATCGCCATGGGCACGGGCTTCGGCGATGGAATTGATCACCCGCGGGCGATCAACTTTTTTCAGGCGGTCCAGCTCTTCCTGCAGCCTGGCAGCGCCTTCCACGGTCATCGGTACTCGATTCATTTTACTAACTCCGCATGCAGATCCTGCAATCGTCTTACGTTTTTCTCACCTTTTACCTGCAATGCGGCGCAAATCGCCTGGGCGCCCGCAATGGTGGTGGTATAGGTGATTTTGCCCTGCAGGGCTTCGCGGCGGATTTCATAGGAATCCGCAATGGCCTGGGTGCCTTCCGTGGTGTTGACGATCAGGTCGATTTCCCGGTTCTTGATCGCATCCACCACATGGGGACGCCCTTCGGTCACCTTGTTGACGGATTCAACCGTCAGTCCGGCCTCGCGCATATGGCGGGCGGTACCGCTGGTCGCCACTAGCTTGAAACCCAGACCGGCAAGCTGCTGGGCAACGGCAACCGCCGCGGCCTTATCGCCCTCACGCACACTGATGAACGCCTTGCCCTTGGTGGGATAGCGCTCGCCAGCACCCAGAGCCGCCTTGCCGAAGGCTTCGCCGAAGGTGTCGCCGGAGCCCATGACTTCGCCGGTGGATTTCATTTCGGGACCCAGAATCGGGTCAACACCCTGGAACTTGGCGAACGGGAATACCGCTTCTTTCACGAAGAAATGCTTGGGTACGATTTCGGTGGTGAAGTTCTGGGATTCCAGCGACTGGCCCGCCATGCAACGCGCCGCCACTTTCGCCAGCGACACACCAATACACTTGGACACGAACGGCACGGTACGGGATGCACGCGGGTTCACTTCCAGCACGTAAACATCGTTGTCCTTCACCGCAAACTGCACGTTCATCAGGCCGATTACGCCCAACTCGGTCGCCATCTTGCGGGCCTGTTCACGCATCACATCCTGAATGTCCTTGCCGAGGCTGTACGGCGGCAGAGAACAGGCCGAATCACCGGAGTGCACGCCCGCCTGTTCGATATGCTGCATCAGGCCACCGATCACGACCTGCTTACCATCGCTGACGGCGTCCAGATCAACTTCAATAGCGTCATCCAGGAAGCGGTCGAGCAGTACCGGTGCGTCGTTGGAAACCTGCACCGCTTCGCGCATGTAGCGACGCAGCTCGGATTCCTTGTAGACGATTTCCATGGCGCGGCCACCCAACACATAAGATGGACGAACCACCAGCGGGTAGCCGATTTCCTCGGCAAAACGCACGGCATCTTCGGTGCTGCGGGCAGTACGGTTGGGCGGCTGACGCAGACCCAGGCGTTCGATCATCTGCTGGAAACGCTCGCGGTCTTCCGCACGGTCGATCGCATCCGGGCTGGTGCCGATGATGGGCACGCCGGCCGCTTCCAGTTCACGGGCCAGTTTCAGCGGAGTCTGACCGCCGTACTGGACGATCACGCCCTTGGGCTTTTCGACATCGACAATGGCCAGTACGTCTTCCAGGGTCACCGGCTCGAAGTACAGACGATCGGATGTATCATAATCGGTTGAAACCGTTTCCGGGTTACAGTTGACCATGATGGTCTCGTAACCGTCGTCGCGCATCGCCAAAGCGGCGTGCACGCAGCAGTAATCGAATTCGATCCCCTGCCCTATGCGGTTCGGACCACCACCCAGAACCATGATTTTGTCGCGATTGCTGGGTGCGGCCTCGCACTCTTCTTCATAAGTGGAGTACATGTAGGCCGTGGTGGTCGCGAACTCGGCGGCACAGGTGTCGACGCGCTTGTAGACGGGATTGATGCCCAGCTCCTGGCGGCGCTTGCGCACCTGCTTTTCCTTCACGCCCAGCAGCTTTGCCAGACGCGCATCGGAGAATCCTTTACGCTTCAGACGCCAGACGCGATCACGGGTCAGATCACTGAGGCCGGATTTCTGCAGCGCGGCTTCGTCGTTGATGATGTCCTGGATCTGCACCAGGTACCAGGGATCGATGCCGGTGTGTTCGTAGATTTCTTCAATGCTCAGTCCCGCACGGAAGGCATCACCCAACACCCAGGGGCGATTCGGGCCGGGGGTTTTCAGCAGACGGATGAGCTCGTCCTTGAAGTCTTCGGCGGCCGGGTCCAGATACGGATCAAAACCGGAGGCACCCACTTCCAGGCCGCGCAGTGCTTTCTGCATGGACTCCTGGAAGGTACGGCCGATCGCCATGACCTCACCCACGGATTTCATCTGGGTAGTAAGGACGGGCTTGGCCTTGGGGAATTTCTCGAAGTTGAAACGGGGGATTTTGGTAACAACGTAGTCGATGGACGGTTCGAACGACGCCGGGGTCTTGCCACCGGTGATATCGTTCATCAGTTCATCCAGGGTGTAACCGACCGCCAGCTTGGCAGCGACCTTGGCGATCGGAAAACCGGTTGCCTTGGACGCCAGCGCAGACGAACGACTGACCCGCGGGTTCATTTCGATCACCACCAGGCGACCGGTCTCCGGGCACATGCCGAACTGCACGTTGGAGCCACCGGTTTCCACTCCGATTTCCCGCAGCACTGCCAGGGACGCATCGCGCAGGATCTGGTATTCCTTGTCGGTCAGGGTCTGGGCCGGCGCGACGGTGATGGAGTCACCGGTATGCACCCCCATCGGATCGAAGTTTTCGATCGAGCAAACGATGATGCAGTTGTCGTTCTTGTCCCGCACCACTTCCATTTCATATTCTTTCCAGCCGATCAGGGATTCGTCGATCAGCAGTTCGTTGGTGGGCGACAGGTCCAGGCCGCGCTCACAGATCTCGACGAACTCTTCCCGGTTGTAGGCGATACCACCGCCGGAACCACCCAGGGTGAAAGAAGGACGAATAATGCAGGGGAAGCCGACCAGATCGAGCACCTGCAACGCTTCTTCCATGCTGTGAGCGATGGAGGAACGGGGGCAGGCCAGACCGATGGACTTCATGGCCTTGTCGAAGCGCTCGCGGTCTTCCGCCTTGTCGATGGCATCCTGGGTAGCACCGATCAGTTCGACGCCGAACTCTTCCAGCACGCCATGCTTGGCCAGGTCGAGGGCACAGTTCAGCGCGGTCTGGCCACCCATGGTGGGCAGCAGGGCGTCCGGACGTTCTTTCTCGATGACCTTGGCGACGGTGCGCCATTCCACCGGCTCGATGTAAGTGGCGTCCGCCATGGCCGGGTCGGTCATGATGGTGGCGGGGTTGGAGTTCACCAGGATGACCCGGTAACCCTCTTCCCGCAGGGCTTTGCAAGCCTGGGCGCCAGAGTAGTCGAATTCACAGGCCTGGCCGATCACGATCGGGCCGGCGCCAAGAATCAGAATGCTTTGTATGTCAGTACGTTTTGGCATGTGCGCTCCGGTGGCGTCTCGGGCGCTGGCGAGGCAACACCCGGGGGTAAAATCTTCAATCCAGCTGCGGGCCCGCAGGCCCGCGTGTACATCAGCGGCTGCGCGCCTGCATCAGTTCGATGAAATGGTCGAACAGCGGGCTGGCATCATGGGGGCCAGGACCGGCTTCCGGGTGACCCTGAAAGCTGAACGCAGGCTTGTCAGTACGATGAATCCCCTGCAGCGAGCCATCGAACAGGGAGCGGTGAGTCGCCCGCAGACTGGCCGGCAGGGTATCTTCATCCACCGCGAATCCGTGGTTCTGGCTGGTGATCAGCACGGTCTTGTTATCCAGGTTCTGCACCGGATGGTTGGCACCGTGGTGACCGAACTTCATCTTCACGGTCTTGGCGCCGCTGGCCAGGGCCAGCAACTGATGCCCCAGACAGATGCCGAACACCGGAATGTCGGTTTCCAGAATGGTCTTGATGGCGCTGATAGCGTAGTCACAGGGCTCCGGATCACCAGGGCCGTTGGACAGGAAGACGCCATCGGGATTCATGGCCAGCACTTCGCTGGCAGGGGTCTTGGCGGGTACCACGGTCAGATCACAACCGCGATCCACCAGCATGCGCAGGATGTTGCGCTTGACGCCGTAGTCATAGGCCACAACCTTGAAGGGGCGCTCGGCTGGCGCAGGCTTGTGGCCCACACCCCATTCCCAAGAACCCTCGTCCCAGCGATAGGCCTGCTTGACGGTGACTTCCTTGGCCAGATCCAGCCCTTTCAGACCACCGAAGCCTTTCGCTGCGGCAATGGCCGCGGCTTCATCAATATGGTCACCAGCCATCAGACAACCGTTCTGGGCGCCCTTCTCCCGCAGGATGCGAGTGAGGCGACGGGTATCGATGTCGGCGATACCGAGAATGCCGTTGTCCTTGAGGTAATGATCCAGCGACTTCTGCGAGCGCCAGTTGCTCGCCAGCAGCGGCAGGTCGCGGATGATCAGGCCCGCAGCCCAGATCTGGCCGGACTCTTCGTCTTCGTCGTTGACGCCGGTATTGCCAATGTGAGGATACGTCAGCGTCACCATCTGGCGCGCATAGGAAGGATCGGTGAGGATTTCCTGGTAGCCGGTGAGGGCAGTGTTGAACACCACTTCCCCGACGGATTGGCCGTCTGCTCCAATGGATATGCCCCGGAACAGTGTTCCATCTTCAAGGGCCAGGATGGCGGGTTTGCTCAAGACAACCTCCAATGATCGTGCTTCAAATCGGCTTGACACCCAGTGGTGTCATGAGGCGATAGCGGACACCAGTTGCAAAAAAGCGGAACGGCCACCTGGGCTCCATCCCGCTTTTGATGGAACGGGCGCTCGTGCAGGGTTGTCCTGCGCCGATGAGCCCCACTCGATCATTTCGTTTCGTTGCAACACGCTCTATCTGCCTGATTTTGATCGCGTTTATGTCGGGGATCCAACCTCGCCGGCCAGCCAATCTGCGGGCCGAACAGTAGCGGGCTATCAACAGTGATACTGCCAAGCCTGAACTGCTGTTTTTGTTTGAAGATTTGGAGGTGAGTGGACCTTGCCCCGACCGGGTGCAGATCGGGGCGTATTCTATAAGATTGGGTGGGGGAGGTCTATGCCTTTGTGCCCGGTCCGTTCAGCGCAGTCCCAGCACGTCCTGCATATCGAACAGGCCGGCGGGCTTGCCGTCCAGCCAGCGGCAGGCGCGTACCGCACCACGGGCGAAATTCATGCGACTGGTGGCCTTGTGGGTGATTTCCACCCGCTCGCCATCGGCCGCAAACATGACGGTGTGCTCGCCCACAATGTCGCCGGCCCGCACGGTGGCGAAACCGATAGTCTCGCGCTTACGAGGGCCGTCCTGACCTTCGCGACCGTAAACGGCCACTTCCTTCAGATTGCGACCCAGGGCATCGGCCACCACTTCCCCCATGCGCAGGGCTGTGCCGGAAGGGGAATCCACCTTGTGGCGGTGATGGGCTTCCACCACTTCGATATCCACCTCATCACCCAGCACCTTGGCGGCGATTTCCAGCAATTTGAAGCACAGGTTGACCCCCACGCTCATGTTGGGGGCGAACATGATGGCGGTTTTGTCGGCAGACTGTTTCAGCTCGGCTTTCTGTTCGTCGGTCAGACCGGTGGTGCCAATGGCCATCTTTTTGCCATGGGCAGCGCAAAACCGGGCATTGGCCACAGTGGCAGCCGGCGCGGTGAAGTCGATCAGTACATCAAAGTCGTTGACCACCGCCTCCAGGGAGTCCACCACGGTGACGCCCAGCTTGCCAATCCCGGCCAGCTCACCGGCGTCGGTACCGATCAGGGAGTTGCCGGGACGGTCGATGGCGGCGGTCAGCGCAACGCCCTCGCCTTCGCTGACGGCCTGAATGAGTGCACGGCCCATGCGGCCAGCGGCGCCAATGACGGCAACACGAACATTAGATTGAGTCACGGGAATTCCTTACAACATATCGTCGAAGAATGATTTTACACCATCAAACCAGCTGTTTTTCTTCGGTGACTGGCGTGACCCTTCTTTTTCCAGGCTTTCCTGGAACTGGCGCAGCAATTCTTTCTGCTCCTTGTTCAGGTTCACCGGGGTTTCGATGATCACCCGGCACAGCAGGTCACCGGGATTGCCGCCCCGCACCGGGGTGACACCCTTGCCGCGCAGACGGAACAGCTTGCCGGTCTGGGTTTCTACCGGAATCTTCAGTTTCACCCGACCTTCGAGGGTCGGCACTTCGAGTTCACCACCCAGCGCAGCATCAGCAAAGCTGATGGGCACTTCGGTGTACAGATCCTTGCCTTCGCGGCGGAAGATGGCGTGATCGCGCACCGCGACCTGGACATAGAGGTCGCCAGCCGGACCGCCGTTCACGCCTGCCTCGCCTTCACCGGCCAGACGGATACGGTCACCGGTATCGACACCGGGGGGAATCTTCACCGACAGGGTTTTGCGTTTTTCCTTGCGGCCCTGACCATGGCAGTCACCACAGGGGTCCTTGATGATCTTGCCGGAACCACGACAGGACGGACAGGTCTGCTGCACCGAGAAAAAGCCCTGCTGCATGCGGATCTGGCCGATGCCGTTACAGGTGGTACAGGTGACTGGGCTGGTACCTTTCTTGGCGCCGGTGCCGTCGCAGGTGTCGCAGTGCACAAGGGTGGGCACACGGATTTCGACGGTGGTACCTTTGACCGCTTCTTCCAGATCCAGCTCAAGGGTGTAGCGCAGGTCGGAACCACGATTGTTGCGACCACCGGCACGTCCGCCACCGCCAAAGATGTCACCAAATACATCCCCGAAAATATCGCTGAAGCTGGCACCACCGGCACCGGCATGGAAACCACCGCCGCCCGCATTGGGATCGACGCCGGCATGGCCATAACGGTCGTACGCTGCCCGCTTCTGCTCGTCAGACAGGACTTCGTAGGCTTCATTCACTTCCTTGAATTTGGCCTCGGCCGATTTGTCGTCGGGATTGCGATCGGGATGGTACTTCATCGCCAGCTTGCGGAAGGCTTTCTTGATTTCCGCCGCGTCCGCGCTTTTGGACACCCCGAGTACTTCGTAAAAATCTCTTTTCGACATGCGTTCAGACCGTTGTTCTGACGTGGATATTTAAAACACACCGCCCGATGCAAGGTGAATTACATCAGGCGGCTGGTTTACTGGAAGCGGCTGACCTTACTTCTTGTCGTCGACTTCTTCGAACTCGGCATCAACCACATCGTCAGCGCCGCCGGACTTGGCCTTGGCACCGGCGTCAGTGGCCTGCGCTTCCGGCTCGCCCTGACCTTGCTGCTCGGCGTACAGACGCTGGGCCAGATTGGCCGAGGCATCGGTGAGCGCCTTGGTCTTGGCTTCGATGTCATCCTTGTCGTCGCCTTTCACTGCAGCTTCCAGCGCCACGATGGCGGCTTCGATGCTGGCCTTTTCATCTGCCTGCACTTTATCCGCCGCATCCGTCAGCGTCTTGCGGGTGGCATGAATCAGACCGTCTGCCTGGTTACGCGCAGTGACCAGCTCTTCGAACTTGCGGTCTTCTTCTGCGTGGGACTCGGCGTCACGGACCATTTTCTCGATCTCGTCATCGCTCAGGCCGGAAGAAGCCTTGATCACGATGGACTGCTGCTTGCCGGTGGCCTTGTCTTTCGCGCTGACGTTCAGGATACCGTTGGCGTCGATGTCGAAGGTCACTTCGATCTGCGGCATGCCGCGGGGTGCCGGCGGAATGTCGGCCAGATCGAAACGGCCCAGTGACTTGTTCTGGCTCGCCTGCTTGCGCTCACCCTGGCAGACGTGAACGGTCACCGCGGTCTGATTGTCGTCGGCCGTCGAGAACACCTGCGATTTCTTGGTCGGAATCGTGGTGTTCTTCTCGATGAGCGGGGTCATCACGCCACCCATGGTTTCGATACCCAGGGTGAGTGGAGTAACGTCCAGCAGCAGCACGTCTTTCACGTCACCGGCCAGTACCGCCGCCTGGATGGAAGCGCCTACGGCAACGGCTTCATCCGGGTTAACGTCCTTGCGCGGCTCTTTGCCGAAGAACTCTTTTACTTTCTGCTGTACCAGCGGCATCCGGGTCTGACCGCCCACCAGAATTATTTCGTCGATCTCGGACTTGCTCTTGCCGGCATCTTTCAGCGCGATTTCGCAAGGCTTCAGCGAGTCGTTGATCATCTGTTCCACCAGTGACTCCAGCTTGGCGCGGGTCAGCTTGATGTTCATGTGCTTGGGACCGGACGCGTCAGCCGTGATGTAGGGCAGGTTCACTTCAGTCTGCTGGCTGGAAGACAGCTCGATCTTGGCTTTTTCGGCGGCTTCTTTCAGACGCTGCAGGGCCAGCGGATCCTTGTGCAGATCGATGCCGGTGTCTTTCTTGAATTCGCCGGCCAGATACTCGATCAGGCGCAGGTCGAAGTCTTCACCACCCAGGTGGGTGTCACCGTTGGTGGCCAGTACTTCGAACTGGTGTTCGCCGTCGACTTCGGCGATTTCAATGATGGAGATATCAAAAGTACCACCACCCAGGTCATACACCGCGATCACGGAGTCACCGCGCTTCTTGTCCATCCCGTAAGCCAGTGCGGCTGCGGTCGGCTCGTTGATGATGCGCTTGACTTCCAGACCGGCGATACGACCGGCGTCTTTAGTCGCCTGACGCTGGCTGTCATTGAAGTATGCAGGTACGGTGATGACCGCTTCGGTGACCGACTCGCCCAGGTAATCTTCCGCAGTCTTCTTCATCTTTTTCAGCACTTCGGCCGAAATCTGCGGCGGCGCCATTTTCTTGCCACGGGCTTCAACCCAGGCATCACCATTATCGGCCTTGACGATCTTGTAAGGCACGCGGGAGATGTCTTTCTGGACTTCGTTATCGGTGAACTTGCGACCGATCAGACGCTTCACCGCGTACAGGGTGTTATGGGGGTTGGTGACCGCCTGACGCTTGGCAGACTGGCCCACCAGCGTTTCGTTGTCTTCGCTGTAAGCAATGATGGACGGGGTGGTGCGATCACCTTCGCTGTTTTCGATGACCTTGGGCTTGTCGCCCTCCATGATGGCTACGCAGGAGTTGGTGGTGCCCAGGTCGATACCGATGATTTTACCCATTGTACTCTCCAGTTGTTTCGGCTCGTTCGGCCCTGGCGGGCGTACTTGATGAATCGTTGATTTGGTTGATGCTGGTTGGGGTGTCGGCCTGTTCAGCGTTCCCCGTTGGCTTGGGGATATAAATGGGGGCCGCCCCAACCGATTTCAAGCGTGGTTTTTCACGCCGGATCAGGACGCTGCCTTGGTGACCACCACCATGGCCGGCCGCACCAGACGGCCATTCAGGGTGTAGCCCCGCTGCATCACCGCCAGCACGGAATTCGGTGCCATCTCGGCATTCGGCACCATGGACATGGCCTGGTGGAATTCCGGATTGAACGGCTGACCCACCGGATTGAGCTGCTGCACACCGTGCTTGGCCAGGGTGTCCACGAACATTTTCAGGGTCAGCTCGATGCCATCACGCATGCCCTTGACGGCGTCGCCATCGATCTGACCGGCGGCATCCAGCGCCCGCTCCAGACTATCCACAATCGGCAGCAGGTCGGCGGAAAACTTGTCGAGTGCGTAGCGATGCGCGTTTTCCACATCCCGCTCGGCACGACGGCGTACATTCTGCATTTCGGCCTGGGCCCGCAGCACGGACTCCGCCTGCTCATTGACCTTGGCCATCAGCTGGGCAATTTCGGCTTCCAGCGCGGGAATGGTGGGGGCTTCCAGCTCAGCCTGTTGCTGAGCGGCCTCGGGCTGCGCCTGTGCATCTGTTTGCCCGGCAGTGGCGACAGTCTCGTCCTGTTCCGGGCGCGCGCTCGCGGCTTCTTCATTCACCATGATAAAACTCCAGCAAAAACAATCAGATGGAAACACAAGAAAATTCAGACACCCAACGTGTGGGCATGTTGCAGGGCAATATGGGGGCTATTTGGCGGGCTTCAAGGCCGCGCTGAGAATTTTTGCAGTCAAATCAACCATCGGGATGACTTGCTGGTAGGGCATGCGGGTGGGGCCAATGACCGCCAGCACCCCCAGCACCTGGTCATCGGTACCGTAGGGCGAGGACACCATGCTGCAGTTGTCCAGCACCTTGTAGCCGGATTCCTGGCCGATGAAGATCTGCACCCCCTGGGCACTGACGCAGCTGTCCATCAGGTGGAGCAGATCACGCTTGTGCTGGAAGGCTTCGAACAGCACCTTGAGACGGTCGACCCCGCCCTGATCCGCCATCCCCAGCAGGTTGGACTGGCCAGACACCACGCATTCCGGTTCCTCCTGGGGGCCGAAACTCTGGGCCGCCACTTCGATGACCGTGTGCATCAGGGAATCCATGCGGGTCTTGTCGTCCTTCATGGCGGCCACAATGCGGTCGCGAATGGAGACCAGCTCGATGCCGGTGTAGTGCCGGTTCAGGTAGTTGGCGGCCTGCTGCAATTCGGATTCGGTGTATTTGCGCTCGGTACTGATGATGCGGTTCTGCACTTCGCGGTCATTCAGCACCAGGATGACCAGCACCCGGTTGCCCTCCAGGGGCAGGAATTCCACCTGACGCAGACTGGCGCGATCCTGCTTGGGCACCATGACGATCCCCGCCATCGAGGTCAGGTCCGAGAGGATTTCGGAAGCGGATTCCACCAGTTCCTGCGGGGTCTTGTCGGGCACCAGCTTGCGCCGGACCCGGTCGATCTTGGCGTCTTCCGGGGGCGCCATGGTAAGCAGGGTATCCACGAACAGGCGGTAGCCCAGCGCGGTGGGCACCCGGCCTGCGGACGTATGGGGGGAATGGATGAGGCCACGGTTTTCCAGATCCGCCATCACGTTGCGGATAGTGGCCGGACTGGCACTGCCGGCCATGGCGTCGGCGATCACCTTGGAACCCACCGGCTCGCCGTTCTGGATGTATCGCTCCACCAGTGCTTTCAGCACCTCCTGGGCTCTGTCGCGCTTGGGCCGCATAATCTGACTGGGACTTCCCCGTTGAAATCTGGACGTTTTTGATTCTAGCACCCCCAGCCGGCGCACTGGCAAGAGTCCTCTGTGCAAGCCGACCAACTGCCAGTAAGATGACGGCTCGCCATCAACCTGCTTCCCGTCGCCCATGCTCACCCATATCAAGATCAGCAATTTCGCCATCGTAGAAGAACTGGACCTGGACATTCCCGGCAAACTCACCGTGATCACCGGGGAAACCGGCGCCGGCAAGTCGATCATGATCGATGCCCTGGGCCTGGCGCTGGGGGACCGGGCGGACTCCGGCTCGGTGCGCCACGGCGCGGAGCGGGCCGAGATCCTTGCCACCTTTGATATCCGCCAGATTCCGGCGGCCAAAGCCTGGCTGCAGGAGCGGGACCTGCTGGCGGATGACGAGTGCATCCTGCGCCGGGTGATCACTGCCGACGGCCGTTCCCGCGCCTATGTGAACGGTACCCCTTCCCCCGTACAGGGCCTGAAAGAACTGGGCGAGATGCTGGTGAGTATTCATGGCCAGCACGAACATCAATCCCTGCTGAAAAAGGAAACCCATCGCGAACTGCTGGACGAGTTCGCCGGCCTGCAAGCCACCGCCCGCACCGTGGCGGACGCCTGGCGTAACTGGCAGCAGAAACAGGCGGAATACCTGCATTTTCGCGATCATGCCAAGGAGTTGCAGGATCGTGCCGATCTGCTGCGGTTCCAGCTGGCAGAACTGGAAGAACTCAAACCCCAGGAAGGCGAACTGGCGGAACTGGAACAAGAGCACAAGCGTCTGTCGAACGTGGACAGCCTGATCAGCCAGGGTCAGCAGGCACTGGCCGGGCTGGCAGAAGGCGACGGCGCCCTGGCGGATCAGGCTCAGTCAGTGCTGCATCTGCTGCGGGACATGCTGCACGAAGACAACAGCCTCAAGGAGTTGGTGGAGCTGGTGGAAAGCGCCCGCATCCAGCTGGAAGAAGCGGGCTCTTCATTGCGCCACTACGTCGACCATCTGGATATCAATCCGGAACGCTACCAGGAAGTCGACCGCCGCCTGTCGGCCTACATTCATCTGGCCCGCAAGCATCGGGAAGATCCCCATCAGCTGTTCGTGCTCTGGCAGAATCTCAGTGATGAACTGGCATCGATCGATGGGGGTGACGACAAGCTGGCGCAGCTGGAAAAAGCCGCCAATGCCGCAAAGGATGTCTATCTGGCAGAAGCCGCCAGACTGACCAAGGCCCGCGGCAAAGACGCCAAAAAGCTCAGCAAGCTGATTACCGAAAAAGTCCAGCCGCTGGGCATGCCCGGGGCGGAGTTCATGGTGGAATTGCAGGCGCTGGACGATGGCCAGACCAGCCCGCACGGCCTGGAACAGGTGGAATTCATTGTGCGCACCAACCCGGGCCAGCCGGCCAAGCCGCTGAACAAGGTGGCGTCGGGGGGCGAACTGTCACGGATCAGTCTGGCGATCCAGGTGGCCTGCGCCGCCAAGACCAACGTGGCGACCCTGGTGTTCGACGAAGTGGATGTGGGTATCGGCGGCGCCGTGGCCCAGATCGTGGGCAAGCTGCTGCGGGAACTGGGTCAGGCCAACCAGGTGCTGTGTGTGACGCACCTGCCCCAGGTGGCGGCCCAGGGTCACACCCATCTGCATGTAAACAAGCAGACCAGGCGCAACCAGACCCACACGGATATCAGCAAACTGAGCCAGGACGAAACGGTGAGCGAAATCGCCCGCATGCTGGGCGGACTGAAAATTACCGAGCAGACCCTGGCGCATGCTCGCGAAATGATCGCGGAAAGTCAGGGGTAGCGAACCGGGGCCGTCGCGATCATCTACTGCGGCCCCGCCCATCACGTTGACCTATACCGCAACCGCCAGATTCAACGCCGCGACCCGCGACTCCAGCATGCGATCCTGACCCACCACATCCGCCAGACCCATGCGCTGGAAGGTCCGCCGGGCGTCCGACGCCGGGCAGACAACAAAGACTTTCTTGCCCTGATCCACGGCGTCTTTCACCGCGTTTTCGATGGCCAGCGACACCGTGGTGTCCATCATCGGCACATCGGTCAGATCAAACACCACGGTTTCAAAGGCATGGATGTTTTCGTGCTCGCGGGCAATGGCGCGTGACACACCGAACACCATGGGGCCACTGAAATACATCAGCATCACCCGCCCCTTGCCCCGCTCCAGCAACGTTTTTTCTTCTGCAGAGAGAGGAATGCTGTCATCGGTATCGCTGATGGCATGAATGTTTTTCGCCTGCAGCCGGCTGAGACGTTCGATCGTCAGAATATTCGCGATAAAGACACCGATGCCGACCGCGACGATCAGGTCTACGAAGATCGTCAGCAGCATCACGCCGTACATGATCAGGGTCGCGGGCGTGGACACCCGGTGGGCGCGCTTGAGGAAGCTCCAGTCGAGAATATTCAGACCCACCTTGATGGCGATACCCGCCAGCACCGCCAGCGGAATGTAGGCGGTCAGCCCCGCCGCAAACACCACCAGCACCAGCAGTACCAGGGCACGGGTCACCCCGGACAGCGCGGTGCGGGCACCGGACTGGATGTTGACCACGGTGCCCATGGTGGCACCTGCGCCGGGCAGACCGCCGCAGAAACCGGACACCAGGTTACCGATGCCCTGGCCGATCAGTTCCTTGCGGGAATCGTGCTCCTTGCGGGTGAGGCTGTCGGCAATCACCGCCGTCAGCAAGGCGTCGATACAGCCGAGGGTGCCGAGCACGATACCGTCCACCACCATGTGGGTGATCTGATCAGGCGTGAAGGTAGGGAACACGAAGTCCGGCAGCCCCAGACTCACTTCACCGATGGCACGCACATCCATCCCGCTGAACACAGTCAACGCCAGCAGGGAACCAACAACCAGGGCAATCAGCTGGGGCGGAATCAGACGGGCCCAGCGCTTGGGGAAAAAGAATAGCAGTGCCAGGGTGATCAGCCCGAGCACGGTTTCGTGCCAGTGCAGCCCCATGATCAGACCAGGCAACGCCTGCAGGTTGCCCAGGACACCGCCGCCGGGATTGGCATGACCCAGCAGCGGCGCCATCTGCAGGATGATAAGGATGCAGCCGATACCGGACATGAAACCGGAAATCACACTGTAGGGCATCAGGGTGATGTACTTGCCCAGGTTCAGTGCGCCCAGCAGGATCTGCACCACGCCGGCGATCATCACCACGGTGAAGGCCATGGCCAGGCCGTTGTCGGGATTGGTGGCGAGCATGGCGGTCAGGACGGCCGTCATCATGACCGTCATGGGGCCGGTGGGCTCGGAAATCAGGGTCGGCGTACCGCCAAACAGTGCCGCGAACAGCCCCACCAGAATCGCCCCGTACAGCCCCGCCTCGGGCCCTGCACCGGACGCCACACCAAAGGCCAGTGCCAGCGGCAGCGACACAATGGCCGCCGTAACGCCACCAAACAGGTCGCCGCGCACATTGGACAGATTGATATCGTTGAACCACCTTGCCAGCTGCATGGTTACTCCCCTGCTCCACAATCCCCGGACAAAAACCGCGGTAGCCTACCCAGCATACCTGCCAATGCCAAGTCTGATTTGTAACGAAAGATCGCGCTGGCACATTTGCGCAATCATCCTGGCGCGATCGGTCAAGGCGCACCTGCGAACCACTGGTACAATCTGCGGCCCGATTCAGGAGAGCACCCATGACAATAAGAACAATGCTCGGCATCCTGACGCTGGCGGTCGCGTCCACGCTGACCGCCTGCAAGCAGGAACCCCACCCCCTCGATCACAATGGCTTGCAACTGTCGTACCTGTGTGACGGCAGTCTGGCAACGGCTTACGGCGAAGAGTTACTGGAGCGCGAAGACTGTGGCAGTGGCAAGATGGTGATTCCCACCGCCCGCCTGGAAGATGCTCCCCGCTTTGCCAGCCCCTATGTCCTGTGCGAAACGCCCGTGGAGTCCCAGACGGCAGAGGAACGGTTCGACTGCTTTGAACGGCGTTTCTGGGATGCCTATTCCGACGGCCGGCGCCAGGTCCGTCAGGACGCGCTGCGTTATATGTCGAGCCTGATCCAGCTGGCCGAAGCCGGCAATGACGGAACCCCGGAATACGTGCAGAAACTGTCGCGCCTGTATCAGCTGCGCGGCATGTTCTACATGGCGATGGGGATCGAGAATGGCGCGCTGCAGTATGTCCTGTTCAACCGGCTGTTCAGCGGCCGGGATTTTGCGCGGGTGGCCCAGCTGGAGCCGGGCAACTTCGTGGCGTCGTCATTCAATGTGACGATGGATATGGCCAATCTGCGGGTGTTCGGCAAGCATGCGCAGGCGCAGGAACTGGCGCGCCAGGCCGTGCTCACCGCCTGGCATGCTGGGACGCCGGACGTGATCGAGCCCATCAATGTGGGGTCCATGTTCGCCGTGAGTGGCGTCACCATGCACTATCCGCTGCAATCCGGGGTGCCGGCGCTGACCCTGGACGCCACCCTGGCGGTCGGCTGCATTCCAGAGGTGACATTCTGCCTGGAGAACACGCCCCACGCCCCGTTTGCCCGCCCGGGTCTGGAATACCATCTGGCCGAGCTGTACGCCCGGCTCGGCATGCGTGACGAATACATCCAGCAGCTGGAAGTGGTGGCCCAGCAGCCCGGCTATGCCGAGTGGGCCTGGCACGACATGGTGGAACTGCAGCGGGCCGATCCTGATCGCCTGTTGCAGAAGTTTGCCAGCTACGGCGACGACCAGTACTCCGAAGGCTATGCCACCCGCAACATGGGTTGCGTGTTCTGCCACGGCCGGATCTGAGCGCCATTACTTGCTGACACATCCGGCACGGGCGGGCTGATCCGCACGGTGATCCCCGCCCCTGTCCGGCCGCCATGATCAATCCTGTCGTCCGCTACAGTCACTCCCCTGTTCCCGATTGCGGTATATCCTGAATACCAACAAGAACAAACACGGGAAGGGAAGATTTCATGTCCAGGATCATCGAATCTGACGTGCTGGTGGCCGGTGGCGGGCTGGCCGGCCTTGTCACCGCACTGGAACTGCTGCGGGCGGGCAAGCGGGTGACGCTGGTGGACCGCGACAGCCCGGAGCGACTGGGTGGACTGGCCCTGTGGGCCTTTGGCGGCATGGCACTGATCGGCACGCCGCTGCAGGCCGCCATGAAAATTCCCGACACACCGGAGGTCGCCCTGCGGGACTGGCTGCGCTTTGGCGAACTCAATCCCGAGGACACCTGGTCGCTCGACTGGGCCCGTTACTATGTCGAACACTCCCGCACTGGCGTTTATGACTGGTTGAAGGGCGAAGGCATCAAGTTCATGCCAGCGGTGAACTGGGTGGAACGGGGCCTGTACGGCGATGGCAACAGTCTGCCCCGCTACCATGTGGTCTGGGGCACCTCGCGGGAACTGGTGCGCTGCATGATTGCCGCGTTGCACGCCGCTAACCGCGACGGCCGCCTGACCCTGCTGCACCGGCATCGCATCACCGGACTGGATCATCAAGGGGGCAAGGTTTGTGGCGCGACAGCGGTGAACGAAGCCAACGGCGAGGAAATCCGCTTCAGCGCGCCGGTGGTGGTGCTGGCCATGGGCGGCATCAATGGCAGCCACGCCGAATGCCGCGCCAACTGGGTGAAACAGCGCCCGCTGCCTGCCACCATGCTCAACGGCGCCCATCCCTACGCCGATGGCAAGCTGCATCACTGGGTGGCCAATCATCTGCAGGGCCAGATCGTGAATCCCGGCGAAATGTGGAATTACGCGGCCGGTTTCCCCCATCCCTACCCCCATTTCGAGGGCCATGGTCTGTCCACCATTCCGTGCAAATCCGCCCTGTGGCTGAATCACCGTGGCGAACGGATCGGGCCGGAGCCACTGGTCACCGGCTTCGATACCCACTGGTTGTGTCAGCGTGTTGCCGCACAGGAAAAGCCCTGGACCTGGCATCTGCTGAACTGGCGCATCGCGGCAAAAGAATTTGCCATTTCCGGCGCTGAACACAACCAGCGCATTCGCGACAAACAGTTCCCGCTGTTCCTGAAGGAATTGCTGCTGGGCAATCACCGGCTGGTAAAACAGATGGCGAAGGAAAGCACTCATTTCATAGTGGACGATACCCTGCAGGGACTGGCGCAGAAAATGAACGCGCTGACCAGTTCCCACGATATCGATCCGGCCGTGCTGCAAGCGACCGCGGATGCCTTCGATGCCAATTTCAAACATGGCAGCAAGCTGGAAAACGACGACCAGATACGCCGCATCCTGCATGCACGCCAGTGGGGGCCGGATCGGCTGCGCACCGCCAAACCCGCGCCGCTGCAGAAACCCGGCGCCGGGCCGTTCATTGCGATTCACATGCAGCTGATCACCCGCAAGAGTCTGGGCGGCCTGCGTACGGATCTGCAGAGCCGGGTGCTCGATGCGCGCCACCAACCGGTGAGCGGACTGTATTGTGTGGGCGAAGCCGCCGGCTTTGGTGGCGGCGGCAGCAATGGCAAACGCTCGCTGGAAGGCACCTTCCTGCCGGGCTGCATCCTCACTGCCCGCGCAGCTGCCCGCTCAATCATCAGCGGTGGCTGAACACTGAATTGAACCGTTAACAAAAACAAGATTCCAGGAGAACACCCATGCCGAACGGCGCTCAAGCTTTGATGAAGACCCTGGTGGATGCCGGCATCGAGGTCTGCTTTACCAACCCGGGCACCAGCGAAATGCATTTTGTTGCCGCACTGGACAGCGAGCCGAACATGCGTGCCGTACTGGCACTGTTTGAAGGCGTGGCCACCGGCGCTGCCGACGGTTACGCCCGGATGGCGGACAAGCCTGCCGCAACGTTGCTGCATCTGGGATGCGGCCTGGGCAACGGCCTGGCGAATCTGCACAACGCCCGCAAGGGCAAGGTGCCAGTGGTGAATATCGTGGGCGATCACGCCACCTATCACGTGCAGTACGATGCCCAGCTGCAGTCCGATATCGAAACCGTCGCGCGTAACGTGTCCCCCGGATTTGTGCGCACCTCAAAAAGCACGGCGGATCTTTGCAAGGATGCTGCCGATGCGATCACTGCTGCCCGGGGTCTGCCCGGCCAGGTGGCGACCCTGATTCTGCCGGCGGATGTGTCCTGGGGCGAAGGCGGTGTGCCGGTGAAAGTACCGGCGCAACCGGCTATGCCGGTGGCCGACGATGCTGCCGTGCAGGCGGTGGCGACTGCGATCCGCTCCGGCAAGAAAACCGCGCTGCTGCTCGGCGGCCATGCCCTGCGTGAACCGTCCCTGCTGGCAGCCGCCCGCATTGCGGCCCACAGCGGCGTGAAACTGTTGGCCGAAACCTTTCCTACCCGTATCGAACGGGGCGCTGGCCTGCCACCGGTGGAACGCATTGCCTACCTGGCAGAACTGGCGGGCGTGCAGCTGGCGGATGTGGAGCATCTGATTCTGGTGGACTGCAAGGCACCGGTGTCATTCTTTGCCTATCCCGGCAAGAAAAGTTATCTGGTGCCCGACAGCTGCAAGGTGCATACGCTGTCGAATCCGGCCCAGGATGCAGCGGGCAGCCTGAACAAACTTGCCGGCGTACTCGGTGCCACTGCCGCACAACCACAACTGCAATCACTGCAGCGCCCCGATCGCCCCCGCGGCCGTCTGACCGCCGAGAAAGTCTGCAAGGCGGTCGGACACTTCCTGCCGGAAAACGCCATCATCGTGGATGAATCCATCACCTCCGGCTTGATGCTCACTGCCATGACCGCCGGCGCGCCACGCCATGATGTGATCACCCTGACCGGCGGCGCTATCGGCCAGGGCCTGCCCAACGCGGTGGGTGCAGCAATTGCGTGCCCGGATCGCCCGGTGCTCGCACTGATTGGCGACGGCACAGCGATGTACACCATCCAATCCCTGTGGACCATGGCGCGGGAAAATCTCAACGTCACATCGATCATTTTCAACAACGCGTCCTATTCCGTACTGAATATCGAAATCGAACGCGTCGGCGCCATCGAAGTGGGGCCAAAAGCCAAGGCGCAGCTGGATCTGAACGGACCGGTGCTGCATTTCGCACAACTGGCGCAGGGCATGGGCGTGCACGGCGTGCGGGTGGACACGGCGGAAGACCTGAACAAGGCGCTGGAATATGCGCTGGCACACAACGGCCCGCACCTGATCGAAGTGATGGTGCCGGAATCCCTCAACGGCGTGAAACGCAAGGTGCTGCCCTGGGTGCTGCGTTCGCTGCCCAATCTGCCGCTGTCGCTGACACGGGCGCTGAAAAAGAAAATCGCGCCATGATGCGCGCCGGGGGCGAATCCGCATGACAGCCGAGTTTGACTACATCATCGTGGGCGCCGGATCGGCGGGCTGCGTACTTGCCAACCGGCTGTCGGCAGATTCGCGCCACCGGGTCTGCCTGATCGAAGCGGGGCCCAGCGATCGCACCTACTGGATTCGCAACTGCAATCCGCTGAACATGCTGGTGCTGATGAACAGCCGGCGCTACAACTGGCGCTACCACACCGAGCCCGAGCCCCGCACCGGCAACCGGCGTTTCTTCTGGCCACGGGGCCGGGCCCTGGGTGGTTCCAGTTCGGTGAATGCCATGATCTACACCCGCGGGCATCCACAGGATTACGATCACTGGGCGGCACTGGGCAACCCGGGCTGGGATTACGCCAGCGTATTGCCCTGGTTCCGCCACTCGGAACGCCAGCAGCGTGGCGCCGATCCCTGGCACGGTGATCAGGGCAGCATGGATGTGGTGGACACCAACGTCCGCTTTCCTGTCAGCGAAGCCTTTGTGCAGGCCTGCGGTGAAGCCGGGCTGCCACTGAATGATGATTTCAATGGCGAGCAGCAGGAAGGCTGCGGCTTCTTCCAGGTCACCCAGACGCCCAATGGTCAACGCGCCAACAGTGCCTATTCATTTCTGGACGATGTGCTGTCGCGCCCCAATCTGACCGTGATGAGCGATGTCCGCGTCACCCGCATCTGTTTCGAAGACAAGACTGCCACCGGTGTGGAAATCTGTCGTCAGCCTCCCAACGGGACCCGCGAAATGCTGCGGGCACGCAAAGAGGTGATTCTCAGTGCCGGTGTCATCAACTCCCCCCATCTGCTCAAACTGTCGGGCATAGGCCCGGCGGAAGAATTGCACAAACACGGCATCCCACTGGTGCATGATCTGCCCGGGGTCGGCGAAAACCTGCAGGATCACCCGGATGTGATCATCCGTTGCCTGGACAAAAGCGGTACGTCGATGGCCGTTGCGCCGCGCCTGAACAGTCTGAAATTTTTCGCCCGCATGCTGTTCGAGAAACCCTTTGTCTTCACACCCACGGACTGCGGCGGCTTTGTGCGCTCCCATCCGGACGAACCGATTCCCGATCTGCAGCTGCAGTTCGCCGCCGTGCGCATGGAGCCCCATGGTCGCGGCCTGTTCACCCCCATGCGCGCCGGTTTCGTGCTCCACATCTGTCATCTGCGTCCGGACAGCCGTGGCCGGGTACTGTTGCGCAGTGCAGATCCCTTTGCCGATCCGCTTATTCATGCGGGTTACTTCAGCCAGCGCAAGGAACTGGATGCGCTGGTGCGCGGCATACGACTCGGGCGCAAAATTCTTGCCCAACCCGCGCTGCAGGCCTTTCATGGTGGCGAGGAAAGTCCCGGACCCGCGATTGCGCAGGACGACGCATTACGGCAATGGATTCTCGATCATGTGGAAACGGTTTATCACACCGCCGGCACCTGCCCCATGGGCAACGACGCCATGGCGGTGGTGGATGCCAATCTGAAGGTGCATGGCGTGCAACGCCTGCGGGTGATTGATTCGTCGATCATGCCAACCATCACCGGCAGCAATATCCACGCGCCCACCGTGATGATTGCTGAGCAGGGTGCGCAGCGGATTTTGCGGGAAGACTGACCGCTGTTTTTTCAACGTTTTTTTGCCAATCCCAACGCAATAAAAAACCCCGGCCAGCACGACCGGGGTTTTGTTTTCACCACACTATCAGCTTATTTCAGATCAAAGCGATCCGCGTTCATCACCTTCACCCAGGCCTTGACGAAATCCCGCACGAATTTTTCGCGGTTGTCGTCCTGGGCATAGACTTCGGCATACGCACGCAGGATCGAGTTGGAACCGAACACCAGATCCACCCGGGTCGCGGTCCACTTCACCTTGCCTGTCTTGCGTTCGACGATGTCGTATGAATTACGGCCGGTGGGTTTCCAGCTGTAGGACATGTCGGTGAGGTTCACGAAGAAATCGTTGCTCAACACACCGACGCGATCCGTGAACACGCCATGCTTGCTGCCACCGTGATTGGTGCCAAGTACCCGCATGCCACCGATCAACGCTGTCATTTCCGGTGCGGTGAGGCCCATCAGCTGGGTGCGATCCAGCATCAGTTCTTCCGGCTGCACCACGTAGTCCTTCTTCACCCAGTTGCGGTAGGCATCGTGGATCGGCTCCAGCACATCGAAGGATTCCACATCGGTCTGTTCCTGAGTGGCATCGCCACGGCCCGGTGCGAATGGCACGGTGATATTCACGCCGGCATCCTTCGCGGCTTTTTCCACCGCAGCAGTACCGCCCAGCACAATCAGATCCGCCATGCTGACTTGCTTGCTCAAACCGGACTGGACTTTTTCCAGCGCGGCCAGCACTTTCTGCAACCGGGCCGGCTCGTTGCCTTCCCAGTCTTTCTGGGGCGCCAGCCGGATGCGGGCACCGTTGGCGCCACCGCGATAATCCGATCCGCGGAACGTGCGTGCGCTGTCCCAGGCCGTAGCCACCAGATCCGACACGCTCATACCGCTGGCAAGAATTTTCGCCTTGATGTCAGCGATTTCCCCTTCACTCAGGGTGTAATCCACCGCCGGAATCGGGTCTTGCCAGATCAGGTCTTCTTTCGGCACATCGGCGCCCAGGTAACGGCTCTTGGGGCCAAGATCGCGATGGGTCAGCTTGAACCAGGCGCGTGCGAACACCTCGTCAAAATAGGCCGGATCCTTGTGGAAGCGCTCGGAAATCTTGCGGTACTCCGGATCGACTTTCAGCGCCATGTCGGCGTCGGTCATCATCGGCATGCGACGGATCGACGGATCTTCCACATCGACGGGCTTGTCTTCGTCCTTGATATTCACCGGCTCGTACTGCCAGGCACCGGCGGGGCTCTTGGTGAGCTAATTCCCAGTCATAGTTGAGCAGCAGGTAGAAGTAACCGTTGTCCCACTTGGTGGGATGGGTGGTCCAGGCACCTTCGATACCGCTGGTGACAGCATTGCGCCCGATGCCGCGGGATTTGTGATTGATCCAGCCCAGCCCCTGCTCTTCGATACCGGCTGCCTCCGGATCAGGGCCCAGGTTCTCGGCCGTTACCGTTGCCGTGACACTTGCCCACGGTGTGACCGCCAGCAGTCAACGCCACGGTTTCTTCATCGTTCATCGCCATGCGGGCAAAGGTGATCCGCACATCGTGCGCAGTCTTGATCGGATCAGGTTTGCCGTCGACACCTTCCGGGTTCACATAGATCAAACCCATCATTACCGCCGCCAGCGGATTTTCCAGATCCCGCTCACCGGAATAGCGGCTGCCTTCGCTGCCGGACGGCGCCAGCCACTCTTTTTCGGAACCCCAGTAGGTGTCCTTTTCCGGATGCCAGATGTCTTCACGGCCGCCGGCAAAACCGAAGGTTTTGAAGCCCATGGATTCATAGGCCATGTTGCCCGCCAGAATGATCAGATCCGCCCAGGACAGGCTGTTGCCGTACTTTTTCTTGACCGGCCACAACAGACGGCGCGCTTTATCCAGGTTGACGTTGTCAGGCCAGCTGTTGATCGGCGCAAAACGCTGATTGCCCGTGTTGGCGCCACCGCGACCGTCAGCAACGCGGTAAGTACCGGCACTGTGCCACGCCATGCGAATCATCAAACCACCGTAGTGGCCCCAATCCGCCGGCCACCAATCCTGACTGTCGGTCATCAGGGCTTTCAGATCGTTTTTGACGGCTTCGAGATCGAGTTTGCTGAAGGCTTCGGCGTAGTTGAAATCGGCGCCGAGGGGATTGGTCTTGGTGTCGTGCTGATGGAGGATGTCGAGGTTCAATGCGTTCGGCCACCACTCCATATTGGAGTTGCCAGCAGACGTGTTGCCGCCGTGCATGACCGGGCACTGACCCGCTGAAGATGACTTGTTTTCCATGGTGAAGGCTCCTTGTGCCAGAGTGGTGGGTCAGCTCTGCGATGACCCCTGTGTTACTGCCGCGTACAGGGTCATCATAGTCACTTTTGTTGATTTTTATATTTGATTGTTATCATCATTTCGATAGGTTTTACGAATCGACTAAAAACACCACCCTATCGCGTGGCCCTGTTAGGTGGGACAATCAGCAGAAGAATAGTTCAGATTGGAACGGGCGCGGACGGGTGACGGGAATATACAACCGGCACCGCTTGCAGGACTGCAGCTGCGGTGCCGGTCAGGAGGGGGGAGCGACGCAAATTCCCTGAAATATCAGGCGCCTTTGGGCATCTGTTTCTTTTTGCTCTCGGCCACTTCCTTGTTGCGCAGCAGGATGGTCTGGGTGCTGAAACCCACGGGACCGTGCAGATCAAAGATTTGTCCCATCACAGTGCCGGCGCCCAGATCATCGTAGGTGGCATGGGTCTGGATGGCGATCCACTCGCCCTGCGGTGGCCGGTGCAAATTGATGGTGGTGTCGGGGTTGATGCCGTAGTAGGACTGGTCGTTGGCCCACTCGCCGGTCTGCACCCGCTGGGCGATGGCGGGAATGGAATAGGTCCAGTCTGCCGCCAGGGCTACCCGCTGCAGCGGCGACGCCGGCAGATCCGGGAACACGGGCTGTTTGAGGCGGAACCACATGATGGCCGGCTGCGCCGTCAGGTCCATACGCACTTCAATGGCATGATGGAAAGCCTTCGCGATTGGCGGCATGGGCGAAAATGTCTTCCGGCAGGGGATCAGGCAATTGCGGCACCTGACCGCTGAATTTCATCCGCTCCACCACTGGCACGTCTTCCATCCGAAAGCGCATGGCACTGGCCCGCACGTACTCTTCCCCACCGGCACGAATCACGATGTCCAGCACTTCCATGTAGCGGCCGCCCTTGCGCACGTCCGTCACCAGTTCCAGCGGCGCCACCGGCGCGGCCCGCATCATGTCCACGGTCAGCCGGGTGACCTGGCGCGGGATGTCGGACGGGTGCTGCTCTGCCGCCAGCGCCGCCATCAGCATCATGGCACTGCCATGCTGGGTGCCGGGATACCAGGGGCCGGTAGTGAGGCCGCCGGGCACCAGCAGGTCGCCGTCACGCTGGAAAATGGGCTGATCGGGGGATAGGTCAAGACTGCTCATGGTTGAATGCGCCCTTCTGTTGAACCAAGCCCGGGGATATTAGGTAGACAGGCCGTCCGGCACTATGGCCGGAAGTGTCAAATCCTGATCATTCCGGTCAACGATGTGCTTGGTGGCAGCCACCCTGGCCGTATTCGCAGCGGTAAACGATTTGTCTGGCGCGGTGATCAATCGGTCAATCGACTGAACGGTCACAGCTGGTAGAATGCGGCCACGAAACCAGACAACCAATGGGAGACAATCGCATGTCAGAAGCCTGGATCATCGACGTGGCCCGCACCCCCCGCGGCATCGGCAAACAGGGCAAGGGCGCCCTGTGGGAAATCCACCCCCAGCGCCTGATGTCCACCGTGCTCAAGGCACTGGCGGAGCGCAACGACCTGAACACCGCCGAGATCGACGACGTCATCATCAGCTGTAATTACCAGTACCTGAAGCAGGGCCAGTGTATCGCCCGCATGGCAGCCCTGGATGCCGGCTATGACATCCGCTCGTCCGGCGTGGCCATCGACCGTTTCTGCGGCGGCGGCATCACTTCCGTCAACATGGCGGCGGCATCCATCATGTCCGGCATGGAAGATCTGGTGGTGGCTGGTGGCGTGGAAATGATGTCCTACCAGAAGGAACAGGGTCTGCTGGGGCCCCTGGATGGCTGGAACCTGCACCTGCGGGAAATGTTCCCCCAGATCAACGTGGGCATCGCGGCGGACATTATCGCGACCGAAGAAGGCTACAGCCGTGCCGCCCTGGACGCGTTCGCGGCGGAAAGCCAGCGCCGCTCCGGTGTATCCCTGGCCGAGAAACGCTTCGCCAAGAGCCTGATCCCCGTGTACAAGGATGATGGTTCCCTGGCCCTGGCGGACGAAGAGTTCCCCCGCCCCATTACCACGGCAGAAAAGCTGGGTGAACTGGCGCCGGTGTTTGCCAACTTCATGGACCTGCCCTATTTCGATTCCGGCCTGACCTATCGCCAGATGGTGCAGAAGCGCTGGCCAAACCTGGAGATCAACCACGTGCATCACGCCGGTAATTCATCAGGCGTCGTGGATGGCGCCGGCGCGGTGGTGGTGGCATCCCCTGCGTATGCAAAAGCGCATGGCCTGAAGCCCCGTGCCCGCATCAAGGCCATGGCCAATATGGGCCACGCGCCGGAATATATTCTGAATGCGCCGGTGAATGCGGCGAAGAAAGTGCTGGCGAAGGCCAAGATGACCCTGAACGATATCGACCTGTTCGAGATCAACGAAGCCTTTGCGGTGGTACCGATGAAGTTCATGCGCGACCTGGGCGTGGATCACGCCAGGGTGAACGTGAACGGCGGCGCCATTGCTCTGGGTCACCCCATCGGCGCCACCGGTTCCATGCTGATCGGCACCCTGCTCGATGAACTGGAGCGTCAGGACAAGGCCACCGGTCTGGTCACCATGTGCGCCGCCGGCGGCATGGCACCGGCGATCATCATCGAGCGGATGTAAGCCTGCTCACGCCTCTGCCTGTCGCCGGATGACGGGCAGAGGCATTTCCCACCACTGGACAGGCCCGGCAGGATATCGACAATAACGGGAATCCCGGACTACACCTGCGAACCGCCATGAACCCGTCTGAACTGCCCGTCTTTCCCCTCAATTCCCCACTGCTGCCAGCGTGCAAGATGCCGCTGCAGATTTTTGAAAAGCGCTATCTGGACATGGTGTCCCACTGTCTGCGTACCCAGACGCCGTTTGTGGTGGCATTGCTGCAACCCGGTGCCGAACGGCACGAAGTGATCACACCCGACCTGACCGCCGACGGCAAGACCATCCCGTTTTACCCGCTGGGGACGGCGGCCCGCATTGTGGATTTCGAACAGCGGGACAACGGCCTGCTGGGCATCACCATTGCCGGTGAGCAGCGCATGGCACTGCGCGATATCCGCCAGGACAGCAACGGCCTGTGGAAAGCCAGCGCCACGCCCAGACCGGAACAGCCGGACACCGCTGCCGAAGACATGGAGGAGTGGCGGGATCTGCTGGAACAGCTGCTCGGTTTCAGCGGACTGGAAGCCATGCGCGCCGCTGCGGATCTGGAATCGCCGGAGCAGATCACCAACTACCTGATCATGCTGCTGCCACTGCCGGCGCCAGTGAAACAGGAACTGATCGCTACCGACCAGCCTGCTGAACGCCGGGCCAAACTGGCCAATGTACTGGCCCTGCTGGCGACGCCGGCCTCCCCCACCCCCTGAACCCCGGGTGCCGGCGAGGCCGGTGGGGGGTACACCTTTTTCTCTGCCTTTCTGCCTGTTTTTGGTGCAAGGCCTGTGCGAAAATGGTGCACATCTGACACATCAACTGATGGGCCCTCCATGAAGTACAGCTCCGAACACCAGTTTCTCCAGCATGTTGCTGATCGCAATCCAGGCCAGCCTGAATACCTCCAGGCGGTTTCCGAAGTCATCGAAAGCCTGTGGCCCTTCATCGACCAGCATCCCCGTTATGCCGAGCAAAGCCTGCTGGATCGCCTGGTGGAACCGGAACGGGTGGTGATCTTTCGGGTGTGCTGGATGGATGACCACGGCCAGGTGCACGTCAACCGCGGCTATCGCATCCAGCACAGCATGGCCATCGGCCCCTACAAGGGCGGTATCCGCTTCCATCCGTCGGTGAATCTGTCGGTGCTGAAGTTCCTGGCATTCGAGCAGACCTTCAAGAACGCCCTCACCACCCTGCCCATGGGCGGTGCCAAAGGCGGTTCCGACTTCGATCCCAAGGGCAAGAGCCCGGCGGAAGTCATGCGCTTCTGCCAGGCGTTCGCCAGCGAACTGTTCCGCCATGTCGGTGCCGACACCGATGTACCGGCCGGTGACATCGGCGTGGGCGCCCGCGAAGTGGGCTTCATGTCCGGCATGGTGAAGAAGCTCACCAACCGCGCCGACTGCGTCTTCACCGGCAAGGGACTGAGCTTCGGCGGCTCGCTGATCCGCCCCGAGGCCACCGGTTACGGCACCGTGTATTTCGCCGAGGAAATGCTGAAAACCCGCGGTCTGTCGATGGAAGGCCTGAAGGTGAGTGTGTCCGGCTCCGGCAACGTGGCCCAGTACGCGGTGGAAAAGTGCATGACGCTGGGTGCCCGCGTCATCACAGTGTCTGATTCCAGCGGCACCGTCATCGATGAAGAAGGCTTCACGCCGGAAAAACTCGCGATTCTGATGGACGTGAAAAACCATCACTACGGCCGGGTGGAAGAGTACGCGAAAAAGGTCGGTGCCCGCTTCGAGGCCGGTGTTCGCCCCTGGCACGTGCCGGTGGACGTGGCGCTGCCCTGCGCCACCCAGAACGAACTGGACGGCAATGACGCTGCCACTCTGATCCGCAATGGCGTGATGTGCGTGGCCGAAGGCGCCAACATGCCCTGCAACCTGGAAGCCATTCGCGCATTCGAGGATGCCCGGGTACTGTACGCGCCAGGCAAGGCCAGCAATGCCGGTGGAGTGGCCACCTCGGGCCTGGAAATGAGCCAGAATTCCGTGCGCATGATCTGGCCACGGGAAGAAGTGGATACCCGCCTGCTGCAGATCATGCAGAGCATCCACGCCGCCTGCGCGCAGTACGGCAAGCGCGATGATGGCACCATCAGTTACGTGGACGGCGCCAATATCGCCGGCTTCGTCAAGGTTGCCGACGCCATGATGGCGCAGGGCGTGATCTGATCCCTGTCCCCATCGACTCCTCGACATTACGTGCCGGATCGTGACCTGCTGATCCGGCCCGTTTACACTGCCGCCTCCAGCCGAGGAGCATTCCCATGACCAACCGCGACGATATCAGCCGGATTCGCAACGATTACGCCAAAGCCAGCCTGGGCCCCGACGACTGCCTGCCCGATCCGCTGGCGCAGTTCAATCGCTGGCTGGACGAAGCCATTGCGTCACAGGTGAACGAGCCCACGGCAATGAACGTGGCCACGGTGGAAAACGGCCGGCCGTCGGCACGCATGGTGTTGCTCAAGGGGATCGAGAACGGTGCCTTCGTGTTTTACACCAATTACCAAAGCCGCAAGGGCAACCAGATCGAAGCCAATCCGTTTGTGGCGCTGACCCTGTTCTGGCCGGAACTGGAACGCCAGGTGCGGGTGGAAGGCCGGGTCCAGCGCGTGACGCCGGAAACCTCGGACGCCTATTTCGATTCCCGCCCCTATCAGAGCCGCATCGGTGCCTGGGCATCGGAGCAGAGCCGGCCACTGGACAGCACCGCCACCCTGGTGGCCCGCGCCGCCAAATTCGCCGCCAAATACGTCACCGGCGTGCCGCGTCCGCCCCACTGGGGCGGTTATGCCGTCACACCGGATCGCATTGAATTCTGGCAGGGCCGCCCGTCCCGCCTGCACGATCGCGTCGTTTACCTGCGCGATGATGATGGGCAGTGGAACCGGCAGCGGCTGTTTCCCTGAAATAGTGGCCTGGCAGGTTGTTGAAACACTAACTGCGCTGCCGCTGCGGCCTCGATAACTTTTCTGACAGCCTGCTAATCGCCGTTGCGATCCGAACGCTGACGAAACCGGTCCTGCTGCAGCGCCAGTCCCTTGCTGCGCTGGCGCAAACTATCTGCGGTGGTCTGTTCCGCCGTCAGCATGGTGTCCACCCGCTGCTGGGCCGCCCGCATCAGATCAGGAATCTGCACCGCCTCCGGCAGATGGCGCCAGTAGCGTTTGGGCATTTCCTTCACCATGGCATCGGGTTTCAGCCGCGCCGGATTGAAGGTGCTGCGGTAATAGGTCTGCCAGGCGGACTCCATGGCATCTTCCAGCGGAGGACGCTGGCACGGGGCAGGATCATGGCGCAACTGCTGGCCATCCCATTCCAGCGATCCGTCCGGGGTCAGGATGCGCCAGTGCATGTTGGCAAAACGGCGCTGAAAGAAATCCCCCATCGACGGCAGAATCCAGTGCTGGGGTTCGAACCAGGCCACATAACAATCCTCCCCGTTTTCCTGCGTCACCTGTTTGAAGCGGACAAACGCTTTCATTTTGTGGCGATCCCGCTGCACCGCCTTGATGCGGGCATGGAAACGGTGGATGTCATCGTCCACCACCAGCGTCAGTAATTCCGGCTCGCCGTGAGTCAGGCGCCACAGAATGCGGTACAGCAGCGCCCAGCGATCCTCCGCCCGGTACAGCGCCGCCCACTGGGCCAGCTCGACAAAGGCCCGGGGCACGGTGAGCCGGTTGATCGGCTCAGCCGACACCGCCGGCGAGTCAAACAGCGAGCCCTGCCGGGCATCCTGCGTCCAGTCGTGGATCTGCTCCGGCGGCACCGCCCACTGCAGATAATCCCGTGCCCGCGCACGCCACTCGCTGAAGCTGGTAATCGGTGTCATGGCAACCATCAGAACAGGCTGAGCTGGGTAGCGCGGGACTGCGGCAATACGACCGGCGGCGGTCGCACACTGCCATGGGCCACGATGAAGGCCTCGCAGCGCTGCACCGGCACCCGCAGTTTGCGCAGGTCCGCCAGCCGCAAGCGGATCTGGCGCCGCATCTCGACAATACGATCCGCATTGCGCGGGCCGATACCGGGTACCCGCAGCAACGCATCCCGGCTGGCCCGATTGATGTCCACCGGAAAAAAATCCGGATTGCGCAGGGCCCAGGCCAGTTTCGGGTCCACGTCCAGATCCAGCATGCCATCGCCAGTCGGGCTCGCCGGCGCCACCAGTTCGCCACTGTCATAGCCGTAAAACCGCATCAGCCAGTCGGCCTGATACAGACGATGCTCCCGCAGCAGTGGTGCCGGCTGCAACGGCAGGCGGGAAGACGCATCCGGAATCGGACTGAACGCCGAGTAATACACCCGCCGCATGTCAAAACGCTGATACAGATCCGCTGCCGTGGTGAGGATGGTGCGGTCATCGGCGGTGTCGGCCCCCACGATCATCTGGGTGCTCTGGCCCGCCGGCAATGCCAGCCGCTGCTGCAGGCTTTGGTCGCGGCGGCTGCGGGGCCGCAGGTTGTGAATCCGCTGTCCGTCCCGCCTGTCCTGCTGCAACCGGGCCATCGTGCTGTCGCGGTGGGTACGGATGCGCTGCATGGTGCGGCGGATACCCTGCCAGTCCTTTTCGGGCGCCAGCTGTTTCAGGCCAGTGGCGGTGGGCAGTTCCACGTTGATGCTGATGCGGTCGGCGTAACGCCCGGCCGCCTCGATCAGCAACGGATCGGCATCCGGAATGGTTTTCAGGTGAATGTAACCGCGGAAATCATGCTGTTCGCGCAGACGCCGCGCCACCTCGATCACCTGCTCCATGGTGTAATCCGGCGACTGGATGATGCCCGAACTGAGGAACAGCCCTTCGATGTAATTGCGCCGATAAAAATCCAGGGTGAGCTGTACCACCTCATCGACACTGAGGCGCGCTCGCGGCACGCCACTGCTGCTGCGATTGACGCAATAACTGCATTCAAACAGGCAGAAGTTGGTCAGCAGGATTTTCAGCAGCGATATACAGCGCCCGTCCGGCGTGTAGCTGTGGCAGATGCCCATGCTTTCGGTCGACCCCATACCTTTTCCGGTTCGGGAGTCACGGGCATTGCGCCCACCTGCACCACTGCTGGCACAGGAGGCGTCGTATTTGGCGGCGTCCGCCAGAATGGCAAGCTTGGCAATCAGTTCCATATCCAACCGTCATCAATTACCGTTGGATACCCACTATACTGTATATATTTACAGCCACCAAGCCCGCATCAGAATTTGTCTAGCGGGCCGGCTTGGTGCCATCCCAGCGGTTGATTTTCCAGGTACTGGGGTCCTTCCTGTCCGGCTCGGCACCAAACTGCACGATCACATCATCCTTGAAATGGCGCAGGCGCTCGTACACCGGGTCGGGGCCATGGGGTCCGCAGCGGTAGACACTGCCCTGGGCCGTGGCGCACTTCATGGAAAACGCCACTTTCCCCAGCTCGTCCACGAAGCGCTGCTGACCCGGCAATGCCCGTTCGAACACGCCACACTGCCCCGGATGCAACTCCTTGCCCTGCTGGGTCTGGATCAGATCGCGGCTGCTGACCGTAATCTGGCTGGCGCCTTTCTTGTCGGAACTGACATACACATCCAGGTTGCCGCCGGTCCGGCACATCACCAAAATGGATTTGGATTCTTTCGCCGCCGCCTGCGCCCAGGGCGACAAAACCGCACAGAAGGCCAGGGTCAAGCCGATCAATACACGTAGCATCATGGATTCGTCCTTGTTCTGTTATGGGAATAACCAGCATTATGGTACGCAATCGCGTAAAATACTGCGCTGAGTTTTCGCCGGATGACCAACATGACCCAGACACCTTCCCTGCTCGACATCACCACCCCCGACGACTGGCACCTGCACTTCCGCGACGGCGATGCCCTGCGCCACACGGTTCCCGCCACGGCCCGCTGCTTTGCCCGTGCCATCGTGATGCCAAACCTGGTACCGCCGGTGACCACCGTGGCCCAGGCCGAAGCCTACCGGGAACGCATTCTGGCCCAGGTGCCCGCCGGTGTTAAGTTCGAACCGCTGATGGTGCTGTACCTGACGGACCAGACGTCCGTAGAGGAAATCCGCGCCGCTGCCATCAGCCCGTTTGTCTACGCCTGCAAGCTGTATCCGGCCGGCGCCACTACGAATTCCTCCAGCGGTGTGAAAGATCTGTCGGGTCTGTATCCGTTGCTGGCGGAAATGGAAAAAGTCGATCTGCCGCTGCTGGTGCACGGCGAAGTGACCGAAAACGAGATCGATATTTTCGATCGCGAGAAAGTCTTTATCGATCGTCATCTGGAACCGATTACCCGCCAGTTTCCTGGCCTGCGAGTGGTGTTCGAACACATCACCACGGCCGATGCGGCGGAATTCGTGCTGGCGTCACCGGTGAACGTGGGCGCCACCATCACACCACAACACCTGATGCATAACCGCAATGACATGCTGGTGGGCGGCATCCGTCCGCACCTGTATTGCCTGCCGATCCTGAAAGCGCGTCAGCATCAGCAAACCCTGCAGAAAGTGGCCATCAGCGGCAATCCGAAATTCTTCCTGGGTACCGATTCAGCGCCCCACGCCCGCCACACCAAGGAATCCGCCTGCGGGTGTGCCGGCTGCTACAGCGCACCGGTGGCCATCGAGCTGTACGCGACGATCTTCGAACAGCTGGGCGCGCTGGACAAGCTGGAAGCCTTCGCCAGTTACTATGGTGCCGACTTCTACAAACTGCCGCGCAACACCGGGAAAATTCAGCTGGCGCGCACCGAGATCCAGGTGCCGGACAAGCTGGATTTCATCGGCACCGACGGTATCGTGCCCCTGGGTGCGGGTAAATCACTGCCGTGGAAACTGGTGGACTGATTTCCGGCACAGTCCACTGTTGCATCCAGAAAAAAACGCCGCCCGATCAGCTGAACCGGGCGGCGTTTTTATTTGCAGATAATTACGGCGGATCAGGCCTCCGCCGGGAAATAGCCCAGCAGGGATTTGGTTTCGAGGAATTCCACCAGTCCTTCCTCGCCCCACTCACGACCGTTGCCGGACTGCTTGTAGCCACCGAACGGCGCCGCGAAATCCACCGGCGCGCCATTCAGATGCACCGTACCCGTGCGCAACTGTTGCGCCACCTGTTTCGCCCGCGCATCACTGCCGGACACGTAACCCGATAGTCCATACACCGTGTCATTGGCGATGGCGATCGCATCGGCTTCGTTTTCGTAGGGAATGATCGCCAGCACCGGACCGAAGATTTCCTCGCGGGCGATGGTCATCTGGTTATTCACCTGACTGAAGACCGTGGGTTTGACGAAATAGCCGGTCTCGAGGCCCGCCGGTTTGCCGGTGCCGCCGCAGACCAGTTTCGCGCCTTCATCAATACCCTGCTGGATCAGACGCTGGATCTTGTCGTACTGTACCTTGCTGGCGACCGGGCCCAGCACTGTGTCGTCCCGCGTCGGATCACCCGGTTGCAGCGTAGCGGCAGTGGCAGCGGCGATAGCCTCCGCTTCTGCCAGACGCCCGGCCGGCACCAGCATGCGCGTGGGCGCATTGCAGGACTGGCCGCTGTTGGTGAAACAGGTGACCACGCCACCACTGACGGCGGCCTGCAGATCCGCGTCATCCAGAATGATATTCGCCGACTTGCCGCCCAGTTCCTGCGCCACCCGCTTGATGGTGGGCGCCGCCAGTCGGGCAATTTCGATCCCTGCACGGGTACTGCCGGTGAACGACACCATGTCGATGCCGGGATGGGCACTCAGCGCACTGCCGACACCGGCGCCATCACCGTTCACCAGATTGAACACGCCCGCCGGTACACCCGCCTTGTCCATCACCTGGGCAAACAGGCAGGCGCTCAGCGGTGATACTTCGCTGGGTTTCAATACCATGGTGCAGCCTGCTGCCAGGGCCGGCGCCACCTTGCAGGCAATCTGGTTGAGCGGCCAGTTCCATGGCGTGATCAACGCACACACGCCCACCGGTTCCTTGCGCAATAACGCCGTACCGCGCCGGCGCTCGAACTCAAACTGCTTGAGCACTTCCAGCGTCTGCATGAAATGGCCAAGCCCGCTGGGCGCCTGCGCGGCCATCGCCAGTCCCATCGGCGCCCCCATTTCCACCGACACGGCCACCGCCAGTTCTTCCAGCCGGTTCTGGTACTCGGCAATGATCGCTTCCAGCAGCGCGATACGCTGTTCCCGCGAGGTTTGCGCGAAGCCGGTGAACGCCTGCTGCGCGGCTGTCACCGCGCGATCCACATCCGCTGCAGAACCGATGGAAATGCGACCGGCAACCTGTTCGGTAGCGGGATTGATGACATCGAGGCTGGCCGCTTGTGCCGGTGGCACCCAGCGGCCGCCGATGTAGAAATCATTGAATGTGTACATGGTTCCCTCACGTAGCATCGTCGTAGTGTTGTCGTTGTTGTAATGATGGCGAACAGAAAGACAGGTGACGCGGGCAATGCGACCATCGCGTACTGTGAAGAATGCACCAGCCGGCAGGCGATAGCGCTGACCATTGGCGACAGGCAAACCTGCATCGGTGGCAAGATACTCACCTTCCACGACAAATTCTGCCGCGGCGCGATCACCGGCGGCATTGCTCATGATCACCATGTCCACCAGCTGCTCGCGGTAATGGGCATTCATCCGCTCCATAAATACCGCAAACGCGGCCTTGCCGGTTTCGCGCCGACCCTGGTTGATATCGTGAATCACGTCATCGGTGAGCAACGCAAGAAATGCATCCATGTCACCGGCATTGAACGCTGCGTAGTAGTCTGCAATCAGGCGCTGGGTTTGATCGTTCATGTCTCTGGCACTCCGCAATAAAAATCGAAAACAGACAGAGCGCCATCATAGCGGAATTGCCGGCTCAGCGTTCCAGCAGCGCCACGATCATGTCGGTGAGGGTATCGATAAGCTGGCTTTCGCTCACCGCCGGATTGGGCTGCACCAGGTAATGCAGCGTGGTGAAGAGCGTGGACTGGATCAGCACGTACAGTTTGGGCGCCAGATCCTGCACCGGATAATCCCGGTAGCGCTGCAGAAAATACGGCTGCGCCATCATCAGGAAAAACTGCGCCAGCGGTTCCAGCAACTGGCGGATCGGCACCCGGTGCCAGTGCTGCACCAGTTCCCGCAACACCGGATCGGCCTTCATGTGGGCGTAGCCGTAACTGATGGCCACCTTCGCAACATCGCGCAATTCGAACCGGCTCACGTCGATCTGCAGGGCGCGCTGCCGGAACAGCTCCATCACCTGTTCCGCCATACGTTCCAGCAGCGCTTCGATCAGGGCATCCTTGTCGGGAAAGTACTGGTACAGCGAACCGATGCTGACGCCCGCCGCCTCGGCGATGTGGTTGGTCGTGGTCTGATCGAGTCCGCGCACAGCCAGAGTCTCTGCTGTGGCGTCCAGCAGCCGGGCCACCATTTCGCGGGAACGTTTCTGGCGGGGGATCTTGCGCATGGCTTCTTCCAGAATGCGAGTTGAAGGCGAGCAATTACTCGTAATAGAGTAAGCCACAATACCACCACTTCCAAGCGGGAATCCCATGACGGCAGCAGTAACCCCGGTTTCCACCCCTGCAGCATTCACCCCCGAGCGGCTGATGCCCTGGCGCACCGCCAGGCGCAAATACCTGCCCGACTGGCTCAGCCGGCTGGTATTCACTGCGCCGCTGGCCCCGACGCCAGCCGAATGGCAGGCCGTGAGTGACGGCGTACAACAGGGCGATCCGCTGATGGACGCGGTGGTGGACTGGATGTTCGAGACTGGCCCCCGCCAGGCCAAGCCCCTGTTCGATCAGGCGCTGCAGCAGGGCATCGCCAGCATCGACAACCCGCCAGCGCCATTGAAGGCGTTCTTCGATCACATTGAGCATCCCCCTGCCTGGTTGCAGCCGGAGCTGCTGGACAAGGGCGCGCTCGTCAGCCATCTGGGCGGCAACGTGGGCTTCTTCGTGTTGCGGGACATGGCGCTGATGGGCGGCTATGTGTATTTCAACAGCATGAACCAGACCCTGGCGGCCTCCGGTGCCTTGGGCAAGCAGACCTCGCAGCGGCTGGGGGAAACCGGCAAGTGGCTCAACGACGTGACCGAGCCGGGGGGCATGTCCCGCTTCGGCCCCGGTTTCACGACGACGGTGCAGGTGCGGCTGGTGCACGCACTGGTACGACGCAACCTGCAGCGCAAGCCGGACTGGAATCTGCAGCGCTGGGGCGTCCCCATCAACCAGATCGACATGCAGGCCACCTACCTGGCGTTCGGCCCGGTCAGTCTGCTGGGGGCGCGGCTGTTCGGCGTGCCGGTGCTGCCGTCGCAGTCGGCGGCCTTCATGCACCTGTGGCGCTACGTGGGCTGGCTGATGGGGGTCGATGAATCGCGGCTGGCGATCACCGAACGGGACGGCCTGCGCAAGCTGTACCACACCTTTCTGACCCACCGCCTGCCCGACGAAAAGGTAGGGCTGATGGGATCGGCGCTGCGGGATGAACCGCTGGAGCGCCCGCTGCCGGATCTGGAAGAAGGCTCACTCAAGGCGAAATGGCGACGCTGGTTCACCTACCAGCAGCACCTGAGCAACTCCAGCCTCATCCTGCTGCCCCGCCAACGTCGTCAGCTGGGTCTGCCGCTGTGGATTCTACCCTGGTATCCAGCGGTCAGTGCGCCGCTACGCTTTGTGAAACTGGGCTGGCTGCAACTACGCGGTGGCGACGTGCAGGAGCGTTACCGGCAGAAGGCTCGCCAACAGCAGCTGGATCTGCTGAAAACCTATTTTGGCAATGCGGCTCCGGACATCATCCAGCCCGGCGCCAGCCATCCCGCCCATCTGTGACGCTCAGAAATAGTCGTGATTGACCGGATACACCTGTTCGTCGGGCCGCTCGATTTCCGACAGGATGCCTGAGTTGCGCCGGATCCGGCCGGCGCTGTACTGGAACCCCGGCCCCGACAGCATTTCATCGCACAGCAGACAGGGATTCAGATTGCCATCGGCATCCACCGGGGGAACATCCTCCCGTCCTTCCAGCAGCGCCTCCAGCCCATAGGTATTCACACAGACCAGCGCACAGCGGGCCGCCGTCTGCTGGGCGTTGTAGGCCCAGGCCTCGGCACAGGGTTCACTGAAGCCAATCTCCAGCATGCAGGCTTTTTTATCGGCCAGACCGAAGCGCTTGCTGCAGGTCTTCGCCATCACAGTGAGGTCGCGGGTGCCGTAGATCGCCAGATCCTGCAGGGTGGAACAGGCACCACAGGCCTGGTAGTGGGTCAGGATGGCACCTGGTGTCGCCTGCAGGCTGGCCAGGTCATCAAAGGTCTGCAGGGCATAGGTGGTGCGGGCATCATCTGCAAACTGGACGCCGCAGACCTCGGCACTGTCCACCGCCAGCTGGCGCGACTGCCACCAGTCATACACCGGGCTGCTGGCCGGAAATTCCCGCCGCGGCAAGCCGGTAGCCAGCAGGTTGTAGCGGCAGTTGGTGTCGGCACTGCAGGCCGACCAGCCCATGCCCAGGGCCGGCCGGTACGGGTCAACGGTAAGCCATTCCGAACTGCCCGGCGCCGCCAGCAAGCGCTGCGGGCCAGCACGGCATCCATATTGGTCACCGTGGTTGTCGCCAAGCGTTCTGCCGTGGCGGCATCAAAGATCGGCGCCGGCAGATCCACCTGTTCCAGCGGCTGACCACAACCGGCAAGCAGCAGGGTCAGTATCCCCGCGATAAGACGTCTCATGATCTTGCCCTCCCCCACTTTCTTCCCATTGCAGCACGGGGCTGCCCTGACAGCATCACCCAATCGGACTACCGGTCAATTGAACCCGGTCAGCGCGGCCGCTGGCTCGGCAAAAGCTCGACAGCCGCCCCACCCCTGCTCCGCTTCGCTACCATTCCCTGACGCATCATTACGCAGATCATCGCATGAAACTCGGACTGATTCTTGGCGACCAGCTCAGCGCCACCCTGCCCACCCTGCGCGCACTGGATCGCCGCCACGACTGCCTGATCCTGGCAGAAGTGGGCACCGAAGCCAGCTATGTGCCCCATCATCCCCAGAAAATCGCCCTGCTGTTCAGCGCCATGCGGCATTTTGCCGAGGACTTGCGCCAGCAAGGCTGGCAGGTGATTTACCATGCCTATGACCCCGACGCTCCCCAGCAAACCCTGTTCGACGTGGTGCGCCAGCTCTGCGATCAGCGGCATTTCAGCGAACTGCATCTGACGGAGTGTGGCGAGTACCGGCTGATGACCGAATTGCGTACCTGGCCAACGCGCCTGGGTATTCCGGTACGCATCTATGCCGATGACCGCTTTGTCTGTTCGATTCCGGAATTCCGCCAGTGGGCCAGCGGACGCCAGCAGCTGCGCATGGAGTATTTCTACCGCGACATGCGGCGCAAGACCGGGCTGCTGATTGACAAGGGCCAGCCAGTGGGCGGCCAGTGGAATTTCGACAGCGACAATCGACAGTCCTGGCGCGGCGAACCCGCCTTACCGCCACAACTGACCTTCGTGCGCGACGACATCGATCGTACCGTCGTTGCGTTGGTGCAGCGCCACTTCGCTCATCATCCCGGATCACTCGCCCAATTCCGCTGGGGCACCACCCGCGAGCAGGCGCTGTCGGCCCTGTCCCACTTCATCGAGTACCGACTGCCCTGGTTCGGCACCTACCAGGATGCCATGGTCAACGGCGAAGACACGCTGTTCCACAGTCTGCTGGCGCCTTACCTGAATTGCGGATTACTGTCGCCGCTGGAAGTGTGTCGCGCTGCGGAACAGGCCTGGCGCGATGGCCGCGCCCCGCTCAACGGGGTGGAAGGTTTCATTCGCCAGATCATCGGCTGGCGCGAATATGTGCGTGGGATTTACTGGCTGAAAATGCCCGGCTACGCCCAGGAAAACGCGCTGGGCAACACCCGTCCGCTGCCACGCTTCTACTGGGACGGCGACACCCGCATGCACTGCATGGCGGAATGTTTCCGCACCACGTTCGACAACGCCTACGCGCACCACATCCAGCGCCTGATGGTGACCGGCAATTTTGCATTGCTCGCCGGGATCACCCCCGAAGTCATCTGCGAATGGTATCTTGCCGTGTACGCAGATGCCTATGACTGGGTGGAATTGCCCAACACTCTGGGCATGGTGATGCACGCCGATGGCGGCGTGCTTGGCAGCAAACCCTACGCGGCGTCGGGCAACTACATCCACAAGATGTCCGACTATTGTGGCCACTGTCATTACAACGTCAAAACCGCCACCGAGTCCGACAGCTGTCCGTTCAACAGTCTGTACTGGCATTTCATGGCACGCCACCGGGAGCGCTTTGCCAGCAATCCGCGCATGACGATGACCTATCGCAGTTTCGATCGCATGAATCCCGGCAAGCGCGAGCAAATTCTGCGGCGTGGCGAACAGTTGCTGCAGGATCTCGATGCACTCTGACCTGCCAGCTGCGTTCTATCGCGCTGCATGCAGGGCGCAGCTATCTGAAAACCCGGGGACTTCAGCCCACCAGCAGAATCTGCTAGGCTCGCTCCACACTTCTATTCTGTAGCAGAGGCTCACCATGAAAAAACTGATTGCTTGCGCCGCACTGAGTATCGCCACCCTGACCGGAACCAGCCTGACCGTTGCCCAGCTGGATATCGAAGACGCCATCACCTACCGCCAGGCCGGCTACTCCTTCATGAGCTGGAACATGGGCAAGATCAAGGCCCAGACCATCGATGAGCCGTCTACCTACAACAAGGATCAGGTCGTCGCGGCAGCCAACGTGATTGCAGCCATCGCCAATTCCGGCATGGGTGCACTGTATCCTGCCGGTAGCGACAAAGGTGCAGGTTTTCATGAAACCAAACTGAAGCCGGAATTTTTCCAGAACATGGAAGAAGTGGGCAAGATCGCCAAAGAGTTCAACGCCGCTGCCAACAATCTGGCAACCGTCGCGGCCACGGGTGATGTCGCCGCCATCGCCAAAGCCTTTGGCGAAACCGGTCAAACCTGCAAGGCCTGCCACGACAAATTCCGCGCGAAATAATACTCGACGTGTGAATGCAAAAACGGCCACTACGCAGTGGCCGTTTTCGTTTGAGACACTTCAATCGCTACGCCATTGTTTACCAGGCTGGTGTCGATACGGGCACAGGTGCCGGGGCCGGCATCCAGATACCACTGGCCAGCACGGCACAGCCAATTCCCACCGCCATCGCAATGATCAGTGCCAGCCAGTTCAGCGGCGAATTCTGCTGCCGTGCAGCATCGGCATCAGCCGGTTTCCAGCCCCGCAGCATCGGACGCACCAGATCCTCTTTTTTTACCACGCGGTAAAACATGATCGCACCCACATGCAGTACGATCAAGGCGATCAGAAAGGGGAGCATGCTGTGGTGAATACCGGTGATAATGTCGCTGAATTCCTTGCTCACCAGTTTCCGTAGCGGACCATTGAAGGCGATATCGTCATTGGTAAACAGGCCGCTCACCGCCTGGAAGCCGAACACCCCCAGTAGCGCCAGCACCGACAATGCGCCCAGCGGGTTATGGCCGATGCCGCGCCACTGCCCGCGCAGACTCTGCAGAATGGCCTGCGGCCCGCGCACGAAAGATATGAAACGCGCCGTGCGGGTGCCGACAACGCCCCACGCCAGCCGGAAACCCAGCAAGCCGCTCAGCGCCACGCCCAGCTGGCCGTGATATTCCATGGCATTGCCACCGATCAGTCCCGTGGCAATCGCGCCGGCCACCACCAGCACCATCGACCAGTGAAATACCCGTACCGGCCAGTCCCATACCTGAATCCGCTGCTGCATCACTACTCCCCCGCATGTCTGCACTGCGGAAATGATAGCGGCAAACCAGGGCTGATCCCAGAAATGCAAACGCCCCGCTTTGCGGGGCGTCGGCGTTGTGACATGTGGCTACTGAATCAGCGAGCAGCGCGACGGCGGCTCAAACCCAGACCGGCTAGACCCAGACCCAGCAGTGCCAGGGTGCCCGGCTCAGGGACAGTGGTGGGCGGGGTGACGGGGCCGGCTTCGATACCCACCACATTGTCGACGAACAGTTGGGAGGAGAATTCAAAATCACCTTCCGGCATATTGAAAACACCGAAGCTGATGAAGCCTTCACCTGCGAAGTCGAAGGTGTAATCGAAGGTGCTCCACTGGCCGTCATAGGCTGGAGTGCCCGGCTCTGGCAGCAGCATGTCCTGCACATCCGCCAACGTGAAGGACAAGAGCTCATTCATGCTGGCATCAAGCAAACGAAAAACACTGTAATCGTTGTAAACGCTAACGTCCGATGCGGGCAAGTCACCTTCACCCGACACGAACCGCCAATCAAAAGACAACCGATCACCCACCGCCCATGTCTGGGCCTGGTTCAAAGACGCGTTCGCGGTCAGTACGGCTGCGCCATCAACAGCAGCTGCAGAGCCGGCACCGGCTGCAACCACATCCCAGCTGGTCAGACCGGCTTCAAAATCGCCATTCAACACTTCCAGCGCCATCGCCGAATTCGTCATCCCCACTGCCAGCAGCGCTGGTAATACCCGCTTCAACATCATTCACTCCTGAATATTGGTCAGCAGGAAAATCCTGCCATAAGAAATCATCATCCCGGAATCTGCCGAGCCCCCCAACAACCATCAATGGAGCAAACCCCAGGCGCACACAAACGGCGCTTACCTATGCAGCTTTCATACCCATTTATAACTATTTGTATTTTTTAACTTTTTTAAACGCCGACCGCGTCAACATGTAAAAACTGCCGACACTGCACCAAAGTACCAATATGAAAAAATCCTGACCAGACCCGCCCGGATGGTCACAAGCTGCGACACAGCTCACATTTCTATAAGCCTGCGAACCGAAGTGGGACTGTCAGAAAATTCGACACGTCTACCCCAGCAACGCCTGCCCGCCGTCAAGGCCGATACTCTGGCCGTTCACGTACGTGGCACCATCGCTGCACAGCAGGGCAACGAAGCGGCCGATATCCTGCTCACAGTCGCCCACCCGTTTCATCGGCACGCTGGCGCTGAACTGGGCACCTTCGGCAGCATTTTCTTCCATCCAGCCTTTCAGGCCCGGGGACAGTGCCAGGGGCAGGATGGCATTGCAGCGGATATTGTCGCGGCCCCATTCGCAGGCGGCCGCCCGGGTCAGGGCACGGATGGCTTCTTTCACGGCGGAATAGGCGCCGTAGTAGCTGGCGTCCCAGCGTTTGGCAGCGGAACTGCCCAGATTGATGATGCAGCCATCGCCTTTGAGATGGGGATAGCAGAGTTTCATCATGCGGAAGGTGGCCAGCGGGCCGGATTCCCAGCCGGCAGTGAAGGCATCGTCAGTGACCTGATGCAGGCTGCCCAGCGGCACTTCCTGCGCGTTGTTCACCAGAATCTGCAGGCCACCGAAATGCCCCACCACGGTTTCCACGCAGGCTGCCAGTGATCCCGGGTCTTTCACATTGCATTGCACCGGCAGCGCTTCACCACCACGGTCGGCGATCAGCGTGCAGGTCTGTTCCAGCTTGGCCAGGGTGCGGCCGGTGACCGCCACTTTCGCCCCCGCTGCTGCCAATGCCAGCGCAATACCCTGTCCCACGCCCTGTCCGGCACCGGTTACCAGTGCCACCTTGCCTGCCAGATTGCTCATGTCGATTTCCCCGTCGGATAGTCCTGTTGTTTGCAATTAGTCATGTCATTTGCGACAGGAATAGCATGATCATCCGATGGGGAAATGGTCTGAAAGGAGTAGTGGCGGTTCAGATACCAAACTGGCGCGTCATGGTGTTGAGGCGTTGGAAGGCACACGGCCATTTATCGGACAAGGTCCACGCTTATTTCGCAACAATTGCACAAGCCGGGCGATTATCAAGAATTCGCCCATCTGCACGACAAATGTCGACAATGGGACACGTAATTCGCTTTTTGCGAATGATTCCAACTACAATGACACCGCCCGACAGACCCCGTCTGCGCGCCTTAACCCTTGGATTTAAAAGGTTTTCCATGAAAACGACAACCAAACTGGCGGTGTTTGGCATCCCTGCGGTAATCGCAGTGCTGGCAGGCATCAAGGCCATGCAGTTCAGCTTTCTGATGGAAATGGGGGAGCAGTACCAGCCCCCACCGGTCAAGGTGACCTATGCCACTGTCAGCCCGCAGCAGTGGGAGAACCGGCTGCAGGCTGTCGGCTCCCTGGAAGCCGTCGACGGCATCATGCTGACGGCCGAAATGCAGGGCAAGATCGAACGGATTGCGTTTACCCCGGGCGCCCATGTGGACGCCGGTGATCTGCTGCTGCAGCAGGACACCAGCATCGAGGCCGCCCAGTTGCGCGCTGCCGACGCCGCTGCGGAACTGGCCAACAGCAACCTGGCCCGGGCCCAGCGCATGATCAAGCAGAACGGGGTTTCCATTTCCGATCTGGATACCGCCCAGGCCCAGGCGCGCCAGGCCGCTGCCCAGGTAGAGCAGGTGAAGGCCCAGATCGCGAAGAAATCCCTGCGCGCACCCTTTGCCGGTCGCCTCGGCGTCCGCCAGGTGAGTCTGGGGCAGGATCTGCAGGCCGGCAATGCGGTGGTGCTGCTGCAGAAACTCGATCCGATCCTGGTGAATTTTTTCGTTCCCCAGCGTCAGCTGAATCAGGTCGCCGAAGGTCAGCAGGTACGCATCACGGTGGAAGATTTGGGCGGCCTCCAGGCCGAAGGTGTCATCACCGCCATCAATCCGCTGATCGATCCGGCCACCCGTAACGTGCAGGTGCAGGCACGGCTCGACAACGTCGATGAAAAACTGCTGCCGGGCATGTTTGTCAGTGTGGATGTGATTCTGCCGCAACAGCAGGCGGTGATTGCGGTACCGTCTACCGCACTGCTCTACGCACCGTTCGGCAATTCCGTCTTCGTGATTGAAGAGGGTGAAAACGGTGGCAAGACCGTGCGTCAGCAGATCGTGCAGACCGGCATCACCCGCGGCGACTTTGTTGAAATCACCAGCGGCCTGAAAGGCGATGAAACGATTGTGACCACCGGCGCGTTCAAGCTGTTCAACGGCCAGACGGTGGAACCGGACAACAGCCTGACGCCCACCTTTGAACTGCAACCGACGCCGGACAACGCATGAAGTTCACCGACATCTTCGTCCATCGCCCGGTACTGGCGATCGTCATCAATCTGATCATCATCATCGCAGGTTTGCAGGCCATTGGTTCGCTGAATGTGCGCCAGTTTCCCCGCAGCGACAACTCGGCGGTCACCATCACGACCGCCTACATCGGCGCCGATGCCGAACTGGTGCGCGGCTTTATCACCACGCCGCTGGAGCGGGCCATTTCTGCCGCCGACGGCATCGACTACATCACCTCACAAAGTTCGCTGGGCGTGTCGGTGATCAAGGCACGCCTGCAGCTCAACGTCGATCCGGTGAAAGCGCTGGCGGAAATCAGCTCCAAGGTGGATCAGGTGCGGGGCGATCTGCCACCGGAAGCGGAAGTGCCCATCATCAATGTGGAATCCGCCGACAGCCAGTTCGCCTCGGCGTACATGAGTTTCACCTCCGACGTGCTGCAGCAGAACCAGATCACCGACTACCTGATCCGCGTGGTGCAACCTCGGCTGGCCGCGCTGCCCGGTGTGCAGCGGGCGGAAATTTTCGGTGAGCGCACCTTTGCCATGCGCATCTGGCTGCAACCACAGCGAATGGCCGCGCTCAATGTGACGCCAGCGGATGTGCGCCAGGCGCTGGCCAGCAACAACGTGCAAAGCGCCGTAGGCCAGACCAAGGGCTCGCTGGTGCAGGTTAATCTGACCACCGATACCAATCTGCAGTCCGTCGATGATTTCAAACGCCTGGTGGTGCGGGAGCAGAACGGAGCAACGGTTCGCCTGCAGGATATCGCCGAGGTGGAACTGGGCGCGGAAAATTACGATGTCGACACCCGCTTCGATGGCAAAAAGGCCGTGTTCATGGCGATCTTTCCGCTGCCGAATGCCAACTCCATCGACGTGATCGAACGCGTAAGACAGGAAATGGTGGAGATCAAGAAAGGTCTGCCCACCGGCCTCAACGGTGATCTGAATTACGACGCCACCGAATACATCAACAGCGCCATTCACGAAGTCGTCATCACCCTGAGTGAAACCCTGCTGATCGTGATTCTGGTGATTTTCCTGTTCCTCGGTTCGCTGCGCTCAGCGCTGATTCCGGTGGTGGCGATTCCCGTGTCGCTGATCGGCGCGATCTTCCTGATTCAGGTATTCGGTTTTACCGTCAACCTGCTCACATTGCTGGCCATTGTGTTGTCGGTGGGGCTGGTGGTGGATGACGCCATTGTGGTGGTGGAAAACGTGGAGCGCCATCTGAGCGAAGGCAAGACGCCGGTGGAAGCGGCACTGCTGGGCGCGCGGGAACTGATCGGCCCGATCATTTCCATGACGGTGACGCTGGCTGCGGTGTACATGCCGATTGCGTTGCAGGGTGGCCTGACCGGTTCGCTGTTTCGGGAATTTGCCCTCACCCTCGCTGGTGCCGTGGTGATTTCCGGCATCGTTGCGCTGACGCTGTCGCCGATGATGTCGGCCCAACTGCTACGGCAGGGCATGGACAAACAGGGTTTCACTCACTGGGTCCACGAACGTTTCGAATCACTCAAGGCGCGCTACCGTTCTGCACTGAATGGTGCCCTGGACAATCGCAAGCCGATCTATGTGATCTGGATCGTATTCAGTTTTCTCACCGTGCCCATGTTCATCCTGTCGTCGAAAGAACTGGCACCGATGGAAGACCAGAGCATTATCTTCGGCATTCTGGAAACGCCGTCCAATGCCACCATGGAACAGAGCGCATTCTTCGCCCAGCAGGCTAACCAGATTTTCATGGACGTGCCGGAGCGGGATTTCACCTTCCAGATTACCCAGGCTGCCGGCGGCTTTGCGGCCATGGCAGCGCTGCCCTGGGATCAGCGCGATCGCACCGTGTTTGACATGCTGCCGGAACTGACCGCCCAGCTGGGAGCCATTCCCGGCATCCAGATGTTCCCGCTGGCACCGCCGTCGCTGCCCGGAGGTGGCGAGTTCCCGGTGGAATTCATCATCGCCTCCACCGCGGAAACCAGCGAGATTCTCACCTTCGCCCAGCAACTGCAGACCACCGCCACCCAGAGCGGCATGTTTGCCTTTCCGCCACCGCTGGACATGAAGTACGACCAGCCCCAGGCCAAACTGCATATCGATCGTGAGAAAGTCGCGGATCTGGGCCTGACCATGGCACAGGTCAGCAACGACCTTGGCGCCATGCTGGGCGGCAACTACGTCAACCGGTTTGATCTGGCGGGCCGCAGCTACAAGGTGATTCCGCAGATCGAGCGCATGGAGCGGCTGACGCCTGAGCAGTTGCAGAATATCTACATCACCGGCCCCCAAGGGGAACTGGTACCACTGAGCACCATCGCCACCATCACGGAAAGCGTGGTGCCGCGCTCCCTCAATCGCATGCAACAGATGAACGCGGTGAAACTCAGCGGCGTGGCGATTCGTCCGCTGGAAGAAGTGCTGGATTTTCTGGAAACCGAAGCGCGCAAGATTCTGCCGCAGGGTTACACGATCGATTACACCGGTGAATCCCGTCAGCTGCGGGTGGAAGGCAACAAATTCCTGCCGGCGTTTGCCCTCGCACTGGCGCTGATTTTTCTGGTGCTGGCGGCGCAGTTCAACAGCTTCCGCGATCCGTTCATCATTCTGGCGGGCTCGGTGCCCCTCGCCATGTTCGGCGCGCTGGTGTTCACCTTCCTGAAAATGCCTGCGCCGGATGTACCGTTCTGGACCAACGGCTGGACCACCACGCTGAATATCTATTCGCAGGTGGGACTGGTCACCCTGGTGGGACTGGTGGCGAAGAACGGCATTCTGATCGTGGAATTCGCCAATCATCTGCAGGAACAGGGACGCTCGCAGAAAGACGCCGTGATCGAAGCCGCAGTGACCCGTCTGCGCCCCATCCTGATGACCACCGTCGCCACCATGGCGGGACATTTTCCACTGGTACTGGTCAGCGGTGCCGGCGCGGCAGCGCGTAATTCCATCGGCCTGGTACTGGTGGGCGGCATGGGCATCGGCACGCTGTTCACGCTGTTTGTGGTGCCGGCAATTTATCTGCTGTTCAACCGGGCGCGCAAGCCAGTGGCGCAGCCGACATCGGCTGACACCGCCCCCGTCACGGCATAAACATCGCGCTCGCCGAAAACAAAAAAGGCCCTTCGCGGGCCTTTTTCATTTCATCTTCTGTCTTCTGCACATCACTTGCGCCGGATCACACCGTCATCCAGCAGCTGGTTGAAGTGATCCACATACATCTGTTCCAGCGAATGATACTGGATGCCCAGCCGCTGCTTGCTGCGGCTGTTGTCGAATTTCAGCGGATAATTGGCGTTCTGTTCGATGAATTTCGGCTTGGCGCTGGCATCGATGATCCAGGCGACATACTTGATCATCAGTTTGGGCAATTCAAAACGCGGAAAGCGGTAGCCGTTGCCAAAATGCTTGCGCAGGATTTTCGCAATCTCGAGCATCGTCGGTTCACCGTTGGTGATGATGTGACGGCCTTCTGCATCCGGGCGGAACGCTGCTTCCACATGGGCCTGGGCCACATCGCGCACGTCGACCCACGCCAGCCGCATGCTGGGCACCGCCGGCCACAGGCGACCGGTACCCATGGCCACCATGGTGTCGATGCTGGTGGAGGCACTCGCCTGAGTCAGGGCCGGGCCACCGACCATGCCAGGGTTGATGACTACCAGACGCCAGCGCTGCTGGGCATCGTGGATCTTCCAGGCTTCTTTTTCGGCCAGGAATTTCGAGTAGGAATACGGTTGATGGTTCTCACTGCTGGAGAAATTCCAGTCGTCTTCGGTGAAATAGCCACGGGGAATTTTCTGCATGTCGGCGCAGTCACCATAAATGGCGGCAACGCTGCTGGTGAGCACCACACGCTTGACGCTGTCGGTGCGGTTACACGCTTCCAGTACGTTGCGAGTGCCTTCCACTGCCGGGCGGATCAGGGCTTCCTGCGCACTTTTGAAACCGCGCACTACGAACGGTGATGCGGTATGAATCACCACTTCGCAACCTGCCATCGGCGCATCGAAACTGCCCTGATCCAGCAGATCGGCCTTGAACAGTTTGAGCGCGCCCTGGGGTGCGGCGGCGGCGATTTTTTTCAGCGGGCCGACGCTCTTTTCGCTGTCGGGATTGCGCACAGTGGCGTGCACGGTGCAACCGGCATCCAGCAGCAATTTCACGATCCAGTTCGCGATGTAACCGGACGCGCCGGTAACCATCACCGGTTTGGTTTTGTCGATGATCTGATCCATGGTGGATTTCCCTTCGGACTCTGGGTAAACGATGTCAGATGTAGAATGAGCGCCACATTAGGCGAAGTCGGCAGTCAGGGCAACTCCGCAGACGTCACTGGCCAGTCACGATCTGCACGCCGGGCGAGGCCGTACACTCACCGATAATGGCGGCCTGATAACCGGCCGCGGTCAGCGCCTGAATACAGGATTGAGCCTGGGCCGATGGAATGGCACCCAGCAGGCCACCCTGGGTCTGGGGATCGAACAGCAGCGTGTAGCGGGGATCATCGGCCGCCACATCCACCAGCGTCACCTGATGCCGGGCGCGGCGGTTGGCGGGCGCCAGGGTGCTATGGTAGCCGGCCACGGCACAGTCCTCCGCCCCAGTCAGCAATGGAATACGCTCCAGCGTCAGCTGCGCGCCCAGCCCATCGGGGCGCAGCATTTCCAGCAGGTGACCGACCAAGCCAAATCCCGTGATATCGGTAAGGGCATGGGCAGCATGCTGGAACAGGATGTCGGCCGCCGCCTGATTGCTTTGCAGCAGCAAGGGTATGGCCTGATCGATCCAGGCAGTGTGTGCGGCTCCGCGCATGGCCGCCGCAAACAGGGCGCCGCTGCCGATGGGTTTGGTCAGGATCAGGGCATCACCCACCTGCACACCGCGCTTGCGCAACAGCTGGCCGGGTTGGGCCAGGCCGTTCACTGTCAGCCCCAGTTGCAGGGTATCTGCTTCCAGCGTATGGCCACCCAGCAACCGGGCACCGGCACGCTCCACTTCCCGTTGCACGCCCTGCAACAACTGCTGCAGATCGCGCACCTGCAGCGCTTCCGCCATCACCGGCACCTGTACCTGCACCTGCACGCTGTGGGGGCGCGCGTGCATGGCGTACAGATCCGACAGGGCATGCAGGGTGGTGATACGGCCGGTGAGCCAGGGATCGTCCAGCAACGGCTTGAGCACATCCACACTCTGCACCAGCACATCAGCGGCGGGGTCGTCGCTCAACGCAATCACCGCGGCGTCGTCCGGTTCCGGCAAGGCGCAGGCGCCCTCTTCGCCGTTCAGTCCAGCCAGCGCCTGCTGCAACACATCGGCGCCGACTTTGCCGCCGCAACCGCCACAGCGCATGGACGGCGGTTCCAGTGATATGGCTTCGCTCTGTTGCGGCGGCGGCAGTACCGGCAATTGCTGCAACATCGCCATGAAGCGGCGATCAATGCGGTCTTTCCAGCGCCACACCCAGCGCCCCGCCAGCGGCCAGATACCCCGGGCACCTACCGCGTCCCGATCGCCGGTGGCCAGCAGACTGAGAAAATGCCGTTGCGGGCGATAGGATTCCAGCGGTTGCTGCTGCAGATGGCGCCGCAGATTGGCGTCGAGTACCGGCGCCTGCCGCACCGCATAAACACCGGCACGGGCGGTGGGTGTGGCATCGATCCAGGCGCAATCACCGGCGGCAAAAATGTTCGGCCAGCGCAGGGTCTGCAACGTCGGCTGGACCCGCACAAATCCCGCTGTGGTCACGTCAAAACCGCTGTCGGCCAACCAGCCGGCGGCACGGGCCTGGGTACACCAGAATACGGTGTGGGCGGGAATACTGCGCCCATCAGCAGTAGACAGCTGATGCGCATCGACCCGGGTAATATCCGCCTGCAGATGCAGCGTAATCCCCGCATCATGCAGGCGGCGCAACAGCCAGCGCAGCATCAGCGCCGGATAACCCGGCAGCAACCGCTCGCCCCGCGTCACCAGATGCAGGCGATGCCGCACAGGCGCTTTGCGCAGCGCATAGGCCATGGCCAACACCAGCTCCACACTGCCGGCCCCGCCACCCACCACCGCAATATCGGCAGGTTCCTGTGCCTGCAGCAATTGATCCCGCTGCTGTTGCCAGGCGGGCCAGAATCCGCTGATGGGCTTCACCGGAATGCTGAACTGCGCCGCACCGGGCACCGACAGATCCGGCGTGGCACCCACGTTGATCGACAGGGTGTCATAACTGAGCGGCGGCCGATCTTTCAGCAGCACCTGGCGGTTGTGCGGATCGACTTTATCGACCTGAGCATGAATGAAACGCACGCCGGCATGACGGCACAGCCGGCGCAAATCGATATGCACATCATCACGCTGGTAATGGCCTGCCACCAGCCCCGGCAGCATGCCGGAATACGGACTGTCGCTGTTTTCCGACACCAGGGTCAGCCGCACACCGGGCACCGGCTGCATGGCCCAGCGCAGCAGCACCAGGGCATGGGTGTGTCCACCACCTAACAGCAGCAGATCATGGCTCAACAGCGCGTCGCTTTTTTGCATGATGGATTACAGATCTTCGGGATGGGTGGACAACTGTAACCGCCGGCGCAAATGCCGTGCAATGGCATCCACCAGCATATTGAGCAGCGCCGTGACCAGCAGCAACAACACGGCACGATCAAAGCGGAATTCGGTGAAGGCGGAATCGATAAAGAAACCCAGGGTCGGAATCCCAAGGATGCCGAGAATCGCGCTTTCCCGCAGCAGGATTTCGAAACGGTACAGGGTAAATGCCATGAAGGTGCGGAAAATGCGCGGCAACACCTCGAAGAAATAGCGGTTCACTCCGCGCACCGCATCCTCGCGCAGTTGCAGTTCGTTGCTGTAATGCCCCACCAGATGGGCGATGATCGCACCATTATGCAGGCCCAGTGCAACGATCGCCGGCAGCATGCTGGGCCCCCACAGCAGCAAGCCCACAAACGCCAGCAGATATTCCGGCGCCGAGCGCATCAATACCAGAAAGACGTGGCCACTGCCCCGCGTAGCGAGATTGCCGAACAGGCGCGAAATCAGCGGAAAGGTCAGTAGCGTCACCGCACTGGTGGCAATCAGCGCCAGCAATCCCAGCGCCAGCGTATTGGTCAGGCCGGGGATGATCTGCTTGCTGCCCAGGATCAGCAGCCATTGCCACAAAGCCTCGGCACCCGCGCCCTGTCGCAATGGCGCCGGTACGATGTCGACACTGAAAAACTGCCACACCAGCGCCCAGTTGACCTGCGCCACCGGCGGCAACCAGACCAGCGCCGCGATCACATACAGCGGCAGCAGCCGTCGCCGCATCCAGCCATGCAGGGTGACGATCACCAGCACCAGCGCATAAAACAGCGCGGCGGCTTCACTGTAGAGTCCCTGCTTGAGCGCGGTTTCCAGATGGAATCCCACCGTCGGCAGCCCGATGAACCCCAGCACGGCCGAAGAACGGATGCCACATTCCAGCCGATAACGGGTGTAGGTCACCATGTGGGGCCAGGCCGGTGGCAACACCGTGTAAAAAAAGCGGCTCAGGCGGCCGGCTGTACGCGGCAATGCATCGGCAGCAGCCGGATCAACTTCTTCAAACAGTTCGCCGTAGATTTTGGCGAAGGTACCAGCGTAGGGAATGGCGATGGCCAGCACGCCCGCCAGCGGGGACAGACCGGCCAGCTGCACGAACAGCAAGGCCCAGAACAATTCGTGAATGGCCCGCACAAAGGCCGCAAAGGTGCGCACCGCCGTGTGCCGGTAAAACAGTGCCAGCACGAAGCCGCCGATCGCCCCCAGCACCACACCTTGCAGTGCAAACGCCAGCGTATTCGCCAGCGCTTCCAGCAGGGTTGTGAACGACGGCGCCGACGGTGTCAGCAGGCCCCAGCCCAGCCTCCCCAGCTCACCCCAGGGGTCCAGGGTGGACACGGCCAGATCCGCCCACGGCAGACACAGCAGCGCCGCCAGCAGGAACAGCAGACTGGTACGCACCATCGCCGTGGCAGAGCTGTTGCGAGGCAAGGTGTCAGTCAGCGCCATACAGCCGTCGCAAATCCGTGGCAGAACACTCCGCCACCGGTTGATCCAGTTCGATCACGCCGTTGCGCAAGCCAATGATGCGGGTGCAATGGCGCAGTGCCAGTTCCACATCGTGCAGCGCCAGCACCACGGTTTCATGTTGCGCACACACCTGCTGCAGCAACTGATCCGCCTGCACTTCATCCACGGCAGACACCGGTTCATCGCCGATGAACACCGGACGCTGCTGATACAGCGCCCGTGCCAGTGCCGTGCGACTCTGCTGGCCACCCGACAGTTTTTCCACCGACGTAAACAGGAAGGGTTGCAGGCCGACCGCGGCGGCCAGCGCCGCAATTTCTTCCCGCGGTTTTTGCAACGGACGGATCAGGTTGAGCAGGTTGTAGAACAGGGAATGCTGATCGAGCCGGCCCATGAAAATGTTGTGGAACACACTCAGCATGGGCACCAGGCCGCTGCTCTGTGGACACCAGGCAACGGTATCCGGAGCGAGCGTACGCAACTGGCGCAGCAGCGTGGTCTTGCCCGCGCCGGACTGCCCCAGCAGCGCCACCCGTTCGCCACGCCGGATCTGCAATTGCAGGTCACGCAATACCGTGCGCCCCTGATAACCCAGCGCAGCCTGGTGCAGATCGAACAGCACCGTGGCTGTCATTACATGATCTCGTCCATGATGCCGAGGGACACCGCGGTTTCTTCGATCGGTGCGTAATCACTGTTCTGCGCGGGTACAAACGCCGAACGTGGAAACGCCTGCAGCAATTCCGGCGCCTTCATGTCCAGCAATGCACGCTGCACTTTCTGTTTGAAGCCGGCACCCCAGCTGGCATCCACATCACCACGAATGCTCCACTGGTAATCCGGATAACTTGGCGTGGTCCAGATCACCTGCACCTTGCTGGTATCGACGCGCCCCTGCTTGAGCTCGTCTTCCCACACGGTGTAATTCAGCACACCGATTTCATAGGCGCCGGACTGCACCAGCGCCAGGGTGCGGGAATGATCGCCGGAAAATCCGACCCGGCTGAAAATCGCTTCCGGCGCCTTGTTGAAGTGCTGGCGGATAAAGAATTCCGGCATCAGGCGCCCGGAGGTGGAGCCTTTGGAACCGAAGGTAAAACTCTTGCCGGCAATCCCCTCAGGGAACGCATCACCGGGTTTCAGGCCGGTCGACGTGTGGGCAATGACATAGGATTTGAACGCCGTATCTTCGGCGCCCTGGGCAATGGCTTCGCTGCCTGGCACCAGATTGCGGGCCTGCACGCCGGTCAGGCCACCGAACCACGCCAGCTGCACCTGATTATTGCGAAATGCAGCCACGGCAGCAGGATAACTTTTCACGGGAATATAGCGGACCTCGGTACCCAACTGCTCACTCAGATAGGTGGCAACACGACCGAAGCGTTCGGTCAGGCGGGTTTCATCCTGGTCGGGAATGGCGGTGAAGGTAAACGTCTGGGCGTGAAGAAGGGAAGCAGAACACAGCAAACAGAGGGACAACAGCAGGCGGCCAAGGGCCGTGACCCGTTTTCGAACCAGTACCATGGGATAACTCCTCGAGGATTGTTTAACGTTGGGAATGACGCTGCAATTGCTGCAGCAGGAATTCAGCGTCGCCCCGCAACAGGATACGTCCGGTGCGCTGCGACAGCTGGTAATCGTACATGGGATCATAATATTCCACCAGCAAGCGGCGGATGCCGGGACGGAAGCCTTCCACACTGCCACTGCGTTCAAAATCGACCAGCGCATCCTGCCATTCCTGACGCAGTTGCTGATGACGTTCACCCCCCAGCCGGGACTTGATGCGGTCGAGATTACGCAGCACAAACTCGGCAAAACGCGGCGCGGCGCCGTCACCATAAGCCGTCGCGTAATCGGCCCGCTGACGCTGAATGTAATCCCGCACCACGCGATTTTCCCGTTCGCCGACTTCCGCCTCCAGCACGATCAGCGGCGCTTCCTTCATCGCTGCCTGCAGTACCGGGGGCAACGAAATACGGCCGATCAGCCGGCTCTCGTCTTCCATGAACAGGGGCTGATCGGGGTGGAAATGGGCATGCTTGAGCAGGGCGATGGCCAGGGCATTTTCGAAATCGATCTGGGCCGGTTGCGGCAGTACGGTATAACCGAAGGTGGAACCGCGGTGATGGGCCAGCCCTTCCAGATCCACCGTGTGAGGCAGGTGTGGCAGCAGATCAGTCTTGCCGGTGCCGGTACGGCCGGACACCAGGATCAGTGGCTGCAGCGCGCAACGCTGCTCCAACGTATCGAGCAGAAACCGCCGCAAGGCCTTGTAGCCACCGGTCACCAGCGGCAGGGTCACGCCGCTGTCATGCAGCCACTGCTGGGTAGTGCGGGAGCGCAGGCCGCCACGAAAGCAGTACAGCACACCGTCCGGATGGCGCCGGGCAAAGTCCTGCCACGCGGCGATGCGCTGGGCACGGATCGCCGGGGTGGCCAGCCTGTTGCCCAGGGCAATGGCCGCATCCTGGCCCGCCTGCTTGTACTCGATACCAATCAATTCCCGCTGACGGTCATCCAGCAGTGGCACATTTTCCGCCATCGGAAAGGCACCCTCGGCAAATTCCACCGGCGCCCGCACATCCATCATCGGGACATCCTGCAGGAACAGGCGCGCATAATCGCTGGTACTGGGCAAGCCACTCATCGGGAAATGCAACTCCGGATTTGATTTAACCTGCTGTTTTTAATGCAAAAACACCAAAAACGGCAATAACTGTACATCAGGGGGGCATCTACTATACTGATAATTGAACCCCAATAGAACGGCCGAGACACGGATGCCCAGAAGCCCGCGCCAGTCACGAATGCAGCAATCCGCGCTACTTGCGGATACCTACATTGCCTTGTCGAAAGATCCAGCGATCTGGATGGGGTCGCTGGTCAATGGTCTGCGCCTGATCACCCGCGCCTGCGTCAACGCCTTGGGGGTACAGCGGGCCAGCGTCTGGTCCGTCAACGATGCCTTCACCGAACTGACCTGCCTGTCGCTGTACCGCGAGGACACCGACCATCACGAACAGGGCATGCTGTTGCAGGCCAATCAGTACCCGCGCTATTTCGCCGCGCTGGCCAACAACCGCGTGATTGCCGCCAACGATGCCCAAACCGACCCACGCACCCGCGAATTCAGCGACAGCTATCTGAAACCACTGGGGATCTCGTCCATGCTCGACGCCACCTTGCGCAGCAAGGGCAAGACCTCGGGTGTCGTTTGTCTGGAAGAAGTCGGCAGCGCAAGGCTCTGGACCCAGGAAGAGCAATCCTTCGTTGCATCGATTGCAGATCTGGTGGCGCAACTTATTCTGCTCAATACCCTGCGCGAAAGTGAAACCCGTTACCGGGCGCTGTTCGACGGATCAGGGGACGGCATCTTCGTAGTACGCAATGGTTTGTTCATCGACTGCAACACCACGGCAATGAAAATGTTTCGCGCCACGCGGGAACAGCTGATCGGCCATTCGCCCGATGAATTTTCCACGCCCATGCAGGCCGATGGCACCGATTCCACCAGCAAGGCCAGACGCAAGATTCGCGCAACCCTCGAAAGCGGGCCGCAATTCTTCGAATGGCGCCACCGCCGCTACGATGGCACGACGTTCGATGCCGAAGTAACCCTGAATGCCATCACCCTGGACGATAGCGTCTGCGTGATCGGCACGGTCCGGGATGTCAGTGATCGCAAACAGGCCGAGCAGGCGCTGGAAGTGTCGCGCCAGCAGCTGGAGCACCGCGCCTACCACGACACCCTGACCGGTCTGCCAAACCGTGATTGCCTGCATGAACGTGCGCTGGGCGCCATCGCGCAAGCATCACAGCGCAATCTTGGAATGGCGTTTCTGTTACTGGACCTGAACCGTTTCAAGGATGTCAACGATACCCTTGGCCATACCATCGGTGACCAGCTGCTGATCCAGATCGGTACGCGTCTGTACGACGTGCTGAAGCGTCAGCAGGCGGAGCTGTTCCGACTCGGCGGTGACGAATTTGCGGTGATGGTGCGCATCATCCAGCACGAAAAGGCGGCGCTCGAACTGGCCCGCCTGATCAGTGACAGCCTGCGCCAGCCGGTCGTGGTGGAAGGCATCAGCCTGGAACTGGGTGCGAGCATCGGCATTGCCCTGTTTCCTGCCCACGGCCATAACAGCCACGCCATGCTGCGCTGCGCCGATGTGGCCATGTATCAGGCCAAAACCCACGGCACCGGTATCGTCACGTACAGCCCGGAATTTGATTCCCATAGCCCCCGCCGCCTGATGATGATGGCCGAGTTGGGCACCGCCATCCGCGAGCATCAGCTGCGCCTGCATTTTCAGCCCCGCATCGACGTCAGATCCGGCCACTGCACCGGTTGCGAGGCGCTGTTACGCTGGCAGCATCCCAGTCATGGCATGGTGCCGCCCGGCGATTTCATTCCAATTGCGGAAATGAGCGACGTCATTCACCCGCTGAGCCTGTGGGTTGTTCGCAATGCACTTGAACACATTCGCCAATGGCTCGATCGCGGCATCGAAATGGCAGTGGCCATCAACCTGTCCGCCCGCAATCTGACGGATCTGCAATGTGCCCAACGCATTGATGCACTGCTGGCGGAATTCGGCATCCCCCATCACCTGCTGGAAATCGAAATCACCGAAAGCGCGCTGATCAGCGATCCGCAGCGAGCACTGGCCGTCGTCGACAGCCTGCATCAGCTGGGGCTGAAACTGGCGATCGACGATTTTGGCACCGGTTATTCATCGCTGAGTTACCTTAAGCGCCTGCCGATCAGCACGCTGAAAATCGATCGTTCTTTCGTAAAAGACATGCTGACCAACGAAGCGGATGCCGTGATCGTACGCTCGACCATCGGGCTGGCACACAGCTTCGGGCTGAACGTGGTCGCCGAAGGGGTTGAAGACGATGCTACCCTGCAGGCACTCGGCAATCTGCAGTGCGATCAGGCGCAGGGCTTTTTCATCGCGCGACCATTGCCGGCGCAGGATTTTATTCAATGGGTAGAAGGACTTTCCAGCAACTGAATCCGGCGCCGCAACACCCATTCCCGAAACGCGTCGAACGGCATGGGCCGGGCGATATGATAGCCCTGCACCCGATCACACCCCAGCCGGGTAATGCTGTCGAGCGTCGTGGCGTCTTCCACCCCCTCTGCCACGGTTTCAATCTGCAACGCTCGCGCCAGTTTCAAGGTGTTTTCCACAATTCGCAGATCACTTTCATTGCGGTTCATCTGGCCGACAAAACTGCGGTCTATTTTCAGCTCATGGATCGGCAAGCGACTCAGGTATGCCAACGACGAGTAACCCGTGCCATAGTCATCCAGCGCGATGCTGCAACCCGTCGCCGCCAGTTCACGCACATTCGCCACCACCACATCCATGTCTTCCGTGACAAAGGTTTCCGTCACTTCAAACACCACATCATGCAGACTGATACCGGCTTGTGCAGCAGCCTGCTGAACATATGACACCATGCCAGGATCGACCAGGTTCTGGATGGAAAGATTAATGCTGAGGCTGATCGACCAACGCTCCGCAGCGAACCGCACCAGCAACCCGAACGCCTTGTCGATCACATAGCGCGACAGCAGGCCCATCAGCCCCGCCTGCTCTGCCACCTCGACAAATTCCTGTGGCGACACCACACCCAGGCGCGGACTGTTCCAGCGCAGCAACGCCTCAGCGCCTACCAGCTGCAGGGACTGGCAATGTACTTGTGGCTGCAGATAAAGTTCCAGCTCGCCATCCCGGATCGCTTGCGTCAAGGCACCAATCAGCAGCAGGCGCCGCCGCCCGAACGCCTCGATTTCCGAACTGTAAATTGTCACACTTTCCGAGATCCGCAAACCAAAATCCCGTGCCGCCGCCGCATGCTGCAACAATAGATCCGCACGATCACTCTGCTTGGGATAACAGGCCACACCGCAGACCACATCCAGATCCAGCAATACACCATCAACGTCAATGGTGCGATCGTAGAATGCCATGTAACGCTGCGCATAGGCATAAATCGATTCCGCTGCAGCATCCAGCCGGCACAACGCGACCATGGAGCCAAATTCTGTCACGGCAACAAAGGATTGCGTCGAGGTTTCAATGGGGATGTTCTGCGGATCGCCCGCCATGAGCCGGTTGGTATCTTCTACAATGGAACAGAAAACCTCTTCCGCCAGACGTCGCCCCAACGATGATGAAATCTCCTTGAGCTGCGGGCAATAGAACAGCATCAGGGCAAACGCATCGATTTGCCCGCTGCGACGGATCAGATCCTGTACCCGCTGCAACAGCAGCGCGTCGTTCGGGCGCTGGGTCAGCCCATCGTGCAGCGCCTGCTCCAGCGCCAGCGACTGCGCCTGTTTCATCTGCTGTTCCGCGCGGTTCTTGTCTTCCAGCGCCGACAGTTTCAATTGGCGCTCTTCCTTGATGCGGTGCGCCAGCGCAAACGACAACAGGATTGCTTCCAACGCCGAGCCCACTTGAATCGCGTGAGTAGTGAAACCGGATACCGGTACCAGATTGAAAATATTCAGCAGGTACACCATCGCACCCATGGCAAACGCAGCCCAGGCCAGAATGAAATAACGGGCAATAACGGCACCGGACGCCAGCGCATTGATGCCCGCCACGATAACAATTGCCACCACCACGATGGACAACAGCCCCGACATCAGCGCACCACTACCCGAACCGCCGAAGGACTGCAGGATCAGCAGCGCCGACAGCCCCGCACAGATCCACAATGCAAGCTTCAACCGCGGATGAATAACCGTTGTACGCAGAAATGCCAGCGCAAACAGAATCGCCCACAGCGATGTCATACCGGTCGACAATGGCAACAGCACTCGCACCCGCTGTGGATCTTCCCACACGTACAAACTACCCATACCCGATATGCACAGCATCAGCAGCACGATGGAGCACAGGTACATCACATAGCAGCAGTAGGCAATATCGCGCATCGACAGAAACAGAAACGCATTGTAGGCAAGCAGCGCGAGCAGCACGCCAAAGTACACGCCCCAGATCGTGGCTTCGGTGCTCTGATGATTGACCAGTTCCGACTGGCTCCACAGTTCGAGCGGTACCTGAAGTGATGTAAAGGATTGCACCCTCAGCAACAGCAGCAGTGGCGTACCGTTGGACGGCGGCAGGGCGAAGTGCAGATAGTGGGATCGCAATTTCGCATTATCAGGAATCTGTTCCTGCAACGTTCCATCGGCATTCGAAACGACAAACAGGTTCACCTGTTCCAGCAATGGATAAGGCAGGACAAGATGCCATTCATCGGTTTTTTCCGAAGGAATATCCAGATCAAGCTTCACCCAGACCACCGCATCAGTGAAACCGAAATTCAGCACATCACCGGCGACGTTACGCTGCCAGCGGGTTTCACGGTTAATCTGCTCTGGCGTCTGCTCGCCTTTGGAATCAATCAGATAACTTGCATATGCATTAAGGGAATATTGGTTATAACCAGCCGGTAGCGCGACCGTCGCCAGCAGCGTAGCACTTGCGGCTGTTCCGGACACGACCAGGATGACACAACAGAAAACCAACCATCCACGCAGGTTCGCATCCGGCTTGTTTCGTCCTGTTGCCATGATCATCCTGAAAACGTTGACGAACCGGAATGTTTGTACAACCCTTTAACTAACGGATTTCAGTATAGACGGAATATCAGGATGAGTACTTTACACGGAGAGTATCGCACCCACGTGCGAACCGGCATCAGAACCGACGTTTCCCTCGACCTCACCGGCGCCAATCTCGACACCAAAACACTCGACGTTTCATCACGCGGCCTGGCGTTGCGCAAACCCGCCAAGCTGACGCTTGAACCGGGCCAGACTGTCAATATCACATTCAACCGCATGGGGGGAAAGATAGTGCAGGCCCGCATCGTCCATGTCGGTGACAATCACATCGGCCTTCGTCTGGATGATGCCCGCTTCACCGATGACGACATCGATACCATTGTTCACACTGCACCCTGGCATCAACGTGCACAGGTGGCGACACGGCGCTGGTTCTGGAAAAGCGCCCGCCGCATTGCAGTTCTGGGCGTCAATACCGTGCTGCGCAAACCCTTGCTGAAACTCTACAAGCCGACGTTCGTCTTTGCGGTCTATGGCAACGCACGCGACGTTAGCGCCTACTACACCGAACGGATGCTGCAATGGATGCCGCCGAACATTCTTGCCGGATTTATCCGTCATCGTCGTCATCGCGGCCTGCTGGTTGGATCAAAGTTTCTGGAAAGTGAACTGGCTGAAGACTCCGCCAAGGTAAAACGTTACCTGCAGGATTTACGGACAGAATTTCCCGACATTCAGAAGATTGCACTGGTGGGCCGACTGCCAAACTTCGCCATGAAAGCCGGCATCGACATCACACCGCCCTTCGTCGACGGCTCAATGGGCACCCGCTACATGATCTGGGATGTGGCCCGGCAGATGAAGGAAATGGCCGAGTATCAGGGTGAAACCAGTATTGTGGTACTGGGCGGTGCCGGCCGAATTGGCAACAAGGTGTGCGAGGATCTTGCCACGCTGTTCAGTAGCGTGGTCGCGTTTGACCCGCGTTACGATCAGGAAGAAAAAATCTACACACCGTCCGGCATGATTCTGCGCACCGGCAAGGAATTGCGCCTGTCAGAGCACAAACTTTTTATCGGCCTCACACACCATGGCGATGTCATTGCCGACCTGCAGCCCTATCTGATGCCCGGCGCCCTGATTGCCGACGACACCCACCCCTGCATCAGCACCGAAGTGCGCCAGCGGTTGGCTGAGCATCACATCAAGACCATGAAGATTGTGCTGACTCACGATGCATTTTCCACCTGGCCGCGCATGCCAGCGTGGAGCAATCGTGACATTCCCGGCTGTCTGGTGGAATCACTGGTATTGATCGAGCAGGACAACACGCAGCTGGATGAACTGGAGCCGTTTGCCGCCGCTGCTATTGCGATGGGCTTTGAGGGAAAACTGGTAGCGGCGATCGACGATTGAAGCGACGTCACGGGCGGCAGATTCGCGCCCGCAAGCACAATCTGGTTATAATGAACACCCAGTTTGCCAACCGGGATGTTCAACATGCCTACCAGTAATACCATGCAAAACAGCAAATCCCGCATTGCTATCCGCAACGCGGCGCTCGCAGATGTCAACGCGATTTGTGAACTGTCAGAACGGGTTTACGCCGGCACCGGTATGTATGGCTACTCACCTGGCGCAGTTACCGGGCAGATCAACCATTTTCCCCCGGGCCAGTTTGTCATCACGGTAGACGACAAGGTCGTCGGCTACTGCGCCACCTTCCGCATCAGCGAAGAGGCGGTACTCAAGCCCCACACCTGGGAAGAAGTCACCGGCAACGGTTACGCCTCGCGCCACCATCCCAATGGTGAGTGGCTGTATGGTATGGAAGTCAGTGTCGACCCGGATTATCGGGGCTATCGCCTGGGCCAACGCCTTTACAACGAACGCAAACGACTGTGCCAGAGCCTGGGCCTGAAAGGCATCGTGTTTGGCGGACGCCTGCCCACCCTCGCCCAGCGCATCAAGCGTTTTGGCAGCGCGGAAGACTATGTTGAACAGATCAAGCAGAAAAAGCAGCGTGATCCGGTATTGTCTTTCCAGCTGCATAATGGCTTTGAGGTGCTGGGGCTGATTCCCGATTATCTGCCGGCCGACCACCAGTCAATGGGCTACGCCGTGCATCTGATCTGGCGCAACCCGAAGGTGGATCAAAGTGCTCCCAGCAAAAAGCCGAAAACCTATGGCGGTCGCGTTCCGGATTCCATCCGCATCGGCACCGTCCAGTACATGCAGCGCAAGGTGAGCTCCTTCGAAGAATTCCTTTCCTTCGTGGAGTATTTCGTTGATGTAGTAGCGGACTACAAGGGCGACTTCGTCGTCTTTCCGGAAATGTTTGCGTTGCAACTGCTGTCCATCGAAAACCAGGAACTCAATCCGGCAGAATCCATCGAAGCGCTGACCAAATACACACCGCGCTTCAAGGAAGCGTTACGGGACATGGCCATCCGCTTCAACATCAACATCATTGGCGGTTCCCATCCCACCCGCATGCCCAACGGCGTGGTGGAAAACATTGCCTACATCTTTCTGCGTGATGGCTCCATTCACGAACAGCCGAAAATCCATCCCACGCCGAACGAGGCCTACTGGTGGAACATTCAGGGCGGTAATACGCTGAATGCCATCGAAACCGACTGCGGCCCGATCGGTGTACTGATCTGTTACGACTCGGAATTCCCTGAACTGGCGCGCCATCTGGTGGATCAGGGCATCCATATCCTGTTTGTGCCGTTCTGCACCGATGAACGCCAAAGCTATCTGCGGGTACGTTATTGCTGCCAGGCCCGGGCGGTGGAAAACCAGGTGTACGTGGTGATGTCCGGCAACGTGGGCAACCTGCCCAATGTCGCCAATATGGATATCCAGTACGCGCAAAGCTGCATTCTGACACCCTGCGATTTTCCCTTCGCACGGGATGGCATTGCCGCCGACACCACACCCAATGTGGAGACCGTCGCCATCGCCGATGTGCGGCCGGAAACCTTGATCATGGCGCGCAACAGCGGCACGGTGAAAAACCTGCTGGATCGCCGCCACGATCTCTACAACGTACGCTGGCGCGGCAAGTAAGCCATTCGGCAGCATCAACAAAAAAGGGCGCCACATCCGGCGCCCTTTTTTGCATCCGCAACATGCGCGACCGTTACTTTTCCACGAACGCACGCTCGATCACGTAGTGGCCCCGATCACCATGGCGGGCTTCCTCAAAGCCACGGGCATCCAGAATCGCGGTCAGATCCTTCAGCATGCTCGGACTGCCGCACAGCATAAAGCGGTCCTGCTCCAGATCAAACGCCGGCAGGCCTACATCGCTGAACAGCTTGCCGGATTCCATCAGATCCGTCAGGCGGCCCTGATTGCGATAAGGCTCCCGTGTCACCGTCGGGTAATAGATCAGCTTCTGCTGCACTTCATCACCGAAAAATTCGTTGTTGGGCAACTCTTCGGTAACCAGTTGCTGATACGCCAGCTCCGACACGTACCGCACACCGTGGGTCAGGATCACCTTGTCGTAATGGGCGTAGGTTTCCGGATCCTTGATGATGCTGATGAACGGCGCCAGCCCCGTGCCGGTGCTGAGCAGATACAGATTACGGCCGGGCAGCAGATGATCCAGCACCAGGGTGCCGGTGGGCTTGCTGCTGACAAAGATCTCGTCGCCGGGCTTGATGTGCTGCAGCTTTGATGTCAGCGGGCCGTTTTCCACCTTGATGGAAAAGAATTCCAGCTCTTCCTCGTAGTTGGCGCTGGCAATGCTGTAGGCGCGCATCAGGGGCCGCCCCTCATGCTCCAGACCGATCATGATGAAGTGGCCGTTCTTGAAGCGCAGACCGGGATCGCGGCTGGTGGTGAAACTGAACAGGGTGTCGTTCCAGTGGTGGACACTGGTAACCCGGGCACGGCTCAAACTGGACATGGCATGACTCCGACTGCAGAAAACGTGACGCCACTATAGCGATCCGGCCAACTATCGGTAAAATGGGTAATACAGATATATTTAATCGGTTTAATAGATATGCACTACAGTCTGCGCCAGCTTCAGGTATTCCTTGCCACTGCCCATTTCGAGAATATTTCCCGGGCCGCCGCCAGCCTGGCCATGTCCCAGTCTGCCGCCAGTAGCGCCCTGGCAGAACTGGAGCATCAGTACGATATCCAGCTGTTCGACCGCGTCGGCAAACGCCTGCAGCTCAACGCCCTGGGTCATGCCCTGCGGCCCCGCGCAATGGCCCTGCTGCAGCAGGCCGAGGCGCTGGAGCAGGCCCTGCAACAGCACTCCGAATCCGGCCAGCTCAAAATCGGCGCCACCCTCACCATCGGCAACTATCTGGCAGTCGGGCTGATGGCCCGCTTCATGGGGGAAAACCCGCAGACCAAAGTGGAATTGCAGGTGGCCAATACCGCGACGATTGCCGCGCGGATTCACAACTTTGAACTGGATCTGGGCCTGATCGAAGGGGAACTGCATGACAGCGACCTGGAAGTGACGCCCTGGCGGGACGATGAACTGGTGGTGTTTTGCGCCCCGGGTCACCCGCTGGCTAAAAAGCGCAAGCTGTCAGACCAGGCGCTGCTGGACGCCACCTGGATTCTGCGCGAGGCCGGTTCCGGTACCCGCCAGACCTTCGACCGCGCCATGCATGGCCTGCTGCCGCAACTGAACATCCTGCTGGAATTGCAACATACCGAAGCCATCAAGCGCGCCGTAGAGGCGGAATTGGGCATCGGCTGCCTGTCCAAAGTGGCGCTGGTGGAAGCTTTCAAACGCGGCAGCCTGATCCCGCTCAGCGTGCCGCAGCGGGACTTTCGCCGCCTGTTCTATTTCATCCTGCACAAACAGAAGTATCGCAGCGCAGGCATCGCCCGCTGGCTGGAACTCTGTCGCACGCTGGCATAGGAGCGCGCAGATCAATTCAGGTCCGCCAACTGCTCTTTGGTCCTGCGCTTATTTTCATACATGTTTTCATCCGCCAGACGGATCCAGTCCCGTGCACTTTCGCACGGCTGTTCTGCCAGCGACAACAATCCGTAAGAAAAACGGATACCGATAGACTGCCCCATGCCGATCTGCACCGAAGCAACGGATCGCAGCATCTTGGCGATAAAGCGTTCCGCATCGTGATATCCGGTTTCCCGCAGCAGGATCAGGAATTCATCACCGGCATACCGGTAAAAAGCGTCTGTTTCGCGAATAAAACCACGCACCACCCGGGAAAATTCCATCAACACTTCGTCGCCGGCTTCATGCCCGAGCCGGTCATTGATCGACTTGAAGTCATCCAGATCGACAAATACCAAGGTTGCATCGGTCTGATAACGACGGAACAGCGCCAGACACTCTTCCAGATCCGGCACACAGTATTGGCGCCGCAACGCCATCGTCAGCGGATCAAACTTCGCCAGCCGCTCCAGCTGCTGGTTGGTATTTTCCAGACGTTCGCGCACAACCTGTTCGTCGGTGATATCCCGGGCCAGTCCCACCAGATAGAGGATCTCGTTGTCGTCGCCACGCACGGCAGTGCCTTCATCCTGAATGTGACGCAGCGTGCCATCCGGCCGCTCGATCCGGTAACGGATGCACCACTGACCTTCGGCATGACGCTGCAACTCATCAATGACGCGAGGGCGGTCTTCATCAACTACCGCCTCGATAAAACTGCGCGGCTGACTGTAAAGGGATTCGCGGCTGCGCTGCCAGATTCGCTCATAGGCTTCGTTGACAAACAGCATCTTGCCGACACCCGGTGTCGACATCCACACCACCCCGTTCACGTATTGGGCGATTGTACGAAAGCGCTTTTCCGATGCCAGCAGATGCTGCTCGACCAGTTTGCGCTGGGTAATGTCCTCCATCACCCCGATCATGTACTGCGGTGCCCCCAGGGAATCGCGACACAGCGTTACCACCAGATTCACCCAGACCACGTGCCCGTCGCGACGCAGATAACGCTTCTCGGCCCGAAACAGCTCCAGATCATCGGCAAGCAGCCGCTGCAGGATATGCTCGCTCGACTCGAGGTCATCCGGATGGGTTATTTCAAAGGTGGTCTTGCCAAGCAGCTCAGCAGTACTGTAGCCCAGCAACAGGGCAAAGCAGGGATTCACATCAATAAAGTGATATTCGAGGTCGACATGGGCAATGCCCACCGGCGCCACTTCGAACGTGGTGCGATATTTGCGCTCCGCCTGATCCAGCCGCTTGCGGTAACTCGCCAGCCGCGACACATCCAGAATGTTTGCAACGGCATAAATCTGGTCTTCCATTTCGAACAGACCGATGCAAACCTCCACATCCCGCACCAGGCCAGAACGGGTTTGCAGCTGCACCGGATTGATCATGGTGCGGGCACCCTTGGTCGCGAAGAACAGCTGACGCAGGCGCTCGTGCTGAAGCTTCGCCACCCCGGGTATCCAGTGCTCGAGATGGGAATGCTGCAACTCCGCTTTGGCTACTTCAAACAGCTGTGCAGCCCCTTCATTGGCAAAGATGATTTCACCGTTCTGCGCCACCACCATGATGGGATTGGGTGCAGCGTCAAGCAGACGCTGCCGCTGCTCAATCGCGTCTATCACGTCGCGACTGTGGCGCGCAAAATGGAAGTAGTAATACAGCAACAGGGTCAGAACCGTACCGATCAGCACACCGGACACGATCAATCCTGCCAGGTAGCGCAGCATGCCCTTGTTGTAATCCCGCAGCTGCAGGGTCGACTGGTTGAGCTCCGCCTGAAGAAAGCTGATGATGGCACGCAACGCCAGAGTAGCCTGCGCATCATCCACCTTGACCTGACGATCGATCTGCTCCACCGGAATCGATTCAAGATGGAGTAGTCGCGCCATCTCCAGACGCGACTTGTACAGGGCCACCATATCGGCAATGCGCTGGTATTCAAGCTCAAGATGGCTGTTGCGATTGAAACGGCGCGACTCGAACACGAAACGCTCGACACGCTCGATGGCGGCGCGGGCAGCAGCGTAATACTGTTCATCACCGCGAATGACAAAGTTCTTGAACTGGTGAATCATCCCGCTGTAACCCAGCTCCTTCACTAGCAGGGCACTGAGAGTCTGCAACTGGGCCTGTTGCTCCAGATGGTTAACCAGCTTGGTCTGTTCGTCGCGAAACGCCTGCAGCAACAATAGCGCCAATGCCGAGAGAACAACACCCAGCAGCAGACCTGCTATCCACAGACCTCGTTTAGACATTCGCATCCATTCCAACAGTATTAGCTGCACGCAGCCCCGACACTATCAGTAGCTGCGCGATTCCAGAGTGGCGCCATGCGCCAACATGATATTAATGCAGGATAGCACGCCTGCCACCACGTGACAGGGCAAATCCGCCGCTACTGGGCGGCGGTCTTGTTCATTTTCTGCTTTTGCCGCATCGCGGCACGCACCGTAATCATCGATGGATGGCGGCGCTCGACAGTAACAGCCTCTTCCGGTGCTGCGTCAGCACGTTCCTCTTTGCGATGGAACCAGTTGTGCCAGAACTTCAATGACTTCGACATCATGGCGACCTCCGTTCATTCCAGTTGGTGAAGTCTTTGGCCCGAGGGGCATGTTCGGCAATTACATCCCCTTTTCCGGAATAGGCCGAATCGCCCCAAACGCGGTTCTCATCGCCGTGAAGCAAATCCCCCAAAACCACCGAATCGTGGACATTAGCCGGCGTAGCCACAACCGAATGAATCAGCTTGGTTTTACTGTCAACACCAATGTGGGCCTTCATTCCGAAGTACCACTGATTGCCCTTCTTGGTTTGATGCATATCAGGATCGCGCTGCTTCTTCTTGTTCTTGGTGGAACTCGGCGCGCTGATAATACTGGCATCGACGATAGTGCCTCGGCTTACCTTCAGGCCATTTTCTTGCAGGTATTGATTGACCAGATAAAACAGTCGATCACCCAGATTATGGCCCTCCATCAAGTGGCGGAACTTGCAGATCGTCGTCTCATCCGGTGCCGGCTCTTCGCCCAGGTCGATACCCACAAACTGCCGCATCGCGCGGGAGTCGTACAGAGCTTCCTCGGCGGCAGGATCAGAGAGATTGAACCAGTGCTGCAAGAAGTAGATACGCAACATTTTCTCTATGCCAATCGGCCTGCGGCCAGCGCCCGGTGGATTTGGATAGAAGGGTTCAATGGCTTCGCAAAGCTCCTTCCACGGAATAATCGTTTCCATGTCATCCAGAAACTGTTCCTTGCGAGTCTTCTTTCGAAATTTCTCGAAGCCATCGGTGAGCGACGTCTGTTTCATGCAATCAATAACCGTGATTAGGACGATGCCGTATTATCGCCGAAATTCGGAATTAATCAGAGTTTCCCTAGCAGGGCACTGAGAGTCTGCAACTGGGCCTGTTGCTCCCAGATGGTTAACCAGCTTGGTCTGTTCGTCGCGAAACGCCTGCAGCAACAATAGCGCCAGCGCCGATAGCACAATGCTCAGCAGCAGACCTGCAATCCACAGACCCCGTTTAGACATTCGCATCCATTCCAACCGTAATAGCTGTACGCAGCTCCACTGCTTCCGGTAGCCAATGACATTCCAAAGTAGCGCAACGCGCCGACGGTAACTTTTTGCAGGATAACACGCCTGCCGCCACATGGCAGGTCAATTCCGCCGCTACTGCGCGGCGGTCTTGTTCATTTTCTGCTTTTGCCGCATCGCAGCGCGGACCGTAATCATCGGCGGATGACGGCGTTCGGCAGTGACTGCCTCTTCCGGCGCAGCGTCAGAACGCTCCTCTTTGCGATGGAACCAGTTGTGCCAGAACTTCAATGACTTCGACATCATGGCGACCTCCGTTCATTCCAGCCAATCCACAAACGGGTGGCATTAAAAAACCCCGGGGCATCACCCACCGGGGTTTTCAGAAAAGCCGGAGGGTGACTGTTGCGTCGCCCTCCCGACATGCCATGTCAGAAAAGCGGCCGAGTTTTCGACACCTGTTTGATAATTGTTGAGACTGATTGCTGTGTGTGCATGGCTTCAATAATGAGTTGATATAAAGACAGTATAGCAGAGCAACAGACACTTTTGAAATTCACTGCACCGTGAGCAGGACTTTGATGTCGCCCGTATCCGGGCTCTGCTGCAATGTCACCACATCCACATAACCGATCATGTTCGGGTTGGAAGCGATAAACTCCAGCACCTCGGTATCGCTGGTGACCGCAAACGGTGGTTGCCCCTTGCCGGTGAAAATCAGGCGCGACCAATAGGAATTCAGCTGCGCCTGACTCTTCTGCACAACCTTGCTGTAGAACTCGGAGCGGGGCTTTTCACCTTCGAACTGGTCGATGGGAATCACTTTGGTCCCATCCGGCAGACTACGGGTTTTGCCCAGGAAAATGCTGGCTACCTGCTCAACCGAAATGGCGTCAGCCTGATTACTGGCATTGACGATAATCGCCAGCTCTCCACTCGCCGATGATGCCGACTGAATACCCACAAAAAACAGAATACCAGCCAGCCACGCTCTATAACTTTTCATGCTTCAGTCCTCGCATACCCTGCGGTCACGCCAACGCTTATCCATCACTGGATTAATAAAAGTTCAAGCTCGCGGAGAGTTCAAGTAATTCAGACGTTTATGCTGCGCGCCGCACCCCAGAGCAACCGTCAGGAAAGTCACGCTGCAGCACCATCACCGGTGTGCACAATCACACAGTTGCGACCCGCCTGTTTGGCGCTGGCAAGGCCGCGCTCCGCGCGCTCCAGCATCCCATCCACCGTATCATCCTCACTGTGCAACTGGGCCACGCCGATACTGACGGTAAAGTTGCTGTGTATGCCCTGCCACTCGAAGGATTCATCCTGCCAGCGGCGCCGGATGCGTTCCGCCACCAGATAACCACCGTCCTGCTCGGCGGCCACCAGTACTACCGCGAACTCCTCTCCCGCCAGGCGCCCGAGCAAATCCTCTTCACGCAGGCAATCCCGCACCACATCGCAAAAACGCCGGATCACCTCGTCCCCCAGACCATGACCGTAACGCTCGTTGACCCGCTTGAAATGGTCGATATCGAGCAACAGCACCGAAAACGCTTGCCGGTGCCGGATCGAGCGTTTCAGTTCGCGCTGCGTGCTGGCCAAGAAACTGCGGCGGTTGAGGCACCCGGTCAGCTGATCGGTGGTAGCCAGGCGCTCCAGCTCCCGCTGCGTTTCCAGGCGCGCTGTAATATCCACCATGCAGACCAGAATACCGTGCACATCCGCCAGGGTGATCCGCTTGCCGGTGACGTCAGCCCAGAACTCCCGGGCATCCAACGCCCGCAGACGGTGCTCCTGGGTCACGGTGCCGTCCTGCTGCCGCACGGCATTAATGAAACTGCTCATTTCGCCCACATCTGCCCACAGATTTCGTAGTCGGATGTCGTCTGCCGGCGCGCTCGTGTCGACGCCAAACAGGGCGTAAGCGCTGCGGTTTGCATACAGCACTGTCCAGACCTCGATGTCTTCAAGAATCAGTACGGGAATCGGCATCGCATCGAGCACCGCGCGCAGGCGCCGTTCATTTACCTGATTGAAGCCTTGGGCAAGCTGATGCTCCGTGATGTCCTGGATGGTGCCGGTTTCACGCACTGGCGCCCCATCCTCGCCAAGATAGACCTGACCCGACAGACGGACGTGGCGCTCACCCTGATCGGCAACCAGAACCCGATGGTCACACTGGTATCCACCGCCCTGATGGTAGGCAGTGGCAATCACCTCGGTGACCCGCTCCAGATCGTCGGGATGAATCAACCGCTCATAATGATGAAAGCGACCTTCACGGCCCTTGAGCCCCAGCAACTTGCAGGCCTCCTCGGACCAGAACGTTTCACCGGTTTCGAAATTCCGGCTCCAGCTGCCGACCCGGGCGATCAACTGCGCTTCACGCAGCCGGGCACGAGCCTGCTCCAGCGCATCACGATAGGCGCGAATACGGCCTCGATGATGGCGGTAGAAAGCTGCCAGCCCGCCCAACAACAGTAAAATGACAATGATGGCCAGCCATCCCCACACAACGGACTCGACGGATTCCGTGCCGGTACGCTCGTAGAGGATTTCGATCGGCTCTGCCAGGGCGCGCGGGGATAATGCAGTCAGCCCGAGCCATACAGCACCCATCCCCCACCGTCGGGGTTGGTCAAACAATCTGCACTGTTTCAAGGCATCGGGCACAAAGAACGCTCTCGGGTTGAGCCTGTCAATCTTCTTAGTATAGTCAGGGCCGGCATTTGTCGATCGGCACAGCTTGTGCATGAGCGCGCAGCAGACACAACGCCGGAATTTTTGTATCCAGCGGTTGATTTCGTCATCTCTTGTCACTAGAGTCGCGCACGCCGGAATGAGGCACCCGATCATGATGCAGGCACAACAGGCAATGGATTCTCAGGCACACATTGGATTTCAGATTTCGGACGAGCTGTTCGCCGAAGTTCACCAGCTGATCCGGCACATCCAGGCGGAACCCCACAACCGGGAGTTGAGCCGCAAGGCGGCCGACGCAGTTTCTGCCTTGCTGCACAAAGGGATCCAGACTTTCTACTTCGACGTGGTAGAAGGCGTGCGCACCCATCCGGCGACCCGCAGGTCTGCCGATACGGGGATCATCACCGTTACCAAAGGGGCGGACCTGGTGATCCGCAAGATGGCCAACAATCTCGAACCCCATGAACTGCAGTTGTTCGCCCAGTACCTGGAACAGATGCTGTTCGAGCAGGATGGTCAGTACTATCTGGCATTTCCGCTCGACACTGACAGCCAGAGCAAGATCGAGCAGGTCATTATTCGCATCCGCAACGACGCCAATACCGACGCCTATAATCATCTGATCGTGGATGCCCTGTGCCAATTGGCAGATCTGGCGGTGCAGCATTTCTATTACCAGCCCACCCGTCTGATCAAGGTGCGGCTGTTCGTGAAAAAGTCGGCGGATCTGGGTATCCGCACCGTCCTGAAGGGCATTCATTTTGTCATTCGGCTGATGTTCAGAAAGACACGCCAGCGGGAACTGATCCAGTTTTCCACTTACCTGCAAAATCAGCTGGTTTATTTGCCCGTCAGTCACTGAACCCCTGTGAAGCAGCCGGGTCTCAGTGCATCATAGCCTGCATTACCAGAGTCTTTGGATTGTCACATGAGCCTGCGCTTGATCCTTGCCGTTCTGCTGGGTTTGCTGTCACCGGCAGCCCTGGCCACGGAAACCGAATTTGACGAGGCAGCATCGCTGCCCGCGCCGGTCGCTGAACCTGTACCTGCGGCCGACCTCCACCCGGCGGAAGACCCGTTCGGCGGGCTTTCAATGGGACCAGCAACACCGAATCCGCTGGAACAGCATGCCCTGGAACTGCTCAACAACACGATCGCCCCGGCAACCTTTCGCACCCTGCAATGGTCCCCGGGCCAATACATTTCCAGCCTGGACACCCCGGTCCCGATACTGGTGGCCCATGGCGCCCGGCCAGGCCCCACCCTCTGCCTGACCGCCGCCATTCACGGCGATGAAATCAACGGCATCGAAATCGTCCGCCGTGTCCTGCACCAGATCGAGCCGGATGACCTCAGCGGCACCGTGATCGGCGTACCCATCGTCAATCTCGACGGCTTTCGCCGCGCCAGCCGTTATCTGAGCGATCGCCGCGACCTGAACCGTTATTTCCCCGGCAACCCCTCTGGCAGCTATGCCACCCGGATTGCCCACTCCCTGTTCCAGCAGATCATCCTGAAATGCGATTATCTGCTGGATCTGCACACCGCATCGTTTTACCGCACCAACCTGCCGCAGTTGCGGGGGGATCTGAAGAACAAGTCGGTGCTCGAGTTCAGCCGGCATTTCGGCGGCATGAGCGTGCTGCACAGCAACGGCGCCGAAGGCACACTCCGTCGCGCCGCCAACGATGCGGGCATTCCCGCCCTGACCCTGGAAGCCGGTGGCCCCCACGCCCTGGAGCAGGATGCCATCACCTTCGGGGTCAAAGGCATCAAGAACCTGCTGCACAATCTGGCGATGTACAAGACCATGCGCCTGTGGATGCTGCCCCAGCCCGTGTTCTACCAATCCATCTGGGTACGCTCATCCCAGGGCGGCATCATGCTGTCGAAGGTGAATCTGGACGACAAGGTGCAGAAGGGACAGCTGCTGGGCCGGGTGATCGATCCGATCTCCAACACCAGCAGCGACATCATTTCGCCCATCACGGGAACCGTTCTGGGCAAGGCGCTGGATCAGGTGGTCAGCCCCGGTTTTGCCACCTTCCACATTGGCGTTGTCGCCAGCGAGGAAGAACTGGAAACCCCGTTGCCGGCACCTGCGCCCGAGGCCATGCCAGGCAGCGACAGCCTGGCACCCACCAGTTCGCCTGCCACCAACCCGGATGCCGTGGAAGCCTTTCCGGATACAGAAAGCTGATGTTCAGCGGGACAGCAGGAAGTCGATCACGTCAAACAGTTCGGCTTCCGATCCCGCCATGCTCACGCTGGTCATGTAAACGCCGTTAACCACGAAAGCCGGTACACCCCGCACCTGATAGCGCGCCAGCAGCGGCATGGCCGCTGCCACTTTCGCATTCACCGCCTCGGAATCCCAGGCTTTCACGAAACCGGCCTGATCGATACCGCGGGACTCGGCAAATGCCGCCGCATCATCGCGGGTCCGCAGGGGCTTGTTGAGTTTGTGGATGTAATCAAACATGGCCTGCATGTGGGCATCGGCCACACCCAGCGCCTCGAGGGTGTAATAGATACGGCCAAAGAACTCAAAACGGGGATTCCAGGTGGCAGGCACACGGGTAAAGGTCACTGCCGCTGGTTTACGCTGCAGCCACTGCTCTACCGCCGGTTCCAGATGCGCGCAATGGGGACAACCGAAACTGAAGAACTCCATCACATTGCCCGGGATCGGCTCGGCATCGGGCACCCGCTGGTAATGCACATTCTCGACGAAACGCTCCACTCCAAAGGCAAATCCGGATACCGACACCCCCAGTGTCACCAGTGCCAGCAACATGCGTAAATACAGTTTCATGACCACTCCTTTCGGTTGACGGAAAACGCCCGACAGCATATCAGCTTGGTCATATTCGTGCTTCATATTGATGCAGATGGGCATTTTTTCCTGCGCTGCCGCCTATACTTAGGCTATTCACAGGGAAGCCGCACATGCTCACATTGCCTAAACGGATCGACAAATTCGGTCGCCGCATTTTCAACAACCGGTCTCACATTATCGAAGACCTCGGGCTGGTTCTGCGCCACGCCTGGACGCTGCCTTACCTGGCCACCCCATGGAATGCCGAGGCACTCACGCGCTCCGAGCTGCATCCCTCCAGCTACAACAACATCGGCGACATCATCAACCTGTCCCTGCAGGCCATCGTCCCGCTGGAGCGGCGTACGTACAGCCCCGGCACCCTTGCCTGCTACCCCGAGCACTACGCCATGGGTGCACCGCGGGAAAAATGGTTTTTCATCAACGGCATCTGCACCTCACCCCCGGTGGCCATCCTGAACGGACTGGAACTGGCGAAAGCCTTTCACCGGCCGATTCACCTGATTCACACCCCCACGTCCGGTGTCGTCACCGACCTGTGGGATTCCGTCACCGCCCGCACGTTACGCAAGGATGGCAAGCTGTCACGACTGGCCTATGACGTGGTGAAGGAAGCCCTGCGCACCCATGACAAGGTAGTGATCGTGGGACACTCCCAGGGCACCATCGTGAGCAGCTACATCGCGCGCAAGCTGCTCAAAGACAAGCGTTACCGCCACCACGCGCCGAAGCTGGAAATCTACTGCATCGCCGGCGTCGCCGACAGCTTCCGCACCGATCCCAGCCTGAGCGCCCATTTCGGCCGCGCGGTTCCCTATGTGGAGCATTTCGCCAACGGTCTGGATTTCTTCTGCCGCATCGGCGTACTGGCCCATCTGGAGCGCACGGCCGGTGCAGTGTTCATGCTGCCCAACCGCACCGGCCACCTGCTCAACGACCACTATCTGCCGGGAATCTGGCGCGGGGAATACTGCAACCGGCGCTCCCGCCTGTTCAAATACATCGACGGCAACACCCCCGCCTCCAACGACTACGTCGCCCATGATCTGAATATCGAAGAACAGGCCCAAGCCAGCTGAAGCGCTGGCTCAGTCTTCGTCCATGAACCGCTCGATCTCGTCGGCCTGTGCCATCGCGTCCTGATAACCCAGCGCAATCAACTCGCTGCAGAAACCCCGCTCGAACAGCAGGTAGCTGAGAATACTGGAGCCCGAGGTGCGGGTCGCCCCGATGCCGTGCAGAAACACCCGGATACTGGGTGGCAATGCATGCAGATACTTGGCCGCGATCTGATCGACGCTCTGGCTGGGTGAAATGATGAGGCTACCCACCGGACGCAACTTCGAACCGGACTTGTCTCGCACGTTCGGCGGTATCAGCTCCAGCGTCTTGTTGATTCGCTGCAGCCGTTCGATGTCGTATTCGAGACTGTCCAGAAACACCGAATTGAGCAAATGGCCACTGATCTGCGCCAGGGAGGGGTATCCCTCCAGCGGCTTGCGCACCTGCGGTGCCGAACGGTTGCCCGACACCCCCACCACCAGCACCTTGCGGGCACCCAGATGCAGGGCCGGACTGATCGGCGCCAGCTGCCGCATGGCACCATCGCCAAAGTATTCCCGGTTGATCCGCACCGCCGGAAAAATCACCGGAATCGCCGACGACGCCATCAGATGCTCCAGCCGCAGATCCACCCGCATGCCAATACGCTGAAAGCGCTTCCAGGCAGAAATGTCCGGCGAGCCCTGAAAGAACGCCACCGACTGCCCGCTGGAATAGCCGGACGCCGTGATCGCCAGCGCCCGCAGATAACCGGCATCGATCACTTCACGGATATGGGAAAACTGCACCATTTCTCCCAGCAGATGGGCCAGCGGCGAGTTGTCGAGCAACGACACCGGACGATTGCGAAACGGAAACACCATACTGGCCAGCCAGCGGCCGGCACAGCTGAACACACCCAATGGGTCGGTCCGGTACACCTGGTGGGGACGGAAATTCTTCCACACATGCTCGATCGTATAGACCGCGTTACGGAAATTGTCGGCATTGGCCGCCAGTCCGGTGGCATTGATCGCCCCGGCGGAGGTCCCGGATATAATGCCAAAAGGATTGCGGGTGGCCTCCGGCATGATGTCGGCAATCGCCTTCAGCACCCCCACCTGATACGCGGCGCGGGCGCCCCCGCCGGACAACACCAGCGCGCTGAATAAATGGGTTTCGGTGGACTTGATCTTGGCCATGACGATCCAACAGTGACGACTATTTCTAACTGTAGCAGGCACTTGGACGCCGCACCGAACTTTGCTCGACAAGCAGCTTTCGTTTCACACGAATGCCACCAAAAACGTTAGAATGGCTCGAAAGCCCTGTTCCACTGTGGAGTAAGCATGACAGCCCCGACAACCGGCGAAACCCACCTCATTCTGGTACGCCATGGCCAGATCCAGGCCAACATCGACAAGCGCTGGCACGGCTGGACCGACAGCGCCCTCACCGACATCGGTCACGCCCAGGCCGAACGGGCCGCTGCCCGCATCGCCGCCGAACATCCGGATATTGCGGCCATCTACGCCAGCCCGCTGCAGCGGGCCTTCAACACCGCGCAGAAAATTGCCGACGCCCTCGGCCTCACGGTTGTGGCGGAACCGCGCCTGAAGGAATACGGTATTGGCGTGCTGGAAGGCGTCACGTTCGGTGACCTGCACCGGGAACACGACTTTTTCAGTCAGATCGATGCGGATGCCCACTACGCCCCCGAGGGCGGCGAGTCCTTTCATGAAGTGGGACAGCGGGTACGCAGCGCCATTGCAGAACTGCAGCAGCGGCACGCGGGCGAAAAGATTCTGGCGGTCAGTCACGGGGCGGCAATGGCCCTGGCCCTGGCCGACCTGCTCGAAGGGGATTTCTACGCCTGGAACAACTACCACTTCCAGAACACCGCGGTGACCGAAGTGCGCCTGGGTCAGCCGGCACAACTGGTCCGCTTCAACTGCGTACAACACCTGGATGGCCTGGCCTGCTGAGACCCGCCGACACCAGCAGCAGGACCATCCCGCAAACAAAAAAAGGAGAGGTCACCCTCTCCTTTTTCATTTAGCCAACACAATAGCCGATCAGTCGGTCATGTTGCGGCCGTAGAAGATTTCCAGCATTTCACGGCGCAGCTTGCGGCTGATTTCCGCCTGCTCCTGCTCGCTCAGCTCATCAACACCCATGCCGAACACATAGTTGTCCAGGTCGAAATCCTTCAGCAGCATCTTGGTGTGGAAGATGTTCTCCTGGTACACGTTCACGTCGATCATCTCGTACAGATCCAGGGTTTCGTCGAGGAAGAAGTTCTGGATCGAGTTGATCTCGTGGTCGATGTACAGCTTGCGGCCGTTCACATCACGGGTGAAACCACGCACTCGGTAATCCACGGTCACGATGTCGGAATCGAACTGGTGGATCAGGTAGTTCAGGGCTTTCAGCGGCGAAATAACGCCACAGGTTGATACATCGATATCCACGCGGAAAGTACTGATGCCGTTTTCGTTATCCGGATGGGTTTCCGGATAGGTGTGAACGGTCACGTGGCTCTTGTCCAGGTGTGCCACCACGGAATCCTTCAGCGGACCCGGCTCTTCGCGGCTGGGATCTTCCGCGGGCGCAATCGGGTGCTCGGCAATCAGCATGGTCACGCTGGCGCCTTCCGGATCGTAATCCTGGCGCGCGATATTCAGGATGTTGGCACCCACGATTTCCGTTACCGTGGTCAGGATCTGGGTCAAACGCTCGGCGTTGTACAACTCGTCAACGTACTGACGATATTCCTGCCGGTGCTCAGGGGTCTTGGCATAGCAGATATCGTAAATATTGAAACTGAGTGACTTGGTCAGGTTGTTAAAACCATGCAACTGCAATTTGTCCGGCGCTACGGGTTCTTTCATCTCCACAGATCTCTCAAGGTTGCGGTCAGCACGATGGAACCGGACCAGGTCCGACTCCGACTTATGTTCCACCCGGCATTGGCTGGCTGCGTTGCAACCACGCCAGGGTGCCATCCAGGTTTCCCATCAAAACATAAAAGCACACCGCACTACCCGGCTGGCGGGGCGCGACGTGCACTACTTTTTACTTCATGATTAAGACAATCATGCCATCACAGACACCCTGAAGGGGGCAACCTGCGATGCGCGGCATGACGCAGCATCAGCCGGCCGGGCAATCACTCGGCCTCGATAACCTCGTAACTGTGGCTGATTTCCACGCCACCTTTGCTCAACATGATGGAGGCCGAGCAGTACTTTTCTGCCGACAACTCCACTGCACGTTTGACCTGGGTGTCCTTCAGATTGCGACCGGTCACCACGAAGTGCAGGTGAATCTTGCTGAAGACGGCCGGCACGGCATCAACCCGTTCTGCTTCCAGGTGCGCAACACAATCAGTCACGTCCTGACGAGCCTTCTTCAGAATATGGATAACATCAAAAGTGGAGCATCCTCCAACCCCCAGCAGCATCAGCTCCATCGGGCGCACGCCCTGATTCTGGCCACCGTATTCCGGCGGACCATCAATGACGATGGTGTGTCCGGAGCCGGACCGGGCTTCAAACTTGACATCACCTGCCCAACGAATTGTACCTTTCATGGCTGGCTCCCTAGGTCGGAATGGCGCGCAAGATAACATAAACGCTCCGGGATGTGTGTAAAAAAATGGTACACGCCAGCCCACGGTTCTGAACGTTTTTCAATCGATCAAACACCTTCCGTGAATAGCGCCACGCAAACCCCGCAACCGTTCACAGATCAATCCGCCCAGTTCATCTAGAATCACTAGAAAAATCAGGTGGTTTAGCTAGGCTGTTAAGGTAAACCCCCAATTAACGCCCGCCCAACCGGAGATTCGGTAGCGGGTGCAGGATTTTCCAGCCATAATGAAACGTATACCGCACCGAACGGCCTCGAGCCGGCTCCGGTTCGATAACAACAAGCATCAGGTCAGGCGATGACAATAAAACCCAATAGTTTGATTCCCGACACGGAAAGCTTTCTGGCCCATTGCCACCGGCGCAAGTATCCCGCCAAGAGCACGATCATTTATGCCGGTGACGACTCCGACGCGCTTTATTACATTATCAAGGGCACCGTCATGGTCATCATCGAGGATGATGAAGGCCGTGAAATGATCATGGCTTACCTGAATGAAGGTGACTTCTTCGGTGAGATGGGCCTGTTCGACAAGACGGCAAACCGCAGCGCCTGGATTCGCGCCAAAACCGAGTGCGAAGTTGCCGAGATCAGCTACAGCAAGTTCAAGCAGCTGGCCAAGGAAGATGCGGATATCCTGTTCGCAGTCAGTGCCCAGATCGCCGGCCGCCTGCGTGCCACCACCCGCAAGGTGGGCGATCTGGCTTTCCTGGACGTGACCGGCCGCGTGGCCCGCACCCTGATCGATCTGTGCAAACAGCCCGAGGCGATGACGCACCCCGATGGCATGCAGATCAAGATTACCCGCCAGGAAATCGGCCGTATCGTCGGCTGCTCCCGCGAAATGGTGGGCCGGGTTCTGAAGAATCTGGAAGAACAGGGACTGATTCAGGTGAAGGGCAAGACCATGGTGGTCTACGGAACTCGCTGACTGCACCTCAGATTGCCAGTCACTGCATAAAGAAAGGGCCCTTCGCGGGCCCTTTTTCATTCAGCCTATAAACAAGCCTGTCTTGCGCATTACTGGGCGGCAGGTGCCGCTGCAGCGTCGGTCTTGTCCGCTTCGGGAGCAGCCTGAGTCTCGGCCTGCACGTCCTCCACCTCCACCACACCCTGGGGATGCGATTCGGCATTCTTCTCAGAGAGCCAGTAACCGAAGCCGACGTTCAGCGCGATCAAGGTTCCGAAAATGACAATTACGTGTCCCATGTGACTCTCCTAACTCCAAAATTAACCCGATGAGGAAAACGTCGACAGTATATATACCTGCCGACTGTCAGTCATTTTAATTATGTAACCAGGCAAGTGCGATCCCTGCTTGCGCAGTGACCGCACCGTCAAAGGGAAATCATTGATTTTCGGAAGGTTTTTCTTCGGCTGGCGGTGTGCAGTCGGTACCCGGTTCACACTCCGGTAACGTTTCAACCTCGACGACACCCTGTGCTGCAGGCTCTTCTTCTTTCAGCGACTCCGAGCCCACATAGACGATTCCAAAATTAACGGCGACCAATACGCCCAGCACCACGATTAATTGCATAAAAACTCCCCAGACAGAATTCCCTTTGTAGTAGGGTGATCAGTCACCCAGCCTTGTTATGGTTGTAAGAACACGCGTTCCAGCGTAGCGGATATTGACGCCTGCTCACTGACGAAAGTCAACAAGCCTGCGCAAGAGTACCGATTCCTGGCGACACTTTACCTTATTTTGTTCCCTGAGAAATGGATCAAAAGTAGCAGTCTCAGAAAAAAAGCTCGCGCAGGCGGGTGCCCGGATCGTCTGCCCGCATGAACGCTTCACCCACCAGAAAGCTGTTGACGCCGTGATCACGCATGGCCTGCACATCGGCTGGCGCAAGAATGCCACTTTCGGTCACGACAATACGGTCCGACGGAATATGCGGCAGCAGGTCAAAGGTGGTCTGCAGACTGACTTCGAAGGTGTGCAGGTTGCGATTGTTGATGCCGACCAGGGTCTGGTTCAGTGGCAAGGCGCGCTCGAGTTCCGCGCGATCATGCACTTCGATCAGCACATCCATCCCCAGCTCGCGGGCGCAGGCAGACAGTTCTGCCATCTGGCCATCATCAAGACAGGCCGCAATCAGCAGGATGCAGTCTGCATTGATGGCACGGGCTTCGATGACCTGATAGGGATCGACAATGAAGTCCTTGCGAATGACCGGCAACGCGCAGGCGGCGCGCGCCTGCATCAGATAGTCTTCGTGCCCCTGAAAGAAGTCGCGATCGGTCAGCACGCTGAGACAGGATGCACCGCCGTTTTCGTAGGAACGGGCAATGGAGGCGGGATCGAACTGCGCCCGGATCACACCTTTACTGGGGGAGGCTTTTTTCGCTTCGGCAATCACGGCAGAACGGCCCTGAGCCAAAGCGCGTTGCAGACTGTCGACGAAACCACGAGGTGCGTCGGCCTGCTGGGCCTGCTGCTGCAGCCGGGCTTCGGAGACCAGCGGTTTACGCTCGGCAACTTCTTCCCACTTGCGGGCGACGATTTTTTTCAGAACCGTTGGGGTATCCTGACTCATGATGTCGCCTCGCTTTCCTGTTTGAATACACTGGTCAACTGGACCAGTTCGTTCAGCTTGGCAAGGGCCAGACCGCTGCCAATCGCATCCTGGGCCAGCGCCACGCCTTCTTTCAATGAGCCGGCAATGCCCGCCACATAAATAGCGGCGCCAGCATTGAGCGCGACGATATCGGCGGCCGGACCGGGTTCCTTCCCGAGTACCGCCTTGACCATCGCCAGGCTGTCATCCACCGAATGCACTTCCAGGGTCGACAGTGGCGCCCGCTGCAGGCCGAACTGCTCGGGGGTAATGGTGTATTCCTTAATGGCATCCGGGGTCGCTTCCGCCACGTAGGTTTCGGCATTGATGCTGATTTCGTCCATGCCATCGGCGGCGTGTACCACCATGACGTGCTCGGAGCCCAGTCGCTGCAGCACTTCGGCAATCGGCCGCACCCACTGTTTACCGTACACCCCCATGACCTGACGTTTGGCGCCCGCCGGATTGGTGAGCGGACCGAGCAGATTGAAAATGGTCCGTACCGCCATTTCGCGACGCGGGCCAATGGCATGTTTCATGGCGCTGTGATGCGCGGGTGCGAACATGAAGCCGACACCGATGCTTTCCACGCAGCGCGCCACCTGCTGTGGCGTGATGTTCAGATTCACCCCCGCTTTTTCCAGCACGTCAGCACTGCCACTGACGCTGGAAACGGAGCGGTTGCCATGCTTGGCTACCTTGCCGCCCGCCGCCGCCACGACAAATGCCACTGTAGTGGAAATATTGAAGGTGCGGGAGCCATCGCCGCCAGTCCCACAGGTATCCACCAGCCGGTCGGCATGAATGGTCACCGGCGTCGCCAGGGATCGCATCACCCGTGCGGCGCCGGTGATTTCATCAACGGTTTCGCCTTTCATCACCAGCCCCACCAGAAATCCGCCGATCTGCGCGGGCGTGGCGTTGCCGGTCATGATCTGGTTCATCACGTCCGCCATGTCCTGCTCACTCAGGTTCTGGCGGGCGATGACCTGTTTCAATGCGCTTTGAATATCCATCAGCGGTTTTCCAGTTTCAGAAAGTTGTTCAGCAGGTCGTGGCCCTGCTGGGTGAGGATGGATTCAGGATGGAACTGCACACCTTCAATGGCGTACTGGCGATGCCGCAATCCCATGATCTTGTCGATGCTGCCATCCTGATTCTGGGTCCAGGCGGTCATTTCCAGACACGCGGGCAACGTGTGACGATCGACCACCAGCGAATGATAGCGCGTGGCCTGGAACGGATTGTCGAGGCCTTTGAACACACCTTCGTCACGGTGATAGATCATCGACGTCTTGCCATGCATCACCGCATCGGCGCGCACCACATTGCCACCAAATACCGCACCGATGCTCTGATGACCCAGACAGACACCGAGGATCGGCAGTTTGCCGGCGAAGTGCTTGATCGCCGCCATGGAAATGCCCGCTTCGTTCGGCGAGCACGGGCCCGGCGAAATCACCAGTCGTTCGGGCGCCAGGCGTTCGATATCAATCAGGGTCACTTCGTCGTTTCGCACCACATGAACATCGGCACCGAGTTCACCAAAGTATTGCACCAGGTTGTAGGTGAACGAATCGTAGTTATCAATCATCAACAACATAATCAGTTCTCCACCGGAATGAGGCCGTTGGCGGCCATGGCGACCGCACGGAACACGGCACGGGCTTTGTTCTGGGTTTCTTTCCATTCCAGTTTGGGTACGGAATCTGCCACCACACCGGCGCCCGCCTGAATGTGCAGCTGGCCATCTTTGATCACTGCGGTGCGAATGGCGATCGCCGTATCCATGTCACCGTGCCAGGACAGATAGCCCACCGCCCCACCATAAACGCCGCGCTTCACCGGCTCGATATCGTGAATGATTTCCATGGCGCGGATTTTCGGAGCACCGCTCAGTGTGCCGGCAGGGAATGTTGCGCGCAGCACGTCCAGCGCCGTTTTGCCTTCTTTGAGTTTGCCTTCCACGTTGGAAACGATATGCATCACATGGGAGTAGCGCTCGACGATCATCTTGTCCGTGAGTCTGACGCTGCCGATGTCGGCGATGCGGCCCACATCATTGCGACCCAGATCGATCAGCATCAGGTGCTCGGCGATTTCCTTGGGATCGGCCAGCAGCTCTTCTTCCATCGCGATATCTTCTTCCGGCGTTTTGCCGCGGCGACGGGTGCCGGCAATCGGCCGCACGGTAACAGTACCGTTTTCCACCCGTGCCAGAATTTCCGGCGAGGAACCAGCGATCTGGAAATCGCCCATGTCGAGGAAATACATATAGGGCGATGGATTCAGGCAGCGCAGCGCGCGATACAGATCCAGCGGCGGCAGCTGATAGGGAATCGACATTCGCTGGGAAATCACCACCTGCATGATGTCGCCGGCCAGTACGTATTCCTTGATGGCGTCGACGGCCTTTTCGAAATCCGGTTGCGGGAAGCTGGATTTGAAATCGCTTTCCTGCACGGTGAATTTGGCGGGATCGGCCTGCACTGGCAGCGGCTTTTTCAGCTTGGCGACGATCTCATCCAGTCGCGCCTGGGCTTTGGCGTAGGCGTTGTCCTGGGTAGTGTCCGCATGGGTGATGACGAACAGCGTGCCACGCAGGTTATCGAACACCACGATGTCGTCGGACACCATCAGCATGACATCCGGTGTGCCGATAGGATCAGGCTTGGCCGGCCTGTCGAGCTTGCGCTCGATATAGCGCACGATGTCGTAACCGAAATAACCCACCAGCCCGCCGTCAAAACGCTGCAGACCTTCGACCCGCGGCACTTTGAACTGCTGACGGAATTCTTCGATGTAGGCAAGCGGATCGTCCACCTGCTTTTGCTCGATGATCTGGTCGCCGTTCTGCAGGATGACGTCGCGATCACGCACGGTGAGGCGGATTTTGCAGGGCAAGCCGATGATCGAGTAACGCCCCCATTTTTCGCCGCCCTGAACGGATTCGAACAGGTAGGAATAGGGCTGGTCCGCCAGCTTCTTGTAGGTACTGAGCGGCGTTTCGAAATCGGCCAGCACTTCCCGCGTGAGCGGAATGCGGGTGTAACCTTGGGCGGCTAATGCCTGGAATGCTTCGGGTGTCATGTTGGGTTCCGTTTGCTTTGCGGGTAACCCTGATGTCGTATCGTGCCAGCGAGCTGGCGGCAATCAGGTTCGGGACACGCCGTGAACCCATCCCTGGGGACTGCACAGCCGCATCCCTGCCGCTGTGCGTCCCGAACCTGATCACCACCAACTCGCCTCGAATCGCGTGCCACCTCCATCCGTTTCAACAGACAATGGAGGTTGCTGCGAGGCGCAGACGTCAATTCAGAGATACCAAAAACTTTATACGTTAACTGGTTCAGAAATCCCGGCACCGAACTCGGTTCAGCACCAGGCAAAAGCGGACTTCACCAACGCCATCGCCAACGAAGGCTGGTGAGTAAAGAGGAAGGCTGTTTCGAAAATAAGGTGTTCACGCTATGTAGCATCTATGTTCGTTTCGAAGACCTTTCAAAACTACACCAGCTTAATCCGCCCTGCCAACTCTTTTTCCACTTTTCATATCAACAATTCACGAAAATCATCCAGCAGCCAGTCCGGGTCACAGGCCGCCACCGGTTCACCATGGTTATAACCATAGGTGAGCGCCGCGCTGACCATGCCGGCGGCTTTGGCTGCATCTATATCATTGCGGCTGTCGCCCACCATCAGGCTGGCCCGGGGCCGCGCACCCAGCTGCTCGCACACATGCAGCAAGGGCAATGGATGGGGCTTGCGTTCCGGCAGGCACTCACCGCCGATCACGCTACGAAAATAGGGTGCAATGGCAAACTGTTCCAGCAGCGGCGTGGTAAAGGGCAATGGCTTGTTGGTCACTACCGCCAGCGGAATGCCAAGTCCGGCGAGCCCGGCCAGCACATCCCTGACCCCCGGATAGAGCCGGGTCAGGCGGCCGTTTTCCTGCTGGTATAGCTGTTTGAACAGGGTGAGCGCCTGCGCGTGCCGCTCATGATTCACTGCCGCTACGGCACCTGCTTCAGCAGAATCCGCCAGCGCACGCCGCACCAGCAGCGCCGCACCATTACCCACCCAGCTGCGCACTTTTGCCTCGCCGGCGGCCGGATGTCCCAGCTGTTCGAGCATGCGATCCACCGCCGATGCCAAATCCGGCACGCTGTCCACCAGGGTGCCGTCCAGATCAAAGATGATCAGTTGCGGCAGGTGGTTGTGGAAGTGGGCGGTGAGGCGGGTCAGCATTGTGATCTCTCAAATCGGCAGGATACTGCGCCGTGGCGATTTGCATTGCCAGACGCTTCCATGGGGGCTGCACAGCGACATCCCTGTCGCTGTGCGTCTGGAATCGACTCCCCGCCCGACACCACATCATCTTAATTAACCTGCGCCAGTTCAGCCCGCATCTGGTCGATGACCGCCTTGTAGTCACCCTTGCCAAAGATGGCAGAGCCCGCCACAAAGGTATCGGCACCGGCCTGGGCGATCTCGCGGATATTGGCCACACCCACACCGCCATCGATTTCGAGCCGGATGTCACGGCCGCTGTCAGCGATGATCTTGCGCGCCTGACGCAGTTTTTCCAGAGTGTGGGGAATGAATTTCTGACCGCCAAAACCGGGGTTCACGGACATCAGCAGCACCATGTCGACCTTGTCGAGCACGTGTTCTAGGTGATGCAACGGTGTGGCCGGATTGAACACCAGGCCGGATTTGCAGCCACCGTCGCGGATCATCTGCAGGCTGCGGTCGATGTGCTCGCTGGCTTCCGGGTGGAAGGTAATGTAAGTGGCGCCAGCCTCGATGAAATCACCGATGATGCGATCCACCGGCTTCACCATCAGATGCACGTCGATGGGGGCCTTGATGCCGTAATTACGCAGCGCCTTGCACACCATGGGGCCGATGGTCAGGTTCGGCACGTAATGATTGTCCATCACGTCGAAGTGGACAATGTCGGCACCCGCCGCCAGCACGGCGTCAACGTCCTCTCCCAGGCGGGCAAAATCGGCAGACAGGATCGAGGGGGCAATCAGGAATTCGGCCATGGTCATCAGGTTCCGGGCGGTGGAAAAGCGCGCATTGTAACGCAGGATTCCCCCTGCGCCCAAAAGACAAGGGGCTATACTGGGGAAATCGTCCCCAGGTTGCAGCAAACTGATGAAATTTCGTCTGATTTTACTGTGGTTATTGTGGTTGCCCGGCGCTGTCGCGGCGGTGGAACCACCCCTGCGCCAGTGCCGGCCGATGCCACAGCGGCACCGCCTCCACTACGGGAGCCACCCCAGCGCATGGACACCAGGCGAGGCAAGATCCTGGCCACCCAGATCCAGCAGCAGGATAAAGAAACGGAAATCCACTGGCTAGGTACCGAACCGGATACCTTTCTGGCGCTGTTCCGGGCGGATCACAGTGGAGAGCCCTTCGCCAATCTGCTGATCCTGCATGACAACCGCCAGCACCCGGACTGGCCGGGGCTGGTCAACAGTCTGCGCACCCGGTTGGCAGCCCACGGCTGGAACACCCTGGCGATTTCCCTGCCGGATTATATTGAGCAGCCGGCCCTGCCGCTGCGGGAGCAAGCCTCCAGCGAACCCGGCGCAGAACCTGCAGCAGTCGCACCGACAACCCCGGACCCGGCTGCCGGCGCTGCGACACCGGAAGATCCCGCCGACAAACCGTCAGTGGAATACCCGGCCGCCGAGGTGCCCGACGTGGTGGATGCGCGCGCCCGTGAGGCGATCACCTTCCTGCAGCAGAAAGCCGATCTGCCACTGGCAATCGTAGCGGTCGGATTGTCCGCCACCATTGCTGCGAAGAAAGCTCAATCGATGCTGGTGGCCGATATTTCAGGACTCGTCATCATCGATCCGGTAGAACCGGCCAGCCTCGAATTCAATATCAACCTGGACACGATGGATCTGCGGATACCCGTACTGGACATTGCGCCGGGCTTTTCGCCGCGCTCCGATCCACAGCTGCGACGCAACAGCGCGACGCGCTCACGTCACCCGCTCTATCAGCAGCGGGTTTTGCCCGGGACCGGGCCGGACTTTGCAGGGATGGTGCCTGCAGTCGTACGCGCAATTCGTGGCTGGGGCGAACGCTATTTCAAGCAGCCACAGTGATCAGCCGCGGGTAGCCATGATCCGTTCGTAGGCCGCCCGGATCGCCTGGGTTTTCTCCTTGGCCATTTCCAGCATTTCTTCCGGCAGACCTTTGGCAATCAGCTTGTCCGGGTGATGCTGGCTCATCTGACGACGATAGGCCCGTTTCAATTCCTGGGTGGTGGCGGTGGGTTCGATGCCGAGGATCTGGTACGCGCGCAGTAACTCTTCCTGCGGCGAGCGCGGCTGGCTCTGATCCTGGGCACGGAATTCCTGATAGGCCTGGGTGCTGCGCACCAGCCGCTCCAGGGCAGCAACACGGAAGCGGATACTCTGGGCAATATGGGTGAGCATCGCCCACTCCTTCTGATCCAGCGCGCCATCCGCCAATGCGGCCTGCACCAGGAATTCCATGAAAATCTGCAGCAGCGAGGTGCGACGGCCAACCGCACGATGCAGACGATTAAGCTCGTCGGCCAGATCGTGCTGCCCCGATTTACCCAGATCGAACAGCTCCACCGCCTCGCGTTTCTTTTCCGGTGTCAGGCCCATGCGATCCATGACGGCGGTAGTCCACTGGATTTCCGCTTCGCAAACAGCACCATCGCACTTGGCAACGCGGCCCAGACAGATGAAGGTGGCGCGAAAGAAGGCCTGCTGGACTTCGCTGTCACCGCCCTTGCTGCGGGTAGTAAACTGGTAGACGCTGTTGCTGAGCTGGATGATGACGTCGAACTGATGGCCGAGCCAGCCGCCCAGCGCCGCACCGACAACCCCCATGATGCCGCCGCCGGCCAGCACAAAGCCGACCACCAGGCCGACAACGGGCCCCAACCAGACGAATGAAGTCACTGCTGCGTCTCCTGCATGATGTGTTCGGCGGTTCGCAACCGCTCCGGGGTACCAACATCGATCCAGATGCCGTCGTACCTTTCCCCGCTGACCCTGCCCTGATTCATGGCATCGCGCAACAGGGGTGCCAGCGGAAATCGACCTGGCTGCACGCTGGCAAACAGCGCAGGCTGCATTACGCTGATGCCGCTGAACGTGAGCCGCCCTGCTGCCTGATTCGCATCACAGCGGCCATCCACCAGCGCGAAATCACCCTGCGGGTTATGCACCGGATTCGATACCAGCACCAGATGGGCCAGATCGTCGATGTGGCGTGGCAGGGACGCCAGGGGAAAGTCGGTCCATACATCGCTGTTAACCACCGCAAAGGGTGCGTCCCCCAACAAGCCTAGCGCATTGAAAATCCCACCACCGGTTTCCAGCCGCTCCGCTTCAATGCTCAGATGCACCGGCACGCCGAAACGTCGCCCGTCGCCCACGAACGCAGCGATCTGCTCGCTCAGATAGGCGGCATTGATGACGATTTCAGTGAAACCCGCCGCCACCAGCCGCTCGATATGATGCTGCAGCAGCGGCTTGCCGGCCACCGGCAACAAGGGCTTGGGCGTGCGCTCGGTCAGCGCCCCCATGCGTTCACCACGGCCTGCCGCCAGCAGCATCACCTTCATGGCAGACGCTCGTTCAGAATCACGGCCGCATCGGGCTGGCGCTGCAGCAGTGCCGGCACCACCTGCTCCCGCAGCCAGCGCGCAAAGGAGTGCAGCAACGGCTTGCCTTTGCCGCGAATCGCCTCACACTCCTCGATCAGATAGGCGAGCGTCAGCGGAATATCCTTGAGATAGCCGGGTTTGCCATCACGGAAATTGAGTCGGGCAAAAATGCCACAGACTTTCAGATGACGCTGCGCGCCCAGCACATTGAACCACTGCCAGAACTGATCATCGCTGACCTCATCAAGCAAGCCTTCGCGCCGGAGTTTTTCCGCAAACCGCTGCACCCACTCTTTCACCATCGCCGTGGGCCAGCTGATGTAGCAATCCCGCAGCAGCGACACCAGATCGTAGGTAATGGGCCCGTGTACTGCATCCTGAAAATCCAGCACCCCCAGGGAAGTATCCGCCAGTACCATCAGGTTGCGGGAATGATAGTCACGGTGCACGGTAACCCGTGGCTGCGCCAGCGCCTGCTGTTCCAGCCAGGCGAGTACGTCATCGATCAGCTGGTGATCCTGGGCTTCCAGCGTCAGATTCAGATAGGTGCCGCAGAACCATTCCCGGAACAGTTCCATCTCGCGGCGCAGCAGCGCCCGGTCGTATGGCGGCAGGGGATCGGCGGAAAAATCCGCCCGCATGATGGGAATCAGACCGCGCATGGCGGCGCTGTACCATTTGTCGACACTGTCCGTATCGAGCCGTGACAGCAGCAGGGTATCGCCGAAATCCCCCAGCATCATGAAGCCCTGCTGCAGATCCAGCGCCAGCAGCGGCGGCACCTTCACACCCGACGCTGCGAGGCCACGGGCGACTTTGACGAACGGGTGACTGTCCTCCTTGTCCGGCGGCGCATCGACGCCAATGACTGAGGCTTCCGCCCCGTCCACAGGATAGCGATAGCGGAAATAACGGCGGAAACTGGCGTCTCCGGAAACCGTCTCCAGCGGAAGCAGATCACCGCTGTAGCGTTGCGAAGAGACGAGCTGGGCGTGGAGCCACTGGTTGAGCAGGGCACGGCGATGATCCATAGGGGGCAAAATTGTGACTCAAAACAAAGGTTCATGTATGATCACACCAGACTGAAAACAGGGTCAAGCACCCACGCCCGCTATCCGGACACGCGCCTCACACCGTATTGATGAGTTGGACACACTTTCGCAAACCTGCCCTGGGCTGGATGCTGCTCACGCTGGGACTCACGACGCATCCCCTGTCTGCCCGGGCTGACGACGCTGCGCCTGTCAGTTACCGTCATATCGACTGGATCACCAAGGAAGAAATCGCCGCCATGCCACCCGAGCAGCGCCCGCGGTATACCGGCCTTTGCTCGGGCTTCTACGTGTCTCCATCAGTGCTTGCGCCGGAAGGCAACCCGGAAAAAGTCCATGCTGCCGCAGACCGCTTCGATACCTCCGCTGACGGACGCCTGATTCTGGAAGGTGATGTGGTCATCCGGCGCGGCACCAGCGAATTGCGCGGCAACAAGGTCCGGCTCGACCGGGAATCCGGCCAGAGCGAACTGGAAGGCAATGTCGTCATCCGCAACCAAGGCCTGCTGATCCGGGGTGAGCGGGCGCTGATTGACCTGGACAAGAACAAGCTCGATGTCCGCGACACCGAATACGTCGTGCACCAGAGTCACATTCACGGCACCGCAAAGCGCATCTACAACCCCGGCGACAAGGTGCTGATTCTCAACCGCTCCACTTACACCACCTGCGAACCCAATGACACCACCTGGGAATTCAAGGCTGATCGCATCAAACTCGACCAGCAAAGTGGCTGGGGCCAGGTTCGCGACGCTACGCTCGAAGTTCAGGGCGTCCCTGTGGTGTATCTGCCCTGGTGGATGTTCCCGATCGACGACCGGCGCCAGACCGGTTTCCTGTTCCCCACCCTGGGCAACAATTCCGAAGATGGCGTGCGCTTCGGCACCCCCCTGTATCTGAATCTGGCACCCAATTATGATGCGACCCTGACGCCAACATTCATTGGCGAACGCGGGACCCTGCTGGAAGGCGAATTCCGCTACCTGTCAGAGCACACTGAAGGCACGCTGGGCGGCGGTTATTTGCCCAACGACGATCTGGAGAACGATGACAACCGCAACATGGTCACCTGGACCCACGCGGGCATCTACGATCGCTGGCGCAACGACGTCAAATATACCGAAGTTGGCGACAACAATTATTTCGACGATCTGGGCACCAGCCTGTCTGCCGGTGCCGAAACCCACCTCGACCAGCGGGCGAGCGTCGGCTACCGGGGGCAGCAGTGGCGGTTCGGCGCCGCACTGCAGCAATACCAGACCATCGACGACACCATCCTCGACGACGACCTGCCCTACCGCAAGCTGCCGCAACTGAACGCGGACACCTGGCTGCCCCTGAATAACAACGGGGAACTGCAGCTGCGTCTGGGTTCCGAATACGTCTATTTCGAACACCCCGAAGCGGGCGAAAACATCACCGTGACAGACAACGCCGACCGGGCACGCCTGTACAGCACGGTACTCTATGACTACCGCCGCCCCTGGGGCTTTATCGTACCCAGCTACACCCACCGCTACCGCTACTACAACATTGAGGGCGGCCCCCTGGACCAGCAGGAACCCGATATCGATATCGGGCTGTTCAGTCTCGATACCGGGCTGTACCTCGACCGCCCTTTCCGCTTCATGGACCGCGACTTCACCCAGACCCTCGAGCCCCGGGTGTACTACCTCTACGTACCCTATGAAGAACAGAACAACCTGCCGATTTTCGATACCGCCAAAAACAGCTTTGGCTTCGAGCAGCTGTTCCGCGACAACCGCTTCACCGGGGGCGACCGCATCGGCGATGCCAATCAGGTCTCGGTGGGTGTTACCAGCCGGTTCATCGATCACTCGACCGGTCAGGAAAAGCTCAATCTCGGCCTGGGCCAGATCATTTACCTGCGTGACCGGGAAATCCAGCTCAACGAGACCGACCCTGCGGAAAGCACCGAGCTGTCCCCCCTGGTCGCCCGGGGCTACTGGCTGGTCAATCGCCACTGGAGCCTGCGGGCCGAAACCCAGTACGACGCCGAAGTGAGCAACCTGGACGCCCTGACCACTGGCATCGGCTTCCGCAGCAAGCACGGCAACCTGGTCAACCTCAACTACAACTACTATGACGACGGCGCTGTCACCGCAGACCCGGAATCCGAAAAGATCAAGCAAACCGACTTTTCCTTCGCCTGGAGCATCAACCAGCGCTGGGGCGTACTGGGACGCTGGGGTTTCGACCTGGAGCAACGCCGTTCATACGACAACATCCTGGGTGTAGAATATGAAAGCTGTTGCTGGCGGGCCCGACTGGTGAACCGTCGCTACCTGAAAGAGTCTAACGACGACCCCCTGGCTGTCGAAGCCGTTCGAGGCATTTACCTGCAGATTGAACTGAAGGGCCTCGGCGGCGTGGGAGGCAGCATCGATCGGATGCTGGAAGAAAGCATCTCTGGCTATCGTGAGCGGGAAGAACTGCGCCCGCTCAGCTACTGAAAACAAATAAGGTCTGTACATGCCCCATCACCGTCTGATTGCCCTGTTCTGCCTGCTGCTGACCCTGAGCGCTCCCTCCCTGGCGACGGTCACCCCTGTTGACCGCATTGTCGCGATCGTGGATGACGACATCATCATGGAATCCGAACTGGTGGAGCGGGCGGCCACTATCCGGGTGCGGATGCGGGAACAGAACACCCCGATTCCGGATAACGACGTCCTGATGCAGCAGGTGCTGGAGCGCATGATCGTCGAGAGCATCGAGCTGCAGATGGCGGACCGGGCCGGCATCCGGGTGGACGACAACCGCATCAACGAAACCCTGGAAAATATCGCGCGCCAGAACAATATGACCAGCGAGCAGTTCCGGCGTACCGTGGTCGATGAAGGCATCTCCTGGCGCAACCTGCGTGACCAGATCCGGCGCGAACTGATCGTCGGCCAGCTGCGCCAGCGCCGGGTCGGTGCCCGCATTCAGATCACCGATCAGGACGTGGAGAATTTCCTCAACTCGGAAGTGGCGAAGACCAATCTGGCACCGGATTACCGCCTGGGCCACATCCTGATTCCGGTCAGCCCCGGCACTGACGTGAATGCCGCCGAAGAACTCGCCCTGCGGCTTTACAACGAACTGACGGCCGGAGCCGACTTTGCCCGCCTGGCTGCCCAGTATTCCGCCGGGGAACAGGCCCTGTCCGGTGGCGACCTGGGCTGGCGCAAGGCTGCCCAGCTGCCCACCCTGTTCGCCGAAACCGTACTCGAAATGAAAGCCGGCGAGGTATCCCGGCCGATTCGCAGCCCCAGCGGCTTCCACCTCATCAAGGTACTGGACCTGCGCGGTGGCACCGAACAGTTCGTACAGCAGACCAAGGTTCGCCACATCCTGATCAAGCCCAACGAAATCCGCTCCGAGGCTGAATCCAAGAACCTGATCGACGATATTTATCAACGCATTACGTCCGGCAAGGACGACTTTGCTGTGCTGGCGAAAACCTATTCCGACGATCCCGGCAGCGCCCTGCAGGGCGGCGATCTGGGCTGGGTCAACCCGGGCACCATGGTGCCGGAGTTCGAGCAGCGCATGGCCAGTGCCAGCGTCAGCAAGGTCAGCGAGCCTTTCCGCTCCCAGTACGGCTGGCACATCCTGCAGGTGGAAGAACGCCGCAATCAGGACATGAGCGAGGAATTCCGCCGCGGCCGTGCCCGCCAGATGCTGCAGCGACGCAAATTCGATGAAGAACTGGAAACCTGGCTGCAGGAAATCCGCCAGGATGCCTATGTGGAGATCAAACTCTGAGTGCATTGCCACTGGCCATTACCCCCGGTGAGCCGGCGGGCATTGGTCCCGACCTGATCATTCAGCTGGCGCAACAGGCGGATACCCGGGACTGGGTGATCATCGCCGACCCGCTGCTGCTGCAGGAACGGGCAGAACAGCTGGGGCTGCCGTTTCACTGGCAGCCTTTTGATCCCGCCCACCCGAACGCCCACAGTGACCAGCTGCGAATCCTGCCGGTCGCCCTTGAACACCCGGCCAGGGCAGGCACACTGGATGCCGCCAACGCCACCTATGTACTGAAAACGCTGGCACTGGCGGTCGACGGATGTCGCAACGGCCTGTTCGGCGCGCTGGTGACCGGCCCGGTGCAAAAGTCCATCATCAACGATGCCGGCATTCCCTTCACCGGCCACACCGAATTTCTGCAGCAGCGCTGCGGCGTCGACCAGGTGGTGATGATGCTGGCCTGCCCCGGCCTGCGGGTGGCGTTGGCCACCACCCACCTGCCCCTGCGTCAGGTGGCGGACGCCATCACCCCGGAACTGCTGGAGCGGGTGATCCGCATCACCCACCACGATCTGATGCATCATTTCGGCATCCAGAATCCACGGATCCTGGTCTGCGGTCTCAACCCCCACGCCGGCGAAGGCGGTCATCTGGGGGATGAGGAAATCCGCATCATCAACCCGGTGCTGGCGCAATTGCGCAATGAAGGTCTGCAGCTGGAAGGTCCGCTGCCTGCCGACACCCTGTTCACGCCCCGCCATCTGTCGGGTGCTGACGCAGTACTGGCCATGTACCACGACCAGGGCCTGCCGGTGCTCAAGCACCTGGGCTTTGGCAACGCGGTGAATATCACCCTCGGCCTGCCCATCATCCGCACCTCGGTGGACCACGGCACGGCGCTGGATCTGGCCGGCACCGGCAAGGCCGACACCGGCAGCCTGCAGGCTGCCATCGACACCGCGCGGCAGATGCTGACCGCCCGACAGGAGCAACCTCATGGCTAACGGCCGCAAACCTTCCTTTGGCCACCAGCCCCGCAAACGCTTCGGCCAGAACTTTCTCACCGATCCCCATGTCATCGATAACATCGTGCGCGCCATCAATCCGCAACCCGGCGACATCATGGTGGAAATCGGCCCCGGCCTGGGCGCCATCACCGAACACCTGGTAGACCAGGTGGGCCAGATGGCCGTGGTGGAACTGGATCGCGACCTGATCCCCCATCTGCGGATCAGTTTTGCAACCCGCAAGAATTTCCATATTTATGAAGGGGATGCACTCAAGTTCGATTTCCGCCGCATCATCGAAGACCTGGGCGGCAGCCGGCTCCGGGTGGTGGGCAACCTGCCTTACAACATTTCCACACCGCTGATGTTTCATTTGCTCAGCTATCACGGCCTGGTGCAGGACATGCATTTCATGCTGCAGAAAGAAGTGGTGGATCGCCTGGCCGCCGGCGTGGGCGATGATGCCTATGGCCGCCTGGGGATCATGGTGCAGTATTATTGTGCAGTGGCCCCCCTGTTCCTGGTGCCACCCACGGCGTTTGATCCGCCACCCAAGGTGGAATCGGCCATTGTGCGCCTGACGCCTCATGAGCAGCTGCCTGTCACCACCACATCGCCGGAAGCCCTGGGCAGATTGGTAACACAGGCGTTCAGTCAGCGCCGCAAAACGGTGCGCAACGCCCTCAAGAACGTGGCCAATGACACCCTTTTGGTGCAGGCCGGCATCAATCCGGAGCACCGGCCGGAACAGATTTCACTCAGTCAGTTTGCGCGACTCAACGATTTGCTACTGGCCGAACCACCGGCCGCAGGATGAACCATGCAGACCCACACGATCCGCGACGACATCGCTGTCCACGTCATCAGCGAATACATGGCAGAACAGTCCAACGCGGCCGAGAACCGCTTTGTCTTTGCCTACCATGTGCGCATTGAAAACCACGGCCGCCTGCCCGCCCAGCTGCTGTCACGCCACTGGATCATCACCGACGGCAACCAGAAAGTGCAGGAAGTACGGGGCGAAGGCGTGATCGGCGAACAGCCCACCATCATGCCCGGGGAAACCTACGAATACAGCAGTGGCGCCGTGCTGCAGACCCCGGTGGGCAGCATGAAGGGTTCCTATCAGATGGTGGATGCCACCGGCGAGACCTTCGACGCGCCGATCCCCATCTTCACCCTCGCCTCCCCGACGGCGCTGCACTGATGGCAACCTGGGCGATCGGCGACCTGCAGGGCTGCCTTGAGGACTTCCGCTGCCTGCTGCAGAAGATCCAGTTCAAACCCGACCGTGACCAGCTCTGGCTCAGTGGCGACCTGGTCAACCGTGGACCTGATTCCCTGGGGACTCTGCGGCTGTGCCATGATCTGCGCGATAACCTTGTTACCGTACTGGGGAATCACGACCTGCACATGCTGGCGGTGCTGGAGGGTGCGCTGGCAATCAAGCGCAAGGACACCTTCGCCGACATCCTGAACGCTCCAGACCGCCATCGTCTGGCTGAGTGGCTGCTGCAATGCCCGTTACTACACGAAAATACCGACTGGGTCATGACCCATGCAGGCCTGTATCCGCTGTGGACCCTGGAACAGGCCAGGGCGTTTGCCCGCGAGGTGGAAGCCGTGTTGCAGGACCCGGCGCGACGTGGCCTGTTCTTCGCCCACATGTATGGCAACGAGCCGTCCCGTTGGGACGATGGCCTGCAAGGTCCCGAGCGCTGGCGCACCATCACCAATTTCTTCACCCGACTACGGCTGATCGACAGCACAGGCCATATCGACCTGATCCACAAGGAATCGTTGACAGTCAAACCCGAACACCTGCATGCTTGGTACGACTATCCGAAACGGGTACCGGTGACCAAAAAAATCCTGTTCGGCCATTGGGCCGCGCTGCAGGGCCACACCGGTTGCGCCGGCATTATCGCGCTCGACACTGGTTGTGTCTGGGGTAACAAACTGACTGCTTACTGCCTCGAAACAGGCCAGATGGTTGCGTGTTCCTGTCATCACGACCACTGAAAACTGACGCAGACGTTACGGCTTTAGCAGATTTCCATCGCAAAAAAATATTCCTGATAACCACACACTATAAACCTGCCTTTCATCCCCGCACCTCGACAATTGGTCTAAATGACTTTTCATTTAGCTGCAGATTAACTAAAACTAAAAAAAGCGGGCCGTAAGTCCTCATTTTTGTTGGGCGTCGGCTATGCTGGTAAAAGAGCCTGATGCGAATTCCTGTTGCAAACCCGCAAACTCAAACGCGGAATTGTGGTCAATAATTTCAGAGCAGTGCATTTTGAGAACGGTTTTTGCTAATCAAAATTTGCAGACTCATAAATTGCATCACCCAGGCGCGCCACGCCGAAAGCACGAGGTAGATCCATGAGCATATTCAGTCACTACCAGAGCCGGTACGAAACCACCCAACAGGAAGAATACTCACTGCAGGAATATCTCGACATCTGCAAACGGGATCCGAGTGCTTACGCCAGCGCATCCGAGCGCATGCTCAAGGCGATCGGCGAACCCGAGATGATCGACACGTCGATGGATCCACGCCTGAGCCGGATTTTTTCCAACAAGATTATCCGCCGCTATCCTGCCTTCGATGAATTCTACGGCATGGAAGAATGCATTGAGCAGATCGTGTCCTACTTCCGCCACGCGGCACAGGGGCTCGAAGAACGCAAACAGATTCTGTACCTGCTGGGCCCGGTCGGCGGCGGCAAATCCAGCCTGGCGGAAAAACTCAAACACCTGATCGAAAAAATCCCGTTCTATGCCATCAAGGATTCCCCGGTCAATGAATCACCGCTGAACCTGTTTGCACCGGACGAAGATGGCGCGATCCTGGAAGAAGAATACGGCATTCCGAAACGCTACCTGAAGGGAATCATGTCGCCCTGGGCGGTGAAACGTCTGCATGAATTCAACGGCGATATTTCCCGCTTCAAGGTGGTGAAGCTATATCCCTCGATTCTGGATCAGATCGCCGTGGCGAAAACCGAACCGGGCGATGAAAACAACCAGGACATTTCGTCCCTCGTCGGCAAGGTCGACATTCGCAAGCTGGAAGAATTCGCCCAGAACGATCCCGACTGTTATTCCTTCTCCGGCGGCCTGTGCAAGGCCAACCAGGGCCTGCTGGAATTCGTCGAAATGTTCAAGGCGCCGATCAAGGTTCTGCATCCGCTGCTGACCGCTACACAGGAAGGCAACTACAATAGCACCGAAGGCATGGGCGCGATTCCGTATGACGGCATTGTGCTGGCACACTCCAACGAATCTGAATGGCAGGCGTTCCGCAACAACAAAAACAACGAGGCATTCATCGACCGTATCTACATCGTGAAAGTGCCTTATTGCCTGCGCGTCACCGAAGAAATCAAGATCTACGAAAAACTGCTGCGCAACAGCTCGCTGTCCAACGCCCACTGCGCGCCGGATACCCTGCGCATGCTGGCGCAGTTCACTACCCTGTCGCGCCTGAAAGAGCCGGAAAACTCCTCATTCTATTCCAAGATGCGCATCTACGACGGCGAAAACCTGAAGGATACTGATCCCAAGGCCAAGTCCTACCAGGAATACAAGGATGCTGCCGGGGTCGATGAAGGGATGGAAGGCCTTTCCACCCGCTTTGCCTTCAAGATCCTGTCCAAAGTATTCAACTACGATCACACCGAAATCGCGGCCAACCCGGTACACCTGCTGCACGTACTGGAAAACGCCATCGATCAGGAACAGTTCCCGGCGGAAACCCGCGAACGCTATCTGCGCTCGATCAAGGAATTCCTCGCGCCCCGTTACGTGGAATTCATCGGCAAGGAAATCCAGACAGCCTACCTGGAATCCTACTCCGAATACGGCCAGAACATTTTCGATCGCTATGTCACTTATGCGGATTTCTGGATTCAGGATCAGGAATATCGCGATCCGGACACCGGCGAGATCTTCGATCGCAAGTCCCTCAACGACGAACTGGAGAAGATCGAGAAGCCGGCCGGTATCAGCAACCCGAAGGATTTCCGCAACGAAGTGGTCAACTTCGTACTGCGCGCCCGCGCCAACAACGCCGGCAAGAATCCGTCCTGGCTCAGCTATGAAAAGCTCCGCACCGTGATCGAGAAGAAAATGTTCTCGAATACCGAGGATCTGCTGCCGGTCATCTCGTTCAACCCGAAAGCGTCGAAGAACGACGCGAAGAAACACGAGGACTTCGTCAAGCGCATGGTGGAGCGTGGCTACACCGAGAAGCAGGTACGCTTGCTGTCCGAGTGGTATCTGCGGGTGCGCAAGTCGCAGTAAGGTAGCAGGCATATAATGAGAGAACACAATGAGCCTTTCCGGCTCATTGTGTAACCTTGTAAAGCGAAGGTGGTGCTGAGTGTCCTACGTTGTTGATCGACGCCTGAATGGCAAAAACAAAAGCACGGTGAACCGGCAACGGTTCCTTCATCGCTACCGCAAACACATCAAGAAAGCGGTGGACGAAGCCGTTACCAAACGCAGCATCACCGATCTGGACAGCGGCGAAAGCATTTCGATTCCCCGCCGCGACATTTCCGAACCGCACTTTCATCACGGCCGTGGTGGCAAACGGGAAATGGTGCATCCCGGCAACAAGGAGTTTGTCGCCGGTGACAAGGTGCCGCGCCCGCAGGGCGGTGGTGGTGGCAGCGGCAGTGGCAGCGGCGATCCCAGCGACAGCGGCGAAGGCATTGATGATTTTGTATTCCAGATCAGCCAGGACGAATTTCTCGATTTCCTGTTCGAGGATCTGGAGCTGCCCAACCTGGTGAAACGCCAGCTGCAGGGTGTCGAGTCGTTCAAGTACACCCGTGCCGGCGTGGTCAACGATGGCAACCCGTCCAAGATCAACATCGTTCGCTCCATGCGGCAGGCTACCAGTCGTCGCATCGCACTGACAGCATCAGCGCGCCGCCGCCTGCGCAAGGCAGAGGAAGATCTGAAAGCCATGCAGGCCCAGGATCCGATTCTGCGGGACAAACGGCGCGAGGAAGAGCTGGAAACCGAAATTCAGAAACTGCGGCGCCGCATCAGCAAGATTCCGTTTATCGACACTATCGACCTGCGCTACAACCTGCATATCAAGCAGCCCAAGCCCACGTCCAAAGCGGTGATGTTCTGCCTGATGGATGTGTCGGGCTCAATGAACCAGGCGATGAAGGACATGGCCAAGCGCTTCTTCATCCTGCTTTACATGTTCCTCAAGCGTAATTACGAGAAGATCGAAGTGGTGTTCATCCGTCACCACACCAGCGCCAAGGAAGTGGATGAGGAAGAGTTTTTCTATTCCCGCGAAACCGGCGGCACCATCGTCTCCAGCGCTCTGAAAATGATGCGTGACATCTTGATCGACCGCTATCCGGTGGATGAGTGGAACATCTACGGCGCCCAGGCCTCTGACGGCGACAACTGGAATGATGATTCACCAACCTGCCGCGAAATTCTGATGAAGGATATCCTGCCCCGCGTGCAGTATTACTCCTACATCGAAATCAACCCGCGCCGTCATCAGGCACTGTGGCGGGAATATGAAACCATCCAGGCGGTCGTGCCGCATTTTTCAATGCAGCAGATCAGCGATCCCGGTGACATCTATCCGGTATTCCGCGAGCTGTTCCAGCGTCGCACAGCGAAAGCGAGTTGACCATGACTGAACGCCAGCCGATTTCCACCGGGTCCGACTGGACCTTCGAACTGATACAGGATTACGACCGCGAGCTGGGTCGCGTCGCGAAGGAATTTGGTCTGGACACCTATCCCAACCAGATCGAAATCATCTCGGCGGAACAGATGCTCGACGCCTATTCATCGGTGGGCATGCCGGTGGGTTACAACCACTGGTCCTACGGCAAGCATTTTGTGTCGAACGAACAGCACTACCGCCGCGGCCAGATGGGCCTTGCCTACGAGATCGTAATCAACTCCAATCCCTGCATCGCCTATCTGATGGAAGAAAACACCATGATGATGCAGGCGCTGGTGATTGCGCACGCCTGTTACGGCCACAACTCGTTCTTCAAGGGCAACTACCTGTTCCGCACCTGGACCGACGCCAGTTCGATCATCGATTACCTGGTATTCGCCAAGAACTACATCATGAAGTGCGAAGAGCGCCACGGTGTGGATGAAGTGGAAAAAGTGCTGGATTCCTGTCATGCGCTGATGAACTACGGCGTCGATCGCTACAAGCGTCCCTACCCGATTTCCGCTGCTGAGGAACGCCAGCGCCAGAAAGAGCGCGAAGAATATCTGCAGAAGCAGGTGAACGAACTCTGGCGCACCATTCCCAAACCGCTGGGCAAGCAGGAAAAGGAAACCCACATCCGCTACCCGGAAGAACCGCAGGAAAACCTGCTGTACTTTATTGAAAAGAATGCGCCGCTGCTGGAACCCTGGCAGCGCGAAGTAGTGCGAATCGTACGCAAGATCGCGCAGTATTTCTATCCGCAGCGCCAGACCCAGGTGATGAACGAAGGCTGGGCTACGTTCTGGCACTACACCCTGCTCAACAAACTGTACGACGAAGGCAAACTCACCGACGGCTTCATGCTGGAATTTCTCCAGTCCCATAGCGCCGTCATTTATCAGCCGCCGTTCAACAGCCGCTTTTATTCGGGCATCAATCCCTATGCGCTCGGTTTCAACATGATGCAGGACATTCGTCGCATCTGCGAAAACCCCACCGATGAAGACCGCAAATGGTTCCCGGATATGGCGGGCTCCAACTGGAACGAAACCCTGCATTTCGCCATGCAGAATTTCAAGGACGAAAGCTTTGTGCAGCAGTTCCTGTCACCGCGGCTGATTCGTGAATTCAAGTTATTCTCGATCCAGGATGACGATGCGAAACGGGATCTGGAAATCACCGCAATTCACGATGACCCGGGCTATCGCTACATTCGTGAAAAGCTGTCACAGCAGTACAACCTGTCCATGAACGAACCCAACATCCAGGTCTATAACGTGAATATCCGCGGCGACCGCTCACTGACCCTGCGGCACGTACGCCACAACCGCCGGCCACTGGAACGGGAGTCAGCTGAGGAAGTGCTGAAGCATCTGCGCGCGCTGTGGAAATTTGATGTGCATCTGGAGTCGGTGCAGGATGACAAGGTGATGGAAACCTTCCACTGCCGCGATAGCGGTATCGAAGTCAAAACCAGTGACGACGACAAGGAACTGGCCCTGATTCATCACGCCTGATACCTGCCAGGCTGGCATCAGGGTTCTGGATACCAGCTGCCATCATCGCGCTTGCGAATCCACTGGCGCGACAACCAGTAGAAACGCGGCTTCAGCGCCAGGCCGGAGTCTGCCGCCGGCAGCGTAGCAGTGCAGTTGTAGCGTGACCGGCCCACTGGAATCGGTCCCTTGGCACGCACCTCGAACCAGTTGTCCTCCTGCCGGATCACCTTGATGGCACCCTGACCACTGGCAAAACAGCTCAGCTGCTGCACCTGCTCTGCCAGCTGCAGCCGGAGCAATGGCACCCCCGCTTTTTCCCACAGCATCGGCGAAGATTCCAGCTGCAGTACCGGCAGCGGCACACTGCTGGCCTTGTGCTGGAACTCGGTCATGTCCGCGTAATGCATATTGAAGGGGAAACGCGGTGCCATGCCGCTGGCCAGCGCTGCCTTATCCACGGCGCCTGATTGCTGGCCGAAACCGATGTAACCCAACTGCTGCACCATAGCGATCACCGCCTCATTCGCTTCGCCATAGGGATAGGCCAGATAGCGCGGATGATCGCCCACGTGGGCCTGCAACAACTGTTCGGCCGTGGTGATCTCGGACTGGATGCGGGCCTTCCACGCAGACTCGCTTTCCCCCTCCAGCCGACGCAGCAGATGAGGGTGACGATGGGTGTGGTTGGCCAACGTGCCTCCCAACTTCTGCAGGGCACTCAGATCATCCCAGGTCATGTAACCCCGCTGCCGGTTGGCGACGAATTCCGTGCTGACAAACACCGTGAAGGGAAACCCGAACTCCCGCAGGATCGGCGCCGCATTGTCGTGGATATTGCGGTAGGCGTCATCGAAGGTGATCACCACCACCCCGTCCGGCACCGGTTTGTCGGCCTGCAGATGCTCCACCAGCCGGGGCAAGGGCCAGACCGCAAAGCCGTTGTCCCGCAGAAACGTCATCTGCTGGCGGAACAGGGCCGGCGTAACCGAGGTGATCGCGGGCGTATCCGTGGCCACATGGTGGTACTGCAGGATGACCCCATGACTCGCCGCCAGGGCCTGTACCGCGCCTGACAACCCATTCACCACAATAAACAATATGATTCTCAACATAGGCGACTGACTGGTCGACGCCGCGACCGGCTTGTTAGGATAAGGCTCTTTTGCAGAGGGAATTCTGGCCCGCCAGAATAGCAACTAACCGAACCAAGATAAAACAGGTAGAACCCATGACATCCATGCCCCTAGACATCGACAAGATCAATGAAATGACCACCGGCTCCATTCCCCTGGCGAAGTTCTGCGGCGCCAAGCTGATCGAACTGGAACCGGGCCGGGTGAAGATGCGCATTCCGTTCGAAAACAACCAGAATCATATTGGCATCATGTACGCTGGTTCCCTGTTCACCATCGCCGAGCTGCCCGGTGGCTCCCTGTTCTTCAGCGCGTTCGACGTCACCAAGTGCTATCCGATCGTCACCGAAATGTCGATCAAGTTCCTCAAGCCCGCCAAGACAGCGATCACCGTTGAAGCCACCCTGAGCCCCGAAGAAATCGAGCGGGTGAAGCGTGAAGTGGCCGAAAAAGGCAAGTCCGTCTATATCCTCGAACTCGAACTGAAGGATGAGAGCGGCGAGACCGTTGCAGTCACCACCGCCCGCTATCAGGCCCGCGCCCACGGCCGTTAAGCTTCACGCCGGGAGTAGTGCGAAAGGCAGTCAGACGACTGCCTTTTTTGTTTTCAGCCTACGCTCAGGGCATTTCTGCCCGGAAGCTGATGGCAACGCTGGTTACCGTATCATCCAGCAGGCCTGATACCGTGCCTTCCACCCACACCGTTCCGCGCCGGGTAATCTTCAGGGTGCCCTGCAGCACCGAACTCGAATCGGCACCGATCAGTGTCTGCAGTCCTTCCCCGTCCAGCGTTACCGTGGCAGGCGCATTGCCGAAGGGCTCAATCGCAAAGCTACCCAGGCGCAGACTGTTGGTCAGGCTGATGGCAATCCGCACCATCTGGCCATTGATCCGGGTCGCCATGATCAGGGACTCTTCCGCTCCGCTGTCGCTGAAGCCCACGCAGACGTCACTGCTGGCATTGATGGTGCTGAACGCCGGCGAACTGATGCTGAACGACCCCATATCATACAGCGCGTCACGATCCATCTTGGCGAAATCGCGGTCGATGGTGCTGTAGTTGTAGGTCATGGTGTCGTTGTTGGACACGAGGATGGGTGCAAGATTGAAATAATAACCGGACAACTGGTTGCCACTGCGACTCAGGGCATAGTTGCGATAGGCCAGACCGCAGTCATTCATGTTCAGGGTTGTGCCACTGTCCACCACGATCGCCGCAGTACGCTGGGTACTGACGCCGATGGTCGATACCACCCGCCACAAACCGGTGAGATTGGCACTTCCGGTGACCGCACGGGGCGTATCCTGCGGCATGGCATCACCACCGCAGCCAGCCAACCCGAACACCGCCGCCAGCAACCAGAACGCCGCAAAGAAGACAGGGGAACACGCATAAACATTACCTTTCTTGTTGTTATGGACAGACGCATCATTGCCTCCTGCCCACTCTACGAGAGGTACTTGCTGGCGTGCTTTGACAAACGGGCCAATTCCACTGGAACCGGCCGTATTGAAGGGATCAGCCGTGGTAAGACGCGGAAAGCTCGTGAACGGCATCGACAAATACCTTGGCATGCTCGGGATCGGCATCCAGGCCAATACCATGACCCAGATTGAAGACATGACCGTTACCTTTGCCGAAACCGGCCAGAATCCGCTGCACTTCGGCACGGATCGAGGCAGGAGAACCGTACAGGGCGGAAGGGTCCATGTTGCCCTGCAGTGCAATCCGGTCACCGACGCGGGCACGGGCCGCGCCAATCTCGGTGGTCCAGTCCAGACCGGCACAATCGCAGCCAGTCGCCGCAATCATTTCCAGCCACTGGCCGCCGTTCTTGGTGAACAGGATCACCGGCACGGTGCGGCCATCATGTTCGCGGATCAGACCTTTCACGATCTTTTCCATGTACTGCAGCGAGAACGCCTGGTAGTTCGGCGTGCTGAGTACGCCGCCCCAGGTATCAAAAATCTGTACCGCCTGCGCACCTGCCAGAATCTGCTGGTTCAGATAATCAGTGACGCTTTGCGCCAGCTTGTCCAGCAGCGCGTGCAGCACTTCCGGCTGGGCAAACAGCATCCGCTTGATGGTACGGAAATCCTTGGTGGAACCGCCTTCGACCATGTACGTCGCCAACGTCCACGGACTGCCGGAAAAGCCGATCAGCGGCACCCGGCCACCCAGCGCACCACGAATGGTACGCACGGCATTCATCACGTAATCCAGATCGCTCGCCGCATCCGGCACCGGCAACGCCGCCACATCCTGCTCGGTGCGCACCGTCTTTTTGAAGCGGGGACCTTCGCCCTGCTCAAAGTACAGGCCCAACCCCATCGCATCGGGAATGGTCAGGATGTCGGAAAACAGGATCGCGGCATCCAGCTCGAAGCGCTCCAACGGCTGCAGGGTCACTTCGCAGGCTAACTCGGCGTTCTTGCACAGTGCCAGAAAATCCCCGGCCTGGGCACGGGTAGCGCGGTATTCCGGCAGATAGCGGCCAGCCTGGCGCATCATCCAAACAGGGGTCACATCGACGGGTTGACGAAGCAGTGCGCGCAGAAAGCGATCGTTTTTCAGTGCGGTCATGGCTGACTCTTTTACGGTTGGATGCGGGATGACAGAAGCGCCGACGCGGTAGTCACGCCGGCGCTGGCGATTATTACACGCCCAGGTAGTCGAGGATACCTTCGGCTGCCTGACGGCCTTCCCAGATGGCGGTCACCACCAGATCCGAGCCACGCACCATGTCGCCGCCGGCAAAGATCTTGGGATTGCTGGTCTGGAATTTGAACTGACCCTGTTCCGGCGCGACAACGCGACCGCTATCGTCCGTCTTCACATTGGCGCCCTGGAACCAGGCGGCCGGGCTGGGACGGAAACCGAACGCAATAATGACCGCATCCGCCGGCAGAATCTGCTCACTGCCGGGAATCGGCTCTGGGCTGCGACGGCCACGGGCATCCGGCTCACCCAGGCGGGTTTCCACCACCTTGACGCCTTCCACCTTGTTGTCACCGATAATGGCAATCGGCTGACGATTGAACAGAAACTCAACGCCCTCTTCGCGGGCATTCGCCACTTCACGACGGGAACCCGGCATGTTTTCTTCATCGCGGCGATAGGCGCAGATCACGCTCTTGGCGCCCTGACGGATCGACGTGCGGTTACAGTCCATGGCGGTATCACCACCACCGAGCACCACCACCCGCTTGTCCTTCATGCCGATGAAATCCGCCGGATCCTTTTCGAAACCCAGATTGCGGTTGACGTTGGACACCAGGAACGGCAGCGCTTCGTACACACCTTCCAGCTCTTCACCGGGGAAACCGCCCTTCATGTAGGTGTAGGTACCCATACCCATGAACACGGCATCGTAATCCGCCAGCAGCTGGTCGATGGTGATGTCTTTGCCGATCTCGGTATTCAGGCGGAATTCAACACCCATGCCCTCGAACACTTCGCGACGACGGGCCATGACCGGCTTTTCCAGCTTGAACTCGGGAATACCAAAGGTCAGCAGGCCGCCGATTTCCGGATTGCGGTCGAACACCACCGGCTTGACGCCATTGCGCACCAGGATGTCCGCGCAGCCCAGGCCGGCAGGACCCGCACCGATGATGGCGACTTTCTTGTCGGTCCACACCACCTTGGACATGTCCGGACGCCAGCCCATGGCCAGCGCGGTGTCGGTGATGTATTTCTCGACGGAGCCAATGGTAACCGCGCCAAAGCCGTCATTCAGCGTACAGGCGCCTTCACACAGACGATCCTGCGGACACACGCGGCCACACACTTCCGGCAGGGTATTGGTCTGGTGACTCAGTTCCGCCGCTTCCAGAATGTTGCCTTCGGAAATCAGCTTCAGCCAGTTGGGAATGAAGTTGTGAACCGGGCACTTCCACTCGCAGTAAGGGTTGCCACACGCCAGACAGCGGTGGGCCTGGGACGCGACCTGGGTCGGCTGAAACGGCTGGTAAATTTCCACGAACTGGTGACGGCGGGTCGCGATGTCCTTCTTGTCAGGATCGGTACGCGGCACGTCCAGGAACTGGAAATTGTTGTCTAAGCGTTCTGCCATGCTAAACCTCGTTGACCTTATGGGGGCTCCCCGGCCCCCAGGGCTGGATTGACCAGCGATCCAATTCGATTACTCGGGACGATTGCGGATGTGATTCATCAGCTTCTGCAGATTCGCCGCCTTCGGCTTCACCAGCCAGAACAGGCTCGCGAAATCGTCGAAGTTGTCGAGAATCTGCTGACCCCAGGCGCTGCCGGTTTCCGTCACAAACTCGGTGATCACACTCACCAGATGATTGCGGTAGGCTTCCATCTCCTCGGTGTGAATCCGGTGAATATCCACCAGTTCATGGTTGTACTTGTCCACGAACGTCTTGTCCTGATCCAGCACATACGCAAAGCCGCCGGTCATGCCCGCACCGAAGTTGTAACCGGTCTTGCCAAGTACGGTAATCAGGCCGCCAGTCATGTATTCACAACCGTGGTCACCGACACCTTCTACAACCGCGTGGGCGCCAGAGTTACGGACACCAAAGCGCTCGCCCGCCTGGCCCGCAGCAAACAGTTTGCCGCCAGTGGCACCATAGAGACAGGTATTACCGATGATCGCGGTATCCTGGCTCTTGTACGGATGACCTGCAGGCTGGCGCAACACCAGCTTGCCGCCGGTCATGCCCTTGCCCACGTAGTCGTTGGCATCGCCTTCCAGGTACAGGTTCAGACCGCCGGCGTTCCACACACCGAAGCTCTGCCCTGCCGTGCCCTTGAAGCGGAAGGTGATCGGCGCATCTGCCATGCCCTGGTTGCTGTGACGCTTGGCGATTTCGCCAGACACCCGCGCACCGATAGAGCGATCGCAGTTGGTGATGGTGAACTCGTATTCACCACCCGTTTTGTTTTCAATGGCGACCAACGCCGCAGCGACCATCTTCTCGGCCAGCGCACCCTTGTCGAAGGGCTCGTTACGCGGCATGGCGCAGGTCTGTGGCTTGTCCGCCGGAACATGGGCGCTACCCAGAATAGGACGCAGATCCAGCGCCTTGTGCTTGGCCGTATGACCTTCGATGGTTTCCAGCAGATCGGTACGACCCACCAGCTCTTCCATCGAACGAACGCCAATGCGCGCCAGCCATTCACGGGTTTCCTGGGCAACGAACTTGAAGAAGTTCATCACCATCTCAGGCGCACCGATGAAGTGGTTCTTGCGCAGCTTGTCCTGCTGGGTCGCCACACCGGTGGCGCAGTTGTTCAGGTGACAGATGCGCAGGTATTTGCAGCCCAGCGCGATCATCGGAATCGTGCCGAAGCCGAAGCTTTCCGCGCCAAGAATGGCAGCCTTGACCACATCCAGACCGTTCTTCAGACCACCATCCGTCTGCAGGCGAACCTTGTCACGCAGGTCGTTGCCGCGCAAGGTCTGATGGGCTTCGCTCAGGCCCAGCTCCCACGGCGAACCGGCGTAGCGGATCGATGTGAGCGGACTGGCGGCAGTGCCACCGTCATAACCGGAGATAGTGATCAGATCGGCATACGCTTTGGCGACGCCGGCGGCAATGGTGCCAACGCCGGGCTCAGACACCAGCTTCACCGACACCAGCGCATTCGGATTGACCTGCTTGAGGTCGAAAATCAGCTGCGCCAGATCCTCGATGGAATAGATGTCGTGGTGCGGCGGGGGCGAAATCAGCGTGACACCGGGCACCGAATAGCGCAGACGCGCGATCAGCTCATTGACCTTGCCGCCGGGCAGCTGGCCGCCCTCACCGGGCTTGGCGCCCTGGGCGACCTTGATCTGCAGCACTTCAGCGCTGGTCAGGTAAGCGGGGGTCACACCAAAGCGGCCGGAAGCTACCTGCTTGATCTTGGAATTCTTGAGAGTGCCAAAACGAACGGGGTCTTCACCACCTTCACCTGAGTTGGAACGACCACCCAGAGTGTTCATTGCAATGGCGATGGCTTCGTGGGCCTCCGGGCTCAACGCACCGAGCGACATGCCTGCCGAGTCAAAACGCGGCAGGATCTTTTCCACCGGCTCCACTTCATCCAGGGGAATCGGTTTCAGATCGCCACGCAGTTTCAGCAGGTCACGAATGGCCGCAACCGGGCGATCCTGCGTCAGATTCGCATAGTCGCGATAATCGTCATACTCACCGGACTGTACGGCTTTGTGCAGTGCCGCCACCACATCCGGGTTGAAGGCGTGGTATTCGCCACCGTGGACAAACTTGAGCAGGCCACCCTGATCGATCGGCTTGCGGGCTTTCCAGGCATCTGCTGCCAGCGACTTCAGATCTGCTTCGAAATGGCTGAAGCCAGCACCTTCGATACGGCTCTGTACACCGCGGAAACAGGTATCCACCACCTCGGAGGCAACCCCGATGGCTTCGAACAGCTGGGCGCCGCGATAGGACGCAACCGTGGAGATACCCATCTTGGACAGGATCTTCAGCAGGCCCTTGTCGATGGCCTTGCGATAGTTCTTCTGGGCATCGATCGGATCCATCAGTACTTCGCCGGTACGGATCAGATCACACAGTACATCATACGCGAGATACGGGTACACGGCGGTCGCACCAAAGCCGATCAGACAGGCAAAGTGGTGCGGATCACGGGCGGTAGCGGTTTCGACGATGATATTGGAGCTGCAGCGCAGACCTTTTTCGGTCAGGCGGTGATGCACGGCACCCACCGCCATCATGGCGTGAACCGGCAGCTTGCCCTGGCCGATATCGCGATCCGACAGCACCATCAGCACCTTGCCGGCGCGAACGGCGGCTTCTGCCTGGTCGGCGATATTGATCACTGCCTGACGCAAACTGATGGCCGCGTCGTAATTCAGCGAGATGCGCTCGACTTCATAGCCCGGGCGCGGGATCGACGTAATCTGGGCAAACTTGCTGTGGGACAGCACCGGCGAGGTCAGAATCGCACGGTCGGCATGTTCTGCCGTTTCTTCGAACACATTGCGCTCGGCACCGAGGCAGGTTTCCAGCGACATGACAATCGCTTCCCGCAGCGGGTCGATGGGCGGGTTGGTGACCTGGGCGAACTGCTGACGGAAATAGTCGAACAGCGGACGCACCTTCACCGACAGCACCGCCATCGGGGTGTCATCACCCATGGAGCCAACGGCTTCCTGGGCGGATTCCGCCATCGGGCGCAGCACCTGGTCGCGCTCTTCGAACGATACCTGGAACAGCTTCTGGTACGCCTTGATCGCGTCCGGGTCGAGCTGTTCGAGCTGGCGGGCTTCTTCAGTCAGCGTATCCTGGATGCGCAGGGCGTTGGCTTTCAGCCACTGCTTGTAGGGCTTGCGTGACTTCAGGCGGTTATCGATGTCACTGGTGTGCAGGACTTCACCGGTCTGGGTGTCTATCGCCAGAATCTGGCCAGGCCCAACGCGGCCTTTGGCCACCACATCTTCAGGCTTGTAGTTGTACACACCGATTTCAGAGGCAAGCGTGATAAAGCCGTTCTTGTTGATGATCCAGCGTGAAGGACGCAGACCATTGCGGTCGAGCATACAGATGGCATAGCGGCCATCGGTCATGACCAGACCTGCTGGGCCGTCCCATGGCTCCATGTGCATGGAGTTGTATTCGTAGAACGCACGCAGATCCGCGTCCATGTTCTCGACGTTCTGCCACGCGGGCGGAACCAGCATGCGCACGGCGCGGAACAGGTCCATGCCACCAGCCAGCAGCAGCTCGAGCATGTTGTCGAGACTGGAAGAATCCGAACCGGTACGGTTCACCAGCGGCGCAATGTCATCCAGATTAGGCAGCAGTTCCGAGGCAAACTTGGGCGTACGGGCCACGGACCAGTTGCGGTTACCCATGATGGTGTTGATTTCACCGTTGTGCGCCAGGAAGCGGAACGGCTGCGCCAGCGGCCAGCGTGGCAGCGTGTTGGTGGAGAAACGCTGGTGGAACACGCAGATTGCAGTTTCCATGCGCGGATCAGCCAATTCCCTATAAAAGGAAGGAAGATCCGCGGGCATCATCAGGCCCTTGTAGGAAACCACCGAGGCCGACAGGCTGGGAATGTAAAAATCGGCATCGTCACGCAGCTTGGCTTCTGCCAGACGGCGGGCGAAAAACAGCTTGCGGTTCAGTTCGACCACATCCTGGATGGCCGAGTCAACGAACACCTGCTCGATCTGGGGCATGCTCGCCAGCGCGATACGACCGCAGACAGACGGGTCAGTCGGCACCACGCGCCAACCCACAACGGTCAGACCCTGCGCAGTGATTTCCTGCGCCAGAATGTCACGGGCACGGTTCGCCTTGGCTTCGTCACGGGACAGGAACACCATACCGATGCCGATACCAGCCCCGAGTTCACGGCCAAACTGTTCTTTGGCGATGGTGCGGAAGAAGCTTTCCGGCAGTTTGATCAGCAGGCCACAGCCATCACCGGTCTTGCCGTCGGCAGCGATACCGCCACGGTGCGTCATGCAGGTGAGCGATTCAATCGCAGTCTGCAGGAGTTGATGACTGGCCTTGCCCTCCATGTGAGCAATCAAGCCAAAGCCACAGTTGTCTCTGAACTGGTCAGGGTGGTAGAGCCCACCACTCTGTACACTCTTCACAAGCGAACGCCCTTTATCCAGTAAATTCAATTGGTTATTTGCAATCTTCGCAGGCGGAACGGAACTGCCGGGCAAAAATGGAGAGCCATTTTACATGCGAAGGCCTGACCAGACAAACGGAACCGCCGAAACGCCGGGGCCGGCACGTCGGCAGGCCTGGTTTACAAGCAAGAAACTGGCCGAAAATGAGGGGGTTAGAAAAGACTGGGGAGTCTTTCAGGGATTCCCCAGCTGTCCATGAATTATCTCGACTTTGCGAATCCAGGGGCTCTGTTTCTGCAATGATGCAGGCAGCTGGGCAATTGCCGCGCGGGCAGCCGCATCACTGGGATAATCACCCTGCACCACCACGTACCACGGCTTGCCCTGACGCCAGGTCTTGTAATAGGCGACCTTGCGCAGCGAGGGATACTGGCTGAGGAAACGCTTCACCGTCGCTTCTTCCTGGGCACCCAGTAGCTGCAGCACATAATGATCCTTGGGCAAGCTGCGCAGCCAGGCAACACGGGGATCGCCCGCTGGCTTGGCAGGCGCGGCGACGGGCGGTTTCACCGCTGCCGGCTGGGGGGCTGCCTGAACAGGCTTGGTTTCCGGTGCCGGTGCCACCGGCGCCGTTACGACGGGTTCTGGCCTAGCGGAAACATCAGGCTGCACGGGCGCAACTGGCTGAGGCTCGGCACGGGCAGCCTGCTGGGCTACTGCCGCTTCGGAAATGACCTGAGTCGGTGCAACCACAGGGGCATCGGCAACAACCACCCCGCCATCGCTATTTTCCGCCGCAACCGGTACGCTGGCTGCCACTTCGGCGGCAACTTTCGCCACTTCGGTGAAAGGCGTTACGTCAGCCGGCGGCTCCACTTCCTGGACCGCGTTTTCCAGCACAACCGTATTACTAGCGACAGGGCGAGCGGCGTCACTGTCGTCGCCGGAACGGGTAAAAATCAGCACCAGCAATATCAGTCCCACCGCACCCAGTGCACCGATATGCAACCAGGGCAGCTTCGCGCGGGACACGGGAGCCAGCCGGGGCGCCGGCAGCGCTTCCAGCAACAGGTCGCGGGCAACCCGGTTGATGTCCGCTGGCACACCCTGGCTCTGCGCATAAATGCGCTGCACCTGCTCGTCACCGAAATGGACCTCTCCCAGTCCCGCAGTATGCATGCGATAGGCGAGATAGGCGCCTGTCTGCTCCTGGTCCAGCGGATCCAGATAGAGTACCGAGCTTTCCGGGAACGCCTCGATCAACTGCCCAATCGATGGTACTGCTTCCAGCTCCGCTGCATCGATCAACAGTAAACACTTGACCGGCAGGCCCGCCGCCGCAGCCAGCATCGCCTGCAGCTGGGCGACCAGCTCTGCGCTGAGATGCTGGGCGTGGCGGATAATGCAGAGCAGGGTTTTGGATTCTTCGTCGGCCGCTGCTGCCACCGCCGGCACCAGCTCAAGATAATTGTCCGGCGTGAATGGCCGCAGCGAACGCCAGGGTTCATCCAGCAAGGACAACAGGCGCGGCAGATCCAGCATCACATCAGCATCCAGCATGGCGATGTCGAACAGATCATGATCGAGCTGGGACAGCAGATGGGACAACAAGGTCCGCTTGCCGATCCCGACCCTGCCGATCAGCAGTGTCAGCGGTGCGCCGTAACGCAACAGATGCGCCAGTTGCTCAACCCGTTCTTCCCGCTCCGCTCCGGGGAAAAACAGTCCGTCCACGTGATCGTCGGTGAATGGATCCCATTCCATGCGGAGGTCGTCGTTTTTTTCCATTTCGGTATTCATCACTGACATAGCGGATTCCAGGGGTTAAGGTGCCGTGCAGTGCTGCAGGGTCTGACGCAGATGCTCGGACGAAAAATCGGCGGTGATCACAGCATCACCCAGCTGTCGCAACAGCACGAGACGGATCTTGGCGTCCACATTTTTCTTGTCGACCGCCATCTTGTCCAGGTAGGTTTCGACACTCATGCCCGCGGGCCCACGCACGGGCAAACCAGCTGCCAGCAGCAGCTGCTCGGTACGCGCTACGTCTGTCGGGCTGATCCAGCCTTCACGACAGGACAGATCTGCCGCCATCAGCATGCCCGCACCAACAGCCTCGCCGTGCAGCCATTCGCCATAGCCCTGGGCGTTTTCGATGGCATGACCAAACGTGTGCCCCAGGTTGAGGAGGGCGCGCAAACCACCTTCCCGCACATCGGCGGCCACCACGTCCGCCTTCACTTCACACGAGCGCTTGATGGCGTGAGTCAACAGGCGCGAGTCCCGCTGCATCAGAGCAGCCATGTTGGCTTCCAGCCAGCCAAGGAACGGCACATCACGAATCAGGCCATATTTGATGACCTCGGCCATGCCGGCGGAGAACTCCCGGGGCGGCAAGGTAGCGAGAGTGTCAGTGTCTGCAATCACCACCCGCGGCTGGTGAAACGCTCCAATCATGTTTTTGCCCAATGGATGGTTCACACCTGTCTTGCCGCCGACAGAGGAATCCACCTGGGACAGCAGCGTGGTGGGGATCTGGATAAAATCCACGCCACGCTGATAGGCCGCCGCCGCAAAGCCAGTGATATCGCCGACGACCCCGCCGCCCAGCGCCACCAGCGTTGTGGTGCGACTGTGCCGCGATTCCAGCAGTTTGGTGAAAATCTGGTTGAGCGTATCCAGCGTCTTGAACTGCTCCCCATCCGGCAGCACGACGACATCGACTTTGAGGCCGCTCAGCCCGGCCAGGACACGTTCAAGGTACAACGGGGCAACGGTTGTATTGGTTACCACCAACACTTGCTTGCCTGCCAGTGCGGGCAACAGGGAAGAGAGCCGGTCAAGCAGACCGGAACCGATATGGATCGGGTAACTACGTTCACCGAGATCGACGTGGAGTGTTTCCATGGAGCACCTGCAGCTGCTGTTCGGCGCCCATTCTAACAACAACGCCGGCGATTCCATAACGGTTGCCGGTCCCAAAGGGGGGAGTAGTACTTAATGTGGCTGGGGCTGCATCACCAGATCGGCAATCTGCTGGGCGACGTCGCGAATATTGGCGACATCGGTGTCCACAACATGATCAGCAACTTCCAGGTAGAGGGGCTCGCGAACCTTGATCAGTTCGGTAAGCACCTTGCGCGGCTCAGCGTTCTGCAAAAGCGGCCGCTTGCGATCCTTGGCCGTACGGGCTAGCTGCTGCTCGATGGAAGTTTTCAGGTACACCACGACGCCACGGGCCGTAATCGCACGACGATTGGGCTCCCGGGTCACGGCGCCACCACCGGTCGCCAGCACGATACCGCTGCGCTGGGTCAATTCATCGATCACGGCTTCTTCGCGACGGCGAAAGCCTTCTTCGCCTTCCACATCAAAAATCCACGGAATATCAGCGCCGGTACGCGCTTCAATTTCGTGGTCGGAATCGATGAATTCGTAATTCAGGATCTGGGCAAGCTGACGCCCGATGGTGCTTTTACCAGCTCCCATCGGGCCAACCAGAATAATGTTGGAACGTCCCTGCATAGGCTGCTCTTACTGAGCAGCCAGCACGTCGTTGACGATGCGGGGAGTGATGAACACCAGCAGTTCCACCTTCTCGCTGGTCTGCTTGCGATAGCGGAACAGGCGACCGATCACCGGCAGGTCACCGAGGAACGGGGTCTTCACGGTTTCATCCACATCATCCGAGCGGAATACGCCACCGAGCACCACAGTCTGACCGTTGTCGACGATGACGCTGGTTTCGATCTCGTTGGTATCGATCGACGGGATACCGTTGAACAGGGAACCCACCGAGTCCTGATTTACTTTCAGATCCATGATGATGCGGCCGTCCGGAGTGATCTGCGGAGTCACTTCCAGGCCGAGCACCGCTTCCTTGAAGGAGGTAGAGGTCGCGCCACTGGAAGAGGCTTCCTGGTAAGGCACTTCGGTACCGGACTGAATCTTGGCGGTCTGCTGGTCGGCGGTCAGCACCTTGGGTGTTGAGACGATGTCAGCACGACCATCGGATTCGAGGGCGGAGAGTTCGAGGTCGATGAGGCCGTGGTCGACATCGAAATACCCAAGAGCGATTCGCGTAGCCTGTGAGCCAGTTACACCCAAGTCAACACCTAGGGAGCCATCGCCTACCTGGTAGACACCTTCATCATAGGTCTCATTCAACCCACCACGATTACCATGAATACCCCAGCTATTAGTGCTCGAACCAGGGAATCGGTTGTATTGCGCATAACCCCATTTGACACCCATTTCATCAGCTGCATCCGAACGGGCAATCACCAGACGCGCCTCGATCATTACCTGGCGCACCGGAATATCCAGCTGCTCCATCATGAAGCGCACTTCATCGATATTCGCCGCCGTATCCTGCACCAGCATCACGTTCGTACGCTCATCCACCGTAATGGTGCCACGCTCGCTCAGGAAGCCAGAACTTTTGACCAGTTCGGCCACTTCCTTCGCCTTGGCGTAGTTAACTGTCAGATATTCGGTCCGCAGCGGCGCCAGCTCTTTCACCTGCTTGAGCGATTCCAGCTCAAGCTTCTCGCGTGCAGCGATTTCATCAGCCGGTGCCACCAGCATGACGTTACCGACTTTGCGCTTGTCCAGACCTTTGGTCTTTAGAATCAGATCCAGGGCCTGATCCCAGGGCACATTCTGCAGGCGCAGAGTGATACGACCACGCACCGTGTCGCTCGCTACCAGGTTCAATTCAGTGAAGTCGGCAATCAGCTGCAGTACGGAACGGACTTCGATATCCTGGAAATTCAGCGACAGCTTTTCACCGGTATACTGGAACTTCTCTTTACGCTTGCGCTCCAGCTCGGCACCGGTAATCGGCTTCACACTGATGGTGAAGGTATTATCGGTCTGATAGGCCATGTATTCGTATTCACCGGTCGGAACCACGGCAATACGCGCATTGCCGCCCTGACTGGTAGCATCAATGGTCTTCACCGGGGTGGCGAAATCCACCACATCCAGGCGACGGCTCAGCTCGTTAGGCAGACTCACACCAACAAACTCAGCGACGATCTTGCCGCCTTCCTCGCGCAGATCGACCGGCGAGTTGCGATCACTCAGGGTCACGATGACCTGGCCTTCGCCGTTATCACCGCGGCGGAAATCCAGCTCACGCACACCACCGCTGGCGGCTTTCAGAGCTGCCTGGGAATTGGTTGCCGGGGCCGCGCCGGCCGCAGGCGCTGCACTTGCAGCCGGCACGCTTTCACCTTCGCCGACCCGTATTAAGAGGTCATTACCTGCGACGTTGGCCGAATAGCCCACCAACGACGTCATATTAACGATCAACCGGGTACGCTCACCGGCACCCATCACGGTAAGACTGCGAACGTTGCCGTTACCCAGCGCATGATATTTCTGGTCCAGCCCGTTGCTGACACCCTCCAGATCCAGCGCGATCCGCGCCGGCGCATCAGTGGTATAGCCTGTGGGCTGTGGAGGCGCGCCGTCGAACGACAATTTGATTTCCACCGCATCACCCGGCAACGCAGCCGACTCGACGCCGGTCAGTTTCAAGGCCCACGCGTGGGAAGCCAGCATGGTGGCGAACACACCCAGACAGAGCTTGGATCTCATTGTCGTTACTCGCTCACTTGTTAATTTTTGTGTGTTGTTAAGAAAGCTTTTCATGCGTTGTCTCCCACGCTTACTCTTCACGCAGCACCAAGGTGCGTGGACGCTCAACCCAACCGTCCTGACCGTCAGAAACGATTTCGATGACATCAACCTTGCTAGGCGTTACCGCAGTAATCCGGCCAAAGTTGCGCCCCATATAGTTACCTGGCTTGACCCGATGCAAGCCCTGATCAGGATCCCGTATCAGCGCAAACAGTGAGCCTCCCGGACGCTCAAGGGTACCTACCATCGCCAGGGAATCGATACCGTACTGCTCCAGCACTTCTTTCGGGCGATTCAGATCCGGTTTGACGTTGGCACGCTGCTGCGGGAGCGAGGCAAGCTCGACATCCACCGGTGGCTCGAACGGACTGCGCAGCATGGCAGCACCATAAGAGAACGCCTTGTACACCTTGAATTCTGGTGGCGGCTCGATCCGGCCCTTTGGCTTGTTCTTGATGTCATTCATCTGGGCGCGCAGATCATCGAACTGGGCGTCACCACCACATCCGGTCAGCGCGAGTGTAACTGAAAACAGAACCAAAAAACTTACGCTCTTCATGCTCAGTTTTCCTTATAGCGATAAGTTTTTGCCCGAATCTTCATGACCAGCTCCTGAGACTGGCCCTGAGGCGGCGCGATTTCGTAGTCATGCAAGGTCACAATCCGGGGCAGCGCAGACACGCCACTCACGAACGCTCCAAACGCATGGAATCCACCTTTCACTTCGATATCGATCGGCAACTCGATATAGAATTCTTTCGATACCTCTGGCGCGAGCGTGATGCTATTGAAGGTCAAGCCCGCTGCCAGACCGGTGTGGCTGATGTCTTCCAGCAAACCCGGTACTTCAGCATCCTTGGGCAACTGCTTGAGCAGCACGCCGAAGGTTGCTTCCATTTCCTGCATCTGCTCCTTGTAGGCATCCAGATTGGCGGCCTGGAATGCCTTGGACTCGTAGGTCTTCATCAGTTCGGTTTCCTGAGCCTTCACCCGATCCAGATTGGCAAGCGCATCGGACAGCATGAGGTGAAACACCAGGAATCCTGCTATACCACAGGCAATTACCCAGATCAGGATCTTGACCGGCAGCGGCCACGAGCCAATGTTCTCGGGATCCAGATTATTGAGGGAATCTATAAATTCTTTTGCGTCCACGATCAGCCCTCCTTCTCTGCATCAGGCTTCTGACGCTGTACAGTCAAATCAAATTCGTTGGCTGCACTATCTTTATCCGCCGACTTGACCTTGGACAGGTTGGGCGCTTCCAGCAAGGGCGACGCATCCAGATTACGCATCAGGTTGGATACCCGGTTGTTGCTCTCGGCCACGCCAGTAATGCTGATCGAATCACCGGTTGCCTTGATCTTCTTGTAATAGACGCCGTCGGGAACGGTACGCACCAGGTCATCAAAAATCTGCACGATCACAGGCCGGTTACCCTGCAAATCCTGGATGATTTTCATGCGTTCAATCAGGGAAGCACGCTGCTTCTTCAGTTCGGCGATTTCCTTGATCTGGGCATCCAGTTTGCGGGTTTCCTGGGTAATGAAGTCGTTACGGCGATTCTGGTTTTCAATTTGCGCTTCAACCTGCATGTTGACCAGATAAACCGCACCAGCACCCACCAAGACCATCCCAGCCAAGATAACAAAGAACTGACGCTTGAGTTCCTGGCGTCGCTCTTCGCGCCAGGGAAGGAGGTTTATTTTTGTCATTAGTCAAAACTCCTTAACGCGAGTCCGCAGGCAATCATCAGGGATGGTGCGTCGGCGCTCAGCAGCGATGCGTTGACTTTGGATGACAGGGCCATGTCCACAAACGGATTGGCAATCGATGTGGTAGTACCCACTTTGTCCTGTACCAGCTCAGCCAGACCCGGAATGGAAGCAGTACCGCCAGCCAGCAGAATATGGTCCACATCGTTGTACTGGCTGGAAGAGAAGAAGAACTGCAAGGAGCGGGTTACCTGTTGTACCACGGCCTCCTTGAAGGGCTCGAGCACCTCGGACTCGTAATCATCCGGCAGACCGCCCTGCTTTTTCGCCAGCCCGGCCTCTTCGAAGGAAAGGCCGTAACGGCGCTGAATTTCCTCGGTCAATTGCTTGCCACCGAACAACTGCTCGCGGGTATAGATCGTTTTACCGTCATGCAGCACGCTGAGGGTTGTCATGGTGGAGCCGATATCGACGATCGCGACCGTCTGCTCCTCGCCACCGTCAATCTGGTCAGCCACCAGACTGAACGCCCGCTCCATCGCATAGGCCTCGACGTCAACCACCTTGGCAGCAAGCCCGGCAATCGCCAGCACATCCACCCGCAGCTCGACGTTTTCGTTGCGGCAGGCCGCCAGCAGCACTTCGACGCGGTCGGTAGTGCCTTCAACGTAGCCTTGCACCTCGAAATCGATGGCAACCTCGTCCAGGGGATAGGGGATGTATTGATCCGCCTCCACCTTGATCTGGCTTTCCATCTCATCTTCGGACAGGTTCGCGTCCATCTCGATGACTTTGGTGATCACCGATGAGCCGGCTACTGCAACCGCGGCATTCTTCACGCCGGATTTGGAGCGCTGCAGTACACGGGCAATGGCTTCGCCAACGCCTTCTACATCATTGATGTTCTTTTCCACGACCGCATTGGGCGGCAGCGGCTCAACGGCATAGGCTTCAACCTTGTAGCGGTTGCCGCTGCGACTGAGCTCGAGCAGCTTCACTGACGTGGAGCTGATATCTATTCCCAATTTGGCTGTGGAAGCCTTCTTGCTGAGGAAGGGCAGCATATCGTCCTGTCCTGTTTGTAGTCTGATTTTTGTGCGCTGGTGCACACTTACACAAACAATATGTCTATTTACATTAAATACCACAATATTAGATCACGCAATTGAAAGGCGCCGCCAATATCGTCGTATAATTCACACTATGTAAATTTTTTAACCATGTCAGCGACTCCACCCCAACGGTTGTTCCTACATCTCTCATGCTGAAATCTCATCCCATTCTGCGCCTGTTCCTTTGGCTGATACTGCTGGCTTCCAGCGGCGCTTTTCTGGTTTTCACCGGCATAATCCTGTATCTGGGTCCCAAGCTGCCGCCGGTGGAAAAGATCCTTGAGATACAATTACAGACGCCTTTGCGGATTTATTCCAGTGAAGCGAAACTGATTGCCGAATTCGGCGAGAAAAAGCGCACACCAATGGCGTACGCCGATATTCCGCCGACATTCGTGCATGCGATCCTTGCCGCCGAGGACTCACGCTTTTTCGAGCACCCCGGTGTAGACATCAAAGGCCTGTCGCGGGCCGCGCTTGAACTGGTATCTACCGGCTCGATCCAGAGCGGTGGCAGCACCATCACGATGCAGGTAGCAAAGAACTACTTCCTCACAAGCGAGCGGACTTTTCTTCGTAAATTCAATGAGATATTGCTGTCTCTCGAGATGGAGCGCCAGCTCAGCAAGGAAAAAATCCTCGAGCTGTACGTCAACAAGATCTACCTGGGACATCGCGCTTACGGCCTGCAGGCAGCCGCACAGGTGTACTACGGCAAGCCGGTAGCCGATCTGACGCTTGCCCAGCTGGCCATGATTGCGGGACTGCCCAAAGCACCCTCTGCGTTCAATCCGATCACCAACCCGGCGCGGGCGCTGGAACGTCGCAACTGGATTCTGTCGCGCATGCGGGAACTGGGTTATATCGACCAGGCTTCGTTCGCCAGCGCCCGCAGCGAACCGAATACTGCCGAACTTTTCGGTATTCCGGTGGAGGTGGAAGCACCCTATTTTGCCGAGATGGTACGCCAGGAAATGGTGAACCGGTTCGGCGAAGCCGCCGACGAAGACGGCTACAAGGTATTCACTACGCTGAAAGCCGATAACCAGGTGGCCGCCAACGGGGCGCTGCAGGATGGCCTGATTGCGTACGACAAACGCCATGGCTATCGCGGCGCCGAAGCCAGTCTGCGCGTTGATGCTGACGGCAATCTGCCCGAAGACTGGCAGGAAAAGCTGCGGGCTTACCGGACCATCGGCCCTCTGCAGCCCGCTATTGTGAGCGCGATTCAGGCAGACGGCGCCACTGCAATTCTCAGAACCGGCGAACAGATCAGCATTCCCTTCAAGGCGATGGAGTGGGCGCGCCCCTTCATTGATAACAGCAATCGTGGTGCCGCCCCCCAGAAGCCTGCAGATGTCGTGAAACCGGGTGACATCATCCGGGTGCAGCGCGACAACGATCAGTGGCAGCTGTCGCAGATACCCGCAGCCCAGGCCGCCATGGTGTCGCTCGACAGTCACACCGGCGCCATCATTGCGCTGGTGGGTGGCTTTGATTTCCAGGCCAGCAAGTTCAACCGGGTGATTCAGGCCGGGCGTCAGGCAGGCTCCAGCTTCAAACCATTTGTCTATTCAGCCGCCATCGACAAAGGCATGACACCCGCCACCCTGATCAACGACGCCCCGATCGTCCTCGAAGACACCAGCCTCGAAGACACATGGAGACCGGAAAACGCCGAAGGCAAGTTTCTGGGCCCGATGCGGCTGCGCCAGGCGCTCTACAAGTCCCGCAACCTGGTATCCATCCGCATCCTGCGTGAAATCGGCGTGCCTTTTGTGCTGGATTACGTGAGCAAGTTCGGTTTTGACCCCACCAAGTTGCCACGCAACCTGTCCCTTGCACTGGGATCGGCGGTATTCACACCGCTGGAGATCGCGACCGGTTACGCCGCCTTCGCCAACGGTGGCTACAAAGTTGAACCCTGGTTTATCCAGCGCATTGAGGATGCCGACGGCAACGTCCTGTTCGAAGCAGATCCGCTGGTGGCATGCGATGAAGCCTGCCGGGCCAGCCTTGCATCAGCATCCGACACCACGGATACAGATGAAAATGCGGACGCCGACAGCGCACTCCTCGGCGAATCACAGCCGCTTGCAGCAGCTGACGAACCGACACCGGCGCCTCGGTTTGCCGAACAGATACTCGATCCGCGGACGCAATTTCTGGTGGTCAACATGATGCAGGATGTCATCCGTCGCGGCACAGCCACCAAGGCGCGCACACTGAACCGCCCGGATCTGGCAGGCAAGACGGGCACCACCAACGACCAGAAGGACGCCTGGTTTTCCGGGTTCAACAAGGATGTGGTGGCGACTGCCTGGGTAGGATTTGACCAGCCGCAAAACCTGGGCCGTGGCGAATATGGTGGCACCGCTGCACTTCCCATCTGGATCGACTATATGCGAGTGGCGCTCAAAGACAGTCCGGTAGCAACACCGCGCATTCCGGACGGAATTGTCACGGTGCGAATTGATCCTGACACCGGCAAACGCGCAACGCCCGACCAGCCCGACGGCATCTTCGAATATTTTCGTGTCGAGAATGCTCCCCCCGTCGAAATTGCCAACGACCAGCGGGACCCGCTGCAGATCGAGGGCGCAGAGCCAGAACAGCTGTTCTAAGGCAGCACCAGCCACAAAAAAACCGGCGCATGGCCGGTTTTTTTGTGGCTGGACGCAGGCAGCGACTCAGCTATAGCGGATATCGGCCAGCGTGTTCAGCGGATAATGTGCAGGATAGGGGCGGGTCGCAACACCACTGTCGACCGCTGCCCGGGCAACGGCAGCAGTCACCGCCCCCAGCAAGCGCGGATCCATCGGCTTGGGAATGATGTAGTCAGCGCCAAACTCAAGATGCAATCCTTCATAAGCCGCCTCAACCACCGCCGGCACCGGCTCCTTGGCCAGCTGGCGGATCGCATGAACAGCTGCAATTTTCATCGCTTCATTGATGCGGGTTGCACGCACATCGAGCGCGCCACGGAAAATATAGGGGAAGCCCAGCACGTTATTCACCTGGTTCGGATAGTCGCTGCGTCCGGTGGCGATAATGACATCATCACGGGTTGCCTTGGCGACTTCCGGGCGAATTTCCGGATCCGGATTTGCCAGCGCAAACACGATCGGGTTCGGCGCCATCAGCTTCAGCATATCCGGGGTCATCAGGTTGGCACTGGACACGCCAATGAACACATCGGCACCCGCCAGTGCATCTTCCAGCGTACGCTTGTCGGTTTCGTGAGCAAAGGCGGCCTTGAACTGATTGAGGTCATCGCGCCCGGAGTGAATCACGCCCTTGCGATCCAGAACATAAATGTTCTGCTTGCGGGCGCCCATTTCCATCAACAGCTTCAGTGTCGCCACACCCGCTGCGCCAGCACCGATACAGACAATGGAAGCATCTTCAATCTGCTTGCCGTTGATCTCCAGCGCATTCATCAAGCCGGCGGCGGCGATGATCGCGGTGCCGTGCTGGTCATCATGAAACACCGGAATATCACACTGCTCGATCAGCACACGCTCGATCTCGAAGCACTCCGGCGCTTTGATATCTTCCAGATTGATGCCACCAAAGGTACGGGAAATACGCTTGACGGTGTCAATGAAGGCCTGGGGCGACTCGGCATCCACCTCGATATCAAATACATCGATGCCGGCAAAACGCTTGAACAGAACGCCCTTACCCTCCATGACCGGCTTGCTGGCCAGCGGACCCAGGTCACCCAGACCAAGAATGGCAGTGCCGTCGCTGATCACCGCTACCAGGTTGCCCTTGTTGGTGTAGCGGTAGGCGTTTTCAGGATCCTTGGCAATTTCCCGCACGGGTTCGGCAACACCGGGGCTATAGGCCAATGACAGATCGCGGGCGGTTTCAGTGGGCTTGGTGAGCTCGACACTCAGTTTGCCAGGGCGGGGTTGCGCGTGATATTCGAGTGCTGCTTTGTTCAATTCGGACGACATAGGTTAACCACTTCCCTTACTTGGGCGCTCTGCAAAAGCAGAGGATTTGAATGCTGTGCCCGAGAAAGGTTGGCCCACTTCCCCAAGATTCTGCACAACAGGGGCGACGTAGCATAGCCAATCCAAACTGGGCGCTCAATACCAGTTTTATATCAGATGACTATACAGTCGCACTTTGCTGCGCTGGTATGCGTTTAGTGCGGTTGCCCGCCTGCGGGAAGGGTTTCCCAGCTGCTGGCATGCTGTACATTCATCTGAAATGGTTTGCGCTTGCCTGCCTTGATTAGTTGCACCATGCGCCCACCCCAGGTGTTGCGATCAACAACCCAGCCGCGCGCTTCCAGCACCAGATCGGTGATACCAGACCGCTTTCGGGAGGCGGCAACAACCTGATCGAAGGTGTCGCCCGCCAGGAACTCTGCGTGTTTACGATTCAGTTTCAGGGACACCTGCCCTTGCAGGTCTACCCAGATGACATTCTTGGTAAGGATTACTTTTTCCACGCGCCCTACCACACGTGCATAGCCACCTTTGAGCTCGGGGCTATCGGCAGCAATCGGCCGGTAGTATTCATGCCCCCACACACCCCTGCCATCGCTTCGGGCTTTGCGCTGCGCTGCGGCATAACAGTCTGCATAGTCCAGGTTAGGCGGAATCGCGACCTGAAAACCCGCTCCACTATACAACAATTCAGCGATAATATTCTGGCCACCACTGGTAAACAGGTGCCCCAAAGTGCGGCCGTAATGATCAGTGGCCTGCCTGCCGGTCTGCAACCATAGTGGCTTGCTGTCTAGCTTTGCTTGCAGCAGTTCGGTCGCCCAACGCGCCAGCGGCTCTTCCACCTTTGGCGGATGCGCGATTTCCGGTGTATTGATACCCACCAGACGCACACGACGCCCATCTTCCAGCACAACGGTGTCACCATCCAGCACCTTATCGACCCGCACTGCCTGAGGTCGAACCCCGGTAGTCTGCATGTCGCAGGTGACAGCCTGTACTCCACCCGCAAACCAACCCAACACCAGAACAAAAAAGGCTCCCATCGGAGCCTTTTTTATAATGCAGGGCTGCCGCCGCATCACTTGGTGCGACGCACCGCGCCAAAGCGCTTCTTGAACTTGTCGATCCGGCCGCCAGTATCAACCACTTTCTGCTGACCAGTGTAGAACGGGTGGCAGGCAGAGCACACGTCGATGTGGAGATCCTTGCACAGGGTGGAACGGGTCTTGATCACGTTGCCACAGGTGCAGGTTGCAGTGACTTCGCTGTATTGCGGATGGATATCGGCTTTCATGGGATCACCTTGCTTGCTCATGCCGCCACCTGATCGCCGCCAGGCACCGCATGAATCATTTAATGGGAAATATAAGGGCGCGAATGATACCAGACTCTGGCAAATTGGCAAGCAAGCGATTAGAGTGTTCTGAATCCACTCTGCCAAACCACTGGATTTTATCGATTTTTCATTGTGACTTCGCCTCGTCATACCATCATTCAGGTGGCGCTGCCGGTTCCCTTGCGCCGCACCTTCGACTACCTGCCACGGGGCGACATGGCGGTGTCTGCACTGCAGCCGGGCCGCCGGGTGAAAGTCCCCTTTGGCAAACGCCAGCTGATCGGCCTCGTGACCGGCATTCTGCCCCACTCCGATTACGGTGACGAAAAGCTGAAAGCCATCACCGAAGTCCTGGATGAAGAACCTGCGATCCCCCCTTTGCTGCTCCAGCTGTGCCAGTGGGCTGCTGACTATTATCAGTACAGCATCGGAGAAGTGCTGGCGGCCGCGCTGCCAACCTTGCTGCGCACCCAGGATGACAGCTGGCAGGAAGTGGCGATCCGCTGGCAGCTGACCCAGAAAGGCCGCCTGATCGGACTGGAACAGCTGGGCCGGGCCAAGCGCCAGCAGGAGGCGATTGGCATACTGCGGGAGCATCCGGACGGTCTGCACCACAAAATGCTTACCGGGCTGGGCGTCCAAGCCGCCATCCTGAAAACCCTGCAGTCCAAGGGACTGATCGAGCAGCATGCCGATGGCCCTGCCCGGCGGCACTGGCAGGCCAATCGCGCGCTGGCGGAAAGCCCCCTCACCCTGAACGAAGAACAGCAACATGCCCTGCAGGCGATCACCACAGCTGAAGGGTTCATGCCGTTCCTGCTGGAAGGCGTCACCGGCAGCGGCAAGACCGAGATTTACCTGCAGGCCATCACCCATTGCCTGCAACAGGGGCGACAGGCCCTGGTGCTGGTGCCGGAAATTGGCTTGACGCCGCAAACCCTGCACCGCTTCCAGCAGCGATTCGCAGTGCCTGTGGTGGGGTTTCATTCCAACCTGAATGATCGGGAACGCCTTGCCAGCTGGCGCAAGATCCGCAATGGCGAGGCTGCGATCCTGATCGGCACCCGCTCGGCCCTGTTTGCGCCGACCGAAAACCTGGGCCTGATCATCGTGGATGAAGAGCACGACCTGTCCTACAAGCAGCAGGAAGGTTTTCGCTACAACGCCCGGGATGTAGCCATCATGCGGGGCAAGATCGAGAATGTACCGGTGGTGCTGGGCAGCGCGACCCCGGCTCTGGAAACCCTGCACAACGCCCGCAATGGCCGCTACCAGCATCTGTTGCTGACCCAGCGTGCCGGCAACGCACTGCCACCGCGCTACCGGGTGCTGGATATCCGCCAGAAAGCGCTGACCCACGGCATGGCGCCGGAATTGCTCGATGCGATGAAACAGACCCTGCAGGCCGGCCGCCAGGTGATGGTCTTCATCAACCGCCGCGGTTATGCCCCGGTATTGATGTGTCACGATTGCGGCTGGTTCAAGGAGTGCCCCCACTGCGACCACCGCATGACCTGTCATGCCAATCCCGCACGCCTGCACTGCCATCACTGCAATTATCAATGCAGCATTCCCCGCTACTGCGGTCACTGCAAGAGTACGGACCTGCGCCCGGTGGGCATGGGCACCGAACGGCTGGAAGATAATCTGGCGGCACTGTTTCCGAAATTTCCGGTGATCCGGATTGATCGTGACACAACCCAGCGCAAGCATGCGCTGGCCCAGCATCTGGAACGGGTGCAACAGGGGCAGCCCTGCATCATTGTCGGCACCCAGATGCTGGCGAAGGGACATCATTTCCCCAAACTGGCACTGGTGGCGGTATGCGATATCGATGCCGGCCTGTTCGCAGCGGATTTTCGCGCCACGGAGCACACCGCGCAGTTGTTGATGCAGGTGTCCGGACGAGCAGGCCGCGCCAGTGATCAGGGGACCGTCATCCTGCAAACCCATCAGCCGGGACATCCCCTGCTACAGACGCTGCTGAACGATGGTTACAGCCGTTTTGCCACTGAACTGATCAATGAGCGCCGTCTGCTGGGAATGCCGCCGTTCGGCTATCTGGCACTGCTGCGGGCGGAAAGCACGGAACCGAAACAGGCCTCCGGCTTTCTGCATCAGATGGGCCAGTGGCTGCAGCACAACAACGATCTGGGTGGCGTGGAAGTGTGGGGCCCGGCACCGGCACTGATGCCGCGCAAGGCACGGCGGTTCCGCTTTCAACTGATGTTGCGGGCCGATCAGCGGGGCGCGTTGCAGCGGGCAGTGAAATTGATGGTGGCCCAGGCAGACGCCACTGCCAGCCACCAGCTGCGCTGGAGTGTCGATGTCGATCCAGTGACGCTGGATTAAGTAGTCTTACGCACTGGAAGCGGACGGTGCACTGCCGGACGACAGGGTCGCAACCACCTGATCCCGCCCGGCGCGCTTGGCTTCGTACAGGTTGTCATCCGCCTGACGCCAGGCATCGTCCACGGTGCCGCCATTGATCTGTACCACACCGATACTGACGGTCACCGCGAAAGCGTGATCCCGCCGACCAAAGGCCTGGGTGCGCAACTGCCACGCAATGTGTTCGGCGATACGCTGGGCTTGCGCCAGTTCGGTATCCGGCAGCAGCACCGCGAATTCTTCACCCCCAACCCGCGCGGCCACATCGCCCCGGCGCCGGATGGAATCCGCCAGAATCCGCCCGAAAACTTCCAGCACCTTGTCACCGGCGGGATGACCGTGGCGGTCGTTCACCTGCTTGAAATGATCCACATCGAGAAGCATCAAACACAGTGGATGGCGGCGCCGGGCGAAGCGCATCATTTCCAACTCAAACGCATCCATGAAGGCGCGACGATTGAGCAGCCCAGTCAGCGTGTCGGTGCGCACCAGCGCTTCCAGTTCTTTTTGCTCTCGCAGCATGATGTAGGCAATCAGAAAAAACAGCGCCACTACTGGTATCGTGATCATGTTGTAGATGATGCGCAGCCAGAAGGCCCACCAGGCGTTGAGCGGCTCACCCACGTAAATCGGGCTTTGCAATAACGGCGCGTAGGGAAAGGCATCGGTCCAGAACGCGACTTCGCTGATCACGAACAGAAACCCCATCACGATAAAGATCGGCTTGTAGATTTGCGGCTTGAACAGCGCCCGCACCAGAATCAGCATCCCCATGCACAGCAGCATCAGCGGGGAATCCTTGTAGCCATAGCCGATGCTCAGCACGATCACGGCGGAAAACGCGGTAAACACCGCAAACAGGGACAGCGCCGGCAAATCCTGTTCCGCCTTGCGCAACTGCCAGGCGCGCCGCGCGATCAGCAACTGGGTCGCCATCACCAGCACCAGCACCACCTGACTGAATGGCACCCGCTCCTGCCGGTAAATGTGGCTCCACTGCTCTGACATCTGCGCCGCCAGCGGCATGAACAGAAACACCGTGAATAATGGCAGTGGCACCAGCGATATCACCAGGCAGGCCATCGCATCGCGCTGCTGGCGGAACAGTTTTTCAAGCCAGCGCAGGGGCGCGGACATGCGGGCCCTCCTGATTCAGCGCGGTGGCGACGATACGGTTACGTCCCTGCGCCTTGGCCAGATACAGGTTCGCATCGGCATAATGCAGCAACGCCTCGGCGGAGTGACCGTGACTTTCCACCACCCCCATACTCAGAGACACCTTGAACGGGCCATGGACGCCCTGGAAAGTGACACGGGCCAGACTGTCCTGAATGCGCTGGCACACCTGCTTTGCCCCCGCCAGCGTGGTGTCCGGCAGCAGCACGGCGAACTCTTCGCCGCCAACGCGCGCCGGCACGTCGGTGGGTACCCGCATGTGTTCCCGCAGGATGTCACCCAGCGACTGCAGCACCTGATCCCCCACCAGATGACCGTGGGTATCGTTGATCTTCTTGAAGTGGTCCGCATCGATCAGCACCAGACTCAGCGGATATTCGTTGCGCCCGAGCCGGGCACACTCACGCTCCAGCCGCTCCATGAAATAGCGCCGGTTGGCGAGCCCGGTGAGCACATCCAGCTGGGACATCAGGGTAAGGGTCTTCTGATGAAAATCGTAATGCCCGAACAACAGCCAGATCAGCACACCGTAAGCGAGCACAATCACATACTGGATGCCGGAGCGCAGGACTTCCGCCATGAAATGCTGCTGGCCGTTTTCGAACGCCTGGGGACCATAACCCGGCGCGTAGGGCACCAGCCCGGTGAAGATCGCCAGATCATTGACCGCAACAATCAGGACCCCCACCGCCAGACCGATCGCCGAGGACCGCATGTCCAGCAGCAGCAGGCCGCAGGGTACCAGGCCAATGATCACCAGATTGGCGGGATAGGTCAGGTTGCCCCCCAGAAACGCGGTGGTTGAAAAGCCGATGGTCGCCAGCACGGCAATGGCGGCATACACCCGAGGCAGCGGCGTCACCCACAGCCGCCGTGGCCGCAACCACACCAGCATGCCCAACTGAATGACCATGGCCAGCACGATCAACAGACCGCCAGCGATCATGTAGAAGGGATCCAGCAATGGCGTCAGGGAAGGCACGACAAGACCCACCCCTGGCGCAAGAATAAAGGCCAGCAGGAAGGGCATTTGAAGGTAGATCGCAAAAATGGCACGCTGCGCGGGCGTTGCCTCGCTGAGAAAAGCGCGGAATCGATCCAGCATGTATGTACCTGTTTGTTATTGTTATTGCTGTACAGAATTCATTCTGTACCCTCCCGCCAAAGCGCGCCAGATGCTGCAACCACTTGATAACCATTCGTTACGCATTGCAATACTCGGGCCTCCGCGCCCCGCTGGCTCTGGCCATCGGACGGCCAAACGGGGATAATACCCGGCTATTTTTCACCAAATTCCGCCAACCTACCTGACAGATTGCGCTGCCTCACATGAAACAGACCCTGGAAAACCTGCTGGAAACCACCTTCGATACGCTTGTCAGCCAAGGCACCATTCCGGCGGATGCCCCGCGCAAGATCCAGGTAGACCGTACCAAGGACAAGACCCACGGCGATTTCGCCACCAATCTGGCGATGATTCTGGCCAAGCCTGCAGGAATGAAACCCCGCGAGCTGGCGGACAAAATCGTAGCGGCCCTGCCAGACAACACGGCCATCATCAAAGTGGATATCGCCGGCCCGGGCTTCATCAACTTCTTCATGTCTTCCGACAGCCGCTTCGCCGTGGTGCGCCAGGCGCTGGAAGACGTCACCGCATTCTCTTCACCGAACATTGGCAACGGCGAAAAAGTGCTGCTGGAATTCGTATCCGCCAATCCCACCGGCCCGATGCATGTGGGCCATGGACGTGGCGCGGCCTATGGCTCGGCCTTGGGCAACCTGCTGACCGCCACCGGCCATCAGGTCCACCGCGAATACTACATCAACGATGCCGGCAGGCAGGCGGATGTACTGGCGGTGTCGGTATTCATGCGTTATCTGGAAGCCTGTGGCCAGACCGTCAGGATCCCCTCCCGTGCCTATCCTGCTGATTATGTGCGGGTGTGTGGCGAAGCGCTGAAAGCCAAAGTGGGCGACGACTATTTCCGTCTCTACAGTGAAGTGATGGCAGACCTGCCCGAAGATCCCGAGGGCGACGGCGACGACATCAAAGCCAAAAAAGAACTGCACCTGGATGCACTGATCGAGCGCGTGCGCACGCTGCTGGATTCCGACTACCGCAAGCTGCAGGATTTTGCCCTCGACATGCAGATGGACGCGATCCGCTCCACCCTGCAGGCGTTCAACGTGGAATTCGACCAGTGGTTTTCCGAGCGCTCGCTGCTGGACACCGGCGCCATCGGCCATGCCATCGACCTGCTGCGGCAGCGTGGCCACGTGTACGAGAAAGACGGCGCAGTCTGGCTGGCCACCTCGAAACTGGGGGACGAAAAAGATCGCGTACTGATTCGCGATAACGGCATCCACACCTATTTTGCTGCGGACGTGGCCTATCACCTGCACAAGCTGGAACGCAAGTTCGACACCCTGATCGACGTCTGGGGTGCCGACCACCACGGCTACATCGCCCGGGTGCGCGCGGCCATCGAAGCACTGACCGGCCAGGGCGACAAATTCCACGTGGCGCTGATCCAGTTCGTCACCCTGTCATCCGGCCGCATGGGCAAGCGCTCCGGCAATTTCGTGACCCTGTCGCAACTGATCGAGGAAGCTGGCAACGATGCCACCCGCTTCTTCTACCTGACCCGCTCACCGGAACAGCATCTGGAATTCGATATCGATCTGGCCCGCTCGCAGACCGCCGACAACCCGGTGTTCTATCTGCAGTACGCCCATGCCCGCGTGTGCAGCATGGTGCGGGAACTGGGTGAGCGCGGCTACAGTTATGATCAGGAAGCCGGCCTTGCCGCCCTGGCCGATCTGCCGGAAGCCGCTGCCGAAGATCTCGCCAAGCGCATTGCCGCCTGGCCCGACGCGGTCGCCGGCGCAGCCCGCAACAAGGCACCCCACCAGCTGACCCACGTACTGCGGGAACTGGCCCAGGAATTTCATGCCTGGTACAACGGCAACAAAGTCCTGGTGGACGAATCCAATATCCGGAATGCGCGCCTGGCGCTGGCCATCGCGGTGAAGAACATCATCGCCAACGGCCTTGCCCTGCTGGGTGTGAGCGCACCGGAAAAAATGTAAGGAACGATTTTGGCGAAGAAAGCGCAATCCAACGTCCCCGCCTGGGTATGGCTGTTCACCGGTGTCGTGACCGGCCTGTTCTTGGCGTTTCTCTACTACCTTGCCGGGATCAAGCCCACCGCCCAGCAAATGCGGGATGTGGAAATGAAAACGCCCACGGTCAGCAGCGACGGCAAGGGCGCGCCCAAGTTCGATTTCTACACCCTGCTGCCGGACAAGGAAGTGGTGGAAGCCACCACACCCCGCCCGAAACAGCCAGCCACCCCCAAGCCGGATGCCACCCCGGAAACCTTCCTGATCCAGACCGGCTCGTTCCGCTCTGCCGAGGAAGCCGACCGCCGCCGCGCCGAACTGATCCTGATGGGAATGGACGTGAAAATCCAGAAAGTGGTGCTCAGCGGCGGCGAAACCTGGCACCGGGTGCAGATCGGTCCGTTCAACAGCGCAGCCACACTCGAAGCCGCCAAAACCACCCTGGCGGAAAACCAGGTGGAATACATCGTCACCCGCTTGAAATAATCCACCCCGCCCCCATAACTGCTCCACTGCTCTGTCTTATGAAAAGGAGTCACCGTGGAACAGTATCGCGGCACCACCATCCTGTCGGCCCGCCGTAACGGCAAGGTTGTCATCGGCGGCGATGGCCAGGTCAGCCTGGGCAACACCATCATGAAAGGCAACGCCCGCAAAGTGCGCCGCCTCTACAACAATCAGGTGATCGCCGGGTTTGCCGGTGGCACCGCCGATGCCTTTACCCTGTTCGAACGCTTCGAAGGCAAGCTGGAAAAGCACCAGGGCAACCTGACCCGCGCTGCCGTGGAACTGGCCAAGGACTGGCGTACCGACCGCATCCTGCGCCGGCTCGAAGCCCTCCTCGCCGTGGCCGACAAAGAAGCCTCGCTGATCATCACCGGCAATGGCGACGTCATCCAGCCGGAAAACGATCTGATTGCCATCGGCTCCGGCGGCCCCTTTGCGCAATCCGCGGCCCGCGCGCTGCTGGAAAACACCGAATTGAGTGCCCGCGACATCGTCGAAAAGGGCCTGCGCATCGCTGCCGACATCTGCATCTACACCAATCACAACCTGACCATCGAAGAACTGGACTGCGCCCGCTGAGCGCCGAGAGCTGTGACCATGTCCGACATGACACCCCGTGAAATCGTTTCCGAACTCAACAAACACATCATCGGCCAGGACAGCGCCAAGCGCGCCGTCGCCGTGGCCCTGCGCAACCGCTGGCGCCGCATGCAACTGCCCGAAGCCCTGCGCAACGAAGTCTCGCCCAAAAATATCCTGATGATCGGCCCCACCGGCGTCGGCAAAACCGAAATTGCCCGCCGCCTGGCAAAACTGGCCCGCGCGCCCTTTATCAAGGTCGAAGCCACCAAATTCACCGAAGTGGGTTACGTGGGGCGCGATGTGGAATCCATCATTCGCGACCTCGCTGACATGGCAGTGAAAATGCTGCGGGTCGAGCAGATGGAAAAAATGCGCAGCAAGGCCGAAGACGCCGCCGAAGATCGCATTCTGGATGCCCTGATTCCCCCGGCCCGCGACCAGTGGGGCAACAACGTGGAAAAGGAAGACGAATCCACCACCCGCCAGCTGTTCCGCAAACGCCTGCGCCAGGGTGAACTGGACGACCGTGAAATTGACATCGAAGTCGCACAAGCCAGCGTCGGCGTGGAAATCATGGCCCCGCCCGGCATGGAAGAAATGACCAACCAGCTGCAAAGCATGTTTTCCAATCTGAATACCGGCCGCAAAAAGAAAAAGCGCCTGAAAGTGAAAGACGCTTTCAAACAGATCCGCGACGAAGAAGCCGCCAAGCTGGTGAACGAAGAAGACATCAAAGCCAAGGCCATCGAAGCGGTGGAGCAGAACGGCATCGTGTTCCTCGATGAAATCGACAAGGTCTGCAAGCGCGGCGAAACCAGTGGCACCGACGTATCCCGCGAAGGCGTCCAGCGCGACCTGCTGCCACTCATCGAAGGCTGCACCGTTACCACCAAGTACGGCATGGTGAAAACGGATCACATCCTGTTTATCGCCTCCGGCGCATTCCACCTGGCCAAACCGTCGGATCTGGTGCCGGAACTGCAGGGCCGTCTGCCCATTCGCGTGGAACTGGACGCCCTGTCCGCCGACGATTTCGAACGCATCCTCACCGAACCGGATGCATCCCTCACCGATCAATACGTGGCGCTGATCAAGACCGAAGGGCTCGACGTACAATTCGAACCCGCTGCCATCCGCCGTCTGGCAGAAGTGGCCTGGCAGGTGAACGAACGCACCGAAAACATCGGCGCCCGCCGCCTGCACACGGTGATGGAACGTTTGCTGGAAGAAATCAGTTTTGATGCCGCCGATCTGGCCACCCAGCACGCCGGCGCTCCCTTCATGATCACGCCGGCCTACGTGGATTCACGGCTGAAAGATCTGGCGGGGGATGAGGATTTGAGTCGGTATATTCTGTAACAGTAAAGAGACTACTGCTGTTAGGCCAGCAAGCTGAAGCCTATCGCGAAGCAGGAGACGGGACATTGATTCCGGAACGTTTGCGGCCAGGGAAGGCCGCGAACGAGCCTACAGGGATGTACTCGTGGCGGTTCCGGGATCAATGTCCTGTCTCCTGCGCCACCCAAACCAGTTCAGGCGAAGCGCATTCAACATGACCCCAACCGAAATCAAACTCCACACCGAATCCCGCCAGCTGGAACTCGCCTACCCCAACGGCGAATCCCACCGCCTCAGCTACGAATTCCTGCGCGTGCTGTCGCCTTCCGCCGAAGTCCGCGGCCACGGCAAACCCGTACTGCAGACCGGCAAGAAATTCGTCACCATCCGCGACATCCAGCCCGCCGGCAACTACGCCATCAAAATCACCTTCGACGACGGCCACGACTCCGGCCTGTATTCCTGGCAATACCTGTACGATCTCTGCCAGCACCAGGACCAATACTGGAACGATTACCTGCAGCAACTGCAACAGGCCGGCGCCAAACGCGAGCCCTCGATGATCGGCAGCTGGAAGCCGCAATGATCAGACGCTGACGCCGTAGGTTTTCAGCAACCCGCCAAACGTCAGCACCACCCGCGCCAGCGACACAAACGAATCCGGGATCTGCACTTTCAGATCCCGCATTTTGTTCAGCGTCAGCGCCAGCACATCCGTCGAACTGCCCTTGCGCACCGATTCCTTCAACACCAGCTCGGCCACCTCTTCGAACACCTGCTGGTCGCGGGCGACAAAACCCGCCTTGCGGAACAGCTCACCCAGCGGCTCGCTCACCTGAATCTTGCCGAACAACACATTTAGCAACACTGCGTAGTGGCGGGTTTCTTCCGGCGTCAGCATGCCGATGGCGCCATAATCCAGTATCGCCACCCGGCCATCCGCCATCACCAGAAAATTACCCGGATGGGGATCGGCGTGGTACACACCAAACGCCGTAATCTGCTGCACATAACTGGACAGCATCTGGCGCAGCAGCACGGCGCCACGGGCGGGATCGGCGTTCACGTAATCCAGCAGCTTCACGCCGTCGATCCATTCACTCACCAGCACCCGGTCACTGCTCATGTCCTCGTACAGATGGGGCACATGGATCAGCGGCGGATGAGGCTGGTTTTCGAAGGCTTTCTGATTGGCTTCTTCGCGCAGGAAATCGAGCTCCTGCATCGTCATCTCGACAATCTGGTCGATGACCTGCTTCAGATCGAAATGGGAAATCATCGGCGCCGCCACCGTCGCCAGCGCCCTGAACACCGCAGAATCCTGTTTGAACAGCCGGCGCGCATGGGGCAGCTGCACCTTCACCGCCACCTGCTCACCGGTATTCAACACAGCCTTGTGCACCTGTGCCACCGACGCGGCAGCCACCGGTGCCTCGTCAAAGCGGGCAAACCGGGCGCGCCAGTCAGGCCCCCACTCTTGCCGCAATACGAATGCAATCTGATGAAACGCTACCGGCTTGGCATCGTCCTGCAGTTTCTGCAGCTCGGTCACATACTGCATGGGAAGAATATCGGTGCGGGAACTCAGAAACTGGCCAAACTTCACCCAGATGGCACCGTTGTCATGGAACAGCTTGGCCAGCCGCACCGCACCCTTGTACTGGGTCTGCGCCAACAGGCGCGCCCGCTCGGGTGCACTGCAACCGGCACGCTGCTGGCGATAGTGACGGTAATCGCGCTCAATCTCCCACGCCACCCGGGTGGCGCCGGCGTAACGTTCGCCGCCCTCCAGCAAGGTACCAACGGTCCCCAGAATCTCCCCGATCATATCCACCCCAAACCGTGATCTTGCCCGGCCAAAAAAAGATTGTTGCCTGTCATTATGGTTATTCACGATCAATCACTGTCATGGACTATAAAGGGGCCGGTTCAATTGTCTGTTGCACAATTGTGAGCGCTTGGTAACGCTACGGCGAGCATAGCGCGAATGCGCCACCTACCACCACCGGACCGCCCGGGGCGCCTTGCCATCGCCCCCCGAATCCGCGAAGATACCTGCCGCATTTGGAGGCCGCCATGTCCGACGACAAGACCACCCATTTTGGCTACAAGACTGTTCCCGTTGGCGAAAAAGCCAGGAAAGTGGGACAGGTTTTCCACTCGGTCGCGCAGAAATACGATCTGATGAACGACCTGATGTCCATGGGCATCCACCGCCTGTGGAAACGCTACACCATCGAGATGAGCGGTGCCCGTCCGGGCCAGACCATCCTCGACCTGGCAGGCGGTACCGGCGACCTCACCATGAAGTTTTCTCGCATCGTGGGCGACAGCGGCAAGGTCATTCTGGCGGACATCAACTCCTCCATGCTCAACGTGGGCCGCGACAAGCTGCTGGACCACGGCTATGCCGGCAACATCGAGTACGTGCAGGCCAACGCCGAAGCCCTGCCCTTCGCCGACAACACCTTCGACTGCATTACCATTGCCTTCGGCCTGCGCAACGTGACCGACAAGCAGAAGGCCCTGGAATCCATGACCCGGGTACTCAAGCCCGGCGGCCGCCTGCTGGTGCTGGAATTCTCCAAGCCGGTGAACAAGGGCCTGGAAAAGGTCTACGACCACTATTCTTTCAGCGTACTGCCGGTGATGGGCAAGCTGGTGGCCAATGATTCCGACAGTTATCAGTATCTGGCGGAATCCATCCGCATGCATCCGGATCAGAACACCCTCAAGCACATGATGCGCAAGGCCGGGCTGGATCGCGTGGACTACCACAACCTGACCGGCGGCATCGTCGCCCTGCACCGGGGCTTCAAATACTGATGGACGAGCATCGCCAGTCCCTGATTCCCACCCTGCTCACCGAACAGCTGGAACGGGTGGCCAATCGTGCCCTGGACTACGCCCCGCTCACCCGCCTGCAGCTGCGCAAGCTGCAGGGCAAGTCCCTGGGCATCGAGCTGCAGCGTCCGCACTTTCCCCTGCTGGTCAGCGTCACCCGCAAGGGTCTGCTGTTCCAGAGTCATTGGGAAGGCGGCGCCGACGTGACCCTGCGGGGGCCGGCCATTGCCCTGCTGCGCCAGCTGCGCAGTGACGACAACACCCCCGGCAGCCTGATGCGGGCCGGTATCGAGCTGGACGGCGATCAGCAACTGGCCCAGCAGTTCGTGAAGATTCTGAAAGATCTGGATATCGATCTGGAAACCGCCCTGGGTGACCTGATCGGCGATGTCGCCGCCCACCAGATCAGTGAAATGGCCCGCTCCGGCCTGGACTGGCTCGGTCGTGCCGGCAAAGCCCTCCTGCAGCAATCCCGTCATTTTCTGGCCGAAGAGCGCAAGGTGGTAATCACCCCAAGCCAGTTCAGCCGCTTCCGTGACGATGTAGAAGAACTGCGGGAAGACACCGACCGCCTGGAAGCCCGCCTGCATCTGCTGCGCGCACGCCTCGCCCCCGCTTCAACCCAGGATGACGTACAGCCTTGAAACGACTCGCCCGCCTGCTCACCATCTGGTCCGTCTTTGCCCGCTACCGGCTCGACCAACTGCTGCCCAGCCACCCGGCCACCGGCGTCCTCAAGCTGATCATCCGCCTGCACCCGGCCGCCTGGGGCGCCTCCACCGCTGAACACCCCTGGGCCCGCCTGCGCATGGCAATGGAACAGCTGGGGCCAGTGTTCATCAAATTTGGCCAGCTGCTGTCCACCCGCCATGACCTGCTGCCGCTGGAAGCCATCGAAGACCTGTCCCGCCTGCAGGATCAGGTGCCGCCATTCGACGAGGCGGCGGCCATTGCCATTATCGAGCAGGAATTGAAGCAGCCGGTAAGCGAACTGTTCGGCAGTCTGGAGCGCAAGCCACTGGCGTCCGCCTCCGTAGCCCAGGTCCATGCCGGCACCCTGAAGGACGGCCGCGAAATCGTGGTGAAAGTCATTCGGCCCGGTCTGGAAAAGATCGTCGAACAGGACCTGCAACTGCTGCTCACCGGCGCCCGCTGGCTGGAACGGGTGGCCCCGGAAACCAAGCGCTTTCACCCGGCCCAGGTGGTCACCGACTACCGTCACATCCTGCTGGGGGAACTGGACCTGGGGGCCGAAGCCGCCAACGCTGCCCAGTTCCGGCGCAATTTCGAAGATTCCCCGCTGCTGTACGTGCCCGAGATCCACTGGCAGCTGAGCACCACCAAGGTGATGACCATGGAGCGGGTCTACGGCGTGCCGGTGTCCGATACTGCCGCCATGAAGGCCGCCGGGGTGGACCTGGCCCAGCTGTCGGAAATCGGCGTCGAGATCTTCTTCACCCAGGTGTTCCGCGACAACTTCTTCCATGCCGACATGCACCCCGGTAACGTGATGGTGTCGCTGAAGGACCCGGCCAATCCCCAGTACCTGTCCCTTGACTGCGCCATTGCCGGCACCCTGTCCAAGTCCGAGCGCTTCCTGCTGGCACGCCAGCTGATGGCCCTGCTGGACAAGGATTACGAACAGATTGCCCTGCTGATGATTGAAGCCGGCTGGGTACCGCCGACCATTCGCGTGCAGGACTTCCAGAATGCGCTGCGCACGGTACTGGAGCCGGTGCTGGAACGGCCCCTGCACGAAATCGAGTTCGGCCCGATCCTGATCCGCCTGTTCCAGACCGCCCGCCGCTTCGAAATGCAGGCCCTGCCCCAGTTCGTGCTGCTGGAAAAGACCCTGATCCACGTGGAAGGCCTCGGCCGCCAGCTGTACCCGGAACTGGATATCTGGGCAATCGGCCGCCCCCTGCTGGAAAACTGGATTCGCGACCAGATTGGCCCGTCTTCGATCATGCAGACCATCAAGCGCAATGGGCCAGCACTGGCAGAACAGCTGCCACAGCTGCCAAAACTCGCCTGGGATGCCCTGACCGAATTGAAAAAGCTCAGCGAAAACCAGCACTTGCTGCTGGAAAAGGTGGAACGGCGCCACCTGCAGCAACTGCGCCGCGACCGCCTGTTTTCCCTGCTGGGGATGGCGGGCGTGGCGCTGGGCCTGACCTGGGGCCTGAACCCGGGCTGGGAACCGGAGTGGTCAACAATTCCACTGGGCGCCTGGCTGATCGGTGGCGCCGGTCTCGGCCTGCTGTTGCAACGGCTACGGCCAATGCGTGATGATTAAATGCACGACCCGTACTTGAAGATGGTCTTTCTGTCACAATCCGGCCCTATAATGCTCACATGAATGACATATTAGCTTCACTCGACAACGTTCTTGAACAGCGCAAGCAGGCCGCTGCGGATTCGTCCTATGTGGCGGGCCTCTATCACAAGGGCCTGAACAAGATCCTGGAAAAGGTCGGCGAGGAATCCGTCGAGATGATCATCGCCGCCAAGGACGCGGAGCGCAGTGGCGACATGAGCGATGTCATCTACGAAACCGCCGATGTGTGGTTTCACAGCCTGGTTGCATTGCACAAGCTGGGTTTGTCGTCGGACGATATTTTGAAAGAGCTGGCACGGCGGTTTGATCTGTCCGGGCTGGTGGAAAAGGCGAATCGGGAAAAAACGTAAGGGTAGTGTTTCGCATGCATCCCGATTCAGGATCAGGTGACTCACTTCTGGACACGCCATGAACCCATCCATGGGGGCTGCACAGCGACATCCCTGTCGCTGAGCGTCCAGAAGTGAGTCACCTGATCCTGAATCTAGCGCACTGCCAATCTTTTCGCCTCACACACTGAATTCACGTTTTGAAGGAGTAGAAAAATGGGTATCAGCATCTGGCAACTTCTGATCATTCTCGTCATCGTTCTGCTGCTGTTCGGCACCAAGCGCCTGCGTAATCTGGGCGGCGATCTGGGTGGCGCCATCAAGGGCTTCAAGAAAGCCATGAGCGATGAAGAAAAAGCAGCCGCCGAAGAAAAAGCCAAGGTTGAACAGAAATCCGAAAACGTCATCGACGTGACACCGGAAAAGAAAAAGGATCAGGCCTGAGTCTGACGCCTTATGTTTGATATCGGCTTTTTCGAACTGGTAGTCGTCGCCATCGTTGCGCTGGTGGTGCTGGGCCCGGAACGCCTGCCCCATGCCGTGCGCATGGCCGGCGCCTTCATGGGCAAGGCCCGCCGCATGATGATGAGCGTACGCGATGAATTCGAGCGCGAGGTCCAGCTGGCCGAGATGCAGCAGCGCATCAAGGAACAACTGGAAAAGGCTGGTATCGAAGATGCCCGCAAGGCGCTGGAAGAAACCCGGCAAACCATCGAGGACAGCCATAAAATCCTGTCCCAGGACGTGATGGCCGACAGCAAGCCCGCGACCACCAGCACCACTGACGATCCCGACACCCGCCACAGCGAACCCACGCCGGAAAATGCCGCACCTGCCGCACCGGTACCGGTGGACCCTGTGCCGGCTGACCCCCAACCCGAACCCAGCAAGCGGCCATGAACCAACGCAACACGCCGGACGATCCTACTACCCACATGCCACTGATCGCACATCTGGTCGAGTTGCGTTCCCGCGTCATGCGTGCGCTGGCAGCCATGCTGGTGGTGTTCTGCGGCCTGGTGTATTTCGCCAACGATATTTACGAGATCGTATCCAAGCCCATTCGTGATCAGTTGCCGGAAGGCACGACGATGATTGCGACCGACATCACCGCCACCTTCTTTGCGCCGATCAAGCTGACACTGGTGGTGGCGTTTTTCCTGGCGATGCCGGTGGTACTGCATCAAGCATGGAAATTCGTCTCGCCGGGCCTGTATGCCCACGAAAAGAAATTCGCCATTCCGCTGCTGATCATCAGCGTACTGCTGTTTTACAGCGGCATTGCCTTTGCGCATTTCGTGATTTTTCCGGTGATCATGCAGTTCTTCACCATGACCGGGCCGGAAAGCGTTACCGTGACGCCGGATATTTCCAGCTACCTGGCCATTGCGCTCAAACTGTTCTTTGCCTTCGGGCTGGCGTTTGAGATTCCAGTGTTCACCATGCTGCTGATCTGGTCGGGCGTGAGTACGGTAAAAGACCTCAGCGAAAAACGTCCCTATGTCATCGTCGGCTGCTTTATTTTCGGCATGCTGCTGACACCGCCGGATCCGTTCTCGCAATCCATGCTGGCAATTCCCATGTGTCTGCTGTTCGAACTCGGCCTGCTGATGGGACGCATGATTGGCACACGGCAGAAGCCGGATGAAGAACCTGCTGCCAGCGAATAAGCATCGCCACTCCATCGTACTGGCCGGGATTATCCTGGCCGTTCTGCTCGTGCTGGCGCAGACGGTTGCGCTCGCCCACGATGCCATTCACTTTGCCCACGATGAAACCGAGCTGTGTGACACGCTGTCGTGGCATGGCAAAGCGCAGGGCATGCCTGCGACGGTCATTCTCAAGCAGGCGGTTCCGCCATTGCTCGTACCGGGCTGCTCGCGCCCACCCCTGGCAGCACCTGCCGCTGTCTATCCGGATTACCATTCCCGCGCCCCTCCGACGCACGTCTGACATTTCATCCATTCCGCTTTTTCCTGTAATGCGCTCCGGCCATGACGCCTGAATCCGTCATGCCTGTGCTGGCGCGCGTACGCATTTTACGATTGGAGTTTTTGATCATGTCACGACGCAATACTGTTCCTTTTTTCATCGGTGGAACCCTGCTGCTGGCGGCACTGCCTGCCGCCCTGCAAGCCCAGACCGGCACCGTTTCCAGCAGTGAGTTCAACCCGGCCATCAGCCTGATTCTGGATGGCTACTATGCGGACTATCACGACGAATTCGAATTGCCCGGCTTCCAGCTGGGTGGCGAAGCAGGTCTTCCGGAGAAAGGTTTTGGCCTGGGCCATTCCGAGCTGTCCATCAGCGCCAATATCGACGACCGCTTTTACGGCAGCGCGTCAATTGCCATTCACGAACACGATGGCGCCACCGAAACAGAACTCGAAGAGGCCTACATCGAAACCATCGGCCTGGGTAACGGTGTTACCGTCAAGGCCGGACGCTTCTTTTCCGGGCTGGGTTACCTGAACGGCCAGCACGAACATGCCTGGGATTTTGCCGACGCACCGCTGGTGTACAGCGCACTGTTCGGCAATCGCCTTGCGGATGACGGCGTGCAGCTGCGCTGGCTGGCACCGGTGGATCTGTTCTTCGAGGTCGGTGCCGAAATCACCCGCGGCGACAGTTTTCCCAGTGGCGAAAACGACGGCAACGAAGGTCAGACCCTGTTCGCCAAACTCGGCGGCGATCTGACCCGCAATACCAGCTGGCAGATCGGTGTGTCCGCCTACCGCAGCGAATTCATCGAGCGCAGCGGTGAAGCCCACGCTCATGAGCACGAACATGAAGGTGAAGAAGAAGCGGCATCCTTTGGCTTCCATGCCGGCGAGGTCAGCATTGCCGGCGTCGATGCGGTATTCAAATGGGCACCCACCGGCAACAGCAAGGCGCAACAGCTGATCCTGCAGGCGGAATATTTCCAGCGCAACGAAGAAGCCACCCTGGAATTCGCCGAAGGCACTAACAGCATGGAAGCGGATTATGACGGCGAACAGTCCGGCTACTATGTGCAGGCGGTGTACCGCTTCCTGCCCGCGTGGCGCGCCGGTATCCGCTATGACGCCATTGAGGCCGACAACACACTGACCGAACGTGAAGCCGATGGCGTGGATCTGGAGGAATTCCTCGAGGACACCGGCTTCGATAACACCGATACCATCAGCCGCCGCACCTTCATGGTGGATTATTCCCGCAGCGAGTTTTCCCGCATCCGCTTCCAGTATGGCTATCTGGATCTGCCGGACAACCGGGATGAACTGTTCATGATCCAGTACACCATGAGCCTGGGCAGCCACGGCGCCCACCGGTTCTAGGAGGCAACATGCGTCTATGGATTTTCGTTACCCTGCTGCTGGTTTCGACCAGCAGTCAGGCCCGGCTGAACGTATTTGCCTGCGAACCGGAATGGGCGGCGCTGACCGCGGCCCTGGCGGGAGACAAGGCGGAGATTTTTACCGCGACGACTGCCCTGCAGGACCCTCATCACATCGAGGCACGGCCAAGCCTGATCGCACGGATGCGCAAGGCGGATCTGGTGGTGTGCAGCGGTGCCGAGCTGGAAACCGGCTGGTTGCCGCTGCTGCTGCGTGCGTCCGGCAATCCGCGGGTGCAGTCCCGGCAACCGGGCTATTTCGAAGCGGCCATGCAGGTGGAACGCCTCGGCATCCCGGAACGGCTGGATCGCCGCGACGGTGATGTGCACAGCCAGGGCAATCCCCATGTGCATCTGGACCCGCGCCGGCTGCTGCAGATTGGCGCGGCCCTGAGCCAACGCCTGCAAACCATCGACACAGCGAACGCGCCGTTTTATCAGACGCAGCTGCAGCAGTGGCTGGCGGACTTCACTGCCCGCATGGCGCGCTGGGAACAGCAGGCGATCACGCTGCGCGGCAAAGCCGTGGTGGTGCAGCATGACAACTGGGCCTATCTGGTGGACTGGTTGCAGCTGACGCAGGTTGCCACCATCGAACCGCGGCCGGGCATTCCCCCCAGCGGTGCCGACCAGAAACGTCTGCTGGAGACCCTGAGCAAGCAGAAGCCCGCGCTGATCCTGGCCGCCACCCATGAAAATCCCAAGGCGGCCCACTGGCTGGGCAAGCAACTGGGCGTACCAGTAGTGATTCTGCCGTTCACGGTGGGTGCCGATGACGCGACCCAGAATCTGCCGGCGCTGTTCGACCGCACCCTGCAACTGCTGGGGGCTGGTGCACCATGAACCTGGCGGATCTGACCATCCTGCTGCCGGCGCTGGTCGCCGGCTTTCTGGTGGTGTTTTCGCATGTGCCACTGGGGCGGGAAGTGGTACAGCGGGGCATCATCTTTATCGATCTGGCGATTGCCCAGATCGCCGGCGTCGGGGTGATTGCCGCCCGCCTGCTGCATTTTGAATCCCCGATCGCCATTCAGCTGTTTGCCGCTACGGCGGCGCTGGCGGGCGCCCTGCTGCTGGCCTGGACCGACCGGCGCATGGGTGCGCTGCAAGAACCGCTGATCGGCGTGCTGTTTGTGCTGGCGGCCACCGGAGGCCTGATGCTGCTGGCACAGGACCCGCACGGCGGTGATGCCCTCAAGGATATGCTGGCCGGCCAGATCCTCTGGGTGGATACCGGGCAGCTGGCCTGGAGTGCGCTCATCCTGGTGCCCTGCGGACTGCTGTGGCTGCTGGCGGGCCGGCGCCTGGGCAACCTGGGGTTCTATGCCATCTTTGCCATCTGCATCACCACCAGTGTGCAGCTGGTGGGGGTCTATCTGGTGTTTGCCACTCTGGTGATCCCTGCGCTGGCCGCCCGCCAATGGAACGGCCCCACGGGGCTGGGCTGGGCCTGGGTGATGGGCATGACCGGCTTCATGGCCGGCCTGTTCTGCTCGCTGCGCTGGGATCTGCCGGCGGCGCCGCTGATTGTCTGGTGCCTGGCAGTGCTGGCCTTGCTGCTGGGCACCACCCTAAACCGATCCCACACCGCATGATCCGGCGGCACCTTTCCCGCCGGTGACAGTCAAATGAGTACCCGTACGCCCCATCCGTTGTTATCCGGAGCGTGGACCAGTAACCTTTCAACCATCACTCAACCAGGACGTTACCACCATGAAAAACATCTGGACCATCTTCGCGATGATCTTTGTCTTCGCCCTCACCACATCGCCGGCGGAAGCGAAAAAGTTCGGCGGCGGCAAGACCTTTGGCTCCACCCGCCAGACGGCACCGGCACAACCGGCCCCGCGCCAGGATGCCGCAACCCCGACCCAGAATCCTGCTGCCGGCGCTGCCGCTGCTACCGCGGGCAAGAAAGGCATGCTCGGTGGTCTGATGGGTGGCCTGCTGGCCGGTGGTCTGATCGCTGCCATGCTGGGGGGCGCGTTTGAAGGCATCCAGTTCATGGATATTCTGATCATCGGCCTGCTGGCGTTCGTATTGTTCAAGCTGTTGCGCCGGCGTCCGGCCGCTGCGGGGCCTGCACCCCAGCCCGCCTACAACGCGCCGGCACCGATGCCACAGGCTGATCAGCGCAGCGCGTTCGATTCGGTTCCGCCAGCCCGCGACACCCTGTTCGGCAATGGCGGCGGCTTTAGCGCATCCAGCGTACCGTTCAATCTGCCCGATGGTTTCAACCTGCCCGCGTTTATTGCTGGTGCCCGCGAGCACTATCGCACGTTGCAGGAAGCCTGGAACGAATGCGATATGGACGAAATCCAGGATTACGTAACGCCGTCCCTTTTCAACGATCTGAAAGCGGAACGCGCCACCTTGCCAGGCAAACAGCACACCGAAGTGCTTTATGTGGACGCCGAACTGGTACGAGCGGATTTTGACGGCGTACAAGCGCAGGTGAGCGTCAAGTTCACTGGCCGTTATCGTGATACTGTTGAAGGTATTGAAGAGCCCATCACCGACATCTGGCATCTAGAGCGGGATCTGACGCTGCCTGACGCACCCTGGTTCATTGCCGGCATCGAAGGCTGATACCGGTCTTATCGCCGCGCTTGCCACCACAGGCAGCGCGGCCATCCTGCCTACCGCTTCCTGACCAATACCACTCAGCTTTCCAGCCAAAATGTCACTGGGCCATCATTCACCAGCGCCACCTGCATATCGGCGCCGAATGTTCCGGTCGCAACATCCTGCCACTGCGCCCGCGCCTGCTGCACTACATACTTGTACAGCCGCTCGCCTTCTGCCGGTGTAGCACCCGATGAAAAACTCGGCCGCAGTCCTTTGCGGGTATCTGCCACCAGGGTGAACTGGGATACAATTAACAGACCGCCGTTGATATCACGCAGCGACAGGTTCATTTTTCCGTCGGCGTCGCTGAAGATGCGGTAGTTGAGCACTTTCTGCAGCAGCTTGTCGGCACGCGCTTCGTCGTCTTCCTTCTCCACGCCCAGCAACAGCAGAATGCCGGGGCCGATGCTGCCCACCACATTGCCATCCACCGTGACACTGGCCTGGCGCACCCGCTGGATCAACCCTTTCATTGGAACGCTCCTGTCAAACACCGTGGGCGATTGTAGCATTCCCGGTGCTGTGGACTGCAGGTATCAGTGGGGTGTGTTCTGAATGGATTCAAAAGCACCCTGCAGGTACGACACGCGTCTGTACGCTGGATCGACCGACGCCAGAAAATCCGCTGGCGTTGCCTGTGTCTGAAAGAAGCGGTTGTCTTGATCCACAATGAGCTGTTCAATTTCCTGCACGACACTGCCCGTAGTGTCAGCTCTTGAAATATTGATGCAAGACAATGGGCGCGGAGACAAGCCACCATCCCCCAGGTATCCACCATTCACCAGGATCAATGAACCGAAATCAGCGGGAGATGCATCCTCTGTCCATGCATCGGATACCTGTAACGCAGGCAGCCAGCTCGCCACTCTCACGACAAGAAAAACGCCCGTACTGACCGCCTCGAGCAGCACGACATGCCAGATCCAACCTGCTTTTTTGTAAAAGCAGATGTAGTTGGGATTGCAGCATAGCCTGAATCCATGTCCCGCCATTTTTTGCACCAAGGAAGGGAACACGTCAGGAAGTGTTTTAACGCTGACCCGCCGGTACGGAATGCCGCCTTGCGTTACGTCTGCCTCCAATTCACGAGCAACACCTTGGCGCTCATCCAGTGCAGCAGCAAGCTCAGTGGCCGCAGAAAACACGTCAAACCAGGGAAAAACAACATCCGAACACGCAGCCTGGATCGCGCATACGATCTGCTCGCTATCGCCACCGAAAGAATGGTCATGATAATCCACTCCACCAGGTGATACCCGACCACCGACAAATGGCTGCCCAGCGTCAAATCGGGAAATCCCCTGGGCATCACTCGCAGTGCAGACATACGCTTCAACATACAGACTTTCATCAAACTTCGACCGGTGAATCAGGACATACTGGGAAACGTCATTCACAATACGCCCAAACTCACCTTGCCGGGTCTTGGCGAAGCCATGACCAGCGAGAGATTTTCCGATTTCAGTCAAAGCCTTTTTGTTGCCTGACATTACCGATTAACCATATGAGCATGGATTTGTTCAACTTCCACAACTAATCGAGAAGACGCCACAGATCCAAACCCTGACGCTTTAGCAGCGACAAAGCATAGGGTAGCAATTCTCCGAATCGGGTGGTGTCGATATCATAACCTGCACCCACATCATCCAGATCCAGCTCGTCAAATCCCAACCCCATGGAAAGATCCACCGCCACACTGGTATAGAGATCCTCCAACAGCAAGAACGCATCCTTTTGGGATCCAGGTGGCACACATCCCTGCTCCATACAGCGTTCCAGAAGGTAAGCCATGCTCACCCACTTGTTGATTTCGTCTTCATCAAAATGGTTTTCTTCTATGACTTTAGTGAAACCACCCTCGAAATGAAAATCGAGAGTGGTTTCAACGTAACGGCATTTTTGATCGCGGTTCATACTCATGCGGATGGCCCATCAACACTCAGAATACTGTTTAGCGTAGCACGAACATCACACGAGGCTAAGACACGCACTTTTTATATAGCAGGCTATTGTGAGAAACAGCGAGACGTCAACAGACATACGTTGGCCCACTCCCTCCTTCCGGCGTCACCCAGGTAATGTTCTGGGCCGGATCCTTGATGTCACAGGTCTTGCAGTGCACACAGTTCTGACTGTTGATACGGAAGACCTGGGTACCATTTTCTGCCACCACTTCATACACCGCAGCTGGACAGTAACGCTGGGCCGGTTCAGCGAACTGCGGCAGATTCTGTTGCAGCGGAACTTGCGGATCAGCAAGGGTCAGATGGCAGGGCTGATCTTCTTCATGCTGGAGGTTCGCCAGATAGACTGACGACAAGCGATCGAAGCTGATCACACCATCAGGCTTGGGATAAGTTATCGGTTGGCACTGGTCGGCGGATTTCAGGCAGGCGTGATCAGGCCGGTCATCCTTGAGTGTGATGGGAGTCTTTCCTTTCAACAGACCGTAGTCGATGAAACTGAACACCGATCCGAGCAACATGCCAAACCGGTGCATCGCCGGCGCAACATTGCGGGCTTTAAACAGCTCATCATAGACCCAGCTCTGTCGCAGGCGGTTTTCGATATCGACCAGATCCTCACCGCCCGGCGATCCACGCTGCAAGGCTGCAAAGATGGTTTCTGCCGCCAGCATGCCGGTTTTCATCGCCGTGTGATTGCCCTTGATCTTGGGATAATTCATGAAGCCCGCGTCGCAACCCGACAGCAATCCGCCGGGGAAGCTCAGGCGTGGAATGGCCTGAAATCCACCCTTGTTGATCGCACGGGCACTGTATTCCAGCCGGCATCCACCTTCGAGTAGCGGACGAATCAGCGGATGCTGTTTGAAGCGCTGCAGCTCCTCAAACGGACTCAGCCAGGGATTGGCGTAATTCAGATCGGTGATGAGCCCGAGCGAAACCCGATTACGCTCGAAATGATAGAGAAAGCCACCGCCACCGGTACCACTTGCCGCCAGCGGCCAGCCGAATGCATGCACCACTTTGCCGGGCCGGAATTTTGCCGGATCGATTTCCCACACTTCCTTGATACCGATGGCGTAATGCTGCACCCCGCTGTCACGATCCAGTCCATAATCCCGGATCAGCTGTTTGCCCAGATGACCGCGACAACCTTCAGCAAACAGGGTGTATTTGGCCAGGATATCCACGCCGGGTGTGAATCCGGTTTTCGGCTCGCCCTGACGATCACGCCCCATGTCGCCGGTGCGAATGCCACGCACGATACCGGCGTCGTCGCGGATCAGTTCGCTGGCGGCAAAGCCTGGGTAAATTTCGACGCCCAGCGCCTCGGCCTGTTGCGCCAGCCAGCGGCACAGATGGCCAAGACTGATGATGTAATTGCCGTGATTGCGGATCACTCGTTCCGCCAGCAACGCCGGCAGCCGCACGCTTAACCGGGGCGACAGCAAGTAGTGGACTTCGTCTTCAGTTACAGACGTCTGGACCGGCGCACCGCGAGCCTGCCAGTCCGGAAACAGTTCATCCAGCGCGGTGGTTTGCAGCACTGCACCGGATACCGAATGGGCGCCGATCTCGGCCGCCTTTTCCACCAGACAGACGCTGATGTCCTGCCCATGCTGTTGTGCCAGCTGTTTCAAACGGCAGGCTGCTGCCAGTCCCGACGGTCCACCACCCACGATTACCACGTCATAGTTCAGCTGTTCCCGTTCCATGTCTGTTCTCCCGCTGTTGATCAAGCCACTCCAGACTAACGGGATGGCGGCCGCATAAAATCACCCCCAGGGGTGAAACGGATGAACAGGCTGCACAGTCGCATCGCAATCACGTACACTGCGGAGCGTTGCAGGCAGTTGAATACGGAGTGCCAAGCCATGGCAGTAACCCCCACCGAAGCGGCGATCCCCAACCTGAGTCCTTATGCCGAATGGTTCGGGCTGCGGATTACCCAGACCAACGATCAGACTGCCGAAGTGCAGATGACGGTGGAACCGCACCACCTCAACAAATTCGGCACCGGGCACGGTGGCGTGTGTCTGAGCCTGGCAGATCATGCCTGTGGCGCCCTGCTGGCCACTATTGCCGCCGACGAATTCTATGCCACGGTGACGTTGAACTCGGCGTTTTATCTGCCGGTCAAACCCGGTGAATTGCGGGCCACCGCCCAGCTGATGGCGCGCACCCGCACCACCGCCCACATTGAAGCCACGGTCTATCAGCAGAACAACCTGCTTTTCAAGGCCAGTGGCAGTTTTGCCATTCGTCCGAAACGGAATGTCGTATGAAGAAGCGCGTACTTTTTGTTTGTGTGGAAAATTCCAACCGCAGCCAGATGGCGGAAGCCTTTGCCCGCATGCTGGGCAGCGATGCAGTGGAAGCGTTCAGTGCGGGATCAAAACCCTCGGGCATCATCAATCCGAAAGCGATCCAGTACATGGCGGAGCTGGGTTATGACTTGACGACCCATCACTCGAAAGCGCTGACGGATCTGCCAGCGGAACAGTTTGATTTTGTTGCCACCATGGGCTGTGGCGACAACTGTGATTTCATCGCCGCCCATCGCAAGGAAGACTGGCAGTTGCCCGATCCCAAACATCTGCCCGCCGAGGAATATCGCGTGGTGCGGAATCAGATCCGGGATCGGGTGCAAGGCATGCTGGAAGCGTTGGGCGTCACCACCATCCAGCCAGCGTAAGTCAGCCTTTGGTTTTCGCCACGGTCGCAATCAAACGTGCATCCGCCAACGCTGCGGTGCGATGCACGGCGAGCTGCTGGTATTCCGGATTCATCACCATCGCCACAAACTGTTCGATCGACGGATAGCGCACCAGTAGCATTTCATCCCACTCTTCATCCTCCGGCGCGATCACCGCCGCATGCGCCTTGGCCCATAAAACCACTTCGCCACCTACCGCGCTGACATGACGGAAGGCTTCCTGGCTGTAAATGGCGTAGGCCTCTTTTCCGCTCAAATCCGAGGCCTGATCCGGATAGGCCGCCTTGTCACGGAAGCGCAGCAGATTGAGCATGATGATCGGTACGCCGGCCGGCACCTTGGCCAGGGCTTCTTTCATTTTGCCGGGGCGGGGATCAATGGCGGGCATGGTGATGGCTCCTATCAGGGTCTTGTTTTTGTTCAGGTTAGCGGAGTGTAACAGTGGCACCGCCACCTTCCAGCAGGCAAATCCGCCGTTTCCTGGGTCATTTCATTCACTGACTAATCGCGCCAAAGCCAAAACATACAGCATTGTATCCTCGCACAGCCGTTGCTAGCCTCGACGCATACTGGCCACTTTTGGCCGGCAGAATCCCGATGTTTGATCGAAGTGAGTGACAGCCATGACAACTCCGGTGAACCCGCAACTCGTTCCGCTGACCCGCGTTGGCGATCCCGATCGCCCCGGCATGAAACCGGTGCGCACGGTTTTCAAATGGATTTACGGCAGTGATCCTCATCCCACTGCCGGCCAGATGCAGACCATCCGCCAGCACATGCAGATGGGTGACAGGTTGGCCGACGGCGTGGTAGCCATGTACAAGTCGCTGCCGCCAGGTCAGGGCCGCAAGCTGCTGGACCAGGCGCTGGAGCAGGGCATCGAGAGTGTCGACAATCCGCCCCAGGCTCTGGTGGACCTGTTCGCCCAGATCGACTGCGAACCGATCTGGCTGGACCGCGACAAGATCAAGCTGGCTTGTGATGTATCCCGCCGCCTGGGCCCCTGGGGCGAGCTGGTGTTGCGCAACATGTCGCTGATGGGTGGCTATCTGGGCGCCGCTGCCGCCAAGCCGCTGGTATTCACCGGCCAGCTGGATCGCATGACGCCACGGCGACTGGTGGAAACCGGCAAATTCTGGATGGATGTCACCACCAAGGGTGGACTGGAACGCCACGAGGAAGGTTTCAAAAGCGCTATCCGCGTGCGCATGATGCATGCCCAGGTGCGCTCGATGCTGCTGCAGTCCGGCAAATGGAACATGGCATGGGGTTATCCGCTCAACCAGTGGGACTCCATGGCCACCATTCTGGAATTCTCGGCGATTTTCCTCACCGGTCTGCGCGCTATCGGCTTCCTGTTCAGCAAGCGCGAGCGCGAAGCGGTGATGCATCTGTGGCGCTACATCGGCTACCTGATGGGCGTCGAAGAACGCATTCTGCCTGCCAGTGAAGACGACGCCATGCGCGCGCTGTATCAGATCATCGCCACCATCTGCGAAGCCGATGACGATTCCCGTCAGCTGGGTCAGGCACTGGCAGAGTCACCGCTGCAGTTCGCTTCCGATCATTGGCTGAGTCAACGGCTGGCACGGGTCGAGCGCACGCTGCGTATTGGTTACACCCGCTACATTCTGGGGGATGAATCCGGCGACAAACTCGGCCTGCCACGTACCGCAGCGAAATATTTCTGGCCGGCGCAGATGCCGTTGCGCATGGGCAGCGAAATCCTGCGGATGACGGTGCCCGGCCTCAACCGTGCGCTAGTGAAATTCGGTGAGAAGACCGCGAAAAGCCAGTTCCCGCAACAGGTCAGCCAGACCAAGGCGGACACCACCTTCACGCCGGTTTCACAGCTGGCGCGCTGATCGCGATAAGCGAAAACGCCGGGGCTGCAACGCTGTACGCATGTTTCAGTCCCGGCGTTTTTTTGTGTGCAAAATATTCCGCTGGTGCTTTTTCTCGGCACATTTTTATTCAGATCGCGGTTCACCTTGCAGATCGCGACAACCCTGCCGATCTGCCACCCGCTTTGCTTTGACTTGTTCAAACTGGCCAACCAGAATCCATGACCAATTGGTCACGCCCGCAGTCCGGCCCCAATGGGAACCGGCGCTGGCAGGAGCAAAGGCTTCGCCTGCTGTTCGCATTTCCTGCTCGATGTTCGCCGCACAACAACAAGAACACATGGAGCATCGCCATGACATCCAGAGCCTTCTGGTTGCCGTCGCTGCTGGCCGGCATTCTGCTGTTGCCCGGCTGTGGCGGCGGCAGCACATCGTCCGACAGTAGCACCGACACTGAACGCAACCTCGACACCAGCGCACGCGATACGACAGCCAGCACCAGCTTCGACGAACGCGCGTTTTTCGATTCGCACATCGCACCACATCTGTCCTTCTGCACGACCTGCCACATTGCCGGTGGACTCGCCGACACCGACGAAGGACGCGGCCTGCTGCTGTCAGCCAATAGCAGTGACCATTACGAGCAGTTTTACGATGCGTGGGATCAACTTGGTCGCGGCATTGCCGGCAATCCGTTGCTGGTCGAAAATGCCGATCCGGCGGAACCCCACAGCGGCGGCAAAAGCTGGCCGGTGGGCAGCGATGTCTATCGCGATGTCTCACAGCTGTTCACCTGCTGGGATGATCCAACTGCATGCGCGGATGAAGAGCCACCCGCGGAACCGCCGGTGATATCGGATCAGCCGTTACTCGAAATGGGGCCAGTGAAACCCGCGATCGTGGCCGGTTGCGAGGGCCAAGCGGATGACACCCCGGTGCCACTCGATCCGCGCTCACTGGTGGTGGAAGGCATCAACCAGCCGGGCACTGCTGTGCAGTTCAATGCGTACTGGATCGACGTGCACAATCCGTTGCCGCCCTATCGTCCGCACAACCTGCAGAAGGCGCAAACCTGCGGTGAATGGCGCGAGCAGGTGGCCCGTGGCCGCCACTTCCTGGAATCCACCTCGTATTTTCTCGCCGGCAATCGCGTGCTCACCCCCCGTGTCTATCGCAACCTGTGGCGCTCCTGGGGATTGCGCGAGCGCCCCGCAAATTTCGATGATGAAGTGCTGAAACGCTACGGCCTGTTCCGCGCCGATTTCCGTAATCCGTATCCACTGGAAGGTGAAGATCCGAACCTGACGGACGGCGGTAGCGGCCAGTTGCCCATGGGATTGACCATGGTGAAAAATTTCGACGGCCGCTATACCGGTGAACTCACCGTAGGCTGCTCGTTCTGTCACGATTCGCGTCTGGGCACCGATGAAGAAGGCCAGCAGTTCCACTGGGGCCGCGGCAACAACTTTTTTGATATCGGCGTGTTCGTCAATGATGCCGCCAAACGCATCATCGGCATCCCCGCGATCGTGCCGTTTCCGTTCGGTTCCAACGCGGGTGCTTCCAATGCGTTGGGCGTGATTGATTTTCTGTTTGTCGGTTTCGATGCGCAGACACTCGCCATCAATCCGGGCGTGGAATTGTTCCCGAGCCACGGTTCCGCCGGCCAGGTGAAAACGCCCAACTGGTGGAGCCGGGCCTGGATGACGCGGCTGTTCCATGGTGCGCTGAGTTCGGACAATGTGCGTTCCACCATGGCACTGGAAGTGGCAAGTCTCTCGCTCACCGGTGCGCAGCGACGCGCGCTGGAACCGGAATTCGAAGCGGTGGATGCGTTCATGACATCGCTGACCACGCCACCCTATCCCTACCCGGACCAGATCAATCTGCCGCTGGCGGAAGCCGGTGCGGTGCTGTTCCACACCAAGGATCTGTGGGCCAGCGACGCCAACGCGGACATTCCCAAACCACCGGGCAACGGCTCCTGCGCCAGCTGTCACGGTGTGTATTCGCCACGCTATGCGGCTGATCAGGCCATGCTGCCCGACCCGCGACTGAAAGGCATCGCTGGCGTAAATACACCACTCGACATCATTCGCACCGATCCGGAGCGCACCAACGTGATGTCGGCGCCAATGAAAGTGGCGTGGAATACCTCGTGGTGGTCGTATGTGGAACTGCATCCCGACTGGACCGGCGATGATGGCAACACCTTCGACCGCCTGCGTCACGATCTGGCCGGTGGCGGTGAACTGCCGGAAGGCCCCAACCGCTGGGACGAGATGGTGGGCTACAACGCGCCATCGCTGTACGGTGCCTGGGCCGCCGCGCCCTACTTCCATAACGGCAGCATTCCCACGATCTGGCATGTGCTGAAACCCTCGGAGCGCCCGGCTATCTGGCAACCCCCACAAACCGAACCCGTGGCACCTGGCTTCAATTCCGCCATGGATTCCAGCCTTGCGGCCTATGATTTCGATCGCCTCGGCTGGAAATACGACGAGATTCCCTGTCGGCCCGGCACCGAAAAATACAACTGCAATCCGATGAATTTCTTCGACCGGATACTCAGCCTGATCGCCAACCGCTGGGGCGACAAAACCTGGCTCGCCTATCAGGTGATGCCGCCGTTGACGCAAGCTGATGTCGTCGAACGCCGTATCTTCAACAGTCATGAATTCAGTCGCGGCAATGAGGGTCACGACTTCACTGAAATGCTGTCGGATCAGGAGCGCTATGCGTTGATTGAATACATGAAGACGTTGTAACAGTGCAGGCTGTCCCGGATGGTGATGCCATCCGGGATGGCCTCATCAATGGACAAAATCTCCCGGATACCGGACGATGGCATTTTCGGAATCCGGATACATTGCATGACCTTCACCACACTGATTCAACCTGCCGACTTACAGACCCTTGTCGATAACAATGCGGTGTGTCTGATCGACTGTCGTCATGATCTTGCCAATCCCGATGCCGGGCGCCACGCCTATGCTGAAGGCCATCTGCCCGCCGCGCATTTTCTGCATCTGGATAAGGATCTGTCCGGCGAAAAAAACGGACGCAATGGCCGTCATCCGCTGCCGAATCCCGCGCAGCTTGCTGCCCGGCTCGGTATGCTTGGCATCCGCGGAGGCATGCAGGTCGTCGCTTATGATGACAGCGGTGGGATGTTTGCCGCACGCCTGTGGTGGCTGCTGCGCTGGCTGGGTCATCCGCAGGTGGCAGTGCTGGACGGCGGTATGTCCGCCTGGCGCGGCGCAGGTTTGCCGCTGACGCAGGACATTCCTGCGAAAAATCCCCTGGATTTTCTGTATCGCATCAGTCTGCCAACCGTCAGTGCCGACGACGTGCTGCAATCACTGTCGTCTTCCGATAGTGTGCTGATCGATGCGCGGGCCCCAGACCGTTTTCGTGGTGAAAATGAAACCCTGGACCCGGTGGCCGGGCATATTCCCGGGGCGCTGAACCGTTTCTTTCGCGACAATCTTGCGGCAGATGGCCGTTTCAAACCAGCCGCACAGTTGCGCGCTGAATTCGCTGAACTGCTGCAGCACCGGCAGGATCGTCGCATCATCCAGCAATGCGGTTCCGGCGTTACGGCCTGCCATAATCTGCTGGCGATGGAAATTGCCGGACTCAGTGGATCGATCCTGTATCCGGGGTCGTGGAGTGAGTGGTGCAGCGATCCAGACCGGCCGATGATCACTGGCTGACGGGGATTATTTGCGGGCGTTTTTCGCCAGAATGTCACGCCGACTTTCTATACCCATCTTGCCGTACAGATTGCGGATGTGGACTTTCAGGGTGTTGAGCGAAATCTGTAGCTGACGGGCAATATCCTTGTTGGAAAGGCCCTGCTCGATGAGTTCGAGTACCGTTTTTTCCTGCCGGGTGAGCGGTTCGATCAGCGACGCGGAATCCGGATAGCTTTCATCGCTGTCTACGTCATCCGCCGACGTCATGTTCGACTGTCGCGGCAAAGCGCTACGCTGTGCCGCTGGCAACTGCTCCAGCCACTGCTGCCACTGATCCGCCGGCGCGGTGTCCTGCTGGGCATACTGTTGCAGCATCTGCACCGCAGCTGGCCAACGCTGCCAGTGCAGTGCGACATCCACCGCTTCTTTCCAGTCACCATTCTGCTCCAGCCATTGCACTGCCGATGCCACCGCATCCTGCTGCAATGCCGTGTCCCATTGCGCCAGCCGCTGCAACAGAAACTGGCGGAACAGATCATGATAGCGAAACCAGGTGCGGTGATTGTCCAGCGGCACCAGAAACAGATTCAGGGTTTCGAGTTCCAGCAGCATCAACTGGCTGTCACTACGGGCGACGATGGCATTGCACAGACCGGCGCAAAAACGTTTCACTACTGCGGTCTGCAGCAGGAATGACTGCAGCTGACCTGGCAACGCTGCAAACACCTCGTTGAGCAGGTAATCGGCGATGTGTTTATCCAGTCCGGGTGCCATCAGCAACCCCTGCACATCCAGCGGATTGCGTTGCAGCGATAATGCCGCCAAATGCAGCCCGGCGATCCAGCCTTCGGTGCGATCGCACAGGGAATCAATCAGCGGCAACACCGCCTCGGCATCCACGATGTTCGCGAAAAAGTCGCGACACTCGTCGTGACTGAAGCGCAGTTCCTGAATGCCCAGCTGCAGCAACTGACCACTGGCACGCCGGCGCGCCAGCTGCAGATCCGGTTCACTGCGCGCTGTAATGACCACACGGATACAGCCGGGCAAATGGTCCAGCAGCAGATTGAACAGCTGCAGCAAACGATGATTGTGCAACACATGAAAATCGTCGAGCACCAGGGTCAGAGGATCGCGGGCCCGGTTGTTGATGCTGAAGGCGTCCAGATCATTGAGCACGGTAATCAGCACCTGCTGATAATCCGGCGTGGCATCGGCCAGCAACAGTTGTTCGGCTTCCTTGCCCAGATCCGGCACCATCTGTTGCAGCGCTGTCAGCAGATAGTGCCAGAACACGGGAATCACGTTGTGTTCCGGCCCCAGGGTGAGCCAGGCAAAAGTCTGGGGATGGGCGTGCAGCCACTGGCTGATCAGCGTGGTTTTGCCGTAACCGGCCGGCGCTGTCACCACCACGACACTGCCGCCAGCACTGCGCTGCAACTGTTGCAGCAGAACATCGCGCCGGACGACACCGGCGCGCAGGGGCGGAAGATAAAAACGGGTTTTCAGCAGCATGGGCGCATCATCGCAGTCGTCACGCTGATTGTGACAAGGGTGTCAGCACCATGCAAACGACTGCGTTCAGGCCGACCGCCCCAGACTGCGGGCAAACTGGTTGGTGGCCTTCACCAGCGCATCGACATTGCCTGGCTCGAAGGCGGAATGGCCGGCATCGCGAATGATGTGCAGCTCGGATGCGGGCCAGGCACGATGCAATGCCGTAGCGTTATCCAGCGGGCAGATCATGTCGTAGCGGCCATGCACGATAATGCCGGGAATATCGCGAATCCGCTCCATGTTGTCGAGAATCTGGTTTTCTGCCACAAAGGTCTGGTGGCGGAAATAGTGCACTTCGATCAGCGCCAGACTCAGCGCCGTGTGAGGCGAGGTGAAGTGATCCAGCACGCTGGCATTGGGGCGCAAGGTAGCGCAGCGGCCTTCCCACGCCGACCAGGCCTTCGCGGCAGCCATACGCTGCAGTTCATTCTCGCTGGACAGCATCTGGTGATAGGCCTCGATCAGATTGTCGCGCTGCGCTTCCGGGACAGGCTTGATCAGATCTTCCCAGTAATCAGGATAAATCCGGCTGGCACCGCCTTCCTTGTAGAACCAGTCCAGATCCTGTTGCCGGCAGAGAAAAATTCCCCGCAACACCATCGCCAGCACCCGCTCAGGATGGGCCTGCGCATACAGCAGCGCCAGCGTTGAACCCCAGGAACCACCAAACAGCATCCAGCGTTCCACCTGCAACTGGGTACGGATGACTTCGATATCGTCGATCAGGGCTTGCGTGGTGTTGAATTCCAGACAGCCGTGGGGCGTAGAACGGCCACAGCCGCGCTGGTCGAACAGAATGATGCGGTATTTTTCGGGATCAAAAAAACAGCGGTGATGGCCTTCTGTACCCGAGCCAGGGCCACCGTGCAGAAACAGAACAGGAATGCCATCCGGATTACCGGATTCTTCTACGTAAAGCTGGTGCGGTGGCTGCACCGCAATGCGGTGTTCCTGATAGGGTTTGATGTCCGGATAGAGAACCTGCATTGAAATGCTCCCGTCGATGAATCCAATAACTTTAGTCCATCGACGGGAGCGGCGTCAGCCCCTTTCCGCAATTATGCCGCTGCGTCACGCCGACGCAGCAAGGCGTAATACAACACCGGGATCACCACCAGCGTCAGCAGGGTACTGACGAACAGGCCGAAGATCAGCGCAATCGCCAGACCGTTGAAGATAGGATCGTCGAGGATAAAAAACGCACCGAGCATGGCGGCCAGCGCCGTCAGGATGATCGGTTTGGCCCGCACCTGGGCGGCTTCCACCACTGCCTGTTCCAGGCTACTGCCAGCAGCCAGCGCATGGTTGACGAAGTCCACCAGCAGGATGGAATTTCGCACGATGATACCGGCCAGGGCGATCATGCCGATCATTGACGTGGCGGTGAACTGGGCTCCGAGCAGCGCATGGCCCGGCAGAATGCCCACCAGGGTCAGCGGAATCGGCGCCATGATCACCAGCGGCACGGCATAACTGCGGAACTGCCCGACTACCAGCAGATAGATCAACACCAGGCCGACGGAATAGGCGGCACCCATGTCACGAAACGTTTCATAGGTGATCTGCCATTCGCCATCCCACTTGATGCTGAACTGCTGGGGATATTCCGGCTGACTGATGAAATATTCCTGCACGCCTTGCGGCAGATTGCCGCGCAGATCGAACATGCCATAGAGCGGGCTGTCGAGTTTGCCCGCCATGTCCGCCGTCACGTACACCACCGGCAACAGATCCTTGTGATAGATCGCCTTGTCCGTGGTTTGCTGTACCGGTTGCAGAATGGATGACAGTGCGATCAGTTCACCACTGCGGGCACGCACCTTGATGTCCGCCAGATCCTCGATGCGGTTCTGCTGTTCCAGCGGCAGTTTCAGGCGCACGGGCACCGGCATTTTGTCGTGTCCGGTGTGCAGGTAAATACTGTCGCTGCCACCCAATGCTGATGCCAGTGCCGCGGCGGCCTGCTGTTCACTGACACCGAGCATGGCCGCACGCTGACGATCGATGGTGAGCAGCCAGCGGGACTGATCCGCTTCCACCGTGGTATCGGTATCGACAATGCCGTCCTGCGCCACGAACACCTCTGCCAGCGTTTGCGCCAGCGCGCGCTGGGCGGCGTAATCAGGGCCGTACACTTCCGCCACGATCGGCGCCATCACCGGCGGCCCCGGCGGCACTTCGACAATTTTCACATTGGCGTTGTAGCGCTTGCCGATGTCCTGCAGCGGCGTGCGCAGCGCCAGCGCGATGGCGTGACTGGCGCGCTCCCGTTCATGCTTGTCCTTCAGATTGACCTGTATGTCGCCCTGATGGGGCAGGCTGCGCAGATAATACTGTCGCACCAGTCCGTTGAAACCGATGGGGCTGGCGGTGCCGCTGTAAAGTTGCAGGTTGTCGACTTCATCCACGGTCACCAGATAATCCGCCAGCGCCGTGAGCACGGTGTGGGTCTGTTCAAGCGGGGTACCTTCTGGCATATCGACCACGATCTGCAGTTCGCTTTTGTTGTCGAACGGCAGCATTTTCAGTACCACCAGCTGCCACACCACCAGCATGCAGGCGAGCGCGATGGCACCGATCAGACTGAAGCCAAGCAGATAACGGTTACGCCGTTTTGCCTTGCCAAGAAACGGCTGGATCAGCTTGCCGAAAAACGCAATGCCGGTGGATTCTGCGTGCCCCGCGCCGCCAGTGTGCGCCGCCGATTTCAGCAGCCGTGCGCTGAGCCACGGCGTGAACGTGAACGCGATGATCAGCGACAGCAGCATCCCCATTGATGCATTGATCGGAATCGGGCTCATGTACGGGCCCATCAGTCCGGTAACGAAGGCCATCGGCAGCAACGCTGCAATCACCGTGAAGGTTGCCAGAATGGTGGGGCCACCCACTTCGTCCACCGCTGCGGCAATGCGGTCGATAAAATTCATCGAGGTGTCGCCCAGATGACGGTGAATGTTTTCCACCACCACAATGGCATCGTCCACCAGAATGCCGATGGAAAAAATCAGCGCGAACAGTGAGACGCGATTGAGCGTAAAGCCATAGGCCCAGGACGCGAACAGGGTCACGGCGAGAGTCAGCAACACCGCTGCACCCACCACGATCGCTTCGCGACGCCCCAGCGCCACCAGCACCAGCGCGATGACGCTGAGCGTGGCGAAGATCAGTTTCTGGATCAGCTTGTTCGCCTTGTCGTTGGCAGTGGCGCCGTAATTGCGGGTAACCGCCACGTTCACACCTTCGGCAATGTGCGTGCCCTGCAGACGCTGCACGTGGTCCACCACCCGGTTGGCGACATCGATGGCATTTTCACCCGGCTTTTTGCTGATGGTGATGGTCACCGCCGGCGCATTCTGTCCGGTACCGGCACGCCAGGACACCAGCTGTTCGGGATCGGCGCCCGCCAGTTCCACATCCGCCACATCCTGCAGATACACCGGCTGATCCTGATACAGTGCCACCACCAGCTCACCCAGTTGTTCCGGCCTGCTCAGAAAGGTCCCCGCCTGCACGGCAATGGCCTGATTTCCATTCACAAGATCACCGGTCTGCCGCGCAAAGTGACTGGCCTGCAGCGCCTGCTCCAGTTCACTCACCGTCAGGTTGTGTGCGGCCAGGCGGGCCGGGTCCAGCGTGACCCGCACGATTTTCTGTTGGCCGCCAATGGTCGCGATATTGCGCGTGCCCGGCAGCCGCTTGAGTTCGCTTTCCAGCGACAGCGCCAGTTGCTGCAGTGCGGTGGCGTCCCACTGCGGCTGATCGCTCCACAGGGTCAGGCCCAGAATCGGCACATCGTCGATGCCCTTGGGTTTGACGATGATCTGGCCGATGCCCAGATTGGGCGGACGCCAGTCCAGATTGGAATAAATCGCGTTGTACAGGCGCAGCAGCGCCGTCTGCCGTGGCACGCCCACGTCGAACTGCACGGTCAGTACTGCCATGCCCGGCTGCGATACTGAATAGATATGCTGAACCTGTTCAATCTCGGCCAGCACCTGTTCCAGTGGCAGGGTCACCAGATTTTCCACGTCCGCAGCGCCAGCGCCAGGAAATGGCACAAACACGTTAGCCATGGTGACATCAATCTGTGGTTCTTCTTCCCGCGGCGTGATCATGGCGGCAAAGATACCCAGCAGCAGCGCCACCATGGCCAGCAGAGGCGTCAGCTGGGAACGCACACTGCTGCCCGCCAGCGTGCCGGAAATACCGAGTTTCTTACTCATTGGCGGCTCCCTCGGCAGCAGCTTTCTGCAACAGGGCATCCAGTGGATTCAGTACCAAGCTGTCGCCGGCACTGAGGCCCGCGCTGACATCCACTGCATCACCGCTGACCTTGCCCAGACGTACATTACGCAACTGCAGCCCTGCCTCCGTCTGTACATACACGGTGCTGATCTGGGAACGCTGCAGCACCGCACTCAGCGGAATCCGCAGCTGGTTTTCTTCGCCGGTCACCACCGCCACTTTCACCCACTGCCCCGGCTTCAGGCCGTGATCACCTTCACCCAGCGTGAGACGCAGTTTCACCGTGCCGCTCACTGCATTGGCCACCGGATAGATCTGGGTCTGGGCCGGCGCCAGCGTATTGCCATCCCGCTGGATGCGGATGGTGTCATTGGACGCCCGACCCGCCACATCCTGGGGAACATTCACTACCACCCGCAGGTGATCCGGATCAAAGCCGCTCATCAGCGGCGTGCCCGGTGCCACTGCTTCACCCAGTTCGATATGCCGTTCGCTCACCACGCCGGAAAACGGTGCCTGCACCACCGTGTACGCCAGCTGCTGTTCTGCCCGTCGCAGTGCACCCCTGGCATTGCTGACCTGGGCCTCGCGACTTTTCACCTTGCCCTGGGCCCGGTCCAGTTCTGCTTTCGACACCACGCCCTTGCCAAACAGTTCTTCGATGCGGCGCAGTTCCAGCTGATCCACCTTCAGGCCCGCTTCGGCATCTGCCAGCGCCGCCTGGGCCTGCTGCAGGCCACCCTGCTGATCCTCACTCACCAGCCGGATGATGGTGGCACCGGCCGGTACCCTGTCCCCCACATCAAAGCGGATATCCGCGACCCGGCCGCTGGTCTGGCCCGACACCGTGGCGGCGTTGATAGCCTCGACCTTGCCATCGAACAGACGGGTCACCGGAACCGTTTCCGGCGCCAGTAACCGGGTTTCAATGGCGGGGGCAGCCTGGGCACCCAGGGCAGAGGTTAGCAGGATCGACAGAAGAGCAGTGCGCATGATGGTTTTCCTTCGAGTGCTGGACGGCAGCGAGTCAGGTCAGGGGTAACACCCCACGACAACCTGAAAATGGGGATATGAGCGGATTTTTTCAAATCCTGGCGACAGGCATGTTGGCAAGGATCAAAGAATTGCTGCAAAACGTTTTGAGTCTCCCACATTCCGGCAGGGTCAACAATTGCCATCGGCGCCAATGGTGCGCGTCGCAATCCACCAGCTGCAGGGAAATTCCGCTAAGCTGGCCACCTGCCAGACCGACGACTGAACCGACAGGAACACCCCATGAGTGCCAAGATTCTTGATCCCCGCGATATCGATTTCATCCTGTATGAATGGCTGGATGCCTGCGCACTGACCCGGCGGCCCCGCTATGCAGAACACAATCGCGAAACCTTCGATGCGGCACTGACCACCGCACGCCAGGTGGCGGAAAAATATTTTGCCAATCACAACCGCAAGGGTGATGAAAACGAACCGGCGTTCGATGGCAAAACCGTGACACTGATTCCGGAAATCAAGGCCGCCTGCGATGCCGTGATTGAAACCGGCCTGACCCGGGCTGGCCGCGATTACGAACAGGGCGGGATGCAGCTGCCCCATCTGCTCAGCCAGGCCTGTTTTGCCTGGGTGCAGGCAGCCAATGTGTCCAGTACGGTGTATGCGTTTCTGGCCCAGTCCGCCGCCACGGTGATCGAAAAATTCGGTTCCGCCGACCAGCGCCAGCGTTTCATGCAGCCTATGCTGGACGGCCGCTTTTTCGGCACCATGTGCCTGACCGAACCTCACGCCGGCTCCTCCCTTGGCGACATCCGTGCCACCGCAGAATTACAGCCCGACGGTAGCTATCGTCTGCGCGCCAACAAGATTTTTATTTCCGCCGGCGAACACGATCTGTCTGACAACATCGTGCATCTGGTGCTGGCGAAAATTCGCGGGCCCAACGGTGTCGAACCGGGCGTGAAAGGCATTTCGCTGTTCATCGTGCCCAAGTTTCTGGTGAACGACGATGGTAGCCTGGGTGCCCGCAACGATGTGCAGCTGGCAGGACTGTTTCACAAGATGGGTTATCGCAGCTCGATTTCCACAGCGATGAATTTCGGCGAGCAGCAAGGTGCCACCGCCTATCTGCTGGGGGAACCGGGCAAGGGCCTCGGCTACATGTTCCACATGATGAACGAGGCGCGCATTGCGGTGGGCACCGGCGCCGCCGTACTGGCAGTGGCCGGTTATCTGGAATCTGTGGACTACGCCCGCAATCGCCCCCAGGGCCGCGCGCCGGACAATCGCGATCCGCGCTCGCCGATGATTCCGATCAGCCAGCACGCCGACGTGAAACGCATGCTGCTGGAACAGAAGGCGCTGGCCGAAGGTGGCCTGGCTCTGTGCCTGTACTCTGCCCGCCTGGTGGATGACATGCACACCCATCCCGATGAAAACGTGCGCCGCGATACCGCTGCACTGCTCGACCTGCTCACCCCCATCATCAAGGCCTGGCCCAGCGAATACGGTCCGCGGGCCAACGATCTGGCGATCCAGATTCACGGCGGTGCCGGTTACACGCGGGAATACATCGTCGAACAGCACTATCGCGACAACCGCCTCAACCCCATTCACGAAGGCACCAACGGCATTCAGGCGCTGGATCTGCTGGGGCGCAAACTCAGCCTCAACGGCGGCAAGACCTTCGCGCAATTCCTGCAGCAGATGCAGACCACCGCGCAGACGGCACAGCTGCAGGATGCCACCCGCGAACTGGGTGACGCCCTGCAGCAGGCGATCGGGCGACTGGGGCAGGTGGCACAGTTTTTTGCCACCCGCAAAGACACGCCTGCCAGCCTGCTGACGGCCAACGCGGCGGTGTTTCTGGACATGATGGGCAGAACCGTGATCGCCTGGATCTGGACCTGGCAGGCCTCAACCGCCGCCGCGGCGCTGCAGCGCAATCCGGCGCAGGATGAGGGGTTTTACCGGGGCAAACTGCAGGCGGCGCGCTACTTTATCCGCTGGGAATTGCCGCGCACCGTGCAGCAGGCAGAGTTGCTGATGCAGCTGGATGATACCTGCATCAGCATGGAAGACGCCTGGTTCTAGCAGGCCCACAATCTCACTGGAACTGGCAGCCACCGCCACCGCAGCCACTGACCGGGCAACTGGGCATCTGCGGATTCTTCAGGCTGCTGCTTTTCACCACGCCGCCGGTGGTCAGCACCTTGGTCACCGGCGCGCTGTCGGGGATGGCGTCATCATCAATCTCGGCCAGTGCCTTCAGCTCGCCCCAGTTGGTGACGGTCACCGACATGGGATGTTTGACTTCGTACAGTTGGCCATTGGCTTCGCAGCGGTAATCGTAAACGGGCATGGAACGTCTCCTCGGGTTCGCAATGGAAAAATTATGACAAGGGCGACGCCGTTTGCAAACAGCCCCCCCCAACTACTCCTTTTGGACATTGCCAACCGCTAAACCGCTAGGCTTAATGCGGACATCAGGGTGGCTGTCGCTGCCGCCGGGTTCTTTCCGTCTGCGTGAGGACGCCTTCCATCATGATTCACTCCATTTCCGCCTTTCTGGTGCGCCAGCGTCTATTCCTGTTCATCGCCAGCCTGGTGTTCGCCGGGATCATGGCCAGCGGCCTGACCCAGATCACCTACAAGGCCGACTACAGGGTGATGTTTTCCAGTCACAACGAATACCTGGAAGCCTTCGAACACCTGCAGGACACCTACACCAAGGTGGATAACGTGGTGTTCATCCTCGAACCCCGCAACGGCAACGCCCTGTCCACCGAGGCCATTCACGCCCAGCAATGGCTGACCGAGCGGGGCTGGCTGCTGCCCTACTCGATCCGGGTGGACTCCCTCAGTAACTTTCAGCACACCTATGCCGACGGCGATGAACTCATTGTCGAAAACCTGATTCCGGAGGATTTTGACGGTAGCCCGGATGCCCTGCGCGCGGTGGAACGGCGGGTCAACAGCGAGCAGACCATCCGCGATCACTACCTGTCCCCCGATGGCGCCCTCAGCGTAGTGATGGTCACCCTGGAGTTGCCGGAAGACCAGACCAAGGCACTGCCGGAACTGATGGAAACCGAAGGCGGTGTGCTGGCACTGGAAGCGGCCTTCCGTGCGGCCCATCCGGACGTGACTCTGCACGTTACCGGACTGGCCACCTCGAATTATTATCTGGGCACGGTGGCCGCCCAGGACATGCAGGTGCTGATGCCGCTGCTGCTGATAGTGGCGCTGGCGCTGGTGGGCATTATGACCCGCTCGGTGGCCAACACGTTTGTTACCCTGATTATCGTTGCGGTTGCCATCGTCGCCACCATGGGTGGCTTCGGCTACACCGGCATTCCCCTGAACAACGTCAGCTCTGTCGCACCGGTGGTCATCCTCACCCTTGCGGTAGCCCACTGTGTGCATCTGCTGTGCTACTACTCCCTGCGCCTGCGCGAAGGCCACGACAAGGTCACCGCCATGCAGCTGAGCCTGGAAAGCAATCTGCGGGCGATCTTTTTCACCACCTTCACCACGGCGGTGGGTTTTCTGGGCATGACCACCATCGACTCGCCACCGTTCGTGCAGTTCGGCTGCATTTCATCAGCGGGCATCGTGATGGCTTACCTGTTCGGCCATACCCTGTTGCCGCAACTGGCGATCTGGCTGTCCCGCCCCAGCGCGCAGGCACAACAGGCAACCCGCCGTGGTCCTCATCAGGTTGCTGTCGACTGGGTGATCCGACATCCGCGCCCGGTGTTTTACTCCACGCTGCTGCTATCTGCCGCACTAAGCGCAGGCATGCTGCTGAATGACATGAACGACGATAATGTCGGTTACTTCAACAAGGACATGCCAGTGCGGGTGGCGATGGATCTGGCGGAACGGCACGGCATGGGGATGAATTTCATCGCCTATTCCCTGGATTCCGGCAGTGAATATGGCATCAGTGATCCTGCCTATCTGGCCAAGGTCGAAGCCTTCATGGAATGGGCCCGCCAACAGCCGGAAGTCATCACCGCCTCCGCCTTCACCGATGTCCTCAAGCGCCTGAACCAGACCATGCACGGCGATGATCCGGCCTGGTATCGGTTGCCGGAATCCCGCGAACTGGCATCGCAATACATGCTGATGTATGAAATGTCCCTGCCCATGGGCATGGACCTGAACGATCAGACCAACACCGACAAATCCAGCATGCGGGTGATGCTGGGTACCAAGATGATGAAAGCCAAAGAAACCCTGGCCCTGGAACAGCGGGCACAGGCGTGGATGGCCGCCAACATTCCCGAACTGCAGGCCCACGGCACCGGCCCCACCATCATGTTCGCGCATATCGGCCAGAGCAGCATCAAGAGTGCGGCTACCGGTTCGCTGGTGGCCGTCACTATCATCTGCCTGTGCATGATTTTTGGTTTCGGTTCAATCCGCCTTGGCATCATGGCGCTACTGCCAAACATATTCCCGTCTGCCATCGCGATCGGTCTGTGGGGCTTGTTCTCGGGCGAAGTGAATGTCGCCATCGCGGTGATCTTTACCATTTCGTCCGGCATCATCGTCGATGACACCATCCACCTGTTCTCGAAATTCGCCGACGGTTTACGCAAGGGATTGGGCGTCAACGACAGCATCCGTTATTCATTCGAACACGCGGGACTGGGTGTGCTGATCACCACCGTGGTGCTGTCGTCGGGCTTTGCCATGCTGGCGCTGTCGGATTTCAACATCAACAAAATGCTGGGCATCCTGGTCAGCGGCACCATCGTGATTGCGATCATTTTCGACATTCTGTTCCTGCCTTCGGTGCTCAAGGTGTTCCCGATCGACCGCACCGCGTTCTACAAACCCAGGCCGAACAGTCCCGATGCGGTGCCGGCCCCGGCGGCAGCCACTGTCGCGTCCAATCGGACCGAAACCGTGACCTGATCTGACCACGCCGCCGGCTCGCCTCGGGCCGGCGTGCGCTGCTATACTGCGATGGAACGGCAGTACCATCTATAACAACGACAAAGGACATGTCCGTCATGGCGAACCACCTGTCTCTGCAGGCGCTGGTGCTGTGCCTGCCTGCATTGATGCTTGCCGGCTGCAAGCAGACCGTCGATCTGGGCCCTGCCTATTCCCTCGCCCAGCAGTGCGTCACCCTGCAGTCCACCACCAACCAGCATTACCTGACCCGGCTCGATGAGCGCCAGTTCGGCTACACGGCGGATGCTGCCCAGGCGGAAAGCTTTTTCGTCAAACCGGCACGACTGGGCAGCTTTCTGCTGTACGACACTGACGGTGGCTTTCTGGGTACGCAACTGATCATTGTGACGCGGGAATCCACTCCATCCCTGCGCACCGAGTGGGAAATCCATCAGGTGGACCTGCAGCAGCGTGGCCGCACGGTGCAGCAAGTGTATTCCCTGCGCAATCCGGTGGACGCTCTGTATCTGCACAGCGGACAGCAGGAACCCATCCTCAAGGCCCATCCGGCGCAACTGCCACTGGCCGCCACCTTCGACCTGATACCGCAACCGTCCGAGGCCTGTCGGGCCTATCCCGAAGCACCTCTCGATGCCGAAGTCGCCGAGTCTTTTTACGAACCCAAACCCGCGGACGCGCCCGTGCAGGGCTTTGTCGATCTGCACACGCATCTGGGCTTTCCCAAGGCGATGGCGGGGCTGGCCATGGCCGGTGATCTGTTCCATCCCTACGGCATCGAACATGCGCTGAAAGACTGCCGCTACCTGCATGGCACCAATGGCACCCTGGACCTGCTGGAAAGCGAGCGTGCGAACGAGGGGGAAATCGGCCACGCCACATCTGGCTACCCGGATTTCGAATACTGGCCCAGACGGGACACCAGCACCCACGTGCAGGCCTACTACCGCTGGCTGCAGCGGGGCTATCTGAGCGGACTGCGCCTGCTGGTAACCGATGTCACCGGCAATCCCACCGCCTGCCAGCTGTTCTCGCTGCTCAAACCCGGCAAGGCCCAGGGCGACTGCAACAGCGCCAGCGAAGTGGAAAACCAGACCCGCTACATCTACGACCTGCAGGACTACATCGACGCCCAGGAAGGCGGCCCCGGCAAGGGCTGGTTCCGCATCGTCACCGATCCACGCCAGGCCCGCGAAGTGATCAACCAGAACAAGCTGGCGGTGGTACTGGGCAGCGAATACGGCACCCTGTTCGACTGCCATGAAAGTTCCGCCTTCTGCACCCCGGACTACATCGACGCCCAGCTGGAAAAACTGCATGCACTGGGCATCCGTTCGGTGTTCCCCATCCACCGCTTCGACAACGGCTTTGGCGGCACCCGCCCGGCCGGTGGCCCCGCCGGTGCGTGGATGCATCTGGCCAGCAAACTGAGCACGTCCAACGCCCCCAGCCTGCTGCAGATGTTCGATCCCTGGGGCTACCTGTTCAAATCCATCGGTGGCCACTATTGGGAACTGGAGGAATGCCCTGCCGAAGCGGAAGGCACCCAGGGCATCATGAGCATGGAGGAATTCGTCAATCAGGATTTCCGCGGCATTACCGCCGGGCTCACCGACATTCCCACCATCGGCCCCACCCTCAACGCGGTGCTGAATTTTGCGTTTTTCAACAAGCTGGCGCCGTTGCCGGATTACGCGGAATTCACCCCGGAACAGCGGGTGTGCAACCGGATCGGCCTGCATCCGCTGGGGCGTCACCTGATCAACGGCCTGATCGAGCGCGGTATGATCATCGAAATCGATCACATGAGTTACTACACCTCGCTGGACGCCCTCGCCATCCTGGAGCAGCGCCAGTATTCCGGTGTGGTGTCATCCCACGGCTGGATCGATAACACCCCGGCGCTGCGGGAACGGATCTTCCGTCTGGGCGGCCAGATCACCCCGTTCAACAGCAAGCCCTCGGTGAATGCCCAACGGATGAAAACCTACGCGGAGGAAATGGCGCCGTTTGGCTTCAGCATCGGTATCGGTATTGGCAGCGACGTGCAGGGAGTAACCTCGCAAACCGATTTTGACGAGGTGCAGATCGAGTATCCGTTCACGTCAGTGGATGGCCTGGTGACGTTCACCACACCGGGTACCGGCAATCGCCAGTTCGATTATCGCAGCGAGGGGATGGCCCATTACGGCATGCTGGCGGAATGGATGGAAAACTTCCGCCAGGTGGATGCAGCGGATCCCGCCGACCTGACCGGCCTGCTGATGAATTCCGCCGAGGCTTATCTGCAGATGTGGGAGCGCGCCGAACTGCACCAGCAGGCGCGCTATGTGCTGCGGCCCATGCCTGAGTCCGCAGGACTGGAAACGGCGAACGAGGATCCGACGACACCGGGCGCAGGAACCAACGCCCTGCGCACCAGTGCGGCGATCAGCCTGCTGCAGCGCTCAGGAACAGGGCACCACCCGCCGCAATGCCAGCACCCAACCCACGCAGCACGACTTCCATTGCCTTATTTCGATGCACTGAGCCGACGCCGGCACCAATAAGGTGCAGCACCAACGTGCCGATGACAAAGCCTGCCGCGTACTGCAGACCGCTGGTACTGGCAGGCAGCTCGGCACCGTGGGCAAAGCCATGGAACACCGCCAGCACGCCCACCAGCAGGCTGGCCGCCAGTGCAGGCAGCTGCACCTTGCCCAACACCATCAGGCCCAGCACCACCGATGACAGGGCAATGCCTACCTCGATCCCCGGCAGCGCCCAGCCCGCCATGCCCGCGGCGCCACCCAGCGCCATCACGGCCGGAAACACCAGCGGCAGCAGCCACAGGGCCCGCCGCCCCATCTGCGCGGCCCACAACCCCACCGCTACCATCGCCAGAATATGATCCAGCCCGGAAAACGGATGCCCCAGCCCCATCAGCACGCCGTGGGCATCCCCGTGGCCGCTGTGCGCCAGCGCCGGTCCACTGACCAGTAACGCCAATCCACCCACCAGGGCGAAAATTCCCATTGATCTGGAATGAGTCATGACAAATCTCCCGCAAAATGAAAAACATAACGTCCGGATTGAAAACACCTGCTCCCATTATGCGGAAATCATGCCGACTTTGCGTGACGCCTGACAACCGCCCCCTGCTGACAAGGCTTGGTATACAACGTATACTAAGCCCTCAAATTAACAAGAACGACACCGGGAGCAGGACATGTCTTTTGATTTCAGTGGGAAAGTGGCGATCGTCACCGGCGCCGGGGGCGGCCTGGGTTTCGCCTATGCAAAATATCTGGCCGAAAAAGGCTGCAACGTCATCGTCAACGACCTGGGCGGCGGCACCTTCGGCTACGACGGCAAGCCCAGCTCGAAAGTGGCTGACGAAGCCGTGAAAAAGATCAACGCCCTGGGCAAGGGCACTGCCATTGCCGACGGCCACGACGTTTCCGAATACAAGAATGCCGCCGCCATGGTGGACACGGCCATCAAAAAGTGGGGCCGCATCGACATCATCATCAACAACGCCGGCATCGCCAGCACCGCGGTATTCCCCAATGTGGATCGCGAAGAAGTCGACCTGCACCTGGGCGTACACGTGATGGGCGCCATCAACACCATGCGCGCCGCCTGGCCCCACATGGTCAAACAGAAATTCGGCCGCATCATCAACACTGCATCGGATTCCCTGCTGGGCTTTTCACCCCAGATCACCTATCCCTCGATGAAATCCGCACTGATCGGTCTGACCCGCAACGCGGGTCTGCTGGGCAAGGATCACAACATCAATATCAACGTGATTCTGCCAGCGGCATTTACTCGCCTGTCCGCGCTGCTGCCCCAGAGCGATTTCCGCACCCACCTGGAAAACGATTTCCAGCCCGAGCGGCTGGCGCCGGTGGTGGCCTACCTGTGTCATGAAAAATCCGACATCAGCCGCGAGATTTTCTCGATCGGTGGCGGCAAGTTTTCCCGCGTGGTCATTGCCGCCTGCGACGCGGTGCCGGTGGACATGACCATGGAATCGGTGGAAACCCAGATGCAGGCCGTGATGGGCGACGACCTGTCCGCCATGAAACTGATGAAGTCCACCTTCGACGATCTGCAGAACCTGGGCTTCTCGGAAGACGAGTGCAAACTGTTCCATGACATGACCGCCACTCAGGGCGAACACACGCCAATCGAAGCGGTGAAAATCGACAGCGTCGACAACGTGTGGGATCTCACCATCAAGTCGCCGGTGGGTGACCAGTTCAGCGGCCTGGTGCTGAAATCCAGCAGCGGCGCGGTGAAAGGTCATGTCCTCAACAAGGAACACGGCAATCAGCAGGTGCTGGAAGGCCGGGTGGAAAAAGGCGATACCCTGGTGTGGAAGTGCAAGCTGACCAAACCGGTGCCCCTGACCCTGACCTACACCGCCCAAGTGGACAAGGATCAGAAAATCCAGGGCAAAGTCGTGGGCACCCTGATGGGCAAGACGGTGATGGATTCGACCTTCTCGGGCACGCCGGTGTTCGGTGACAAGGCCGAACAGGCCAAAGCCGAAAGCGCCCAGCAGGCCCAGCTGGATGCGCAGAAAAAGCCCGGGTTCCTCAGCCGGCTGTTTGCCAAGGCCTGATACCCCGCCACGCGCCACACAGGAATCCCCGCCGCTGCGGGGATTCTTTTTGTCCACCACCAGCGCGTGACCGGCCGCCAGCCAAGCAGAATTAGGCTACACTGTAGACACGTACCCCGTCTGAACCGCAACGGATTACATGTCTCAGGTTCATCCCCTTTCTACGCCAGCCTGGCACCGGGCCGGTGTCAAACAGTTGTTATGCCTGCTGGCCCTGCTGCTGGCCGTTCAACCGTGCCTGGGCGCCGACCCGCTGAAAGTGGGCGCCTATCATAACCCCCGAAAATCCAGCTTGATGACTCCGGCAAGCCAACCGGTATCTTCCCGGATGTCCTGCAAACCATTGCCGATGCCGAAGGCTGGGCGCTGGAAATGGTGCCCTGCGAATGGGAACGAGTGCCTGACGCTGCTGGATGAAGGCAAACTGGATCTGATGCCGGATGTGGCACTGTCCAGTGCCCGCAGCGAGCGCTTCCAGTTTCACTCGATACCGGTGCTGCTGAGCTGGTCGCAGATTTACGAATCCAGCAAGATGCATCTGCGCAGCCTGCTGGATCTCGGCGGCAAACGGGTGGCCGTACTGCAAGGTTCCATTCAGCAGGATTATCTGCGGGACCTGGCTGACAGCTTCGACCTGCCAGTGGAATGGATCGAAGTAGGAGCCCTCGAGGCAGGATTCCAGGCGGTCAAGAGGCCGATGACGCAGTCGCCAGCAATTACTTTTTGGGCGATCAAATGGCGCAGCAATTGGGGCTTGATCCGGCGCCTATCCTGTTCCAGCCCAGCAAACTGTTTTTTGCCGGCCGCAAGGGCCTTGAGCCAAGTACTGCAGCGGATCGATTTTCACCTGCAACAGTGGCAGCAGATGCCGGACTCACCGCTAATGAAAATCCTGCAACACTGGGGCACCCGGCAATCCCATGATCATATTCCTCGCGCAATGTGGTGGACCTTGGCAGCACTGCTTGCTGCACTCATCCTTGCCATCAGTTTCAGCCAGCTGTTGCGCCGCAAGGTGGCGGCACAACAGACGCGCAACCTGCGCGCCAGCGAGCAACGACTCAACACCATTCTCGACAGCGTCGAAGCGCACATCTACATCAAGGACCGCGAACTGCGCTACCAGTATGCCAATGACAACGTCTGCCGAATTACGGCGTCAGTCTGCACAATTGCTGGGCAGACAGGACGCCGACTTTCTTGATGCGGAAGAAGTCGCGCTGCTGCGATCACATGACGCACGCGTGATCGAGCAGGGCGAGCGGGTCGCCGTGGAAGAACGTTTCCGTGGCGCCAACAGCAGCGACGAGCGGATCTATTACTCGGTGAAACTGCCCTTGCGCGATGACACTGGTGCAGTCTACGCCCTGTGCGGTATTTCCACTGATATTACCGACTATCGCCAGATTCAGGATCAACTGCATCAACTGGCCTATTACGATCCGCTCACCAGCCTGCCTAACCGGCGCCTGCTGCTGGAGCGCCTGCGAGAATCGCTGGCAGAGCGCACGCACGTCCGCAACGATGGTGCGCTGATGCTGATTGATCTGAACAACTTCAAGCAGCTCAATGATACTCTCGGGCACGCTGTTGGCGACCAACTATTGGAACAGGTGGGGGAACGGCTCAAACATCATCTGCACAGCACCGACACCCTGGCACGCCTGAGTGGCGACGAGTTTGTGCTGCTGTTGCCCCATTTGCATCCCGACGCCCAGGAAGCCGCCCTGCAGGCGCATCACATGACCCAGCGCGTTCTCGACGATCTGGCCCAGCCTTTCCAGCTGCAGAACAGCGATTACCTGGCCAGCGCCTGCATCGGTGTTGCGCTGTTCAGCGATTCCGGCATGGATGCGGACACGCTGCTGCGCAATGCCGACCTGGCGCTGACCGAAGCCAAACTGAGCGGCCGCAACACGCACCGCTTCTTCAATCCGTCCATGCAGGTGGAAGTCAATCGACGCAGCCAGCTGGAAACCGCGCTGCGCCTCGCCATCGCCCACAATGATCTGCAACTGTTCATCCAGCCCCAGTGGCATCAGGATGGCAGCGTGATCGGTGCCGAAGCCCTGGTGCGCTGGCCGCACAAGGAAAAAGGCTGGATCTCGCCGGGGGATTTCATTCCCATTGCCGAAACCAGCGGGCTGATCGTGCCACTCGGCGAATGGGTGCTGGAGCAGGCCTGCGTCACCCTGGCGCGCTGGCAGACCATTCCCGCCCTGGCATCGCTCGTACTCGCGATCAACATCAGCCCACGCCAGTTCCGCCACAATGATTTCGTCAACCAGGTGGAAAACTGCGTTACCCGCCACCGTATCGATCCGTCGCGACTGGAACTGGAAATCACCGAAAGCCTGCTGATCGACGACGTCGAACAGACCATCGCCCGCATGAACCAACTGCGCCAGCACGGCATCCGTTTTTCACTCGACGATTTCGGCACCGGCTACGCGTCACTCGGGTATCTGAAACGCTTGCCACTGTTCCAGCTCAAGATCGATCAGTCCTTCGTGCGGGATCTGCTCACCGACAGCAACGACGAAGCCATCGTGCGCACCATCATCGCGCTGGGCCACGGCATGGATCTGGCGGTCATTGCCGAAGGAGTGGAAACCGCCGAGCAGGCCGATCATCTGCGCAAGCTCGGTTGCGACAGCTTCCAGGGTTATTTCTTTGGTCGGCCGGCGGCGATACCTGAGTGGGAAGGGAAACTGGCCGATCGACCGGCAGCGTTGTGACGCTGCGTCATGGCCGCTATGATGCAGGAATCACACTGCATCAGGACAAGGCCGCTGTCTGCCTATGAGTGCATATCTACTGGTTAAAACTCTGCATATTCTCAGTGCTGCCGTCCTGTTTGGCACCGGTCTCGGGATCGCCTTCTTCATGGTGCGCTCGCACTTTACCGACAACCTGCAGCAAAAAATCTATGCTGCCCGCAACACTGTGCTGGCGGACACGCTGTTCACTCTACCCGCAGTGGTGATCCAGCCGGTAACAGGCATCTGGCTGATGCTCCATGCGGGGTTCCGCCTTACCGATTTCTGGATCATGAGCAGCATCGGCCTTTATCTGTTCGCTGGCGCATGCTGGTTACCGGTCGTGTGGATTCAGCTGCGTCTGCGTCAGCTGTTGCAGCAGGCAGCCATCACTGACACACCACTGACCGCGCAGTATCAACGCCTGTTCGCGCTCTGGTTTATACTGGGCTGGCCTGCATTCATCGCGGTAACCCTGATCTTCTATCTGATGGTAGCCAAACCAGTATGACGACCACAGAAGGCGTATGGTTCATATACGACGGCGATTGTCCGATCTGCCAGTATGCGGCGCTAGCCCTGCGGATCAAACATGAATACGGCGCACTGCATCTACTGAATGCCCGCACCGATCCGGATCACCCATTATTGCAAGCCGTGAACGCACGTGGTCTGGATCTGGATGCCGGCATGGTGATTGTGCACAACGGCACGGTTTATCATGGCAAGCGCGCCTTGCGTTTCATGGCACGACACGGTGACAACCGGGGCTGGTTCAACCGTATCAACCGCCTGCTGTTCTGGTCGGATCGCATTGCTGCACTGCTGTATCCCTGGATGCGAGCCACCCGCAATTTTCTGCTGCGACGCCGGCAGCGCCCCCAGATCGACAATCTGCGCAAACGTGATCAACCGATCTTCCAGCAGATTTTTGCGCAAGACTGGGATCGGTTGCCGGCAGTGATGAAAAAGCACTACGCGAACCGACCCTACTGCCAGGATCGCACCATCGTCGATGGCCGCATGTCGGTGGAATATCGCGGTTTGCTGCAGCTGCTACGGCCGTTCTACCGCCTGTTGGGTACCGTGCCCATTGCCAACGCCAGCGACATTCCGGTGCGCGTCACCTTCACCAGCCATCCCGACGATTGCAGCTTCGGCTTCAACCGGCAATTCTTTTTTCACAACGCACTGCCCTATCATTTCCGTTCCCGCATGTTGCAGATCAACGGCCCTGATCTGGTGGAAATCATGCGCTTCGGTGTGTGCTGGTGTCTGCGCTACGAGTGGGACGGCCACAAGGTGCTGCTGCGTCATCGCGGTTATGCACTGCACTGGTTCGGGCATTTCATTCCGGTACCGCTGCACTGGTTGCTGGGGCGTGGCGATGCCGAGGAAATTCCACTGGATGACGAGCGCTTTGCCATGCAGGTGACGCTGGAGCATCCGCTGCTGGGCGAGCTTTATCGCTATCGCGGCGAATTCCGCGTCGAGCAGACACCATGCTGACGCGCATTCTGGTAATCGGCGGTTACGGTAATTTCGGCCAGTTCATCAGCCGCCAGCTGGCCCGTGAAGCCGATGTTCAGGTCATCATCGGCGGTCGAGATCTGGCGAAGGCGACAACGCTGGCGGATGCACTGCCCGCCTGTCATCCACCCCTTGCAGTGGCGCTGGATATCCAGCGCAATCTGCTGCAGGTGTTGCAGCAACACACGCCCGACATCGTGATTCACACCTCCGGCCCGTTCCAGCATCAGGGTTACGAGGTGGCGCGAATCTGCATTCAGCAGCAATGTCACTATATCGATCTTGCCGACGGCCGCGACTTTGTCAGTGGCATCGGCGCACTGGATGACGCAGCAAAACAGCGGCAGGTGCTGGTGTGCAGCGGCGCCAGCTCGGTACCCGCCCTGTCCAGCGCCATCATCGATCGCTACCAGGCCCACTTCGCGCAGCTGGAAACCGTTGAATACGCCATCTCCACCGCACAGAAAACCAGTCGCGGGCTCGCCACTACAGCTGCCGTTCTGAGTTATGCCGGCAAGCCGTTTTTCACCCACCTGAACGGCAAAGCCGCCACCGTTTACGGCTGGCAGGATCTGCGACTGCGGCACTTTTACGGGTTGGGAAAGCGATTGCTGGGCAATTGCGACATTCCGGATCTGTCGCTGTTTCCGCAACGCTATCCGTCGCTGCGGGATATCCGCTTTCAGGCCGGACTGGAATTGAAACTGGTACACACGGTTCTGTTCATGCTCGCAGGTTGCGTGCGCATCGGCCTGCTGGCATCACTGCAACCGCTGGCTCCGGCCATGCTGAAGATTTCCCGCCTGCTTGATCCGCTGGGCACTGATGACAGTGGCTTTTACATGACACTGCGCGGCCACGATCAACAAGGCCACGCCAGACAGCTGCGGTTCGATCTGCTGGCCCGTGAGGGTGACGGCATGCTGATTCCGTGCATACCGTCGATTCTGCTGGCGCTGAAACTGGCGCGCGGCCAGATTGTTACGACCGGCGCGCTGCCCTGTATGGGCCTGATCAGTCTGGAAGAATACCTGGACGCACTGGGTGAGTTTGCCATCGAGTGGCGCACCACCGACCTGGCAGGCTGACCTGACCAGTCGCCAATCAGCGGAGCGGAATTACCGCTCCACAATCTCCACCCGGCGATTCTGGCTGCGTCCGCCTTCCTGACGATTGGTCGAGGCCGGCACCAGCGGACCAACGCCGTGGGCTTCCAGACGACTGGCACTGATCCCGTAATCCCGCACCAGCGCCTGCATCACTGCTTCTGCCCGCGCCCGTGACAGGCTCATGTTCTGCTGGAACTGGCCCTGGCTGTCGGTATGCCCCACCACATACAACTGCAATTGCGCCTGTTCCCGCAGCAGCTTTGCCACCTGTTCCAGCGCCGGCGCCGACTCGGCTTTCAGCGTGGCACGGCCGGTATCAAAGAAAATGCCATCCACCCGAATCCGCCCATCCCGCGCCAACCCGTTGGCCAACGCCGCCGCATCGGCCACCACCAGGCCGGTTTCCATGGCGGCGGCTTCCAGAATATGGATCAGCGTGGTCTGGGGTGCGACACCCACCGACACATAGGCCTGGGCGTCGCCATAATTCAAACGGCCGGTAAAATAACGCACGTCACCCCCTGCCCCCAGATTCATGCCGTTGATGGCACTCCAGGACGGCTTGGCTGTGGTGCCGCAGTTGGCGCGGCCACTGCAATCAAAGTCCACGGTGAAACCCTGGGATTCCAGTGCCTGCCGGTAGTTGGCGAGGATTTCCAGGGTGGAACGGTCCTTGGGATTTTCGTAGCGGATGCGGGTAAGCTTGCCCTGCAGTGGTTCGGTTTGCACCACCCGGTCGGCAAAGCCGGTGATCCGCGGGTATTCGCTGAAGGCCTCGGTATCCTCGCTGCGCAGCGACGAACCTTCATACGGTGAAATCAGCGGGTGTGCCTGCACCAGCGTAGCCAACATGCCCAACATCGCCGCCAGCCCGATCTGCTTGAAGCGCTTCATGGATCTTCTCCCTGTCCAATGATGATGGAGCAAGCTTTCCACAGAGCGGGCCAGGCTGCAACGTCCGGAGCCAGACAACTTCAGGCCGGCCAGTAGCGATCCTTGAGCAGGCGTTTGTACAGTTTTCCGGTGGGATGTCGCGGCAGTTCGCGCTCGAAATCGATACTGCGTGGACACTTGATATGGGACAGCCGCTCGCGACAGTAAGCCAACAGTTCCTGCGCAAACGCGTCACTCACATCCGCCATCGACACCGGCTGCACCACGGCTTTCACTTCTTCACCGAATTCTTCATTCGGTACGCCGAACACTGCCACGTCAGCCACTTTGGGATGGGTGATCAGCACATCTTCGGCTTCCTGCGGATAGATGTTCACGCCGCCGGAAATGATCATGTAGGCCTTGCGATCGGTGAGGTACAGATAGCCTTCCGCATCCAGATACCCCACATCCCCCAGGGTGGTCCAGCCTTTGCTGTTGGTGGAGGAGCGGGTTTTGGCGGGATCATTGTGATACTCGAACGGCAGACCGTTGGCAAAGTACACGGTACCGATTTTTCCCGGTGGCAATTCATTGTCGGCATCGTCGACGATCTTCACCTCGCCCAGAATGGCACGCCCCACCGAGCCCTTGTGACTCAGCCATTCCTGCGGCCCGATGGTGCAAAAACCCATGCCTTCGGTGCCAGCATAGTATTCGTGAATGATCGGCCCCCACCAGGCCAGCATCTGCTCCTTCACCTGCACCGGACAGGGCGCCGCCGCGTGCACCGCACACACCAGACTGCCAAGATCGTAGCGCTTGCGCACGTCGTCCGGCAGTTTCAGCATTCGCACAAACATGGTCGGCACCAGTTGCGAATGAGTGATGCGATAGTGCTGCACCAGTTGCAGATACTGCTCCGGTTCGAACTTTTCCATGATCACGCAGGTGGAACCGGTGGCAAGAAAATTCATGCAGTAACGCAACGGCGCCGCGTGATACAGCGGCGCCGGGGACAGATAGCGCATCTCCTTGCCCGGCGTCATGTACAGACCCTGCAGCAGATTGAACAGCGGGCTCGGCGTGCCGAGCGGCACATTCGGCAGCGGTACCTTGATGCCTTTCGGTTTACCGGTGGTGCCCGAGGAATACAGCATGTCGGCACCGGTGGTTTCGTCTGCAATCGGGGTAACCGGCAGCGCCGCGATGGCCGCATTCAGATCCTGGAAATTTGCCCGTTCACCATCCACCAGAAACTGCGCTTCCACGGCGGGTATACGCCCCTGCAGTTTTTCGATCACCGGCCACTGCGCCGTTGACGACACCAGCACCCGCGCACCGCAATCATTGACGATATAGGCAACCTCGTCCGCCTGTAGGCGATGGCTGATGGCGGTGTAATACAGACCGGCACGATGGGCCGCCCAGGTCACCTGCAAAAAGGCCGGATGGTTTTCCAGCACGATGGCAATATGATCGCCTGCTTGCAGGCCCAGCTGACGCCACAGATGGGCCATCTGATTCGAACGTTGATCGAGTTCCCTGAACGTCACCACCACGCCGCTGTCGGCCATGATGTAAGCCGGCTTGTCCGGCGTTTGCGCTGCAATGATGCCTGGATGCATATCGATTCCCGCCTGTTGTTTTTGTTTGTCAGATGACACTCACTGGAATGGCTTTCACTTCTGTTTCAGCAACGTCCCCAGCCCGAACTGGGCCAGAAAACTGTACACCTCCGGCATCAGCGCATAGGACTTGGTGGTGAACCGGATATCACGTGGAAACACGATGCGCGATTTGTTGGCAGCCACTTCTTTCAGAATGATCGCCACCGCGCGCTCCACGGAAAGTTCCTTCACCGGCGATTTCGCATGGAGCTTCTGCATGTCGAAATCGTGACTCTGGGTGGCGTTAATGATGTTGGTGCTGATGATGCCCGGACAGATGGCGCTGACCCGCACGTTATAGCGTTTGGCTTCTTCCCGCAGTGACGTGCTCAGGCCCACCACTGCGTGTTTGGTGGTGCAATAGGCGGTCATCAGCGGAATCGGCATCAGGCCGGCACCGGACGCGGTGTTGACGATATGGCCACTGCCCTGCTCGCACATGATCCTGTAGGCGATATCGGTGCCGTGCACCACGCCGCGGATATTGATGTCGATGATGCGGTCCCACTGATCCGGCGTCATGCTTTTCACTTCACCGAAGATACAGATGCCCGCATTGTTGAACATGAAATCGAGCTGGCCGGTCTGTTTTTTCACGCCGTGAATCAGTGTTTCACAGGCGGCGCGGTCAGTCACATCGAGCGCGGCAATCTGCAGGCGGTCGGCAGCGGCGCGCTGTTCCTGCTGCAGCGTTTCCAATCCCGCCATATTCACATCGGTCGCCACCACGCGGGCGCCCTGTTGCAGCAACTGCACCGACAACTCGCGACCAATGCCCGACGCAGCACCCGTGACAATGGCAGTTTTGTCCTGAAAAACCCGTTTCATGAAACGATCTCCTGCTCTGGAATAGTCCGACAGGATTTAACGGGATGTTAAGGATCCTGCACCATCGCCGCGTAGACTGCTTTCAGGATAACGGCATCCCGATCGCCTTCGCGAATGACGACGTCGATTGTAAGTTTGGCGCGGCCTTTTTCTTCATAGGTGCTGATCAATTGCTGGCGCGATTCGTCACTCACCGTGGCGATGCCGCGAATGACACCTCGCACCGGGGCCTTGTAATCGATTTCGCCTTTGGCGACCCAAACACTGGGCGTGTGGCCCGCATCCATGAGGGTGAGGTGCACGGCGCTCCACCCGGTCATGGCAGCCACGTTGTAGAGACTGCCGCCGAAGGCGGTACCGTGGGTATTGAGGTTGGGAGCGAGTGGCGCCTCGACGATCACCGTGGCGCCATCCCAGGACAGCAGGTTCACCCCCATGTGCGCAATCAGGGGTACCTGACTGCGCAACTTGTGGCGGACCTGATCCAGATGGGAACGATCCAGATCAGCAGCGTCCGGACGGGACGAAAATCCGGACTCGTCTGACACTCAGATCAGTCCTTTCAGCAGGGCTTCAGTGCGCGCCTTGCGGCGGGCAGCGATTTCGGCCGGATCAACATCCACCACTTTCTCGTCCGGGGTCACCTTGAACAGCGGCTGACCCTGTTTGACGATGGTGCCATCGACGTTTTCCAGCAACACCTTGTCGATGGTGCAGGCAAACGGTGCCTGGATCTTGTTGAACATCTTCATCACTTCGATGATGTAGATGGTCTGGCCCGCTTCTACGTGGGAGCCTTCCTGAACGAACGTGGGCAGTGACGGCGCTTCGCGGCCGTAGAACATGCCACCACACACCGCGACGATTTCGTCGGCCTTGGTGGCCGGTGGCGGAACCAGCACCTTCATCATCTGCTCCTGCAGCGCTTCGTCGAACAGCATCTGCGGGATGTGCACGGTCAGGTCCTGGTTCACCTTCAGTTCGTAGAAGTAGGCGTCGCGGGCCAGCTTGGGCAGTACACTCATGACTTCCATACCGGCCTGGAAACCATAGTGTGCAGATTGCACCTTGGCCCACTCGTCAGCGGACAGGCCGGCCTGCGGCGCACCGTCCAGCATCACGCTGAGTTTGGCCCAGCTGGTTTCACCCAGACGGGCTTCCAGTTCGCGATAGAACTTCAGGCCTTTCTGCAGGATGTCGTTGTCGTGACCCCAGATGGATTCGGCAGCCGGCAGATCGGCGCGGTAATCCATGTTCAGGTAATGGTAGGTATCGTCCAGCACGTACAGCGGGTTGCGGCTCCAGGTCACCTTGTCGCCGTCAAGCTTCACGTGGGCCTTGTTCATGCTCAGCCAGCCGCTGAACACATGGGGATCACGCATCACGAATTCCAGCGGACGCAGCAGCAGGGTGTGCTTGCGCTCCAGCGCAGCGTCGATCGCCTGCAGGGCGGCGCCCAGAGTCTCGTCGTTACCGTGCTGGGCAGCGATGTCTTTCTTGTACAGGGCCTTGGCCTGGGCAAATGCCATTTCCAGATCGAAATCCGCCGATTCCTTCTTCAGCAGGCCCACCATGGTCAGATAGGGCATGACGAACTTGGTGGTGGACTTGGCGTGCACATTCTCACCCAGGAACCAGTGCACCAGACCGTAATGGAACTGCAGGTTGGTGGCCAGGTTCTCACCGGTCATCTTGGTGCGGCGCAGCACTTCCGCCATGCGCTCGTAGCTGTCCTTGCGGCTGGTGCCAACGGTCAGCAACAGTGCAACGTTGGAATCATAGGCGCCCGCCAGGTGGTACTTCATGAACTGGTTGCTGTCCGGGTTACGGACGCTGATGCCCTGGTCGTCACGGATCTCGCCATCAATCGGGCTGGACCAGTATTCGATAATGCCGCCGGCATGGGGCTTCAGTGCAGCGTTGGTGGCGTTCAGACGGGCTTCAACCGATGCGCGCTCGCGGGGAATGCGGGTCGGCTTCGGCAGTTTTTTGCCGTGGCGGGCCAACAGCGTCATACACTCCACCAGCGAGTCCACCAGCAGGTAATCGCTGGGATCTTCCGGGTTGGTGAACTTCAGGGTGTAGCACAGTTCGGAGACGCGGTGCTCTACCTGAATCCGCGTGTTCATTTCCATGAAGAAGTGACTGTCGCGATCGACGATACATTCGAACGTCGAAACGGAATCCAGGCCCACGGCCAGACCGAAACGTTCGGACTCGGATTCCATCCGCTCCAGGATGCCCAGATCCGTGCGCAGGGCATCGGCTTCCAGCTTGTTGCCGGCCGCTTCGGCGCGGGCAATGGCTTCTTCCAGCATTTCTTTGGTGTTGGATACTTCCAGCAGCTTCTGTTCGTGCATCTGCAGCGAGCAGTCGCGGGCACCGATCGTGGTACACCACTCACCATTGCCGATCACCTGGATTTCCTGGTGACGGGTGGTTTCGATGTTCAGTTCGATCAGCGCGTTCTTGTTGTCGCCCACGCCGGTGGTCTTCACTTCCTGCAGTACTTCTTTGTACTTTTCGGCTGCTTTCTCGGCCGCTGCTGCGATGCGATCTTCCAGCTCACCTTCGAACGCCGCAGGGGATTGCAGAATCCGCTGCCCCTTGCCGCCGCCACCGCCGATGGCTTTCAGACGCACGCGGTTTTCCGGGTACTTGCGGAATACTTCTGCCACGCGAATGACCGCTTCAGCGCAGATTTCTTCCATGCTGATGATGTCGATGCCCTTGCTGTAAGAGGCATTCAGCACCGCGTCTGCTGCATCTTCCAGGCTCACGGCGTCGGTGAAGTTTTTCTCGTCCACCTTCAGGCCGTTGTCGGCGGCGATTTTCTTCAGGCCGGCACGATCACCCACTTTACGCAGCAGCGTCAGCACGGTGACGTTGTCGATACCCGGCGTGGTGGATACGTCGTTCTGCAGTGCGGTACGCTTGGCTTCATCCTTAGCGCCTGCGCCACGCACAGTGCGCGAGCAGGGGCCGATAAAGGTCAGGCCGGCCGCTTCGATGGCACTCACCAGCGCCTCGTCTTCCGCCATGAAACCGTAACCGGCGAAGATGGAGTCGTGGCCGTTTTCCTTGGCGATCGCAATGATCTGCTGGATGCGCTGGGTACGCTCTTCCTTGTTGGCGCCGGTGTAATCCGGCACCCGGTGCACGCGATCCGGATCGGTCAGCTGACGCAGTTCCGGTGCCAGGGCGTTGTTGTAGGTGATGGAGTCTTTTTCCGACAGCAGGATGCCGTACTGGTTAATGCCCATCGCATCCCACACGTCCATCACTTCTTTACGGATAGGGCCACGGCAGATGATCAGCGGCTTCATGTCGGTACAGTCGAACTGACGCACCCAGGCGGAATCGTTTGACGTGCGACGGCGATCTTTGTGGATCAGCGGATTGTTGGTGTAATTCTTGATGTTGCCCATGATGGTTTAATTCCTCGAATTCTGTTTGAACGCCGTTACGGGAGTTGGCAAAAATCTGGATTTTTGTGTGAGTGCAAGGAAGCACCGCACGCAGAACCGGAGTTTGCTTGAAGCAAATGAGGATTCGAGTACGGAGCTGACACAGCAATCACGAAAAAAGACAATTTTTGATGCTCCCGCTTAGTGGAACTCACGCTGCACGCCCGACATCGGTTCCGGTTTGTAGTGGCGCAGCAGGAAGTTCAGGTTCGTCGCCAGCTGATGACGCAGGTCATAGGGCATGACCAGCTGGGAAATGGAACCAAGGCTCAATGCTTCTTTCGGGTTCATCAGTTCTTTTTCGTAACGGGCAGACAGGGCGGCGTCCTGTTGCTTGGCCCAGGCGTTCACTTCTTCGGTGGCCTGGGACTTGGCAGCGGCTTCGCTGGAGCCGGCTTTCACCAGTTCCGCCGTGCGCTCGGCAATTTTGGTCTTCACTGCGGCGCGAATGCCCTGCATTTCCTTCTTGTACACGAATTCCTTACCGGCAGGCCCCATCACGGCGAGGCGAGTGGTGGGCAGTGCCAGCACCACGTCGGCGCCAGTGGCGTAGCTGTTGAACGCAGCATAGGCACCACCGAAGGCGTTACGCACGATCAGCAGGATACGCGGCGTGCGCAGGTCGATGATGGAATCCAGCATGGCACGACCGGCCTGCACGATACCGTTGCGTTCCTGGTCGGTGCCCGGCAGGAAGCCGGTGGTGTCTTCGATGAATACCACCGGGATGTTGTACAGGTTGCAGAAGCGGATAAAGCGCGCGTTCTTGTAGGACGCCGCGATATCGATCTGGCCAGAGGACACGGCAGAGTTGTTGGCCACGATACCCACCACGTTGCCACCCAGACGGGCAAAGGCGCAGATGGTGTTCTGGGCGCGATCCGGCTGGAATTCGGTGTAATCACCGTGATCGCAGACCTGCTGGATCAGGATGCGGATATCGATCGGGGTGTTGTAACCGGTGGACGAGTTGAACGCTTTCTTGAACAGGATGTCAGCGTCCCAGGTCTTGCGGGTGATCGGGTCGGACGTTTCCAGGAACGGCGCCATGGACGCATTATTGTCCGGGAAATAACGCAGCAGTTCTTTCGCCTTGCGCAGCGCTGCCACTTCATCGGGCACCACGAAATCGGTCACGCCGGACTGGCCATGGACGCGGGGTCCACCCAGCTCGTCGGCGGTCACGTCTTCACCCAGTACGGATTTGACGACGCCGGGGCCGGTCAGACCGAAGAAGGTGTCCTGGGGCTGGATCATGAAGCTGCCCTGGCGGGGCAGGTAGGCGCCACCGCCGGCGTTGTAGCCGAACATGCACATGATGGACGGCACCACACCGCTGATCTTGCGCAGGGCAGTAAAGGCTTCGGAATAACCGTCCAGACCGCCCACGCCGGCAGGCACGTAGGCACCAGCGGAATCGTTCATGCCGATCAGGGGAATTTTCTTCTCGCCCGCCAGCTTGATCAGGCTCGCCAGCTTGCGGCCGTTGGTAGCGTCCATGGAACCGGCGCGCACGGTAAAGTCGTGACCGTACAGCGCAACATCGCGCCCTTCCACATTGATGATGGCCGTCACAATGGACGCGCCATCCAGATTCTTGCCCCAGTTCTGGTACAGCACGATGGGGTCTTTGTCGGTGAGGACCTTGATCCGCTCCCACACGGTCATCCGCTGCTTGAGGTGCTGCTTTTCAATGGCAGGCACGCCGGCAGCGGTTTCAGGGCGCTGCATCAATTCCCAGCCTTCGGCCAGGGACTGTTCGTAGATGCCAGGGGTGCGGGCGATTTCGCCGGGGATTTTGAATTCCTTGGTTTCCGGTGCCTGGAAGGGATTTTCCAGCGACGGAATAAGCTTCTTGTTAATTCCCATGCTGATATGGTCTCTCGTAAACAAAGGTGACTTATTTCGAACAGTCGCAGCGATCGCCGGCCAACCTGCGGGCAAACCCGGGCGCAGGGACTGAACCATCCGGTGAAATCGGTTTCGTGGGGGCGCGGCATTATCAGCGCGACGTGACCGACCGGACAATAGCCATTTCGCTCAAATCCGCTGATAGAATGAACCAGCCGGTCACCCGGCCATCAGCGCAGGCGCTGACATTTTCCCCAACCGTTCCCCTCCAGCCCCGGCAACAGGCCCGAATTGACGCTATCAGGCGGGGGCTGGCTTGCAAAAGGCGGCCATTATCCCACAATCGCCCCCCCTTTTCAGCCGTGGAATGGGGCCCGAAAAGCCTCGAAACAACTTTGGCGATTTCCGCCTTTACAGTGGTTAATCTGCTGTGCCTTGTGGATAATGCGCGCCATGAATCTGATCCTGCTGCACCCCCATGAATGGCCTGCCGGCACCGCCACGGCCCAGCTGCACCTGCACGACCGCCGGGCGCACCACCTGCGCACGGTACTGCAGGCGCAGCCAGGGGACAGCGTGCGGATCGGGGTGATCGATGGCCTGATGGGGCAGGGCCGGATCCTGCAGCTGGAAGAACACGGGGTTCTGCTGGATATCGTGCTGGACACGCCGCCACCGGCGCCACTGCCGCTGACCCTGTTGCTGGCCCTGCCACGACCCAAGGTCCTGCGCCGGGTATTGCAGAGTTGCACCACCCTGGGCATCAAACAGATTCACCTGATCAACAGTTACCGGGTGGAAAAGAGTTACTGGCAGACGCCATTCCTGCAGCCGGAGCAGATACGCGAGCAGTTCTTGCTGGGACTGGAACAGGCCCGGGATACGGTGCTGCCGCAGTTACACCTGCACAAACGTTTCAAGCCGTTTGCGGAAGACGTGCTGCCGGCCATCGCCGCCGGCCAGCGCTGCCTGACGGCACACCCCCTGCCGGATTCCCTGCCCTGCCCCAGCGGCATCAGCGATCCGACCGTGCTGGCCATCGGCCCGGAAGGCGGTTTCATCCCCTACGAAGTGGCCAAACTCGGGGAGGCCGGTTTCAGCACGATCCAGCTGGGCCCGCGCATCCTCAAGGTCGAAACAGCGGTGCCCGCTCTGGTGTGCCGGCTGTTCCACTGAGCCGGACGGCTTGCGACGTTGCTCTGTTTGTGGCTGCGCCCTGCTTGTGATTTTCCCCCGCTCAGACTGCCAAGAATGTCCTTCACTGGACAAAGTGTGAGCGGGCATAATGGGTACCATCGTCCACGCAACCCAGGATCAGGAAGTCCAGCATGTTGACCGACGCCCAGTGGAACCGCTTTGTCGACACCGTACGCACCCAGGCACCCTGCCAGCCGGACTGGCTATCGCCGCCGTCCAGCACCCGCCAGAATCTGGTACGGCGCTACAGCAACCAGACCATGTCCGTACTGGGTACCTTCTTCGACGGCCTGGGCAGCGAACTCACTGGCAGCGTGGGGGATGCCATGTCCCGCGGCAGCCTGATCGCGTCGCTGGCCAGCCAGGATGACGCGGGCGGTGTCATGAATACCCTGGTGGATACTGGACTGCAGCAGGGTGCCGGCAGGGTCGCCGGCCCGGTGGCGGGCAGTGTCGTCGGCGGTCTGCTGGCCCTGTTGCGGGGTGGTCATCAATCCCTGTCCCGCAGCGAGGACACCCAGGAATACCTGATCGGCACTTACGCCTACATCATCACCCTGGCCCGCACCTGCATCGACACCCTGCAGGCCCAGGCCCGCTACCCTCGCACCCCGAATGTCACCGCGATTCCGTCCTGGGATGAACGCCGCCATCTGGTGCTGCACACCGACAGTTCGCAACGCTGGTACCGCGCCGGCATGGCCCGGGTACTGGATCTGATCCGCACGGTGGATCAGACCCGGCCGGTACACGGACCCACCTATTCGGTGCAAAGCATGGCCTATGCGGTGTACGACGCCGGGGGGCGCCGGGAAACCCTGTCGCGCCCGGAATTCCGCCGCAGCCTCGAGGACTACATTACCCAGCATCTGCTGGGCGTCAGCATGACCAAGATGCGACACAACCTGCAGGCGGGCCAGCGGCGCTGACAACCGCCGCTTGCGCCTACCGCTGTCGCGCGCCTATCCTGTCCGGCCTAACCTGAATCGGATTTCAATACAATCAATCCAGATCCGATCCCCCACCCGTTCTTCAACAACAAGGAAGCTGACATGGCCACCGTTACCCTGAAAGGCAATCCCATTGAAACCTGCGGTTCCCTGCCCGCCAACGGCAGCGCCGCGCCTGCGTTCACCCTGGTGAAAACCGACCTGGCGGAAACCGGGCTGGGTCAGTACGCCGGCAAGAAACTGGTACTGAACATCTTCCCCAGTATCGACACCCCCACCTGTGCGACCTCGGTACGCAAGTTCAACCAGCAGGCTGCGGATATGCCCAACACCCAGGTACTGTGTGTGTCGGCGGATCTGCCGTTCGCCCTGAGCCGGTTCTGCGGCGCCGAGGGCATCACCAACGTGGCCACTGCCTCGACCTTCCGTAACCCGGAATTCGGCCAGGCCTACGGCCTCACCCTGACCAACGGGCCGCTCAAGGGTCTGCTGGCCCGCGCCGTGGTGGTCATCGATGAACAGGGCAAGGTGAAACACACCGAACTGGTCAGCGAGATCGCCAACGAGCCCGACTACGCGGCTGCCCTGGCCGCGCTGTAAGCCTGCTACACACCGGTGCCGTACAGCACCGGTGCCTTCGCTGACGCCCCACCCCACCCCGTCGCACTGCAAAGCTGGCGTGATGCACTATGCTTAATCAGTCACATGCTCACGACCCGCAACGGGGAACCCACATGCAATACAAAGAAATACTCGAGGAAGCGGAGAGCCTGCGCCGCCAGGCCCGCAAGTCGATCAGCAAGTTCCAGACCGAAATGGACTCACGGGGCGGCCTGGTGGATGCCATGCGCAATTTCGGTGAAAGCGCCCTGTATGGCCGCATCATGCTGGATTATCTGGAACCCATCTTCAAAGCCCTGGAGAGTGAGGAGCCATCGCAGGCCGAACGCACGGTTGCCCAGTATCTGGCCGAGCGCACCGAATTCCTCACCGGGATGAAACCCTGGGTACCCAGCTCCACCGACATTATCAGCAACCTGCTCAACATGGTGACAGCATCGGTGCTGGCAGATCTCATCGAAACTTTCAAAGACTGAAATCCCGCCCAAAGAAAAACCCGCAGTCGGCGTCTCGCCAAGCTGCGGGTCTACAGTAACCGTGTCATTTTTTATTTGAGTACCAACGTTGCGGGACTTATGGATTGATACTCTCGATCAATGAGGGGCGCTGCTCGGCAGACACGTCCTCTACTTCGATCACGGCGCGGTATTCCGCACCATCAATCCCGCGCTGTGCCAAATCATGTTCAGACACAACGCCAACCCCGACGATGTTGACAAGGCCCAATACGGCCATTACCACTAGCAGTTGCATGACACTACCCTCTCACTGTCGACGTTACTTCAAAACGGAACGCGCACTTCTCGCCGTCAGACCAGCGGGGTAATTGTCGGCCTGTGTGACCCAGAACGGTCACCAACGCCTTTGTTGTGCCGCGAAGTATACACGCAGTGCCAGTTTAATGCACCTTTCCAGCGCATTTTGTTTACAGTGTCTACCTGACTTTTGACTTGCTCAGCGTTTCGGGAAACACTAGCGGGCATAACCAAAAACAAGAATGACCGGCATGTTGCTGAAAACCAAGCTGTTCGCACCTCCGCTCCGAAACAACGCCATCCCGCGCGCGCGGCTGCTGGATCGGCTTGGCCAGCCGGCCCCCCGCCAACTGACCCTGATTCACGCCCCTGCCGGTTACGGCAAGACCACCCTGGCACTGCAGTGGCTGCAAACCCGCCAGCTCGAACATGCTTGGCTGTCCCTCGATGCGCAGGACAATGATCCCCTGCGGTTCTGGCGTTATGTGAGCGGCGCGCTCAGCAAGCCGACTGATCCCGCCCATGCCCTGGGGGATGCCGATCCCGAAGCCATCATCGTCGCCCTGGTGAATCACTGGACCGCGCTGGAGCAACCCGCGCCGACCGTACTGGTCCTGGATGACTTTCACGTGATCCAGGATCCGGCGCTGCTGGACAGCATCAACTGGTTCCTCGACAACCTGCCCTCCAGCCTGCATGTGCTGATTACCGCCCGGGTGCTGCCATCGCTGCATATCCCCCTGCGCAGGGTGCGCAACACCCTGACGGAAATCCGGGCCGACGACCTCAGTTTCGAGCGGGCCGAATGCCAGCGCTTTTTCCGTGACACCCTGCAGCTCGCGGTCAATGCCCACATGCTGGACACCCTGCAGGCGAAGACCGAAGGCTGGGCCGCCGCTCTGCAGCTGGCCGGCCTGAGCCTGCGCCAGCAGCCCGATCCCTCGCCGGACTGGCTAGAACAGCAATCCTCCACCCTGCTGGTGGACTATCTGGCGGAAGAAGTGCTGGCGAGCCTGCCGGAAGCCACCCGCCATTTCCTGCTGACCATGGCCATCGTGCGCCGCTTCAATCTGGCGCTGTGCTGCAGCATGAATGGTGACAACGACAGCGACACCATCGAAGCCCTGCTGGAGGCGCTGCGGGAAGACAACCTGTTCCTGATCCCGCTGGACGATCATGGCCAGTGGTTCCGCTTCCATGATCTGTTCCGGGAGAACCTGCTCAACATCGCGCGCCAGCAGTGGCCGGACCAGTGGGACAACCTGCACCGGCAGGCCGCACGCTGGTTCACCCAGGAACAGGATTTTGAAGAAGCCATTCACTGCCTGCTGGGGGGCGAACTCTGGCACGAAGCGGCGGAACTGATCGAGCAGCTGGGCGTTACCCGGATGCTGGCGGGCCAGAATGAATCCCTTAACTGGTGGCTTAACCGGCTGCCGGCGGACATCCTGCTGCAGCGGCCCAAGCTGGCACTGATCAAGGCCTGGACCCTGTTCTGCACCGAACGGGTCATCGATGCCGAGCCCTATCTGGATCAGGCAGACCAGCTATTGCAGGCGGATCATCCGGACAACGGCCCCCTGCGCACCCAGATTGCCATCTTCCGCACCCAGCTGGCCCGGGTACGGGGCGATGAAAAGGCCGCCCATCACTGGTCAGAGCAGGCCCGCACCCTGGCGGCCAGCACCGATCACCAGCTCAATGCCGTGGCCCGCTTCGCACTGGGTATGGAGTTGTATCAGGATGGCAACCACGACGCCGCCCGTCACACGCTGAATCTGGCGTTGCAGGCGGCGCGTCAGGAACGCAACCATTTCTGCGCCCTCACCAGTGCCGCCATGCTGGCCCATGTGCTGTTCCAGCAGGGCCTGACCCGCCTGGCCCTGGATACCCTGGCCCAGACCCGCAGCTGGCTGCTCGAGGAAGGCCTGCAGGATCAGTACGTGGCCAGCTGGCAGAACAGTGTGTATGTACATATCTATTGCGAAACCGGACGGCTGACCGAGGCGCGCGCCGCCATGCAGGCCCTGCTGGACTATCGCAATGCGGGCGCCGAAGCAGCCTATGCAGCGCTGATTTCAGTAATGCAAGCCACCATCGATGCCGCCGAAGGCAATTTTCCCGCCGCCCTGAAAGCGCTGGACAGCGTCGAAGCCGTGCTGGAACGGGATCGCTCCCAGTGGTCGGTGATGGGGCCGAGTATCGGCATGCTGCGCACTTTGTACCGCCTGCAGTCCGGCCAGACCGCCCTGGCCTTGCGCTGGGCTGCCAGCCGGGAGCGGGCCCTGCTGGCCAGCCGCAGCTTCCGCCTCGAGGAAGACCGCATCGTGCTGGCCCGCTGCCTGGCACTGCAGCATCGCAGCGACGAAGCCCTCGCCCTGCTGGAACGCATCGAGGCCGATACCGCCCGGGCCGGCCGCCTGATCAATCAGGTGAAAGCAATGGTCGCCCGGGCGCTGGTGCTGGCACCACAGGATCTGGACGCAGCCACCGACTGTCTGCAACAGGCCCTGCAAAAAGCCGAGGAGCCCCACTATCGCCGCGTATTCCTGGATGAAGGCGACGCCCTGCATCCCCTGTTCCGCCATCTGGCAGCGCGTGGCCATGCCGGCTGGTGGGACAGCGCACTACCAGCAGACGGGGCTTCATCCGGCCTGATCGAACCGCTGACTGCACGGGAGCTGGAAGTGCTGGACATGATCGCCCAGGGCCATCGCAACCAGTCCATCGCCGATGCCCTGCATATCGCGGTCACCACTACCAAGGCCCACATCCGCAACATCTACGAGAAGATGGCGGTGAACAGCCGGACCCAGGCCGTCGCGCGGGCCCGCGAACTGGGATTACTGCCATAACGGCAGAATGGGAATAGTTCATTTGGAGCATGACTGGTCACCTTGGCTCGGTCATGCTCCAGCCAATACCAAAAACAAGAACAGAATTGGACGCAGTATGCAGTGGAAGTACACCGGACGTAAGGCTGCCCGCCTGGGCACCATCGCAGGGATAGTGCTGGGCGCGCAGGCAGCCCAGGCACAGCTGGCCCAGAATCTCACCGTCGGCAACGCCAAGGCCCTGGCCCTGGGCAATGCGGTCACCGCCGATCCCCCCGGCATCGATTCCATTCATTACAACCCCGCCGGTCTGTACAAGGTGAAAGACCGGCAATACCAACTCAAGGTGATCGCCGGGCAGTTCAGTGTCAGTGGCGAGGTGCGTCGCTCCGACGAATACCAGGCCCTGATGGATCAGTTCGGTTATGCCGATGATGCCGATCCGGTGCGGGAAGGCAGTAGCAGTACCCAGGACGTGTCGGTGATGCTGCCAATCTGGGGCCTGACGGAAATCCCGGTACTGGCGGCGCCGCTGGGTGGTGCGTCATTCCAGCTGAAAGACCGCGAAATCGTCATCGGTTCCGCCGTATTTGCGCCCATGATCGTCGGCTATAACCGGGGCGACGACAGCCCGCTGCGCTACCAGGGCAACCAGCTGGGCCTGACCCACCTGACCTATTTTTCCCCGACGATTGCGCTACCCGTCGGTGACACGCTGACGTTTGGTATCGGTATGCATTTCAATTACACCGGCGTCGGCATCGACCTGGATTTCCGGCTGCCCAATGCAGTGCTGGTGGGGGTCGACAGTTTTACCGGACTGCTCTGCACGATTCCCGAAATCGAATCCTTCGTCGATGTGTGCCAGGGTGATCTGGGACCGTTCACGGACATCGGCAACATCAAGGTCGAAGTCGAACACTATCTGAATCCATCGTTCAATATCGGCCTGCTGTGGGAACCCACCGACTGGTTCAGCTGGGGCATGGTGTACCAGAGCGGCGCCAGCAAGACGCTGAAAGGCGAATACGACATCACCTACGGTCAGGACTGGCTGGATTTCTTCGCCGGACTTAACGGCACCGTGGTGGGCAATACCGTCGTGGGACTGCTCGCCCTGCCTACCGGGGTGGCGCGGGAACAGGGCGATGTGGAACTGGAATTCACCATTCCCCAACATTTTGCCACCGGCATCAGCGTGCAGCTCACGCCGCAATGGAAACTGAATCTGGACCTGAAATGGACCGACACTGGCGCCTGGGACGAGTTCAAGCTGGAATTCGATCCGGCGCCGGAATTCCTGCCTATCCTGAGCTTGCTGGACCCGGAATATGCCACCCGTACATCGCTGGCATTCCCGCGCGAATACGAAAGCGTGTGGACCTGGGCGGTGGGCATCGAACACCAGTACAGCGACCGGCTGGCATTGCGTATCGGTTATGAGGATCGCGGCAGTTCGATTCCTGATGACAAGGCGGATTTTCTCGCGCCGTTTGGCGAAGCCTGGCTGCTCGGTGGTGGCTTTTCGTGGATTCCCGACAAGGATGCGCTGCTGGAAGTGGCACTGGGCATGCTGTCATCCAGCAGTAGCGCGAAGAACAATACCAGCAGCAATGTGAACGCCTACGATCAGCTGATTTACAATCCGTATGCCGGCGTGGATATCGAAACGGAAGTGACAGCGTTCCTGTTCGAAATCAGCTATCACAAGAAGTTTTGACCGGGCGTTATGATCAGTAGGCTGGATCGACTTCCCTGATCCAGCTGCGGGCCTGCTGGTATTGGGGATCGCGCACCAGCTTGTGCATCTGTTTGATGGAATTGTAGGGCACATCCAGGGCGAAGCGATTGACCAGCCAGGCCGGCAGCTTGCCACCGGGATCAACCATGACTTCGTATTCCACCCGGGTTTTGCCGTCCTGCAACGGGGTGAAACACCAGCAGCCTTTGACGTTCTGCACGCGCTCATAATTTTTCTGCGGCGGCACTACGCCTTCAACACTGGCGAACTCGATCAGCACCGAACCGTCGTCCTGCTGACGGATATCGGAACGCACCACGGAGTCACGATCTTTCACCGGCCAGGGCGACGGCACCAGGGTGTGAGTGATGTAGTAATCATCCGCTTCCTGCACAATGCGCGACGATTTCACGCCATCCATCCACTGCGGAATCCGCGCGGCATCCCGCTGCATCGCCACCAGCGCATTGAGCGACGTTTTCATGACGGTTTCCACCCGGCAGACCTGCAGTCCGGTGGCTTTATCGATACGGCTGTAGGCCATGGCCTGTTCATCGTTGCGCTGCAGTTCCCAGGCGGCGCCGGATGTGCTGATTGGCATGATCGTCAGTTCCTGTCAGATCAGTTGATTACAGTACCCAGGGAAAAATCGCCTTGCGATTCACTGGATAGTCTACAAATTTTTCCCGATACCAACGATGGTTGGTGAGTGCGCGCGGCACCAGATTCGCCATGGTGAAGAGTACAAAAGACAAACCGGCCACCGACCAGCACGCCAGCGCAAAACCGCACCAGGTCAGGATCTCGCCCAGATAATTCGGCATCGACACATAGTTGAACACAAAGCCGCGAGGAATCTGGTAGTCCTTGCTGGACGCGCGCAACGCCCGCAACATCGCATCGGATTTCTTGTTCATGTAGTAGCCGGCAAAGAACAGCGCGACACCCAGAACGAAACGCGGATCGGTCAGCCAGGCATCATTGAGATGTTCACCGTAGGTGGAAACAAAGGCACCGTTCAGATAACCATTGATACCGCAGTAGAGTGATCCCATACCGATCACCAGCAACGGCTCGCTGCTGCCCGGCTTGACCTTGATCTGGAACGGATAGATAAAAGCACGATGGACGTAATGCAGCTGCCACAGAATCAGCAATACGATGCAGACCAGATTGCCCGCATTGGGGCCAGTGAAATAGAACCAGAAAAACACCAGCGATGCCGGCGCTTCCATCACAACCCAGCCCAGCCGGGTTGGAATTTTCGGGCCCCAGCCTTCGCGCTTGTGGCGGCCATAAGGCGCATCGATTTTCAGCAGCACCAGCGCCGTCAGCAGCGCGCTGGCAAAAATGCCGATCAGCAGAACGTCGTAAATCGTATTCCCGGTCATGACGGCTCCTGCTCAGGATGCACGGAAAAACAGTACGGCAACCACCGCAAACACCACGCATTCGATCACCGGCAAGGCCAGCATCTGATCAAAGGGTGCATGAGGAAACAGCGCAGTGCCCAGCCGAATGAAACCGAGCAGTGCAAAGCCGGCAGCAGCACTTTTGAAAACCAGCCCGCGACTGATGCCGCTGGCACTGACGCCGCGCAGCATCAAGCCCCAGGCGACAAACGCAGAACCGGCGGTTGCCAGTGCATACAGAATCAGGCCGGGGTCCGCATTGCCACTGGCCATGAAACGTGCCGGCGCCGGCAGATAAATCCAGTACGCCAGCACCAGCGCAATCCCCAAACCTACATTGATCCAGCCCAGCAATACGGGCCATTTGTCCTGCCGTGCAGCCATCGCCGCTCCCCCGAAAAAATCCTGGCAGGCAGGGCGTTCCCGGCGCACTGCCTGCACTTGCGTTACGCGTCGACTGTTTCTTTCTGCTGCATGGTGGTGACCGGTGCAGCCGCCAGTTTTTGTGGCGGAATCGGATTGAAGGCTTCGACTTCGTAGATTTTTTCTTCGTCCCAGACTTTCGGCACGTCGGCGATATCCACATAGAACTGACTGTACCACTGACGCAGACGGTGAATCGGGCCATCGCCATCACACAGCACCGGATTGTCCACCCGCACCTTGGTGTGCCAGAACTGCACGTCTTCGAAGAACGCCTGCTGGGTCAGTTCCACGTAGCCTTTCACCATGGCATCGCTGTCGGCCTTGCTCATGCCAGGGAACAGTTTGACCATCACGCCAAAGCGCAGATCAAAACTTTCAGTAGAAGTCGGCACGTGGGAAACCAGCAGTTTGGATTCCACCGGAATGCCGTTCATTTCGCCGGTCATTTCCGTGATCATGTAAGCCGGGCCGTAATAGGTAGCGCGGGTTTTCAGGATGGAATCGCCAGCCAGACGGGGGCTCTTGCCTTCCATTTCCTGCACGCACATGTGGCGGTGAAACACGTTGCGGAATTTCAGCGCAGCAGACGCATGCACAGGGCCGAAGTGGGCCTTGTCCGCCATGTTGTCCACCAGTTCGCGGCAGTTGGTGTGGATCGGAATCAGCACGACTTCCCAATCCGACCATTCACCATTGCCGTATTCCTTGATCACCGGCGGCAGCTGGTCGTCGATCGGTGCATTGTGTTCCGGATCGTGGTAGACGTACACCAGACCATTACGCTCCAGCACCGGCCAGGGTTTGACACAGGCCTTGGCAGGAATTTTTTTCGCGTAAGGAATGTCATCGCACACACCATCGGCACCCCAGCGCCAGGCGTGCATGGCGCAACGGATGGAATTGCCTTCCACATAACCCTGCGCCAGATCCGCACCCATGTGCGGACAGTAACCATCGAGCGCGATCAGCTGATTGTCTTCGCCACGGAACAGCACCACGCGGGTGCCGAAATAACTCATGCCCACCGGTTCACGGCCAAAGTCAGTGGCCTTGCCCAGGCAGTGCCAACCACGGGCATAGCGTTCTTCAACAGGTGCGGCTTCGATCTTTGCGTATTTGCTCATGGCTTACGCCCTCTTGTTCTGTGCGTTGTATTTGTTATGCGGTCACGCAAGCGTTGGGTACGACAACGGGTGACACTTCCGGCTGCAGGGGAGTTCAGATGCCATAAACTAACAAGGGCCTTGTTATTTTGCAATGGCAATGCAAAAATATGTCACAAATAACAACAGCAACGTTTGAAGGGGCTTTCCCATGGTCGATGCAGCCAAGAAAATCCAAACAGTTGAAAAATATATGGAAGCGGTCAGCACCAATAATCTGGACCTGATTCGCGAGATTTATGCGGACAATGCCACCGTGGAAGATCCGGTTGGTACACCGCCGAAAGAAGGCATCGACGCGATCATGGCGTTCTACGGCGGCTTCGGCGCACTGGGCGTAAAACTGAAGCTGAGCGGCAGCGTGAAGTGTGCCGGCAACGCAGCGGCATTTCCGTTCACCGCGACTATTGGTCCCAAAGTGCTCGACATCATTGATGTCTTCGAATTCAACAACGAAGGCAAGGTCGTCTCCATGAAGGCGTACTGGAGCGCTGACTGAGTTGGCCATGGACGACATTCTACTGCGCCTGCAGCGACTGGAAGACATCGAGTCTATCCGGCGGTTGAAGGCGCGCTATCTGCACGCCTGTGATCGCAAGGATGTGGAGGCGATTCGCGCCTGCTTCGCCAGCGGCCCCATTCACATCGATTACGGGGTGATTGGTGTGTTCGATCAGCGTGACGCCTTTGTGCAGGTGTATCAGGAAAAAGCCTGCCATCCCCACATCATCGATATTCATCACAGTCATAACGAGCAGATCGACTGGCACGCGCCGGACAGGGCCAGCGCCACGTTTGATCTGTTTTTTTACCAGATCAATACCGACGCGGGCCTGCTGACGCAGCTGGGTGGTTATTACGACGACAGTTTCCGCAAAGTGGACGGGCACTGGCAGATTGTGTCGACCCGCTTTGTGGTGACATCCACCCTGGTGAACCAGGTGAACAACCAGCAGCTGACGCCGCTGTTCCAGGGCGCGGCACCGCCGCCGATCTGAATGGTCTTTAAAAAATCACACCCATAAAAAAACGCCGGCCATCTTCAGGTGCCGGCGTTTTTTATGGCGGACCGCAACGACCCGCGCTGCATTACAGTGCGGAGCGGCCGCCACCATCGATAAAGATATCTTCACCGTTGATGTAGCTGGCTTCATCGGATGCCAGGAACGCTACCAGTGCCGCCACTTCTTCCGGCTTGCCACGACGCCCCAGCGGCATCAGGTTGGCGAGCAGACGACGGTTGATATTTTCCGGGAAGCGGATCGCTGCCACCAGCGGAGTTTCGATACCACCGGGACATACCACGTTGCAGCGGATGCCATCGGCTTCGAATTCCTGCGCCAGACATTTGGTGATCGCCGACACCGCTGCCTTGGAGGCGCAGTAGGCAGTCTGATAAGCGGTCATGGTCTTCGAATTCAGGGACGCGAAGTTGACGATGTTGCCCTTGGTCTTTTTCAGATGGGGCATGGCTTCGCGGCAGATAATGAAGGTGCTGGTGAGGTTCACCGACATGAAGCGGTTGAAAACCTCGGTGGTCAGTTCGTGCAGATGATAAAAACCGGCAATACCTGCCACGTTCACCACCACATCCAGCTGGCCAAAGGTGTCGACGGCGGACTGCACCAGCGCCTTGCAGGATGCTTCATCCATCGCATTGAATGCAACAGCCTTGGCGACGCCGCCAGCCGCATCGATTTCTGCTGCGGTGGCCTGATTGCCTTCCTCGTTGATATCACCCAGCAACACCTTGGCGCCTTCGCTTGCCAGACGCAATGCAGCCGCTTTGCCCATGCCGGACGCGGCGCCGGTCACGAGAGCAACTTTACCTTCGAATCGTTTCATTGTTGTTGTACTCCTGATGGGTTTTAAACTGCGTAACCGCCGTCGACAAACAGCAGCTGTCCGGTCACATAACGGGAACGGTTGGAGGCAAAATAGGCCGCCGCCTCGGCAATATCTTCCGGCTTGCCAAAGTGCTTGATCGGCAGCATGGACAATACGGCATCCTTCCAGACCTGATCAAACACACCTTCAGCTTCCAGACGCTTGAAAATGCCCGTTTCGATCACGCCTACCGCCACGCTGTTGGCACGGATGCCGTGCATGCCTTCTTCTTTTGCCAGGTATTTTACCAATGCTTCATTGGCCGCCTTGGGGGCTACCGACAACACATCCTTGGGCGGTGTGCGACCCAGTCCGGCAGACGAAATATGCACCAGGGAACCACCCTTGTGTGCGCGAAAATGCGGAATGATGCCTTTGACGATGCGGAAGAAACCGTTCAGATCGCCATTGATGACTTCATCCCACTGCTCGTCGGTGACATCTGCCAGAAACGGCTGCTTGATGTCGGAGCCGGCCGATACCACCACACTGTGCAACCGCCCATGCGCTTCGATGGCGCCGGCGATGGCGTTATCGATTTCGGCACGCTTGGCGATATCCACCTGATGCACGGTGCATTTCACGCCCAGCTTTTCGATATCGGCTGCCGTTTCTTCTGCACGCTTGAGATTGGATTTATAGGTGATGGCTACATCACTGCCGCCTTCGGCAATGCGTTTGGCAATGGCAGCACCGATGCCGCCACTGCCACCAAACACCAGTGATCCACCCTGATCGAATTCTTTAATCATGTTTGTTCCCTCATTTCATCAAAAGGCCAATGGCCAAAAATTCAGGCACGTACTGACTCGCCCTGTGCCGTTTTGTTTTTGTCGCTGCCAGTTTTGCTGGCGGAAGTTGCAGGCTTGCCGGCCAAATGTTTTGCTGCCAGATAGCCAAAGGTCATGGCAGGGCCCAGGGTCGCGCCCGCGCCAGGATATTTGCTGCCCATCACTGACGCCGCGGAATTGCCCACTGCATACAGACCCGGAATCGGTTCACCATTTTCACGCACCACCTGGCCATTCACATCGGTCAGTGCGCCACCCTTGGTGCCAATGTCGCCGGGATGAATGGGCAGCGCGTAGTACGGCGCTTCGGCAATGGGTGCGATACAGGGATTGGGCGAAGTGCGCGCATCACCGTAATAGCGGTCGTAATAACTTTCACCGCGCTGGAAATCCAGATCCTTGCCGGTCCTGGCGAATTCATTGTTGCGCTTGATGGTGTCCGCCAGATTCTTCGCGTCCACACCGATCTTCTGTGCCAGTTCTTCGATGGTGTCCGCCTTGACCATCACGCTCCAGATCCGTTTGGACAGCGCAGCATCCGGCATGGAGTAACCCGGGGCAATCGGGCCGAAGGGGAATTTCTTGCGGAACACGGCATCGAATACCACAAAGCCCGGAATGGTCGGTGCTTCGGGATTATTGGCCTGATAGAACGCCAGCCCGGATTCCAGATAGGGCGCTGCTTCGTTCTGGAAACGTTTGCCGGCCTTGTTGACGATCACCAGGCCCGGCAGGGAACGCTCGGCAAAAATGATGAACGGGCGATCCCAGCCAGGAATTTTTACCGCCGGTGCCCACCAGGCATGATTCATCAGATCGGTGGCCGCACCGACGTCCATCGCTGCGCGAATACCATCACCGGTATTGTTGATCTGGGAGCCGCTCCACTCGGTACTGGTGGGCTGTGGCAGATACTGCTCACGCATTTGCTGATTGTGTTCGAATCCGCCGGCGCCGATCACAACACCTTTGCGGGTACGGATCGCCATGCGGCGACCGTCACGCTCCACCACCGCACCGACAACGGCGCCGTTTTCTTCGATCAGTTCGAGCAACGGTGATTTCAGCCACAGATCGATGCCGCGCTCCAGCATGGACCAGCGCAACTGACCGATCAGCGCGTTGCCCATGGTCAGGCGGCGGGAACGCTTGCCCTGCATGCGGCCCTTGATATCAAGAAAATAGGTCAGCGCCATGCGCATGAAGATCAGCTTCCAGCCTTTGGCCTGGGTCAGAAACGCGCGACCTTCTTTCATGGTCATGGTGAGACGGCCTGCGACCAGCACCTGCGGTGGCGGCTCGCGCAGCGTAGGAAAATGTTCGCGTAAATGTTTGGCGTGCATCGGCGTGGGCTGGTGGGTACGGTAGCCTTCCTTGCCGCCGGGCTTTTCCGGGTAGTAATCGGAATACGGCACCGTTTCATATTGCAGACGGGAATTTTTCGCCATGTACTCCAGCATTTCGCTGGCCTTTTCCACATAGGTGCGCATGCGGACTTCTGTCACTTCATCGCCGATCACACCCTGCATGTAACGCAGCGCTTCGTCAGCGGAATCCTTCACACCTTCGGCGCGGGCGTAATGACTGTTGGGAATCCAGATACCACCACCGGACATGGCCGAGGTGCCTCCGTACTTGTCACTCTTTTCGATGACCAGTACATCCTTGCAGCCTTCGCGCTGGGCCACCACCGCCGCCGTCAACGCGCCAGCCCCCGAACCTACCACCAGCACATCAACTTCTTTATCGAATTTGTTATTGGATTGCATATCGCCGGATTCCCGTCTGAAACAGATAGACGCGCGCCGCACGCACACGCCGGTGTTTGCCCCATTATATGAGTCCGGACCTATTATGCAATATATTTGCAAAATACATGTTTATTTGCCGCGAGAATGCTTTTACAATCGGAAACATGCACACAGACAGGCCATTTTTCCGCTGAAAACTTGCCTGAAACGGCCTGTTGCAACATGGACAATCACAACAAAAACAGAACGTTAGAACGATTGACAGGGACTCCATCATGACCCAGACACTGCGCCAGACCAGTTACCTGTGCGGACCCGCCTCTTCCCCGCTGCTGTACGAAACCATTGGCAACTGCTTCGATCGCATTGCGGCGACGTTTCCCGAGCGCGAAGCCCTGGTGGTGCGCCACCAGAATATCCGCTGGACCTTCCGCGAATACCAGCACCAGATCAACCGGCTGGCCACCGGCCTGCTGAAACTCGGCGTGCAACCCGGCGATCGCGTCGGCATCTGGGCGCCCAACCGGGTCGAATGGTGCCTGACCCAGTTCGCCACCGCAAAAATCGGCGCGATCATGGTGTGCATCAATCCCGCCTATCGTCTGTATGAACTGGAATACGCACTCAATAAAGTGGAGTGCAAGGTGATCATCACCGCCGAACAGTTCAAGACCAGCGAATACCTGAAGATGCTCAACGAACTGGCACCGGAACTCAAGCGCTGCGCGCCCGGCAAACTGGATGCCCATCGCCTGCCACACCTGAAAACCGTGATTCGCATGGGCACGGAAAAATCCGACGGCATGCTGAATTTCGATGACGTGTGCAGCATGGGTGGCGCCCATGAGCAGGAACGCCTGCAGGAACTGGCAGGACTGCTGCAACCGGATGACGCCATCAACATCCAGTTCACCAGCGGCACCACCGGCAATCCGAAAGGTGCGACGCTGACCCATTTCAATATTCTCAACAACGGCTATCAGGTTGGCCAGGGCATGCGCTTCAGTGAACAGGATCGTCTGTGCATCCCGGTGCCCCTGTATCACTGTTTCGGCATGGTGATGGGCAATCTGGCCTGCCTCACCCACGGTGCCGCTGCGATTTTCCCCAATGACGGCTTTGATCCCGTGAGCGTGCTGGAAACCGTGCAGGCAGAGAAATGCACCGCGCTTCATGGTGTACCCACCATGTTCATCGCGGAACTGGACACAGCAGGATTTGACCAGTACGACCTGAGCAGTCTGCGCACCGGTATCATGGCGGGTGCCCCCTGCCCCATCGAAGTGATGAAGAAGGTCATCGACAAGATGCACATGTGCGACGTCACCATCATGTACGGACAGACCGAAACCAGTCCGGTCAACCACATGACGGCCATCGACGCACCGATCGAAAAACGCGTGGGCAGCGTCGGTAAAGTCGGGCCACATCAGGAAGTGAAAATCATCGACAGCGAAGGCCGCACCGTACCGATCGGTGAAAAAGGCGAACTGTGCTGCCGCGGTTATTCGGTGATGCAGGGTTACTGGAATGATCCGGAAAAAACCGCTGAAACCATCGACCAGGCACGCTGGCTGCATTCCGGTGATCTGGCGGTGATGGATGAAGAAGGCTACGTCAAAATTGTTGGTCGCCTGAAGGACATGATCATCCGCGGCGGTGAGAACGTCTATCCACGGGAAGTGGAAGAATTTCTCTACAGCCATCCGGCGATCCAGGAAGTGCAGGTGTTCGGCGTACCCGATGAAAAATACGGCGAGGAAATCTGCGCCTGGATTCAGTTGCGTCCCGGCCAGCACGCCACCGCCGACGATATCAAGGCGTACTGCAAGGACAAGATTACCCACTTCAAGGTACCGCGGGTGATCCGCTTTGTGGATGGCTTCCCGATGACCGTTACCGGCAAGATCCAGAAATTCCGCATGCGCGAAGCCATGGAAACCGAACTGCAACAGAAACAGGGGGAGCCGGCCTGACCGGTACCCTCACAACAACGAGATGGCAGCACAGGGCCCTGGTGAATCCATCAGGGCCGGATAAATGCCGCAAATTTTGCACGAAAGCTGCACAATTCGCTAACATAGGGCCGCTTTGCGGGGCTTTGCTGACATTTCTGCCCGCACCATCCGACTCTTTTCTTGCGCTGTGCGCATTCTGCTTTTAGCTGAAAGGGAACCCAATGACCATGACGAAGACCACCAGTTTCATGCAGGCCGGCACCCGGGCCAAATCCCGGCGGGGCCGCAATCCTTCCATCGACGTGGAAAAAATCGAAAATGCCGTGCGGGAAATCGGCCAGCAGGGCACGGAAATTTCCATGAAGGAAGTGGCCGATCACCTGGGCGTCAACGTCACGACCCTGTACCGCCACGTGGGTGGCATCGACGGTTTGCGTCGCATCCGCGCCTCGTTGTCCCGCGGAGATCTGGATACCCTGCCGCCCGCCAAGGGCCACACCTGGCAAAGCTGGATGCGGGTGCTGGCGGATTATTATCGCCGCGCCCTGCTGCAGCATCCGGATCTGCTCGACTTTGTACAGGCAGCGCTGGACCCGGATTTCGTCAATCTGGAACAGGAAGCCAGCATCCTGGTGAGTTTCGGTTTTGAACCGCGCGCCGCATTGATGGCCCACAGTTTCCTGATCACCACCATCACCGGATACGTGCAGCAGGAGCTGCAGACCATCGAGGAAGCCCGCGCCGGTTACGCACCCTATTACGCGCGTCTGTTCCAGAATCTGGACAGCCAGCCCGAGCGGTTGCCGACCCTGAGTGCAGTCAACCTGAGCCAGAAGGATCTGGATCGCGATCTGAATTTCAAGGCGCTGGTGAGTTACGCCATCGCCGGTATTGGCTGCCAGAAAGGCGCACCGAAGGACGACAAGAAAACCCTTTGAAGTGATTGTCGTAACCCTTTTTCGTTTGCAACCTGATTAGCAGTGATTCCATGACTTCGACCGCACGTGCATCCAATCGTCCCGCCAGCCTGTCGCGGGAAAAGATCGTCAAGGCAGCCTTTCAGCTTGCCAAGAAAGAACCGCTCAACGCGCTCAGCATGCGCAAACTGGCCACCAAGCTGAAAGTTACGCCGATGGCCATCTACAAATATTTCAGTGACAAGGATGAACTCACCGCTGCGGTTATCGATCTGCAGATGGAAGAAAGCAAACTGGTTCCCCATGAACTGGATGCGAGCGACTGGCGCACCTGGATTCGCGAATCGTTTCTGCGCATGTGGGACACCTATTACGAAGCACCGGGTATGGTGCTGTACATGAGCCATGCCACCGGCTTTGGGCCAGCAGTGCTGAACTGGCAGAACGAAGTGCTCAAGGTGCTGATCAATGCCGGCCTGACACCAAAACAGGCGCTGACGGCACACGCGGCCATGTCGGAACTGGCCACCGGCAGCAATATTCTGGTGCCGATCCGTCAGCAGGGTATCGAGCGGGTGTTTCCGTCCATCTGGTCGGATCTGAAAGCAGGCAAAGTGCCCGATCCGGCAGAGTTGAGCAACGGCAATGTATCCGTCGTCGATTATCCCTGGCTGGTGATGTGTGGCATGGCGATGCTCGAAGACATGCAGGACAGCCGCAGCGCCTTCATTAACGAACTCGAACTGATTCTGGACAGCCTGGCGTTGCGCATCGACGCCAACAAACAACAAAAATAACGAGGTTCCTTATGAACACCCTGCTGGATAACTGTTTTGCACCGGCCCGCCTCAACGGGCTGACGCTGAAAAACCGCTTTATCAAGGCAGGCACGTTCGAAGGCATGACCCGCGGCGGCCAGCCCTCGGCACGGCTGAAGGATTTTCATACCCGTATTGCCGCCGGCGGTGTCGCGATGACCACCATTGGTTACTGTGCGGTGGAAGCCGATGGTCGCCTCAATGAAAACATGATGTACATGCACGAAGGCATCCGCCAGCCACTGACGGATCTGATCGATGCGGTGCACGCGCTGGACTGCAAGGTGTCCGGCCAGATGGGGCACGGCGGCGGCTTTTCGAAAAACCGCGAACTGCAGCGCAAACGGCCCCTCGGCCCCAGCTTTGGCATCAACATGCTGGGCGTGGCCCAGGGCATGGTGTTCTGCGATGCGATGACCGAAGCGGATATTCGCGCCATGGTGCAGCACTATCACGACGCTGCGGTGTTCATGAAGTCCGTCGGCTTCGATGCGCTGGAAATCCATTTCGGTCACGGCTACGGTCTGTGCCAGTTCATCAGTCCGAAAACCAACAGGCGCACCGACCAGTACGGCGGCAGCCTGCACAATCGCATGCGAGTGCCGCTGATGGTGCTCGACGCGGTGCGCAAGGCCGTAGGCGACAGCTATCCCGTCATCGGCAAGATCAGTTTGACCGAAGGCGTGCGCGGCGGCCTGGATTATGGCGATGCCATCGTCATCAGCGAACTGCTGGACAAGGGTGGCATCGACGGCATCATCACCAGCGGCGGCACCAGCACCATGAATCCCATGATCATGTTCCGGGGCGGCAATATTTTTCGCCCGCTGCTAAAGGCCGAACAGAATCCGCTGATGAAAGCGATGATCCTGCTGGCCGGCCCAGTGATGTTCAAGAACTACCCCTACGAAGAACTGTATTTTCTGGAACAGGCCAAGCGCATCCGCGAGCGCGTGCAGTGCAACATGATCTATATCGGCGGCGCCAGCACCAATGCCAGCTTCGCCACGCTCATGCAGCAGGGATTTGATTTCATCCAGCTGGGCCGCACTCTGTTAAGTGACCCGGATCTGCCACGCCTTGCAGCCCAGCAACGAAACTATCAAAGCCGCTGCATGCACTGCAATGAATGTGTGGCCACCATCGAACATGCTGACGGCATCCATTGCACGCACTTCGGTGAGCAGTTTGCCCAACCGGTCAAAGTGACCAGCGATAAAAAGATTGTTACCCAGCCGGTGTAATCACCGCGCTGGCTTTTGCGATTGACTTGAGGGAATCACACATGCAAGACCTGAACAACAAGGTGGCGGTCATCACTGGCGCCGGCAGCGGTATCGGCCGCGCGCTGGCCAGAGCCTTTGCCGCCGAAGGCTGCCACCTGGCCCTGGTGGACATCAGTGAAAAAGGCCTGGAAGACACGGTACTGCTGCTGCATCAATACCAGCGCAAGGTCACTACTCACATTGCCAGCGTTTCCGATCGCGCCCGCATGGAGGCATTGCCCGCCGAAATCGAGCAGGCCCACGGCGCCATCCACCTGCTGTTCAACAATGCCGGCGTCACCATCAACAAGAGTTTCGAAGACAGCACGCTGCAGGATCTCGATTTCGTCATCAATATCAATCTGTATGGCGTGCTGTATGGCTGCTATTTCTTCCTGCCCTATCTGAAAAAGCAGGCGGAATCCCACATCATCAACACCTCGAGTCTGGCCGGCTTCATGGGTATGCCCAACCAGACCAGCTACTGCCTGTCGAAAGCCGCGGTGAAATCACTCAGCGAATCGTTGCGCGCGGAACTGGCGGTACACAATATTGGTGTCACCAGCATTCATCCTGGCACTATCCGCACCAACATCCTGCGTTCGGCCGCCGGTAAATCCGGCACCAATCAGCAGTCCACGGAAAAGCTGGCCGGCCTGATGGAGCGGTTCGGCATGCCACCGGAGAAACTGGCAGCCAAGGTCGTGAGAGCGGTGAAGAAAAACCAGATGCAGATTCGCATCGGCTGGGATTCGTTCCTGGGTGACTGGCTGAAGCGTCTGTTTCCCCGCGGTGTGCACAAGCCGCTGCAGTGGGGATTCAAACGCTCGCTCAAACAGGGTTGAGCGAGCGCACGCTGGAGTAATCTGCTATTGGCAGACTACTCCAGTGTCGCAGCGGATGCTTTGGCTGCACCGGCCTTTTCCACCACCGCTGCTTTCAGTTCGGCAAACGCCGGCTCGAACAGTCCCGCCAGTACGTCCACATCCGGTACCTGATCCTGGTCCACGTGTATCGCAAAGCCCACGCAGTTCAGATAGCTGGCGAGGGAGATGTTGACCCCCACACCTTCCATTACCGGACCCAGCGGGTACATGGCTTCGATGCGGTTGCCTGCCAGATACAGCGGATGCTGCGGCCCCGGCACGTTGGAAATGATGGTGTTGTGGACCGGCGCCATGCGTTCCACCAGTCCCAGTGACGCGTAAAGGCGCACGGCCAAATTGAATGCACCCGGTGTATTGAATTCGGCCCAATCCCGCAGAATGGTGGCACCGATGGCATCGATATCCTGCTTGGCGTAAACGGTATCCTCGTGGATGAGACGCAGCCGTTCCAGCGGATCTTCGATATGGGTGCCGATGCACGCCCACATGCCGGACACCTGATTGTTCACCTGCTGCATCTGATCGCGACTGCGCACCGAGATCGGCACCATGCTGATCAGGGATTTTTCCGGCAAGTCGCCATGCAGCTGCAGGTAGCGACGCAGCACGCCCCCGCAGATCGTCAGCACCACATCATTCACCGTAGCGCCAGTGGCATCCTTGATGGCCTTGATTTCATTCAGCGGCAAGTGTGCAAACGCCACATCACGATGCTTGCCAATACGATGATTGAAGCGGGTACGTGGCGCGGTCAACGGCAACGACGCGGTGGCTTCATGTTCGCCGCGATGGCGTCCCACAAAGGAACGCACCCCAGAATAGGTTTCCTTGACCAGATTCACCAGGCGAGCCGTGGTTTTGACCCGGGAACGCAGCGCATGAAACACCAGTTCGGCATCACCGGGTACCGCTTCCACCTGTGCTGGCGGCGCCCATTTGCGCTCGCGCACCTCAGCCACTTCATCAAACAGGTGACGCAGCAGCGCCGTACCAGACACGCCATCCACCGCCGCATGATGCACCTTGATCACCATCGCCACACGCTGCTCTTCCAGCCCTTCCACCACCCAGGCTTCCCATAACGGGTAACGCCGATCCAGCGGCTTTTCCATGATGTCGCCGATCAGGTGTCCCAGTTGTGCCATTGAGCCCGGCGGCTGCAGGGTGTACTGACGCAGATGATTGAGAATCGAAAACTCACCGTCTTCGATCCACAGGGGATGATTCAGATTGAACGGCACCTGCACCAGTTTGCGCCTGAAGGCTGGTTCCCGGTTGACGCGGGATTCAATGCGTTCAGCGAGCGCTGAAAAGCGGTAACCATCGGGATTGCTGCGAGTATCGCAGATGATCACAAAGGCCACATGCATCTGCATGGTGGGCGTTTCAAGATAGAGAAAAGAGGCATCGAGCCCGGACAGGCGTTCCATCACCGTTATTCCTGCAAAGATAAATTGAAAACGGCAGACAGCGTGTGCACCGTCTGCCGTTGATGACTGCGTTTACTTTTCGCTTTTCGTCGTATTCAGAATACTTCGAACAGGCCGGCTGCACCCATGCCGCCACCGATACACATGGTAATAACCACGTATTTCACGCCACGACGTTTGCCTTCCAGCAGGGCATGACCCACCATGCGGGCGCCACTCATGCCAAAGGGATGGCCGATGGCAATCGCGCCGCCGTTGACGTTCAGCTTGTCGTTATCGATACCCAACTGATCGCGACAATAAATCACCTGACAGGCAAAGGCTTCGTTCAATTCCCACAGACCGATGTCATCCACTTTCAGGCCATGACGCTTGAGCAGCTTTGGCACCGCGAACACCGGACCGATGCCCATTTCATCCGCCTTGCAGCCGGCAACCGCCATGCCACGATAGGCGCCAAGCGGATTGAGGCCGAGCTTTGCTGCCAGCTTGCTGTCCATCAACAGGGATGCAGCGGCGCCATCAGACAGCTGTGATGCATTGCCGGCAGTGATGAATTTGCCCTGCTTCACCCACTGGCCATCCTTCCAGACTGGTTCGAGTTTCTGAAGACCTTCCAGCGTGGTGTCACCGCGATTGCACTCGTCCTGACTGATGGTGACAGTCTGGTAGGTGGTTTCGTTGGTTTCCTTGTTGAAGATGGCTTTCTGCACTGTCATCGGCACGATTTCACCGTCGAACACACCAGCCTGCTGTGCGGCGTAGGTACGCTGCTGGCTTTGCAGGGAATACAGATCCTGCACGTCGCGGGAAATGTTGTAACGCTCCGCCACGATCTCGGCGGTTTCGATCATCGGGATGTAGGCCGTGGGATCGATCGCCGTCACCGTCTTCGACACATTGCGGTAGCTGTTTTTGTGCTTGTTCTGGGTAAGAGAAATAGACTCAACGCCACCAGCCACCGCCACATCATACTCGTTACAGATAATGCTTTTGGCGGCGGTGGCGATGGACATCAGGCCGGATGAGCACTGACGCTCGATGGCCATGCCTGCGGTGGTGTCAGGCAAGCCGCCAGCCACTGCGCACAGACGCCCCAGATTGTAAGCCTGGGTGCCCTGCTGGGCGGCTGCACCGAAAATGCAATCTTCTACCAGCGCGGGATCGATGCCGGCATTGGCGACAACTGCTCGCACGACATGACCACCCAGGGCCGGTGCTTCGGTGTCGTTGAAGGCACCACGAAATGATTTGCCCAGCGCAGTGCGGGCGGTGGAAACGATGACGGCTTCGCGCATGACGATATTCCTGTTATGTAAATGCTGTCGTGTTCAGCAGGTGCTTGTGCACTTCTGGACACGCCGTTAACCCATCCATGGGGGCTGCACAACGACATCCCTGTCGTTGAGCGTCCAGAAGTGCACAAGCACCTGCTGAACGCTAGGCTTTTTTATTGAGCCGGAAAATAGCGGGAGATCGTATCCACCACACAGGCGGGACGATCACTGCCTTCGATTTCAACGGTGACACGCACAGTCGATTGCACACCGCCTTTTACATTTTCCACGGCAACCAGTTCGCCGACACCGCGTACCCGCGAACCGACTTTTACCGGCGACGGAAAGCGCAGTTTATCGGCACCATAATTCACACCCATGCTGATACCCTGCACATCGATGATTTCGGGCAGGAACATGTTCACCAGTGACAGCGTCAGATAGCCGTGGGCGATGGTGGCACCAAACGGGCCATCTTTGGCTTTTTCCGGGTCCACATGAATCCACTGGTGATCACCGGTGGCATCGGCAAACAGGTTGATACGCTCCTGCTCGATGGTGAGCCACTGGCTTTCGCCCAGGCGCTCACCGACGGCGGCTTCCAGTTCAAACGGGGTTTTGAATACTCGTGGCATGGCAGTCCTCACGCGCGCTGGCTGGAGCAGGAAATGATTTCACCGGTCAGGTAGCTGGAATAATCCGACGCCAGGAACACCATGATATTGGCGATCTCCCAGACTTCGGCACCACGACCGTAGGCTTCGCGGCTTTCCAGTTCCCGCAGCAGTTCTTCCGGCGCAGATTTCTTCAGCATGGGATGCACGGCGAGGGACGGCGACACTGCGTTGATGCGTACGCCGAACTCGGCGGCTTCCAGCGCAGCGCAGCGGGTCAGCGCCATCACACCGGCCTTGGCGGCCGCGTAATGGGCCTGTTCTTTCTGCGCACGCCAGCCCAGCACCGAGGCATTGTTGACGATGACGCCGCCATTACCGCGGGCTTTCATCTGCCGCAACATGTAACGGGTCATGCGCATGGTGCCGTTCAGAGTGACATCGATGACTTTATTCCATTCGTCATCTTCCATATCGATCAGGTGTTTGCTGGTACCGAGTCCGGCGTTGTTGATCAGCACATCAACGCCCTGCAGTTTGTCCTCGGCAAAATCGATCAGCGCCTGCACGTCCGCTTCCACCGCAACGTTGCAGCGCAGGCCATACACCTGATCCAGTCCGGTTTCTTCTTTCAGCTTCTGCACCGACTGTTCCAGGCGGCCTTCATGCACGTCACTGATGACGATGCCGCGGCAACCTTCTTCCACGCATTTTTTGGCGGCGGCAAAACCGATGCCCGCGCCTGCAGCGGCGGTGATCAGTACCGATTTGCCTTTGAGTAAACCGTGTCCGGGGACGTACGTTGGATTGTGGATGTTCATTTCGCTTCCTCAGGTAAGAGCGATTGATGGCACGGGATGGGAAGGCTGAAGATGGACGCTCAGCGACAGGGATGTCGCTGTGCAGCCCCCATGGATGGGTTTACGGCGTGTCCAGATTCAGCCTTCCCATCCCGTGTGATCAATCTGCTAGCCGCGCGGTTCCTTTGGCATGCCCAGACCGCGTTCGGCAATAATGTTGCGTTGAATCTGATTGGTGCCGCCGTAAATGGTATCGCTGCGGACAAACAGGTACATCGACTGCAACCGGCTCAACTGATACGGTGCAGCTTCGAGTATCTGGCCTTCGGCGCCCAGCACATCAATCGCCAGTTCACCTAACTCACGATGCCAGGTGGCCCAGTACAGTTTGTAGATCAGTGCTTCTTTCTGCAGCGACCCATCACTGCCGGACTGCCCCGACAACATGCGCAGCGAGTTGTAGCGCATGATTTTCAGTTCGGTGTGGGCTTTGGCAATGCGCTGGCGAATCACCGGATCAGTAGCCGCACCGTTGCGCCTGGCCAGAGCAATGACGTCGTCCAGTTCGTTCTGGAACTGCATCTGCTGCCCCAGCGTGGATACTCCACGCTCGAAGCCCAGCAGACCCATGGCGACTTTCCAGCCTTCACCCGGTGCGCCGACGATATCATCCGCGTCGCATTCCGCATCATCGAAAAACACTTCGTTGAATTCACTGGTGCCGGTGATCTGCTGGATCGGTCGTACGGTGACACCGGGTTGATCCATCTTCACCAGAAAGAAACCCAGCCCCTTGTGGCCACTGGACGCCGGATCGGTGCGGGCAATCACGAAACAGTAATGGGCTTCGTGGGCCAGCGATGTCCAGACTTTCTGGCCGTTGAGAATCCACTTGTTCTTTTCGCTGTCGAATCGGGCTTTGGTTTTGACATTGGCCAGATCCGATCCGGCACCCGGTTCGGAATAACCCTGACACCACAGATCTGTGCCGGCGACAATACCTGGCAGGTATTTCTGTTTCTGCGCCTCGGTACCAAACGCGATGATGGTGGGGCCCGCCAGGCCCTCGCCGATATGACCCACACGACCGGGCCCACCGGCGCGGGCATATTCTTCGAAGAAGATCACCTGCTGTTCGATACTGCAGCCACGGCCACCGTATTCCTTTGGCCAGCCGACACAGGTCCAGCCCCCGGCCGCCAGGACTTTTTCCCACTGTTCCCTTTCATGCTGGAACATGTGTTCATCGCCGGGGCCGCCACGAAAACGGATTTTTTCGAATTCGCCGCGCAGGTTTTCATTCAGCCACTGCGCAACTTCCTGGCGGAACTGTTCATCAGCGGGGCTAAAACTCAGTTTCATTCTGCAGCCTCCTGATCCAACAAGTGTTGCGCCAGACGCTCGCGATGGTAAGCGCCAGTGCCAAGGAAATGTTCGGATGCCTTGGCGCGTTTGAAATGCAGGTGGACATCATATTCCCAGGTAAAACCGACGCCGCCATGCATCTGCAGACACTCGCCGGCATTTTTGAAATAGGCATCGGAACAATAGGATTTGGCGATGCTGGCCGCTTCAGCCAGCTCGGTGGCCAAGGGGCCGCCTTCGAGCGCTTCCTGTGCTACGCAGGCAGCGTAATAGACACCCGAGCGCGCGACTTCCGCCCGCAGCATCATGTCAGCCGCCTTGTGCTTGATCGCCTGAAAACTGGCAATGCTGCGACCGAACTGGCTACGTTCCTTGGTGTAGGCAACCGCCATGTCCAGACATTGCTGGGCACCGCCCATCTGTTCCGCTGCCAGTGCGACAGTGGCCAGATCAAGGATCGTCTGCAACGCTGCAGCAGCCTGTCCCGGCTGTGCCATCAACGTATCCGCTGACACGCGCACCTTGTCCAACCGCAGTGCGGCCTGCCGGCGGGTCTGATCCAGCGCGGGTAACAGGTCACGGGTGATGCCTGCCGTATCAGCTGGCACCACAAACAGACTGACACCTTGCGAACCGGTTGAACCGGCGAGGCGCGCTGCCAGGATCAACACGTCGGCGGACGCGCCATCGACAACGTAGCGGTATTCGCCGTCCAGAATGAAATCGTTCCCGGTTGCCGTCGCAGTGGCGCCAATTGCGTTCGCATCCCAGCATCCGCCACGCTCGGCGGCACGGCCGTCACACCAGGCCAGCGTCGCGGTTTTGCCGGCGGCAAGCTGCGGCAACCAGCGCGCTTTCTGTGCGTCGGTACCCGCCACCAGCAGGCTATTCACACCCAGACACACGGTAGCAAAAAACGGTGAGCACAACAGGTAACGGCCCATCTGTTCAACCATGGCTACCAGTTCGACGTAGCCCAGCCCCATGCCTTCGTACTGCTCGGGGATATGCAGCGCCGGCCATACCAGATCCTGACAGATCTGTTGCCACAGCTGCGCGTCATAGCCGTGTTCGCTGGCCATCGCCGTGCGAATGGCTTCGCTGGTAGACACTTCCGCGAGAAACTGCTGGGCAGTATCGCGGATCATCAGCTGTTCATCGGTAAATCGGAATTCCATAACAGCCCTGCTTCAATAAAAAAGTCGGAGGCAACCAGTGAAAGGGGTGGTAAAACAGTTGCCCCGACAAACTGACCCGGCGTTTCAGGCGCCGTAAACTTTTTGTGCTGGCACTTCCTTGCTCAGCAGTACATCCATAGCACCCGCAATTTCTTTCGGTTCCCAACGGGCGCCCTTGTCGACACCTTCAGTGGTACGCCAGCCATCGGCAATCGAAATCTTGCCGCCCTGCACTTCGAATACGCGGCCGGTCACTGCAGCAGATTCCGCACTGCCCAGCCAGACCACCAGCGGCGCGACGTTGGCAGGATCATAGAAATCAAATCCGCCTTCGGGCTTTTTCATCATGTCGGCAAACACGTCTTCGGTCATGCCGGTGCGTGCAGCAGGCGCGAGGCTATTCGCGGTGATGCCATAGCGGCGCAGCTCGGCCGCCTGATTCAATGTCAGCGACGCGATGCCACCTTTTGCCGCAGCATAATTGGACTGGCCCACTGATCCGTTCAGGCCCGCACCGGAAGACGTGTTGATGATGCGCGCGTCGACTTTCTTGCCCGCCTTGGACTGGTCGCGCCAGTAATGCACGGCGTGGCTGCTGATGCAGAAATGGCCTTTCAGGTGCACGGCAATCACCGCATCCCAATCGGCTTCGGTCATGGAGGCAAACATCTTGTCGCGGCAGATGCCGGCATTGTTTACTACCACATGCAGATCACCAAAGGTGTCCACTGCCTGCTTTACCGCATTTTGGGAATCGGCGTAGTCGGTGATATTCGAGGTGTTGACGATGGCTTCACCGCCAGCCGCCTTGATGGCATCAACGGTGGTTTGCGCCGCTGCTGCATTGATGTCGTTGACCACGACCTTGGCACCTTCTGCCGCGAAAGCCTTGGCGTACGCTGCGCCCAGGCCACCGCCTGCGCCGGTAATGATGACTACTCGTCCTTCGCAAATACCGCTCATTTCTCTGTTCCTCGAATCCTGGAAGATTATCGGGTGTCCGGGATTTCAGTTCCGGACGCTCAGCGACATGGATGTCGCTGTGCAGCCCCCATGGATGGGTTTACGGCGTGTCCGGAACTGAAATCCCGGATGGCCGATAATCCGCTCCGTTATTACAGTCGCTCGATAATGGTCACGTTGGCCTGACCGCCGCCTTCACACATGGTCTGCAAACCGAAACGGCCGCCAGTGCGCTCCAGTTCGTGCAGCAATGTGGTCATCAACTTGGTTCCAGTGGCACCCAGCGGGTGACCCAGTGCAATCGCGCCGCCATTGACGTTGGTCTTGGCGTGGTCGTAATCCAGTTCTTTCAGCCACGCCATTGCGACCGACGCAAACGCTTCGTTGATTTCCACCAGATCGATATCGTTCATGGTCATGCCGGCCTTTTTCAACGCATAACGGGTAGCGTTGATCGGCGCAGTCAGCATCCAGATCGGATCGGCGGCACGCACGGACATGTGATGAATACGGGCGCGGGGCGTCAGGTTGTAACGCTTCAGCGCGGCTTCGGAAACAATCAGCATCGCGGAAGATGCGTCACAGGTTTGCGACGACACTGCCGCAGTCACCTTGTCACAGCCAAACAGGAATTCCAGCTCCGCCATTTTTTCCAGGGTGGACTGACGTGGCGTTTCATCCACCTCCACGCCGGCGAGCGGAATGATTTCCCGATTGAAGCGGCCTTCCTTGATGGCATTGAGGGCGCGAGCATGGGATTCCAGTGAATAGACTTCCAGATCGCGACGGCTCAAGCCCCATTTGTCCGCAATCATCTGCGCCGACTTGAACTGGGTCGGCGGAATGTCACCGTAACGCTCCACCCAGCCGGTGGAACCGGTGAACGGGTCTTTGAAGCCCAGCGGCTCCGCGCACATCATGGCGGAAGAAATCGGAATCTGGGTCATGGTCTGCACGCCACCCGCAACGACCACGTCCATGGTGCCGGACATGATGGCCTGGGCAGCAAAATGTACCGCCTGCTGGGAGGAACCGCACTGACGATCTACCGTGGTGCCCGGCACTTCATCGCTCAGACCGGCGGCCAGCCAGCAGGTACGGGCAATGTCGCCCGCCAGGGGGCCGATGGTGTCGACGCAGCCGAAGATCACGTCGTCGTATTCGTTGTCGGGAATACCATTGCGCTCGACAATATGTTTGAGCACATGGGCGCCCAGATCGGCGCCGTGTACTTTTGACAAACCGCCCTTACGGCGGCCAGTGGGCGAACGGATCGCATCTACGATATAGGCTTGTGCCATGATTCAGTCTCTGTAGCGTTGATTACTGCAAAAAGCCCGCGACTTACGCCACTTGCTCGCCAAACGTTTTATCGGCACCAATCTTGGCATTGGGATTCATCAGCCACTGGTGCAAACGATTTTTATGGAATCCGGCATGGCCCCAGAACTTGTCCAGCGCCCAGGCCCGCTTCATCCAGATGTGCAGATCGCATTCCCAGGTGTAACCCATTGCACCGTGGGACTGGATGCTGTTTTTCGCCGCCAGCAGCGCCGCTTCACCGGCAGACACCTTGGCGTGGGATACTGCGAAGTCGGCATGCAGCGGACGCTGGCTTACCGTGTACGCAGCGCGGTACAGCACCGGCTTGGCAAACTCGGTCTTCACTGCACAGTTAGCCATATGATGTTTCAGCGCCTGATAGGAACCGATCGGCTTGCCGAACTGGTGACGGTCGGCCGTGTATTTCACCGTCATGCTCACCATCGCTTCGGCCAGACCCAGCAATTGTGCTGCGGCACCCAATGCGCCACGATTCAGCGTGGCCGCCAGCAGGCCTACGCCTTCGACGCCGTTGGTGATGCAGGTTTCTTCCGATACTTTCCAGTCCACACTGAAAAGACGGCGGGAGGGATCGACACTGGGCTGGGCCGTCAGTTTGACATCATCCTTCGACACCAGATGAATCTGGTTGCCGCTGGGCAGCAACAGATAATCGGCAATATGGGCATCACTCACCAGATGATTGGCCGCATGCCCTACCGCGGCCTTGCGTTCGCCGGCGGCAATTTTTTCCAGCAGATTGGCACAGCGGGAATCCTGGCCCGCCAGCGCTGCCAGCAGCGGCGTGGCCACCAGCGCGGTTTCCACCAGCGGCTCAGGTAGCGCCACTTCACCGCAGGTTTGCGCCAGCAGCACGAAGTCGAGTTCATTCATGCCCAGGCCACCGAACTGCTCCGGCACCAGCATGGCGGTCAGGCCCAGTTCCACCAGTTGTTGCCACAGCTGATCGCTGCGACCGGTATCGGTTTCCCACGACGCGCGAATGCTGTCAGCGGTCACTTCGTTGTGCAGAAATTTTTTGACGTTGTCGCAAAACAGCAACTGATCTTCGCTAAAGGTAAAGTCCATGGTCAGCCCCTATTTGCGCGGCATGCCCAGCATACGCTCGGCAATGATGTTGCGTTGAATTTCGTTGGTACCCGCATAAATCGGGCCGGACTGGGCGAACAGGAAGCCGTCGAGCCACTGACCCACATCACCGGCGGCGGAGGCTTCCGGCAACAGTTCCGCGCGATTGGCCAGGATGCTCAGCGCCGTTTCGTGCATCTTCTGATCCAGCTCCGACCAGAAAATCTTGTTTACCGAGGATTCCGCGCCAATCTTGCCGCCATTCATCAGACGTGACGCCGTCTGGTAGGTGGACAGCGCATAGGCTTCGGCATCCATGAAACATTTCACCACCGCATCCTCGATCGACAGATCCAGGATATCGTTGGCATGTTCGCGGTACAGGGCTACCAGACGTTTCGCTGTTTCCTGGAACCGGGCCGGACTGCGCAGCATCAGGCCTCGCTCGAAACCGGCAGTGGACATGGCGATGTGCCAGCCCTGACCTTCTTCGCCCAAGCGGTTGAACACCGGCACGCGCACGTCATCGAAAAAGATTTCGGCAAATCCTGGCAGACCGTTCAGTTGTGGAATTGGTCGCACGGTTACCCCGGGGGCATCGAGCGGTACGAAAATGAACGACAGGCCATTGTGTTTTTCTGACGCCGGATCCGTACGGAAAATACAGAATACCCAGTCGGCAAACACCGCACGGGTGGACCAGACTTTCTGGCCATTGATGACGTACTCATCACCATCACGAATGGCTTTGGAACGGATCGCTGCCAGATCGGAACCGGCGCCGGGTTCGGACCAGCCCTGCGCCCACATTTCCTCGCCACTGGCCATTTTGGAAATGAAACGCGCCTTCTGTTCCGGCGTACCGTATTCCATCAGCGTGGGGCCGAGCAGGAAGATACCATTCTGGTTCACCCGCAGCGGCGCCTGGGCGCGGTAATACTCTTCTTCAAAAATCAGCCATTCAATCAGGTTGCAACCACGGCCACCGTATTCCTTGGGCCAGGTCACCATGCCCCAGTTGCCTTTGGCCAGGGTCTTTTCCCATTCCCGGTGCTGTTCAAACCCTTCTGCTGTATCGAACGACTGTAACGGCTTCGCGGGCACATTGTCGGCCAGCCATTGCCGCACTTCCTTGCGGAAAGCGATCTGTTCCTGCGTGTAATTCAGATCCATCACGCGTTACCTTTCTTGTCATCAAACTGCGCGTCACGCTTCTGCACGAAGGCGTCACGGGCTTCCTGGGAATCTTTTTCGCGATAGGCCTGCAGCGTAAAACCCTGCTCCCAGCGGTACTTGTCTTCGAGGTTGCCGTCTTCGATGCCGGTCAGGGCTTCTTTGGCCAGCTGGATCATGGGCGAACTCTTTTCGGCGATCTTGGCGGCGATACCCAGTGCCGCATCACGCAGCTGGTCTTTCGGCACGACGCGCTCCACTGCGCCCAGGCGATACGCTTCCTGCGCGTCAATGAATTCACCGGTGTAGTACATGAAGCGGACCTTCTGCACCGGGAACATACGCTGCAGATGCGCGCCGCCACCCATGGCACCACGATCCACTTCCGGCACGCCAAAACGCGCACACTCGGATGCCACGATGATGTCTGCTGCGCCAGCGATACCGATACCGCCGCCCAGCACAAAACCGTGCAGGGCGACAATCACCGGCTTGGGATTACGGTGAATGGCCTTGAAGGTGTCGTAGTTGCCCTTGTTCACCGGTACGATCTTGTTGGCGTCTGCCGCCAACTCCTTGATATCGACACCGGCGCAAAAGCCTTTGCCTTCGGCGCGGATCACGATCACCCGCACGTCAGGATCAACACCCAACTCTTCGATGCGGCGGGCAATGGCGAACCATTCCGTACTGCTGAAGGCATTCACCGGCGGTTTGCAGAACACCAGTTCCGCGATGCCGTTTTCGATCAGGGTTTCAAAGGCCATGCTCAAAGTCCTTTCACTCAATAAATTTTCAGATTTCGACAGCGTGTTTTGTTGTTGTCTGGGCACTACCGGCAGGGCGCTGCAACCGCTGCAGGGTGGCATCCGCTTCATTGACGATGCTGGCGATCAGGTCAGCCACTTTGGGCAGATCCTTGATCGCACCGGCGATCTGTCCGCTGGGCAGAATGCCCTGAGTGGGATGACCTTTTACCATGGCTTCCTGGATCAGGATCGGCGCATTGGCCGCCATCAGGGTCTGCGCGAAAGTCATGCCGTTGGACTGTTTCATCTTCCAGCCGTTGAGCAGCATCGAGAACAATGAGCCGCCGGTGACTTTCGTCATCCACAAACCGCTCTTGACCGCGAGTAACAACATGCGCAGGGAAGAGGCCTGTTCGATCTGGGACAGACATTCGTTGCGGATCATGCGCTGCGGCATGCCATCGAGCTTGGTGCTGACAATGATTTCCTCGGTACCGGCCTTGACGTAGCGCGCCTTGGTTTCGGCGGGAACCGGACACTCCTGGGTCATCAGGAATCGGGTGCCCATGGCGATGCCTTCGGCACCATAGGCCAGCGCCGCAATCAGGCCACGACCATCCTTGAAGCCACCCGCGGCAACAACGGGTACCTGCAACGCATCCACCACCTGGGGCAGCAGAATATTGCTGGACACCGCGCCGGTATGACCGCCGCCTTCACCACCCTGCACCACCACCGCGTCGGCACCCATTTCCACTGCCTTGACCGCATGCTTGAGCGCACCCACAGTGGGAATGCAAACGATGCCGGCGTTTTTCAGTTTGCTGATCATCTCTTTCGCCGGCGAACGGCTGTAACTCACTGCTTTCACTTTTTCCGCGATGCAGATATCGATGATCTCTTTCGCGCCCGGCGTGTACATGTGGAAGTTCACACCAAAGGGCTTGTCGGTTTTGGCCTTGATGGCACGGATGCCGGCCTGCACTTCCGCCGGCGTCATCACCGCGCCGGCCAGAAAGCCAAAGCCGCCGGCATTGCAGGTGGCCGCCACCAGATTCGGATCAGCCACCCAGCCCATGGCAGTCTGGATAATCGGGTACTGGCAACCCAGCAGATCCGTGAGGCGTGTTTTCAGTTGCGGTGCACTCATGCCATCACCCGTCAGCGCTTGAGGATCACGGACGAACCGTGGCCGAACAGGCCCTGATTCGCGGTGATGCCGACCTTGGCATTTTCCACCTGACGGGCACCGGCCTGTCCGCGCAATTGCCAGGTCAGTTCACACACCTGCGCCAGGGCCTGGGCGGGAACGGCTTCACCAAAACAGGCCAGACCACCGGAAGGGTTGATCGGCAGACGTCCGCCAACGGACGTCACGCCATCACGCACCAGGCGTGCCGCTTCACCGCGCTCGCATAATTGCAGATCTTCCATCCAGTCCAGCTCCAGCGCGGTGGACAGGTCATACACTTCTGCCACGCTGACGTCCTGCGGGCTGATACCGGCCTCTTCGTAGGCTTTTTTCGGCAGCGCCGCACGGAAACTGTGAGCCTGCATCGCCGCCGCAGAATCAGTGGCCAGATCCGGCATTTCAATAACGGCGGACGCGAACGTGGGCGTGACCGTGGAAATCGCGGCAATCTTCACTGCATCACCACGGCCGATTTTCTTGGCGTATTCCAGGCTGGAGATGATGATCGCGGCACCACCGTCGGAGGTGGCGCAGATATCCATCAGCCGCAGCGGATCAGCAACCATTGCCGATGCAGCCACATCAGCGGCAGAAAATTCCTTGCGGTAGCGGGCATTCGGGTTGGTGAACCCGTGTTTGGCATTCTTGACTTTCACCAGCGCGAAATCGTCCTGGGTATCCCCGTACATCTCCATACGGCGACGGGCATACAGCGCAAAGTACGTTGGATTGGTGATACCCAGACGGAAACGCACCCAATCCGGATCATCAGGGCGTTCGCCTTTTTGCGGTGCCAGAAAACCTTTGGGTGTCGTGTCGGCACCGATCACCAGCGCTACATCGCAGGCACCTGACAGAATTTTCGTGCGCGCAGCGGCCAGCGCCTGGGAACCGGAGGCACAGGCGGCGTAACTGGTATTCACTTCGGCACCCTGCCAACCCAGCGCCTGGGCAAAGGTGGCGCCTGCCACATAGCCGGGATACCCGCAACGCATGGTGGCCGCGCCGGACACAAAACCGATGTCCTGCCACTTCACGCCGGCATCCGCCAGCGCATTGCGGGCAGCTTTTACACCGTACTCAACAAAATTTTTGCCCCACTTGCCCCACGGGTGCATGCCAACGCCGAGGATTACTACTTCACCACTCATTACTGCGCTCCTCTGGTGTTGGAATCAACGGCGCCAACCGGCTGCCATTTCCAGGTCAGCTTCACTTCTTTGTCGTCCTCCGACAGCGGCGCCAGCACCAGTTCCATTTCCATGCCCGCTTTCAGATCGGACACGTTGACGCCTTCCACCACCTGACCGAGCACGATCATTTTTTCCTGCTCCAGCTCCACCGCTGCGATGGTGAACGGCACGAACGGATCAGCGGCCACGTAGGGTTCTGGCGGCTGATAGCAGGCATTCGTGAACGACCACACTTTACCGGTGCGGCTCAACTTCACTTCTTCGAACTGCTCGCCGTCACAGGCGGGATTCTTGCAGAACAGGGACTGGCGCGGAAAATAATACGTACCGCATTTCGTGCACTGGGTGCCAATCAGATGCGGCTTTTCTTCCAGGGTGAACCAGCCTTCCAGGACGGGGACTTGGGGTTTAGTGCTCATGCGCGATTCCCCGGCGGATTGTCTTTCAGTTGTTTGGCGCGCCAGTTCTGCGGGTCCAGCTGGGCAATGATGTCCATCTGTGCCTGGGTGGGCGCCGCGGTTACCGGCACATCTGCCGGCACGTGGATTTCAAAACCGGTGTTTTCCAGCACCTGCTCCACGGTCACGCCAGGGTGCAGGCTGCGCAGTTGCAGCATATGGTGCGGGCCTTGCCAGTCCATCACGCACAGATCGGTGATCACCATGCGGATGTCGACTTCATCCAGGGAATAGCCCCTGGGCAAGCGCGCCGGGTTGTAACCGATGGAGCACACCACATCGCATTCGCCTTCGACAAACACGCGCTTGTTGTGGGTCGGCACAAAGAACGAGTTGGCATGGGAAATGGAATTGCCCGGAAAACCCCGCGCACCCAGCATCTGGGCCTTGGGTTTTTCGTAGGTGCCGCCCAGCGCGGAAATATTGCTTTGGCCATAACGGTCGATCTGCGACGGCCCTACCATGGCATGACGCTTGCCACTCCACACGTTATCGAAAATGCGGGAAAAGCCCATCCAGGTTTCCTGCTTCTGGCCAGCGTGGGATTTGCGACCACTGACAGGATTCGGTTCGCTCAGCAGAAACGCTTCGGAATCCGTCATCATCATATCGGTATTGATGGTTTTCATCGCCAGACTGGCGGCCAGACGGGGCAACAGACCAATACCGGTTGCCAGCACTTCGCCGTCGTTGCGGAACGCTTCCGCTGCCGCCACGATCATCAACTCGGCCAGGCTGTATTCTTTCACTGCAGTTGTCATTACAAGGTTCCTGTATGCGTTGCGGGGCTATCAGTACACGGGTAGCGGCAGGCTGCGGATCTTGTCCAGGCCACCAACGGCCGCCTGATAGTCTGCCTCGGTCTTGCCGGCGATGTATTTTTCGAAATAGGCGCCGAATCCACCGTCCTTGGCAGCCGCACAATATTCGTTGAAGTGCGCTGTATCGTAGCCGTACAGCGGATTGCAGGAGGACGGATGCGCGCCACCGGGCACGTGCACCACCGCGCTGGTCATGGAGCGTTCCCAGAACACATAGCGGGCTTCGTCGCCCTGATGGAAATATTCGGTATCGACGAGCTCATCGCAGCTGACGATGGTTTTCTTTGCCGCACGGGCAAACCAGTCGTCCATGTAAATATCCGGGCCCTTGATCTGGCATACACCCCGCGCATCAGCGCGATCGGCATGGATCAGTGCCACATCCAGATTCAGCGCCGGCATCGCCACCCATTCTTTGTCGTCATAGGGTGAGTCGATGATTTTCAGATCGCTGTTCACTTTCACCAGATCGGTACCCAGCCCAATGCGGGTGGGGATGAACGGCACGCCCCAGGCTGCCGCACGCAAACCCAGCAGCATCATGCCTTCATCGATTTCACTCACCTGGATCGCACCGTTCTGGCGGGCTTCGCGGAAATACGGTTCCAGGGGAATAAAGTCCAGCGACACGAAGGCGAACACCAGTTTCTTCACCTTGCCGGCGGCGCACAGCATGCCGACATCGGCGCCGCCATAGGACACCACGGTGAGATCCTTCACGTCAGAACGCAGCAACTCGCGCACCAGCGCCATCGGTTTGCGCCGGGGGCCCCAGCCGCCAATCCCGATGGTCATGCCATCCTGGATGCCGGCAATCGCCTGTTGTGCCGTTTGCACTTTATTCATGTTGTCACTCTCTACTGGTCACTACTGGTGTGATGGTCAGTACTTCCCATCATGTTCCCGCATTATGGTGACAACACCCCCTGCCAAAATCGTCCAAGTGGACTAGGACGCAAAGACTGGATTTCCAGTAACTTTTCCCACCATAACGAGCACTTGTGCATTCACCAAAACAGGTCAACCAGGGTTACGCCGACAATGCCTCAACCACTTAGCCAAACTGCACCGGGCAACCCGCCGGCGCACACCATTCCGCAGCTGGTGGACTGGGCTGCCAGTGCCTTTGCCGATCAGCTGTTTCTGGAAGAAGGCAGTACCCGCATCAGCTTTGCCGGATTCGCCCGCCAGGCCCGCCAGGTGGCTGGCGCCCTGATGCAGCAAGGCATCCAGCCCGGTGACCGCATCGGCGTGTGGGCGCCCAATATCGTGGAATGGGTGATTGCCGCCATCGGCGCCCAGTGTGCCGGCGCCGTGCTGGTGACCCTGAACACCCGTTACAAGGGCAGCGAAGCCGCCTACATCCTGCTCCAGAGCCGCGCCCGGCTGCTGTTTTCCATCGGCAATTTCCTGGACGCGGATTACCCGGCGCTGCTGCAGGGCGAATCCCTGCCGGATCTGCAGACCCTGGTGGTGCTGCGCGGCGACACCGCTGCCCGCTGGGCACCCAACACCCTGTCCTGGGAACAGTTTCTTGAGCAAGGCCAGCACACCCCTGCGGCCGATATCGACGCCCGCATGGCCAGCATCGGCGGCGACGCCACATCAGACATCCTGTTTACGTCCGGAACCACCGGCAACCCCAAAGGCGTGATGACGAGTCACGAGCAAAATCTTCGCGCCTTTACCTATTTCGCAGACATCGTGGGACTGGAGCGCGGCGATCGCTATCTGGTGATCAACCCGTTCTTCCACAGTTTCGGGTACAAGGCGGGCATTCTGGCTTGCCTGCTGAAAGGCGTGACCCTGCTGCCCCATGCGGTCTTCAACGCCACCGAGATCCTGCAGCGCATCGCCCGGGACCGCATCTCGGTGATGCCGGGACCACCCACCCTGTTCCAGTCACTGCTGGCGCATCCGGAACTCGACAAGTACGACATTTCCACCCTGAAACGGGCTACTACTGGCGCCGCCACCATTCCGGTGGAAATGATCCGCCAGATGAAAACCAAACTCGGTTTTGAAACAGTGATTACCGCCTACGGCCTGACCGAAAGCTGCGGTCTGGTCTCCATGTGCCGGGCCAGCGACAGCGCGGAAATCATTGCCACCACCTCGGGGCGCGCCATTCCCGACATCGAACTGCGTTGCGTCGACCCTCAGGGGCAGCCGGTCGCCAGCGGTGAACCGGGCGAGATCGTGGTACGCGGCTTCAACGTCATGCAGGGCTATTTCGAAAACCCCACCGCTACCGCCGACACCATCGACAGCGACGGCTGGCTCCACACCGGCGACATCGGTGTGCTCGACGAACAGGGCAACCTGCGCATCACCGATCGTCTCAAGGACATGTTCATTACCGGCGGTTTCAACTGCTACCCGGCGGAAATCGAAAAAATCATGGCGGGCATGGACGGTGTCGCCATGTGTGCCGTGATCGGCGTGCCGGAAGAACGCATGGGCGAAGTGGCGATGGCCTTCATCGTGCCCAAGGCCGGCGCCGAATTGACGGAAGCCGGTGTCATCGCCTGGTGCCGCGAGCACATGGCCAATTTCAAGGTGCCGCGCCAGGTCCGCTTTGTCAGCGCCCTGCCCCTGAATGCCTCCGGCAAGGTACTGAAAACCGAACTGAAACAACTTGCACTTACGCAATAACGCTTATCGCAATAACTACAATCAAGGGAACTGCACCATGAAACTGCACAGCCTGGGCTACATCGTCGTCAACAGCACCGATCCTTCCCGCTGGGCCAGCTATGGCACCCAGGTGCTGGGCATGATGGATGTCACCGCCAAACTGCAAACTCCCGGCGACAAGAACGTCTACCTGAAAATGGATGATCGCCCCTACCGCATCGTGGTGAACCAGTCCGACCAGGACAACTACTGCGCCAGCGGCTGGGAAGTGACCGGCCCGGACGCCTTTGCCGACGCCCTGCAGACCCTGGAAAAGCACGGCGTGAATTACGAGCGCGCCAGCGCCGATCTGATCGCCCTGCGCCGGGTGCAGGATCTGGTGAGCTTCAGTGATCCCGATGGTAACCGCCACGAACTGTTCTGGGGCGTGGTATCGGATTTCGCTGCCTTCGCTTCCCCGGTGGGCATCAAGTCCTTCGTCACTGGCGACCAGGGTTTTGGCCATGTGGTCATGCCGGCGCCATCCTTCGACAAGTGCGCCAAGTTCTACACCGAGGTGATGGGCTTTGCCCTGTCCGATCTGATGAAAGTGCGCTTTACCCCCGATCCCAACGAACCGGAAAAGCGCCTGTGGTTCATGCATTGCAATGAACGCCACCACAGCCTGGCGATTTTCGAAAGCCCGATGCCGGCCGGCTGCGTTCACGTCATGGTGGAAGCCGACAAGATTGACGAAGTGGGCCGCGCCATGGACCGCATGAAAGCCCACGGCGTCAAGCTGACCGGCACCCTCGGCCGCCACGCTAATGATCACATGGTGAGCTTCTACATGATGACGCCGTCCAACTTCATGCTGGAGTTCGGCGCCGACGGCATGGCCGTGAAAGACTGGTCCCGCTACTCCGCCTTCCAGAGCACCGTGAACAGCTTCTGGGGCCACGATTTCAGCGTGGGTATGCAGTAACGGGCAAAACCGGTGATCTGGATCAGGCTTTTTCCGGATCACCTCCAATTGGACTAGGCCGTTTGGGGTAAGAAACAAGGCCCCGGTTTTGTGAACATAGAATCAAGCAAACCGATACCGATTGCCAATTCGTCGTAACGCAGACACGCTAACAAGAGAGTTACCATGAGCGCGCAACAAACTGATTCTAAAGCCTTTCGCAACGCCCTGGGCCAGTTCGCCACCGGCGTCACCGTGATCACCACCGTGGACGCCGAGGGCAACAAAATCGGCATGACCGCCAACAGCTTCAGCTCCGTCTCCCTCGACCCGATGCTGGTACTGTGGAGCATCGCCAAAACCTCCAAGTCCTTTGCCGCCTTCACCGAAGCCCGGCACTTTGCCATCCATATCCTGAGCGCCGAACAGAAAGCCCTGTCCGGCCAGTTCGCCTCCAACTGCGAAGACCGCTTCTGCAACGTGCCCCATCGCAACGGCCTGGGCGGCATTCCGGTGCTGGAAGATTACAGCGCGGTGTTCGAGTGCGAAATGGAATCCCGTTACGAAGGCGGCGACCACATCATCATCGTCGGCCGGGTCATCGAGTTCGACAACCGTGGCAAGGCGCCGCTGGTTTTCCATGCTGGCCGTTACGCCGACCTGGATTTGCCGGTGGCAGTCTGATGTCAGCCGCCTGAACCCAACAACAAGAATTTCAACTTTCTTACGCAGCGAGAAAATGCCATGACAGCACACCAAAAAGATCTGCAAGCCAACGTCACCCCGGAACTGCTGGTACAACGTGCACGGGATATGGTGCCCTACCTGAAGGAAGCCGCTTTCCGTCACGAAGAAGAACGGGTGATTGCCAAGGAAACGGTCGCGATGATGCAGGAAGCCGGATTTTTCCGTGTGCTGCAGCCCAAGCGCTGGGGCGGCTATGAAATGGATCCGCAGGTATTTTTTGAAATCCAGCAGGCGCTGGCAGAAGGCTGCATGTCCACCGCCTGGATTTATGGTGTTATCGCGGTGCACAACTGGCAGATTGCGCTGTTCGACCTGAAAGCACAGGAAGATGTGTGGAAGGACGATACCTCGGTGCTGATCGCGTCCTCGTACATGCCGGTAGGCAAAGTGGAACCGGTGGAAGGTGGCTTCAAGTTCAGCGGTCGCTGGGCGTTCTCCAGCGGTATCGATCATTGCGAATGGGTATTCCTCGGCGGCGTGGTTCCGCCCACCAAGGACAATCCGAATCCGGATTACCGCACCTTCCTGGTACCGCGCAGCGATTTCAAAGTGCTGGATACCTGGCACACCTTCGGTCTGAAAGGCACCGGCTCCAATGACGTGGTCGTGGAAGGCTGCTTTGTACCGGAATACCGCACCCACAGCTCACTGGACGGTTTCCGCGGCACCAACCCCGGCATCGATTCCAAGACCATTCCGCTCTACAAGATTCCGTTCGGCCAGCTGTTCCCCCGGGCAGTATCCGGTTCCACCATCGGTGCCACCCAGGGCGCGATCAACGCTTACCGCGAGGTTGCATCCAAGCGCATCGGCACCAACACCGGTTCCAAGACAGCAGAAGATCCCCACGCCCAGATGGCCGTTGCCCGCGCCCAGGCCTTGGTGGATTCACTGAAGCTGCGCCTGAAAACCATCTTCGATGAACTGATGGCCGACGCCCGTGCCGGACAAGCCACCGACATGACCAAGCGCATCCAGTTCCGCTTCGAATCCGCCAACGTGCCGGAGCAGTGCCTGGCCGAAGTGCTGGAAATGCAGAAAATGGTCGGCGGTCGCGGCATCTTTACCAACAGTCCGTTGCAGCGTTTTGCACTGGACATCCTGGCCGGCCGCGCCCACGTTGCCAACAATCCGTACCAGTTCGGCCGTAACTTCGGCGGCGTGCAGCTGGGACTGGAAAGCACGGACTTCTTCCTGTGAACCTGTCCCGTCCACGCGTGGTTCTGGTTACCGGCGCCAGTCGTGGCGCCGGCAAGGGAATTGCCCAGGCCTTCGGTAGCCTGGGCGATATCGTTTATGTCACCGGACGCAGCCAGAACGAAGGCGATGCTCCACTGCCGGGTACCGTGTTCGCCACCGCCGAGGACATCACTCGCCGCGGTGGCATCGGCGTGCCTGTCATCTGTGATCACAGCGATGATGCGCAAGTCGCCGCGCTGTTCGCACGCATTCTGCAGGAACAGGGCCGCCTCGATATTCTGGTCAACAACGCAACCTACCTGCACGATGATCTGGTGAAGCCCGGTCCGTTCTGGGAAAAATCCCTGGACCTGGTGAATATTCTCGACGTGGGCCTGCGCTCCACCTATGTCACCAGCTGGCACGCCGCAAAAATCATGGCCGAGCAAAATAGTGGCCTGATCGTCACCACCAGCTCACCCGGTGCCGCCTGCTACATGCACGGTGCTGCCTACGGTGCGCAGAAAGCCGGTTGCGACAAAATGATGCATGACATGGCCATTGATCTGAAACCGGTCAACGTGACCTGCGTATCGATCTGGATGGGTGTACTGAAAACCGAGCGGCTTGAACTCGCTGTCAAACTGGCGCCGGAACAGTACGAACCGTTTTATGCCATGGCAGAATCGCCGGAATTTACCGGGCGCGTCATCGATGCGCTGTACCGCAACGAGCAGCGTCTGGAACAGACCGGCAAGACCCTGATCGGCGCGGAAATCGGTCAGCAGCTGGGCGTCACCGATATCGATGGCCGCCAGCCGTTTTCACCGCGGGAAATGCTCGGCGGGCCGCTGCAGTTCAATCCGGCCATCGTACACTGACACTGGCGCGCAATAATAACAAAGGAATCCAACATGAGTGTTCCAGCCAAACCTGCAAGCCACTATCTGACACTGCCCAACGATCTGAAAATTCATTATCACGATCTGGGCGAGCGCAACGCAACGCCGGTGATTTTCCTGCAAGGCAGCGGCCCCGGCGCCAGCGGCTGGCTCAACTTCCGCTACAACGCACAGTATTTTGCCGATCACGGTTTTCGTGTACTGATTCCGGATCTGCCCGGCTTTGGTGACAGCGACAAGCCGGATCTGGATTACACGCTGGAGTTTTTCGCCCAATGCGTGCTGCAGTTTGCCGATCAGCTCGACCTGCCGCGCTTTGCCCTGGTGGGCAATTCCCTCGGCGGCGCCGTGAGTCTCGGCGTCGCCCTCGCGCAACCAGCACGGGTCAGCCATCTGATCGCCATGGGCTGCGGCGGACTCGAAGACCAGATCACCTATTTCCAGAAAATGGAAGGCATTCAGGCAATGACCAAGGTGCCACTGGGTTCGCCGGAATTCACACCGGCTTACCTGAAACAGGTGCTACAACTGATTGTGTACGATCCCCGCCACATCACCGATGAACTGATCGAAGAACGTTTCCGCATTCTGAAAACCCAGAATCCGGCGGTGTTCAAGCGCATGGTGATCCCGAACCTGAGTGATCGTCTGGCTGAAATAAAAGCGCCGATCCTTGGCTTCTGGGGCGGCCAGGACAAGTTCTGCCCCATCAGCGGCGCCGAAACCCTGGTAACCCGTGGCAACAACGTGCAGATGATCACCCTGAGTCATTGCGGTCACTGGGTGATGATCGAATATCCCGAACTGTTCAACCGTCGCAGTGTTGAATTCCTGCAGGGTGCCGAAGCATGAGTCTGACCACTGAACAACGCAACGCATTGGGCAAGGAACTGTTTGAAGCCCTGCGTGATTGCAAAACCCTGGCGCCGCTGGTTGAGCGGGTGCCCGGCATCGAAATCGAAGACGCCTACCATATTTCCCGCGCCATGCTGGAGTGCCGTCTGGCCCATACCGGTGAAAAAGTCGTGGGCAAGAAAATCGGCGTGACCTCCAAAGCGGTACAGGACATGCTGGGCGTGTTCCAGCCGGATTTCGGCTTTCTGACCACCAACATGGAAGTACCGAATGACAGTGACGTGCGCATTGCCGGCAACCTGATCCAGCCCCGCGCCGAAGCGGAAATCGCCTTTCTGCTGAAAGAAGATCTGCAGGGCCCGGGCGTTACGGAAGCGGACGTGCTGCGTGCCACCGAATGTATCCTGCCCTGCTTTGAAATCGTCGACTCCCGCATTCATAACTGGAAAATAAAAATCCAGGACACCATCGCGGATAACGCCTCCTGCGGTGTCTATGTGCTGGGCAATGAACGCATCGATCCCCGCGGACTGGATCTGCCCAATCTGCAGGTCAATGTGTTCAAAAACGGTAAGCCGCTGTCGTCAGGCAAGGGCTCTGCCGTGCAAGGCAATCCGCTCACGGCGGTAGCCTGGCTGGCGAATACACTGGGTGAGTTTGGCATTCCGTTCAAGGCCGGCGAAGTGATTCTGTCCGGCTCACTGGTACCGCTGGAATCCGTGGTACCCGGTGACGAAATGCATATGGAACTGGTAGGAATTGGAACCGCGACGGTTCGCTTTATTTGAATGATGAAAAAGAGTTTCGCCGCATGGGTAATTCGAATCCGGACACGCCATAAATCCATCCCTGGAGGCTGCACCGCGACATCCCTGTCGCGGAGCGTCCGGATTCGAATTACCCACACGACAAAACTCTTTCTGCTCTTATCTTTTGCGAAGGAAAACTAACATGGCCAAAAAATTACGCGCCGCCATCATCGGCCCCGGCAACATCGGCACCGACCTGCTGATGAAAGCCATGCGCAGCGACTGGATCGAACCGGTCTGGATGGTCGGCATTGAAGAATCCGAAGGGATTCGCCGTGCCCGCGACTTCGGTATGAAAGTCTCCACCAGCGGTGTAGACGGACTGGTGCCGTTCATCGAAGAAGACAACATCCAGATTGCCTTCGACGCCACCTCTGCCTACGTTCACGCGGAAAACTCCCGCAAGGTGAACGAAAAAGGCGTGCTGATGATCGACCTAACGCCGGCAGCGATCGGGCCCTACTGCATTCCGCCGGTGAACCTGCAGGCCCTGCTGGCCGAAGGCCGCAAGGAAAACGTCAACATGGTGACCTGCGGTGGCCAGGCCACCATCCCCATGGTGGCAGCAGTGAGCCGCGTACAGCCGGTGGAATACGGTGAAATCGTTGCCACCGTCGCATCCAAATCCGTTGGCCCCGGCACCCGCAAGAACATCGACGAATTCACCCGCACCACCGCCGGCGCCATCGAGAAAGTCGGCGGCGCGAAAAAAGGCAAGGCCATCATCATCGTGAATCCGGCAGAACCGCCGCTGATCATGCGCGATACCGTGCACTGCCTCACCAAGGACAAACCGGATCAGGCGAAGATCACCGAGTCCATTCACGCCATGGTGGCCGACGTACAGAAATACGTGCCGGGTTACACCCTCATCAATGAACCGGTGTTCGACGGCAATCGGGTGACCATCTTCCTGCAGGTGGAAGGTCTGGGGGATTTTCTGCCGAAATATTCCGGCAACCTGGACATCATGACCGCTGCCGCCCTGCGTACTGCCGAGATGTACGCCGAAGCCATGGCCGCCGGCAAACTCGCCTGATCAACGCGCACACGAGGAATTGAAAATGGATCTGCAAGGCAAAAAAGTTACGCTCCATGACATGTGCTTGCGCGATGGCATGCATCCCAAGCGTCACCAGATTTCCATCGACCAGATGATCGATATCGCCACCGCGCTGGATGAAGCCGGTGTGCCTCTGATCGAAATCACCCACGGTGACGGTCTGGGCGGTGCATCGGTCAACTACGGCTTCCCCGCAGCAAGCGACGAGGAATATCTGGATGCGGTGATTCCGAAGCTGAAAAACGCCAAGGTCTCAGCGCTGCTGCTGCCAGGCATCGGCACGGTCGATCACCTGAAAATGGCGGCAGATGTTGGCGTCACCACCATTCGCGTTGCCACCCACTGCACCGAAGCGGACGTATCCGAACAGCACATCGGTCTGGCGCGCAAGATGGGCCTCGACACTGTCGGCTTCCTGATGATGGCCCACATGATCAGCCCCGAGGAACTGCTGCAGCAGGCGCTGCTGATGGAATCCTACGGCGCCAACTGCATTTACTGCACCGACTCCGCCGGCTACATGCTGCCGGATGATGTCACCAAGCGCATCACGCTGCTGCGGTCGAAACTCAAACCGGAAACCGAGCTGGGCTTCCACGGTCACCACAACCTGGGCCTGGGCGTTGCCAACTCCATGGCCGCCGTCGCCGCCGGTGCCAACCGGATCGATGGCTCTGCCGCAGGCCTCGGCGCCGGCGCTGGCAACACCCCGCTGGAAATCTTTGCTGCGGTGATGGATCGCATGGGCGCCGACACCGGCATCGACATCTTCAAGCTGATGGCGGTAGCGGAAGAAAAAGTCGTGCCGATGATGGACCACATCGTACGGGTCGACCGGGATTCCCTGGTGCTGGGTTACGCCGGTGTGTATTCCTCGTTCCTGCTGTTTGCCAAGCGGGCCGGCGCCAAGTACGGCGTGCCCAGCCAGGACATCCTGCTGGAAATGGCCAAGCGCAAGGCCATCGGCGGCCAGGAAGACATGATCGAAAGCGTGGCAATGGAACTGGCGAAACAGCGCGCCTGATTCCACCGGGGCGTGCATCATCCTGGCGCACGCCTCGTTTGTTTTGCAGGGCAAATGGAGTACTATCAAAGATACTGGTAACCACCGGGTTATCGCCGGTACCCCATAACAATAGCAAAATCAGGAACATCCCGGACTCATGGCAGTGAACCCTGAATTAGTCGCCTTCTCCGACCTGGTCTGCGCGCTCTACCGCTCGGCCGCGTCGTCCGAGTCCACCAACAAGCAATTTCTTACGCTGCTGAAGAAGCAGCTCAACCTGCAACACGCCACCCTGATCGTACGCCCTCCCAGCACCAGTGATGCCGGCCTGATCTACACCAGCGGCAACGACGCTGATATTGCCATCATGGGTAACGAAGCCGGCGGTTATGCCAGCCTGTACACACAGGATCCCCTGGTCAATCTGCCCTTGAAGGAAGTCGTGACCATCGACGACCAGACCCCACGGGCGCAGCTGCTCAAAAGCGAACACTACCAGCTGTTCCTGAAGCCGTTCGGCATTTATTACATCGCCGGCATCGACTGGCTGTACGACAAGAATTCCCGTATCTCGGTGCGGTTTACCCGCGAACAGGCTCAGGGCCAGTTCAGCGAGGAAGAAAAGGAATTCCTGCGCCTGCTGATTCCGCATCTGGAACAGTCGGTGGCCATTGGCCTGCAACTGCGGCAGCTGGATTCCGAGCGGCAGATTTATGCAGACTCCATTTCCAAGCGCTCCATTGCGATTTTCACCCTGGACCGGCTTGGCAACATCCTGCAGTCCAACACCACCGCCGAGCAGTATCTGAAAGAAGCCGACGGTTTCCATCAGGTCCAGAAACGCATCAAACTCAACAACAGCGGCCAGCACGATCAGTTCGTGCAATTCATCAATCAGGCCCTGGAAGCGATCCGCAAAGGCGAACGTGCGCCGGTCAATGCACTGGCAGTAACGCGGGATTCCGGCAAGGCACCCTACCAGCTGATGATCAAACCGATGCCGGTGGAATCCCACGACGAATCCGACATCACGCCTTATCTGACCCTGCTGGTTCAGGACCCGGAAAAGAACCTGGAAATTTCCGTGCGTACATTGATGAACCTGTACCAGCTCACCATGTCGGAAGCCACCATCGCCATTCTGCTGGCAGAAGGCCACACCACCGACGAAGTGGCGAACGAACTCAACATCAAGAAGAACACCGTACGCGCCCACCTGCGATCCATGTTCGTGAAAATGGGCGTGACCCAGCAATCCATGCTGGTGACGCTGGTGCTGACCAGCCTGGCATCCACCCAATAACAAAAAAACGGAGCCACCGATGACACCGGACCTGCTTGCACAATTACAGGTGCTGCTCGACAAACAGGCCATTACCGATCTGGTGCACGCCTACTGCAACGCCGCCGACCGCCGCGACTACGCCAAGATGCGCGATCTCTATCACGATGATGCCACCGACAATCATGGCGGTTTCTTCCAGGGACTGGCGCAGGATTTCATCGCCCAGCTACCGGTGATTCAGGAACCCATGCTGATCCTGCATCACAACGTCACGACGGTGAACATCAAGGTGGATGGCGATCGGGGCGAAGGCGAGATTTACGTGCTGGCGTTTCACAAAGTGCAAGCCGATCCGGCGCCGTTTGATCTGCTGATTGGCGGCCGCTATCTGGATCAGTACGAGAAGCGCGATGGCGTGTGGAAGTTTGCCCACCGTGCGGTGCTGGCGGACTGGGTCAACGTGCACAACCCGTCCATTGTGGATCTGGATTCACCGCTGGTGCGCGGCTCCCTGCTGGGGCAGCCCACCACCGATGATCCGTCCTATCAGTTATTCACCCTGCTCAAACGTGGCGTGCGTTAAATCGCACGCCAACTGATTCAGCCTGCCCGTTTAGTAGGTGCCCTGATGGCGTTCGATGCATTGCTGGATGCTGTTCACCGCCTGCTGCCAGGCCGCCAGCATGTCATCATGCTGGGCCGCGCTGAAGCTGGGCTCCAGCACTTCCAGCAGGGTTGAATAGAACCCCTTGAACACGTCCATCGGCACACCGATCAGCTGGTGATGTGACGTCATGTCCTTGATGGTGATCAGGGCGGTATCCGGATCTTCGGCATACTGCAGCAGATTGCCGATGATTTCCTGCATCATGTAATTTTCCCAGCTGTTGTCGTCACTGCGAAAGTGCGACAACGCGGGAAAACGCTCATACATCAGGGCGAACACCGGGTCGGTCGGATCACCTTTCTCTTCCGCATAACATTCCAGTGCCAGCGGAATAAACTGGGTTGCTGTCATCGTTGCACCTTGTAGCCGGATTCTTTCAGTTTCCAGGTCTTGTCGGTAATACCCTGTTCGCGCAACCGGTACTTCTGGACCTTGTTGGTGGGCGTGTAAGGCAGGGTTTCCACAAACTCCATGTACTGCGGCACGAAATAATAGGGCGCGTTATCGTTAATGAATTTCGCCATATCCTCGTAGCTGACATTACTATCGGGTTTCAGCACGATCTGCAAGGCCAGTTCCGATTCACCCTGGGACAGGGTCGAGGGAATACCATAAGCCGCGACATCTTTCACCGCCGGGTGTTTGCGCACGATCATTTCCACTTCCATCGAGGAAATGTTGCGGCCGGCATAACGCAGGGCGTCTTTCTTGCGATCCACGAACCAGTAGGTACCACCCGCGTATTTGCCCATGTCGCCGGTGTGGTACCAGCCACCCTGGAAGGCTTCGGCGGTGGCCGCTTCGTCATTGAAGTAGCCGTTGAAAATGATGTGGGGTTTCAGGCACTTGATGCAGATCTCGCCCACTTCGCCTTCGGCCACCGGATTGCCGTCATCATCCAGCAACGCCACTTCCATATCCGGCAGCGGATGGCCCAGGGACGCGAATGGAATCTTGCCCATGTGGTAGGCCGGCGTGAAGATCACCAGCGCCTCACTCTGACCCAGCCCCATCGGCAACAGTTCAATACCAAAACGCTGCGAGAACGGCTCGCGCAACTGTTCCGGCATCGGCACCATCTGGGCAACCCGCAGGGTATGATCGCGATCGTTCGGGCCCGGCGGTGTATTCCACAGGAACATGTGCATCGCACCCAGGGTAAAGGTTTGCGTGGCCTTGAACTCGCGGATGCGATCCCAGAACGTGGACACCGAGAAGCGTTTTTCTATCACCACCGGAATGCCTTCGTACAGGGCACGGAAAATCGCGGTGATCCAGGCGCCGGAGTTGTACAGCGGCAGCACGTTATAGATCACGTCACCTTCGCCGGAATTGAAATAGATCGACGCCGCTTCGGCGATCGGGCGAATCCAGCTGTTGTGACTCTGCAATACACCCTTGGATTTACCGGTCGTGCCGGATGTCCACAGAATCGCGCAGGTATCGCCGTAAGCCATGCCGTCGTAATTCGGGGTCAGCGGGGCGTGATCGCACAGGGCATCAAAACTGATGGCGTTGTTCAGTTTGAATGCGCTGCTGTCACCCTTGATGATCCACTTCATGGCCGGCAACTGATCGGCAATTTCTGCCAGCCGGTCCTGCAGTGCAACTTCGGTGATCAGTACGTTGCAGCTGCTACGTGCGATGGTGTCCTGCAGCCAGGCACCCTTGTAGTCGGTGTTGATCGGCACCCACACCGCGCCCAGCTTGTTCACCGCCAGGGCAATCAGCACCGGTTCCCAGCCGTTATCCAGATAGAAGGCAACCCGGTCACCCTTGCTGACACCAATATCCTGCAGCCCGGCCGCGATGGAATTCGCCACCTGCTCGGCCTCGGCAAAGGTCAGCCGACGCTCGTCAGTAATCAGGAATTCCGTGTCCCCGGCCTGCTGGGCCTGCAGCGTTAACATCCTGGGCAGCAAGCGGTTTTTGTTATCACTGAGATCGAGCTTGTTCACGGGGATACTCCCTCTGGTGGCAAACGGCCCTATGGCCAATGTGATATTTATGCATTTATTTTGCAATATTATCGCATAATGATAAACTGGCGCAACCCGAACCGACCCAGCATAACAATAACCAGGAGCCTGCTGTGAACGATTCTGTAGCCAGCCGTTTGAGCGAATTGCCAGGTACCGACGTCGAACCTGCCGTGGTAGTGAATGAGCACGCCACCCAGTGGAATGACTTCTTTGACGTTATTGTGGTGGGCCTGGGTGCGGCCGGCGTTTCCGCCGCCATCGAAGCCGCCGATCGCGGCATGAAGGTGGCCTTTATCGACCGTTTCGAGGGTGGCGGTACCACGGCCCGCAGCGGCAGCGTGCTGTATGCCGGTGGCGGTACCTCACTGCAGAAAAAACTCGGCGTCGAGGATGATCCGGATTCCATGTTCCGCTATCTGCAGCACGAAGTGCAGGACGCGGTAAAACCGGAAACCCTGCGCAAGTTCTGCGAAGACAGCCCGGCCAATTTCGACTGGGTCACCGCCAACGGTGTCTGCTACACCGGCAAGCTGTTCCCGAAAAAAGTCAGCTATCCCGTGCATGGCAACAGCCTGTATTTTTCCGGCAATGAAATTGCCCACGCCGATGCCATCAAGCCCGCCCCCCGCGGCCATCTGGCCGATGGCATCAAGCGCTTCACAGCGTTCGGCCCTGCCTTCGTTGCGCCGCTGATCCGCAGTGCACTGCGCAAAGGTGTATTCCCGATTACCCAGACCCGCGTCCGCCGCCTGCTGGTGAATGACAAGGGTGCGGTAGTGGGTGTCGAAGCCCAGCAGATTTCTGCCAGAAGCTGGGCCGGTTTCCAGCATCGCATCTGGTCGACACTCGCAAACTATGCCCAGATCTATTACGCGCCGGCCGCCAAAGGATTCCGCAAGAAAATCGAACTACTGGAGCGCCAGCATTCCCGCACCGTGCGCTATCGCGCCAAGGGCGGCGTGGTGCTTGCAACCGGCGGTTTCATTCTCAACAAGGACATGACCGAAAAATACCTGCCGAAATATCGCCGCGCCATGCGTCTGGGTACCGCCGGTGACACCGGCTCGGGCATGGCACTGGGTGTCAGCGCCGGCGGCGTGGCCGAACGCCTTTCCACCGCCACCGCCTGGCGCTTCATCAATCCGCCGGTGGATTTTCCCAAGGCCGCGCTGGTGAATACCAAGGGTGAACGCTATATCGACGAAACCCTGTACGGCGCCACCATCGGCACCCGCATGATGGAAGAACACAACGGCGAGTGCATCCTGATTCTGGATGACACACTGTTCAAATCGGCGGTGGCCAATTTAACGCTCGAAAACGCCCGCTTCGTCACCTGGCTGCAGGCCAAGGGTGCCCTGCGCATGGCCAAACATGCCAACACGCTGGAAGCACTGGCGCAGCGCTGCAAGATCGATCCGGTACAACTGCAGCAAACCATCGCCCAGTACAATCGTGCCGCTCGCGGTGAAATCGCCGATCCGCTCGGCAAAAAGCGCGAGGACATGCACGAAATCAAACAGGGGCCGTTCCACGCCATCAATATGTCGGTGGGCAAAGGCGATATCACCTCGGTGATCACCCTGGGTGGCTTGCGGGTGTGCGAAGAAACCGGCGCCGTGCTCAATCAGCACAACAAACCGGTGCCAGGATTATTCGCAGCGGGCCGTGCCGCCATCGGCGTTGCGTCCAATGCTTATGTGAGCGGCCTGTCCATTGCGGATGGCGTGTTCTCGGGCCGTCGTGCGGGGCGTCATGCGTCGTTGCGCGCCACCCTGCCGGCGGATTCCACCCACGCCCACAGCAGCGGCACCATGGAAGAAGCCCGCGCCGCCGGTTGCCCGGTTGCGCACTGAGAAATGGCGATGAAAACCGCATTCATTACCGGCGCCGCCACCGGCATCGGCGAAGGCCTGGTGAACAAGCTGCTGGATGAAGGCTGGCAGGTGTTTGCCGGCTATCGCAGTGCCGGGCCGGATCAGGCCAGCTGGCGCGGCCGCTCCCATGTCGCCGCCATCCAGTGCGATGTCACTGATCCGCAACAGGTGGGCGCTGCGGCGGCACTGATCGGCAAGGCCACCGGCGGCACCCCGGATCTGCTGATCAACAACGCCGCCTACTCCGGTAATTGCGGTGTCACCGAAGCCCCCGACATGGCGGAATTCCGCAAAACCTTCGAAGTGAATTTCTGGGGCCCCCTGCTGGTCGCGCAAACCTGTATGCCGCTGCTGCGCAAGGCCAAAGGTCGCATCATTAACACCACCAGTGCATCAGTGTGGATGACCATTCCCATGGGCGCCGCCTATCCTGCGGCCAAAAGGGCGCTGAAAACCCTCACCCAGCACATGCGCATGGAAATGGAGCCGTTCGGCGTGCAGGTGGCATCACTGGAACCGGGTGGCGTGGAAACACCGATGACTGCGCTGGATGACAACACCACCCAGGCCCAGTGGAATGCAATTCCCCCGCGCTACGCGGTGACTACCAGCGCTACTTTCTCGACAGTGCCAGCGCCATCGGCAGCAACTTCAAATTCTACACACCCCAGCAGTTTGCCGATCGGGTTTACCGGGAAATGATCTGCGCCCGCACCATGAAACCGTCCCATCTGATCGGCCCTGGCGTCGGCGCCCTGCCCTGGCTGCACCGGTTGCTGCCGGCACAGCAGGTGGAAAACATCTGGGCCCGGATGTTCCGCCGCAAAGCCTGAAATGCCCTGTTTTGCAGCACGCAAGCGCAGCTAGACAAAACCGCAACTATTATGCAATGACATTGCATAATAGTTGCGTAATTGATACTCTGATACCACATCCAGAAGCCAACAAAGACCTACGCCATGGACACGAGATACAACGAAGCACAGCAGCAGCTGCGCCAGCAACTGCGCGAATATTTCACCGGGCTGATGACACCGGAAAAAGTCGCGGCCTGCATGGGCAAGGAAGGCGGCCCGATTTTTCGCGGCCTGGTGGAGCAGCTGGGCAAGGACAACATGCTCACGCTGAGCTGGCCCAAGCAGTACGGCGGCAAAGAATATTCTGCGGTTGAACAGCTGATCCTGTTCGAAGAAGCGTGGAAAACCCACACACCGTTTCCGCTGATCACCCTCAACTCGGTGGCGCCGTCCATCATGGCGTTCGGCACCGACGAGCAGAAGGATTGCTTCCTGCCGCAGATTGCCGCGGGCAAGTGCATTTTCGCCATCGGTTATTCCGAACCTGGTTCCGGCACCGATCTGGCGTCGCTGAAAACCAAGGCGGAATTCGACGGCGAGAACTGGATCATCAACGGCACCAAAGTCTGGACCAGCGCCGGCCATGACTGCGAGTACATCTGGCTCGCCGCACGCACCAGCAATGAAGGCAAGCGTCCATCCGACGGCATCACCCTGTTCATCGTTGACGCCAAGGACCCGGGCTACACACACGCGCCCATTCACACTGTCGCGGGTGTCGATACCAACGTCACCTATTACACCGACGTCAAGGTCCCGGCCAATCGCGTGGTCGGCAAGGTCAATGGTGGCTGGAAAGTCATTACGTCACAGCTGAATCACGAGCGTATCGTACTGGCCGCGATGACGGTGATTGCACGCAAGCAGTTCGGCTATGTGCTGAAACTGCTCGACAAACCCGATGCCAATGGCGTGCGTCGCCTGGACGATCCTGCGGTACAGCAGAAAGTCGGTGAACTGTATGCGCGCCTGGAATCCATGGAAGTGCTGAACCTGCGCAACGCTGCCAATGTGGACGCCCACAAGATCGACGTGGCGCTGGCCTCCGGTTCGAAAGTGCTGAACTCGCTGGAGCAGATCGAAGTGCTGCGGGGCCTCACCGAACTGGTGGGCGAAGACGCCGCCGTGCAACACGAAAGTCCGAATGCGCTGTTCGATGGCCATCTGGAATACGACTACCGTTCCGCCCAGATCATGACCGTGGGTGGCGGCGTACTGGAAGTCATGCGTTCAATGACTGCCTCTATCGCATTGGGCATGCCCAACACCATCGTCTGATAACAGGAAGCCAACCGTGAATTTCAATTACTCTGAAGATCAACTCGCGATCAAGGAAGTGGCTGACCGGATCTTCCGTGATCTGTGCGGCGATGATGCCATCAAGCAATGCTTCAAGTCCGAACAACCGTTTCACGGCGAACTCTGGCAGCAGCTGGCTGGCGCCGGTCTGCTTGCCACCTCGTTGCCGGCGGATCTGGGCGGCTCGGAAATGGGTATGACCGAACTTTCCATCGTGCTGGAAGGTCAGGGCCGCAGCGTCGCACCGGTGCCGGTGGTGGAATCCATTGTGGCCTGTGCCATGCCGATCGCCCGGTTCGCACCGGACGCACTGAAGCGTGATTTGGTGCCCGCCCTGGCAAGTGGCGACAAGATTCTGGTACCAGTACGCCCGTACGATGGCCTGCAGGCACTGCAGTCACTCAGCGCTACTGCCAGCGGCAATGGCTGGCAACTGAACGGCACCAGCACCCTGTGTCTGTACGCACCGGTAGCCCACGGTTTCCTGGTGCAGGCGAAACTGGGCAATGGTGAGCACTGGATCGGTTATTGCGATGCCAATGCAACCGGCGTGCACATCACCGCACAGCGTGCCAGCAGTGGCGAAATTGCGGGCCAGATCCGCTTCGACAATGTGAACATCAGCAGCGAACATTGCATCGCGGTGGGCGATGAAGCCGAAGCATTACTGGAATGGCAATCCCAGCGCGTGTTTGCGGCCATGGCTGCCGTGCAGGTCGGCGTGCTGCGCGAAGGCGTACAGCGTGCCGCCAGCTACACCAATGAGCGCACCCAGTTCGGCCGCTCCCTGTCATCGTTTCAGGCCGTGGCGCAACAGGCCGCTGATGGCTACATGGCGGTGGAAGCGCTGCAAGGTGTACTGTGGCGTGCACTGGACGATCTGGACAATGCCAATCCGCTGGCAGAACTGTCTTGTCGCGTCGCGAAATTCTGGCTCAGCGAATCAGGTCACAAGGCCGGTCACATTTTCCTGCACCTGCACGGCGGTATCGGTCAGGATCTGGATTATCCCCTGCACCGCTTCTTCATCTGGGCCAAGAAAAATGAACTGATGCTGGGCAGCGCCGATCGCCACAGCGCAGCGCTGGGCAAGCTCATTGCCCAGAATCCGCAACGGGTGCTGGCCTAAGTCATATCAGGGAGCGCTGCGCCATTGCGCTCCCTCTCCCGCCTTTCATCTGAGACATATTTACTTTCACGTCTCGCCCCATTAATCTCCCCTCTATCGCAATTTTGCTCGCTATAAAACAACTACACTGAGCATTATTGCTGCTTTGGCATTGTGCCTACAGAGGGAATTCATGATAACTGTCGCCTGGTCCGCATTGCGTGACCATGTAAAGGCGTTGTTTGCGCCTGCGTCCAACCGGCTGGCTGCGATTGACGGTGTTCGCGCCCTGTCGCAACTGGCGGTCATGCTTTATCACTGCTTTTTTCTGGCCCGCATCAGCGGTGAGCCGGAACAGTTTCGTGCCATGGTACAGAACACGCCCTGGTATCTGGGCTGGGTCTGGAGCCTGGATTATTCCGTCGATGCGTTCTTCGTGATCAGCGGCTATCTGATCGCCACCCTGCTGTATCGGGAATACAACAAATCCGGCAGTATTGATCTGAAACGCTTTTACTGGCGCCGTTATCTGCGCCTGACTCCCGCCTACTTCGCCTTTATCCTGCTGGTCCTCGCGGTCAGTCCCGCTGCACATCCAACAGTGTGGGCAAATTTTTTATACGTCAATAATTTCATTCCGCTGGCCGAGGCGTCGATTCCCTGGACCTGGAGCCTGGCCGTGGAGGAACAGTTCTATCTGGTCTTCCCCGCGCTGTTGTTACTGCTGGTGATGCGGGCAAGGAGACCGTTCCTGCGTCTGTGTTTTTTACTGGCCGCGAGCCTGTTTTGTGCCTTCTGGGTGTTCTACACCGACCCGCTGCTCTGGCAACTGACGCCGCAACAGATCTATTTTGATAACGCCACCTTCAATCATTATTACGACCGATTTTACGTGAATCTGTATACACGCTTTGGGCCCTTTGTGAGTGGCGCCATGGCGGCGTACCTGATGGTCTACCATCGCGCAACGCTGGAGCGGATTCGTCAGCAGGCGCTGCTGTTCAATGGCCTCAACCTGCTCGCGCTGGCCGTGCTGTTTTATACCCTGGCGTTCAATCACTATCGCAACGATGTTTCTGTTGCATACAGCCGCTGGCATTTGATCGTGGATCGCAATCTGTTCGGCGTTGCGCTGGCGTGGGTGCTGCTGGCAACCCAGGGTCCGGCGGGGCTGCTGCATCCGCTCAAGCAGTTTCTTGGCTGGAAAGGCTGGTATCCCATCGCGCAACTGTCCTACACCATGTACCTGTTCCACTATGTCGTGGTGCTGTTTGTGATGGCGAATGTAATGGGGAATCTGCAGCATTTCGGCCTGCTGGAAGCCGGCAAACCCTTCCCCTATGTGTGGTTCATTCCCGCCTATCTGCTGGTGGTGGTACTGACGCTGATTCCCGCCACCCTGTTGCATGTGACGGTGGAAAAACCGTTCATGAATCTGCGCGACAGATTGAGTCGTGCACCCGTCAGTGCCGCGCCACCGATCGCCGGCAAAGCCTGACAGCAGACAATAAAAAAGGCCGCATATCGCGGCCTTCTTCTACGGTCAATCCCGCGATTACTTGGCGCGGGGCGTACCGGTGAACTGCATCTTGGCCATTGCCACTTTCATCACGCCTTTCATGTTGTTGTTGGCGTCCAGCGTGGCGGTGTAGGTCAGGGTCAGCTTCATCGGCTTGGTGGTCTTGCTTTTCCACACCAGGGTTTCGCCATCCCACTTGCCTTCTTCGATCGGCTGCACACCGTAGTCCTTGCTGTCCATGGTGCCCACCAGGGTGTCGCCTTCGGACTTCAGGGTTACAACACTTTTCTGTTCGCCACCGGGGGTCTTGACGACGAAATCCCAGGCGCAATCAATAACAGCTGCAGTAGTAGACATAATTCATCTCCGTCATTCTTGTTATGACTCGCCGCGCGGGGGGCACGACGAGACTTGCTGATCAGGCTGCCTGGCCCCAAGGGCACTTGGCATACACCGTATACCAAACTGAATATACACGGACTGCCTGCGGGATACCACCGGAAATGCGTCGCTCAGCCGTGAAAAAATGTAACGTCATCCAGTGCAGCGCGACCCATGCGGGTGTTGTTGATCGGATCGTTTTTGTCTTCGTAACCGAACGAAATACCGAACAACAATTTGTTCACCGGGTCCACATCCAGCACCTCGCGCACCAGCTCCGCATGGAAGCCCAGCGAGGTCTGCGGACAGCTACCCAAACCAAATGCGGTTAGCGTCAGCATCAGGGTTTGTGCATACATGCCCACATCGGCAGCTTCACGAATGCTGAAGGGTTCCGGCAAAAACAGGAACGCCACATGGGGCGCGTTGAAGAAGCGATAATTGCGCATGAACACTTCCATCCGCTTCTGCTTTTCTTCGCGGCCGATACCCACGGCGTTGTACATCTGCGCGGCAGCGTCGTACTGACGTTCCTTGTACACGCCGTCGTATTTGCCGCTGTAGGGATAATCCAGCGTCATCTTGCCGGCCATGGTGTTTTCCGGCATGCGCTGACGCAGGATTTCGAGTTTTTCGCCGCTCACCACATGGGTGATCCAGGGCTGGGTGTTGCAGTTGGACGGCGTGCGCTGGGCAAGATTGAAGATGCTGCGCAACGTATCCTCCGGCACCGGCGTGTTCAGAAAGCCCCGCACCGAGCGGCGCTGTTCGATGATCTGGGTAATGGCGGCAGACAGTTGTTCGGTGTTCATGGTGTTCCCTCGGCAGGTTCTTGCGAACAAAAATAAAAGGTGTCGCCCTGCAGGGTACGGCTAACCCGGCCTTCGGCCAGCATCCGGTGCAGGTGCGCAAGGCATTCTCCCACTGCCAGAAAATTCTGGAAAGCATCCAGTTTGCGATCGAACAGCTGTTCCGTCAGTTGCTGTGCAGTTTTGGGTGTTTCGCACAGTGTCTCCAGCGACGCCATACGTTGCTCGTGATGATCAACCACCTGCTGCAGCCGGGTGTGTACGCCCTGAAACGGCAGCTGATGGGCAGGCAGCACCAGCGCATCGTCGGGCACCAGCGCCGGAATGCGTGCATGGGCCTGCAGCCAGTCGCCCAAGGGATCGGCGGTGGGCGCCGTGGGTGACACACTGACATTCGAGGTGATCTTCGGCAGCAGCTGGTCACCGGACAGATACAGATTCAGTTCCGCGCAATACAGTGACAGATGTTCCGGTGCGTGACCCCGCGAGGTGATGGCAAGCCAGTCGAAGTCACCAATGCGGATGATGTCCTGATCGGCAACCCGGTGATAGGACAGCGGCACGTCGGACACCATGTGATTGTAATCATCATTGGCGTAGAGGGACTGCTGGCTTTCCAGCGACATGCCGGCGCGCACAAAATACTGGTCGACTTCCCAATAGGGGTCCCGACGCGGCGCGTTGAAGGCACGGGTATGAAAATATTCGGACTCGGACATCCACAGGGGAATGCGATAGCGCTCACACAGCCAGCCAGCAAGTCCAACATGATCCGGATGGTGATGAGTGGCGAACACCCGGGTCAGCGGCGCGCCATCCAGTTCCGCCGCGATGACATCCAGCCACTGCTGCCGTGAGGCTGCGCCATTCATGCCAGTATCCACCACTGCCCAGCCTTCTCCATCCCGCAGCAGATAGCAGTTGATGTGATCGAGGGACAACGGCAGGGGTGAACGCAGCCATTTCACCTGTTCACTGATGCTGACGGCGTTGCCCTTGCCGGGCGGTTCACTGAATGGATAGCGCAGTGTCATCACGATTCCTCTTGTGTTGATTCGCAAGCTGTCGTGATGACAACTTCAGGTTACAGACGCTTGGCGACTTCTCCATACATCACTTCAGTCGCGCCGCCACCGATCGGCAATACGCGGGCGTCACGGTACATACGCTCGATCACACATTCCTGCATGAAGCCCATGCCACCGTGCAGCTGCACGCAGTCGTACATGACTTCGTTGGCAATTTCGCAGGCGTTGGCCTTGAGCATGGATACTTCCTTGATGCAGTCGACGCCCTGGGCATCCAGCCACGCAACATAATGCAGATAGTTACGCGCCAGGGCAATCTTGGTCTGCATACGGGCGAGCTTTTCACGGATGATGTCTTTATCAAACAGTGCCGCACCGAACGCCTTGCGGGTCTTTACGTGCTCCAGGGTGAGTTCGAAAGCTTTCTGCGCTTCACCTACACCCATGGCTGCCAGCATGATGCGTTCATGCTGGAAGTTTTTCATGACCGCGTAGAAACCCTTGTTGAGTTCGCCCAACATGTTTTCCTGCGGCACGCGGACGTCATCGAAGAACAGTTCAGCAGTGTCGGAGCTGCGCCAGCCGTGTTTCTTCAGGGAGCGGCCGACGCTGAAGCCCTTGGCGCCCTTTTCGACGATGAAAATGGAAATGCCGCGGGAGCCTTTGGCTTCGGGATCGGTTTTGGCTGCGACGAAGTAGATGTCACCGTACACGCCGTTGGTGATGAAGATTTTGCTGCCGTTGATAACCCAGTCGTTGCCATCTTTTACCGCACGGGTACGAATGCCCGCGACGTCAGAACCAGCTCCGGGTTCGGTGACGCAGATGGCGGTGATTTTTTTGCCGGCGATGATGTCGGGCAGGTATTTCTGTTTTTGTTCGGCGCTACCGGCATTGGCCAGGTGGGGCGATGCCATGTTGGTATGGACCAGTGCGGTGATGGTGACGCCGGCGAAGGTGGAGCGGGCCAGTTCTTCGGCCAGTACCACGGCGCCGCGCACGTCCATGCCGCTACCGCCGTATTGTTCGGCGTGGGTCAGGCCGAGGAAGCCGAGCTCGCCCATTTTGCGGAGGATTTCGCGGGGGACGCAGCCGTCTTCTTCCCAGGCTTCGCCGTTGGGGACGATTTCGTTTTCCACAAAGCGGCGGATCTGTTCACGCAGCATGTTGTGTTCTTCGTTGAAATAGGGGTTCAGCATGGGGGGCTCCTTCGGCGCGATGCTCCGGCAGGAAGATCCGGGAGTACGGGCATGGACACTTGGCCTTCGGCTGCCCTGCGCTACTCGACTGAACCGGCGGTGGCGCAACTCGCGCTGCGCGCTCAGACACTCGCCACCTTGTTTCCGGTTCAGTCTGTGTTGCTCGGCTGCGTGTAAATGGCTGCGATGACCAACCTTTCACTGCAGCTCGCTCGATTGCAGTAATTTCTACCTATGTCACTCCGCCGGTTCGATCTCGATCAGCAGGCTGCCGTCTTCGACTTTGTCGCCTGCTGCCACCAGCACCTGTTTTACGGTGCCGCTGACGGGACACGCCAGGTTGTGAATGAGTTTCATGGCTTCCATGACGACACCGGTGGCGCCTTCTTCCACCTGATCGCCTACCTGCACGAGCACATCGGTGATGAGACCGGGCATGCGGGCACGAATGGTATTGGAGGCATTCTTCATCGCTGCGGTCTGACCCAGCTGGGTTTCTTCCAGCCCCATGAAGCGGTAGCTGCGACGCAGACGCGGCGAACTCAGGGATACCTGTCGATCGCGGATCACGATGTCTAGTGAGCGGCGGGTGCCGTCGAGTTCCACCGACCATTGCTGTTGCATGCCGCTGGGCATATCAGCGCTGGGGCGCAGCAGCACGATGGCAAATTCTGAGCTGTCGAGGACTTCGTTTTTCGGTGATTTCTTGCAGGTCTTGATCTGGTAGTGGCCGTGCTGGCCCACCACCTGGATTTCCACCTGGCCATCAGCCTGTTGCAGCCACAGGCGCGCAACGGCCGGTGTGCCCGCCGGTGCGGTCAGACGCCATGCGCCGAGGCGTTGCCACGGTGTGCCGGCCATGCTGACGGATGCTGCGGCTTCCTGTTCGTAGGCCCAGGCAGCAGCCGCGATGGCGGTATGCATCTGTTCGCCCCAGGGTTGCCAGCCCTGCGGGAATTCCTTGCTGATGTACTGGGTCGACAGTTCCTGGTGGAACGCAGGCCGGGTGATCAGGCTGGTGAGGAATTCCTGGTTGGTTTTGACGCCACCAACGGCAAAGTTGTTCAGACCATGCAGCAGACGCTGGGCCGCGAGTCCGCGGGTATCACCATAGGCGATGACTTTGGCGAGCATGGAATCGTAGAACGGGGTGATTTCCGATCCCTGCTGCACACCGCTGTCGATGCGCAGGCCGTCGGCCACCGGTTCGCGGTACAGTTGCAGGGTGCCGATTTCCGGCAGGTAGTTGTTGGCCGGATCTTCGGCGTTTACCCGCGCTTCGATCGCATGGCCGCGCACTTTCAGATCCTGCTGTTCGAACGGCAGCGCATCACCGTTGGCAACACGGATCTGCAGTTCCACCAGATCCAGACCGAGCACCAGTTCGGTGGTCGGGTGCTCCACCTGCAGACGGGTGTTCATTTCCAGAAAGTATGCTTCCTGGCTGTCGGCATCGAAAATGAATTCCACGGTACCGGCGCCGCGATAATTCAGATGCTGGCCCAGACGCACCGCGCAGTCGAACAGTTGCTGGCGCACGGCGTAATCCATATGGCTGACCGGCGCTTCTTCGATGACTTTCTGGTAGTTGCGCTGGATCGAGCATTCGCGATCAAACAGGTGCACCACATTGCCGTTACCGTCACCCAGCAACTGTACTTCGATGTGGCGCGGGCGCACGATGTATTTTTCCAGCAGGACGCGATCATCACCAAACGCGTTCTTGGCTTCCTGGCGCGCCAGGGTCAGCGCTTCGCGAAAATCTTCGGCACGGTGCACGATACGCATGCCTTTGCCGCCGCCACCGGCACTGGCCTTGATCAGCAGCGGGAAACCGATTTTTTCGGCGTGGGACTGCAGCTGCGCCAGATCCTGATCGTCACCGTTGTAGCCGGGTACCGTGGGAATATCCAGTTCCCGGGCAATCAGTTTGGCTTCGATCTTCGAGCCCATGGCCGCAATGCTTTCCACGGTCGGGCCGACAAAAATAATGCCGTGCTTGTTGCACAGGGAAATCAGCTGGGTGCTTTCGGACAGAAAACCATAGCCGGGATGAATTGCATCGGCTTTGACTTTCAGTGCCGCATCGATAATGGACTGGGCATTGAGATAGCTTTCGCTGGCAGCAGAACCACCGATATGACAGGCCAGATCCGCCATCTGTACGTGACGGGCACGGCGATCCGCATCGGAAAATACCGCTACGGATTCAATCCCGAGTTTTTTGCAGGTGCGAATGACCCGGCAGGCGATTTCACCGCGGTTGGCAATCAACAGTCGCTTGATATTCATGACTGCCTCCAGCTCGGTACTTCCTTGTTGAAGAAGCAGTGAATACCTTCCTGGCCCTCTTCGGATTCCCAGGTGTCTGCCAGTAGATTCGCGGTGTAATGGACGTTGGTGTCCATGTCGTGACTGTCGACAAAGAAGATCAGTTTCTTGGTAGCTGCAATGGCGCCGGGGCCGCACTGCAGTACGTAACCGATTTCCTTTTCCACTGCCGCGTCGAGTTGATCATCGGCTACCACTTCATCCACCAGGCAGACTTCCTTGGCTTTTGCCGCAGTCAGCGGCCGTGCATTGAGGAAGGTGCGGCGGGCATTGGAGCGGCCCATCTTTGCCACCACGAAGGAGGAAATGTTGGCGGGCGTCAGGCCCAGGCGCACTTCGGTCAGCGCCATGTTGGCGGATTCGACGGCGATGGCGATGTCGCAGACGGCGACCAGGCCGGTGCCACCACCGTAGGCCTGGCCGTTGATGCGGCCGATCAGCGGCTTGGACAGTTCGTTGAGCGTACGCAGCATGGTGGCGAGTTTGGCGGAGTCAGCGACCCGTTCGGCGCGGGTGGAATTGAGGATGCCCTGCATCCATTTGAGGTCGCCACCGGCACAGAAAGATTCGCCGGCGCCGGTGAGTACCACGCAGCGGACTTTTGGATCGGCATCGAGCTGCCGTGCCGCTTCGGTGACTTCGCGGATCAGCTCGTCATTCATGGCGTTGTGACGTTCCGGCCGGTTCAGCAGCAGGGTGGCAACGCCGCGTGTGTCGATAGTAACTTTGATGGTGTTGAAATTCATGTTTGATTCCTTTTCGCCCGCTCGATTCAGTCTGCCGTATTACTACATGCGGTATACATACTTGCGCCCTTCTTCCGGCGGCAATGTTGCAGCCACCGCCAGGCACAGGCCCAGCACATCGCGGGTCTGGGTGGGCTCGATGATGCCGTCATCCCACAGGCGTGATGTTGCGTAATAGGCACCGCTCTTTTCGGCGTACATGGCGCGGGTTTCGCGGTCGAGTTGTGCAAGTGATTCCGGTGTTGGCGGTTTGGAGATACTGGTGCGTGCCAGTTCCATCACCACGTTGGTGCCGATGTCGGCGCTCATGGTAGCAACCACGGAATTGGGCCAGGCGAACATCATGTTGGGGCGGAAGCCGCGGCCACACATGCCGTAGTTGCCTGCGCCATACGATCCGCCCACCACTACGGTGAAACGCGGCACCTTGGCGCAGGACATGGCATACACGAGTTTGGAGCTGTGCTTGGAAATACCGCCCTGCTCCGCCGCCTTGCCCACCATGAAGCCCGGGACGTTCTGCAGGAACAGCAGCGGGATATTGCGCTGTTCGCACAGCTCGATGAAGTGCGCGCCCTTCACCGAGGAATCCGAGAATAGCGGGCCGTTGTTGCCCAGAATGCCGACCGGATAACCCTGGATGTGGGCGGTGCCGCAGATCAGACTGGTGCCCCACTGCGGCTTGAATTCCTGGAAGTCACTGCCATCAATCAGACGCGCAATGATTTCGCGCATGTCATAGGGCTGGGACAGATCCTTGTTGACGATGCCCTTGATTTCCTCGATGGGATACGCGGGTTCCTGCACCGGCTGGGTACGCACGAAATTCTTCAGCGGACGATTGAGCCGCGCGACGATATCGCGCACCCGGGCAATGGCTTCCTGTTCGGTTTCCGCGATGTAATCCGACACTCCGGATACCGTGGTATGCATCTGCGCACCACCCAGGTCTTCCGGATTGATGTCTTCGTTGATCGCCACTTTCACGATCGACGGGCCACCCAGGTGAATCGTCGCATTGCCGCGCACCATCACCACTTCATCGGACAGCGCAGGAATGTACGCAGCACCAGCGGTGGACACACCGAACACGGCGGCAATCTGGGTCAGCCCCTGGGCAGACAGGTTACACTGGCGGAAGAAAATATTGCCGAAATGATCACGATCAGGGAACACCCGATCCCACTCATGCAGATAGGCACCTCCGCAATCCACCAGATAGATGCACGGCAGCTGATGCTTCTCGGCGATTTCCTGGGCGCGGATGTGCTTCTTCACTGTTTCCGGATAGTAGGCACCACCCTTCACAGTGGAATCGTTGGCGACGATGACACAGAACTGGCCGTGCACCACACCAATACCGGTGACAACACCGGCGCTGTGCACCTTGCCGCCGTACTGCTCGTATGCAGCCAGCGTGGAAAATTCCAGGAACGGTGTGCACGGGTCCACCAGCAGGTCGATGCGCTCGCGGGGCAGCAGTTTGCCCCGCTTGCGATGGCGCTCGATCAGATGATCGCGGCCGCCATTGATGGCGTCGTTGATGCGTTCCCGCAGCTGATCCGCCAGCTCGGAATGGTAAGCGAAGTTGGTTTTATAAACGTCGCCGTTCTTGTTCACCGTCGAATTGATTTTACTCATGATGACTTCTCAATTATTTCTTGCGGCCCATGCCTTCCCAGTAAGGATCACGGATCAGTTTGCGACTGAGTTTTCCAACTGGCGTACGGGGCAGTGAATCGGTGCGAATTTCCACCTTGATCGGTTTTGTAGGAGCCCAGTTCCTTGGCACACAGATCGATGAGTTCCTGCTCGGTCACCTGGGTGGGATCGGACACCGTCACAATGGCGTAAGGGGATTCGCCGAAACGCTCGCTGGGCACACCAAAGGCCACCACTTCTTTTACCGTCGGATGGGTCGCCAATACGTTTTCCAGTTCGGTCGGCCAGATGTTGTAACCGCCGGACAGAATCATGTCGTCCTTGCGATCACACATGTACAGATAGCCGTTCTGGTCCAGATAACCAACGTCGCCGGTGTGAATGAAACCACGGATGATGGTCTTGGCAGTGGAATCCGGATTCTGCCAGTAGCCGGGCATCTGGCCATCAACGCGGAAACAGATTTCGCCCTCGGTACCGAACGGCACCGGCTCATGGGTTTCCATATCGCGGATTTCCAGTTCGCAGAAGGGGTGCACCTTGCCCAGTGAACGCAGTGGTTGCGAACCGGGCACCTCTTTCACCCATTCCTTTGCCATGGTGACCGACACCGGCACGCCTTCGGACTGTCCGTACAGCTGGCAGATGGCATCGCCCCATACCTCGTAGGCACGGCGCACATCGGTTTCGGTAATCGGCGCTGCACCGATCAGGATGACTTTCATCGCCGACCAGTCCATGTCCTTCACGCCCGGCACTGCCATGATGTCGCGCACCATGGTGGGCGCCACGAACACATAGCCCACCCGCTCTTTTACCATCTGGTGCGTCACGGCTTCGGGCTGGTATTTTTCCACCACCAGATTGACGCCGCCCATCAGCCAGATCGGCACAAACTGATAACCGGACGCATGGGAAATCGGCGCGATGTGCATGCAGACATCACCGGGTGACACCGGTGGCATGGTAAAGAACCAGTTGCGGCCGATATCGAGCCAGGCTTTATGGGTAAAGGAAACGCCTTTGGGTTTACCGGTAGTGCCGCCGGTATGACGGATCACATACAGATCGTCGTCGTTGACCTGCACATCCGGATCAGTGGCCGGGAAGCTGGCAAGCCACTGCTCGTAGCCGTTTTCCTGGCGCACCAGAATATGCTGCAGGTTGGGAATTTCGTTATTCATGCCTTCGAGCTGGTCGGCATATTTTTCTGCGACCACCACAGCCTTGCACTGGGTCTGTTCCAGCATCGCCATATGGCTGGAACGGGCGTTGCGCGCATACAGCGGCACCCGCACGATATTGGCAATCGCCGCGCCAAGGAAGAAATCCACCGCTTCCAGTGTATTGTCTTCCAGTGAACCGACGCGATCCCCCGGCTTCAGGCCGAGCGACAACAGGAGATTCGCCATGCGCAAGCCACGTTCCCACGCCTGCGCATAGGTCAGGCGGTGTTCACCTGCGATGATGGCCAGTTGATCCCGATGAAATGTGGCAGAACGCCGCATCATGTCCCGAATGTTCATAACCCGATCCTCTTTGTTCTTGTTGATCCCTGGGTTGTTGTTTTGTTATCTGATTTTTTTGCAGTGGTGTCTTAATTCGATTGCTCGTGAAATGGCTGGCGCGGTGCTGGCGGTTCGCCATCCACATAGGCGGGGAACAGCGCCTGAAAATCCCCGCTGGCATCCTTCACCACCAGTTTGCGCTCACGCATGTGCGGCGTATTCACCGCGTCCTGCAGCTCCAGCACCTGATTGAAACAGCAGTCAACGCCATCGAACCGTTCATTGCATTGCGCCAGCGTCTGGGCAGCAAAAAACGCCGCGACTTCCTGCTGCAGTGCCGTCTGCGGCAGCGGCTCATCCATTCGGGCGATCCATTCCGGATGTCCGGCTGCGTCGCAGAACGCCTGCCAGAATTTCGGCTCCACCGCACCCAGCGCCACATGAAAACCGTCGGCGGTCTGATAGGTGCGATAGCGGGCCGCGCCACCATTCAGCAACGCAGTGGCACGGGGAATACCCTTGCCGGTCAGGCCCAGTTCCGCCAGCGAAAACGTCATCAGCGGCATGACCGAATCAGCCAGCGCTACTTCCACATGGCTGCCCTGCCCGCTGCGTTCACGCTCCAGCAACGCGCCCAGCACGGTGCTCAAACCAAACAGCGACGCCGCACAATCTGCCAGCGGCGGCCACGGCGCCACGGTTTCATCCACCGTACCGGTACCGGCCAGCACACCGTTCATCGCCAGATAATTCAGATCATGGCCAACGTCTTTTTTGAGCGGACTCTGTTCGCCGTAACCATTGAGGGAACAGATCACCAGCCGGGGAAAGGTCTTGCGCAGATGCGCAACAGAAAGCCCCAGTTTGTCGAGCACACCGGGGCGGAAGGATTCGATCAGCACGTCCGCGTCGTGCAGTAATTGCAACAACTGTTCGCGCTGTTCGGGATTTTTCAGGTCCAGGCGAATACCGGTTTTGCCGGCGTTCACCGCATCAAAATAGACCGAGGTACCATTGCGCCCTACCGGGCCGATAGTGCGCATTTCCTCGCCATGGGGCGGCTCCACCTTGATTACGGTGGCGCCCATGTCGGCCATCAGTATGGATGCCAGCGGGCCGGGCAGGTGGCGGCTCAGATCCACCACCGTGATGCCAGACAGAAAGCCATTGATGCGACTCATACACGACTCCTGCAGCCCGGCGCGCAACGATCAGGTGAAAGTCACATCCAGGCCCAGTTCCTTCGCGATGATCAGCGACTGGATCTGGCTGGAACCATCACCGATACGGGTGATGCGGGTGTCACGCAGATAACGGGACACCGGGCAATCATTCATATAGCCCCAGCCACCGTGCACCTGCAGCGCCAGATCCGCCACTTCGGACGACATTTCGCAGCAGTAGTATTTCGCCATCGCCAGTTCCAGAATGCTGGCAGTACCCTGATCCGCTTTTACTGCGGCCTGGCGGGCCAGCAGACGGGAGGTTTCCACCTTCACCGCCATATCCGCCACCATCTTCTGGATCAGCTGCAGGCCACCCAGCGTGCGACCAAACGCCTGACGATCTTTCGCGTAGGCAATGGAGTGATCCAGACAGGCCTGGGACAGACCGAGTGCGCAGGCGGACAGGAAGCAGCGGGCAGATTGATAGGTCTTGTGGACGATGTAGCGGCCATCGCCTTCCTTGCCCACGATGAACTCGTCAGGCACCTGGGCGCCATCCAGATAGATCGGATGAGTATCGGAAGAACGCCAGCCCAGCTTGTCATAGGACTTGCCGATGGTCACGCCGGGGGTTCCCGCCGGTACCAGGAACAGGGTCATGCTGGTCTTTTCAGCATCTTTCGGGCTGGTAACCGCACACACCAGGTTGTAGGACGTGATATCAGCGCCACTGTTGGTGATAAACGCCTTTTCACCGCTGATCGACCAGTTGCCGTTGTCGACCTTCTGGGCGCGCGTAGTAAAACCTGCGGTCCAGGAACCGGCCTGCGGCTCAGTGCCGGCGATAGAACCGATGGCACGGCCCGCCACGATATCGGGCAGGTACTTTTCTTTCTGCATCTGGCTGCCGAAGGTCTGCAGGGTCAGGCCAGTCGCCACCGCTACCATCGTGGTCAGCGCCAGGGTCTGATCCACCCGGGCCAATTCCTCGATCGCCAGGGACATATCCAGAATGCCCAGGCCCAGGCCGCCATGCTCTTCCTTGAAAGGAATGGAAGACAGGCCGATTTCCCGGTTCATCTTCAGATACAGCTCAGAAGGAAACTCGGCCTTCTGATCCAATTCATAGGCGATGGGGGCCACTTCGGCCTGCGCCCATTCACGTACAGTATTCTGGAGGTTTTTCTGGTCCTGGGTCAGTTCGAAGCTCATAACCGTTCTCGTCGGTGAATTCTTATTGGAATCATGAGCGCGCACGCAGGAAAAAAGACTGGCGGACGAGTCCGCCAGGACCGAACGTAACGCGACAAGAAAGCAAACCGGAATCTAGCAATTCAATCGATATGGCTTCAGGTCATTTCGAGCGAATCGCTCCGCTTATCGGGCATGGGCCCGCGGAGCCGGCCTGCCAGAGCCATTATGAGAGGGGGGACGGGGCGGACCATCGTCCAAGTGGACTAGCAGGCCCTATTGGGGTGGGCCTGCGAGCGGGCCAGCAGGCCCATTGCACTGCCACCCACCGGATGGCAGCCTTGAAAAACAGCAAGTTAACCTGAGGCGAGACAAGGGGCCAATCAGAAGCGCTGGTACTTGCGCTTGATATGCGGACACCGCGCAATGGATTTGGCCAATTCATCCAGTGTCGCAGAATCGCGGGGCCCCACGGGAATGAAGGGGTTGCGGCTGACATGCACGTCCGTAAACCCGTCCGGCGTCGGATAGTAACCGTTACCGGTCGCCGGCACCTCGCTCTGGTGATAGGTTTCCTGCGCCTGAACCGGCAGCAACGTCTTGGGATCAAAGCCGGAAATCTTGTCGGGCCCCACATTGGCGATACTGTAGGAATAGGATTCGCTCACCTGCTCGCGCCCCACGTTATCCGGATCATTGTGTGCCTGGGTGATATGACCATTCCAGAACAGAATCTGATTCACGCCATTCACCGCCTGGGTCTTCAGCGCCCCTGTCTGATCACGACATTCGGTAACGAAATACACCGTGGGATTGTTATTGAGCGTACCGGTGTAACCGATAATGTTGTCCTTGCGATATAACGGGTCGAAATAACCCATAAGCCACCTCCAGGTGTGGTTGCGTGACCGGCAGGGGCTCTGCCGTTCTCCATACTCTAGATCCGGCGCAGGATGACAACAAGGGAACTTTGGATTGCCATAAGCGTGCAATTTTTGGCCGCAGGCACCAGGAATCCGCAGGGCGAACGCGGATTGACATGATGGGCGATGCAGGTATTGTTCGGTTATTGGCCCGTCGATGTGACAGGATGGGGATGCAGCCCAGCCGGCGAAAGCGGTTGTGGGTGTTGGAATTTTTTCTGGATGCGGACTTGCGGATCTGGCGGGTGGCGGGTTTGGGTGGGTTCGTGGAATAAACTGTTAGCACCTAGCAGGCTGTTGAAAAAGCCCAATAAGTGTTGAAACTTTTATCCGATACAAAATCGATGCCTTTCGACTTATTTATCAGAATGCTTTTGTCTGCTCTTTAAGAATTTCTTCATAAAATGCCACTGGCCGCAGATTCTACACTTGGCGGCTTTTTGCATGACACTGTTACGCCAACAACACTTTCAATCGCGTAATATTGTACGCAGCTGCGGTAAATCGAAATTGCCAGGCAACTTTGGCCCGGCCAATATGACGAAGCTTTCGCATCAGCCCGATGTCCTTCATCCAGCCAAAACATTCTTCGATTCGCTTGCGCTTGATCTGGCTGGTCGCATAACCCTGGGTAAGTGTCGTTCGGCCATCGACTACGCCACCGGATACTTTGGCTGCTACATGCGGTGTGATCTTGAGCCCTCGACAACCATCAACGAACTCTGCGGTGTCGTATCCCTTGTCCGCCCCAACCGTCATGCCCGGCCGGACACCCAAACCTGCCAGCATCGTGGTCCCAGCATCCCATTCGTGACGGGTGCCTGCTCGGGTGACCTCGGTGTCGACAATCAGGCCATTACGGTTTTCTGTCAGTAAGTGGCCCATATGGTAGAGCTTGCTTTCCTTGCCTTTGCCCTTACGAAACAGCCTGGATTCAGGGTCTGTACTGGATTCATGGGTCTTGTTGCTGCGTTTCTGGCCGTGAAAGTTCTGACCATCGTCGTCATCACCGCTGCCATCCTTCGGTTTAAACGATTTTATTGAAGCACAGGCTTCCAGCAACGTCCCATCCACAGAAAAATGCTCGCGTGACATCAACTTTTTGGCATAGGCTTGCTTTTTAATGGCCTCAAATAGCAGCTCATCAATATTGTGTCGCATCAGGCGATCGCGATTCTTGGAGAATGTCGAGTGATTCCAGACAGGATCATCCATACCCAGCCCGACAAACCAGCGAAACATCAGGTCGTAGTCCAAGCGTTCAACCAGCTGGCGTTCAGAACGGATGGTAAAGAATATCTGCAACAGCAGCGCTCGAATCAGTTGTTCGGGCGGTATCGAAGGTCGTCCGGACGCAGCGTACATGGCATCAAATTCCGGTGCCATTTCAGCGAGTGCCTTATCGACTACACCCCGTATCTTGCGAATCGGGTGGTGGTCAGGAATTCTCGATTCAAGGCTTACATAGCTGAAAAGCGAAGTTTGATTGTCTGACTCTCCACGCATGTGCCGCTACTCGTCTGATATGGTTATGCTATTAACCCGGTGGCTAACAGCATCTGATACAATGCTGTCATGGATACTAAAATAGATGCAAGAAAATTATCCCTGGCAGCATTGGAAGAGAAACGTCGTTTGGCGCACCAGCTTCGAAAACGCGGAATGACAAGAGCCGAAATTGGCGAAATTGTAGGGGTTCACGCGGACACGGTTGGTAAGTGGCTAAAGTTGCGTTCCAATGAGCTGGGTTATGAAACACCGGGACGTAAAGTGGGTAGCGGTACTCGCTTGAGCCAAGAGCAGTCCGAGCGGATAAGAAAGCTGGTTATCGACAAGACACCCGATCAACTGAAGATGCCATATGCGTTATGGACGCGCGAGTCGGTTCGTGAATTGATTCGGAGCCAATGTAGTATCGAGATGCCTGTTCGTACGGTTGGCGATTACTTGAAGCGCTGGGGCATGACACCGCAAAAGCCACAAAAACGGGCGTATGAACAACGGGCACCGGAAGTCCAGGCCTGGCTGGAAGAGGAATATCCTGCTATTCAGGAACAGGCCAAGCGTGAAAATGCCGAGATTTACTGGGGCGACGAAACCGGCATTCGTAACGATAGTCAGCACGAGCGCGGATATGCCTTGAAAGGCAAAACGCCCACTATAAAGCTGAATGCAAAACGCGAATCAATCAATATGATTTCGGCAGTGACCAACCAGGGCAAGGTGAGATTTCGGTTTTTTGAAGGCACCATGAATGCAGACATCCTGATCGACTTCATGATGCGGCTGCTGAAGGACGCAAAGCGCAAGGTCTACCTGATACTGGATAATCTGCGTGTTCACCATGCGAAGCCCGTCAAGGAATGGTTGGAAGAACACAAACAGATGATCGAAGTATTTTATCTACCGGCGTACTCCCCGGAATTGAATCCGGACGAGTACCTGAATTGCGACCTGAAGGCCGGAGTTCACAGCGGCACACCCGCTCGCAACAAAGATCAACTGAAACAGAAAGCGTCAAAGCACATGCGAATGCTGCAAAGAAAACCATCGCGCGTCAGGAAATATTTTCAACACCAACGTATTCGCTACGCGGCATAGCAGATGCTTTTGGTCACCGGGTTAATATTGTCGCATAAGTGGGGTTTTTCAACAGTATGCTAAATGTCAAGTGATGCCTTCCCGGCAAAATGCTGGCGAATTTTTGCAAGTGTCTTGCCGTGACGTGTGTGCTTGTTGTCAATAATCCATCGGTAAGGTTCATGCTGCCCAATTGGGCAAACAATGACCTTGGTGTGTGTCAGGTTTAGCAGGGCTGGGTGATGGATTATTCCACCTATTGCAAAAGAAGATTTGTCCAGTAGTGAGCAGGTGTGTACATCTACAATGATTTTCTCAAATTCGCCAATGCCGATATGATTGTTAATTTCATTTGTGCCGCGAAGTTCAGGGATGAAAGTGATGATCAATAGGCGGTCCGAGGTGAAAACAAAGTAAGCATAGATGCTAATATCCCGGAGCCATTCTGGTGTTGGCAGCTTGTTTGCCTGTCCTACAAACAGACATAAAAATTCTTCGCCATCTGTCAGATATTTGGAAACGGTTTCCTTTATCCTATTTATTTGGTTTTTGTTTGACAGTTTTTGTTCATGTGATATTGCAATCATTCCTCCTGCAATCGTTGGAAAGACTACAGCTGCACAATAAGCAAGTGCAAAGGATTTTGGTATTTCAAATACAAGTGCACCTATAAAGACAGCAGTGATCATTGTGGCGATCATCAGAGAACCATATGCTAGTGCATACCACATATTCCCAAGACGTTTTTCGTCAATATAGGGAATGCTTTTCAAAAGCTCTCTGCACGCTTTGGCGCTGGGTGAAGGCGTTAAATTTTTTAATGGTGAATCTAGTCTCACTTTATGCTCCGTTTTTTATGGCGCCGGGTATTGTACCTCAAGACTGCGTTTTTTGGCAGAATCGAAATTGAGCAAGAATCGATGGGAATGTTCTAGCTGTGCTGACGTTGCATGAGTATTCTTGGAGCTGAGCAGAGTATATCTGTGGCTTTCGACTCCGTTCGAATCGGTTGATGTCGAAAAGGCCTAAACGTTAAGGACTGTTTTACAGGCAAGGTGTTGGCGAATTTTTGTAAGGGTCTTGCCGTGGCGTGTGTGCTTGTCGTCAATAATCAAGCGATAGGGTTCATGCTGCCCAACTGGGCAAGTAATGACTTTTGTGTGTGTCAGGTTTAGTAGGGCTGGGTGATGGATAATTCCGCCTATTGTAAAAGAAGAACTATCCAGTAGTGAGCATGTGTGGACGTCTACAATGATTTTTTCAAATTCGCCAATGGCGATGCGGTCATTAATTTGATTCGAGCCGATGAGTTCGGGCTTGAATGTGATAATTAGCAGGCGATCCGTAGTAAAAATAAGGTATGAGTAAATACTGATATCGCCAAGCCATTCGGCAGGGGGTAATTTGTTTGCTTGGCCGACGAACATACACAAGAATTCTTCACCAGGCGCCAGATATTTAGAAACTGTTTCCTTGGTTCGTGAAATTTGGTTTTTGTTGAAGAGTTTTTGTTCGCGTGATAACGATATCATACCGCCTGTTATAGAAGAAGTGGCAATAAGGAAGGCATAGATAAACGCATTCAGTTTCGATGGCTCGATATAAATTCCAACGAACAATATGGCTGCCCCCATGAAAGTTAATGACGCCACACCGTACCCTAACGCATACCACATATTCCCAAGACGTTTTTCATCTTGATAGGGGATGTTTTTCAAAAGCTCTCTGCACGCTTTGGCGCTGGGTGAAGGCGTTAAATTTTTTAATGGTGAATCTAGTCTCACTTTATGCTCCGGTTTTTTTATGGCGCCGGATATTGTACCCCAATACTGCGTTTTTTTGGCAGAATGAAAATAGAGCAATAGTTGAAGGCAGTGTTGTAGCTATGCCGACATTGTATGAGCATTTTTTGGGTGACTGGGCGGGGTGTGTAGTGGCTTTCGACCCGTGTCGACCATGCTTTAATATCAAGGGCCGGCTTTCCGGCAAGATGTTTCAGAATTTTTTTGAGTGTCTTGTTGTGGTGTGTGCACGTCTGCGATGATTTTTCAAATTCGCCGATGGCAATGTGGTCGTTAATTTGATTGGTGCCGATGAGTTCTGGCTTGAAGGTTATAATCAGTAGCCGATCTGTTGTAAAGATGAAATATGAAAGAATACTGATTATGACTGGCGCAAACGCAAAGACAAGCCATCGCCTTCGCAACAGCGCCGGGACGCCCGAGGTGCGCAGATCCGGTCGCTCTTCGACACGGGCAAGGGTCGCAATGGCGCGCCACGCCTGAGCCAAGATATGGCGGACTTGGGACTGAATTGCAACCGCAAAACGGTGGCCGACAGCTTGCGCCGTCAGGGCCTGCGCGCCAAGGGTGCCCGCAAATTCAAGGCCACGACGAACTCAAAGCACAGCCTGCCCGTAGCACCGAACCTGTTGCAGCAGGACTTCAGCGCGGACGCGCCGAACCAGAAATGGGTGGGTGACATCACCTATCTGTGGACTGATGAGGGCTGGCTCTATCTGGCTGTCATGCTCGACCTGTACAGCCGCAAGGTCGTCGGTTGGACCATGTCCGAACGCATGACGGCTACGCTTGTGTGCGACGCGCTCCGGATGGCGCTGTGGCGACGGAAAATGCCGACAGGCGTGATAGTGCACTCGGATCGAGGCAGTCAATACTGTTCCCATGATTACCAGCGGTTGATCGCCACCCACAAACTGCAATGCAGCATAAGCGCCAAGGGCAACTGCTACGACAATGCCTGTGCCGAAAGTTTCTTCCACTCACTCAAGGTGGAATTGATTCACGGTGAGCGGTTTGTGACGAGGGACGCGATGAAGGAAGCGGTATTCGAATACATTGAAGTGGACTACAATCGAAACCGCCGACACAGCGCCAACGGCTATCTCAGCCCGGAAGCGTTCGAGGCACAAAAAGTCGCTTAAACTCGTGTCCGTTGTGGCTGGGCAAGATCATCGGAAGGCTACCCGACTATAAAGGTCAACCTCGAAAAGGAATATTGTATTGGATTGGTATTGCCGCCCAAGTCCTGATGTCATAACGCCCATGCGGTATTTGGGAAGAAGCGGCGTTCTGGACGCCCGTTGATTGGAATGAGAGATGAAACACCCAGATGATTGAAAAGCCTAACTTCATTACACGTCTTACTAAATTGAGCCGTATTAGAGACGAATTTATATCTGATGATCTGACTGGTGATGCTGAGCCAGTTTCACCGGTTGTCACCGTGAGTGTTAATGTTGTCGGATTGATTAACAATTGGGGTGTCCTGCGCTACATGTTTTTGATTCCATGGCTGCTTGCGATCTGTATAGCCTGTGCTTATATGGTTAATGATTTTTTTGCGGCATGGAGTGCGAGGGAACGAAGTTCCGTCGCCTTTATTGAGGCAAGTAAAAGGCAGTATGGAGACAACTACTTCGACGTGACAGATGACGAAGTTGCGCAAATGATGTTTCGCTATGTCGACGGGTTCGGTAAGATGCCATTAGAGACATTTCTGGATCAGCGCTATCGGCAAGATCCTTACGCAGCACGTCAACTTCAGGCCGACATCGTATTCTCCATCTTTTATCTGATCACAATACCTGGCCTTCTCATCTCAATCATTCGATTCCACCGCCGTGCGCAGCTGTATTTCGATCGTGACAGGCGTATCGTCTATACATGGCGATTTGGCCACGTGTGGGCACAGTACTACGATGAACTCTGGTACTACTCCAACAATATGGCAATGACGTTTATTTTGTATGGCTTTGACAAAAAGGGAAGATTCAAGCCTCGTTTATATGTAGTGACACCCAATGGTGGTCCATTCATGAACGGTGACTCCCTCTATCGGCCTGTGTTGGGTTTTCTTGCGAAATTCATGGAAAAGGGTAGGGATGCTGTTTGGCCATCGGATTGGACAGGCCGGCGCGGATTCTATTTTTATGAGGACAAACGGCCGGATGATTTTGATGCGCAGCTTACGCGCGTTCTCAACCATATCCGGGATCAAAATGTTAATGCTGAAGTTGACAGATTGGTGGCGTCCTGGAATCTGGAGGCACAAGGGCGATAGGTTCAATTTGTACTGACACCCGGCTTGGGTACTGTCTTTGGTGTTACGAAGGCAGGTGACCCATGGAGCAGTCGCACGCGAATTCATCCTGCCGTAATAATGTTGTTTCCCTATTGCCTGCCACCAGACGACCGAAACAAAAAAGGGGAGCCCCACGCAGGCTCCCCTCACGATTCAACCCCGCAAGCTTACGCCCGCGCAGCAGCAACCTCATGCCCCGGTAATTCCGCAACAGCAGGATGCTTCAGTTCACCACTCATCAGCAGCTCCATATCACGCTGAATCCGCTTTGGCAGGTGTGCCAGCTGGGATGTCTGCGGGTCTACGGCAACCATGTGCTGGGTCGCATTGGAGTAGACCTTGCTGTGATCCCGCGCGTCCGCGATCAGGAAGTTCATGTGAACGTGACGGCCATCAGGCGTATGGGCCTGGCTCAACACCACTAGCGGCGTGGCAAATTTCACCGGACGTTTGAAGTTGATGTTGAAGTTGGCAACCACACCGGCAGTCTGGGTCAGGTCCATTCCAAGTACATCCTGGAAGAAATGAACGCGGGCCAGTTCGATGTAGGTGCTGTAAATGGCATTGTTCAGATGACCCATGACATCAAAATCACAAAAACGGGTCTGGATATCGGTGACGACGTAAAAACTAGACATGCTTTCCCCCTCAAAGAGTCATTCCCTTGCGATGCCCCCAATCCTTTACTGCATCGCATGACTTCACGCTCAAACACGTTCGTGTGGGAGTCCTGCCCCTAAGCGCAGTCGTATAGTACGTGTACAAAATTACGGCGTCAGCTTCAGCCGTGTTGAAGTTTGTACCGGAATGTTACTAAATGTGGACATACGGTCATCTGGGAAATCAGCCGAACAGGCTCTTGTGACTGTCGAACAGTTTTTTCAGTTCGGTGAGGTCTTCGTCCACGGCGATTGGCAGATCTTTTGTGATCAGATCCAGCAGTACGATGGCGTTGACCGCTGAATCGGTACGGGAATAACTGTGGATACGGGATGCAATGTGGACATTGATCATGTGAATGTTTTTGTAAATCAGTTTCAGGGTGTCGAACGACAACACCATGTTGCGATTCCTTTTGTGCAGGAAGTTTGAAAACAGATACGTGGTGCAGACCCGGTACATGGTCTCATCCGGGGTAGAGAATGGCTGGTGGTACCAGGCCATGGGTTTGAAGAAGCTGGTGTGGGGGCAGCCGCTGGTGGCCATGACCAGTCCGAGCAGGGAACTGAACGCCTCCTGCGCAGACGTTTCCGCCAGGATGGTCTTGCTTTCCATGGTCACTTCCGCCCGTACTTCGTCGTAGGAGTTGCACTCGGGCAGATTAACAAAAGGGATCAGGCGCACGGCCAGCGGGCAGTACTTGTGCCAGATGGGGCTCAGGGTGCAATTCGGGCACTGCTTGTATTCCAGTTTGCACCAGTCCGGAATGTCGTCCGCCGGGGCCGGATGTTCGAACTTGTCATCGCAAACGGTGACAGTATGATCGAACATGAATTCGGACTCGCGAAAGAAGATCTGGTATCGGATGTTTTTCTCTTCGTGGCTCATGTCCCACTCCCGCCTAATTGTGTAAGTGTAGACGAGGATTCGGCAGTGTGTGGGCGGCGGCAATAGCGGGCAAAAGATGTCGCAACAAGCGGCAATGGCTGGCCCGGGATGCCGGTCTGTATCGCAGGTTTGTTTTTAAGCAATTGAAAAATAAAAATAAAATAGATTGGCAGACTGTTTGCTAATACGCGCTGGTACCTGTCCATTCACCATAAGAGGCGACCATGGCTGACATCAGAACCCGCATCCGGCACTGGTGGAACGAGAAGAATGCACAGCCCGATACCCCCAATACACCCGTTTCCCAGGACATCCTGCACCTGTTCCGCCTGCGTCGGGAGCATCGGTTGCTGCGCCTGCGCTTCAATGGCCTGGGCCAGGATTTCCAGAGCCTGCTGCTGGAGGTGGATCTGCGTAACCGGCGGCTGATTCTGGATGAGCCCTTTCCGGCCGTGGACGAAACCCGGCTGGTGGCGGGGCGGCGGGTAGATGTTGCCAGTATCGAAGGTGCCGCCTCGACCCGGTTCGAAAGCCGGGTCGAGGGTCTTCAGCAGCATCGCGATCTGCCGGCGCTGGTGTTGGCCATGCCGGAGTCGGTGACAGCTTTCCAGCGCCGCAATTTTTTCCGGCTGGCGGTGCAGGAACATATGCCGGTGCAGGCGGTGTTGCGGCATCAGGTGCTGGGTAATCTGTCGGCCCGCGTGCTGGACCTTTCCAGTCGCGGCGTCCGGATCTCGGTGCCGTCCCTCGAGGAACATGATCCGCTGCAAACCGCTCCGTTCCTGCTGAAGCTGGCCGGTGACCGAGGATTCCTCTGCACCTTGCGGGTGTGCAGTCAGCATTCTTCGCTCGATCAGGAAAGCAGTGTGCTGGGTGGCGCGCTGGAAGGGCTCAATCCCCCGCAGCTGCAGCTGATCGAGCGGTTCATTGCCCGCAGTCAGCGCACGCAACGCCAGCGGGAACTGGCACTGGAAACGCCTTGAGCTTCTCCTGATTCGCTAATCCCTGTACGGGCCTATTATGGTTAATAAACGAACCATCCAGGCCCATTCACACCATTTTTTGGCGTTTCTTTATCTGCCAACCGTCTCTATTGCAGAAAGTTGAACATTTTTCTGCGCATTGGAGACGCGATGAACCTGCTAACGGCAGAGCTGCTTGAAGCCTTGGCGACCCAGCCAATCCCCGGAGAAAACCCGGGGGGCGACAACGTGCGTCTGGAGTCTGCGTTCGAGTCGATTGAGCGGGAAATTGCCAAGCTGGATTCACTCACCGCCGACGATCCAGTGCGCTGGCGTGAGGTGCTGGCGACTGCCACTGAAGTGCTCCAGCAGCAGTCGAAAGATTTTCTGGTGGTGTGCTATCTGACCCGTGCGCTGTGTGAAACCCATGTGATCGACGGGCTCCAGCAGGGCATGACGATCGCCCGTGGATTGGTGGAGCATTTCTGGGATCATGCCTATCCACCTGCCAGGCGGCTGCGGGGAAGGGCGCAGGCGTTCGAATGGCTGGTGGAAAAGTCGCATCCATTGCTGGAAAAGTACCAGCCCAATGTCGCTCATCTGGACAAGATCAAGGCGCTGGAAGAAAGCGTGATCGCGCTTGATAACGCGCTGATGGAAAAAATGGCCGATGCTGCGCCGAATCTGGCAGATTTCCGGCAGCGATTTCGTCGTCTGCGTCAGGGGCTCGAAATGGAGCAGCAGGCCATCGCACGGCGTGTCGAGTCGAGCCGGCCGCCAGTGGTTGCACGGGAGGAGCCTGACAATGAGACGGGTTCGGACACCGCCAGCGACAGCCGTGCCTCCCTGCCAACACCGACAATGCCCGCCGGCAACGTGGCAGCAGACAAGGATGTCATCGCCATCTATCGCGCCGTGCAGGATCCATTGCGCTCCGTCAGCCAGTTTCTGCGCAGCAAAAAACTCACCGATCCCGAAGCTTACCGCATCAATCGCTTCGTTACCTGGCTGGGCATCGCCCAACTGCCACCGGCTATCGATGGCAAGACCCAGCTCAAACCGGTTCCCAGAGACAAAGTAACGGCCTGTCAGGCCCTGCTGGCTGAACAGCGCTGGCAGGAACTGCTGCCGGACTTGGAAAACAGTCTGTCGCGTTCGCCCTACTGGCTGGATGGCCATCGCTGGGTGTGCGAAGCGCTGCAGGCCATGAATGCGGACGATGCCGCTGCTGCCGTGACGGACGGACTGCGGGCCTTTGTCGGACGTTTTCCCGCAGTGATCAATCTGGCTTTTTCGGACGGTACGCCGTTCGCCGATGAACAGACCCGGCAGTGGATCAATCGCGAAGTCATGTCCAGCCGTCAACCGGCGGTCAGTACCGGTGTTGCTGTGGATGTCAGCGGCATCTCGGCCGGCTGGCAGGACACTTACGATCAGGCCACGGCGCTGGCGAAGGAAAAAAAGCACCGCGAAGCCATGACCCTGTTCCAGCAAGGTTGCGCGCAATCAACATCGCTGCGCGAGCAGGCGCTATGGCGTTTCAATCAGGCCCGTTTCTGTTTCGAACACAATCTGCTGACGCTGGCGTTACCACTGCTGGAAAACCTGGATCAGCAGCTGACGGAAAAAGGGGTGGATGAGTGGGAACCACAACTCACTACGAGGATTCTGGAACTGCTTCTGCGCTGTTACCACGCGCTGGATCGGGCAGAAGTACCGGAAAAAAAGGTAGAGGCGCTGCATGCCCGCTTGTGCAAACTCGACCTGGCATTGGCATTTGATCTAACCAAACACTAATCAACCATAGAAGGGAATGTTATGTCTAAAGAAGGTACTGTTGCGCCGAAGGAACGCATCAATATCAAATACCGCTCCGAACACGGCGGTGCACAGGAATCGGTTGAGCTGCCGTTCAAGATGATGGTGGTGGGTGACTTTACCCAGCGCCAGGATGATCGCGTGATTGAAGAACGCAAACCGATCAACGTGGACAAGGACAATCTGGACGAAGTGTTGCGCAATCAGAATGTCAGTGTGGACGTCACTGTCCCCAATCGCCTGAGCGAAGATCCGGACGCTGAAATGCGCGTCAGTCTGAAATTCGATTCGATGAAAGATTTCACCCCGGAAAACGTAGCGCGCCAGGTGCCGGAATTGAAAAAAATGCTGGAGCTGCGTGAAGCACTGGTGGCACTGAAAGGTCCGCTGGGCAACGTGCCTGCTTTCCGCAAGGCGATTGAAACCATCCTCGAAGACGAAGAGCAGCGCAAACTGGTGCTCGGCGAACTCAAATTCGAAGGCTAATCCTACTTACCGACTCAGGAGAGTATCATGGGAAATCCCGAACGCATGGTACAGATGGGCGAGCGCGCGCTGGAAGTTCAGGAAGGCTCGCTGCTTGACCAGATTGTATCCCAAACCCGCATGAATCGCGGTGATGAAGGCTATGAAGTAGCGAAGCGTGGTGTCGGCGCCTTTATTGCCGAACTGCTGCGCCCTGAAAATTCCGAAGAACGTGTTAACAAGAACCTGATCGATCGCATGATCGATGAGCTGGATTTCCAGCTCAGCAAGCAGATGGATGACATTCTGCATGCGCCGGCATTCCAGCAGCTGGAATCCGCCTGGCGAGGCCTGAAGACCCTGGTGGATCGCACTGACTTTAGCCAGAACATCAAGATCGAAATCATCAACGCGTCCAAGCAGGATCTGTATGATGATTTCGAAGATGCACCGGACATCACCAAGTCCGGTCTGTACAAACTGGCGTATACAGCAGAATACGGTCAGTTTGGTGGTGAGCCGGTGGGTGCCATCATCGCCAACTACGAATTTGGCCCGAACTCTGTCGACATGAAGACGCTGCAGAACGCGGCGGCGGTGGCAGCGGTATCCCATGCGCCGTTCATTGCAGCGGCAGGTCCGAAATTCTTTGGCCTGGATGCGTTTGACGGCCTGCCGAATCTCAAGGAACTGAGTTCCATTTTCGAAGGACCCCAGTTTGCGAAATGGCGCAGCTTCCGTGAATCCGATGATGCCAAATATGTCGGCCTCACCATGCCGCGTTTCCTGCTGCGTCAGCCCTATCATCCCGAGGAAAATCCTTCCAAGGGCTTCAACTACACGGAAAATGTCAGTGCCAGCCACGAAGATTACCTGTGGGGCAACACCGCATTCGCGTTTGCAACCCGTCTGAGCGATTCCTTCTCGAAGTACCGCTGGTGCCCGAACATCATCGGTCCGCAGAGTGGTGGCGCAGTCGAGAATCTGCCGGTGCATGTGTACGAATCCATGGGGGATCTCGAAGCCAAGGTGCCAACGGAAATCCTGATTTCTGACCGCCGCGAGTTCGAACTGGCTGAAGAGGGCTTTATTCCTCTCACCATGCGCAAGGGCAGTGATAATGCTGCGTTCTTCTCGGCCAATTCCGTGCAGAAAGCCAAGTACTTTGGCAACAGTGAAGAAGCCAAGCAGAAAGAGCTCAATCATCGCCTGAGCACCCAGCTGCCGTACATGTTCATCATCAACCGTCTGGCCCATTACCTGAAGGTACTGCAGCGGGAAAATATCGGTACCTGGAAGGATCGCGTGGAACTGCAGCGCGAACTGAACCAGTGGATCACCGCCTATGTTGCAGATCAGGAAAACCCGTCGGCCGGTGTCCGCAGCCGCCGTCCGCTGCGGGCCGCGAAAATCACCGTTGAAGACGTGGAAGGTCAGCCAGGCATCTACCGCGTGGATCTCAAGGTTCGCCCCCATTTCAAATATATGGGCGCGGATTTCGAGCTGTCGCTGGTGGGCAAGCTGGAAAAGTCGTGATGTAACCTGCTGGCACAGGGTCGGCGCATGCTGATCCTGATTGCCGGTACTTTTTCTTGCGGTGAGTTATAGATGCGCAGCGAACGCAGTTTGCTGGATCGGCTGGATCATGATGTACCACCGGCCAGTTATACCACCCGGTTTGACTGGAATGCGATGCTGGAAAGCGTGCTGGGTAACGTGCAGAGCATGCTGAATGTCCGGCACGGCAGCGTAAAGGGGCTGGAAGAGTACGGATGCCGGACTTCAATGACGTGGTTAACCAGTTTCCCGATGCCATATCCCGCATTCGTTTTGCCATCCGTGATTTTCTCGAAGCGTACGAGCCCCGCTTGACTGAGGTGCAGGTGCATTATCTGCCGGATCCGGACCAGCCACTGCTGATGAAGTTCGCGGTCGAGGCCATGCTGCGGCATCGGGATCAGACCAGCCAGGTGACATTTGATACGGTATTGACGGGCAACGGTCAGGCCACGGTGCGGGTGTAGGATGTCATTTAACAAGTATTTTCACGATGAGCTGTCGTCGATTCGGGAGCTGGGCAAGGAGTTTGCCGAGCGTAATCCCCGGCTGGCGCCGTTTCTGGCAGTGGAAGGACAGGATCCTGATGTCGAGCGTTTGCTGGAAGGCTTTGCGTTTCTGACGGGCCGTTTGCGGCAAAAGCTGGACGACGAACTGCCGGAACTGACTCATTCGTTGATGGCGCTGTTGTGGCCCCAGTTCCTGCGACCGATTCCGGCCATGTCGATCGTTCGCTTCACGCCGATGCCTACGCTGGGCGAGCGCCAGCGCATCAGTCGCGGTGTAGAGGTGGATTCCTGTCCCGTGGATGGCACTGCCTGTACCTTTCGCACCTGTTACGACATCGATATCTATCCGGTGCAGATTACGGGCGTGAGGAAACAGCAGCGTCCTACCGGTGCCAGCGTCAGTATCAGTCTGGGCGCGACGTCCCAGATGCGCTGGTGCGATGTGGATATTCCCTATCTGCGCTTTTATCTGCATGGCGAAGTTCACGTCGCACAGCTGCTGTACCTTTGGCTGTTCCGTTATCTCGACAGTGTGGAAGTCAAAGCCCATACGTCATGGGGAGAGCAGACCATCGCACGTTTTGACGAGTCTGCCGTGCGTCCCGCTGGATTCGCGTCCAATCAGACTCTGCTGCCTGATTCGCCTCATCTTTTGAGTGGATTTCGGCTTGTTCAGGAATACTATGCATTGCCGGAGAAGTTCCAGTTCTTTGACCTGGTTGGTCTTGAGTGTATCCGCCAGCGCGCCAGGACTGCTGACGAAATCGCGGATGCCAGCAGCATCGAACTGATATTCCACTTCTCACGGCCGCTGGAAAAGCACCTCAACATTACTGACGAAAGTTTCCAGCTGTTCTGTACGCCGGTAGTGAACCTGTTCCGTCATGATGCGATCCCGATTCGCGCCGATCACAAGCGCACTGAATACCGGGTATTGCCCGGCGGGGAAGATCCGTCCCATTACGAAATATTCTCGATTGATCATGTGCAGGGCTGGGGTCATCTGCAGCGCCATAATCATGTGTTCAAGCGATTCGAATCCTTCGACCATTTTGAATCCGTCCCGGTCGACAATCACATTCGTTACTATCGTGAGCGCAAGAAGCCATCGGTTGCCGGCTATGGCATGGAAAGTTACCTGGCCTTCATCAATCAGTACGAGCATACCGTATTCCCGGAGACCGAAACGGTATCGATTGAGCTGACCTGCTCCAACCGTCATCTGCCTACGTTGCTCAGCGTCGGGGATATCCGTATCGATACCGGAAGCAGTCCGGAATACACCAGGTTTGAAAATATCACGGCCGTGACGCCGTCGTATTCGCCGCCGCTGGATCAGGGTTTCCACTGGCGGCTGATTTCCAATATGTCGCTAAACTATCTGTCACTCAGCAGCATCGAATCCTTGAAGGCGGTGTTGTCCACCTACGACTATAAAAGTTACTACGACCGACAGCAGGCGCTAGCCAGCCAGCACCGTCTGGACGCTTTTGACGGCATTCAGTCGACCCTGGAGGACCGGCTTTACGAGGGGGTTCCGGTGCGGGGGCGCCGCTCTGTGATCCGGCTGAAGGAAAGCCATTTTGCCAATGAAGGTGACATGTTCATCTTTGCGGGCGTCCTCAATGAACTGTTTGCGTTACATTGCAGTATCAACAGCTTTCACCGGCTTGTGGTGCATGGCATTGAAAACGGCGAGATCTACCAGTGGAAACCGAGAACCGGCTCGCAACCGCTGGTCTGAACCAGCAGCTGCGCAGTGTGCGCGGTTACTCATTCTTTCAGCTGGCGAATCTGCTGCGGCGCTTTTCCGCACTGCATAACATGATCGAAGAAGTGCCGGTGGAAGTGCGCTACCGGGCGATGCCATCGCTGGCGTTTCCGGCCGCAGATATCGATCACTGCGAACTCCATCCGGCCGGCTATCGGCAGTTTCTGGATGTAACCGTGACGTTTATGGGGCTGTTTGGCCCGGCGTCACCGCTGCCGGCCTTCTATACCGAGCGGGTCGTCCAGTCGCTGGATCAGAAAAGTCCCAGCCGGGATCTGATGGATGTGTTCAATCATCGCTATATCAGCCTGCTACAAACCTGTTGGGAAAAATATCGCTATTACACGCAGTATCAGCCGGATGGTAGTGACCAGTACACGCAATGGCTGTTGTCCCTGTTGGGTATCGATCCGCACGCGCTGCCAATGGTCTCAACCCTGCGCTGGCATAAACTTCTACCTTTCGTTGGTGTGCTGCTCAACAACGTCTGTAGTGCTGATCTGTTGTGCAAAATTGTTGCTGCCTATTTTGATCTGAAAGCCGTATCCGTTCAGCCATGGATCAAACGCGAGATATCCATTGCCCAGGATCAGTGCAATCGGATCGGGCAAATGAACAGTCATGTGGGAAGTGATCTGGTGCTGGGCGCTACGCTTGTTGATGTGTCGGGCAAGTTTGCGCTGCAGTTTGCGCATCTTTCTTCCCGGCAGTACCGGGCATTCCTGCCTGATGGAGACTGGTTCAACGAGTTGGTTGACCTCGTCCGTTTCGCGCTGAAAGACCCGTTGGATTTTGATCTGCATCTTGCCTGTTCGGAACATGCAGACGGATGTGCCCTGGGGGACGACGGATTTCGCATTGGCTGGAACTACCAGCTGGGTAGCCGCATGTCTGATGAAAGCCAGGCAATAACGGTTATCTGTGTGGCCGACACGCAGATTGTTTAACGATGATATGTCTATATAACAAAGGTCAGCGTGGGCGTAACGGATATGAACGACATCGGTCGATTGGTAAAGTCTCTCAGTTTCATCGAAGAGTTCGTGGAAACCACCACCACTCTGGCGACTGAGCGCAATGTCCAGACGCTGCTCGATCTGGTGCTGACATCTGCACGTAACTTCACCAACTGCGAAGCCGGACGCGTCTACGTGCTGGATGTTACCAAACGCTTCCTTCAGCTTAACGTCACCCAGTGGCTGGATTACGAGGTTGATTCCGACTGGTATCAACCTCGGGATTTTGGTGTGGATACTGCGCTGGATACGCAGGATCCGCTGGTTTACTGCGGTATGACAGGTGCGGTAGTACTGATTGATGATGTTTATAGCTACAACGGATTCGACCTGGAGTACCTTTATCAGCACGATCGGGTTCACGATCTCAGAACACGCTCGCTGATCCTGGTGCCACTCAGGGATCACGACGGCCAGACTATCGGCGTGCTGGAACTGATCAACGCCAAAGACGCTTACGGCCGCCGTTATGTTTCCTTCATGTCGCTGGAGCCTATCATTCGGGCTTTCGCGGCACAGGCCGCGGTGTGCATCAATAATGCGCTGCTAATTGCACAGAACCACCAGCTCATCGACCTGCTGAATGAAACCAATCTGCGCCTGGAGGCGGAAAATCGCCGTCTGAAGGAGAGGGTGGTGCGCAAGGTGGATTACAAGATCATCGGTAACAGCGAGCCCATGCAGAAGGTGTTCGACCTGATGGACAAGGCTGTGGGTACCAGTGTCAGCATTTTGCTGACCGGCGAAACAGGCACCGGCAAGGAGGTATTTGCCAGGGCGATACATGAAAATGGCGGTCGGCGTCACAAGCTTTTTATTACCCAGAATTGTGCGGCGTTGCCCGAGAATCTGCTGGAAAGTGAACTTTTCGGTTATCGCAAGGGGGCGTTTTCGGGTGCGGTGAGCGACAAGAAAGGCCTGTTCGAACTGGCGGATGGCGGCACACTGTTTCTGGATGAAATTGGCGATATGCCGCTGAACCTGCAGAGCAAACTGTTGCGTGTGTTGCAGGAGGGCGAAATCAGGCCGTTGGGCAGTACGGAAGATCGCAAGGTGAATGTGCGCATTGTAGCGGCAACCCATTGTGACCTGGAGGAAAAGATCAGGGCAGGTCTGTTTCGCGAGGATCTGTATTTCCGCCTTTCAGTCTTTCCGATCAAGCTGCCGCCTTTGCGACAACGCGGATCGGATCTGAACACCTTGATCGAACATTTTGTCGCGCGTTTTGCCGGGCAATATCATAAGCAGATCGTGGGAGTGGCCCCGAAAGCGCTGGAGCTGCTGATGCATTACGAATATCCCGGCAACGTGCGGGAACTGCAGAATGTGATTGAGCGAGCCGTTTTGCTGTGTGAGGACTGCGGCGCAGTATTGCCCGAACACCTTTCCGATCAGATCCTGCAGCATGGCAACAGCCTGTTGGCCAGGTCTTGCCGTTCGGTAAGTGTCAGTCTGACCGGAGCCGCGACAAACGCTACGCATTCGTCGCTGAAGAATGCAGTGAACGCCTATGAGGTTGCGGTGATTGAGCAACATCTGCAGGCCAACAACTGGAATCAGACGCGCACCGCCGAAACCCTGCAGATTCCCCGGCGTACCCTGATCGACAAGATGAGCCGCTACAATATCAAGGCGCCTGAGCGGCGCAAGCGACTGGTGAATTCGCGGCTTACATCCTGAAAATGGATTGACCTCAGTGGTACCCGCGTGTGCGCTGGTTATTCGCCAGGCAGCTGCACTTTATGGTGTCACGCCTCTTGAACGCCGGCTTTTGCCAGGTTGAGTCTGAAACTCCTCCAGATGCTCCACCAGCTGGGCTACCAGCGTTGTGACTTTTTGCAGCTGCACTGTCTTTTGTGTGGGCCCAGGGTCTGATCCGTTACCATTGCCGGGTTGTTCAATGTCGCCGTCGGCCTTTTTCAGCCGTACCCGGATTTCATCCAGTACCCGATCTGTCTTGATGCAACGAAGCAGCAGCTGTTTCGCTTGCTCCCTGTCCAGGCCAGGTTGTGCCTTCAGCAGGCGTTGCAGGCCATCGAGCTCGGCGTGACCTTTGAACGTCAGGTCAATCAATCGGGCGTTATCGGTGCTGTTGCTGGTGGAGGTGGGGTGGATTGTCCCCGTCGATTGTCCGGCGTCCGATGCGTCGAGCGCGTTTTGCAGCTCCGCGACCTGACGTTTGAGTTGCTCAATCCTGCGAATCAGGCTTTCCCGGCTCTGGTTCAGGCAGCGTGCGACATCGCCAGTGGATTCCAGATGCTCATCTGCCTTGATATACAGAATTCCTTCTCCAATCGGCTTGATGTCATTCATCAACAGATTCTTCTCGGTCTTGAACTGGGACATGAAGTTGGGAGTGGTGCGTTCCAGATTGGCAGTAGCTTGTTCGGCGATTTCCGCCGTTGCAGCTAACGAAGTGGGCACGCGGCGCCAATGATATCCGAGCATGGCGGCGAGTGTAAGGTTGCTGATTCCGAGCGCCATGGCCACATATAAGGCGAAAGACATATAGCTGTACAGTTCGCTGGTGACCGAATTCAGTTGCTGTTGCAGTGTCAGGGCATGCTGCTGCAGGGATTCCTGCAGCCGTGCAATTTTTGCGCTGGCCGTATGTTGGGCTTGCACTCCCTCCATTGTTTGCAAATGGCCGTCCAGCTGGTTCAGCAGGTTGGCAGCCGTGCGGCGGATAGTGGGGGACTGGGGGGCTTTTGCGTCCGTTGACAGGGTGATCAGGTCTGTACGCAGCTGATCCAGCGGCAAAACCGGGGGCGCAGCAGCCATGGTGTATGTCTGTTGTATCGCCTGGACATGCGCGATCATTGTGGCGCGAACCCGATAGACAGCTCGTAAATGTAGCAATTCGCCATCCTGTTGTTCCAGACCGTCTGCCAGATGTTGGGCCTGTATTGCCAGTCGCTCAGCACTTTTGATGACTTCGTCCTTGCCTTGCAATGCCTGTTCAAGGAGGCGGCGGGATTGAATCAGATCGGATACCGATGCCTGAAAATCGCCGAAGCTCGCCTCGAGGCTGGGGGGGATATCCGGCACCAGATCGGCCAAGGGGGGTAAATCCCGCTTGACGCTGCCCTGAGTCAACAGCTGATAAGCCGCGATATTGCGATCATTGACCTGTTGCATGGCTGCCAGTGCCTGGCTGTCTTGCAGTATCAACCTGGATTCTGCGGCGACCAACGCGGCGCCCTGATCCAACTGCTGCGCCAGTAGCAGCAGCTCTGTCTGATCGTGTTGGCGAGTTGAGGCCAGCCGTCCGGCAATAGCCGTCACTACCAGTGACAAACCCAGTGCGACTGCGACGACGATGACTCTGTCTGGTTTGATCCTGCTCATGTCTGGAATGCCTGCTGCGATGCCAAAAGGAAGCTTTTCCAGATAGACAAACATTGCGCAACATTTCCGTTTTTTTTGTGCCCACCCTGTCTTCTGGATATAGGAATCAAAAACGCGAGGACACCACCATGCTGGGACGCATATTGCTGACAGGCGCCGTTGCCGCAACCCTTTCTGCCTGCGCCTTACTTGAGCCGTTAAAAGGCGACACCACCCGGCATGGGTACTTCCCGTCCAAGAACCTGTCGGATCAGGATCCCTACTGGGCCCGGTTTTATGAACTGGAACGCCAGATTGCAGAACTCCAGGCCAGTAACCAGCGCCTTCAACAGCAGCTGGCCCCGGCCGAGGATGTATCGCTTTCGGCGGCACCTGCACCGGAGGTGATGGTTGAGGTTCCGCCGATGGTCGATGGCGTGCTGGAGCGCATGCGCACCCAGGCGGACCTGGCCATTGCCGCCATCGATCGAGCGATTGCCGCACTTTCCGGCGCGGATAACGGGGCAGGCGATGGGAGCAACGTTGCCGCGCAGGTCAACATTCCGGCCATTCAGGGCAATCTGCTTCGTGATGATGAAGGCAGGATCGTCAAGCAAACCACCTACTCGGAATCCCGCAAAGCCCGCTACAACTATTCTGTCGTCTACGTGTACCCCGAGCCCAAGCCCTGGAACGAGATGTGGGATCGGTTGGAATCCGCCAATGAACAGGACAAGTGGCGTGGGGTCAACGGCGATCGCACCCGCTATTTCATCTACGTCGGTGCCTACTACAGCCAGCTGGATGCGGAACAGCGCCGTGAAGCCCTCTTCACAATCGTGGGTGAGCGCCCGGATCTGCGTGAAAGAGTGCAGGATCATGCACTCGCGTCGAATTGATTGCGCAGCTTTTCGCGTTTTCTTTGCGTACGAGACGTCTTTCAAGCATGAACAGAAAAAATTTGGGGAGCAAAAAGGAATGAAGTCGGGATGGATCGCCGTTACGTTTGCAGGTGGCTTCTTTATCGGGGCCAGTACGTTGGCGAGTGCGCAATCGGATGCGCAGTCGCCTGAGTTGACAGCAGTGCAGCAGGAGCTGGTCAATGCCCGTGAGGCAGTCGAAGAGGCGCACAAGGTTGCCGAGCAGATTGTGCTGGATGCCCAGCGGGAAGCCGCGCTGATCCGACAGTCTGGCACGGCTAACCAGCAAGTTCCCGCTGACCTGGAACCAATAGAAATTCAGAACGGCAAGGTCGCGGTCGAACTGGCAGCAGGCACAGTCGAAGAAATCGCCACCGCAATCATGCCCGGCAACTGGCGTGTGATGGTTGATGTCAAGGATCAGGGCATTCTGCAGCGCCGCTTTCAGTTTGTCTCGACCAAGAGCCGTGATCAGGCATTGCGTGATCTGCTGCAACCGGTCGGTTTGCAGCACCATTACTTTTTTGATCTGAAGGATAGCAGCGGGGCTCGCAGTCCGTTGTTGGTGATCAGCAAGCGATAAGCATCCATTGGGAAAAGTATCATGAAGTTCGAGCTCAAATTAATCGCTGCAGCGATGGCAACAACCAGCATTCTGACCGGCTGTTCGGTTACGCCTTTCAGTGAAGAAGAGAAAAATCAGCCTTTGCAGGTATCACCCACATCGCTGGAAGTGGAGCGCAGTGCCACCTACCTGCGCGAGGTTACCCCTGAAGAAGCATTTCTCAAGCGCAGAATCAATGTGTCAGGAACGCTGCCCTTGGTGGATGTGCTGCGCAAGCAGTTGAGCGACGTCGCCATCGTTCCCGGGGATCAGAATGTAGAGCTTGGCAAGCCGGTACAGATCTTTGCCCAGGACATGTATGTCGAAGATTTTCTGAACTATCTGGAATCCGTGACCGGTTATGATCTGGATCTGAAAAATGGCGTGCTGACCATCCGCTCCTTTGTGCAAAAGGAATGGAATCTCGCGGCCTTTGCTTCAAAACGGGCGGTCAAGCTGAAGGTGGGCTCCACCCTCAAGCAGGGCGCGACGCAAGGTTCTGGTGGTGGGTCGGGCGGCGCCGATGAGGACAACAGCATCCAGGGTTCATTCAATGATGACGAGTGGAGCATCATTGTCGATAGCGCGCGTCAGATGCTGGGCGCTAAGGGCTCAGCGCAGAGTGGAGATAGTACTGGCATTCAGAAGCCGTTCGTGCATGCCGTCAGGTCGGTGGGAACGCTCAATGTAGGTGGCCCCGCAGCAAGGGTCAAAGCACTCGATGCGTTTGTCACCAGCCTCAAGGATCAGGGCATGCGACAGGTCAATATCAATGTCCAGGCCTATGATGTTTCCCTGAAGGATAATCGTGGCTTCGGCATCGATTGGAACGAGCTTTCCAGTGTTGCTGGTTCAATTAACGGTAATCCATTGGACATTTCGATAGCCAATAAACCCGCTACCAACAGCGTCATTCCAGAAGCGGATCGAATCTTCAATACGTCCATTAAATACCAGAGTGATTCTATAAAAGCGGATGCGCTGGTGAACTTCCTCAGCACTTATGGCGATGTGGAGTTGCTGAATCAGCCGAATGTTACTGTGCGAAACGGTACCTATGCTTACATCTCGACAGGTGAAGAATTTTCCTTTGTTGGCGAGATTACCCGTGAAAGTCAGTTGAACGGGACCTCAGTGGTTAGTGTGTCGACCTCCCAGGAAGTTACCGCCGTCAAGATCGAGTCGGTCCGCATTGGCGTTACACTGGCGGTGACGCCACGTATTCTGGATGACGGCCGCATCATGCTGGACATCTGGCCGGTCATCAGCTCGCAGTCAGGTTCTGATAACTTCACCGTTGCAGATGATGTATTCACCAATCCGCGAATTGCGCTGAATGAACTATCGACCGAAGTCATTACAGAGAGTGGCAAGCCGATTCAACTGGGTGGTTTTATCACCAAGTCAATCGAGAAAAAGCTCCAGGAACTTCCCTGGAAGGATCGCATCACCAATGCCCTGGTCAACCCGATATTCCGCTCTGAAAAGAACGATCTCGAAAGGCGGGAACTGGTGCTGACCGTAACGCCGACAATTGTGGACGGAGTGTGATTCTGTGGCGACATTGGCATCATTGCTGAAGCGCCCTGTCAACATCCAGGGGCGTGACGTCATCATTGTGCCAGATCTGGTGGGATCTGTTCCCATCAGCGAACAGCATCAGTACGTTGAATCAGCGTCGGCAACCAACACCTGTCCCACGATACATATTCGTGAGGCCGATATCGAGGAAATGCGCGAGCGGCATCCCGGGTTGCCGGTATTTGGTTTGTGGCATGTGCTGATTCACAGTGGCCTGGTGTCATTCAAACGCATGCTGCAGGTGGTGCCGGTCGGGACCGAGGATGGCTATTACATCCACTGCGATCTGGGGCGTGCGGAATACTCTGGCATGTATGAATCGGGCTTCTTTGCAGCCGATGCCAGTTTTACGCTGGATGAAGCATTGGACCTCAATCCCGACGTTGATCAGCTTGTCTTGCCAGGCAGCCAGGCCAAGCTGGCAGTGGAACTGCGCAAGGAACGCCAGCTCCAGCAACGGCAGGCCTGGAGCACGATGGCGCTGGCATTGGTCATCATCGTGGCGAGCGCTTTCGGGACAAATCTCGGACTCGGCAAGTACTACCAGCTCGAACAAAAGCGCTTTGATCATAAAACAAGACAATTGCAGTCTGTTCGCAGCGGGCTGGATCAGCTGCGTACGACCCGCCTGACGGAAGTGCCTAATGATACGGTTGCCATTGATCGCATTGCAGCGATCTGGGCGCTGGATCCGAATCTGCAGTCAAAGGCAAACCAGTCCTTCCAGCAACGCGAGATGGAGTTCTCCCTGGGGAACCTTCAGGACGATCCCAAGCTTAAGCTGCCCTGGTTGCAAACCCGCTACGACCCACGAGGCACCTGGACTGTCGTCATGAATGTGAAGGGCTGATATGGAAACCGTCGAAACCAAACCATTCTGGAAAAGCTGGTCCATTCTGCACTGGGTAATGATTGCTCTGGTATTGGTGATTTCCGTTAAAGAGGTCTATGAGCGTCAGGTCAAGCGATTGGCCCTGCTGGACTCGCAGAAACTCGACGTGGTTGAAGAGGACATTCAGGAATTCAAGACACAGGCTGAGCGTCTTGGCCAACTTGAAGTGCTGCCACCAGTACGCAATCAATGGAGCTATGTCGAAGCCATTGCCAGAAAGTATGGCGTGCGGATCAGCATTCTGGGCAGCGGGCCCCGTCAGGATATGTATAGCGGCCCGTTGATGGCGTGGCACGGTGAACTGCAGGGGACGGTAACCGCCACTCTTGTTGCGGCGAAGGAAATCCAGAAATCAGTACCGGCATACTTATACAAATTCTCTGCAAGTGGTGGTAACTCAACCATTGCTTTTTCAGTACTTGGAAGTGAATAGGTGGATCATGAAATATATCGCAGCACTTGTCATGTTAACGGCTTTCTCGTCACTGTCCCTGGCAGAAACGCTGGATGGCTCAAAGATTCTTGAGCAGGAAGCCGTGCGTGCGCAGGAATTGCAAAGGCTTCAGCATCAGGCGGAATTACTCAAACAAAGGGCCGAAATCACCCGCTATCTTGAAGAGATCAAGAAAAATGGTGGTGATGTGAGTGATCTGGATCTGGGTGGCGTAAACGTGTCATCGCCGGTGAGAGAGCCAGCCCCGGCGTTTTCAATGCCCGCCGCTGTGTCGGCTTCTCCCAGGGAACAGGCAAAGCTGCCCAAACTGCTGCATATTGAAAAGAACCGTGCCGCATTTGAAACCAACGAAGGGACGCTGTACGGCAGCGTGGGAACCATGTTGCCGGGTGGATATAAGGTGGTGTCCCTGAGCATGCGTGATGGTGCGCGCCTGCAAAAGAACGGTAAGCAGTTTGATATCGATGTGGCTTGGTAATACATACATATGTCCGATCCCAAGCAGTCGCGCCTCAATCAGCAGTTTCTTCAGCTTCTGGACAAGTTGATCGAGAAGCAGGCGATCAACGAACAGGTTGCCAGAAACATGCCGATGCCCACCAGTGCGGACGAGATTGTGCCGCGTTTATGGGAAGCAGGGGTTGACGACATCAAGCTGGCTCAGGCGATGGCGGACCTGTTCAAGCGTCAGCTTTTCAGCGGTGTAATCCGGGACCGGGACAGTATCATCCGTAGCAGCAATGATCGCTGTCCCTGGTTGATCGTCGATGGCGTGCTGTATGTGTCCAATCCGTATGATCGAGCGCAGGTTGAGCCGCTGATTCGCCGCAAGAACGATCCGAGGGAAAAGCTGCAATTCGATGCACTGGGTATTCTGGCTCAATCTGACTTCGATTCCGAGATTGTCATTCAGGCCAGTCACGATGTAGGGACCGGTAACGCCGAAGTCAGTGGCGCTTGGGCGAAACAGTTCATCGATGATCTGCTGGCTGAAGCTATCACCCGCAAAGCCAGCGATATTCATATCAATCCTGAGTCCCATGGCGGCGTGATCAAGCTGCGCGTGGATGGTCGGTGTCAGGTCTGCCGGGTGCCAGGTCTGCAGACCATCGAGAAAGAGCGTTTCCGTCTGGTGGCCAACAACCTGATGGAGCGGGTTGGCAAGCAGAACAACTATCTGGAACCCTGCAGTGGTTATCTGGTATTCCAGTCTGCCCACAAGCAGGTGAGCATGCGTCTCGAAATGGCACCGGTGAAGGTGTACAGCGAGGTGCAACCGAAAATTACCATCCGGTTGCTGAACAACCAGCGTGGCATAGGGCGAATCGACCAGCTGGGTTTCAGTGATTCCCACGTACAGATGCTGCGGGAATTGGGTCACCGTGCCAACGGCATGATTGTCGTAACAGGCCCTACCGGAAGCGGCAAGTCCACTACCCTGAAAGCACTGCTGAAGGATATCCGCGATCATTACCCGGAAAAGGCAATCTACACCATTGAAGACCCGGTCGAAGATCAGCTGGACGGTATCACGTCGCTGGAAGTGACCCGGCACATGGATTTTGCCAAGGCGCTGAAGTCCCTGTTGCGTCATGATCCTGATGTGATCATGGTCGGTGAAATTCGCGACCCGGAAACAGCGGAGCTTGCGCTGCGGGCCAGTATGACCGGGCATCTCGTCCTGACGACACTGCATACCAACGATTCCCATGGTGCCATCAACCGCTTGCGCAATCTGGGACTGGATGATGCATTGCTGGCCGAGAATCTTATCGCCGTAACCGCCCAGCGTCTGGTCAACCGGGTGTGTCCGCACTGCTCTCAGCGCCGCCCCATCACCGAAATCAAGGATCTCTGGTCCAAGTACCATCAGGTTAATGAATTGAAAAACCCCGACTTTTTAGTGCCGGTTCTGTCTAATAAGGAAGGATGTGAACGTTGTAACTTCGGTTACGTCGGCCGCCATCTGGTGTGTGAGGTGTTCCTGAACGACCCGGAAGCGGAATCCATGATCATCAATGGCATGGGTTCCAATGAAATTCGGCGCCGTCAGGTGGTGAGTGGCAGCTTCCGGGATTTGTGGGATGACGGTCTTCGCCTGGTGCGTAGTGGCATTACCACGCTGGACTCTCTTGAGGCGCGACTGAATCCGATTCATATAGCGCGGGCATATCGCAAGAAGCAGGCTGGTGAGAGCAAGCCATCCTGGTCCTTGGTAAACGGTAGCCGCCTGACACCCGATGCCGATCGTGACATGTTTGAAACGGAACGTGCTTGAGTCACTTTTCATTTATCTATTAGACAGGAGTTAAAAAGAATATGAAAGCAGCAGCAATGGCTCGTATGTTTTACAGACAGGCGAAGCGGGAAGAAGGCTTTACACTGGTTGAGTTGATTACGGTGGTGGCGATCATCTCTCTGCTGGTTGTATATATCACCATTGAAATCGGAAGATCCAACGACGATGCGAAGATCGGTGTTGCGACAACCTTTCTGCTGGCGAACGTGCCATCTGCTATTTCCTCATACAAAGCGCGCCACTTGAACACGTGCGCTGGACTGAATGGACTTGCTGCGATTCCCCTCAAGGCGGCATTGACAGCTCGTGGTCTGGTGCCGACTACTCCATGGAACGAGGATTGGACCGTTGCCTATGACCATCCCACTAGAGTATTGACCATTACCTTTCCTTTGAGGGGTTCTGATGACGTAGATGTTGCAGGTGCAGATCTTGTTGCCAACCTGACTGATCAGCCTCAAATAACAGGCATTCCTGCTTATGCCAATCCTAACCTGACTGTCAGCTACGACTGCATCTAATCAACACCGGAATCACCATGCTCTACGTCGTCCAATACCTCGATGCGACCGGTAACGCCGTATCGCTGAAGATTGAAGCGAATACCCGGGAGGAGGCGCGCTGGATTTCCCGCATTCCAGAGCGTCGCATTCTGTCGGTGCGCGAGGATCTGGTGGGGCGACTGGCATTTGCGATTGAGCCGCCTGGTCCTGACCCAAAGAATCAGGCGGTATTTCTTCAGTCACTGAGCAGTGCGCTGTCCACTGGCAAGACGGCCAATCAGGCTGTCCATCAGATGTTGGAAAAGAGTACCTGGATCAAGTACAAGAAGGATCAGCTTGGCGAGTGCGAAACCCTGTCGGACTACCTTGCTTTGTTTCGCTTTAACCAGTTTGCTGTGTTGATGGCAAGAGCCGCCGAGAAGACAGGACAGTTCTCGCAGGCATTGAGAACTGCTGCACGATTCCTGCTGGATAAAGAGAAGATCAAGTCTGAAGTCAGTTCCGAGTTTCGAACCGGCGTCATCTATATCGTGCTTGGGCTGGCGTTCTTCTTTTGCGTGCCGGCGTTCCTGAGTAATTCACTGGAAAGCCTGCTGAAGGGTAATGGCGGCATTGTTGTTCCAAACAACTTCACCAACTTTTTGATGTTTACGGGCTATCTTACCAAGCAATTCTGGTGGGTGCCGTTCGTTGTACTTGCAATAGTATTTTTCTATCGAGCGGTTGTGTGGCGAATTTTGAAAAGACTGCCATTTTTTTCAGTCGTAGAAGCCAAGAATAAGCTGGATCGCTCTACCGAGTTTCTGTCCGTATACGAAATGTTGCACAAGGCCGGTTTTGTGGATGCTGACATCATCGCCGAGATGATTCGCGCCTCCTATGGCTACCGGAAGAATATCTATCAGAAGATCTATGCGCACCTGGCAAAGTCCGAAGATCTTGGGCAGGCGCTGGATGAAGAAGATTGGGATCAGACAGTGCGTGACGGAATGGCTGTATTGCATGAAATCGATGCAGACCAGCAGCAGTATGTGCTTGATGCGATGAAAGAGACTCTGCATCTGCAGAATGTTCATGTGGCGCGTCAGATATCGAAGATTCTCGGCAGAATCGGTTTCTTCTTGATGATGTTCGCCGCAATCGCCGCGGTACTGGGCTTCTATCTGCCGTTGGCGGGGGCTGCAGGCAATGTCATGCACCACTGACAGGTGCCATGATGGCTTCACGCTGGTCGAGTTGCTGCTGGTGATTGCCCTGATATCTACGGTGATCGCAATGTCTGGCATGAGTCTGGTCGATCAATTGCGGGCGCAACAGGTTGTCGATGCCATTGATAAGGCCAGGATCATGGCCAATGCGATCGAGCGGATCAGGCCGGCGCTTTTTGACGTGGCACCCTCTACGTTTGGCGATGGCACCAGTACGTTTGGCGGCACGCTGGCGTATTCGGGGCGGGTGACTTACAACGACGACTTGGCCGGTTTCCTGGACGATGTGGATGATGACGCAACAACCTTGCTAGTTGTACTGGAAGATAACGTTAGCGCCGACGGCTCGGTACTCAATCGTGATCCCGGAACCATCTATCAGGTAGCGCTCACGCCTAATGCAACCTTTGTGTCATTGGTGCTGGATAACACGTTTGCAGATTTCGATTTTATGTCAACGGCAAAAACGCTAGGCGCTGGTGTTGCTTGGACCGTTTCTTCACGTCTGGTGACCAACCCCACCATCCAATACCAGTATATCAACGAGATCAACAAACCCAATGATTGACGTAGTCGCGGTCGGCAACAGGGCTCGCCAGCACGGCTTTACCCTGGTTGAAATTCTGGTTTCCATTGCACTGATGGTACTGGTAGCGGGCTATTTCGTCAGCAGCCGGATTGAACAGCTGAAATTGCAGCTGGCCGAGAACATTGCGCAGGAGGCCACAGCGCTGGGAAATCTCGCGACAGCTTATCTGAACGCAGAGGGAAGTGCGGGTGAGTGGCCTGATGCTGGCGGTGCATCCGATTGTGATGATGCCATCGATGAACTGATCGCAGAAAACTACCTGCCAGCGGGATACCAGCCGATTGCATCTGCCACCTTGGCCACCAGCTGCCCGGACGGTGCAGCGGGTCCGTTCCGTATCACTATCACGTTTCTTGCTGTTGACGAAGATCTGGCTAATCTGGTGAAGACTGCAATGCCGGCAGCTCATGGTCCTAGCGGTGGTGGCGGGGCTGATTGGGAGGTCGTCCAATCTGTTTATCCGCCCCGACGCCTGGGCAGGCAGTATGTATTTCTGAAGCTGCCAGTTGATACGCATGGCGAAATCATTGTCCCACGGCCCCCATGCGGTAGCGGAACGCCGCAATATATCGCCATTCCGCAGGCGGTTTGTGTGGAGGATGACGATGGTTTGCAGGGGTACTACTTCCGCGAGATGTCCGGTGGCGCTACGGGAACGTGGCGGCTGCGCCTAATGGTCGGCACGCTTACTGGCGGTGGCGGCCCAGGTAGCGTCCATTATGATCCGCAGGCGGATGTTTGTGACAGTACAGCGGTCGAGGTCGGCGTTATCACTTATTGCGAGTAAGTGTGCTGGAAGGACCGGTGCCCGCGTCTGCGCTGCTTTGAAATATGGCTTTATCGAGAAAGGTACGAACAGATCACGCGTCCAGGGAACGCCATTCGCTCCAGGTCTGACGTCCGCCGACCTGGCGACGCGCTTGGTGCTTTACCCCCCGATCATCACCGTTGGCGCTCCCATCACCACTACGCCACCGTGTGCCGTACGATCCCCCATGCGGGCGGCTGGTTTGTTGCCGATGATCACGGATGAACTGCCTTTTGCGATCTTGTCTGGTGGGCCGACGCAGATAGCCATGTCTCCCACGCGCGCGGCGGGCAGCCCCAGGATCAGCACAGTTGGCTGACCCATCACGATGGGGCCGCCGACATGGGGCACGGGGCCGGGATTGACCTTGGGGCAGACGTGAAAATCGGTGATGCGGGCGGCTGGGGGCATGGGTTATCCGTAACGTAGTCAGGGCTTCACTTATATAGACAGGCGACAGACAAATAAACCGGGGTTCCTGCTGATGAGGATCAGGTTCGCGAGCGGCATTTTTAGCTTATACTGCAGAAAATTTGACAGGGGTTATGTCATGCCAAAACAACAGTTGCAGAATTCCATCTCCGAGTTGCGATCCCATCTGGATGCCAACATGCATGTGGCGCCCGAGGAGCGTGATTCGCTGGCGTCATTGAGTGCCCAGATTGAACTCATGCTCGCTGAAGACCGGGAACACTGGGATGAAACGCTGATCGATGAGCTGGAAAAGCGTGTCATCCTTTATGAAGAGGATCATCCCGTCATCGCCCGCGTGATCCAGCAGATCATCACGACCCTCAACAGTATCGGTCTTTGATTGGCACAAGCCTTGCTCTTCTCCCTGTAGTGTTATGTGGCTTGCCGCCCGGCAAGCGGAAGGAGAGCGTGAATGAACAGCGAAATTCGGGCCAGTCATGTCCTTGCATCTGTCGGATCCTCCTCGGGTTCGGCAGATTTATCCCTTCAGAATCCGCTATTTAGTCTTGGTTCGGACAGTGCATTTCCGCAGGTTTTAAAAGAGCAGGTGAGTGCCCGGCGGGAGCCTGCGCGTGGCCCGGATGCGTCCGAGGCACAGCGGGAGCGGCGAGCGGCGTCCGCACGTCAGGATGAGCAGGCCAGGGATCGCCAGGCGGGCGGCAAGGATTTGCCGGCAAGCGCCGATCGTGCGAATGATGTGCGGGAGCGGCCTCGGCCAACAGCCGATCGGGCTGGCAATGCTGACGCTACGCCCCGGGAAGCAGAGACTGCGGCAGACGCTGTGGAAAAGCCGTCTGCGACGGAAGCTGAATCTGTTAGTGAGCCGGCGGTTGCGGACCAGCAGAACGTAGTCGCAGAGACAGACGAATCCACAGTGGACGAGGCGCAGGTGTTGGCAGCCGCGGTCGTGCCGGTGGATCTGCCGGCGCAAACGGATATCAGTTCTGACGTAACAAGTGAAGTGGATCAGACGACTAACGCGCAGTCGATGGCTTCGCCGGAGCAGCCGGTTGCAGCCGGTGAGTTGCCAGTTGAATCTGAACCCGTTGTTATTCAGACAGAGGGTGAGGCCGGCGACGAGGCGGCAACAGCTGTCTTGATTGGCCAACAGAGCAACACAGCTGAAGCAGACCCGCTCGCACAGCCCGCAGATGAGGTGGTTGCTGCGATGGTGAAACCGATCGAAGGTGCACCTGTCGCCGGAACATCAGCAGCTGCTGATGCGGATGCTGCCGGAATGGTAGCGGCGGACACAGTTTTGACCTCGACGGCAGCACCGGCAGGACAGCCTGCAGCAGAGGCAGCGACATCCCAGGTGGCTGCTGCGTCGACAGATCGCTCCCGCCCGGTGACCGAAGCGATTGACGGACTGCGTCAATACGCGGACGGTGAATCTGCTGAAAACCCAGGTTCCCAGCCGGCGGAGACTGGTGAGTTAGGCCCGGAGGTTTCCCGTGCGGAAAAAAATGCCGAGGCACGGGCAGAGCTGTCCCGCCAGCAGCTGGCGGCCGGCGGCGAGCGGCAGCAGGGTATTCGTGATCAGCTGGCAGCCCTGGTTCAGCAGGTAACTGGTGCGGCGGATCAGACCCAGAAACAGGCCGACAAGCGTAAAACGGATGCGGTAAGCGACGTGAAGCCGACAGTATTCAGTCGCACCCTGGAGCAGTTCAGTGCGGCGCGCACAGAGACCGGCAAGCCGGTATCCACGGGAATCCAGACGCCGGTGGGTCAGCGGGAGTGGGCCGGCGAACTGGGGCAGCGTCTGGTGATGATGGTCAGCAGCAAGCTGAAGTCTGCCGAGATTCACCTGAATCCCAAAGAATTAGGCCCGGTCGAGGTGCGTATTCGCATGCACGAGGACAAGGCTCATGTGGTGTTCAGCAGTCAGGTGGCACAGACCCGTGACGCGCTGGAACAGGCGGTGCCAAGGCTGCGGGAAATGCTGGATCAGAACGGCGTAGCGCTGGGAAATGTGGATGTCCGTGATCAGGGGGCGCAGCATTCCCACGCCCAGGATCAGTTTGGTCGTAACCAGCGTGGACAGGGAGGCGGCAGCGATGGGGCGGATGCAGATGTCGAAGCGGCGCCAGTGCCGGTCCGAATGGTTGGCCTGGTGGATTATTACGCCTGATATTGCCTGCTCTCACCCAAGGCGGACTTCGGTCCGCCTTTTTTGTGCCGCCAATTTTTCCCGACAGATCCTGCACTTGGCGGAATTTTGACGGGCACTCCGCCAAATCTTGACTACACTTTTCCCGTGCAGGGCGGATTTTTGACACGCCCCTCAAACAGCTCGCTATCGCTATCGTAATTCATTGAAAAATAATAATATTTTATTTTGGTATGGCGATTGCTTGGTTTCTGTCAGGCAGTGAAAGGTGACCGCAAATGGCAAAAGAAGAAAAGACTGAAGAGCAGCAGCAGGAAAAGCCCAAATCCAAAATGATGCTGATCATCATCATTGCTGTGCTGGTTGCGTTGCTGGCCGGTGGTGGTGTCGCAGCGTTCTTCATGATGAGCGGAGGCGATGAGAGTTCTGCTGAGGAAGCCGCAGAGCCGCAGCAGATGCCGGCAATCTATTTCGATTTCAAGCCACCCTTTATCGTCAATTACCAATGGAATGGCCGGCAGCGATTTGTGCAGGTGAGCCTGTCTGTGATGACCCGCAAGGGAGCGGTAGTGGATGCTATCCAGAAGCACATGCCACTGATCCGCAACAACCTGCTCATGGTATTCAGTGCGCAGGATTTCGAGATGTTGCGTACTCCGGAAGGCAAGGAGGCACTGCGTCAGCAGGTGCTGGAAGATTTGCAGAAAGTTCTGAATGAAGAAATCGGCGAGCCTGGCGTTGAACAGGTTCTGTTTACCAACTTTGTGATGCAGTAACTATGGCTGTTCAGGATCTTTTATCCCAGGATGAAATCGACGCGCTCTTGCATGGCGTTGATGACGGCGATATAGCAACCGGCACTGACCAGCCGGAAGATGGTATTCAGTCCTACGATCTCAGTACCCAGGACCGTATTGTGCGTGGACGCATGCCCACGCTGGAAATGGTCAACGAACGTTTTGCGCGTTACACCCGTATCAGCATGTTCAACCTGTTGCGCCGTACCGCAGATGTGTCGGTGGGTGGCGTTCAGGTCATCAAGTTTGGTGAGTACGTCCACAGCCTTTATGTCCCCACGTCGCTGAACATGGTGCGCATCAAACCACTGAAAGGCACTGCGTTGTTCATCCTCGATGCGAAGCTGGTGTTCAAGCTGGTGGATAACTTTTTTGGCGGTGACGGTCGTCACGTCAAGATTGAAGGCCGTGAATTTACCCCCACGGAAAACCGGGTGGTACAGAAGGTGCTGGAGCAGGCCTTCATCGATATGCAGGAATCGTGGAAGGCGATCCTGCCAGTCAAATTCGAATATTTGAGTTCTGAAGTGAATCCTGCACTGGCCAACATTGTCAGCCCGAGCGAAGTGGTGGTGGTTAATTCGTTCCACATTGAACTGGATGGTGGCGGCGGCGAAATGCACCTGACCCTGCCTTACTCGATGATCGAGCCGTTGCGTGAAGTGCTCGATGCCGGTGTGCAAAGTGACATTGGCGATCAGGATGAGCGCTGGATGAAGTCACTGCGCGAGGAAATCATGGAGGCGCAGATCGAGATCAAAGGCAAACTGCTGGAACGGAAGATGCGGCTGTCGGAACTGGCGCGCCTGAAGCCAGGCGACATTATTCCCATCGATATGCCGGAATCGGTGCTGTTGCTGGCCAATGGCATTGCAACCTATCGCGGCAAGATGGGGCAGGCGAACGGCAATCTGGCAGTGAAGATCACCGAGAAGGTTCGTCGTCCGGAATCTGATGGCAGCAAGCAGTCCCGCTTGTCACAACTCAAAGAACAGATGAAAACCGATTAAGGCCGTTACGGCGGAGTAAATTATGGCAGATTCAGATAAACCGATTGACGATCAGGCCCTTGCAGATGAATGGGCGGCAGCGCTGGCGGAGCAGGACACTGAAGACGATGTGCGTCAGGCGCCATTGGAAAATCTGCGCTCCGAAGCGATTCCTTATTCGGGTGATGGCCCGAATCTCGACGTTATTCTGGATATTCCAGTAACACTGTCGATGGAAGTGGGCAGTACCCAGATCAGCATCCGGAATCTGCTGCAGCTCAACCAGGGATCGGTCATTGAACTTGATCGACTGGCGGGCGAGCCTCTGGATGTGCTGGTCAACGGTACGCTGATTGCCCACGGTGAAGTGGTGGTGGTCAACGAGAAATTCGGGATTCGCCTGACTGACGTCATCAGTCCGGCGGAGCGGATCAAGAAACTGGGGTAAATCGATGGTGTGGCGTTGGCTGGCAGTTCTGATCACGTGTAGCAGTCTGGCATCGCTGCCGGTCCAGGCGGCAGAGGAAGCGTCTGTCGTGCCTGAGTCTGCCGTGCAAACGGCATCGGCTGCGCTGCCGGAAATAGCACCGGTTTCCTCTGATACCACCGAAACCTTTCGCTTGAAAGATGAGGTTCAGCGTGAAGATGGTCAAACCATGGGGCAGGCGTCATTGCAGATGCTGCTGGGCCTGATGGCAGTGCTCGGTGTCATCATCGGATTGGCCTGGCTGGCGCGCCGGCTGAACATGGGAATGACTGGATCGGTGGCGAACATGCGAGTCATGGGCGCGCTGAGTGTGGGTACCAAGGAAAAAATTCTGCTGGTGGATGTCGATAACCAGCGTCTGTTGCTGGGTGTGACACCGCAGCAGATCACTGTGCTGAAGGAAATGGGGGAAGCACCGGAGCCTGCGCAGGCGTCGGACTTTGCCCAGCGCATGCAGTCATTGCTTAAGGCAGGCAGCATCAATGAACAATAAAATGTCGCGCCTGTTGCTGGCATTGCCGCTGCTGATGCCGCTGACGGCGTTCGCGGTCGATCCGTTCTCGATGCCGGCCATCAATCTGTCCAGTAATCCCGATGGTTCGCAGACGTATTCGGTAACGCTGCAGGTGCTGGCGTTGATGACGCTGCTGACCTTGCTGCCGGCGTTGCTGATGATGGTGACTGCGTTTACCCGCATCATTATTGTATTTTCCATTCTGCGCCAGGCGATAGGCCTGCAACAGACGCCGTCGAACCAGATCCTGATTGGTCTGGCGCTGTTTCTGACGGTGTTTGTCATGGCGCCGGTCTTTAATGAGATCAATGCCAAAGCCATTCAGCCCTATATCAATGAAGAGTTGCAGCCACTGGAAGCGTTCGACCAGGCCACGATCCCGTTGCGCAAATTCATGCTGGCGCAGACCCGCGAATCGGATCTTGATCTGTTCGTCGAGTTGTCAGGCAACGACCAGAAATATGAAAACCTGAGTGAGGTGCCGCTCACCATCGTGATTCCGGCGTTTGTGACCAGCGAGTTGAAGACTGCATTCCAGATTGGATTTCTGCTGTTTATCCCGTTCCTGATCATCGATCTGGTGGTTGCCAGCGTGTTGATGGCGATGGGGATGATGATGCTGTCGCCCATGATTGTCGCCATGCCATTCAAGATCATGCTGTTTGTGTTTGTGGATGGCTGGGCGATGGTGGTGGGTACACTGGCGGCCAGTTACGGGTTGTAGCGGAGGATACGATATGACACCGGAAGTGGTTTCGGATCTGATGCGCGAGGCGCTGTATCTGGCGATGGTCATGGTGTCGGTCATCATTGTGCCCAGTCTGGTGATTGGCTTGATCGTTTCCGTGTTTCAGGCGGCGACCCAGATCAACGAACAGACCTTGAGTTTCTTGCCTCGCCTGATCATTACGCTGGTCACGCTGATCGTGCTCGGGCCATGGCTGGGCGGCCTGGTGACGGATTTCACTGAACGCCTGATCGTGGAAATTCCCACGCTGCTGGGCTGATTATGTTCGAGGTCTCTGTCCCGCAGATATACGCCTGGATCGCCCAGTATTTTTTTCCCTTCTGCCGGGTTGCTGCGTTTTTCATGATGCTGCCGGTACTCAGTACCCAACTGGTGCCACAGCGCATTCGTCTTGGTCTGGCGATGGCGACCACGTTGCTGATTGCGCCGCTGCTTGATCCCATGCCACCGGTGGAATTACTGTCATTGTCGGCCCTGCTGATTATTCTGCAGCAGATCATGATCGGCCTGGCGCTAGGATTTATCGTGCAGATCCTGTTTCAGATCTTTGTGATTGGTGGTCAGGCCGTCGCGATGCAGAATGGTCTGGGTTTTGCGACGCTGGTGGATCCGGTCAACGGTATCTCGGTGGCGTCGATCAGCCAGGTCTATCTGATGACAGTGAACCTGCTGTTCTTTGCATTCAACGGCCATCTGGCGGTGATCCATCTGCTGGCAGACAGCTTCAGAACGTTGCCGGTATCGGAGACCGGCATCGTGATCGATCGGTATTTTGATATGGTGAATCTGGGCAGCTGGATGTTTACCGGTGCATTGATGGTAGCGATGCCGTCCACCATTGCCTTGCTGGTGGTGAATATTGCATTTGGTGTCATTGCCAGGGTCGCTCCGCAGATGAATATCATTGCGGTGGGCTTTCCGTTCACTATGGTGATGGGATTGATCATCATCTGGCTGACGCTGGCCAATGTACTGCCGCAGTATGAAAACCTGAGTGAAGAGGCCCTGCGTTTTATGTCGGAGCTGGTGAGCTGAGATGGCAGAGAACGAAGACGGCCAGGAACGCACGGAAGACCCCTCGGCGCGAAAACTTGAACAGGCGCGCGAGAAGGGGCAGGTGGCACGTTCCAAGGAGCTGGGCAGTGTTGCCGTGATGATATCGGGTGCGCTGGGTCTGCTGTTCTTTGGCGGCATGCTACTGGATGCAGGGCTGGAGGTATTCCGCATCAATTACATGGTGAGCCGGGACGAACTGATGGACCCGGACGTCGGCATGCACAAGCTGCTGGAGTCGGCCAACCATATTGTGCTGGCCTTGATTCCGCTGTTTATCGTGCTGGCCATTGCGGCCATCGCCATTCCCCCGACGGTGGGTGGGTTCAATTTTTCGATGCAGGCGGTTGCACCCAAGCTGTCGAAAATCAATCCGTTGACCGGATTGAAACGCATGTTCTCGGCTCAGTCCCTGATGGAATTGTTCAAGGCCATCGCCAAGTTTCTGCTGGTTGCCTTTACGGCGGTAATGATCCTTAATATGTATAAATTCCGCTTTCTGGCGCTGGGCTTTCAGGAGCCGGAAGGCGCGATGGCGGAAGGCCTGACCATCGTGCTGTGGACGTTCTTTTTTCTCTGCTGTTCGCTGATCCTGATCGCTGCCGTCGATGTGCCGTTCCAGCTGTATCAATACAAAAAGCAGCTGATGATGACCAAGCAGGAAGTACGGGAAGAGTACAAGGACACGGAAGGCAAACCGGAAGTCAAAGGCAAGATCCGTGCGAAACAGCGCGAGATGGCGCAGGCCCGGATGATGCAGGCGGTGCCGACTGCCGATGTGGTCATCACCAACCCCACTCACTTTGCGGTGGCACTGAAATACGATCCGGACAAGGCGGGGGCGCCGATCGTAGTGGCAATGGGCGTGGACTTCATTGCCGAACAGATCAAGAAGGTGGCGCTGGCGAACGAGGTACTGATCCTGCGCTCGCCACCCCTGGCCCGTTCCCTTTACTACCATTGCGAGCTGGAGCGGGAGATTCCGCAAGGCCTTTATGTCGCGGTGGCTCAAGTACTCGCGTATGTATTCCAGCTCAAGCAGTTCCATCAGGGCAAGGGACGTAACCCTGGCCCGCAGCCCGATTTTCCTGTCCCGTCGAACCTTCGCCGCGATTGATTTACCGGCGTTTTCTGTTTTGCGTGCAATAGGCACGATCTTTGCCACATACACCTGCAAAGCCCTTGAGGCGTCAATTTTCTGATAGTCAGTGAAGGTGTTATGGCATCGGGTGTCGCGACCAACTACCGCAATGTGCTGAAACACGGCAATCTGGGGATTCCGGCGTTTCTGCTGATCATCATGGCCATGATGACGCTGCCGATGCCGGCGTTTCTGCTGGACGTGTTCTTTACCTTCAACATTGCCCTGTCGCTGGTAGTGCTGCTGGTGGCGGTGTACGCATTGCGACCACTGGATTTCGCCACCTTTCCCACCATCCTGCTGGTGGCGACCCTGCTGCGTCTGGCGTTGAACGTGGCGTCGACCCGCGTGGTACTGCTCGATGGTCATGAAGGTGGCGATGCGGCCGGTAAGGTCATTCAGGCCTTCGGTGAGGTCGTCATCGGCGGAAACTATGCCGTGGGTATCGTGGTGTTTGCGATTCTGGTCATCATCAACTTTGTGGTGGTGACCAAGGGTGCTGGCCGTATTTCGGAAGTCAGTGCGCGCTTCACATTGGATGCGATGCCCGGCAAGCAGATGTCGATCGACGCGGATCTGAACGCGGGCATCATCAACCAGGATGAGGCCAAGAAGCGTCGTCAGGAAATTTCCTCGGAAGCGGATTTTTACGGCGCGATGGACGGTGCGAGCAAGTTTGTTCGCGGTGATGCCATCGCCGGTATTCTGGTGTTGTTTATCAACATCATCGGCGGTCTGGCCATTGGCATGGCGCAGCATGGCCTGGCGTTTGGTGATGCGATTCAGGTGTATGCACTGCTGACCATCGGTGACGGTCTGGTGGCGCAGATCCCTTCGTTGTTGCTGTCGACTGCTGCCGCCATCATCGTCACCCGGGTGAACAGTTCCGAGGAGCTGGGCAGTCAGGTGATGCGCCAAATGTTTGGCACGCCGCAGGCGCTGGGTGTTGCAGCGGCGATTCTGGCCATCATGGGTGTCATTCCGGGTATGCCGCACTTTGCCTTTCTGGGGCTGGCAGTGCTGGCCGGTGGCGGTGCGTACTGGATCTATTACCGCCAGCAGGCGCAGAAGACCACAACGACACCGGCAGAGGTGCGGGAAAAACAGCTGGAAGAAATGGCCGCCGCCCGGGAAAGCGAATTCAAGGATCTGGGCTGGGACGATGTGCAGCCGGTGGACGCGATTGGTCTGGAAGTGGGCTATCGCCTGATTCCGCTGGTGGACAAGGCGCAAGGCGGCCAGTTGCTCGGTCGTATCAAGGGCGTACGCAAAAAGCTGTCGCAGGAACTGGGTTTCCTGATGCCGTCGGTGCATATTCGCGACAATCTGGATCTGCTGCCCAATGCGTACCGGGTGACGCTGATGGGTGTGTCCATCGAAGAAGCCGAAGTGCATCCCGATCGCGAACTGGCGATCAATCCCGGTCAGGTGTTCGGCAATATCAACGGCATCGCCTGCAAGGACCCGGCGTTCGTCCTGGACGCGGTGTGGATCGAACCGTCGCAGCGTGATCAGGCCCAGACCATGGGTTACACGGTGGTGGATGCCAGCACGGTGGTGGCGACCCACATCAACCAGATCATGCTCAAGCACGCCCACGAACTGCTCGGCTTTGAAGAAGTCCAGAAGCTGCTGGATAACCTGCAGAAGAATTCGCCGAAGCTGGTGGAAAACCTGGTGCCGAATCCGCTGCCGCTGAGCAAGCTGCACAAGGTGCTGCAGAATCTGCTGCAGGAAGGGGTGCCGGTCCGTGATATTCGCACGATTGCCGAAGCGCTGGCGGAAGTGGCACCCAAGAGTCAGGATCCTGACGCGCTGACGTCGGCGGCACGGGTCGCACTGGCTCGCCTGATCGTGCAAACCATCTATGGCGTAAGCCGCGAACTGCCGGTAATCACGCTTCAACCAGAGTTGGAACAGCTGTTGCATCAGGCAGTACAGCAGGCACTGAATTCTGGCGGTTCTGCCAGTGACGCGATTATCGAGCCCAGCCTTGCAGAAAAACTGCAGCGCTCGGTGGCCAAAGCGGCACAACAGCAGGAGGTCGCCGGCAACCCGGCAGTGTTGCTGGTATCACAGGGTGTTCGTCCGATGCTGTCACGCTTCTTGCGCTTCAGCGTGCAGGGATTGAATGTCCTGTCTTACAACGAAATTCCGGACAACAAGCAGATTACGATTACGGCCTCTGTCGGCCAATGACAGAAAGGTGAGTAGCCATGAGCACACACAAGTTCACAGCACCGGATATGCGGCAAGCGCTGAAGATGGTTCGCGATCAGCTGGGAGCGGACGCCGTTATCCTGTCCAATCGCAAGGTGGCCGGTGGAGTGGAAATCATCGCGGCAGGTGATTACGACGTTTTCATGGCGGCCCATCAGGAGCGGGAGCGCAAGCAGCATCACGTACCGCCGTTCATGGATGACAGTGCTCCGATCAAGGCACCGTCGCAGGGTGATCCGGCGCGGGTGGTTGGACAGGACAAGGCGGCAGACGAAGCGCTGGTGCAGCAGGTAAAACGTTTTGCCGAACAGCAGCGAACTGCTGCGGCGGCGCGTCCGTTCGGAGAGGAATGGTTACGTCAGATCAATCAGGTGCAAGCAGAAGATGAAAGCGCTGAGCCAAGTGTGGCGATCAGTGCCCAGGGGCGCCGTCAGGTCGAGACCGAATCCCGGCCGGCCCCGCAGCCGGCAGCGCCGGCCGTGTCCAGCGCCGATCTGGCTGCCATGCGCAATGAAATCAGTCAGCTGCGCAGCATGCTCAACGTGCAGCTGGCGAATGTGGCGTGGGGTGACTTCAACCTGCGTCATCCACTCGAAGCCAACGTATTCAAGCGTTTGACACGGTTGGGCTTGTCGCCGGTGTTGAGCCGCAAACTGGTACGCAACCTGACGCCTGCCATGGACGTCAAGCTGGCGTGGCAACAGTCCCTGAAGGAATTGGGCGACGACCTGCCACTGATGCAGGAAGACATCCTGTCCCACGGCGGCATCTTCGCCTTTGTCGGTCCGGCGGGCGTGGGCAAGACCACTACGATTGCCAAGCTGGCGACCCGCCATGTGCTGGAACACGGCCCCGATGATATCGCGCTGGTGACCACAGACAGTTACCGCATTGCCGGTCACGAGCAGCTCAGCACCCTGGGCCGCATTCTGAAGGTGCCGGTGCGTGTCGTGACCGATCAGCATCCGCTCGACCAGATCCTGCGCAGCCTGTCACGCAAGAAGCTGATTTTGATCGATACCGCCGGCCTGAGTCACAAGGATCAGGTGCACCAGGAGCAGATGCGCATTCTGGAAGCCATGGGAGCCAATGTGCAGCGCTGGCTGGTGCTGTCCAGTACTGCCCAGCGTCGGATTCTTGACAGAGCCGTTGACGATTACAAGCACTTGAATCTTGAGGGATGTATCTTCACAAAACTGGACGAATCGGCCAGTTTGGGCGAGGCTTTAAGTGTAGCAATCGAAGCGCAGTTACCCATTGCCTACATCACGGATGGACAGAATATCCCGGATGACATTGCAGTTCCCCAGCCATCCCGCCTGATCAACCATGCCATCGCCCTGGCCAAGGAATACCGAGCCGACGACAGCCTGGTGGCGGACCTGTATAACGACGCGCTGGTGACGGAATCGAATCTGGCTTACGCATAAATCAGAAAAAGGTGTTTGTGAATTTATTTATGAGTACTCATCCCGTACAGGTGATCGCGGTGACCGGTGGCAAGGGTGGTGTTGGCAAAAGCAACGTCACCATCAACCTGGGTATGTGTCTGGCCGAGATGGGCCGCAGGGTCGTGTTGCTGGACGCCGACCTGGGCCTGGCCAATCTGGATATTCTGCTGGGCATCACCGCGCGAGAGAATCTGTCACACGTACTGAAAGGAGAGTGCACGCTGCGGGACATCCTGGTGGAAGGCCCGGGCGGCATGAAGATCGTGCCGGCATCCTCCGGCGTGGTGGATCTGGTGAACATGGGGGCCCGCGAGCATGCCGGCCTGATCCACGCCTTCAGTGAACTGAGTGATATCGTGGACGTGCTGCTGATCGATACGGCAGCCGGCATTTCCGACATGGTGATGAGTTTCGTCACTGCGGCCCAGGAAAGCCTGTTCGTGGTGACCAATGAACCCACGTCCATCACCGACGCCTACGCCATGATCAAGCTGCTGAACCAGCGTCATGGCATGTACCGTTTCAATATTCTGGCGAACATGGTGCGCACCCAGCAGGAAGGCCGCGAGATTTACGCCAAGCTGACCAAGGTCACCGACCGTTTTCTGGATGTCGCGCTACAATTTACCGGATGCATTCCGTATGACGACTACGTGCGCAAGGCGATCATGCGCCAGAAACCGGTAGTGGAAGCCTATCCCCGCAGCAAGGCGGCACTGGCCTTCCGCACCCTGGCCAACAAAGTGGACAGCTGGCCGTTACCCAGTTCACCCCGCGGCCATCTGGAATTCTTTGTGGATCGCCTGGTGCAGGGAGCCGCTGTCCGGTAGCAGGTCTCAACATGCTAGGTGTCACGCGATACGCCATGTACAGTGATGAATCGGCACCGCCATTAGAAGCCCTGGTGGAACAGCACACGCCGCTGGTGAAGCGCATTGCCCATCACCTGCTGGCGCGCATGCCTGCCTCGGTGTCCGTGGAGGACCTGTATCAGGCGGGTCTGATCGGCTTGCTCGATGCCATCAAACGGTTTGACGCCACCAAGGGTGCCAGCTTTGAAACCTATGCCGGGATCCGCATCCGCGGCGCCATGGTGGATGAGGTGCGCAAGGGGGAGTGGGCGCCCCGTTCCGTTCACCGCAATGCCCGCCGCATCCAGGAAGCCATTCGGGCTGTCGAGTTCCGCACCTGTCGCGATGCCACGGATCGTGAAGTGGCCGAGGAACTGGGTATCAGCCTGGATGATTACTTCGCCATGCTGCAGGACAGTATGGCCGCCAAACTCTTCAGCATGAGCGATCTGGAGTCGCCGGACGACCATATCGACACCAGTCTCCAGGATCGCCATTCCGACAATCCGCTTGATGAACTGGCCGGCGACGACTTCCGCGAGCAGCTGGCTGCCGCCATCGAAACCCTGTCCGAACGGGAGCAGCTGGTGCTGTCCCTGTACTACGAAGAAGAACTTAACCTTAAGGAAATAGGGGAAGTTTTGGGGGTCAGCGAATCCCGCGTCAGCCAGATCCACAGCCAGGCAGCCCATCGCCTGCGCGCCCGTTTGCGTGAGTGGCTTTGATTCCGCTGGAAAAACTGGATAGGTCCAATTCTGCTACTAGACTTACTGAAGAACGGGATTAGGCCAACCCGTGTAGTCAATTAGGTTCATTGGAGGCAGCCTTGAACAAGAACATGAAAATCCTCATCGTCGACGATTTTTCCACGATGCGACGGATCATCAAGAACCTGCTGCGCGATCTGGGTTTTACCAACACCCAGGAGGCGGATGATGGCAGTTCAGCATTACCCCTGCTGAAAGCGTCCGATTTTGATTTTCTTATTACCGACTGGAATATGCCCGGTATGACGGGCATCGACCTGCTCAAAGCCGTGCGGGCAGACGACAAGCTGAAGAGCCTGCCGGTTCTGATGGTGACTGCCGAAGCCAAGCGGGAGCAGATCATCGAGGCCGCTCAGGCTGGCGTCAACGGTTACGTCGTAAAGCCCTTCACCGCCCAGGCGCTCAAGGAGAAGATCGAGAAAATCTTCGAGCGGGTAGATGCCTGAGCGGGCAGCCAGAGTCAGCGGATGTGAGAGCAGCATGACGGAACGAGCGCAACAGGACGAACCACTAGTCGAATATGCCAAGACCTTGCTGTCGCAGCTGGAAAAAGGCGACGCTCTCGAGGCAATGAACACCATCGCCAATTTGCATCATGCGCGGGACCAGTACCTGTTCCGCGAAGTGGGCAAACTGACGCGCAGTCTGCATGAGTCCATCAAGAATTTCGCCATCGATACCAGTCGTGCAGGGGATGCCGTGCACGACGAAATGTCGCGCATGCAGGATGCATCGGAACGTCTCAACTACGTGATCGAAAAAACCGAACAGGCCGCCAACAAGACCATGGATATGGTGGAAAGTACTATTCCGGTTTCAAGTCAGCTGGGTGATCGGGCCCGTGAATTGAAGCCCGAATGGCAGCGCCTGATGCGCAAGGAAATGAAGCCGGATGAGTTCAGAAAACTGACTCGCGAGGTAGAGCACTTTCTGGAGTTCGCCTGTGAAGAAACCTCCAAAATCGACAGTAATCTGTCGAACATTCTGCTGGCCCAGGACTTTCAGGATTTGACAGGGCAGGTGATCCGTCGCGTCATCCAGCTGGTACATGAAGTCGAAGACAATCTGGTAAATCTGGTAAAAATGGCGGGCACCATTGATCAGATCACCGGAATCAAGCACGAGTTGCCCGAACAGATCAAGGACGACAGCAAGCCTGACATCGGACCGGAAGGCCCCATCGTCAATCCCGAAAAACGTAACGACGTGGTGTCTGGCCAGGACGAAGTGGATGCACTGCTGTCGAGCCTTGGTTTTTGATGGAGTCAGGGTATGAGTTTTGATGCTGATGAAGAGATTTTACAGGACTTTCTGGTTGAAGCCGGCGAAATCCTGGAAGTGTTATCCGAGCAGTTGGTCGAACTGGAAAACCGCCCTGATGATGCCAACCTGCTGAATGCCATTTTCCGTGGCTTCCATACCGTTAAAGGCGGTGCGGGATTCCTGCAGCTGGAACCGCTGGTAGAGCTCTGTCATGCGGCAGAAAACGTATTCGACCTGTTGCGCAACAACAAGCTTTCCGTCACCTCGGAACTGATGGATGTCGTGCTGCAATCGCTGGATGCCGTGAACAGCATGTTTGCGCAGGTCAATGGCCGTGCTTTCCCTGAGCCGGCGGACCCGTCGCTGATGGATGCGTTGCACGCCATTATCAACGGCGAATCACCGGCTGCAGCTGCAGCCCATGAAGACGTTTACGAAGAAGAAGCGGAAACCGCTGACGCAGCACCTGAAGCCGATGCGCAGGGTGACATTACTGACGAAGAATTTGAACAGCTGCTGGGTGCGCTTGATCAGGGCCAGCCAGCTGCGTCCACGCCGTCTGCGCCTGCGGCCAGTGGCGGCGGTGATATCGAACTGTTCGGCGAAGACGAAGAAGTTCAGGCTGCCGCGGGTAGCAGCGATGAGATCACCGAAGACGAATTCGAGGCCCTGCTGGACCAGTTGCACGGCAAAGGCAAAAAGCCCGGCGCTGCGGCGGCGCCTGAGCCAGCCCAGGCGGCAAAACCTGCCGCAACTGCTGGTGGTTCCGATGAAATCACCGATGATGAATTTGAAGCCCTGCTGGATGAATTGCATGGCAAGGGCAAGCATGGCGGCACACCCAAAACCGGCGCAGAGCAACCGGCAGCGGCGGCAACACCGGCTGCCGCATCCGGTGCGAGCGGCGATCTGATCACCGACGACGAATTCGAATCGCTACTGGATCAATTGCACGGCAAGGGCAAAGGTCCGACCGCCGGTGCGACGAAGCAGGAACAGCCTCCTGCACCCAAGGCGGAAAAGCCTGCAGCCAAACCGGCCGCCAAGAGCGAACCCAAACCTGCAGCCAAAAGCGAACCCAAGCCCGCTGCCAAGCCTGCGCCAAAACCGGTGGCAGCGGCCAAAGCAGCGAGCGATACCGACGACGAGGGTGAAGACCGTCGTGCTGGCGCGGCACGGGGTGGTGCTGCCGCTGCGGCCGCACCCAAGGAAGCCGCCGCCGAGAACACGGTGCGGGTCGATACCAAGCGCCTGGATGACATCATGAATATGGTGGGCGAACTGGTGTTGCGCGCAATCGCCTGGTGCGTCTGTGGCTGCGCAGCGCCGATGAAGATCTGGCGAAGGCGGTGGCGAACCCGGATGTAGTCAATGGCGACTCCAGACCGCCGCCATGCGAAACCCGCATGCAGCCGATCAAGAAAGTGTTTGGCCGCTTCCCGCGGGTTGCATGACCTGGCCCGCAACCTGAAGAAAGAAATCAATCTGGAACTGGAAGGCGAAGAAACCGGATTCGACAAGCTAGAATCTGGTGGAAGCGCTGGCCGACCCGGGTTGCGCACCTGGTGCGAAACAGTGTCGACTACGGCATCGAAGCGCCGGATGTGCGGGAGAAAATGGGCAAGCCAGCATGGGGCGCGGTGCTGGCGGTAGAGCAGGAAGGTGATCATATCGTACGATGACGGCGGTATGATCCGAATGTCCTTTCGCCGCAAAGCGGTGGAAAGGGTCTGATGGACACCGAAACTGCTGATCGCCTGAGTGATCAGGAAGCCTTTAATCTGATTTTCCATCCTGGCTTTTCCACCAAGGATCAAATATCTGATGTATCTGGTCGCGGCATGGATGTGGTGAAAACCGGATCAGCCAGCTTCAACGGCACCATTGATGTGAAATCAGAAAAATATCGGTACCGGATTGCGGGATCAAGGTACCGCTCACGCTGGCAATCATGCCGGACACTACGGTGATGCTGGGCAAGCAGGCCTTCGCGTTACCCCCGGTGAACGTGAACGAAATTTTTCATCTCGATCTGTCGCGTACCAATGCTGCTGATGGTCAGGAAGTAGTTGTTGTGCGTGAAAAGGCGCTACCTCTGTTCTATCTCAAACGCTGGCTGGTGCGTGGTGCATCAGCCGGGAACGGGAAGCCCATGTGGTCATTGTCAGTGTGGGCACCCAGAAAGTCGGATTTGGTCGTGGATCAGCTGATTGGTCAGGAAGAAGTGGTGATCAAGCCACTGGGCAAAATGCTGCACGGTACGCCGGGTATGGCAGGCGCAACCATCACAGGTGATGGACGCATCGCGTTGATTCTGGATATTCCGAGCATGCTGAAAGCCTACGCACACCGATCCTGATGTGGTGCATGCTGCGGTCTGCACAAAGAGGCAGGAGAAACTGAATGCCGATTCAAGTGCTTGTTGTCGATGACTCAGCATTTTTTCGCAGACGAATAAAGGAAATTCTGGAACGGAATCCCGAGATCAAGGTTATTGGCTTCGCTGACAATGGCCGGATGGCGATTGAAAAGGCGGCGGAGCTGCAACCGGATGTCATCACCATGGATTATGAAATGCCGTTGCTGGATGGCATTTCAGCCGTGCGCGCCATCATGGCTGCACGTCCAACGCCCATCATGATGTTTTCTTCCCTCAGCTTCGAAGGTGCCCGGGTAACCCTGGATGCACTGGATGCCGGAGCGCTGGATTATTTGCCGAAAAGTTTTGAATCGATGGCAGGCGATCCGGGGGAAAGTGCGCGCATCCCAGACAAGGTCATCGCGATTCGCCCGGCGCGGACGCTTCATGGGCCGCCCGGCGGTCAGTACTGCGGCACCCGCCCGCCCTGAACCAGCGCCGGCTGCACCAAGAGCGGTTGCCCGTCCTGCTGCTGTTTCACCTGCGGCTCGCCCCTGCTGCGCCGGCAGCGCCAGCCGCAGCCGGTGGTGCTTCTCCGCTGGATGCGCTGAAAGGTGAACGGCCGCGGCTGGCGCTGATGATCGGTGCCTCTACCGGTGCCCCGCAGCATTGCAGAATATTCACCGCCTTGCCGGCAATGTTTCGTGTTCCATTTTGCTGGTGCAGCACATGCCCAGCACATTCACTACCGCGTTTGCCGAACGTCTCGACCGGTTGTGCAAGATTCGGGTCAAAGAAGCCGAAGACAATGACATGCTGCGTCCCGGACATGCGTTGCTCGCGCCCGGTGGCAAGCAGATGCTGATTGAAGGGCGCGGTCAGTCGGTGTCCATCATCGAAGGCAATGAGAAAATCCAGTACAAACCCAGCGTCGATATCACCTTTGGTTCAGCTGCGCGCAGTGTAAAAGGCAAGGTTCTTGCAATAGTGCTGACGGGAATGGGTCAGGACGGGCGTGAAGGCTGCAAGCTGCTCAAACGCTGCAATGCAACCGTGTGGACCCAGAACGAGCAGAGCTGTGTCGTATACGGCATGCCGATGGCGGTGGAAACAGCGGGATTATCCGATGCTGTTGTGGACATCAAGGATCTGGGCAAGTTACTGAGCGAGATTCGCTGACATCATGGATATCTTGAGCATACTGGGCATCGTGATCGGGCTGGCCGCGATTATCGGCGGCAATGCCATGGAAGGCGGACACCTGTCCGGGCTTGCCAATGGTCCAGCTGCCGTCATCGTGCTGGGCGGCACCTTTGGTGCAGCCATGTTGCAGACGCCCATGCACACGTTTCGTCATTCGTTCGTCATCCTGCGCTGGATTATCTTTCCCCCTGTCACCAACATGCGGGACAACATTTCCAAAGTCATCAACTGGAGTATGACGGCGCGCAAGGAAGGCTTGCTCGGACTCGAAGCCATCACCGAAAACGAATCCGATCCGTTTGCCCGCAAGGGTCTGCAATTGCTGGTGGATGGTGGCGAACCCGAAGCCATTCGCAGCATTCTGGAAGTCGAACTGATCACCCAGGAAGACCGCGATCTGCAGGCATCAAAAGTCTTCGAAGCCATGGGCGGCTATTCGCCTACTATCGGCATCATCGGCGCGGTGATGGGGCTGATTCACGTGATGGGTAATCTGGCCGATCCCAGCAAGCTGGGTGGTGGTATTGCCACCGCATTTGTGGCCACGATTTATGGTGTCGGTGTGGCCAACCTGCTGTTCCTGCCCATTGCCAGCAAACTGAAAACCACCATCAAAGCCCACAGCAGTCAGCGCGAAATGATCATCGAAGGACTGATCGCCATTGCCGATGGCGAAAACCCGCGCACGATCGAAATGAAGCTGGAAGGTTATATCCAGTCGTGAAGCTGAATAGGACGCACACACAGGCGCAGGGGTATGAGCAGCCGGGCTTATCGGGGGCGTTTTATGATTCGCCGCAGACACGAAGAGGTTCATGAAAATCATGAACGCTGGGTGATTTCCTACGCGGATTTCATCACGCTGCTGTTCGCCTTCTTTGTGGTGATGTATTCCATCTCGTCCGTGAATGAAGGCAAGTACAAGGTGCTGTCGGATTCACTGGTGAACGTGTTTCATGCCCAGACCCGCACCATCGATCCTGTCACTGTCGGCGACCATCAGACCCGATTCAGCAACGATCAGCTGATCCAGTTACCGGTTCCCGGTGATTACCCCAGCAATGACGACTACAAGTACAGCGTCGAAAGTATTTTTGACGAGGTGGAAAACCGCGCCGTCAAACAGGGCGACATGCGTGACAACGAAGTCAGTCATTTGACGAAAATGTCCGAACGTCTGGCGTTTGTGCTGCAACAGCAATTGGATGCCAACGAGGTGGAAATCAAGAATGCCGGTGACTGGATCGAAGTGAATATCCAGGCCAGCGTACTGTTTCCCAGTGGCAGTGCCACCCTGGCTGCACCGGCCCGTGACATTCTTGGAAAAGTGGCAGGAATTTTGAAAGAGTCCACCAATCCGATTCACGTGGAAGGTTATACCGACAATATGCCGATCGAAACCCGTCAATTTCCCTCGAACTGGGAATTGTCTGCCGCCCGGGCGGCAAGTGTTGTCCGCCTGTTCCAGGAACGCGAGTTGGCGCCGGAGCGCATGGCTGCCGTGGGCTACGGCGAATTTCATCCGGTAGCGGACAATGCTACCGAAGAAGGACGTGCCCGCAATCGTCGCATTGCGCTGGTGATCTCGAAGAACGAACCGGTGGATACTGCAGAACCGCAGGCGGCGCCTGCGCCGGATTACAAGCTGGGCAGTGCGCCAACCCCGAGTGCACCGAAGCAGGTAGGGCCGGCAGCGGCGACGCAGACGGAGGTGCCGTTGCGTATCATCCGGTTGCAGGATGGCGGCCTGCTGTTTTCCAATGAGCCACCGGCTCAGGCGGCGCCATGAAGATCTGGGCGGTTGCAAACCAGAAAGGTGGTGTGGGCAAAACCACCACCGTTGTTGGACTGGGTGGATTGCTTGCTGCTGCGGGAAAGCGGGTATTGCTGGTGGATCTCGATCCGCACGGTTCCCTCACCAGTTATTTCAAACACAATCCCGACGAGATGGAAAAATCCGTCTATCAGCTGTTCCAGCATCAGGGTCAGGTGCCCGAAGCATTGCCCCGTCAGTTGATTCTCAATACTGGTTATGAACGGCTGGATTTTCTGCCGGCATCCACCTCGCTGGCGATGCTGGAACGCCAGGCGGTCAGTCAGGGTGGAGCAGGGCTGGTGATATCCCGTACGCTAGCCTGGCTGTGGAACGACTACGATTATGTGCTGATGGATACGCCGCCGATTCTGGGTGTGCTGCTGATCAATGCCATGGCGGCCTGTCAGATGATGCTGTTGCCGGTGCAGACCGAATTCCTCGCGATCAAGGGACTGGAACGCATGATGCGCACTCTGCAGATGGTGATGAAATCCCAGAAGCGGGAATTTCCCTACTGGGTGATTCCCACCATGTTCGATCGCCGCACCCAGGCGTCCGTGGGCAGTCTGCGTCTGCTGCGTCAAACCTATGACGGTCATATCTGGCCGTCGGCGATCATGGTGGATACGCGATTGCGGGATGCCAGCAAGGCCGGTGTGCCGCCCAATCTGTTCGATCCGGGGGGGCGGGCCGTGAAGGCTTACGCCTCTCTGCTAAAATACCTATTGACCCACGAACCAGCCGAGGTGCGGAAGCAGCTTGTACCGTAACCCGCATGAACGAAGACCAACACGAATCCCCGCCGGCCAATGCCATGGATCAGGCGTTGATGGATTATCTGGAAGATATTCTCGGTGCCCCTGACCGCGGCAAGCCGCGACCAGCTGTTGCCAAGCCCCAGAATGTCACGCCGCTGGAAGTGGTGAAACCCCGCCCGACACCGGCGGACGTCACGCCGTTGCCGCTGAAAACCGAATCCCGGCAACCTGCGCCACGCCCGTTTCTGCAGGAAGAAAAGCCAAAAACGTTATCCACCCTGAATTTGCTGAACCTGCGTCCGCCGCCGGAACCGCCCAAACCTGTCTTGGTGCCGGTGGAAAAGCCGGCACCGGTGGAAGCGAAAAAGCCTGCGCCACCGGTCGCACCGCCAGCGGAGCCGGTCATTGCGCCAGCCAAACCCGCAGCGCCACCAGCTCCCGTCGCACCTGATCCCGTCGCGGTCGAAGCCAGCGACGAAGAAGATGCACGCCTGCCTGCGGTGGAACCAGCCCGGCAACCCAGCCCCCGTCCGGAGTGGGCGGAGCAACGCTTCGAGTGTCTGATATTCAACGTGGCCGGCCTGAAGCTGGCCGTACCGCTGATCACCCTGGGTGCCATCCATCGAATTGACCGCAAACTCAATGCGTTACCGCATCAGAGCGACTGGTTTATCGGCATCCTGCAGACCCCTGCCGCAGGCAATATCAAGGTGCTGGATACGGCGCTCTGTGTCATGCCCGAACGCTATGATCCGGCCAGCCGCGACAACCTGGCCTATGTGCTGACAATTCACGGTTATGCCTGGGGCCTGGCCTGTCACAGCGTGGAAAAGTCGATCACCCTTGAGCCCCATCAGGTCAAGTGGCGATCCGAGCGAGGCAAACGCCCCTGGCTGGCAGGCACGGTGATCGATCATATGTGTGCCCTGATTGATACCGAGGGTTTCGGCGACGTTATCCGCAAAGCCGAACAGCAAACATAACGCGGCGTCGACTGGCAAGGTGTCGAGCCTGAACTATAGTTAGAAAACAAAAGCTTAAACAAACGCGTCGTGGGTGAAAGAGCGATGGCAAAAGCAGCGCAGAGCCGGTCCAGTGATGATCCGGTGATTCAGTGGGTTACCTTCAAATTGGCCGGCGAAACCTATGGCATCAACGTGATGCAGGTGCAGGAGGTTTTGCGCTACACGGACATCGCTCCGGTGCCTGGGGCGTCCCATCATGTATTGGGCATTATCAACCTGCGTGGCAAGGTTGTGACCGTGATTGACACGCGGATGCGTTTTGGCTTGCCGCGCGGCGATATTACCGACAACACCCGCATCGTGATCATCGAAGCCAGCTCCCATGTGGTGGGCATTCTGGTGGATAGCGTGGCAGAAGTGGTGTACCTGCGTCAGTCGGAAATCGACAGCACGCCCAACGTTGGTAACGACGACAGTTCCCGTTATATCCAGGGTGTGTGTCACAAGGATGGCGAACTGCTCATTCTGATCGACCTGGACAAGATGCTCACTGAAGAAGAGTGGGCCGAACTCGAAGTGCTTTGACCGGAAGCCGGAGCAAGTCTGACATGGCAAGAAAAGATGTTGCATTGGATGATCATGTTACGCAGTGGGGCACCTTTCGTCTGGGCGACGAAATCTACGGCGTGAACGTCATGCAGATCCGCGAAGTATTGCGGTACACCGAAATTACGCCGGTACCCGGCGCTCCGTATTTTGTACTGGGCATCATCAACCTGCGCGGTAACGTTGTCACGGTGATCGACACCCGCACGCGGTTTGGTCTGTCCACAGGTGAAGTCGATAACAACACCCGTATTGTGATTGTCGAAGTCGACAAGCAGGTGATTGGCATGCTGGTGGACAGCGTTGCGGAAGTCACCTATCTGAAAGAATCGGAAATCGAAAAGGCACCCAGTGTCGGCAATGAAGAAACGTCGAAATTTATTACTGGCGTGTGCAACAAGAATGATGAATTGTTGATTCTGATTGATCTGGAGCGCATGATCCAGACAGGTAATCCGGGACTTGGTGAAGCCGCAGGCTTCTGACAGGAGTAGGCATGTTCGATCTGTTCTGGCTGGGCGTAGCGATTGCAGTAGTACTGTGCTGCACATTGCTGTTTCTGCTGTTGCAAACCCGACAGTTGCGACAGCAGCAGACGCTGCTTGAAGAACAGAAGCGCGTGCTGGAAACTCGTATCAAGAGTCTGGAAACCAAACTGGAGTTTGTGACCACCGGCAGCAAGGGCATTGGTCAGCGTCTGATGACGGCTGAAAAGAAGCTGAACCAGGCGTTGGAAAAGCAGGACGAGCTGCTCAGCAATAACAAGGATGCGCTGTTCCAGCGTCAGGCAGAGCGCCTGCTCAAGCAACCGCTGCCTGCCGCCGACGATGCAGCGCTGTCCCGCTCCGAAGCCAAATTAATGGCGCTGGTTGGCGGCAAACCGAACGACAAGTCCTAACCCCGTTAGTTGTGCCTGAAGGTTGACGCGGGAATCGAAAATTTTCTTATTTAATTCAGTAAGTTGCATATAGTTTGCAACATTCTTATCGCCAAATATTCCATCTGCCAAAAGACCCCACACCTATACTCAATCTGAAGTTTTCAGTTGAGCGCGGGGTGGCAGGCAATGGTGTTTTTCGTTCGGGCAGTAAGCCTTGTGATGCTGGTGTTGTGTGCCACGTTGGCGCGGGCAGAGGCACCGGAAACCGTAATCGGTGCCAAGACTGTCGGCCTGGAGCAGGCCAAGTCGCTGTTTGATCAGGGTGCAGTATTTATCGATGTCCGCGATCAGCAATCCTGGAGTCTCGGCCATATCGAGGGCTCGGTGAACCTCGATTTCAACGCCAGTGAATTTGCCGTTCTGTATATCTCGCCGGATCTGGATCGCACAACCCCGATCGTCTTCTATACCAGCAGCGCACTGAACATCCGTAGTGCCATGGCCAGTTTCTTTGCATCCAACTGGGGGTACACCAATGTGTACTATTTCCGCGAAGGTTTCTATTCCTGGATGGCGGCGGATTATCCGGTGGAACTCAAACTTGCCGGGCGTTCGGTTCAAAGTGATGTCGTGGTGCAATAACAGGATATCGGGTGCTCGCCCAGTGGACCACGCAGGCCGCTCACTGAGCGGCCTTTTTTGTGGGTGCGTTCAGTGCTGGGTGGGGTTAGCCGGTGCATCTACAATGCCCTTGGTGGACTTCACCGGCACCAGCAGTTCCAGTCCGTTGCGCTTTTCATACTGCTTCAGCTTTTCCACCAGTTCCCGTGACAGCTTGGTGTCTTTCGACAGCAGCAGAATGCCATCGTGATTGTGGAAATCCCGTGCGACGACCATCCCCGATGTCAGTTGCGATGTCTTGGCAAACTGTTCGTTCTCGAATACCAGCTTTGCGTTTTTACCGTCCAGTATCGACAGATAGGCCTTCAGTACGGCAGGGTCGTATTTCTTGTCGCTTTCGCTGTGCATGTACATGATGGTGCTCATCAGGGTCTCATCCTTGCCGCTGAGGAAGCCGCTCAGGTACTGGTTAAAGTCGATTACGACCTTGAGAATCCGCGCACCCAGGGGAATGGCTGGGCCGCGCAGCTTGTCAGGAAGGCCGCTGCCATCCACACATTCATTCTGATGGCGGATCAACTGTGCTGCTGGCTGCAGGGCCGCCACCGGTAGCAGGGCCTGTTCACCCAGCACCGCATGCTGGCGATAGCGGATGATTTCCGGCTCCGAAAAATCCGAGAAGGGACGATTGAGCAGCGAATCATGCAGAAAAATCTTGCCGATCTGATAGAGCAGGGCGGCGATTTTCACTGCTTCCACTTCCGCATCATCACAGTTCAAGGCATGGGCCACCATCACACAGTGTTCCTGGATGCGCTGACTGACGGCGGCGTTGCTGCCAATTTTCAGGTTGATGATGTTGGCAAACGCCTTGATGAAGGTCTCGTAACTGTGGCGCAGTTCGTCCTGGGCAAGATCGACAAAGGCCACGGCCTGCTGCAGCTCCTGCTCGTTGCGCTCCAGGGTCTGGCTGAGGCTGTGGGTTTCCTGCTTCAGTGCCAGATTCTTTTTTAGAAGATCCTGATTGCGGCTCTGCCGCTGCTGCGACAGCTGTGCGAGTCGGCCTGCTTCGTCCACCAGGTCACGCAGCGCATCGTTGTCCCAGGGTTTTGACACGTAACGGTAGATCTTGGCGTCATTGATCGCCCGGACGGTAGACTCGTGGTCGGAATAGCCGGTCAGCAGAATCCGTGGTGTGTCCGGCCACAGATTGGCGGCCTGCAGCAGGAATTCGGCACCACTCATTTCCGGCATGCGCATGTCGGATACGATCACATCGAACGATTCGGCGTCGAGTTTGGCCAGCGCTTCAACCGGATTGTTATAGCAGGCAACCTCATACTGCTCGCTGCGAAACACCCGCTTCAGCGCGGACAGCATGTTGGCCTCATCGTCTACCAGCAGCACTTTCAAACGATCTGACGTTTCCATGGGAACACCTCACAGGTTGCGGTCGCCTTGACTGTATTTAAGCGATAACCTGTCTAATACTTATTTCGAATACTTCTTTATCATTGTGACTTTGTTTGGTTGTTATTTAATCATTGTCAACGGTGGGGGTGCGGCATGAAAACACTGACGACCGGAGAAGCCGCCGCTTTGTGCGGTGTCAATTTCCGAACAGTCATCCGCTGGATCGAAAAAGGCTTGCTGGTGGCGCACCGACTGCCGGGGCGGGGTGATCATCGCATCCAGGTGGAGGATTTCATTCACTTTCTGGAGGAAAACAAGATCCCCATACCGGAGCCGCTGCTGGAAACCAGTCGCCAGACCGTGCTGGTGATCGATGATGAACCGGAAGTGGCCAGGGCGTATTTCAGAACGCTCAAGCGCGTCGGGCTGGAGGTCGTGATCGCCAACGACGGCTTCAACGCGGGCGTAAAACTGCTCACCCTCAAGCCGGCCCTGGTCATCCTGGATCTGAAGATGCCAAATGTGGATGGGTTTCAGGTTCTGCAATTCATCCGCAGCGAGTCCGCCCTCAAGGGCGTGAAAGTACTGGTGGCATCCGGACAGAGCCATGAAGTCCTGGCCCAGGCACTCGAGGCAGGCGCCAATGCTGTGCTGGCAAAGCCGTTTACCAATCAGGCCCTGCTGGATGAGGTATCCCGGCTGATGCGGATTAAACTGGTTACATCAGCCACTGCGCTGGAAGAGTGAGGCAGCCGATGACCTTTGATTTTGAGCAGGCATACGAAGCAGAAAAAGCCCGGCGAATTGCCGCGGAAAAAGCCCTCGACGAGAAAGCGCGGGAAGTCGAATCCAGCATGAACATGATCCGCTTCCAGTATCTGTCGCTGACCAGCCAGAAGCGGGGGCTGGAGCTGTTGCTGAACATTGCGCAGATGGGTGCATTGCGTTTGCAGTATGAGCACGCGCTGAAAATCTTCATTGATGCGATCGGGCAACTGTTCGAGGCGGAATACGGGATGGTCTATCTGCTGACAGAGGAAGGTGGCGGCGAACCCGCCCGGCTGTTGGGGTCCAGCATCTGCTATCTGCCGCGGGATCAATATCCGGATGCCATCCTCGAGTTGCTGTCGGGACAGCGCAGCTTTGACGAAAGCAGTCCGGTGGGGCAGAAGGTACTGGAGGGTACCCACGTCATCGAAATCAACCGGATCCGTCATCGCCCGGACAGTGATTCATCACTGCCGGACTGGCTGGTGTTTTTTCCGGTACGCAAGAATGGCGAGATCGTCGCGGTGGCCGAGCTGGGAGTGAAGGGGTGGCGGGATGACAATGAAAGCTATCTGACCCTGTCCATGGCGGCGTCGTCCCAGATCGGCGTCATGCTGGAACGGGCCGAGGCTCACCAGCAGCTGGAGCAGAATTATCATGCCCTCAAGGATGCCCACGAGCAGCTGAAATCAACCCAGTCTCAACTGATTCACTCCGAGAAAATGGCATCGATCGGGCAACTGGCGGCCGGCGTCGCTCACGAGATCAATAATCCGGTGGGATTCGTGCTGTCGAACATCGATACATTGCAGGATTACATGCGGGTGTTGCTGGACGTTTTCACCGGTTATGAGCGGCTGATGACAATTGCAGACGCGGCCAGCGAGCAGGCGCTCAGTATCCGTGATGAAATCGATCGCTATAAACGCAAGAACGATTTCGCTTTTATCCTCGATGACTTCGAGCAGATCATCAAGGATTCCACCGATGGTCTGGTGCGGGTCAAGGATATTGTGTTGAGTCTGAAGAACTTTGCCCGGGCCGATGAAGGTGAAGTGGCAGAAAATTCGGTTGATGAGATTATCGAAGAATCACTCAAGATGATCTGGAACGAGGTCAAGTATCACGTGGAAGTCGTGCGCGACTTTGCGGCGCCGGTGCCCATCCCCTGCAACCGTGCCCAGATTTCCCAGGTGGTGATGAATCTGGTGATCAACGCAGCCCAGGCGATCAAGGAGCGAGGGGAAATCCGTTTGCTTACCCGCCAGGATAGTGTGTTCACGCTGATCCAGGTCAGCGATAATGGTAGCGGTATTCCACCGGCCATTCTCAGCAGGATTTTCGATCCGTTTTTCACGACCAAACCCGTTGATGTGGGGACCGGGCTCGGGTTATCGATTTCCCACGGCATTGTCCATAAGCACGGTGGCAGAATTGAAGTGGAAAGCGTGCTGGGTAATGGCACAACTTTCAGGATTTATCTGCCGATGCAGCGTCCGGCAGTCGAGGTAATTGCGGTACATTCGTAGTGTTCGTGTCAAAGCCTTCCGGTGTCTTGCCTTTCAGCATGTACACAAACGCGATGATTTCGGCGATGGCGCGATACAGCAGTTCCGGAATTTCGCTGCCGACTTCCAGCCGCGACAGAATATCCACCAGATCGGCGTTTTCATAAATTGGCACTTCGTGCTCCCGGGCGATGCGCAGGATTTCCTCTGCCAGTGATGCTTCGCCGGCGGCACTGACAATGGGTGCGTGGCTGCCATCATAGGTGAGTGCAACCGCGCGGGTGGGCTGTTCCGGTTTCATGTCTTGATATCCACCAGTTGATTGCGCACGCCGGTCTTGTCGATTTCCGGCATGCCCAGCTGGGCCTGGATTTTTTCCACCCGGATACCCATGCCCTGCAATGCCTGTTCGAGAAAGTTGAAATGGGCGCGGGTGCTGCTGAGGGTTTGTTCCCAGGCCGCCCAGAATTGTACGGCCATGGATACACCACTCATGCTCAGCTGGCAGAACATCGGGCCGAGTCCTTCGATGTCGAATCCCATCTGTACCACCCAGCGTTTGCCTTGCTTGCGTTCCTGCTTGTCGCCTTCGTGACCGCGTTCTTCCTCGATGCGAAACTGGAACACTTCCACTTGCTGCTGGTGCAGAAAGGGAATCTCGAAACTCAGCGTTGTGTGTGTCCCGCTGTCCTGGCGGCTGCTGTGGGAACTGAGTTGATGCAGGGTCACCCGGGCCAGTGCGCCACGGACCTGGGCCAGCAGGGTTTTGACGATGGCATCGGCCATGTCGTCCTGTTTCAGGCTGGCGCGGCTGCGGGGCTGGGCCTGCACCACGATCTGGCCGGGCAGGGGTGGAATCAGATCGGGAATGGCATCGGTGCCGGTGCTGGTGGCGGCAGACTGTGGTGCGGCGGACTGATAGCGCTGGATGGCCAGTGGTGATTTAGTGGCGGTTGATGCAGTTACCGCTACATTGGTCGCCGGTGTGCTTTCCCCCGGGCGTGCTGCCGCTGCGGAATCGGCGCCTTTGGCGGGAGCAGTGCCATCGCCTGCGGTACGGATGGGCAGCGGGTTGGGACTGCTGGCGCTGCCACCTTTGTCACTCTGGATGTTGGCTGCCGGTGCGGGTTTGCTTGCGCCATCCGCTGGCGCAGTGGTGGCCGTCTGGGTGGCCTGCAGGTGCTTTTCCAGCGTTTGCAGCGCGTGTTTCAGATCCGGTTGCAGCAGTTGCTGCAGCGCCGGCGTCATCTGCAGAGCGGATGCGGTGGACGGGCGTGCGCTATCCCTGGATGCCTCCGCTGCAGGGGGAGAGGCGGGTTTGATCCGACTGAGCCAGTCTTTTACCTGCTGGGTCATTGCGGGCGGTGGCTCGCTGCGGGGCGGGGCAGATCCTGATGGCGCAGATCCTGATGGTGCAGCGGTCTCTGCTGATCGCTGTGGCTGCAGCAGCGCGCGGGCCAGCTTGCCTTCGCTGAACAGTCCGCTGTTTTCCACCAGCTTCTGCAACTGGCCGGGATCACGCACCTGGGCCGGGTTCGCGAGCGCCTGGATCAGGGCCTTGATGGCGGCCTGCACGGGCGGCGGCAGGGTGGTCAGCTGACGCTGCTGGGAGGTCTGAAGCAGCTGCAACACATTGCTCAGTAGCGGCTGCACCGGCTGTTGCCTGGGAATCCACTGCTTGATCTGGGCCAGTACCTGGGTGGGCAGGGGATCGGGCAACTGGATGGACTGAATCTGGACGCCCTGGGCAACGGACACATTGACCTGTAGCCGCGTACCCACCGGCAGGAACAGATCGGCACGGCTGCGAACCAGCAGGGCCTGTCCGGCCTGCAGCTGGCGTAGCAGATCCGGTGTCAGGCTATCCACTTCCGGGGCGGTCTGGCTGGCCTGGGGATTGAGTTTGAGCAGGATGTCCCAGGCGGGTTTTTGTGGCTGGCCGCTATCGATACGGGTCTGCACCGTCTGTACGACAGCCTCGAGTTTCGCCACCACGGCCGCCCGCGCCACATCCGCCGCGCTGGTGGCGGTCACGGTGGACGTGGTTGACGTCGTTGTGGCGGAAGTCGGCGACGAACCGGACGGGATATCAATCATAAGGCCTCTGTTTTTTCACAGTATAGGCCAGGATGACCGGATCTATTTCAGCAGGGCGGCAACGCAGACCAGCAGCGCCATGCCCAGGAAGATCCATTTCAGGGTCTTCTGCTGGGCGCCGATGGCGAACTTCACACTCAGTTGCACACCAATGATGGTTGCCACGCCCACGATCAGGCCGGGTATCCACAGCACCTGATCCCGCACGATGAATACCGCCAGTGCCACCACACTGAATACCAGGGTGCAGGCCATTTTCAGGGCATTGGCCCGCACCAGATCGTAACGCAACACACCGGCCAGTGCAGTCAGCAGAATGAAGCCAACCCCCGCCTGGACGAAGCCGCCGTACACGCCTGCCACAAACAGCCAGACGTTCGCCGCCGGTTTGGCGCTGATGGCAAAGGGCTGTTCCGCGGTGGTGGGAAAGGTGGATGGCCGCAACACCACCAGCAGCGTCATCGCCAGCATGGTGCCCAGCAGAACCGGCTTCAGGATGTCAGGGGGCAGATACGAGGCCACCAGCGATCCCAGCAGGGATCCCGTCACGGTAGGCAGCAGAATCGGCAGCAGCGCCGACTGATCCAGCTTGCCGTACTTGCGGAAACCCCGCACACCGGCCACGGACTGCATCAACACGCCGATGCGGTTGGTACCGTTCGCCACGTCCGCCGGCATGCCCAGCAGCATCAGGGCGGGCACCGTGAATACCGAGCCGCCCCCTGCCATGGTATTGACGAAACCGGCGGCAATGCCGGACGCCACCAGCAGCAAAAAATGGAGCAGATCGATCTGCATGAGGGCGACTTTTCCAGGGGGATGAAGAGATGGCCGGTGAGTCTAGAAGATCAAAATAGGTAGTGCAAACAAAGCACTGACATCAGACAGTACAAAGCGGTGGGTTTGGGTATAATGTCGGCCTTCCTCCAAATGCTGTTAGGCCATCGCGGGTGACCGAACCTTTACTGCACGTCAGACAACTCTACTGCGAACGGGATGACCGGATCTTGATCCGGGAACTGGCGTTCGCGCTGGGCGAAGGGGAAATCCTGCAGATCGAAGGCCCCAACGGCAGTGGCAAGACCACCCTGATCCGCATCCTCTGCGGCCTGTCCGACGATTTCGAAGGTGAGCTGTACTGGCGCGGCCAGCCCCGTCACCGCCACGACGACCGCTTTCGTCAGGAACATCTGTATTTCGGCCATCTCACCGGTATCAAGACCTCACTGTCGCCGCGGGAAAACCTGCGCTGGATTCTGCAGCTGAAAGGCGTGGCGCAGCAGGGTGAGGAACTGGACGCCGCCATTGAAGCGGCGCTGGCGGCCGTGGGGCTCGCGAGTTACGAGGACGTGCCGGTCTATGCCCTGTCGGCAGGACAGAAACGCCGGGTGGCGCTGGCCCGTTTGCAGATTGAGCCCGCCGCCTTATGGGTGCTGGATGAACCCTTCACCGCCATCGACCGCAAGGGAGTGGCAGAACTGGAAGCACTGGTGCAGCAGCACGCTGCGCGCGGTGGCAGTGTCATCCTCACCACCCATCATGCCCTGGATTTGCCGGGTCTGCGCCGGCTGCAGCTGGGCCTGGGGGGTGGTAAATGGCAGATCCAGTGAAGCGGCTGTCCACGCCGGAAGTGCCGTCCCTGTGGCAGGGCTTTACCGCGCTGTTGCGCCGTGACCTGCTGATCGCCTTCCGCCAGCGCAGTGATCTGGTCAACCCGCTGTTTTTCTTCATCATGGTGATCGCCCTGTTTCCCCTGGGCATCGGTCCGGAAAAATCCACCCTGGAAAAAATTGCGCCGGGAGTGATCTGGATCGCCGCTTTGTTGTCTACGTTACTGTCCGTGGACAGCCTGTTTCGCCAGGACTTTGAAGATGGGGCGCTGGAGCTGGCCCTGCTCAGCCCGCAGCCCCTGTTTGTGCTGGTACTGGGCAAGGTGGTGGCGCACTGGCTGGTATCGGCGTTGCCGCTGATTCTGGTGTCGCCCATTCTCAGCGTCATGTTGTTTATGGATGCCGAAACCGTGAAAGTCACCCTCTACAGCCTGCTGCTGGGCACCCCGGTGCTGAGCATGATCAGTGCGATTGGCGCGGCGCTTACGGTGGGATTGCGCAAGGGTGGTGTGCTGATCGCGATCATCGCGCTGCCTTTGTACGTACCCGTGCTGATCTTCGGTACCGGGGCGGTGCAGGCGGCGGCCATGGGCATGGCCTGGAGCGGGCAGTTGGCGGTTATGGCAACGTTTCTGGTGCTGGCGCTGGCGTTTGCCCCGTTCGCGGTGGCGGCAGGCTTGCGTATCAGTACGAGTGGATAAGAGGTTCCCGTGTTTCAAGCGATCAAACGGCTCTACCATCAATTCGGATCACCCCGGTATTTCTATGACCTGACCGGGAAAATGCTGCCCTGGCTGGTGGCCGCCACGGTACTGCTGGTGGTTCCTGGCCTGGTCTGGGGTCTGTTGTTTGCACCGCCAGATTATCTGCAGGGCAACAGCTACCGCATCATGTTCATTCACGTGCCGGCAGCCAGTCTGGCCATGGGTGGCTATGTGGCGATGGCAGTCGCCGGCGTGATCGTGCTGGTCTGGCGGATGAAGATGGCTGAAATGGTGGCCCGCTGCATTGCGCCCATCGGCGCGTCGTTTGCGTTTCTGTGCCTGGTGACCGGTGCAATCTGGGGCAAACCTACCTGGGGGACCTGGTGGGTGTGGGATGCCCGGTTGACCTCGATGCTGATTCTGCTGTTCCTGTATATCGGTGTCATTGCCCTCAACATGGCGATCGAAAACGCCCAGTCGGCAGCGCGTGCGACTGCGGTGCTCAGTATCGTCGGGGTGGTGAACATTCCCATCATCAAGTATTCCGTGGAGTGGTGGAACACCCTGCACCAGCCAGCCTCGATCACCATGACATCCGCTTCCATGGCGCCGGAAATGCTGATTCCGCTGCTGCTGTGTATTTTCGGTTTTTATTGTCTGTTTGCTGTCCTGCTGATCATGGCAACCCGGTGTGAAATCCTTGACCGGGAACAGCGCAGCAATTGGGTGCGGCAACTGGTGGGGGAATAATCCGATGGCGTTCGAAACCTTTGCAGACTTCATTGCCATGGGCAAGCACGGCCCTTTTGTCTGGTCGGCCTATGCCATCAGCGCCTTCATCATCCTGGCCAACATTCTGGCGCCGATCCAGCGCAGGCGCGCCCTGGTGAACGAGATCAAACGCAAAATCAAACGGGAGAAACTTGAATCATGAATCCCAAACGTAAACAACGGCTCGTGATCATTCTGGCTGGCGTGGCGGCACTGGGCGTTGCGGTCGGTCTGATGACCTATGCGATGCGGGAAAACATCAACCTGTTCTTCACGCCCGGACAGGTAGTGGCGGGCGAAGCGCCGATGAACAAACGCATTCGGGTCGGCGGTCTGGTGGTGGAAGGCTCTGTGGTGCGTGGTGATGGACTGTCGGTGTCGTTCGATATTACCGACAACGTCGACAAGATTACCGTGCGTTACGACGGCATCCTGCCGGACCTGTTCCGCGAAGGCCAGGGCATCATCGCCAATGGACACTTGATCGACAAGAATCTGGTGCAGGCCGAAGAAGTGCTGGCCAAGCACGACGAAAACTACATGCCGCCGGAAGTGCAGGAAGCCATCGAAAAAGCCGGTCACCCGAAAAAGGAAAAAGCCACCTACTGAGGCAGGTGGCTGACAGGGTCAGTCACGGGTGCAGATGTAATCCGGGCGCGGCGGCTGATTGCCAAATGGCTTGCCGACCCGGTTACTCACCGCATTGAAAACAAAAAACACGTTGGAACGGGGGAAGGGCGTGATGTTGCCGTTCGAACCGTGCATCGTGTTGCAGTCGAATACGATCACGCTGCCGGGTTTGCCGGTGGCGGTGACAATGCCGCCGTGGCGCGCCAGTTCCTGCAGGCTGTCGTCATCCGGTATGCCCAATTCCTGTTTCTGCAGTGATGACTTGAAGTGATCCGGTGGCGTTTCGCCGCTGCAGCTGACGTAAAAGCGCTGCGAACCGGGGATCAGCATCAGCGAGCCATTCCAGGCAAAATTATCCGTCAACGTGATCGACATGCTCAGGGCGCGCATGCGCGGCATGCCGTCTTCCACGTGCCAGGTTTCGAAATCCGAATGCCAGTAGAATTCTTTGCCGCGTAAACCGGGTTTGTAATTCACCCGCGACTGGTGAATGTAAACCTCGTCATCCAGCAGAAACCGCGCCACCTGCTGCAGGCGCGGATCATGACTCAGCGCCGCAAATACCGGGCTGCTTTGGTGCACGCGGAAAATCGAGCGCACGTCATTGCTGCCCGTCTCGGTAATGGTGGCGGGGTCGGTACGCAAGTCAGGGTCGTTGCGCAGGCGCTCCACTTCCCGCTGGAAGGTGCCGATGTCATCGGCGCTGAACAGGTTGTCGAGGATCAGAAAACCATCGCGATCATATTGATAAACCTGCTCGCGGGACAGGGGGCCTGACGACCAGTCCCGGGCGTAAACCACGGGATCCAGTCGTTCCAGCATTGCCGGTGGCGAACCATTCCGGGATGGATACAGATCGTGTTCGTTCACGTCAGCAGTATTCCTCTTTCAGTCGGTGACGGTGGCGGCCTCCAGCTCGTAAGCCCCTTCGGCATTGTGAACTTCGCTGCCATTCAGTGGAGGGTTGAAGACACAGGCCATTTTCATTTCGGTGAAGGCCCGCAGGATATGCTGGTCATGCTTGTCCAGCACGTACAGGGTGCCCGGCGAGATCGGGTATTTCTTGCCATCGGCCAGGGTTTCCACCTCGCCGGTGCCGGACATGCAGTAAACAGACTCCAGATGGTTCTGGTAATGCATGCGGAAATCGGCGCCGGCGTAGATGGTGGTGATGTGGAAGGAAAACCCCATGTTGTCGCCTTTCAGCAACATGCGGGTACTTTCCCAGTTGCCGTCCGGCGAGACGATGCGGCGGCTGGTCTGTTCGGCGTCCTGCAATTGTCGAACGATCATCGTTGTGCTCCTGTTCTCAACCGGCTTTGGCGCGGGGTTTGAAGTACACGACTTCGGATGGAATGGAATCTTCCTGCTGGCATACCGATGCGATGGCGTTTTCCACGATGTCGATGCCTTCCTTCAGATGTGCATCCGTAATCGTCAGCGGGCAGAGGAATTTCACCACGTGATCGTCGGCGCCACTGGTTTCGATGATCAGGCCGTCCTTGAATGCCTTGCGGGTGATCTTCTCGGCCAGTTCACCGTTCACACAGTTGATGCCCTGGAACAGGCCGCGGCCGCGCGGGGTGAAGTTACCCTCACCGAACTTGCGCACGATGCTGTCCAGGCGCTGGGATACATAGCCGGCCTTGCGTTTGATGTCGTCGCTGAAGGTGTGGTCGGACCAGTAGAAATCGATGGCCGCCTTGGCGGTGACGAAGGCCAGGTTGTTGCCGCGGAAAGTACCGTTGTGCTCGCCGGGCTTCCAGCGATCCAGTTCCGGTTTCAGCAGTACCACCGCCATCGGCAGACCATAACCGCTCAGGGATTTTGACAGTGTCACCATGTCCGGCTGGATGCCGGCTTCCTCGAAGCTGAAGAAGGTGCCGGTGCGGCCGCAGCCCGCCTGAATGTCATCGATGATCAGCAGTACATCATGTTTGCGGCAGACCTTTTCCAGATTCTTCAGCCATTTCAGTGACGCGGCGTTGATACCGCCTTCGCCCTGTACGGTTTCCACGATCACGGCCGCCGGCTTGTCGATGCCGCTGCTGGAATCGCACATGACCTTGTCCAGATAGTCGGTGGTGTCGATGCCATCACCCAGATAGCCATCAAAGGGCATGCGTGCCGTGCCGGTGAGGCTGATGCCTGCCGCGCCGCGATGATGGGAATTGCCGGTGGCCGCCAGGGCGCCCAGGGATACGCCATGGAATCCGTTGGTAAAGGCCACGATGGTTTCCCGCCCGGTCACGTTGCGCGCCAGTTTGATTGCCGCTTCCACTGCGTTGGTGCCGGTAGGCCCGGTGAACTGCACCCGGTACTTCAGCTTGCGTGGCTGCAGGATCTTCTGGTCAAAGGCTTCCAGAAACGCCGCCTTGGCAGTGGTGTGCATGTCGAGGCCGTGGGTGATGCCGTCGCGGGCAATGTAGTCCAGCAACACTTCCTTGAAGACCGGATTGTTGTGGCCGTAATTGAGTGAGCCGGCACCGGCCAGAAAATCCAGGTAGCGATTGCCTTCGTGATCGAACATCAGTTCATTGCGTGCTTCGTTGAACACGCGGGGAAACGAGCGGGCATAACTCTGCACTTCGGATTCGATCTGTTCAAAAATTTTCATGGAACGTCCTCCCGTTGGGGTCGGTGTCGTGGTGCGGAAACGGGTGATGGCCTGGGCTTTCTGCTGCTGGAAGGGTCCGATGCGAACCAGCAGTTCGGAATCGTGGGCGCCGGCAAAATGGCGCTCCCGGTCAAACAGCACGCTGGACTTGATTCGGGTCTCCAGCCGTTTCGCCAGGCCCTTGAACAAGGCCCACGAGGCCTGGTTGTCGGGGGTGATGGTGGTTTCCAGGTGGGTGATATCCCGGCTGGCGGGCCGGGTCAGGATGTGTCGGAGCATGCGGGTCGCCAAGGCCTGACCGCGGGCTTTTTCGCTCACCGCCACCTGCCAGATGAACAGGGTGTCGGGCTGGTCGGGAATCCGGTAACCGGAAATGAAGCCCACCAGTTCCCCCTGCCGCAGGGCGGCGACGGAGGTGTCGGCGAAGTGGCTGCATTGCAGCAGATTGCAGTAGGTGGAGTTGGTGTCCAGTGGGGGACATTCCCGGATCAGGCGGGCAACGGCCGCGCCCAGTTCAGCGCTTGGCGTGCGCAACTCAATCGAGCCATCGAGGCCGGTTGGTTTATTCATAGTACTCAAAGCATAGTTGTCGAATGAATTAGCGGATCGGACAGCAAAGATAAATGGTAAAAAATCGATCAAACTCAATAAAAACAATAAAATAAAAGCTCTGCAATGCTTGAAATATGATTAGAGCTAAAAGTATTTTACATGGCTGGCCGGTTTTCGCAACCCTGGGAGGTCGCGCCGCGTCCCCCGGCCTACACTTGTGAGTAGCCATACAGGAGAAGTCACCATGACTAACATGCTGCGAATGATCGTGCCGGTGGGCGCGCTGTTCATGGGGGTGGCGCTGTTGTTGATGGGGATGGGGCTGCTCAATACCCTGCTGCCGTTGCGCGGTGAGCAGGAAGGCTACAGCACCCGGTTTCTGGGTCTGATCCTGTCCGGTTATTTTGCGGGTTTCCTGCTGGGAACCTTTCTGGGGCCGCGCCTGATTCGGCGGATCGGCCATATTCGGGCATTTGCCTGTTGCGCGGCTGTGGTAACCAGTTGTGCGATCCTGCATGCGCTGGTGGTCGACCCTTATGTGTGGCTTGCCCTGCGCATTGTGACCGGGACTGCGTTGGTTACCCTGTACACCGCCATCGAAAGCTGGCTCAACGGCCAGACCACCTCGCAGAACCGCGGCCAGATGCTGGCGCTGTACATGATTGTGAATCTGGTGGCGCTGGCAGTGGCGCAACAGTTTGTGCCATTGGCTTCGCCGCAGGCGTTCATGCTGTTTGCCGTGGCGGCGATGTTTGTCTGCAGTGCCCTGATTCCGGTGACCCTGACCCGGTTTGAACCACCACCGGCACCGGTGGCCACCAAAATGGCGGTGGGCACGGTCATGCGCATGGCGCCCATTGCGGTGGTGGGGGCGGTGTTGTCCGGTATGACCATGGGATCGTTCTGGACCTTGAGCCCGGTTTTCGCCAACGGGGTCTATGGGGATGTGAAAGTGGTGGCGGGCTTCATGAGTGCTGCCATCCTGGGGGGCGCTGCGTTGCAGATTCCGCTGGGCCGCTATTCCGATGCTCATGATCGACGGGCTGTGCTGGTTTGGGCGGCCGCACTGGCCGGTGTGTGTGCCCTGTTCATGTCGGCCGTGGTGATGTGGCTGCCTGAGTTGCACTGGCTGTTCTATCTGGCGGGGTTTGCCTACGGAGGATTCGCGTTTGCCATGTACCCGCTGGCAGCGGCACACCTGATCGATCATCTGGAGGCCGAGCAGGTACTGGATGGCTGCAGTACCTTTCTGTTAATTCATGGCGCCGGTGCGGTAGTCGGGCCGATCGTCAGTGGTTTCGTGATGGAGTTGACCGGGCCCTGGATTCTGCCGCTGCTGTTTGCTGGCATGCAGTTTCTGCTGGCGGCCAGCGTGGTGCTGGTCCTGCACCGCATGCCGACCCTGGTACAGCCGGCGGATCAGAATGCCCATTACGTACCCATGGTGCGAACGTCGCCGGTGGTGATCGAGCTGCACCCGGATCAGCCGGAAACAGTGTCGGAACCGGCTGGCATCGACACCGGCCCCGAACTGGATGCCGGCGCCGAACCACCGACCGAGCAGGAAAAAGCGGGCCTGACAGGGCCCGTCTGTGGCGGAATCAGAGCGCATCCCGCGGCTTGGAACACTCCGCGCGCTGGGGATCGAACTTGCAGCGCACCCGCCGTTGCAGCTTGATCATTTCGCCATCCCAGTAGCCGGCTTGCACCGCCTGGATGCGGGTTTCGTCCATCAGGATTTCGTATTTTGCCTTGTCTTCGTCGGGGATATCCACCCACCATTTTTCATCGATCTGCTGCTCGGCCTTGCTGATTTCGTGCAGGGCGCGATCGATATTGGCAAAGAAGTATTCCCGGGATTGCTGGCCATATTCCGCCGGGAAGCGCTCATGCCAGATCAGCAGCTGGGCGGAAATCTGCGACAGCGGAAAGCGGATGATGCCGCCATTCGGGGCCAGGCCGCGATACAGTTCCAGTGGGCCGTAGGCCACGGCGGGGGCGGGCAGTACATCCACCGCGCCGTTGTTGAACATGCTGCCGGCGGTGGCTTCGGTCACGCTGATCGGTGTGGCGCCGATCAGTTCCACCATCTGCTGCTGGTACTTGTCGTCCCCCATCACCGCCACCTTGCGTCCGATGGCTTTGTTCAGGCTGTTGATGCTGCGATCGCGCACGAACACATACACCGCGCCGCCAGGAACAATGCCAGCCACTTCAAACGGACCTTCGCGCATGTTGCTGGCGGATTGCGGTGTGGCCAGCAGCTGGTGCATCAGCCGCAGGTGCTCGGTATCGGGAATGGCGCCCACGGCAAACAGTGAGCCGGCGTATTTCACGAAGGTGCGCGAACGCAGTTCGGACACGATGGCAGCGTCACACTGTTTGGCACGGAATTGTTCGGTGATGACCCGCTCGCTGGTATTCACCAGAACCTCAAGCTCCACACCCCATTTCAGGGCTTCAAGCTGGTATTCCTTTACGGCATCGGCGATTGGCCCGGCATTGCCGACGATGTCCCACACGCACAGGACGCGTTTTTCATAAGCCTGCAGGGTGGGGCTGACGAACACAAACAACAGGGGCAGGAAGAATCGAAACATCCGCTTCATGGTGGTGGGGCATCCCTTCGGGTAGTGGCTGGATCAGGTCTGAATACTGAGAGACAAATTTAAGCAATTATCTCGATTGACTGACTAGTCCGGTTTTGCAACAGTGTGTAAGTCGCGCTTATAAATTGTTCGATTGTAAGACAAATGACAAAAGTTCGGGTATTATAAACAGTAACGAACCATCTGACGTGGAAGAAGCCGACAACATGACTTTCAAAGCGCCCGACAGCCTGTCGGAACAAATTGCACGCCATCTGGGGCAGCTGATCATCACGGGTGAGCTGAAGGCCGGCGAGCGCATCCAGGAAATGCGCGTGGCCTCGGAACTCAATGTCAGCCGGGGATCGGTCCGGGAGGCCTACCTGATTCTGGAGCGCCGGTACCTGATCGACATCCTACCGCGCAAGGGCGCCGTGGTCTCCTCCATGACCCCCAAACATGTGCGAAACGTGTATGAGGTCAACATTCTGCTGCTGACCCATCTGGCCCGGGTCGCCGCCAATGTCTGGCAGGAAGAAGACCTGGTCACTTTCATGCAGCTGGTAGAGGAAATGGAAGGCTTCGTCAGCCGCAACCAGGTGATGGAGTTCTTCGATGCGACCTTCGAATTTGCACGCCGCGCCTACAAGTTTGCCGACAATCCGTATCTGGAAGACATGCTGGAAGACCTGCAGCCGCTGATCCGGCGCACCTACTACTACGCGATCAATACGTCCCGCGAAGAAATGGAAGTATCGATGAAGATGTTCCGCGATCTGATGCAGCGTCTGATTGCGCGGGATGCCGATGGTGCAGCGAAAACCCTCGATGCATTCGGCCAGCATCAGTGCGAAACCGTGCTGGCCTGTCTGCGCAAGAATTCCGCTGCCGCCTGACAGGACGGGGCGGTGCAGCGGCTCAGGTCGCCGGCTGCCCCTGGATTTTCCGCACCCAGAACACCACGCCACCGCACACGGCTACCGGAATCACAAACAGGTTTACGATGGGAATCGACGTCATCAGCATCACGACGGAACCGAATCCCATCACCGCCATGCGATTATCCCGCATCAGTTGCAGCACCTCTTCGAAGGATTTGCCGTTGTTGTCCGCCGGCACGTCGATGTATTGCAGGGCCAGAATCCAGGCCCCGAACAGGAACCAGATCACCGGCACTACCGCATTCACCACGGGCACAAAATAGATCACCAGTGACACCACGCCCAGGCCCAGTGCCCGCACCAGCCAGTAGCCCAGTTTGCGGACTTCACGTTTGGTGGTGCGCCAGGCGATCTGCATCAGCGTATGCTGGGGAAACGCCGGGGTGTGCAGCTGCTTTTCTGCCTGTTCCCCCAGGATTCCTACGAACGGGCTGATCAGGATATGGGCGAGCATGGTGAAGGTGGAGCCCATCAGAAAGATCAGGAACAGGATGATGGCGGCAAACAGAAACCACTTCAGAACGGCCAGCGTACTGTTGACGGCGCCTTCGGCCCAGTCCAGCCAGCTCCACAGATCGACGGCAGTATCCAGGCCGCCAATCCAGCTGTACGCCCAGTCCACCACCAGATAGCCAGCCACGCTGAACAAGACAATGTTCACCACCAGCGGTACCAGCATGTAAGGCCGCATGGCCGGTCTGCGCGCCAGCGCGAAACCTTCGGTCACATAGCTCACGCCTTCCTGTAAATCCCTGATCATCAAACGACTCCTGCGAGGGTTGTGGTGAGAAACGGTACCATATTTCCCCGGAAAAAGGTGTGCTGGTGTCGGCCATGGCAAGCCGTTGCGATGGTGGATCAGGTGTTTGCATCACTTGATCAGCATCTTCAGGGCCGGCAGTTCGAAATGCCGCTTCGCCGTGATGGCATAAAAGTTTTCGACCACATTCGGCACGCTGCAATATTTCTGCAGATCCCCGCGCCGCAGTTCGTCCTGCACCACCACTTCTGGCACCATGGCGACGCCGCCTGAATCCCGCGCCAGCAGACGCAGCATCGCCATGTCGTCAACTTCCGCATAAGGACTCACGCTCACACCCAGTTGCTCGCACAGCAGATCAAACTGGTTGCGAATGTCCGAGCTGGGCCCCGGCAGCAGCAGCTTCACCTTGTGCAGATCCTGGGGAAAGCGGAATTTCTGCCGGGATTTTCGTACCGGCCCTACCAGACACACGGTTTGCTGGGCAATGCGCTGGCACCGCAGTGGTGTGACCGCATCGGATGCCACCGGACGATTCGACAGAATCAGATCGAGTTTGTGGATTTTCAGGCGTTCCAGCAATTCCTGCAGACTCGCCGATTCAATGACCAGGCGTACATCTTCGTTACCGAGCACCGGACGCAGCAGGTTTTCCTGGAAGTTGCGCGACAGCGTTGCCACCGCGCCGATGCGCAGACGCTGGATGCGCTGATGCTCACCGCTTTCCATCATCGTGATCAGCTCGCTGCCGAGGCTGAAAATACTTTCCGCATAGGCCAGCGTCATGTGGCCAGCCTCGGTCAGTCGCAGTGAACGGCCCTCCCGTTCGAACAGGGTGTGTCCCAGTTGTTCCTCCAGCTGGCGAATCTGGGTCGACAGTGCGGACTGGGATACGTGCAGCTTTTCTGCTGCCCGTGTCAGGTGACCTTCCTTCGCTACCATCCAGAAATAATGCAGGTGATGAAAATTCAGCTGGCGCATTCTGATGTTCTCTAAAAGTGAACGATTGATTCGTATCATTATATTTTACAAAAGAGGGTGTCAACCGCACAATTTCCGCCTGAACACAGTGAAATCAACGAATCGGAGGAAACTGCAGATGATGACGGGGGGGATCTGGTTATTGCCGCTGTTCTACGCGCTGGCGTTTGTAGCGGCAATGATGGCGCAGCGACAGCATTGGCGGATCGCGCAGTCAGGTGCGTTGGCGGCGCTGGCAGTGGTACTGGCGCTGTCGGTGGTTGACGCGGGGTATGCCGTTGCCGGGCAGCCTGCGCTGAATGGCGTGGTGTGGATCATGGCGGTACTGGTGGCCCTGCTGGGCTGGGTGATCGTCCGTTATTCGCAGCGCTATATGGAAGGGGAGCCGGATCAGCCGCGCTTTGTGCGGGCGATGCTGTTTACGCTGGCAGCGGTTTCGCTGCTGGTGGCAAGCGACAACCTGCTGGTGATGGTGCTGGCCTGGACTGCGACCAGTTTCGGTCTGCATTACCTGCTCACGCACTATCGCGAACGCAAGGCCGCACAGATCGTTGCGCACAAGAAATTCATCGTCAGTCGCATGGCGGATGCCTGTCTGGCCATCGCGTTGCTGCTGGTGTATCTGGCGGTTGATTCTTTCTCGCTGCAAGCGTTGAGTGCCCACCTGCAGGGCGTCGAATCGCTGTCACCACAACTGCATACCGCGGCCGTACTGTTTGCCCTGGCGGCGGTGTTAAAGTCTGCACAACTGCCTTTGCACGGCTGGCTGATTCAGGTGATGGAAGCGCCCACACCCGTGTCGGCATTGCTGCACGCGGGGATCGTCAATATCGGCGGTTTCGTGTTGATCCGGCTGGCGGATCTGATTGCACTGGCGCCGCTGGCGCAAATCCTGCTGGTGGTCGTGGGCAGTCTGACGGCAGTGCTGGCCGGACTGGTGATGCTGACGCGGATCAGTATCAAGGTGCGGCTCGCGTGGTCCACCTGCGCGCAGATGGGCTTCATGTTGCTGGAAATCGGTTTGGGTCTGTATGAGCTGGCTCTGCTGCACCTGGTCGCTCACTCGCTCTACAAAGGCTATGCCTTCCTCAGCGCAGGGGATGTGGTGAGCGCAGTACGGTTGCGGGATCTGGAATCAGCGTCGCAACCTGTCGGTCTGGCAGCGTTGCCCCGCTACCTGATCAGCGCGCTGGCGGTGATGGCGATCGTGTTCACCTCGGCCTGGGTGTGGCAGTGGTTCCTGCCGCAACTGGCCATCCCGCAGGCGGCCTTGTGGATCGTTGCACTGGGCCTGGCGCCGCTGCTCTGGCTGGAACATAACGCGTCACCGGCACTGTTTGTGCGCGGACTTGGCCAGATCGCCGGGCTGACACAACTCTACTTCGTGTGGCACGTGCTGTTCGGCTGGATGGCGCCAGCACCCGCAGAGCCGATGACGGCGCTGGTGGTCTGGGTTGTCGTGTGCTTCATCGTCCTGTACGGCATCCAGATCTGGCTGCGCAGCCATCCGGATGGACGCTTCTCGCGAACCTTTTACCCCTGGGCCTACAACGGCTTCTATCTCGACGAAAGCTTTACCCGCATCACCTTCAGGCTCTGGCCCATCCGTTTCACAGCGGTGCAGGCACGCACACTCGTCAATGGTCATCCGAATGCAACAGGAGAAATGGCATGAACGCACCGCTTCATAAAACAGCGTACCTGGCTGCTGCGCAGGACAATGTTGCCGATCTGATTGCCGCCGCCTGTGACACCATTGCGCCCACTTGGCCCCTGGACCGCATGATCGCGGTGAACCCGTACTGGGGGCGCATCGGTCAGTCTTTTGATCAGGTCAACCAGACGCTGACGTCGCTGGGTGGATCAAGTCTGTATATGCCGCTGGATTACTATCGCGCTGCCTGGCGTCAACAGCAGATCACGGCGTCCGACCTGCAGGCTGCGCTGGCGGAACGGCAGTCATCGCGCCCGTTGCAGGGGTTGATTGATGCACTGGCAGAACCGGAACAGCCGATCACACCAGCGCCCTTGCTGTGTGACAGTCTGGATCAGCAGCGGGACCTGCAGCATGAACCCGCCTGGTGCGACACCATCACCCATCAGGTGGCCCAGTTCTGTGCCGCTTATTTCGACACTGATCAGGCCGAGTGGCGCCCCGATCAGCAGGTGGCGCTGTACCAGAGCTGGCGCGACGTCATGATCAAGGATCACAGCGTCACCGCACTGATGAAAAATGCCCAGGTTCGGCAGCGTGCGGCGCAGCTGGCGGCGGAACCCGAGCAGCAGATTGCGGTGGCACTGGAAACCCTGGCGGTGCCCTTCGATCAGCGCGCAGCGTTCCTGCAGGCAGTGCTGTTGCGGATCAGCGGCTGGGCATCCTGGTGCGCCTACCGGCGCTGGCAGGCACGGCTGGCCGGCGCGGACGACAACGCACTGATGAATCTGCTGGCGATCCGGCTGGCGTGGGAATGCCTGATCGACGATGGCCAGCGCAATGAAACGTCGGTGTGGCAGCGCTGGCGCGACAGCTGGGAGCAGCACCTGGCGTCGATCGATCACAGCGCCATGGACGTGCGCGCCATCTGGCAGCGGGCCCACGAAATTCACTATCAGCGCGATCTGGCACAGCGGTTGTTGTCCGCACCGGCTCAAAACAATGCCGTCGCGCAAGATGTAAAACTGCAGGCGGTGATCTGCATCGATGTTCGTTCGGAAGTGTTGCGGCGCCAGTTTGAAACCGTCGCGACTGACGTGCAGACCCTGGGATTCGCCGGCTTTTTCGGCTTGCCGATCAGTTATGCCCCCCTCGGCACCAGCGCGCCGCGGCCGCAGTTGCCCGGTCTGCTGGCGCCGGCCATGCAGGTGACCGACAGCAGCGGCGATGCGCAGCTCGACCAGGCCATCGCGCAACGGCGTCAGCAGGCCCTGGCCAAGATCACCGCAGTGCGGCCCTTTCAATCGCTGCCGGCATCTGCGTTCACCCTGGTGGAAACCCTTGGCCTCGGTTACGTGGGCAAGCTGCTTAAGCGCAGTCTGGGGCGGTCAGCCACGGTCACCGCCGACGATCAGCTGGGGCTGTCAATGGCGGATGCCTGCGCGGTGAGCCCGACGCTGAGTGCCGCGGCGGCCGGCGGTATCGGCGGACTGGCTGATCTGGCAGGCCGGATACTCAATGCGATGAATCTGACCGCCAATTTTGCCCGCCTGGTGCTGCTGCTGGGACATGGCAGCCAAAGCGAAAACAACCCCCAGAAAGCGGGACTGGATTGCGGCGCCTGCTGCGGTCAGACCGGAGCGGTGAACGCGCGGGCGCTGGCGAGCCTGCTCAACGATCCGGACGTGCGGACCCGGCTGGCGGGGCAAGGCATCCAGATTCCCGCGACCACCCGGTTTGTGGCGGGCCTGCACAATACCACCACCGATGATGTCACCCTGTTTGATCTGGCTGCGCTGCCCGACAGTCACCGGGCGGATGTTGCCTACGCCAAGGACAGACTGGCACTCGCCGGTCAGCAGGCGCGGGCGGAACGGGCGCCGGCCCTGGGGCTGGCAGAAACAGCCGTTGATCCCGAGGTTCTGGCAAAGGCCGTGCGCAAACGGGCCAGCGACTGGGCCCAGACCCGCCCGGAGTGGGGCCTGGCCAACAATGCCTGCTTCGTGGTGGCCAGCCGGGCCAGAACCCGGGGCCTCAATCTGGAGGGGCGTTCCTTCCTGCACGAATACGATCACCAGCAGGATCAGGACGGCAGTGTGCTGGAATTGATCATGACCGCACCCATGGTGGTGACCCACTGGATCAACATGCAGTACCACGCCTCGACGGTGGACCCGCGCCGCTACGGCAGTGGCAACAAAGTGCTGCATAACGTGGTGGGCGGCCGGATCGGCGTGTTCGAAGGCAACGGGGGTGATCTGCGGGTGGGGCTGGCGTTGCAGTCGGTGCACGACGGCCAGCAGTGGCGCCACGCCCCGCTGCGGCTGACGGTGGTGATCGAGGCGCCCCGGGAATCCATCCAGCGCATCATCGCCAAACATCCGACCGTACGTCAGCTGCTCGACCACCAATGGCTGTACCTGATGCGGCTGGAGCAGGGGCGGCTGGAATCCTACCGGAACGGACAATGGTTACCCTGGCAGCAGGATTGAAGGTTTCGCAGCAAGGATGGTCGCAACGTCGGTGGGCGCCCGGATCGGGGCCCGCCGGCCCGCAAGCGGGTTGACCACTTTCTCGGCAAAATCAAACCTTTATAGGTTAAAAAAGTCTTGGATCACCGGGGTGGTGTGACCGCCAAAACCCGTTACAATAGGCGGTTTAAATCGGTCGCTGTCCATGGGTGTGAGGGGCGGCGGCGCTGATCATACCAATAAGGACAACGAACGATCCATGCGGCTGAAATCGATCAAACTGGCGGGCTTCAAGTCCTTTGTGGACCCAACGACCGTAGCATTCCCTGACAACCTCAGCGCCATTGTCGGACCCAACGGCTGCGGCAAATCCAACGTGATCGACGCTGTCCGCTGGGTAATGGGCGAAACCTCCGCCAAGCACCTGCGGGGCGAATCCATGGCGGACGTTATCTTCAACGGCTCCAACACCCGCAAGCCCACCACCCAGGCATCGGTGGAACTGGTGTTCGACAACAGCGACGGCACCCTCGGCGGTGAATACGCCAACTATTCTGAAATCGCCATCAAGCGCCAGGTCACCCGCGACGGTCAGTCCAACTATTTCCTCAACAGCGTCAAATGCCGCCGCAAGGACATCACCGACATCTTCCTCGGTACCGGTCTGGGCCCGCGCAGTTACGCCATCATCGAACAGGGCATGATATCGCGCCTGATCGAAGCCAAGCCGGAAGACCTGCGGATCTACATCGAAGAAGCCGCCGGCATCTCCAAATACAAGGAGCGGCGCAAGGAAACCGAACACCGCATGCGTCGCACCCGGGAAAACCTCGACCGTCTGCAGGATCTGCGTGACGAACTCGGGCGTCAGCTGCAACACCTGGAGCGTCAGGCTCAGGCAGCGGAAAAATACAAACAGTACAAGGAAGAAGAACGTCTGGTGCGCGCCCAGTTGCAGGCCCTGCGCTGGAAAGCCATCGACGATCAGGTCATGGCCCGGGAAGGCAAGATTCTCGATCTGGCAGTGAAGCTCGAAGCGTTCGTCGCCGACCAGCGCGCCCAGGACGCCCAGATCGAAGCCCGTCGCGATCAGCATCACGAACTGTCGGATAAAGTGAACGAAGTGCAGGGCCGCTATTACGGCCTCGGCGCCGATATCGCCCGTATCGAACAGACCATCCAGCACACCAAGGAACGCGGTTCCCAGCTGCAGCAGGATCTGCAACAGACCATCGAAGCCAGCCGTCAGGCTGAAGACCAGCTGCGACTGGATCAGGAACAGCTGGAAGACACCACCATCCGGCTCGAAGCCATTGAACCCGAATACGATCTGCTGCAGGCCAATGCCGATGAAGCCAACGAGCAGCTGCATGCCGCCGAAGAACGCATGCAGGAATGGCAGCTGGAATGGGACGAATTCAACCAGAAAGCCAACGAACCGCGCCAGCGTGCCCAGGTGGAGCAGTCCCGCATCCAGCACCTGGAGCAGTCCGTCGAGCGTCTGCGTGAACGGATGGAGCGTTTGAAGAGCGAGCGCGAAACCCTGTCTGCCGGTCCGCTGGAAGAAGAAGTCGCGATCCTCGAAGAGCGCATGGGCGAAGCGGATCTGAAACTGGAAGATCTGCAGTCCACTCTGCTTTCTGCCCAGGAAGAAATCAAACATCAGCGCGAAGCCAACAACCAGATCAACCTGGAACTGGATCAGCTGCGCAACGAACGCCAGACGCTGAAAGGCCGCTTTGCGTCACTGGAAGCACTGCAACAGGCAGCCATGGGCGAAAACAAACTGGTGGAATGGCTGGCGCAACATCAGTTGAATGACAAGCCGCGCCTGGCACAGCAGGCCAGTGCCGAACCCGGCTGGGAAAAGGCCATTGAAACCGTCCTCGGCGATTATCTGCAGGCGGTGTGCATTGCCGGACTCGACGCCGTCACTGCGGTGATCGGCAGTCTCGACAAAGGCGTGGTGTCGTTCCTCGATACCAGTGTCACCGCTACCATCAGTGGCCGTGGCAATCTGCAGCCGCTGGCCGCCAAACTGCAAGGAGCGGATGCAGCCAGATCCCTGCTGGCAGGCGTGTACACCGCCCGTGATATTGCCGAAGCCCTGTCGCTGCGTCCGCAATTGCAGGCCGGTGAATCCATCATCACCCAGGATGGCATCTGGATTGGCAGCAACTGGCTGCGGGTAGCGCGGGATTCCGCCCAGGAAGACAGCGTACTGAAACGTCACAAGGAACTGGAAACCATCGGCGTGCGCCTGGAAGAGGTCGAAGCGCGGGTTGAACAGCTTACCGAGGCCCTGACCGATGGCCGCGAAAAACTGCGCGAACTGGAAGAAAGCCGCGAGCAGTCCCAGCGTGAAGTCACCGAATTCAACCGCTCCATTTCCGACCTGAAAGCGCAGCTGAGCGCCAAGCAGGTGCGCCTGGAACAGTTCAACATGCGGCGCGAACGCATCACCCGCGAACTGGATGAATGCCGCGAGCAGCAGCAACACGAACAGGAAACCCTGGGCGAAGCCCGACTGGTGCTGCAGGAAGCGCTGGATCTGATGGCGAACGATACCGACGAGCGCGAACGTCTGCTGCGTCAGCGCGACGAAAACCGCGCCCGCCTGGATCAGGTGCGCATGGCCGCCCGCGAAGGCAAGGACAAGGCTCACGCGCTGGCGTTGCAGACCCAGCAACTGAAAAACCAGATTGCCTCGATCAAAACGGCCATCGAACGTCTGCGCCAGCAACTGGCTCAATTCAAGGAGCGCCGCGCGGCGCTCGAAGAACAGCTGGCGCTGGGCGACGACCCCTTTGTCGAACTGCAGGCGGAACTGGAAGCCAAACTGGAAGCCCGTCTCAATGTCGAAGACGAATTGCGCAATGCCCGGCGTGCCCAGGAAGATTGCGAACACGAACTGCGTGCCGCTGAAAAGAAACGCAGCGAAGCCGAGCAGGCCGCCCAGGGTGTGCGCAGCGAACTGGAACGTCACCGCATGGACTGGCAGGGCCTGAAAGTCCAGCGCGAAACCCTGCAGAATCAGCTGCGCGAAGCCCAGTTCGAACTGGAAACCGTAGTGGCGGAACTGCCACCGGAAGCGAACGAAGAACAGTGGGGCGCCGAACTGGAACGGATTGGCTCACGCATTTCCCGATTGGGCGCCATCAACCTGGCGGCCATCGACGAGTTCAAGTCGCAGTCCGAGCGCAAGAGCTATCTGGATTCCCAGCACAATGACTTGAACCAGGCGCTGGAAACCCTGGAAAACGCCATTCGCAAGATCGACCGTGAGACCCGTACCCGCTTCAAGGAAACCTTCGACAAGGTCAACCAGGGCCTGTCGGGACTGTTCCCGAAGGTGTTCGGTGGCGGCAGTGCGTATCTGGAACTGACCGGCGAAGATCTGCTGGATACCGGTGTGGCCATCATGGCGCGGCCCCCCGGCAAGAAGAACAGCACCATCCACCTGCTGTCCGGGGGTGAAAAGGCCCTGACGGCCATTGCGCTGGTGTTCTCGATCTTCCAGCTCAACCCGGCCCCGTTCTGCATGCTGGACGAAGTGGATGCGCCGCTGGATGACGCCAACGTGGGGCGCTACTCCCGCATGGTCGAAGAAATGTCGTCCAAGGTGCAGTTTATCTATATTACCCACAACAAGATTGCGATGGAGATGGCCCATCAGCTGATGGGGGTCACCATGCACGAGCCGGGCGTATCCCGCCTCGTGACCGTAAACGTGGAAGAAGCCGCGGCCCTGGCCACGGCATGATGAAAAATTGACGCAACCAGCTTTATTTTTCGCGGATTTGCTCTATGTTGTTGATAATTGAACCAATGTGGTGCGTGAGCACCGTAATTGCGGCGGAAACAGGGATGCCGAGAGGAAACCTCTGATGGAATTTGGCCTGAGAGAAATACTGATTCTGGTGGGCCTGGTGATTGTGGCCGGTATCCTGTTCGACGGATATCGCCGCATGCGGCGTGCCCGGATGGGGTCACTGCACAGTGGCCACGAGATTGGCGGTAGCGCCGAAAACGACTGGGAATTCTACAAGGGCGAATTGCCCAATGGCGGCGCCCGGGTGGTGGGCCTGACCCGTGGCGGGCGGGCGGAAGCACGCCCGGAAGACGATGTGGATCTGGGTGACATGGCTGGTGATTTCGGCTCTGCCCTGGATGAGCGTCAACCGGCTCACGATGCCGGCGACGATGAGGTGATCAGTGCACCGCGTCCGAGCCGCGATGACCAGCGTGAACAGCTGCGCCAGGAAGGCACGGATGCCCACACCCAGTCCGACCTGTTTGCTGACGACGATATCCTGATGGCCGCCCGTGCCGAACAGGATGCGCGCCTGAGCAGAGCGACCCGTGGCAAGGATAGCCGCAAGGAATCCCGCGCCACCCGCGAACCTGAACGGATTGATGACGAGCCGTCTCTGCCGGCGCCGGATTTCAGCGAAGTCATTGTCATCAACGTCATGGCCCGCGACAGCGACTTTGCCGGTACTGATCTGCAGCGGGTGCTGGCATCCTGTGGATTCCATCATGGCGACATGAGCATCTATCACCGTCATGAACAGCACAGTGGCAAAGGTCCCAAGCTGTTCAGCATTGCCAATGTGGTGGAACCCGGCATCTTTGATCTGGATAAAATGGCGGAGTTTTCCACCCCTGGCATTTGCATGTTCATGAAGCTGCCGGGGCCGAAACGTCCGATTCATGCATTCGACATCATGATGGATTGTGCCCGCAAGATTGCCAATCTGCTGGATGCCGACATCAAGGACGAACACCACAATCCGATGCGGCAGCAGACTGCCGAACACTATCGCCAGCGTGTGCTCGACTTCGAACGCAAGATGCTGGCCTTCCAGGCGGGACAACGCCAGCATTGATGTAAAACCCCGCATCGGTCGCTGTCGGCCTGATGGCAGCGACCGTGTATAATCCGGCCCATATTCCCACCTTCCCACCGGATTGTGCAATGTCTGCGGATAAAGCCCTCGTACAACAGATCGAGCAGCTGCGTGACCAGCTGCGTGAACACAACTATCACTATTACGTGCTGGATAATCCGGTAATTCCCGACGTGGAATACGATCGCCTATTCCGCCAGTTGCAGGAACTCGAACGCGCTCATCCGGAATTGATCACCCGTGATTCTCCCACCCAGCGCGTCGGCGACAAACCACTGGACGAATTTGCCCAGGTGCAGCACCGCGTGCCGATGCTGTCGCTGGATAACGTGTTCAACGATGAAGAGCTGGTGGCGTTTGACCGCCGGGTGCGCGAGCGACTGGAGAGCGACGACGAGATTGAATATGTCTGCGAACCCAAACTGGATGGACTCGCCGTCAGTCTGCGATACGAGAACGGTGAATTCGTCCAGGCGGCAACCCGGGGCGATGGTCAGACCGGCGAAGACATTACCCAGAATATTCGTACCATCCAGTCCATTCCCCTACGTCTTCATGGTACAGGCTATCCGGTAACGCTCGAAGTGCGGGGCGAAGTATTCATGCCCAAGGCCGGGTTTGAGGAACTCAATCGCAAGGCGGCGGAAAAGGGCGACAAGGTCTTTGCCAATCCCCGCAACGCGGCTGCTGGCAGTCTGCGTCAACTGGATCCGCGCATTACCGCGCAGCGGCCACTGGACATGTACTGTTACGGTGTCGGTTACGTGGACGGCGGTGAAATGTCCGATACCCATTTTGGTAATCTGCAGTTGCTGAAACAGTGGGGCCTGCGGGTGAATGGCGAGATCCGTCTTGCCCGCGGCGTGCAGGCACTGCAGCAGTATCACGATGACATTCTGGCCCGCCGCAACGCGCTGGCGTACGAAATCGATGGCATCGTCTACAAGGTGAACGCCATCAAACTGCAGAAGGAACTGGGGTTCGTATCCCGCGCACCGCGCTGGGCGACCGCCCACAAGTTTCCCGCGCAGGAAGAAATGACACGCCTGCTGGGAGTGGAATTCCAGGTTGGGCGCACCGGTGCCATTACGCCGGTGGCGCGGCTGGAGCCGGTGTTTGTCGGTGGTGTCACGGTGAGCAATGCAACCCTGCATAACATGGATGAAGTGACGCGGATGGATGTGCGGGTGGGCGACACCGTGATCGTGCATCGTGCGGGTGATGTCATTCCCAAAGTGGTGAAAGTCGTGCTGGACAAGCGGCCTGCGGATGCCGCGCCGGTGCACATGCCTGCGCAGTGTCCCGTATGCGGTTCTGACATCATCAAGCCCGAAGGCGAAGCGATTGCCCGCTGCTCGGGTGGTTTGTATTGCCAGGCCCAGGTCAAGGAAGCGATCAAACATTTCGCGTCGCGCAAGGCGATGGACGTGGAAGGCCTGGGGGACAAGCTGGTAGAGCAGCTGGTGGATCAGCGCCTGATTGCCCACGTATCCGATTTGTACCGGCTGACCGTCGAGCAGGTGGCGGGCATGGATCGTATGGGGCAGAAATCGGCACAGAACCTGATCGACGCGCTGGAAACAAGCAAAACCACCACCTTGCCACGCTTCCTGTTTGCCCTCGGTATCCGCGACGTGGGTGAGGCAACGGCGCTGACCCTGGCCCAGCATTTTGGCACCCTCGCCAATATTCAGCGTGCAACGGAAGAAGAGCTGCAGCAGGTGCAGGACGTGGGGCCCATTGTTGCGAGCCGTATCGCGGCGTTTTTCCAGCAGTCTCACAATCTTGAAATCATCACTGCATTGCAGGCGGCTGGCGTGCACTGGCCTGAACAGGAGCCGGGTGCGCGCGCAGATGGCGTACTCAATGGCAAGACCTATGTGCTCACCGGTACACTGACGCAGCTGACCCGCGACGAAGCCAAGGATTATCTGCAACAGTTGGGCGCAAAAGTGGCGGGTAGCGTGTCGAAGAATACAGACGCCGTGGTCGCCGGTGAAAAAGCCGGTTCCAAACTGGCCAAAGCCGAATCACTGGGCGTTCCAGTGCTGGACGAAGCAGCCTTCATCCAGTTGTTGCGGGAACAGGGAATCGGGATTTGATATGTCAGAGTCTGCCCATCACACATTGATAACGCTCAAGGAAAACCGGTTTTCCATTTTCAGTCTGCTGCTGGTGCTGCTGGCGTTCGGCCTCACGGCGTGGATTGCCTGGCTCAACTGTGCCATGCACCGGTCGGCCAGTGCCCAGCTGCTACGGGCCCAGCAGTTGCAGGAACGCACCCAGGCGCGTTTGCTGGAGCAGTACAACGCATACCTGGACAAACAGGCCAGTGTTGAGCGGTTTGAACGCAGTTTTGAAATTCGCCAGCGCTTTTACGCCCAGTTCATGGCCGGGGTTTCAGATGTCTGGCTCAGTGTTAATCGCAAGGATAACAAGGCACTGGATGCTGCGCTCAACCAGATGGAAAAGTCCTATTTCGGCCTTGAACCCTTTCTGGATGCCGGTGGCCGTCACTATCTGAAAAAGCGTATGGTGATGCTGCAGAATCTGGCCAAGCAGCTGGTGGACCCGCGGTATGAATACGAAGGCAATCTGCTGGCGGACAAGCAGACCCTCAATCGCATGAGTGAAGACTTCCAGGATTATCTCTATCCGTTGCTGTTCGAACCCATAACCCAACAGGATGCAGGCAATGAAAGCACGCAAACTGATTGAAGAAAAAATCCAGATAAAAAAGCTGGCCACCGAGCCTGCCAAGCCGGTAAAAAATCCCAGCAAGAAGATCGACGAGCTGCAGCTGGAATTGTTGCGGGCGCAACTGGCGCTGCTGAAAGACGGCAAACGCTGCATTGTGATGATGGAGGGAACCGATACCGCAGGAAAAGGTGGCATCATCCGGCGGCTGACCCGTCATCTTGATCCGCGCAGCGCCCACGTCTGGCCGATCGGTGCACCAGCACGCTGGGAGCAGGCGCGTCATTATCTGTACCGTTTCTGGCAGAAGCTGCCGGAGCCTGGCGAGATCACCATTTTCGATCGGTCCTGGTACGGGCGGGTGCTGGTGGAGCGGGTGGAAGGCTTCGCCACCGAGACTGAATGGAAACGCGCCTATCGCGAGCTCAACGAATTCGAACGTCAGCTCACCGATGATGGTGTCATCCTGATCAAGATTTTTCTGCATCTATCCAAAGAGGCGCAATACAACCGCTTCATGGAGCGGATCAAGGAACCGACCAAGCGCTGGAAGCTGACGGTCGCCGATCTGAAAAGCCGTCGCTTCTGGAAAGACTATCAGCAGGCTTATGAAGACATGCTGAATAAAACCGCCACCCGCAACGCGCCCTGGTATGTGATACCGGCCGATGACAAGGATGCAGCCCGCATCATGGCGCTGACCACCATTGCGGATTGCCTGAAAAAACAGGTGGACCCGGAGCGGGTCAATCTGCTGGAGCCCGCCGTAATGACGGCCATCATCGAAGAATTTGGCGAAGACGTCCTGCATAATGAACGGGGCTGGAGTGTACGTGGAAAATCTGATTGAAGTGCCCTGGTATTCGCTGGCAAGTGATACGTTGACAGCGCTCGTGGAAGAGTTCGTTACCCGTGACGGTACCGATTACGGCGAACAGGAAGTTGGACTTGAACGCAAGGTGCTGCAGGTGATCAATGGCATCAAGCGCAAGGAATACGTGATCGTGTTTGATGCAGAGCAGGAGTCGGTGCAGATCGTGACGCGGCAGCAGTGGCTTCAGTTCAGATCATCGAGCTGATCGATCCAGCTGCGACGACGGATGAAGTTGGCAAGTCCGTCAGCGTCCAGGGCGGGGCTGAAATAGAATCCCTGGATCAGGTCGCAGCGATGCTGGAACAGGAACTGCAATTCCTGTTCGGTTTCCACTCCTTCGGCTACGACTTCCAGACTCAGGTTTTTGCAGAGTTGAATGATAGCATGGACTACGGCGGCCGATTGCGCGTTACGCACGCAATCGGTGACAAAGCAGCGATCGATTTTCAATGTCGTGAACGGGAAGCGTGTCAGATAACTGAGTGACGAATATCCGGTACCAAAATCGTCCAGCGCCACTTTCACACCCAGTGAGCGCAGTCCTTCCAGTGTACGCATCACCCGTTGTGAATCCTCCAGCAACACGGTTTCGGTGATTTCCACTTCCAGCTGGTTGGGAATCAGGCCGTTTTTTTCCAGAGCCTTGCGCACGTCTTCTACCAGGGAACCGGAGCGGATCTGGATCGGCGACAGGTTGATGGCCGTTCGAATGGGCGGCAGACCCTGCTCATTCCATTGCCGGGTCTGGCGGCACGCTTCGTTCAGCAGCCACACGCCCAGTTCGTTGATCATGCCGAGTTCTTCCGCCATTGGCACAAACTGGGCTGGGCTGATCATGCCCTTGACCGGATGGCGCCAGCGCAACAGGGCTTCGACACTGCGCACGTCCCGCTGGCGCAGATGCACCTTGGGCTGGTAGTGCAGCTGTAGTTCGTTGTGACGGATCGCATGACGCAGATCGTTTTCAATCGACAGGCGTTCCTTGGATTTGGTGTCGATCTCGCCGGTATAGAAGCGGAAATTATTGCGTCCCTGGGACTTGGCAAACTGCATGGCGGCATTGGCATTGCGCAGCAACAGCTCACTGCCCTGACCGTTGACCGGATACATGGCGACGCCGGCACTGGCGGTGAGCACAACGGTGCTGCCGCGCAGGGTGAAGGGTGTCCCCAGCCGTTTCATCATCTTCTGGATCAGCAGAATGATATTGTCGAGTTTGCTGAAGCGGTGCATCAGCACCACAAACTGGTCGCCCTCAAGCCGCGCAAGTTTGTCGCACAATTCGGTATCGGTAGAGTGGGGATCGATGGCGCCATGGGCAAGCCGGGTACAGTTTGTGTCATCAAAGGCTTGCAGCAAGCGTTGCGAAACCTGTTTCAGCAATTCGTCGCCGGCGTCGTAGCCCAGCGAGTTGTTGATGCGGGTGAACAGGTCAATCCCCAATACGACTACCGCCAGCGGATGGCCGGCCTGTTTGGCCTGCGCAATGGCCAGTTCCAGATGTGCCTTGAAAAACGTGCGGTTGGGCAGGCCGGAAAGGCTGTCGTAGTACGCCAGCTGCAGGATCTGTTCTTTCGAGGCAATCTCGGCGGTGATGTCGTGCAGGGTACCGATCACGGTGTAGTGGTCGGCATCATGGTTGATGAACTCCGCTTCGTGACGGATGACGCGGCGACGTCCGCTCAGATCATGAAAAGCATGTTCAAGGGTAATGGTGCCCTGCTGGCGACTGCCCTGTTGCTGGAAGTGTTCTACCAGGGTGCGGCGTTCGTGTTCCGGCATGACCTGGATAACATCGCGCACGGTGGTGGGATGGTCTGGCTCGAATCCGAGCAGGCGGTTGAATTCCCGCGATACGAACATGTGGCGACTCTTGCTGTCCCACTCCCAACTGCCCAGCTGGGCGATCCGCTCGGCGTTTTCCAGACGTTGCTCCCGCTGCCGTAGCGCCTTGAAGGTCTGGCTGGTACGCATCAGGTAGCGGATACGCTGTTCCAGAATCACATGATGCAGCGGCTTGGTGATGAAGTCGGTGGCGCCGGCGTCGAACGCCAGCACGATGGATTCCACGTCGTCGGCGCGGGTCATGATCATGATGGGGATGTGGGCGCCATGCTCGCGGCTGCGAATGGAGCGACACAGTTCGAAGCCGTTGAGATCGGGCAGGATCAGATCGAGCAGCACCAGATCCGGCTTGATCTGATGAAACAGATCGCGGCCGTGCTCGCCGGTTTTGGCTTCCACTACCTTGAAGCCTGCGCTACGCAAGGTGTCGCACACAGCAAACCGGATGGCGTTGTCGCTATCGACCACCAAGACCGTGTATTCCTGCTGTTCCATGAGTTTCCGCTGCACGGCGTCACTTCACCTAAGGCGCTGAAAGCAAACCACTTATGCTTGTTCTTTCAACTAAGTGTAGACCCTGGTGTGAGGGTGCCGGCAAAAAAAGTCCCGTTGCCAGAAAAGGCTACAGCCTGAAACTAGACGGACTAGGTTTGCCCGGCTTCGCGGGGCTATTTGGCGATGGGACGCTGGTTGGAAGACCACTCCAGCATGTCGCCTTCGAGATGATAGAGGTTGCTGTAACCGGCATTGCTCAGGACCGCTTCCGCCAGCCCGGCCCGGCGCCCGGAACGGCAATACACCAGCACGGGCTGATCCCTGGCGGAGGGAATGTCCTGCAGACGTTGGCCAATCTGGTCATGGGGAATATTGATGGCGCCGGGCACATGCCCGGTGGCAAATTCCGCCGGCGTGCGCACGTCGATCACCGTAATCTGCTTTGCGCTGATTTTTTCCCAGGCCTGATCCTGGCTCAGGGAGGCTTTGAATTCCGCCTGGACACTGAGCGGCATGAGGGCAAACAGCAGACAGACAGCAAAACGTTTCATGATGACATCCTCTGGTCGAACCAAGTTGACGCCACTTTAATCCGGCCGACCCTGGCGTTTCAATGCCCGCTGCAGAAAGCGTGCAGGATGCAGGGCGAAGACTACGTCCCGGTCCACCGGCTGGGGCTCTCCGCTGATGTAGCTTGCCAGGATTTCTGCAGCCAGCGGTGCGCCGGTAATTCCCTTGGCACCAAAACCGGTGGTGATATAGAGGCCGGGCAGTAGCGGGCAGGGTGGATAGGTCTGTTTCGCGGGATTGAGGTGGAAGCCCGCGTACTGTTGCTGGAATCGCGCGACATCCGGCAACGGCCCCACTATCGGCAGGTAATCCGGGGTCTGACAGCGAAAGCCCACCCGGCCGTCCAGCTGTTCCACGGCGCCGATATCCAGCATTTCCGCCAGTGCCGGCAGGGCTTCGCGCAGCTTGTCCAGGTTTTCGCGGTGATCGTCCATCTGCAGTTCCGGATTGCGGTTGCGCGGCTGGAAGGTGGCGCCCACGCAATGAAAACCATTGCGCACGGGATTGATATAACCATCGTAATTCAGCGCGTGCTGCAGGATGGAAGATGCAGGTGTCGCGGGGATATGGCTGACCTGTCCGCGAATCCGCCGTAATGGCAGATGGTCCGCCTGGGGCAGCTGCAGGGCGTCGAAGGTATTGGCCAGTATCACCGCATCGTAGCCGTCCGGCAGATCGTTGATGTACCAGCGTTCATCGGCCCGCTTGAGTTGTTGCAACGCCGTGTTGGTGGACAACTGAATACGCGGGTGACGGAGCAGCGCGTGACACAGGGTTGCCGGATTCAGCCAGCCGCCGTTTTTCATCAGAACTGCGCCATTGGTGGTGGAAAATCCCAGTCGTGCGGTTGTGGCGTCGGCATCCAGCCAGTCCACAATATCACCGGGCCACAAGCCACTGGTGCGCAGTTTTTCCTGGGCCTGCTGTTCGTCTGCGTCGTACGCCAGCTGCAATACGCCGTTCAGTTGCCAGTCCTGCCCGGGAGCCACCTGTGCGCTTTCGAAAACCTGACGGATGAAGCGGCAGGCATACAGATAGGCACCGATGTAATAGCGGTTCTGCGCCGTGTCATGCAGGCTGAGTTTGGCATAGGTAATACCGGTGGCATTGCCCGACGCCTGATTTGCAATGGCCGCATTCCGTTCCAGCAGATGTACCTGCCAGCCCCGTTGCGCCAGTGCGTAGGCCGCACAGCAGCCAGCCAACCCGGCGCCGACAATTGCCACCGTGCCCGGCGGACGGGGCTGGTAATCAACGCGGAACCAGGGCGCGTCGCTGGCCTTCCATGCGGATGCTGTTTTCGCCGCAGCGGTGAATTGGCCCTTGAGCATGTCGCGCTTGCGGCCATAGCCCGGATGTTTTTCTACCGTAAAGCCGACGTCACGCAGGCCTCGTTTGACGTCGCCGGCGGCGGTAAAGGTGGCGAATGTGGTGCAGTCATGACTCAGGCGCGCCATCTGGGCAAACAGTGCCGGTTGCCACATCTGGGGATTGCGCGCCGGTGCGAAACCATCGAGAAACCAGGCATCCACGCAGCCGTCCAGCCGCCGGAAACCCTCGATGGCATCATCGAAGATCAGTGTCAGCGTCAGTTGTTCGGCAGGAAAATGCAGCCGATGCAGGCCGGGAATCAGCGGCGGATACTGCGCGAGCAGCGTCTGATGCAGCGGCGCGAACTGTGGCCGCAACGCGCAGGCCTTGTCCAGATCCTCGCGCTGCAGCGGAAACTTTTCCACGCTGACAAAATGCAGATGCTGCCCCGGTTGTCGCTGCTGCTGCCACAGCTCCCAGGCACAGAAAAAATTCAGACCGGTGCCGAAACCGGTTTCCGCAATGGTGAAACTGCCGGGGGATTGCCAGTCCGCCCAGCGCTGCGGAAGATTATTCTGTTCAAGAAAGACATAACGGGTTTCCGCCTCACCGTCGTCGCGGGAGAAATACACGTCAGCAAACTGGACAGATACCGGCGTGGCATCCTGCCAGTCAATGCGGGCGGGTTCGAGGGGTGGTTTTTGGCAATCCTGACTCATGGGGGCGGCAACGGCTTCGGCTATAATGCAGTGAATTCTAAGGAACCCCCGACATGTTGGCTACTTTGCTTCCGATTACCGGACCTGTCATGGTCTGCGTGCTGCTTGGTTTTCTCTGGAAAAAATTCAACTGGGCTTACGATACCCAGATGGTGACCCACCTGGTGATGCGGGTGGGCGCTCCCTGTCTGATCATTTCCTCCCTCAGCCGGACCCCGGTATCCCGCGAAACCCTGGAACACATGCTGCTGGTGACGGCGATATTGATCGGCGTGATGGCGGTGCTCGGCGCTGTGGCCATTGTGATCGCGAAACAGTCCATGCGAAGCTTCCTCGGCCCGCTGATTTTTCCCAACTCCGGCAATATGGGCTTGCCCGTGTGCCTGTTCGCGTTTGGCGAAAAAGGCCTGACGTTGGCGCTGGCGGTGTTCATGGTGATGTCGATTGCCCATTTCACCCTGGGGATTGCACTGGTGAGCGGACGCTCGGTGCTGAAGGAAATGGTGACCAATCCGATCATCTATTCCATCGCCGCTGCCGTGTTCATGATTTACACCCGGCTGGATCTGCCGCTGTGGATTCAGAATACGGTGAACCTGCTGGGTGACTTCACCATTCCGCTGATGCTGTTGACGCTGGGAGTGAGTCTGGCGGGCTTGCAGATCGGATCACTGGGCAAGAGCCTGTATTTCGCGCTGATGCACGTCTGGGTATCGGTGTTGGCGCAGGCTGGCTGGTGGCTGAGCTGTTTGATCTGCACGGTGTGGCGCGGGGCGTTCTGATTCTGCAGGCGGCCATGCCGGTGGCAGTGTTCAATTACCTGTTCGCCATGCAGTACAACCGGGAACCGCAGGTGATTGCCGGTGCGGTGATGATATCGACCCTGCTGTCGTTCCTGCTGATTCCTGTGATCTGGGTGTATGTGCTGTGAAAAAAACCGAACCGCAACAACTGGATCTGATGGGCATGAATACGGATTCACAATGGCACCGTCCACTGGCCGATCTCGAGGCGGGCATTGCACACATCCGGCAGTCGCCAACAGTGCAGGGGATTGTCGAGTTGATTGTGTGTCGGCCACGCACCGGTGAGCGCAAGGTGTTGCCGGAAGGTTGGCTGGATGTCGAAACCGGCCTGCGGGGTGATAACTGGAAACAGCGGGGATTTGCCCGTAATGCGGGTGGCCTGGCTCATCCCGACATGCAGCTGAACCTGATGAATGCGCGGGCCATCGCCTTGATCGCGGGCACGTCATCACGCTGGGCCCTGGCCGGTGACCAGTTCTATGTGGATCTGGATCTGAGTGCCGCCAATCTGCCACCGGGCACCCGTTTGCAGCTGGGCGACGCGATCATTCAGGTGACGGCGGAACCCCATCTGGGCTGCAAAAAATTCCAGCAGCGCTTCGGCAAGGATGCGGTCAGCTTTGTCAATTCCCCGGTGGGGCGCGAACTGAATCTGCGCGGCATCAATGCGCGGGTAGTGCAGGGTGGCAAGGTCCCCACGGGTGCAACCATTACCAGACTGAATGCCAATTAAGTAACGAGGAGCAATACTGTGAGCAAAGAAAACTACGTGCTGCGTAACTGGAATCGGCTGCAGGGCCTGCCCGGTGGCAAATTCCTGATGTCCCAGGTCATTGCCCGCAAGGCGCCGTATTTTCGTACCATCGGTGCAACCATCGACGAATTGCGCCCCAATTACGTCAAGGTCCTGCTGAAGAAGCGCCGCGCCGTGGAAAACCATATCGGCACCGTGCACGTGATTGCGATCTGCAATCTGCTGGAAATGGCGATGGGTGTCTGCGCCGAAGCATCGATTCCTTCCAACCTGCGCTGGATTCCCAAAGGCATGACCGTGGATTACACCGCCAAGGCTGGCAGCGATATCACCGGTATTGCCGAGATCAACCCCGCCGACTGGAAACCCGGCGACCTGGACGTGAAGGTCACCGCACTGGATACCAACGGCGTTCCGGTGGTGAAGGGTGTGATCAAACTCTGGATCAGCGAAAAGAAGTGAGGCATTGCCCTCACTTCCGCTTCTCGTTCACTCCGCCAGCCGTTGCAGGCAGGTGTGATTCATCTGGTAGAACTGCTCCCGGATCACGCTGTTGGCCTGATCCATCACATTCAGATAACCGTCGATGATCTCGGTGCCCATCAGGAACAGCTTGTGACTGGGCACCTTGATCGCCCGCTGGGCATTCATCTCATGGCCCAGCAGGTTGATGAAATAGTTCAGTTTCATGTTCAGATTGGGTAACGCCCGCAGGGCAGGCAGGAACGGCAGGTAAGGGCTGGGTAACACCTGAAGACTCTGGTCAAAGCGATCCTTGCGGTAGCGGAATTCCTGCAGCCAGAACGACACTCGGGCATCAAAGTCGGAGTCACCATGGCCGGTTGCCGCCATGTGCGTTCCCATCCCGCGAATCCGCGCCAGGTATTCCACCAGTTCGTACAGTTCGATCACGCAGGTCTGATTGAGGTTCTGCAGCGGTTGTACGTAGCTTTTTTCAATCCGGTTCTGCAAGGCTTCCGGCATGGGCTCGAAGGCCGGCTGATACAGACAGGATTCACTCAACTGACGGGCGATCCGCAGGATCAGTTCCAGCAGGTGGGAATGGAACTCGAAGCTGTGCAGGATGGCGTCGTTTTCCCAGTCCTTGATGATCGTCAGCCAACCCAGGCTCAGCTGACTCCAGTCATTCTGCGAGATGGAAAGCTGGGCCGCCTGGTTCTGGCATTCCAGAAAGACCAGCTGGGAATTGATCTGCTGCTGCAGGGTCAGGATCTGCTGGCGAAAGCTTTTGTCGCCGCCTAACAGGGCAAGGGTTGCACCACGATGGCGCTGGATGAGCCGGCTCAGAACCAAAATGGTGACCAGAAGATCATGGCGGGCAAGCCGCAATGTGTGCGAATGGTACAGTTTTACTGCAAAAGGGGCTTCCAGTTGTGCATTCATCGTCATTACGCCCGGTTCCAGATAAGGTTCCACCTGACCCATCGAGTCATCTCCTGTCGCTGTTACCAGCCAGTCAAGGCAAGGCGCGTGCCATCATTCGGCGCGCAGGGCGTCGATGGGATTCATGCGGGCGGCAGTACGGGCGGGCGCAATGCCGGCCAGCAGTCCGATCAGTAATGACAGCAAAAGCGAAATGCCCAGATAGAACGGGCTCAGTTGCACCGGCAAATCCGGCATGACCCACTGCACGGACAGGACCACGATGACCACCGTCAGTATCCCCGCGCAGCCACCGGCCAGGGCCAGCGCGATGGCTTCACCCAGGAACAGCAGCAGGATCTGGCGCTGGGCGGTCCCCAGGGCGGTGAGCAGGCCGATTTCCGCCGTGCGTTCACGAACGGTGGTGGTCATGATCGTCAGGATACCTACGGCACCGACCAGCAGGGAAATCGCGCCAAGGGCGCCGATGGCGGCGGTCAGTACCTGCAGGATCTTGTCGAGGCTCTTGAGCATTTCATCCTGGGTAATGATGGTGAAGTCCTCATTGCCGTGGCGCTCCGTCAGCAGTTTGCGCACGGATTCGCTGACCACCGCCGATTCCACGCCTTCGGCAAACACCACGTCGATTTCCATCAGCCCCTCGCGGTTGAACAGCGTGAGAGCCTTGTCGACGGGAATGAACACGATGTCATCCAGATCGATGCCCAGCATCTGGCCTTTTTCTTCCATGACCCCGACCACACGGAAGCGCATGCCGCCCACCCGGATGAACTGTCCCAGCGGATTGCGATCACCGAACAGTTCCTGGCGCAGCTTGTGGCCGAGCACTGCGAAGCTGCGGCTGCGACCGGCTTCGTCCCGGGGCAGGCTGCGGCCCATGGCCAGATTGAACAGCCAGGCCTCGTGAATCGCGTAGTTGGCACCGATGATGTCGCTGTTGCGGGAAAACTCTCCAGCCTCGATGGTGCCGGCACCCTGTACCACGGGTACCACGTGGGTGACGTAGGGCAGGCGGGTGAGGGCTTCGGCGTCGTCCAGGGTCAGCGGACGATCGGTTTGCAGGATGCCGCCCATGCCGCCGGTCATTGCCTTGCCGGGATTGATGGCAATGATGCGGGTGCCAAACTGGGAAAAGTTCGTCATCACATAGTCGCGCACACCCTCACCAATCGAGGTCAGCAGTGCGACAGCGGTGATACCGATGGCGATTCCCAGGGCGGTCAGCGTACTGCGCATGGGGCTGCTGCGCACGCTGCGCCACACCAGAAACACCGCATCCTGCCACAACATGTCAGTTCCTCCCCTGCAGGGCATTGACCGGTTCCAGCCGCGCTGCCCGCCGGGACGGGCCCCAGGCAAACACGATCGAGGCAACCACCGCTGTCGCCACGGAAAGGATCAGTGCCCACCAGGGCGTATGGAATCCCAGATCGGGAAACGCCAGTCTTACCGCCAGCAGACCGGCTTCACTCATTGCAATGCCAACCAGGGAGCCCAGCACTGACATGATCAGCGCTTCGGTGAGAAAGATCTGCATCACATCCCGGTCCGACGCGCCGATGGCTTTCAGCAGACCGATTTCCTGGGTGCGCTGGGTCACGGATATCAGGGTCACATTCATGATCAGGATGCCTGCTACCAGCAGGCTGATGGCACCAATGCCGCTGACGGCGATATTCATGGTATCGAGAATGTCGTTGAACGCGCTCAGAATCGAATCCTGGGTGATGATCGTGACGTCTTCTTCGCCCTCGTGGCGCTGGATCATCAGATCGATGACCCGCTGTTTGAGTTTGTCCAGCGTATCGGCGCTCTGGCCTTCGATCATCACGCGGAACAGGCCTTCCTGATTGAACAGGGCCTGGGCGCTTGCCACCGGAATCAGCATCAGGTCGTTCATGTCCATGCCCAGCGCCTGGCCCTTGATATCCAGGGTTCCGATCACCCGGAAGCGGCGATCGCCGGCCTTGATCCACTGGCCCAGCGCGGGTTGCTGGCCGAAGATTTCCCGCTTCAGCTTGCTGCCCAGTACGGCTACCGGGCTGGCCATGTCGCTGGGAATATCCGGCAAGGCAGTGCCCTGATGCATCTCGAGCTGACGAATGGAAAAGTACGAGGCGGTGGTGCCGGCGACGATGACTTCACGGGTGCGGCCACCAAAGTTCACTTCAGTCATGCCTACAAGCAGCGGGGCCACGGCCACCACGCCCGGCAGCCGGCGCACCATTTCTGCATCCTGCAGCGTAATGTCCCGCGGTGCCTCGCCCATGATCGGCGGCATGCCGCCACTGGTTTCCTTTTTGCCCGGCATCATGATCAGGGTGTTCTTGCCGAGCATGGAAAATTCACCCAGCACAAACTGCTTGGCGCCTTCGCCCAGCCCGGTGAGCAGATTCACTGCGGCAACACCAATGGACAGCGCGATCAGGATCATCACCGCCCGGAACCGGTGTCGGCTGAGCACCTGAAAATCGAAGCGAATCAGATCGGCGCCGCGCATGGTCAGGTTCCGTTTCCGCTGTAAATCTGGTCGGATTCAATGCGGCCGTCCACCATGCGGATGCGGCGGCGGGCGCGCTGGCCGAGGGAAGGATCGTGGGTCACCACCAGCAGCGTAATGCCCTGCTGATTCAGTTCTTCCAGCACGTGAATGACATCCGCGCCGGATTTGGTGTCGAGGTTGCCGGTGGGTTCGTCGGCCAGCAGCACGCGAGGTTTCAGAATGATGGCACGACCAATGGCCACCGCTGGCGCTGGCCACCGGACAGCTGATTCGGCAAATGGTCGGCTCTTTCCAGCAGGCCAAGGCGTTGCAGCATGTCATCCACCAAGGGGCGGCGCTGTTTGGGCGGCATCCCCGCAAGGATCAGTGGCAGTTCGACATTTTCCCGCGCACTCAGACGTCCCACCAGATGATAGGACTGAAAGACAAAGCCGATGTGATCGCGGCGATAGCGGGCCCGCTCAGGTTCCGACAGCGTCGTCGTGTCCACATTATCGAGCCGGTAATGCCCCTCGTCAGGCTGGTCCAGCAGCCCCAGTACATTGAGCAGGGTGGATTTTCCGGAGCCGGATGGCCCCATCACCGAAATGTATTCCCCCGCATCGATCTGCAGATTGATGTCGTCCAGTGCATGCACTGCCTGATCGCCCAGCATGAAGGTGCGGCAGATATGCTGCAGTTCGATCATGGTGTCACAACCACCCTGGCGCCCGCTTCGGCACCCGGGGTATCCAGACTCAGCAGCACACGTTCTCCGGCGCTGGCGCCGTCCGTGATTTCAGTCCAGCTCCAGTTCGACAGACCGGTAACGATGGTGCGTTGTTCCAGCACGTTGTCGGCGTTCACCACCAGCAACTGATTCTGGTCGAAGATGGCTTCGGTGGGAACGCGCAGCACGTTTTGGCGTTGCTGCAGGATGATTTCGATATCCGCGCTGTAGCCCACCAGCAATGTCACATCCTCGGGAACCGGCCGGAACTCTGCTTCCACGTCCACGGTGCGCGCCTGCTTTTCATAATCCTGCACATACGGCGCGATGCGGGTGACCACTGCATTGAAGGACTTGCCACGAAATGCATCCAGTGCAATGCGCGCTGGCATGCCAACCCGAATCGCGGCGGCGTCGACTTCATCAATGGGCGCCCGCACGTACAGGCATTCATCAGCAATCAGATCAACCGCCGGTGGTGTTGGAATGCCCGGAGGCGAGGGCGTTACGAATTCGCCCACCTCGCCATTGATTTCCGCAACCACGCCAGCAAACGGTGCTACCAGACGGGTCTGATCCAGCAGTGCCGACTGCAATTCCAGCTGCGCCTCGGCAGCCTGCACTTCGACTTTGGCGCGGGCGCAACTGTGTTCTGACACTTCGGCCCGGGTAATGGCGGTATCCAGTGCATCATCGGAAATCACCTTTTTTCGGGCCAGGGTTTCTGCCCGCTTGGACTCGCGCCGATCCCGCGCCGCTGCATCGCAGATCTCTTTGACGGCCAGTCGCGTTGCATCCAGTTGCGCGGCCGCCTGTTCGCGACGGGCATGCTGGTCAAGATTCCACAGCTCCATCAGCAGTTGACCTTTTTCGACGCGGTCGCCATTCTTCACGTGCAACGCGGCCACGGTGCCACCGGCGGTGAGCGACAGTTTCGAGCGCTGGCAGGAGCGCACCGTTCCCGCCCGCGTATTCGCCACCAGGGATTCCACGGGCCCGCTGTCGAGGATGGCAGCAGTCACCTGGGGAATATCGGGCCGGTTCAGCCACCAGATGAGTCCACCGGCCATGGCGGCCAGAACCACCACAATCAGAATTTTTTTCATGTCCTGCCCTTGTTTTGGCGTTGATTGTTTGACGAATCTAACCCATTTCAGATCAGGTTGAACCGATGCAGGTCAATTACTTGGCGCGGCTTACATTCTGACAAGAAATACTACAGGAAGGCCATACAATAGCCTTTCGGGCGTGACTACATTTCATGAACATTGGCTGGTTGGTAACGTAATTTGAGCATGTTGGGCAGGGGTTACTTGCTGAAGATCGCGATGCTGGTATTCACCTTCGGGTGGATGGCCGGGCTTGCGCACGCGCAGTGGACCGATGCCCCGGCTTCCTGGTTTCGCCTGGCTCCCCAGTATCACGTGATGGTGGATAAAGGCCATATGCCGGTGATGACGGCGATTCAGGCCTCCTCCGCCTGGCCCACCGTAGAAGGGACCAGCGTCAATCAGGGCTACGGCAAGCATCCATTATGGCTGCGGCTGGATATCGATGTGCAGACCGGGGATCGCCTGCCCGCACTGCTGGAACTGGGCTCGGCGTTTCTTGACTATATCGATGTCTATCTGGTGCAGTGGCGCGGCGACTCACCCCACATACTTGACCACCAGTCCGGCGGTGATCATCAGTCGCGTGCGCCCGGTGTGCCGCGTACGCGGTATCCACTGTTCGAACTGGGTTTTCCCGAAAGCGGCCGTTACAGCGTGCTGCTGCGGGTCGATTCCGCCAGTGCCCTGATGTTCCAGATGACGCTGCATTATGTCGATCGCTACTACCAGGCCGAGATCCACAATCAGGTGTTCTATGGCGTATATTTCGGCGTCATTCTGGTGCTGGCCTATTTCAACCTGATGCTGCTGATCTACCTGCGGGAACGCACCTTTCTGCACAACCTGTTTTTTGTCATTTTCATCGGTATTTACCAGGCTGCGCTCAGCGGTTTCGGTAACCACTATCTGTGGAACGACAGTGTTCTTATCAACGATCATGTGCTGGTGTTTTCCGGTGCGGCCAGCTTCTTCTTTGGCGGCCTGTTTGCGATCCAGTTTCTCGAGCTGAAAACCCGTACGCCGTTTTTCTATCGCCTCGCCAACATACTGATGGCCGGATTTCCGGTGCCCATGCTGCTGACGCCGTTTGTCACAGAATTTGTGGTGATCATGATCCTGCAGGTACTCGCCATGTGCACGGCGCTGTTTGCCATTGCCATGATGATCCATCAGGTCTATTCGCGAAATCCCTGGGCGCTGTATCTGTTGCTGGGCTGGTCGGTGACTATCTCGGGCTACTGCATTTACATTGCATCAATGTTCGGGCTCGTGGAATACGGTGCAGCGGCGCTGATGGCGCAGGCGGTGGGGCTGGGTCTGGGTAACGTGCTGGTGACAACGGCTATTGCGGCGCGCGTACGCCGCGAGCGTCGGGAAAAGACTGCCGCGCTGCATCATGCGCTGGAATTGAGTCAGGAAGTTGCACGCCTGACGCGGGAAAAGGAGCGTCTGGAAATCACTGCCAGCGAACAGTTGCAGAAAGAAGTGGAAGAAAAGACCCAGGAACTGAACCAGATGCTGGAGTATCTGCAGAACTCCAACCAGCGCCTGGAGCGGGATTCCCTGTCCGATCCGCTCACCGGCCTCCACAACCGGCGTTATCTGGATTCGCTGTTTGGCGATACGATCCAGCATTGCATCAAGCATCGATCCAGCCTGGGTGTGCTGGTCATCGACGCCGACCACTTCAAGAAGATCAATGACACCTATGGTCATGTGGCGGGTGACGAAGTGCTGCGCAAACTGGCCACCGTCCTGCAGAAATACTGCCGGCGCAACCTGGATATTCTGGTGCGCTTTGGTGGTGAAGAGTTTGTCATGCTGCTGCCGGCGACCGACGAAGCCGGTGTCCTCAAGATTGCCGAAAGCATCCGTCATCATGTGCAGTATGCCCAGTTCTGGTTCGAGGATCGCAAGATCCCCGTGACCGTCAGCATGGGGGTACTGGTGGGTGTGCCACCGGTTCATGCCACGCCGGACAACCTCATGCACAAGGCCGACGAGGCCCTCTATCAGGCCAAACGCAATGGCCGCAACCGGGTGGAAATCTACCGATCCGCCCTTAACGTGGCGGAAGCCTGACCTGCCGGCTGAACCGTGTCCCATCTTCGCAGTCGAAATCCCAGATCCCCGGCCCGGGACCTGCCTGTTGAGTTTTGGGGTGGGGACTGATTAAATGCCGGTTCTCGAGGGCGGTCGCACCGCCTGTTCGCACAAGAAACTGGAGTTATGAATGTCGAGTAAGCGCTTGTTTGCCCTGGCCATTGTCTGTTCCTGGCTGGCCGGCTGTGGGGGAAGTAACGAAGACGAGAAAGGTACCGACCCCGGCGTTCTGCTGCTGGTCAACGGTAGTCAGGACGTGAGTCTGATCGAGACTACGGTCTATGAGCGTACCAACACCAATTTCAATGCTAATCTGGAGCGGTGCCTCAGTGCCACAACGAATCTTCCCTTGTACGACAATTACGCGGACATCACCGCTGATGGGCAGGACGATTACTGTGACCAGAGTATCTTTGTCATCAATCCGGCAATCACCGTCCGCGTTTCCTACATTAATAGTACCTACGACCCGTTGCCCCTCAGCTATACCGGGTTAGGAATGGTTGTCAAGGTGTATGACAATAATACCGATGCAGTGGTGTGGCATTCTGATATGAGTCTGTACTACGCAACAGGCTGGCCGGTCTGGATGATTACGATCCTACCCAGGTATCGACCACTACGCTGGGTCCGCAGGAGTCCTATCCGCCCGCCGAAAACGGTACTTACCTGACCTTCAGCTTCCTGGGTGATGGGAATTTCAATGATGCACTGGGCGAAGAACTGGTCGCCGGGAGTGAGAATGGATCAGACCAATTTCCTGTTGCCATCACTGTGTTCGCCCTTTGTTCTTGAAGATGTCCTGCCGGTTGAGACGAATCCGAATACGGGTGAGGTAACGGTGGGTTAACAAAGTTGCAGACAAGCCTCTGTGCCAGTTTTCCATACCCGTGCCGGTGGGCACCTATCGCATGGAAATCACCACCAACTTCAATGACCAGATTGAAACCCGTAATGTCACGGTTGTAATCAATCCGGCCACCTGAGGCTGCTGATGGCTGAGTCGCCGGTTCAAGGCCTCACCACTGAACAAGCCCGCAGCGCGCTGGCGGCCCATGGCCCCAACGCGCTGCCGGAATCCCGCCCCGAATCCCTGCTGCGACGCTTCCTGCGCCAGTTCCGCAACCCCGTCATCTACATTCTGCTGTTCGCCCTGGCCTTTGACCTGGCGATCTGGTGGCGGGCGGCGGAACACGACATTCCGCTGGAGCCCCTGACCATTCTGGTCATTCTGCTGTTCAATGCGCTACTGGGCATGTGGCAGGAATCCAAGTCCGAGGCCGCCCTTGCCCGGCTCAAGGCGCTGGCGGCCCCCAAGAGCTGGGTCATGCGGGATGGCCAGCTGACACAGATTGCCAGCACCGCGCTGGTGCCCGGGGATCTGATCCGGGTAGAGGCGGGTGAGCGCATCCAGGCCGACGGGGTGTTGCAGTCCGAAACCAGCTTTTCCGTCGATGAATCCGTCATGACAGGCGAATCGCTGCCCCTGGAAAAAGCCGCCGGTGACAGTGTTCTGTCCGGTACGCTGGCGGTTCGCGGGCTGGGCTGGATCGACGTTCGCGCAACGGGGTCAGCGTCCAACATGGGGCAGCTTGCCTGCCTGCTGCAGCAGGTGGTGCGGGAGAAAACGCCACTGGAAAGACGCTTGCAGCGCTTTGGCAGGCAGGTGGCGTGGGCCGTCGTCATACTGGCGGTGCTGGTCATGGCGGCGGGACTCTGGGCCAGCGGCTGGGGAAGTTTCAATCTGATTTTCCTGTTTGCCGTGGCCTTGGCAGTTGCGGCGGTACCGGAAAGCCTGCCTGCCGTACTGACCCTGGCCATGGCGCTGGGCATGGAGCGGATGGCGAAGCGCAAGGCGGTGGTCCGCAAACTGACGGCCGTCGAAGCGCTGGGTTCAGTGACCGTGATCGCCACCGACAAGACCGGTACCCTCACTGAAAACCACATGCGGGTCGACCGCATTGACTCCCTCGATCCGGAGCGCGCTGTGCGTGCCATGGCGCTGGTGAATGACGCCGATCCTGCCACCGGGGCAGGTGATCCACTGGAGCTGGGTTTGCTGGAATTCGCCAGACAGCAGGGCGTCGACACGGTCAATCTGCGCCAGACCTGTACGCGCCTGTCAGAAAAGCCGTTTGATGCAGCCTGGAAATACATGCGGGTTACGGTTCAGCAGGATCAGCCTGTCAGCTATGTAAAAGGTGCCCCTGAAGTGGTGATGGCCCGGTGTCGACTCGACGATGAGCAGCGGGCATCCATCCAGTCCACCATTGACCACCACGCCGGCGAAGGTTTCCGCATGCTGGCCCTGGCCTGGGCGCCGGGCGAGACCGAGCAGGATCTGCACTGGCTCGGCCTGATTCTGCTGTGGGATCCGCCCCGCGCCGAAGTACCCGGTGCGATCGCCCAGGCCCAGCAGGCCGGAGTGCGGATCATCATGATCACCGGAGACCATCCGGCCACCGCCAGGGCCATTGCCGAACGGATCGGCATTGCCGTTACGGGCGTGATGACCGGGCAGGATCTGGATAAGCTGTCTGAAACCGAACTGGCCCAGCGGGTCATGGACACCACGGTGTTTGCCCGGGTCAGGCCGGAACACAAACTGGCGATTGTCCACAGCCTGCAGGCTCAGGGACAGGTGGTGGCGGTGACCGGCGATGGTGTCAACGATGCGCCGGCCCTGAAAGCCGCCGATGTTGGGGTGGCGATGGGGCAGCGAGGCAGCGATGTCAGCCGGGAAGTGGCTGATCTGGTGCTGCTGGATGACAACTTTTCCACCATCGTCAGCGCCATCGAAGAAGGCCGCAGCATCTACGAGAACATCCAGAAGTTTGTCCGCACCCTGTTTTCCACCAATGTCACCGAGGTGCTGCTGATCGTGGTGGGGGCCATGGTGGCGTTCTTTCTGGTGGGGCAGGGGGCAGCACTGCTGCTACCGCTGACGGCAGCCCAGATCCTGTGGGTCAACCTGCTGACTGACTCGCTGCCGGCCCTGGCCATCACCACCGATCGCAATCTGAACGTGCTCGCCACCCGCCCCCGTGATCCCGGGGCGCCATTGATGGATCGGCCCACCCTGCTGTTCGTCGTGCTGGCCGGTGTAGTGGGCGGGATGGTCGCGCTGGGGCTGTACGGTCTGCTGCCGAGATGGATCAACGATCCAGGCAGGGTGCAAACCCTGGTGTTCTGCTACCTGGTGTTTGTGCAGTTGTCGTTCGTACTGCCTGCACGGCGGGTAAATCTGCTGAGTCAGCGTAATCCCTGGGTCATTGGGGCGCTGGTGACAGGGGCGGCGGCACAGATGGTCGCGTTGACACAGGAAAGTCTGGGGAATTTCCTGTCCGTGACGCCCTTGCAGCCGCTGGACATCGGTGTATTGGCGGGTGCGGTGATGGTGTCGTGGCTCGCTGCCGAAGTAATTGCACTGCTGCTACGACGGAACCGCGCAGATTCCCGGGGCGTTAAATGATCCCTTCCGGTTTGCCGGCGCCACTGGGTGCGCCGGCCGCCGTGAGAGGATGCCCTGCCTGATCAGGCGATCAGCTTGTGGGTCGCTTCGTTAATGTCCTTGCCCAGGTAGTAGGTGCTGCTGAACAGGGCGGGAATCATTAACAGACCGAATACGACCATGGTGAACATGGATGCGTCTACCAGGAACAAGCCCCAGAAGCCACCGACGGTCAGTGCAATCACCGCCAGGAAAGCAACGCTGTCCACAGCCAGTTGACGTACTACAGATGAATTGACCAGTTTCATATTCGAACTCCTCTAGTGTTTCTGACACTACTGTTTAGCCAGATTTGCCTGCGTGCCACCGTGGTTGCTGGAGTTCCGGTGGTGGCTGCCGGCTGTGACCTCGGCCGAAGTCACATGATTTAATCTAGTCCGAAAAATTTGAATGTTCCTACTAATTCAACTGATTTTTCGAACCTTCATGTTTGCCAATATAGCACTGGCTAATCCAATTTCAAGGCATCAGGTGTGTAAAAGTGTAACATGTGGGGAAAATGGTAACAAAGTCACAGAGTAACACGGTTACAGGTCACGGGATTTCCTAACGGGTTAAGTTTTCTGCAAGTCCTTGATCATGACGCTTTTGGTCACAACGCCTGAGCTGTCCGGTCATTGTTTGCATGGATGAAAAAGAGCAAGGTATGCAGCCTGAGTGTCCGCTTGGTCACGGACTCAAACCCGAAAACATGAGGAATGGTTGAATGACTACAGAAGCCTACGTCTTTGATGCCGTGCGGACCCCGCGTGGTAAAGGCAAAAAGGAAGGCACACTGCACGAAGTGAAGCCTGTTGATCTGGTGGTGAACCTGATGCACGCCCTGCAGGAGCGTAATCCGGGTCTGGATACCGCGCAGATTGATGACATCGTGCTGGGCATCGTCAGCCCGGTGGGTGATCAGGGCGCCGTGCTGCCCAAGACTGCAGCCATGAAGGCTGGCTGGGCGACTGAAGTTGCCGGCATGCAGATCAACCGTTTCTGCGCATCCGGTCTGGAAACCGTCAACCTGGCAGCCCAGAAAGTGGCTTCCGGCTGGGAAGACCTGGTGGTTTGTGGTGGCGTGGAATCCATGTCCCGCGTGCCGATGGGCTCAGATGGTGGTGCGTGGGCAATGGACCCGCAAACCAACCTGCAGACCGACTTTATTACCCAGGGTATCGGTGCCGACCTGATCGCCACCATCGAAGGCTTCTCTCGTGAAGATGTTGACACCTTCGCTTATAACTCCCAGATGAAAGCCGCCAAAGCCAAGGCTGACGGCGCGTTCGCCAAGTCCATCGTGCCGGTGAAGGACATGAATGGCCTGACCATTCTGGCGGAAGACGAGTACAACCGCGCTGACACCACTCTGGAAGGTCTGGGTAAACTGAATCCTTCCTTCCTGATGATGGGTGAAATGGGCTTCGATGGCGTTGCGCTGCAGAAGTACCACTGGGTTGAGCGCATCAATCACGTTCACACACCCGGCAACTCGTCCGGTATCGTCGATGGTTCTTCGCTGCTGTTGATCGGTAACAAGGAAGCCGGTGCCAAAATGGGCCTGAAGCCCCGTGCCCGCGTATTGGCCACGGCCATCACCAGCACCGATCCAACCATCATGCTGACAGGCCCTGGCCCTGCTGCCAACAAGGCACTGAAGAAAGCCGGCCTGACCTACAACGATATCGACCTGTTCGAAGTGAACGAAGCCTTCGCCTCTGTCGTTATGCGCTTCATGAAGGACACAGGTGTTACTGCCGACAAAATTAACGTCAACGGCGGCTCCATCGCGCTGGGTCACCCGCTGGGTGCCACTGGCGGCATGATCGTGGGCACCGTTATCGACGAGCTCGAGCGGCGCGGTCTGAAGCGCGGTCTCTGCACACTCTGCGTGGGTGCAGGTATGGGTATCGCCACCATCGTTGAGCTTGTGTAAGACAGGATTGGAGACTGACAAATGACTGACCATATTCGTTACGAAAAAGACAGCGACAACATTGTTGTGCTGACCATGGATATGCAGGGCCAATCTGCAAACACCATGAACCAGAATTACAAGGACGCGATGGATGCCTGCATCGATCGTCTGGAAAAGGAACAGAACCTGGCGGGCGTGGTACTGACCTCTGCCAAGAAGACCTTCTTCGCCGGCGGCGACCTGAATGACCTGGTGAAAGCAACTCCGGAAGTTGCCCAGCAGTTCATGGATGGCACCAACGAAGTGAAGAAGCAGCTGCGTCGCCTGGAAAAACTGAAGGCGCCTGTAGTGGCGGCCATCAATGGCGCGGCACTGGGTGGCGGCTACGAAATCTGTCTGGCCTGTAACCACCGTATTGCCATCAACGATCCCAAGACCAAGATCGGTCTGCCGGAAGTGACCCTGGGCCTGCTGCCTGGTGGTGGCGGCGTGGTGCGTCTGACCCGTCTGCTGGGCTTCGAAGCCGCTGCGCCGTTCCTGATGGAAGGCAAGCAGGTGAACCCGGAAGGCGCCAAGAAAGCCGGTCTGATCGATGATCTGGCCACTGATCAGGCGGACATGATTGCCAAGGCCAAGGCCTGGTGCAAGGCCAACCCGCACGCCCAGCAGCCTTGGGATAGCAAGGGTTACAAGGTGCCTGGCGGTACTCCGGCTACCCCTGCGTTCGCCATGAAGCTGCCGATCATCCCGGCCATGCTGAAGAACAAGACCAAGGGTTGTTTCCCGGCGCCGGAAGCCATTCTGTCTGCAGCGGTAGAGTCCCTGCAGGTTGATTTCGACACCGCGATGAACGTCGAAGCCCGCTACTTCACCAGCCTGGCGATTGGCCCGGTGGCGAAGAACATGATCACTGCATTCTTCTTCCAGCTGCAGGAAATCAGCAAGGGCGCCAGCCGTCCGAAAGGTTTCGACCACTACACCACCAAGAAAGTCGGCATCCTGGGTGCGGGCATGATGGGTGCGGGCATCGCGTATGTGAGCGCCATGGCTGGTATCGAAGTCGTACTGAAAGATATCTCTGAAGAAAATGCTGCCAAGGGCAAGGCCTACAGCGAGAAGCTGCTGGCCAAGCGTGTATCCAAAGGCGCCATGACCCAGGAGAAAATGGACAAGGTGCTGGGCCTGATCAAGGCGACTGGCAATGCTGACGATCTGGCCGGTTGCGATCTGGTGATCGAAGCCGTATTCGAGAAGCGCGAACTGAAGGCAACCGTGACCAAGGAAGCGGAAGCCAAGATGCTGGACACCGGTATCTTCGCATCCAACACCTCCAGCCTGCCGATTACTGGTCTGGCGGAAGCATCTGTGCGTCCTGACAAGTTTATCGGTCTGCACTTCTTCTCGCCGGTCGACAAGATGCCGCTGGTGGAAATCATCTGTGGCAAGCAGACGTCCCCTGAGACCCTGGCCAAGGCGCTGGACTACGTCCTGCAGATCAAGAAGACCCCGATCGTGGTCAACGATGCGCGCGGCTTCTTCACTACCCGGGTTATCGGTACCTACGTCAACGAAGGTCTGGGCATGCTGAAGGAAGGCATTGCGGCAGCGTCCATCGAAATGGCAGCGGCGAAAGCCGGCTTCCCGGTAGGCACTCTGGCGATCTCTGATGAGTTGAACCTGCAGACCATGCGCAACATCAGCCTGGCGGCTCGTGCCGACCTGGAAGCGCAGGGTCAGTCCATGCCGGTGACCTCGTCCGAGGAAGTGATCATCAAGATGCTGGAGCTGGAGCGTTCCGGCAAGCTGGCAGGCAAGGGCTTCTACGACTATCCGCAGGGTGGCAAGAAGACCCTGTGGCCGGGTCTGAAAGACACCTTCGGTGCTGGCAGCAAGCAGATTCCGTTCGAGGATATGCAGGAGCGCTTCCTGTTCATCCAGTCCCTGGAAACCGTGCGCTGCATGCAGGAAGGCGTCATCGAGAAGGTGGCGGACGCCAACATCGGCTCCATCATGGGTATCGGCTTCCCCGCCTGGACTGGCGGTGTGGTGCAGTACATCAACCAGTACGGCCTGCGCAAGTTTGTCGCACGCGCCCAGGAACTGGCTGCTCGCTATGGTGAGCGCTTCAATCCTCCTGCCTTGCTCATCGAAAAGGCAGAAAAGGACGAGATCTTCCAGTAAGCGGTTGAAGGTCTCTACAAGAAAACGGCTCGCCACAAGCGGGCCGTTTTTGTTTGTGGGGCACACTGGAATGTTGGCTATAATCCAAAGACGGCCTGTGGCCTGATTATCTGCCTGCAATCAGTGAGTTACGATGCGACGCCAGTACTGCAAGTTTCATCCCCTCGAGCCCGCCCTGTGGTACAACCCGCGTTCCCACATCGCTTATTGCGAGCGTTGCGTCGATAGCGGCGAAACCCGTGGTGGTCTGGGCCAGGCCAACTGTTACCTGAGTGGTGACGAATTGCAGTATCTGGGCAGCGCCAATATTGCCCGGCCGTTCTGGGAAATCCTGGGTCAGTTCTTCCGCTATCCGTTCAAGCCCGACAGCCTGATGATGATCGGTATTTTTGTGGTGGCCACCTGGGCGGTGCTCAGCATGACCGCGATTACCGCGCTGCCCTTCATGCTGCTGTTTGCGCTGGTGATTCTGGCCTGTATTACCCGCTACGGCTTTCTGATTCTGGAATTCACCGCCGAAGGGCGCGAGGCGCCGCCCACGCTGCAGGAAACCTTTGCCAGTGCCGGCTTCGAGGTGTTGTTTCAGCAGGTGGTGGTGCAGGTGGTGTTCATTGCCTTTGTGCTGCTGGTGGACCGGCTGGGCAGCGATTTTCTGAGTGTACTGGCGCTGGCACTGGTGGTGTTCGTGACGCCCGCCAGCCTGATGATTCTGGCGACGGAGAAAACCATTTCTCTGGCGGTGAATCCTGCGTCCATCATGCACCTGATTCGCAGCGTGGGTTGGTCATATATTTTGCTGTATGCCTTCCTGTTTCTGTTGTGGGGAGCCGAAGCCGCGTTTTTCGAAGTGTTTGCTGATGAAATTTCCCCGCAGTATTTCATTCCGGTGTTTGTCGGCGTCACGCTGTATTTTCTGATGGTGGCCTACAACCTGATGGGCTATGTGATTTTTCAGTACCAGGCGGAAATCGGCTTTGTTGCAGAGGATGCGGCGGCGCGGGAAAAGCGTCGGGTAGCAGTAGATCCGCTGGATGCGAAAGTCGAAGTGCTGGTGAAGGAAGGCCGCTACGATAAGGCGGCGGAGGCGCTGACGAAGCATCTGCGCTCGCAGCCGTCCAGTCTGCGCCACCATGACAAGCTGGCGCGGCTGCTGATTGCGATGGATGACCGTGAGCAGGCGCTGGCACATGCCCAGGTGTATCTGGAGCAGGTGTTCAAGCTGGGGGATGATTCCCGCCTGTATTTCCTTTACAGCGATTATGAAAAGCTGGAGCGCAAGTTTTTGCCGGAACTGCCCGACATCTGTTACGCGCTGGCGCAGCAACTGTTTCGCCGCGGAAAATTCCACCAGGCCTGTCATCTGGTGGCGAGCCTGCACAAGCGCGCGCCGGCCTTTACGAAGATCCCCGATGCCTATCTGCTGATGGCGCGGGCGCTGCTCGATGGCTTGAAGGATCGCTACAAGGCATCCCAGTATTTAAAATTTATCAAAGCCAATTATCCTGAATTCAATGACATGGCGCAGGTGGACGCACTGCTGGCCGAATGCAGCCATTGAAAAAGTCGCTGTGCGGGTTCATATAGGGGGAATCATCTGCCAATCCCGGTGATTCCCGTGACTGAACATCTTGAACCCGACATTACGCTGGAAAGCCCTTTTGTTCGGCCTACCCGTTTCTGGCATGCGCTGGAGGACGGCCGTGTTCAATGTGATGTTTGCCCGCGTGCCTGCAAGCTGCGGGAAGGTCAGCGCGGGTTGTGTTTTGTCAGGGCGCGCCTGGAAAACCAGATCGTACTGACGACCTATGGTCGTTCCAGCGGCTTTTGCGTCGATCCCATCGAAAAGAAACCGCTCAATCATTTTTATCCGGGCACGTCGGTATTTTCCTTTGGTACGGCGGGTTGCAACCTGTCGTGCAAGTTCTGCCAGAACTGGGACATTTCCAAGTCGCGGGAAACCGATACGCTGGCCAGTGCCGCATCGCCGGAGATGATCGCCCAGGCGGCGCAGGATGCCGGCTGCAAGAGTGTCGCCTATACCTACAACGATCCGGTGATCTTCCACGAGTATGCAATCGATGTGGCGCAGGCCTGTCGCGAGCGGTGCATCCAGAATGTCGCGGTGTCGGCGGGTTATCATTCGCCGGAGGCGCGGCGCGAGTTTTATCAGTACATGGATGCTGCCAATATCGATCTGAAAGCGTTCACCGAGGATTTCTACTGGAAGCTGACCGGCGCGCATCTGAAGGACGTGTTGGAAACCCTGGAATACATCCGCCACGACACCAGTGTGTGGCTGGAACTCACTACCCTGATCATTCCCGGCCACAACGATGATCCGCAGGAAATCGAGCGTCTGGCGCGCTGGGTGGTGGAGCATCTGGGGCCGGATGTGCCGCTGCATTTTTTCGGCCTTCCATCCTGATTACAAGATGATGGATGTGCCACCCACGCCGCCGCAGACATTGGTAGCAGCGCGCAAGATCGCCATGGAGCGGGGGTTGCGCTACGTCTATACCGGCAACGTACATAATCGTGACGGTGACTGCACCAGTTGCCATCAGTGTGGCGAGAAACTGATTCAGCGGGACTGGTACCAGATTCTGGACTGGAATAGCGGCAGCCGGTGGCAAGTGTCCGGCATGCGGCACACCGGTGGCCGGACGGTTCGAGGATCAGCCGGGAACCTGGGGGCTCAGACGCATGCGGGTGGATTTCTGACGGACTTGGGAATGGCAGGAATTGCCTCTATAGTAAGGGGCGATTTTTCCGTTCCGTAACCTAGGTTCGTCATGAAGAGTATTTTGATTACCGGCGCTGCATCGGGCATTGGCAGGGCAACCGGTATTGTTCTACAGCAATGGCTGGTTGGTGGGCATGCTCGATCTGGCCGGAGCCGCTTAAGCAGATCAGCATGGCGTGGGATGTGGAGCGCCGCTGGGCCGGTACGACAGACGTTACCAATGCCGAACAGTTTGGTGCGGCGATTGAAGCGTTCGTTGCGAAAGCCGGGAAGCTGGATGTTCTGTTCAATTGCGCTGAGTGCCGGAGATCGGTGACACCGAATCGATTCCCTGCAGCGCCATCAGCAGATTGTCGATATCAACAACAAGGGCGTGCTGAACGGCTGCCATCTGGCGTTTCCTTTCGAAACAGAATCCCGGTTCCCGCGTCATCAGTATGTCGTCGGCATCGTCGCTATACGGTGTGCCCGGCTTTGCCAGTTATTCGGCGTCGAAGTTTTTTGTCAAAGGGCTGACCGAAGCCTCAATGTGGAATGGGCCCGCCAATTAATATTGTGGTGATGGATGTGGAACCACCTTTAGAAGACGCCGATGCTGGCGGGCAAGCAGGCCAGGATCATCGAACGGATGGGCGTGAATCTGACGGGCAGAAGACATTGCTGCGGCGGTGGCAGGCGGCATCCGATCAGGGCATGCATCATCCGGTCAGTACCCAGTACCGCTTGATGCGCAGCCTCAGCAAGGCGCTGCCGGATACGGTCACCCGCGCCATGATGAGCTGATGTCGGGTTATTGAAAACGGGGAGCGGGCATTGACCCCGCTCCCCGATGAACGCCGTTACTCAGTCGATAAAGAAATCCGGCGCCAGCTGATGGATTTCCAGTGACTCGTCCACCTGATAGTGACGGCGGTCGGTAACGCCGGCCTGTGTCAGCACTTCGTCATCGATAAAGAAGTTGCTCGGGTGCACTCGCGGCTGTTGCGCTTGAAGATCTCGTAGGCAGCGTCTGCTATGATCTCGGGTTTGGTGGGAAAGCCGCACCGCCATGTCGCCGCCCAGATGGTTCTGCACCGCAGCGGTGGCGATAGCAGTGTGCGGCCATGCTGAAGGCGATGCCGTCGCGCTTGAATTCTTCCGCCACTTAGTACGCAGAAACTCATCCCAAATTTGGCCATGCTGTAGGCCAGATGTGGTGCAAACCAGCGCTTGTTCAGGCCTCCAGTGGTGGCGCAAGATTGAGCACGTGGGGATTTTCTGCCTTTTTCAGGTGCGGCACAGCGAGCTTCGAGCACAGAAAGTGTCTCCCCGAAAGTTGATCTGGTGCATCAGGTCGAAGCGCTTCATTTGCACCTCAAGAGTGCCTGTCAGGTTAATCGCGCTGGCATTGTTGACCAGAATATCGATGCCGAAGGTCTTGACCGCTTCTTCCATGGCGGCTGCAACCTGTTCTTCCTCCCGTACATCCACCACCAGGGTGGGCTTGCCACCGGCTGCGACGACCTTCAGCGGCACTGTAGATGGTGCCAGGCAGCTTCGGATGGGGTTCGGTTGTCTTCGCCGCAATGACGATATTGGCGCTGTCCTCGCGCGGCTTTCAGCGCGATTTCCTTGCCGATTCCACGACTGGCACCGGTGATGAACAGGGTCTTGTTTTTGAGTGATGACATGTGGCGTGGGTGACTTCTTGCGATTGGTGGGCCGACTATAAACCGCATTCGACTGTGCGGGCGTGGGCATCTGCGCCGGGTGAATGTTTTGTCATTTCGGGATGCCAAATGCGCTGCACCAAATGGACTAATCCTGGTCGGGTGAATAGCTGGCCTGCTCTTTTGCTATCCCGGAAGGGGTAATGTTTCAGTCTTATGACATAGATTGGACAGCTATCTGACACATGTCAGTTTTTGGTGCGAACGCGATTGGTAAAACTACTGCAGGCCAACGGGCAGAGCCCTGGCGTGAGGGTGCTGGGGAGCGCGAAACCGTATCCGAGTGCAGTTACAGTTTCGAACCATTTTTTCCACCGTTAAGGAGTACCACCATGCTCAAACGCAACATCCTGGGGAATACGGCGCTGATTTCGGCTTTGCGCAAGTGCGGGTTTGCTGATCGTGCCGGCGGGGCCAATGCTGCGGATTCGCTCGAAGCCGCGTTGAAAGAAAGCACGGCCAAACCGAGCTTTACGGCCACGTTATGAAAACGTAACACAGGAAAGCCCGGCGCCGGGTGCATCCTCCTGCGCATTCGATGCGTTCACCCTGAAGACCCGTCTGACATTTACCACCGGCAGTTTTTTCTGATATCTGGTGGTGCTGGAATTCGATGATGTGACTGCGCTGAAAGATGAAGATTACAACGACACCGCCGGAAATGGACAAGACAATCCTGCCATCGCCGATCCTGAAGGTACCGAGGTCAACCAGGTCTATTTGTCGTACCAGGGTCTGGATAAAACGGATATCCGCTACGGCCGCCAGCGCATTCTGCTGGATAACGAGCGTTTCGTCGGTGGTGTGGGCTGGTCAGAACGAACAGACCTACGACTCGCTCAGCGTTACCAACACCAGTATTCCGAATCTGACCGGTTTTCTTGCCCATCTTTACAATGTGAATCGCATTACCGGTGAAGACGCAGCTAATGGCCGCTATCACATGGATAGCACATTGCTGAACCTGAAATACGCCGCCCTGGGCCAGGTCGGCGCGGTGTCGGCCTACTACTATGACCTGGATTACCTGGAAGTGTTGCCGGGCACGTCCAGCAAGACGATGGGTGTGCGGTTCGCCGGTGCTACCTGCTTTGATCCGTAACGCTGGGTTATGAAGCGGAGTACATGCGACCCAGAGCGAAAGCGCCGACAATCCTACCGATTTTGACGCCGATTATTATTTGCTGGGCGTTACCGTAACCTTCGATATTTTCACCGTTGGCATTGCGCAGGAAGTGCTGGGTGCAGACGAGGATGCCGGCGTCGCGGTTTTCGACTCCGCTGGCGACCCTGGCAATGTCTCCAGGGTTGGGCTGACCAGTTTCTGGCAACACCCAATACCGGTATCGAAGACACCTACGTGACATTCAAGGTCGTATTGCCGATGGGCATGGATCTGCTGGCGATGTATCACTATTGACCTGACGCGAATCGCGCTGACGATAACGAATACGGTGATGAAATCGACGTTGCGCTGACCAAGAAATTCAGCAATGGTGCCACCATCCAGCTGAAGTATGCCGACTTCAGCGGCAACGAGGATGGTCTGAAAACGGATGATGTATCGAAGGTGTGGGTGATGGCGACTTACGCTATCTGAAGCATCAGCAATCAGCAGTAGTAAACGCGACAAGGCGTGCCAATCAGCACGCCTTGTTTGCTTTTGTTCAGTGCAGGCCCTGGCTGACGGCCCACACTGCGGCTTCTACCCGTGAACGGAACTGCAGTTTCTTCAAAACCTTTACATGAACCTTGACGGTTCCCTCGGTATCAATAAGCTTGCGCGCCATCATCTTGCTGCTGTTGCCTTCGGCAATGGATTTGAGAATCTGTACTTCATGATCGGTCAGCATATCAAGTGATGGAGCGTCTTCCTGTGCGCTTTGCCAATGGCCTGTGCCAGCACGCTGCTGAGTTTTTCGCTGATGGGCATCTGGCCATTGGCGGCCTTCTTTGATGGAGCTCAGCAGATCTTCGGGCGCGATGTCTTCAACAGATAGCCATCGGCGCCGGCCTTTCAGCGCCGCGACGACATCCTCAGGACTGTCGGACACGGTGAACACAAGTACCTCGTGGAGTAGATGTCACGGCCATGCGCATGGCCTTGAGGGTATCGATGCCACTCGCCGTGCAGGTTCAGGTCCAGCAGAATCAGATCAGATCCAGCGCCAGTGCCTGTTTGATGCCTTTACTGCCGGAGGAGGCTTCACCCACCTGCCTGTCGTCCAGTTCCAGCAGTTGTGCCACGCCCGCCGCAGCATGGGGTGGTCATCGATGATCAGAATGGTTGTGCGTTCAGACATAATCTTCTACCTGTGCGGACATATTGGATGTGGAATCGGTTTCATACTCCAGGCAGACACGGGTGCCGCCTCGCGGCGAACGGCCCAGCTGCAGTTTTGCATTGAGTGTAGCCGGCGCGCTCTTTCATGATGCTCAGGCTGTAATGATGCTGTTTTTCCGTGTCGGGTGGCAGGCCGATGCCATCATCATCCACACAGACGTGAATGGTGTGTTCGCCGGTCTGGGTCAGCTCGATCCAGACGTGGGTGGCTGCGCGTGCTTGGTAATATTGGAAAGTGCCTCGCGAATGATCTGCACGTGAATTTCTTCGTTGGGTGTCAGACGGGACTGCCGCAGGCCATAGTCCAGCGCGATGTCCAGGTTGCCACGCTGGGAAAATTCCGCAACCGTACCTGAGTGCAGGCTCCAGGCCGGGATCGCTGATTTTCAACCGGAAGGTGGCCAGCAATTCTGCAGCTGCTTGAGGCACCGTTCAATCCTTCACGAATGTCATTGACCACTTCAGCGAGCTGGTTTTGACGGCTGCGCGGGCTCGTAGCATTTGCCAGCGGCTGACCTGAAACTTCAGATAGGACAGCGATTGTGCCAGGGAGTCGTGCAGATCCTGGGCGATGGCTGCGCGCTCTTCCGCTGCATCAGGCGGCTCTCGTTTTCCGCCTTTTTTTCCAGATCACGGCGGTGGCGATGGTGTCAGAGATCGCCGTGAAAAGATCCACCTGCCAGGGGGCCAAAGGTTGTCCATTACGGTTTCCAACAGATGCTCAACGGTTCGCGATTGATGCGGACCGGAAACGAAGGATCACTGGTATCGATTTCCACACTGCTGTCGGCTTGCAGCAGGGCGTTGGCGTAACAGTCATCGCAGTTTGAATTGGCACAGCGTTCATCCAGATCCTGTTGGCGGAAGAACAGCGGATCAAAGGAGTCATCCGCTTTCTTGTTGTCCAGACAGAGTGACACATGACGTACGCCCGTGGTGCGGATCAACTCTGGTGATGTCGCTCAGGGTAACGGTCGAGTAAGGCGACATCGAGAGCGTGCGTGCAGCGTTGTACATCAGTTGCAGGGAACGGTTGCTGTGTAGCAATTCCGGGTTTGGTCGGCCACTTTCTGTTCCAGGTCCCGGTACATCAGATTGAGTTCTTCCGACATCCGGTTGAAGGCATCCGCCAGTTGACCGGAGTTCATCGTCCCGTTCGTGTTCCAGCGTTACGGAATCCCGCTGCCGGATGCGGCCGGCAGCATCCACCAGTCCGCGTGAAGGCATGACGATGCTGCTGGGCGAGGGCGACAGCACCATCACGATGACAATGATCGTGAGTACCATGCTGCTGCCCTGATGGCGAGCAGCAGGCGGATCTTGGCTTCACTTTCTTCTGCAATAACGCCACCAGCTGATCCGCGTTGTTGACCAGTGAGTCGAGGTAGCTGTCGTAGTACGTCCGAGTGGCGATCCGTGACAGAGATGAATCGTAGAAGGCAGGCTCGATCTGATTGTGCCAGGTGCTGACCAGTTGATCATGCAGTGCCCTGACGTCGTCTTTGTGGGTGATACTGCAGCACCCGGGCCAGATCGTTGCTGTGCATCTTGCTGCCGATCATGGCGGCCTGCTGTTGCAGTTCCGGTTGGGATACGGTTGCCGGATTTTTCTGGAGCAGGTATGCCAGCCGGGTTACATGCAGGCGCAGGGAGCCTGCCACGTTGATGGCGGCCGCATCGCCCTGGGCACGGTCGGGTCACGATGACCGAGGCAAAAATATTGAGCAGGGCGATAAGGGTGATACTGGCCATAGCTACCGCGCCACGTAACGAGCGATTTTCCAGCCAGTTATTCATATTGTTTGGACGCCGGGCGTAGTAATACAGAAAAATTCATGCGCGTTTATTTTACGTTATCCATGATCGGTTGGTCCGGGTCAAAACCTGACTCGATCAATAACTGGTAAGCTAAGGCCTGACAGTGCCTGTCGACGCTATGCCGTGCCTTAATTCCACTCGCTAATTATGGATTTTGACAGTCCTTGCAGCCGTGGCGTTTGCTCTCTAAGGTTAATCTTATAATGGCGACTGTTCAGCGCCGCCACTCGGGTTAAAGGATTAATGTGATTGATTTGCCAGGGGACAAGCAGCCTGCAGTGTTGCGTATTCCTGTACTGATTTTTAGTGGTAATGGTGTTGTGTGGTCACAAGCGCTGCTGCTTGTGACGGAATTTGTGTGGGCGGCAGTGTGCATGGTGCTCGCGCTGGCCCTGCTGGTGGTGGTGGGGCTATTGCAGCATCGCACCGGCGTGCATAACCAGGCCTTGCAGGGCGTACTGGATGCGTCCCTTCGGGTATTCTGGTGTGGTCAACCTGCAGGGTGATTCCTGCCCGGCCAATCCGACGGCGGCGAGCATATTCGATTACACCCCGGCAACCTTGCGCGGCATGTCGGTGGAGTCCCTGATACCGGCCGATATCCGTGCCCGTCATCCGCAGCTGCGGGACAGCTTTCTGCGGGAGCGCCGCAGCCGCCGCATGGGTGAGGGGCGTGATATTCGCGGCATCACCCGTACCGGCATCGAGGTACCGCTGGAGATCGGCCTGACCTTCATGGGACAGGGTGACCAGGCGATGATCATTGTCGGCGTTATCGATATCCGCGACCTCAAGGAAGCCCAGGACATCATTCGCCGGCAGAACCTGAATCTTGCCAGGTCCGTGAAGGAGCTCGAGCAGTTTGCCTTTGCCGCATCTCACGATCTGCGCGAACCGCTGCGCAAAGTGATGAATTACATTGAAATTCTGCAGGAAGACCATGGCAGTCAGGTGGATGACGATGGGCGTAAGGTTCTGGATGCAATGGGTGCGGCGGTACAGCGGATGGAGCGCTTGCTGGACAGCCTGTTGAGTTATTCCCGTGTTACTACCAAAGCACAACCCTTTGAAAGCGTTGTCTTGCAGGATGTGCTGGCGGACGTGCTCGAAGACCTGTCCCTGATGGTGCGCGATAGCGCGGCCAGCATCCAGACGGATGCGCTGCCTGCGGTGGTTGGCGATCGCAACCAGTTGCGTCAGCTGTTCCAGAACCTGGTGTCCAACAGTCTGAAGTACCACAGGAAAGACGTTACGCCGAGCGTGTGGATCGGGCGTGGCGATCGCCCTGCACCCAATGGCGACAGGCACCTCGTTTGTATTGAGGTGCGCGATAATGGCATCGGTTTCGACAACCAGTACAGTGAACTGATCTTCGACGTATTCAAGCGCCTGCATGGACGTGACCAGTACCCGGGAACCGGCATGGGCCTGGCCATTTGTCGCAAGATTGTCGATCGTCACGAAGGCTTGATTGCCGCGCAGGGAGCGGTCAATGACGGCGCCACATTCTTTGTGTGGCTCAAACAGGCTTGAGTTATAACAGGCTGGGAAAATCAACTGTTCGTCTATATGTGAATATTAACCACAGACAAAATATGAGCAGGCTGTCAAAGTGTTGAGGAGTGGTTGATACTGAAAGCTATGCAATATGGTGAACGTATTGCTGGAGGGTAAACCCTTGGACCTCTCGAAAACG
>JAWKZS010000002.1:0-346949 GCA_041395845.1 Gammaproteobacteria bacterium
GTGGCGGCGAAGTCATTCTGTCCCGCATTACCCGACGGTCGCGGGATTTGCTTCAATTGCAGCCCGATCAACTGGTCTATGCGCAAATCAAGGCCGTGGCCTTGATGCACTGATCGATAAGGTTTGCGAAGGTCTTGCGCCGAACAGGTTGGCATAGTCCTTTGCAAACTGGCTCATATGCCAGAATCCCCACTGCGACGCGATATCGGTGATGTGCTCGACACCGTCGCTCTGTAACAGGGCGCGACGTACGCCGTTGAGCCGGGATATACGCAAGTACTGATTGGGGCTGATCCCCAGAATGCTTTCAAAACTGTATTGCAGAGTACGCCGGCTGACGTGGGTTGCTCTGCACAGATCGGTAATGGTCACCGTCTCTTCATGGTTGGCATCGATAAAAGTACGGGCACTATCCACCACCCTTTTCCGGTGCTGATAGCTACGGGTTCTGGCCGGCGTGGGTGTGTTGGTTTTAAGGATTTCCAGCAAACCGATCATGATCACGTCATGAGTTGTCCGGGTGGCCCGGCCATGACTTTCGGTATCGAGCAAACACGTCAGCAGATACCGGATATCATGAAGCGTTTTGTCTGGCACGCTGAAACGACCGTGTGTACGCAGATCGGATTCATTGATATCAACGCCATGAATTCCGGCCAGCTGGCGCAGGGTTTCATGTTTGACCACGAGCCCGTAGATATCAAAGTCCTGCGGCGTGGTTAAGTGAAACTCACAGTTTCCGGGCCGGCACATGATGTCATTCTGGCGAATGCTCAGGCCATTGATGCGGCTTTCCCGGCGATCATCACGGGGGATTCCCAACCAGACCGAATCGGGCCAGACGACGCATTTCTGCTGCAATGCCTGACTGGTGTGTTCTCGGAATACCTGCAAGTCATCAAACGCCAACTCCACAATGCTGCCATGAAAGTGGCCCCTACTGGTCTGATTGTACTCCTGCTGCCAGTTGGTCAGGTTGGCGGCATGCAAATCTGCATCAAAGGCTTCCGTCCTGTGCAATGCGGCGCTCTTTTTTGGTGCGCTATTGAATTCCAACACGGTCCGTTACCCCTGTCTGATAACTCATGCGATAAGAGAATCCTCGGCAAATTCAGCCTATCTGCGCGTTTCGAAACGATTTTTCATTTTTGCTGATTTTTGTTATCCCCGGGTGCACAGATTTCCTTAGCATCAGAAATGAGCAAGATATATGCCGGGGAACGAATCAGATGCCAGGGTTTGTCAGATCCTATGTTCGCGTTATCGATGCACTGAACCGTCGGATTGGGCGGCTGGTGATGTACGGCATTTTTCTGATGATGGCTGTACTGCTGTGGTCGTCGATTTCCAAGACGTTTTTCATGCCTTCCCTATGGACGCTGGAAATGGCGCAGTTTCTGATGGTGGGTTACTACATTCTGGGCGGTGCCTACGCGCTGCAACTCGGCGCGAACGTCCGGATGGATCTGTTCTACGGCGCCTGGACGCCACGCACCAAAGCTTGGTTCGACGCCTTTACCGTTTTCTTCCTGCTTTTTTTCCTGGCGGTGCTGCTCTACGGCGGCATCGAGAGTGCGCTTTATTCCTATGAGTATGATCAGCGCAGTCGAACGGCATGGCGCCCGTATCTGTGGCCGATCAAGGCGGTAATGTGCATCGGCTTTGTGCTGATGATCCTGCAGGGCATCGCCGAGTTCTTTAAAGATGTTGCCCGAATTCGCGGAGAAGAAATCTGATGTCTTACGGCATGATTGCGATAACGATGTTCGCGTCCATGATGCTGCTGATGGCAACCGGTCAGCGTGTATTTGCTGCCATTGGCACCGTCGCGGCGGCCGCTGCTCTGTTTTTGTGGGGTACCGGTGGCCACGACATTCCGTTCACTGCGGCCATGAAGCTGATGAACTGGTATCCGTTGCTGACCTTACCCATGTTCATTTTCATGGGTTATATCCTGTCGGAATCCAGAATCGCCGACGACCTCTACAAAATGTTTCATGTGTGGATGGGACCGCTGCATGGGGGGCTGGCGATTGGCACCATTGCGCTGATGGTGCTGGTGTCCGCGATGAACGGACTGTCGGTCGCAGGCATGGCCATCGGCGCTACCATTGCACTACCGGAATTGCTGCGTCGCGGTTATGACAAGCGAATGGTAACGGGCGTTGTGCAGGCGGGATCATCGCTGGGCATATTGGTGCCACCGTCGGTAGTACTGGTACTGTACGCCATGATCGCACGTCAGCCGGTAGGTCAGTTGTGGCTGGCCGGTATCATTCCGGGACTGGTAATGGCACTGATGTTCATTGTGTACATTGCGGTGCGCTGTCGCTTGCAACCGGAACTGGGGCCGGTGCTTCCGGCAGCGGAACGGCAGATTCCGCTGGCAGAAAAACTGCGCCTCTTGCGCAGCGGGATGCTGCCGCTCGCCATCTTCTTCGCCATGATGGTGCCGTTTGTCAATGGCTGGACCAGCCTGGTGGAAAGTTCAGCCATTGGCGCTCTGGCCGCTATGGTAGCGGCGATTATCAAGCGCCGCATGAGCTGGACGGTACTGGAAAGTTCAGTCCGGCAAACCCTCGGCATTTCCTGCATGTTCATGTGGATCATTCTGGCTGCGCTGGGTTTCGGCGCCGTGTTCGATGGTCTGGGAGCGGTGAAATCCATCGAGCATCTTTTCACCGATCAGCTTGGACTGAGTCCCTGGATGATCCTGATCCTGATGCAGCTGTCATTCATCATCATGGGCACCTTTCTCGATGACACCGCCATGCTGGTGATCGTGGCACCACTGTATGTGCCACTGGTGCATGCACTGGGATTTGATCTTATCTGGTACGGCGTGCTCTACACCATCACAACCCAGATCGCCTATATGACCCCGCCCTTCGGCTACAACCTGTTTTTGATGCGCGCGATGGCACCGCCACAAATCGGTCTCAGGGACATTTACGGTTCCGTCCTGCCTTTCGTGCTGATCATGGTAACCGCTCTGATTCTGAATATGGTGTTTCCACAAATGGCATTGTGGTTGCCTGAGTATGTCTACGGAAAATAGTTAATTTCTCTCTCTGCCTGCGATCAGGAGCACACGATGAAAAACTCAAGACGTCAATTTCTTACTTCTGCCAGCCTCATGGCCGGTGCTGCTACCACCGCGCTGGTCTCCCCCCGCACTTTTGCCGCCAATCCCAAAATCAAATGGCGAATGCAGACCTATGCCGGACCGGCGCTGGCGGAGCATGTGATCAAACCGGCCATCGAAAGTTTCAACCGCATCGCCGGTGATGAAATGCAGATCGAGCTGTACTTTGCCGATCAGCTGGTGCCTACCGGCGAACTGTTTCGCGCTTTGCAGAAAGGCACGATTGATGCTGTGCAATCGGATGATGACTCCATGGCATCCCCGACGGAAGTAACCGTGTTCGGCGGCTATTTTCCGTTCGCCAGCCGCTATTCGCTGGATGTGCCGGTACTGTTCAACCAGTATGGTCTCGGTGAAATATGGGAAGCCGAATACGCTAAAGTGGGCGTAAAACACATTTCGGCAGGGTCCTGGGATCCCTGCCATTTCGCGACCAAAGACCCGATCAACAGCCTGGCGGATCTGAAAGGCAAGCGCGTGTTCACCTTCCCGACGGCCGGACGCTTTCTGGCACAATTCGGTGTAGTGCCAGTCTCCCTGCCGTGGGAAGACATCGAAGTGGCCGTACAAACCGGTGAGCTTGATGGCATCGCCTGGTCTGGTATCACAGAGGATTACACCGTTGGCTGGGCGGATGTTACGAATTACTTCCTGACCAACAATATTTCCGGCGCCTGGGCTGGTTCGTTCTACGCCAACATGGACAGCTGGAACAAGCTGCCAGATAAACTGAAGGAATTGCTGAAAGTCACCATGGATGCCTCGCATTACTATCGGCAGTGGTGGTATTGGGGGGGCGAAGCTAAACTTCGGGTAGAAGGCACCAAGCTGAAGCTGACGACGATTCCCGATGCGGAATGGGCGCAGGTGGAAGCAGCAGCGATAAAATTCTGGGATGAGATTGCCAAGGAATCCGCTGTAAAAGCCAAGGTCGTCAAAGTTTTCAAGGAATATAACGCAATAATGGAAAAAGCCGGGCGGCCATACCGATACACCTGAGCCACCCGCGAAGGAACAAGCCGGCCATCCAGATGGTGGCCGGCATCACGGGACAGTATCTAATGGCAGACGGATGACCACACGCACGTATCAATTCAGTCATATCGCAGGTAGTCGTACCTTTGGCTTTTACGATCTTGCCGAACTGATGGCTAAATCCTCACCCGCCCGCTCAGGTGATCGGCTTGCCGGTATCGCTGCGGAAAATGCCGAAGAGCGCGCCATCGCCCAGATGACGCTGGCTGCTGTTCCACTGAAGACCTTTCTTCAGCAACCACTGATTCCCTATGAGAATGACGAGGTTACCCGGCTGATCCTGGATGATCACGAGGCCACTGCCTTTGCGCGAATCTCCCATCTGACCGTCGGTGATTTTCGCGACTGGCTTCTCAGCGACCTGGCGACGCCGGAAATCCTGCAGCAGATACGTGCCGGTATCACGCCGGAAATGGCAGCCGCTGTCAGCAAGATCATGCGGAACCAGGATCTGATTCTGGTTGCCAAAAAATGTCAGGTAACCACGGCTTTTCGCAATACTATCGGCCTGCCGGGCCATCTTTCCACCCGCCTTCAGCCGAATCATCCCACCGATGATTCCACCGGCATCGCCGCCAGTATTCTTGACGGATTGCTGTATGCCAATGGCGATGCGGTAATCGGCATCAATCCTGCCACCGACAATGTGCCCCAAGTCTGCCGACTGATTCGCATGGTCGCGGACGTGATCGATCGCTATGACATTCCCACCCAGTCCTGCGTGCTCACCCACGTAACCAATACGCTGGAAGCCATCGAGCAAGGCGCGCCGGTGGATCTGGTATTCCAGTCCATTGCAGGTACCCAGGCCGCCAACACCGGTTTCGGTGTCAATCTGGCAATTCTGGCGGAAGCGCAGGCCGCGGCCCTGTCGCTGAAGCGCGGCACCGTGGGCAACAATGTCATGTACTTTGAAACCGGTCAGGGCAGCGCACTTTCTGCCAATGCCCATCATGGAGTCGACCAGCAAACCTGCGAGGCCCGCGCCTACGCGGTGGCGCGGAAATTCAGTCCACTGCTTGTGAATACCGTCGTGGGTTTTATCGGCCCCGAGTATCTTTACAACGGCAAGGAAATCATTCGCGCTGGTCTGGAAGATCATTTCTGCGGAAAGTTGCTGGGCATCCCAATGGGTTGCGACGTCTGTTACACCAACCATGCCGACGCCGATCAGAATGATATGGATAATCTGCTCACCCTGCTGTGCGTGGCAGGCTGTACTTTCGTGATGGGCATTCCCGGTTCCGACGACATCATGCTCAATTACCAGACCACATCGTTTCATGATGCACTCTATGCCCGCCGTGTACTGGGACTGAAACCGGCGCCGGAATTCGACGCCTGGCTCAAACGCATGGAGATCCTGCGGGACAATGATCAATTCCAGCTTAACCATAACATGTCACCGCACTTTGGTGAGTCACTGAAACGCCTGCTGGGTCCGGCGCAGGAGTAATTCCCCATGCAAGATGATCAGGAACCTGCAGCGTCAGAACAGCCGGTTACGAAAAATCCCTGGGCCAGCCTGCGCCGGTTCACCGATGCGCGTATCGGCCTGGGCCGATCAGGTATCAGCATACCGACGCAACACCTGCTGGAATTTCAACTGGCGCACGCCAAAGCGCAGGACGCCGTGTACAAGCCTTTGGACACGGTGGATCTTATCACTCAACTGAAAGCAGAAACCGCCCTATGCCTGCACGAACCCATCAGTCTGCACAGCGCCGCGAATGATCGAACTGTTTATCTGCAGCGCCCAGATTTCGGTCGTCGCCTCGATGACGTTTCAAGACAGCGCTTCTGCTGGATCACCGCAACCAGCACGACAGCGAGTGCTGACTCCGTCATTGCGATTGTCGACGGCCTGTCGGCATTTGCCATCGAAGAGAATGCGGTGCCTTCTTCTGCAACGACTCTTCGCCAGCGCTGCAATCGGAGAATGATCCCTGGGAGTATCGCGCCCCTGTACAGTAACAGGACGTGTAGCCATCGGCGACATGATCGGGGAACAGCTGGGTGCCCGTTGCGTGCTGGTATTGATTGGTGAGCGCCCTGGACTCAGCTCGCCAAACAGTATGGGACTGTATTTGACATGGGCACCCGCCATCGGCAAAACAGATGCGGAGCGCAACTGCATATCCAACATCCGGCCAGCGGGTTTGTCCTGTGAAGACGCCTGCCGGCGCGCACTCTATCTGCTCAATGTAGCGCGGATAAAAAAACTGACGGGGCGTCGGACTGAAAGATCGTACCGATGATCCACAGCCCATCGGGCGAGAATAATGTTGTCTCAGCGGGCTAGTGCCCTTCCATCCTGCCCCCTGTAACGGGTCGGTCAACCGTTTCCAGTCAGAAAGGCCAGCATCACCCTCTTCCCCGCGCCACTGGTCACACTTCCCCTGACAACAACTTACCCGTTGGTAACTTGCAGCATATTACCCGTCGGTAACATGCATTACATGATCACGCATACCGCAACCACAATACAAGACGAGAGGATTTATGACCGCACTGATCACCGGGGGCACCGGTTTTATTGGCAAACGCCTGATCGACAGGCTGCTGGCACGCAATGAACATGTGCTGTCCTGACTCGATCAGCATCCTTAACCGCGCTCCAGTCCCTGATACACAGCCGTTGGGCAGACAAGCAACACCTCATCGAACCCATCATTGGCGACATCAGCCTGCCGATGGCGGGCGTTGCCTGAGGACACCGTGGCCCATTGGAAAGGCAGGGCAGAACAGGGTTTATCACCTGGCTGCGCTCTACGACCTCAACATGAGCGACAACGACGCCGACCGGATCAATGTGGAAGGCACCCGCCATGTGGTTGACCTCTGCAACATCCTGGGAGCCTCACTGCACCATGTCAGCTCCATCGCCGTGACAGGCGGCGAGATCCGCGGCATCTTTCGGGAAACCCAGTTTGACGAAGGCCAGCGCCCCGCACATCCCTATTACCGAACCAAATTCAAGTCCGAGGCGGTGGTGCGCCAGCAGGCAACCGTTCCCTTTCGTATCTATCGCCCCGGTATCGTGGTGGGCGATTCCCGCCGTGGCGAAATCGACAAGGCCGACGGACCGTATTACCTGTTTCCCCTGCTGGTGATGCTGCGCACACTACTGCCCCGCTGGTTGCCACTGATCGGACTGGATGCTGGCAGGATGAACCTGGTGCCCGTGGATTACGTTGCCGACGCACTGGATGCCATTTCGCACCAAGCGGAATTGCCTTACGACACCTTTCATCTCACAGCGCCTCGGGATCTGAAAGTATGCGACGTCATGAACCTGTTCGCTCAACCGGCTGCCAGCCCGCGATTTATCGCATTGTTGCCTGAGTCCGTGTCGCGCTGGCTGACCCGGGCATTCTCCCAGGCGCTGGAGCGCTCCACCTATGGACGCAGCGCACGCCAGACGTTCCTGCAGAAGACAGGGTTGCCGCCTACCGCATTCAATGTGCTGGACTGGCAAACGGGATTCGACGCCAGCCATACCGAAGCAGTGCTGAAACCGCTTGGCATCACCTGTCCGGATCCTCACACGTACGCCACTACGTTATGGCAATTCTGGGAACGGAATAATCTCGACGGGAGCATGCGCAAAAATCCTCGTCTTAAACATTGGACACCCCGGATCAAAGGGAAACGTATCCTGGTGACGGGTGCCAGCAGTGGTATTGGCCGCGCACTCGCAATCCGTCTCGCGAAACTGGGGGCGAGTGTTCTACTGGTAGCGCGCTCGGAAGACAAGCTGGCTGAGCTGGTGCGGGAGATCCGCCTGAACGGTGGTGATGCACGGGCTTATCCCTGTGATCTGACGGATGAACAGGATGTCGCCACACTGGTAGCGACACTCGAACAGGAACCACCTATCGACGTGCTGGTGAACAATGCCGGCCGCAGTATCAGACGATCACTGGCGCGCTCGTTCGACCGCCTGCACGATTTCGAGCGCACCATGCAGTTGAACTATTTCGGTGCCCTTCGCATCACCCTGGGCCTGCTGCCACGCATGCAAAAGGAGCGCAACGGGCACATCATCCACATATCGAGTGTAGGCGTGCCAGTGCACTCACCACGTTTTTCTGCGTACCTCGCCAGCAAGGCGGCATTTGACGAATTCAGCCGGGTGGCTGCCGGTGAACTGCGCCAGGACAATATTCATTTCTCCATCATCTATATGCCGCTGGTCCGCACGTCGATGATTGCCCCTACAGAAAGCTACAGGCACGCCCCTGCCCTGTCGCCGGAAGCGGCTTCCGAACTGATCGTGCGTACGATTCGACGTCGCCCTGCCCGCTGGATGAACGGCTTTTCCCGCACCATGCAGCTGCTGCACGGCATCGCTCCTCGTCTGGGAGTACGGGCACTCAACCTTGGTTACCGCTACACCCCTGGTTCCGGCCGCTGAATACCCATCTATCCTCCACGTAAAAAGGAAAGCCGCATGCAATCAAGAACGTGCGCAGCAGCCAGTCTCCCCTCAAGGAGTATATAATCGAGCAGCTCGACAAGAAGCTGATCTGAACCAGAAGGAAACTCATCTGATGCAATGGCTGCTGGACGTCATCACCCTGCGTTTTTTCATTACCCCGTATGTGATCCTGCTGATCTACTGGTTTGGTGCACTGGTTGTACCGCTCGCTGGATGGGTTCTGTGGCGGTGGTTATTGGGCAAACTGCAACAGCAGGAGATGGCGGCCAGCGGCCTTGAAAAACTTGGCGACTCCGTTAACCGGATCGACCAGAATGGTACCTTGCGGCTGCTGTTCTGGTCAGGTTTTGTGTTGGTATTTCTGTTGCTGGAATTATTGTGGCGGATGCTGTTTGAATTCCTTATCGCCTATTTCCATATTCATCAGGCGTTGATGGAAATCTCTCGATCCAATGGATAAAAAAAATCTGCGCCGGCATGATTGACGAATGCCGGCGCAGTCTACCATCAGGGTTTACGCTTCTGCATGAACAGATCGAAATCCTGGTAGAAAGCTTCCTGAGTGGCAAAGAAAAGGTGACGCCATTCCCGTGACGCTTCTTCATCTGGAATCATTCGTCTGTTGACGATTCGCATACCCACCTTGATGAAGGGATTATCAATCGCGAGCACTGAACCCTGGACATGCACTGCACTTACCCCTGGTGTATCGAGGTTGCGCATTGAAATGCGGGTAACAATACCCTGTCCATCATTGCCTTCGCACGCAACTGAAAAGAACTCCGTGATGATGCCTGCGATATTGCCAGGAATCAGCATGTCAATCAGACTGGTGGGAACCGCACCCAGAAACGCACCATCCACCGAGACAGTTGGAACCTCATTGATATGGGCTGCAATATCCACCTGCTCTGCGTCAGGCGCGTACCGCATCTGTGCGCGCAGGCTATTCACATGGGTGCGCACACCCAGCACGTCCAGATTGGAATCAATATTGGCCCAAAGATCGACCGGTTCGTCGCGAAAATGACGAATACTGTCCAGCCGGGGTTCACCATTGACTACTGGCGCAATGCCGCCAAATGACAGAATGGTTTCGATCGTGAAACGCCACGTCTTTGAGTCTACCCTCACACGCGCGAGGCGACCGTTGGCGTCATGAATATCAATGGTGGATTCAACCAGATCGCCAAATCGATCCAGGTAACTTGCCAACTTCGGATAACGATTACGCAGCTTTTCCTGGTCAAGCACGAGCGTAGCTGAATAGGCCTGGTAACCATGTTCGTTGTCAGATTCCTCTACTATATCTTCTACGATGACAAGCTCGGTCAACAGGTTGGCAAGATTGGGAAAACCGTTCCACAGCGGTACGAGAAACGCTACATCCTTACTCTCGAGCATTGGAAAAGCCTGACGAATATCCCGACGCATCGTTGTTTCCGTGCTCGATTCCACTTGCACCATGCGGAGTGGTGGATAAGACGCCATATTGAGGATCTCGGTTCCCGCATCGCGTACAATTTGCCATCGAGAGGCACCTACGCCTGCCTGCAGATCTCCCTGCAGCCAGTATCGATTGCCATAGCCGGTGTTCTGCAAGTGTGTCGCGGCGATACGAATGCGCAGATCGCCCAACGTCAACGGTTGGCCATTCTCATTGGCTTGCGGCGGTTTAACTGTGCTGTAATAGTAAACATCATTTCGCCACTCACCTATTACATTCAGGGAGCGCTCGACACCTTCCTGTTCCGGCAAGAGACGGTAGAATTCTTTAAGATCGAAGCGCTCCATGGCGCCCCAGAGACCATCAACAAAACGCTGGGTATCGGCATCCACCTGCGTGTTGTTCACCATGGTGTTCTGAAGTTCCTTGATCCTTTCAAGCCTCTCAGCGGCCAATCGCGGGTCACCGTCGCCAGCGAGCATGATGAAAGGACGCCAGACCGGATCGACGTAGGGCGTCGTAATCGCCTGACCAGGTACAGCCAGCAGCAACGAAGGCAACAATGCAGCGGGTAACAGTTTCATGTCTGATGCTTCCTTGTTTTTTTGTTGTTGAAATCGGTCATCGTGCCAATGCACGCAATGCGGCTGGCGATCGTTTCAGATAATCCAGCGCCATTGCCGTGTCCGCTTCGCCTTGCGGGTGATAGCCGCGCCGCAGATAACGCCTTACCCATGCCAGCAAGAACGCAATTGTCGGTAAACGATCCTGATGTGCTGCCCGGCGCCATTCATGCCAGAAACGGACCTGCCTGAGTGCCGGCGCCTGCTGGCGCAGAAAATAGCGGGTTCCCAGCCACCACAGCAGAATCAGTACGGGGCCAACCAGCAGCATCAGTGATACCCGATAGAAATAACCACCACCCCGCGCCTCGAAAAGATCGTGTGCAACGTTGCGGTGTTCGACCTCCTCTGCGCCGTGCCAGCGCAACAAATCCATCATGACCGGATCAGCGCCGGCATCCTCCAACGCCTTGCATTCCAGAATCCAGCGCCCGATCACACAGGTAAAATGTTCAATGGCAGCAATCAGTCCAAGCCGGAACGTGAGCCACCACCGTGCCAGCCACTCCCAACCCAGGGAGATTCCAAAGGGCTGATCGCCCAGAACTTCGGTGAACAGCCAGCGTATTCGCCGGGTAAACGGTTCGGTGACAATGCCATGGCGTGCAAAATAACGGTCCAGCACCGCCTGATGGGAGCGGGAGTGAATGGCTTCCTGGCGCACAAATCCTTTCACATCATCACGAAGGCGATCATCACTGATATCCGGTAACGCCTGGTTATAAAGGCGACAGAACCACAGTTCACCTTCCGGCAGCAGCAGATGCAGCACATTAATGAAATGCGCAGTAAAGGGATCATTCGGCAACCACGGTTGTGGTGTATTGAGCCAATCAAACTTCACGTTGCGCGCTTGCAAGCGATGGTGAGCATTCAATGTCATGGCAGTTTACCTGTTGTTCTATCAGAATTTTTCTTGCACTAAAGCGACATTTACACAGAGACCGATTGCGGTGTACTGGCCTGGCTTATATCGACATCACAGGCTGGTTTTGCACCGGTTTCGGATGCATTGATCATCAGGGCAAACCTGCATATGCGTTCTGCCAGCAACTGCGGTTGCGACAATGGCAACCAATGCCCTGCTGTCATTTGGTGAACCGAAAGATGGGGTACCCAACGGTGCAGATCATCGTAAAGATGGGGGCTTACAAAAAGATCGTTCGCGGGAACGATCAGTTGTACCGGCACATCGGTAAAACGCTCGGAGGGCCGTAACAGGCGGCGCAGAAAATTGGCACGATACAGTCGCACACCATTAACCCCATCGCGCGCCTGCCCCGTTCGTCCGCTAACGGTTACATGCTCTGTGCGCTGCAACAGCCAGGGCCACGCGCGACTCACTCCGAGACGCCACGCAAGGACGGTTCCCGGCAAATGAAACAGAATCACATACCAGGAACGTAGCAATTGTCCCAGCAGCTGTATCCAGTGCAGCCGTAATGGCGGAAGTAAACGGCTGCGCAGCCAGAACCCCATATGATCCAGACAAGGCCCCGAAATACTGGTAAACGAAGCGATTCGCCTGCTCAGGTCTGAATCGGTTACGACTTCCCAGGATTGAATTGAGCCCCAGTCGTGCGCCACCAGATGAACAGAACGCCCAGGGCTGACGGCATCCAGTACCGCATTCAGATCTGCTGCCAGTATTTCCAGCTGATAGGCAGTCGTCGCAGGTGGCGCGTCCGACGCTCCAGCGCCTCTGACGTCGTAGCGAATCACCAGAAAATCACGCTCGAGCTCCTGCGCAACGCTATCCCATACGCGGTGATCATCCGGATAGCCGTGCACCAACAACAGAGGCGGATTGTCCGCTGAGCCCTGGGTGTACACCGCAAGACTGACACCGCCAACATCGAGTTGAAATGTCGTCAGCATGATCAGGCTGCCACGGTCAGCCGACGTTCGCGCCAGCGCCGCACATGCGGAAGATCATAATCCAGCCAGTAGGCATCGTCCGGCGTGATGACCAGCAGCTCTTCGAACTTTGCACCAACCGGCCCCAGGCCCAGATGGGGCTCAACCGCCCACAATCCAGTGGCCGGCGGATGCTCGGAACGGCGGGCGCTGCTCCACAACGGCGACTGCCCCTTGCGCCGGCCTTCAATGCCAGCCCGTAGTAGCCAGGTCACACTGCGCACACCAAAGCGCGCAACGCTGAAACCACCCTTCTCTGCCAACGGGCCCACCTGATGGGCAAGCACCGAAAAAGGATACGCTTTATGCCGTGGCTCAACCCCTTGCTGCTGACACAGGCGATCCACCGCCCGACTCACCTCTGCCATCGATTCCCGCCGCCTGATCAATTCGAGAATCAGATCGCGATGCTGCGCCAGGTTATCCATCAACTGTTCCTGCACCTGGTTGTTGCCGAGACAGCCGGAATAACCAATATCGGCCACCGCACCGCCCATGACCGGCGCGCAATCCAGAATGTACGGCATGCCCAGCTCCAGCGCGCGGCCAGAAGGATAAAAACGCGGATTGAAACCACTGAATCCACGAAACGCCGTTCGGTCTCCGAACCATGCAAACGGCTGGTGAAACCAGTCATCGACCCCGTGATCCAGCAGCCAGGCCTTCATCAGTTTTGCAGCATGCCGTTCAGTCATACCGGGACGCAGTTCGGTGGCAACGGTTTCGGCACACAGATAGGCCAGTTGTTGCAGGCGCTTGAAGCGAGTCAGGTCGATGCCGTCCAGCCCGCTTTCGTTATCTATTGTCATGGGTTCCCTCTGTAGACTCGGACCAACGAAACATATGTTACCCACGGGTAACTTAATCGAACGTTACCACATGGTAAGTTGGTGTCAAGATGTTATGATTATCTGTACAGAAAGGAGCCAGCATTCATGCCCAGACCAACGTCCCCAAAACAACAAAAACCTTCCGCCAAGCGTCTGCCCCGCCAGGAGCGCGAACTGCAAATGCTCGAAGTCGCCGCCGTTGAATTCGGCCGAAAGGGCTTCGACGCAACATCCATGGATGATATCGCCGCCGCCTGCGGCGTAACCAAGCCCATGCTGTACAACTATTTCAAGTCCAAGGAAGGACTCTACGCAGCCATGATCAACCGCGCGGGAAATTATCTGGTAAACGCCATCATCGCCGTTCGCGACGAAAAAGATCCGGTTAAGCGCCTGCATGCTGCCATGGCAGTGTTCATGGACTTCGTCAACAATTACCGGGACAGTTGGCGCATGGTGTTTTCTGGCAAGGGAACGGCAGAAGCTGATCAGATGAATATTGCAGGATATCGTCAGCAGGTAATGGTGGCTGCGGTTTGCACGCTCGCGGAACTGCGGCCAGCCGCCATGGACAAAGCCGCTGCACGCAAGATTGTGGAACCACTGGCATACGGCTTGCTCGGTGCCGGCGAGGCCATTGCACAATGGTGGCTATCCAGGCCTGACGTATCGATTGATGATGCAAAGGCATCCATCAGCAAAATGATCGATGCAACCGTAAAAATGGTGAAAAAGGAACTGGCTGCGGGGAAATAACTCACCCATTGACAGCTCCTTTCCGCTTACAGGGCGAAGCAGGCATCAACGTAATGGGTTATCACCTGTCGAGAGACGCAGCGGCATGTGGTATTTAAATGAAACTGACCGATCAAGTCTGTGACCCTGTCAGGAAGAGTGCGCCCACTCCAACACCACCAACGGGAACATACTGTGGTTCATATATTTCTGAACCAGATCAAGTCGCTCGTCGTTGCTCATGTCTACCAGCGTCCCGCCACTGCCACCGTCATATGGCGGGCCGGAAGGATCATCTCCGCCGCCTTCTCCAGGCCTTGGATAATCGTCTCCATCATTGAATCCAATCAGCCATGGCTCTTGACTGAACAGTTTGTCGAAGAACGGCTTCGATTTGTTTAAATCGCCTTCAAACAATCCTTCAAACAGCTTTTTGTGATCATCAGACGTGGTGTAATCGATGCGGGCGAAGCGCGACGTTCCGTACTGCGATGAGGCCATCAAAATCGCAAAGGGTGCGCCGTTAGGCTGTAACACATACCCGCTGTCCTTGTTCAATGCCCTGTTGAACAACGAGGGCTCTCCATTTACAGGCCAGTGCTTTGTCAGCAACATTCTGTCAGCTGCCCAGGCAAGTTCGATATTACGAAAATGCAGCGTCGGCTGTGCCAAGATCTGGAAATCTGCCAATGTCCGATTACGGTTGAAGCGCAAAGCACGGTGATACTGGTATTGCCAGATGGCCGTGCGTTGCAGCTTGTCCAGCGAAAACGCAACCTCGGACGCTGCTACCCGATCAAGATTGGCTTTAATCTGGTGAGTGAAAACCTCCATCTGGCCAATAGCAGACTCGATGGAATCTGTGTACGCGCTCCAAGCGGTGTCGGCATCAAGGGGCACGTCAGGGTTTCGACTGAAATCCTCCGGACATAGAAGCGCTAGCTGGGTCAACGTGGCAACCGATAGTGCATCTGCCTGGTAATCGAGTGCCAACAGCGTGTTTGGTGATTGACCGCCCAGACCGGAATGCCGCCCATAACCCATCCCCTGCGAAAAGTGGAGCAGCTCATGGATCAAAAAACAATCCGCAACTCCCTTGATTCTCTCATTACCGTCACTTCCATAGGATTCCTTGACCTTCTCAAATGCATCTATCAGACGTTGATCAAGGCTTAAGACTTTCCTGGGTTCTGCGGGCAGGCTATAAGCCATCCTGATTTTGCGGCCTGCCGAATTCAGCAAAACGTCTTTGATATCAATCACAAGATCCTCAAGCTTGCCGCCGCTACCCAACAAATCACGCAAATAATGAAGCGCCGCAAACGGTGGCTGCCTGGGAAGGCTGAGTGTCACCAGAGCGTTCTTGAACATGTCCATGCGCTCATTGAAGAATGCATGATAGGCCGCATAGTCCGTCATGTTGTACTCCATAAAATATTAGCTGACCAACAGGCTATAGCATTGAACATTGATAAATACAAAGAATTGCCGGGGATACTTTAATCATCCGCCAACCCTATAATAGATTCCACTATTGTCCGGCCTCAGCCGCCTCTGCCCCAAGGAACCCGTCATGCTCACCAGTGCTCTGATTTACCTGTGCGCCGCCGTGATTTCTGTGCCTATCGCGAAACGTCTGGGACTTGGATCGGTGCTGGGTTATCTGATCGCGGGCGTATTGATCGGCCCCTTTGCCCTCGCACTCGTCGGGGATCAGACCGAGGTGATGCATTTTGCCGAGTTCGGTGTGGTGATGATGCTGTTCCTGATCGGCCTGGAATTGCGGCCCAGCCGGTTGTGGCAGCTGCGCAAGCCCATTCTGGGGTTAGGCGGATCCCAGGTAGCCTTGACTGCACTGGTGATCGCCGGGTTACTGATCCTGAGCACCGATCAGCCCTGGCAGACCAATCTGGCACTGGGGCTGACGCTGGCGCTGTCGTCCACAGCCATCGTGTTGCAGTCGCTGGCTGAGCGGGGCCAACTGAAGACGCAAACCGGGCAGAATATTTTTGCGGTGCTGCTGTTTCAGGATATCGCCGTGATTCCCATTCTGGCGCTGCTGCCGTTGCTGGCAATCGGTTCTATAGCCCCGTCGAATGATCATGGCGGCAGTTGGATCAGTCAATTGCCCACGTACGTGCAGGTGCTGGTGACCATCGGTACGATAGCGTTGATCATCGCGGGTGGCAAGACCATCTCCGCACCGGTGTTCAGGTTTGTGGCAGAGTCTCACCTTCGCGAGGTATTCACGGCGCTGTCATTATTGATCGTGGTAGCGATTGTCGTATTGATGAATGCGATCGGGCTGTCGCCGGCACTCGGGGCGTTTCTCGCGGGCGTGGTGTTGGCCGAGAGTGAGTTTCGCCACGAACTGGAAGTGGATATCGAGCCTTTCAAAGGCCTGCTGCTGGGGCTGTTCTTTATCACGGTGGGCGCCGGCATCAATTTCCAGTTGATGCTTGACGCACCGCTGACAGTCGTTGCCTGCGTGGTTGCACTGGTGCTGGTGAAACTGGCCGTACTGGCGCTGCTTTCTGTGTTGTTTCGCTTTTCCCGCAATCAGGGTACGTTGTTCACGGTGGCACTGGCTCAGGGCGGTGAGTTCGCGTTCGTGCTGGTGTCGCTGTGTTCGCAGCTGGGAATTTTCGATGTGCAGTTGGGCGGTCTGGTGACGGTGGTGGTAGCGCTGTCGATGGTGATGTCACCTCTGCTACTGGTGATGCATGAGCGCTGGTTCGGTGCCACAGCTCAGTCCAGTTCCACCGAAGCGGATACCATCGACAGTGAAGGTGAAGTGATCATCGCCGGTTATGGCCGCTTCGGCCAGATTATCGGTCGTCTGCTGCAGGCGCAAGGCTACCGCCTGACGATTCTGGATCACAGCCCAAGCCAGATTGATCTGTTGCGCCGCTTTGGTAACAAGGTGTTTTATGGCGATGCCGCCCGGCATGATCTGCTGGAGGCTGCCGGTGCTGCTGATGCGCGTCTGCTGGTGGTGGCGGTTGATGATCCCGACAAGTCACTGGATATCATCAAAATGGCGCAGCGGCATTTTCCCAATCTGCAGATTCTGGCGCGGGCGGTGGATCGGCGCCACACGTACGAACTGATGCGAATGAATATCGCGGGTATCCGGCGCGAGACTTTTGATTCCGCGCTCAATCTGGGCGTGCAGGCATTACGAGTCCTCGGCAACAGCTCCGAGCTGGCTCAAAGAGCCGGAGAGTTATTCATGGCGCACGACGAGGAATCCCTGCGCATTCTGTCAAACCTGTGGGGTGATGATAAGTCCTACGGCGTAGCAGTACGCCAACGCATGGAGGATCTGAGCCAGGTACTGATGAATGATCGCAAGGATAGAGACGCCATCAACACCTGTCATGCAGAGCTGAAACATCCAGCACAGACAGACGCTGTACCGCCTGCCTGATCACGCGCTCATTACACTCGCCAGGCATCGGAACTACTCAACGCCTCTCTGTCCTGCCTACTACCGGCCACGGGGCGTTTGGCCAAAGAACGGCGCTCAAAAAAATCCTCGACTAATCCACAGCGGTTCGGATCTGGGCGAAAAGCTGCCATTCGCTCAGGAGTGAATTTTTCACGTCCGATCTGAAAAAGCAGACATATGTCATTAGCTTTTGTCTACTTTTCTTGGGGTGCCCGGTACTGATCCTGCCCAAGCAAAACGGATTCCACCCAGCTGGCTGAAATTGCGCCCAGAAAAACGTTACAGATAAGGGCTGCATGCATTGGTGTCGCTGCGTGAACTGCGGTCAGGGCTGATCTCAATAACAACCTGTGTAACCAGAGAACTGTCCCGACATTGTGTCAAAAGTAAAGCGGGCTCTTTTGTAGCTGTACTGTACCGGAAAGGAGCAGGGTATAGTGACATTTCTTATGCCGCTTTGATCGGGATCGGACATGAAGATGTCAACTGCTTGTGCGCTGTTTTCGTTTGTGTCCAGTTTGTTCGAGAATGCCCCTTGTCTGTCAAGAAAAGCGTTTTGCATATGAAAAGCATGCACAATATTGTGCGTGCTTTTTTCAGAAGTGATCACACGCACGGCACCTTCGCACCACGCGCCGTTGCCGCAATGCTCATAAAGAATAAATTCAACGATATAATTTTCGAACATGTCATCGATCGTGAATGTTTCTCCATCGCCGCTGGGCCGGCGTTTTTTCCGTTGAGTGTGGATAAGCGAGCAGTTCCGCGTAACGGGTTCCATATTCCTCTTTGAGGCAGCTGGCGATGTCACTCCGCTTCCCGCATTCGGCGCGCGAGCGACGGAGCCAGGTGCGCTGTTCTTTCAAAAGCAATTTCTGGTCAATAAGTTTGTCTGAATGCAATGATCTGTATTTGGATGCCATTACCTCATCCTGTATGGATAGATCCGGGTCATCACAAATGGCTTTGTCCAGTCGGTCTTTTGCGCCGACGCAGTCAAAGCTGGCTGCCTGTAAGGTGCCAAAACAGGAGGATGAAGCGAGAAAAATAAGCGCGGTAAATGTGTAGTGTTTTTTCAAGGAAATGGGTCCATCAAAATGAGTCGATTCAGTCAGGAGCCCGTTTCCCTGAACCAAAACCAATAAATAAAAGAACCAACCGAATCAGCTGCACTTTGCAATGCCAGTTGCAACTGCCGCCAGGGGCCTTGGGCCGGCTTCGAGGCACAGGAAAAACAAAGCCCATTTTCGATAAAATCCTATCATAGGAAACCGGGCAGCGAAACAGTGCCCGAGATCGATTTCGAGGTGACCAACTGGCATACCTCCCGTCATCCCCAGTCCCTTTTCGGCACAACCTGATGGTGGCGAGCACAACAGAAGATACCTGTTATTCTCTGCTGAATTACCGCTTGACAGTGCGCTCGCGGGGAGCAGAGCCGGTCAAGCAAATGCTCGATACAGCGGGTTTAATGGAGGCGCTGTCAACGCTGGTTCTGCTGCCGGTAGAGCCTGCGTGGCAGCAGCGTCTGGCTTTGCTGACGAAGGAATAAAATAAGGAAAAAGGAAAAGGCCCTATCGGGAGAATCCTTTCAGGGCCGCATTTCAAAACCATCATTACTGAGCGTCGGAATCCAGGCCCTGTTCCTTGCGCTCAATCACCTCTTTCAGCTGACGATATTCCTTGCAGGAAAGAAAGCAGGCATCGTTCAGTCGTGCCAGCATCAAGTGGGCTTCGTCCATACGATCTGTTTCCACATACAGTTCACCCAGATATTCCATAGCGCCTTTGTGTTTCGGGTCCAGTTCCAGGGCGCGCCCGTAATACTCTTCCGCCATTTCGTAACGCTTCAGTTTGCGGTTTGAATAGCCCAGCAGATTGAAAGCGTCTGCGTTGTCTGCGTCTTTTTCCACGATGGCTTTCAGTTCGTCGATGGCGGCCTGATATTGCTTGTCTTCAATTTTTTCAGCGACATTCCCCATCTTGTCGGATTTACCCCAGGAAGAGGACGGTGCCGCATAAACGGGTGCAGTCAGGCAGGCAATCAGCAATGCGCAGGCGAAAGTCTTGGTGGTGTTCATGATGTTCTCCTAAGTCAGGTCTGTGCTTGGGTTCACCTCATATACGAGCCCAGTCGGCGGGAAGTTGCAGATCCGCAAAAAAACATTTTGTGAAAAATTACCGCAACTCGGTGGAGCCTGCCGTCGTATTGCCTGCAACGGCCGTTAACACAGCGTCGTTCAACATCGATAAACCTGAATCTGGAGAAAACGTTTTATGAAATTTCATTACTCAACATTGGCTGCGGCCATTCTGTGCTGCAGCGTCCCCATGGCCAGTGCCGATACGATTGTGGGCACCGACCTTCACAGCATCAACTCACCGGCACCCGAGATCAACGCGTTACTGTCGGCCAATCGTGGCACCAACGGCGGTGGCGATCAAAGTCTGCAGTTTGGTGATCAACTGCAAGGCACCGAACAGGACGACATTCTAGTCGGCGGCCTGGGCATCGATATTCTGTTTGGCGGAAAAGGAAACGACGTGCTTGTCGGCGGCACCGAAGACTTCAATCCGTTTAATCGTGATCGGGCTTTTGGCCAGGAAGGCGATGACGTGTTTTTGTGGTCGCCCGGTGACGGCAATGATTTCTTTGACGGCGGTGAGGGTGTAGATACGTTGATCATCACCTTGATTGGTGAGCAGCAGGATGCAGCCGGCAATACCTACGGAGCGCCATTTTTTGCGGTTACCGCGCCACCCAACGCGGGCAGTCAGAATTTCGATGGCATCTTCATCGACCCTGTGACGTACTTGCCGGCCATTGATGTAGCTGCGACACCGGGCTTTTGCGAAGTGCTGGATAGCACGGTTCCCGGCATGGAAGAGCTTAATCTGGATCATCTGGTGCATTTCAGGTTGCGCGGTGTGGCCAACAATTTCGAACAACAACTGGCCGCCGATCCCACTCTTGATCCTGCTACCCTCGATACCGGGGGACGCATATCCGTGCATCTGATCAACACCGAATATCTGGTGTGCGCATCGCGGGATGGCGGCGTGATCGAGGTGCTGGATCTGCGCCAGACTCCCGCCGGAAAAGTCAGCGTGAGTGATTTGCCTGCCAATGCCTACCGTATGGTGAACGGCATTTGATGCCGGCCTTTCAACTGAATTCCATAAGAGGATTTGACATGAACAACGTACAAAAAAATTTCGTGATGATGGTGGCGCTTTCCACGCTGGCAACCGTGGCTGGATGTGGAGGCGGAAGCTCAAGCGGTGGTTCCAGTCCGGATCGGGGTGGTGATGATGACCCGCAGAATGTAGTGCCCGCATTTACAGTTCTGCAAGGCAACGATGCCAATCGCAAAAGCTCGCCGCTGTTATCGCTGAATCCCGGTGGCCCGGGCGCAGCCACCAACCAGAGTCTACGTGCTGGTGATATTCTGCAGGCTGCCCGGGATATCGACACCTTAATGATTGGAGCGCTGGGAGTCGATGTGCTGGTGGGCAATGATGGCAACGACATCATGATCGGCGGTACCGAGGATTTCAATTCCAGCGTGGACGGCGACAACCTCGGCTCCGATAACCGGGATCGTGCGTTCGGCAACGCTGGCGACGACGTATTTATCTGGACCCCGGGTGATGGCAGTGACTTCTTCGACGGTGGCGACGGCGTGGATGTACTGGTGCTGGGCCTGCTGGGCGAAGATCAGGACAACGATGGCAACACCGAAGGCGCACCTTTCTTTAATGTCAGCCCAGGCGCCGGCAGCCAGAATTTCGACGGCATTTTCCTTGATACGGATAACAAACCGATCATCAATGTGTCTGGCTCGCCAGGATTCTGTACAGTGCTGCCAGCGGCCGATGATCCCGAGGTGTTCGAAGCGCTGAATCTGGATCATCTGGTGCGTTTTTCGCTGCGCGGTGTGGCCAACGCCTTTGATCAGGGATTGCGTACTGATGATGATGGCCTGCGGGTGGCTATCAGCACGCGAAATGTGGAATACTTGGTGTGCACTGATCGCGAGACCGGAATCTCCGTGCTGGATCTGACGACCACGCCCGCCACCGTCGTTGATCTGTCACAGATTCCTGATTATGTGGCCAGCATGATTCAGTAGCTACAGTTCAGTAGACCTACCCAACCCCCTGCGGAGGTTTTCCCGGCCTCCGCAAGGCATTCAGAGGTGACAATGGCAACCACCCCAACCATGGCAGACCAGCAAACGGAAGAAGCGGATCTGCTCGCGCATTTGTTGGCGCGCATTGCACTGAAGGATCAGAAAGCATTGCAGCAGCTGTATGACAAGGTCGCCGCCCGGCTCAATGGCGTCGCCCGCAAAATTCTGTATGACAATGATCTCAGCAACGACGTGTTACAGGAAACGTTTCTGCAAATCTGGAACAACGCCGCTGATTATCGTCGCGACCAGAGTGAACCCATGACCTGGATGACTTCGCTGCTGCGCTATCGCACCCTGGATAAACTCAGATCCGAAAATCGCGAACAGAAACGTCGCGACCAGTTTGAAGAAGTGCAGGAACTGTTTGGTGAAGAAACCGTGGCATCACCCATGAAAGGTTTATTGCAAGGGGAAGCCGACAGCCTGTTGCAACGATGTCTGGGCACCCTGGACATGATGAACAAGAATGCCATTCTGATGGCTTACTACTATGGCTATAGTCGTGAAGATATTGCCATTCATGTGGGCCAACCGATCAACACCGTCAAATCCTGGCTCAAGCGCGGCCTGGCGAGGTTAGCCCAATGTCTGGACCACTGAGATACCAAAATCCGCAACTGCAGGATCTGCTGGCGTCCAATTACGTAGCGGGCACCCTGCGTGGCAAGGCCAGAAAACGTATGGAAGCCCTGATGCGCCAGGATTCCGCACTGACACGCCGTGTGCGCCAGTGGGAAGCAAAACTGCAGCCGTTACATCAATCCACACCTGCGGTTGCGCCGAAAAAATCCACCTGGCAGGCCATTTCAAATGCCATCAACGGTGCTGCTGATCCGCTGATTGCCACCTTGATGAAACGCCTGAATTTCTACAAATATCTGTCGGCGGCTGCGCTGTCATTTGCGCTGGTGGCCAGCGTCATGCTCAGTTTGCCGGGGCCTGTTCCCACGCCAACAGCGGCGATTATCAATTATGTGGCGGTGCTCAACAGTGAAGGTGAGCAACCCTCCATGGTGGTGACGCTGACCAAAGAGGGCCGTGTGCTGGCACTGGATGTGCTGGAAAAACCACAGCTGAATGCAGATCAGCATTTACAGTTGTGGGCCGTGTCACGCGAGGATGGCAGTGTCGCCAGTTTGGGTGCGGTACAGCTTGAAAAACGCGTGGAAACCTCGCTAACCAAAGAGCAATGGGGGCTGATCACCAACGCTGAATACTTGCTGGTATCTGCAGAAACGCAATCCGGCGTTACTGCACCCGGCAGCCGTATTCTCGCGAAAGGCCTGTGTGTGAAAGTGGAAGGCTGGAAGAGCTAGCGGAAAGTACGTTGCGGACGAACGACGGGCATTCTGAATGCGGTGATTACAACCGGGGGCGCTGCCACTCTTGCGCTTCCGGTTGTGACCTGCCAACAGATCCGCTTAATAAGCGTTTGACGAATGACACTGCGATATACACCGATCCCAGCACCATGGTCATGAAAAAACAGCAGGCCATGACGGTTTCCTATTCCACCGGCAGCAGGGCGAGTGACTGACGGCCCTGATGCTGAAGCGAAATCGCAAGCGTACCGTGAGAACTGCTTTGCAGGATATATCCGGGGCGCTCCTGTACGCGGTAGTGGCCATGGGGGCGCAGTTGATCGAATGGCAATTCCACCGTATCTGCAGTCATCATCTGAATTCCTGTCTGCAGCGCGCGGCCATCGCTGACAGCACGATAGACCAGCACATCAGGATAAGGCGCATGGCTTAAGCGCGGGACTTGTTTCCACGCCTTAGTCATCCCGATGAGGTATAGGACCAATAAAGCCCTTGTTCGGCGAAATCCTATCCTAGGAAACCGGTCCATAATCTATCCAATTGTCCTGTCGACAGAAAACCCCTGCCTTTGCATGCCGTGATGGCAGTGGACGCGTTCGACCAAGAACTTAACGGTACCAAACGCGTCCTACCAGCTCCGCAATATCCACGAAGATCTTCGCGTATCAATCCTCCCGAAACGCTACCACTTCCTTCCTGCCGCTCCAGGCCGTTATCACTCGCTCACCGGTCACCAAATCCAGCACTTGTAGTGCGCGGAAGTTGGGGTCAAGCGATACGCCCAGATTGAACGCTTCATCTATGAAAAACGCCAGGGACAGTGGCAACGCCGGCCCATTGCCCGCATTGTCATCGAGCGACAGGCCACGGTTGCCTGTGTCGATATCCACCGCGATTAACACCCCTGCATCACCCAATTCCCCAGCGGCATTGCTCACCAGCAAACAGCGCGAAGCAGCATTGATCACGTTTGCACAACGCGCATTGTTGGCAAGCACCATCGCCATGGGGCCTTCCAATGCAGGGCCGTTACCACGATTGGCAACAAAGCTGCTGCCGCTGGACACAACCGCCCGATTTCCCGTCTGTAAATCCACTGCCAACACAGCGCGAGCATCCAGGTCAGTAATCAGTGCGCAATGATCAGCACCGGACAGAAACGTATTGCAGTCTTCCAGTACCAGTACAGAGGTGGGAAGCTGGAACGTAGGGCCACTGCCGGTATCGTCATCAGAAATAATAACGCGGTCGCCGGTTTGCAGATTCACGCGGAACAACGCCAGCCTGTCTAAATCGAGCACCAGGGCGCACTGTTCACTGCCGCCACAATCCTGTGACAGGGCAATTCCCAGGGGAAAAGAAAGCGCCGGGCCACTGCCGAGTGTCTCGCCGGATAACAGCACACGATCACCTGCCCCAAGATCAACCAGCAGTAATGCACGCAGACCTGCGTCCGCCACGATTCCGCAGTGCGTCGCGCCCGACAGTAAGCTGCTGCACAGCACCTCATCGGCCAGGGTTATTGCGCGTGGAAACGAAAACTCAACACCCGTGCCGCGCTCATTGCTGGCGATAACAACCCGATTCCCTGTGTCCAGATCGATTGCCAGAATCGCGCCCCCATTAGCATCGACGGTTATGGCGCAGCGGCTGACGTCGTTCAGCGCTGCGTTACAGACGTCACTGCTGACAGGCAACAACGCAACAGGAAGAGCCATATCCTTACCATCACCCGCACGATGATCCGGAAAAAAGCCGCGATCACCCGAACTCAAATTCACCGTCAGCAAGGCATCGTAATTTCTGTCCGTCATCAGGGCGAAACCATTGATGACATGCAACATGATGGCATCCGGAGCGCCAAAATCCGGACCCAGGCCGCGTTCCCTGTTCGACAAAATCGCGCGATCGCCGGTTTCCAGGTCAACCGCCAACAATTGCGCCGGTTGTCCATTGCTACCTTCCACTACCAATCCGCAGCGGGTGGTGCCCGGCAGCACCGCTGCACAACTGTTGCTGACATCCAGCACCAGTGCTTCCGGAAAAACAAAGTTTGGCCCGGCGCCCCGGCTGCCACCCGAGAGTACAGCGCGGTTACCCGTCGCCATATCTACTGCGAACACCGAGTCGCCTGAAAAATTCACAACCAGCACACAGTTCACTGCCCCCGCCATCACGTTGGCACAGACATTATCGGTATCCACGGTGATCGTAGTGGGGTTTACGAAGTTGGGCCCGGTTCCCCGAGTGGCGGATGAAACAACGGCCCGGTCGCCGGTATCCAGATCCACTGCAAACAAGGCCCGGCTGCTGCGGTCAGTAATCAGTGCGCAGTTAATCGCAGCGGGTAACACCGCGCTGCAATCGGTGTTGGCATCCGTCGTGATGCGTTGCACCAAACCGAATTCCGGCCCGATGCCACGCTCAGGCCCCGACAGCACTGCCCGATTGCCCGTGTCCAGATCGATGGCCAGCACTGTCTTCACATTATCGTTAATCAACAATGCACAACGGGTTGCCCCCGCCAGCACCGCCACACAGCTACCCCCGATATCCAGGGCAATGGAACTGGGATTAGGCAGGCGGGGCCCAGAACCACGCTCTTCACTGGAAATCAGCCGACGCTCGCCACTCCCGGCATCCATCGCAAACAAAGCCAGAAGCCTGTCATCAATCATCAGAATTTGCTGGCCAACGGGATCGAAAATCCCTAACCCCAGATCACTCAAAAACTCCGCCTGCCTATTGACGCTGACGCTGGCAGCCGCCCGATCAACACTTTGCTGACTGTCTGCGATCTCGACCACCAGCGAATTCACGCCGAATGTCAGGGGAACGGTTGCCTGCCAGGTAGCAAAACCATCACTACTGACCGCATTCACCCCGTTAACCTGCAGTCGGGTGATGCCGTCACTCTCGGCATCCCGCGCTGTGCCCCGCACCACAATGCTGTCGCTATCGGTCACCGAACTGGCCGGGGGAAACACGACCCTGACAACCGGTGCGGTGTTGCGTGCGCCCCTGTCATCATCTCCGCCTCCCCCGCCGCCTCCGCCACCGCAGGCAGCCATAACACTGGCCAGAAAGATCATGCTTAGGTATTTCAACGTTGACTGCTTCATGAGTAGAACCCCTGTTTCACTCGTTGATAGTTGATGTACAGGGATTTACGTCGACTTGATCGAAAAAGTTGCGGTCTGCGCTTTTGGTAATATTCACACAATCCAATTCTCCTCCCTGTGCAACTTTTCCCGTATGGGCTCCGTATATCTGGCAACGAGACATCAATCATCATTCGCCAGCAAGGAGAAACTTATGTACGAACTCATCGACTATCTGTCAAAGCAATACAACGGTTACTGCACGTGGGATCTTTCGCAAAGCCTTCCCCCCGTTCAACGCATGGCGAGAGCGGGTGGCGTGGATATGGGTCAGGGCATTTGCCTTGCACTTTCATCCTACTGGATTCGCTACCACGCCTGGGACGATTCCCTCGTCAATCACCTGGGCGCAGTTGCCATTAACAACGGCCACTCGTTTATACCGCTCAACACCCGGCTTCTGGCCATCATCAAACAGAGCCAGCAGCAGTGGCGAGGCAGGATGGACGACGCATTGATCTGGCTGGCCAATCCCGCCAACGACATTGCCAAAGTGAAGACCTCATACGCAGTACCGGTGCGAATGAATATAGGGCGCGGCGCCAATGCCGTTGAGGTAAACAGTTTGCCGGGAACCCGCAACACCAAAACGCGGGGACACGTGGTGAACTGGGCAGGCATGAGCGACGACCTCGAAAAAGTATCCGGCGCCTATGCCCTGATCGCGCTGGAGGGGCCCAGAGGCGGACACGCCGTTGCCGCCTGGATTGGCGCGCGCGGAGAAGATGCCTGCTTTTTTGATCCCAATTTTGGTGAATACTGGTTTGAGAACAAGCAGGATTTCTTCAAGTTCTTGCGCTTGTTTGCACAGAATCTTTATAACGCCCGCATGGGATTGGATCGTTATAAGATTCAACCGCTCGCGCGTCGGGTGCGGCGGAATTGGTGAGGGTTCCTGGATGAAAGAATGGTGGCCAAACTGTTGACAGTTGGTCGCCGTTTTCAAAAACCGACGGCAACCCATGCGCTGACTGGATACGGCACCGTCGTTACAGCGAAAGCCGGTTCAATTGATCTGTTGCGGCCATTCAGCAGGTTAGTTCGAGGTTTGTGTGGCAATTGGTAGTCGCAAACCAGATATTAAAAACTGTTGATGCGCCTGTAACAGCTATTGCACGATCCACAAACCAAATAGTTGATAAATCAGGTCTGCACCAATTGAAAGATAAAAAGTAGTCAGCACACAAGGTGGCAAACGAGTTTCGTTGCCAAATTTTACCTATTTTGTATATTGCAGCCGTGCGAGCGGAGTGGGCCAAATCGGGTGACGGATCGATGATCAGTCTTGCTGGCCCATAACATTGGTTAGCTCAATAAACTGCGTGGGGAATTCAAATCTATCAGTGATAACGCTGGTTTCCAAATTGGCAGCAAATGCGGCGCCTGCCCCAGCTTTCATGACCTGCATAACATAAGGCAGATCGTCATCCAGGCGATCCTCTACCACCACCCAGTCGTTATGATCGTGGAAGATTGTCGCTGGGTAGTAAGAAATGCAGCGATCGGGATCGAGTGCCTGCGCCAGGTCCAATGGCAGCGCAGACAGATTGATATCATTCAATATCCACTGCACTATATTGATAGGTGTATGCCCATCGATTTCCACCGACACCAAACCGGCGTCAATCTTGTGATTGTTGTTCCAATCCACCGGGCCGAATCCGATGCCTTGGCTTTCGTCGAGCGCATCTTCGTTAAGCGTTGGCCGGTTACCACTGGAATAGGTGAATGACAACGCCATGAAAGGGTTGTAGTTCATCACACTGATATAGTTGGGTTTGCACAGAATGTCATCGTTGCCCCCGTGCATCAGGCCAAGATTGTGTCCCAGTTCGTGCATCCACACGATGGCTTCGACAAAACCTTCACCAATGCCAAATACACTGAAATCTCCTGTGATATTTGCGTCCCTGCCGGGCAAATCCGCATAGCCAAAGAACGAATCAATATCATGTTCAGCCATCGTGTGATAGAAAATATACTGTCGCGATGGAGAGAATTGATAATTGTCATCGCCGCTGCCACCGCCCAATTCACCCTGATCGACAATGAAGTTGATACCGGATTTACCATCGGGATTGTTGATCGGTGCGTTTTGAAATGAAGTCTTCAAGATATTGATGGCCATATCGGTCAACTTTGACGCAGGATACTCACCGTCCCAATCGACTTCCACCAACAGATCCTTGTGCAGGGGATCTACCCCCATCGCCACAATGGCTTCTGGCGCCATGATTTTTGCTTCCAGTGCATCCGGCAAACCGTCATGGTCTGTGTCAGGATCATTGGGGTCGGTTCCCAGCGCCAGTTCTTCCAGGTCGGACAACAGATCCTCGTCGCTGTCACTGGAAAGATCTTCCTGCAATACAAAGGTGCCCCGCTTACCCGGGCGCTCGGTAATTTGCGCGTAGCCGGGTGCGTCGATGGTCAGCATTGCCAAGGGATGCTCGGACAGGGGATAAGAAAACTCCCCCTTATAGTTGGTGAACTCCTCAAAGACTTCGCCTTGGGCTGTGGCGAACAGGACGAGAAGTCCCGGAATGGGAGCACCAGCGTTATCAACAACTCGGCCACTCTGATATTTACAACCGGAAAGGCCCAACGCTAACCCAATCACCAGAAGTACAACGCAGCTTCGCGCAACCTTTATCATTCCCTTGACCTTTTTAAGACAACGAGATTAAGACCTCTGTAAGTGCAGGCGGACGCTGGAAGTCATCCCGCTGCTACTTTTGAACGCCATCATACGTAACCAAGGTGGACAGAGTAATAGTTCGTATGAATCATTATTTAATTCAATGCCCGTGAGCCAACCAACAGGGACACCCCAAAACCAGCATGCCAACCGCCCTGACCTACCTGAAAATCGCTTTTTATTTGTCTCCGCGCTGTCCATTTAAACGGAGGGAACTGCGCGCAACTGATAGCCGTATTAGCTCCATCGGGAACGGATAACCCGCCTACCCTTCCCAATGCTGTTCCATTATCACCCGCAACGTACTGAAATTTGACCCCGCCACCGCTTCCCGAAGGCGTTCCCGGATATCCTGCCGATGCTTATGAATACTGAGGGCTTCCACAATAAACGCGCCCTCTGAGGTGCTCACCTGCGGCAACAGAGCCAGCAGAAAATCCAGGGCTTCGCGGGAACGGAGCAAGGATAATGCCCTCGGGCAATATCGCCGCGCCGTTTCAAAGACACTTTCCTCATAAGCCTGCTTCAGCGCCAGGAATGCATCCTGGTGAGGGCATTGCCCCAATGACATAGGCGTCCCCATCGCCCGCCAGCACCTGTGTCCGCAGCAGTAGTTCCGTCGTGATCCAAGGCATACAGGGCGTGGACCAGGCTTTTTTGAGCGCAGCCAGTGCAGCAGGGTCACTACTGGATACGTTCAGGTTGCCCAGCTGATCAAGTTTGGCTTCGGTAGTGCGTTTGGTCATTGTAGGTTTCCCTGCTGATGGGTATCACCTCCAGGCGAATGCACTACAGAATACGGCACTACCGTTAGTGCGAAAACCCGTTCGGATGGCGATCTTGTAAAAACAGGATAGATGTTGAGCGACGACTTCGGTGCTGGAATTGCTGCAGTTTTAGAACACACAAGGCTGTGTAAATAGTCAGATGGAGAGGATGCCGGTGGGTACATCAATGGGCATGCTCTGATTATTCACCAAGTACCGACACGCTGGGAAGGAACACATGATGCCGCTGCTTCAGGAAGATCGTATTGCTATTCAGGATGTGCTAGCCAGGTACTGTTTCCTGCTCGATGACCGGGATTGGGCCGCCTTTGCAGGACTTTTTCATCCCGATGCTACGGTGGATTTTTCGGCCTTTGGTGGGCCGACGGGTGATGTGGCCACGCTGGTGACGTTTCTGCAGCAGGTTGCCGCTTCGGTGCCGGCCTGGCAACACACGACATCAACGCAGCTATTGGAAGCCTGCGATGACGGTGTACGGGCAAGGACGGCTGCGCAGGTCATGATGATCAATCGTCTGGCGGATGGCTCGGATCAGGTCAGTTTCATTGGTTTGTGGTACCGGGATCTGCTGGTGCGGACTGAACAGGGATGGCGCATTCGCGAGTGTGTGCAGCAGTATGCATGGACACATAATATGCCGCGGAGCAATTAAATTAACGGTTAACGGCCCCGCAACTGGACTTGATACAAAATAGTCAGTTGATTTTCGACAACATTTCGAGCATCTATAGATGACGATCTGTATTGAATGAAAATCCGGGAGTCATAGTATGAGTGATGAGCCCAGGCTCACTGGTAAGGCGAAAGAACTCTGGAACACACTGTCAGCGCGGGAGAAAATGGCGTTTCTGCAAAAATTTCGCGAAGTAGACGCCGGCACTTTGTCTCAGGAGGGTGCTTGTCGGGAACTCGAGGCTATCGTTGCTCAGTTTGCACGCGAGCAGCGTTTTTCAGTAAATCGCCATGAAAAGAATCTGTCCGGTGTAGTCGACAGCGCCAGCGTGTGCTCATTCTGTGGAAAGGGCTTTATTGAGGCAGATGCTATGGTCAAAGCCAAATCAGGCGCAGTGATCTGCAACCAATGCCTCCAGAAATTCCAGGGCAAGGACGACACTTGAAGGGAACGCCATTAGCAACGCGGAATGCCAGCAACACGGTGGCTTAGCCATCCGCCTTGGTGGCGATGACGACACACCCCTTCACAGCGCCTGTTTTGGTGGCCGTCCTCGCTTGCGTTTTTCGATTGTCGGTGCGGTGGGCTCAGGATGAGCCTCAGGCAAAGGCAAAGGCAAACCGGCGACACGGCGTGCCCTGGCAGGCGTCATACCCAGCCCAAGCAGCAGCATTTCGGCAAGGATAGCATCGCACTCCGGCTGATCAAAGCCATCCAGAATGGCTGTCATGGCCCCGATCGTCGCCGACGCCACCAGTCCCATGGCAATTTCTTCTTGTTGGTAGTGCAGCTGACCCTGCTGCAGACCCAGCCGCAAATCACCCCGCAAATTATTCGCTACAACTGAACGGATGTTTTTGTCGTACTGAAAAACGCGCACCACAGCGCTGGCCCACACAGGGTCCTTGCGTCCCTGGTGAATGAACATACGAACACCCACCACCAGGCGCTCCGCGCCATTCTCGATCCCCTGACTGACGGCCGTAATGCGGTGGGAAAACTGGTTAGCCAGTTCGATGCCGACCGCCTGCAACACCTCTTCACGGGTTTTGAAATAGTTGTAAACGGTGCCGTTGGAAACGGCCGCCTCTTCCGCCAGTTCGTTGAGCTGCAACTCCCCTACACCTTTCCCGGCATAGATGCGCATGGCTGCCTCCACCAGCGCCTGCCGGGTTCGTGCTTTCTTCTTGAAACCCCTGGTCTGCGGTTGGTCCTGCAGACGTGTGGCAATTACATTGGGCTTCTTGGCCATACTGCTGTTTTCCACATTGCTGACGAATATTAAAACATATTCAATATTGACACATTTTCAGCCGTTCAGCATCGCCAATGTTCGTTTTACCAGTCGCAAAGCATCCGTGGGCGGCCCATCGAGCATCATCACCTGATCAGGGCGCACCACCACAAGCCAACCTTTTGGCTCGCCCATCACAAAGGCATTACCCATCGCTTCGGCGAATGCCGTATCACCAGTACTGCTCTGCCCACGCAGCCCAAGATGCAGAAAACCACCTCCAGCAGCTTCCCACGCCTTACGTGTTGCCGCATCCAGCCCAGCGGCCGGATCGATTCCGATACCCAGCAGTACCAATCGTTGTCCAAGCACATCGTCACTGAGTTGCACACCCTGCGATGTGCGTAGCCAGTCTTGCGGCAATTGGGCGCCCCGCAGCAGTAAACCCTTGCCTTTGCCTGCATGGAACAGGCCTTTCGAAAAGCGGTTCGGCGGTTTGATTTTCAGTTCTTCAAAATAGCGCCGCAGCGGCGGAATCAGGCCGACAGCCCGCATGAAACCGTGCAACGCAACTGCTCTCATAACGGATGTCGGCATCACCAATTTTCCCATGAACCTGGCGAGATCAATCATCTGCCGGGCGTGGGGGCGTCGCTCCTGGTCATAGCTTTGCAGAATGTTCGTCCCAGCCTTGCCCTGTACCACCCACGCCAGTTTCCAGGCCAGATTGGCAGCATCGCGCAATCCTGCCACCAGCCCCTGTCCCACAAAGGGCGGCGTAATGTGCGCCGCATCGCCGGCCAGAAACACACGCTCTTTTTGAAACACATCACAACAGCGCGCATGAAACCGGTATATCGCCTGACGTTCGATCTGGATCTTCTCTGTTTTCGACCATGGCGCGAGTATTTCCGCCAGCTTTTCCGGCAATTCCATGTCGCTGCGCTTTTCGTCCGGGTGCAACATGAATTCCCAGCGTTCACGCCCACCGGGCGCGGGCATATGCGGCGTGGGGCGTCGGGGATCACAAATAAATTCAACATGGTCGATTGCGTTGTCCTCTCGCCCGCGTGCATCGACAATCAGCCAGTCTTCCGCATAAGTCTCCCCTTCGAATGCCTGACCAATCAATCCACGCACCCGCGAACTGGCGCCATCGGCCCCCACCAGATAACGCGCCAGAATGGTGTGCTCCTTGCCATCGACGCTCTTGATCATGGCAATAACGCCTTCCGCCTGCTGTTGCAGATCTACCAATTCAGTCTCTGTCTGAATCATTACGGAAGCCTGTGCTGTTACCTGCTGACGCAGTGCACGTTCCAGATCCGGCTGATAGAACGTCACCAGCTTGGGATGGCAATCGATGGTGCCACTGGTATTGACGCTGCCGAACTGGCCAACGTAAGGACAGTGCATCCGCACCTCCTGAATCCCGATCCGCTCGAAGCTCTGATCATTCAGCCCCACCATTTGCAGGATACGCAATGCTTCGTTATCCAGCGCTATGGCTCGTGGCAACATCAGTATGTCGCGATTACGATCGATCACTAACGTTCTCACGCCGAAATGTCCCAACAGCGCGGCCAGCGCGGCGCCAACCGGGCCATATCCCACCACCAGCACATCCACTACCGATTCTGAATCCCAGTCAATTTTCTCTTTCATATCAATGCACCACGCAGAAAATGCTTGCCGGGCCCAGCGCCCGCGGCAAATCATTATTGGCTATTATTGACATATATTTCAATATTGAGTTATTTTTTACATCACCACCCCATTGCCGACCAACACTGCTCACCAAAGGACGACTCTTACGAATGGCAGACTCCAGCCTCCCCAAACTCACCACACCGCAGCCCAAGCGACACCCGACGCCGACGGTTAAGGCGCGCAAGCTGGCATACCTGTCATTTGAATTACCGGACCTGGACAAAGCGGAACGTTTTCTGCTGGATTTTGGCTTGGTAACTGCGCAGCGGGACGCACAAACCCTGTACATGCGTAGCGCGGACAGCGCACCGTTCTGCTACCGGGCCTCGCGCGCAGAGCGGCCCAGGTTTATCGGTTTTGGTTTGCAGGTTGACTGTCTCGATGACTTGAAAGCGCTGACTACCCTGCCGGGTGCTACAGGTGTCCATCCGCTGCAATCACCCGGTGGTGGCCACTGTGTACGCCTGCAGGATCCTTCAGGCTTTGTCGTTGAAGCGGTGACCGGACGGGCTGAAGTTGCACCCCTTGACCATCGGCCGGTGCTGGATTTGAACGTGGGGTCAAAGACGCCGCGTATTAATGCGACGCAACGACCACCGATTGCGCCGCCAGAGGTACTCAAGCTGGGCCACGTGGTGCTGGAAGTAGCGGATTTTCAATCCACCTGCGCCTGGTATACCCGTCACTTCGGTTTCATTCCAAGCGACGTACAAGTATTGCCAGACGGCTCCCCGGGGGTTGTGTTCATGCGGCTGGATCTGGGCGACGAACCCGCCGATCACCACACCCTGGCCATGGCACAAGGGTTCATGCCCTGCTACAGTCACAGCGCCTATGAGCTGGTGGACGCTGACGCTGTGGGCATGGGGCAACGGGTGCTGAGAGAGCGCGGTTGGCAACATGCATGGGGTATCGGGCGCCATATACTTGGCAGCCAGATTTTCGATTACTGGCAGGATGCCTGGGGATTCAAACTGGAACATTATTGCGATGGTGATGTGTTTACGGCCGACGCACCCATGGGCGTTCACAATGTCAGTCGTGACGCCATGTCACAATGGGGCCAAACCATGCCCGCAAGCTTCACCAAACCCCGCATGACGCCAGCCAACCTGCGGGCAATGCTGCATCATCTGCGACACAGCCCTGATCTCACCATACGCAAATTGATTACGTTGGCAAAACTGTTTGCCTGACACCGGGAGTTCACCATGGCACTGCATATTGTACGTTTCAAACACGCTGATGTGATTCAGTGGGGTATGCTCGATAACCAGCAAGTCTATCCACTGGATATTCCCTGCACCACTACGCAAGCTTTTTTGGAAAATGGCCGTGCCCCGATCCGGGCGGCCGCCGAAAATAAAGGAAGGGCAGTCGATGCTGCGGAAGTCAAACTGCTTTCCCCCATCACCGCACCCGCCAAGGTGTTGTGCCAGGGCGCAAACTATCGCCAGCACATGATCGACTCCGGTGTGGATCCGGATGCGAAGAAGTTCAATATGTTCTTCACCAAGTCAACGGCCTCGATTCACGAACCCAGCGGCGTGATCATCAAGCCGCGCCACGTCACACTGCTGGACTATGAAATCGAACTGACACTGGTACTGGGTAAACGCACAGATTGCGCGGTGGACATCAACGATCAAAACCTGCATGAATTCGTTGCGGGAATCTGTATCGGGAACGACGTTTCGGCACGGGATGTCCAGATTCCGCAGATGCAGTTTCATAAAGGCAAGAGTTACCGCACTTTCTGCCCGCTTGGCCCGGTACTCTGCCTGCTCGATGCCACTGAAATGCACTACCTCAACTCGCTTCAGCTCAAATTGAGCGTCAACGATGAAGTGCGCCAGCAGGATTCGACCGCGAACCTCGTATTCAAACCGGCAGAGTCGCTTGCTGAATTTTCACAGATCCATAATTTCGAACCCGGCGATGTCGTGATGACCGGCACACCCTCCGGCTGCGCACTGGGCCTGCCATCACCGGCAGTAATCCGCCTGTCGGCACTGTTGCCGGAAAGCAAAAAATGGGCGCTTTTCATGAAAGGCCAGCAGCGTAGATCTGAATATCTCAAGGCAGGTGACCGGGTTGAAAGCACCATCGTGAGTGCCGACGGGAAGATCAATCTTGGTATGCAATCGCATGTTATCAAGAGTGAATAGGAAGCCCCCTCTTTTTGTGGCTAGCGGCTACAAAATGTCCGGACCTAGGCGTGTGTGATACCATTGGTCCTCGCGTATTTCCGAACCCGACGTTACGCAAAGATCACAGGCTAACCCACTGATATGTCATCAAAATTCCCCAATCACCGCTTCTGCGTTGCGCCGATGCTGGACTGGACCGATCGCCACTGCCGTGCCTTCCATCGGATGCTGACCCGGCACGCCGTGCTATACACCGAGATGGTCACCACCGGCGCCATCCTGTTTGGCAACCGCGACCAGCATCTGGCCTTTGCGCCCGTCGAACACCCCGTGGCTCTACAGCTGGGTGGCAGCGATCCCGCCGCCCTTGCCGAATGCTCACGTATCGCCGAAGGCTACGGCTACGACGAGGTCAATCTGAACGTGGGCTGCCCCAGTGACCGCGTACAGTCCGGGCGATTCGGCGCCTGTCTGATGGCGGAACCAGGGCTGGTCGCGGACTGCGTAGACCAGATGCGCAATGCCGTCTCGATCCCGATAACGGTGAAATGCCGTATCGGCATCGATGATCAGGATGATTATGAAGACCTGCAGCGCTTTGTCGCGACCGTCGCGTCGACCGGTGTCGACACGTTTATCGTGCATGCGCGCAAGGCATGGCTGGATGGCTTGAGCCCCAAGGAGAACCGGGATATTCCGCCGCTCAACTACGAGCGCGTGCATCTGCTGAAACAGGAATTCCCCCATCTGAACATCGTCATTAATGGCGGCCTGCTCACACTCGACCAGTGCGAAGAACAACTGAAGCATGTGGATGGCGTAATGATGGGACGGGCCGCCTATCAGAACCCGATGCTGTTGCGGGATGTCGACAGCCGCCTGTTCAACGACAATCATCCAGTACCGGGCGATGCTGAACTGGTGGAACAGATCTGCGACTACATCGACACCCAGATGACACAGGGCGCGAAACTCACCTATATTAGTCGACACGTTATCGGTCTGTTCCATAACCGCCCCGGTGCACGCCAGTGGCGACGCCACATCAGCGAGCACGCTCACCGGCCTGGGGCCAACAGTGAGGTCATCCGCGCCGCCGCCGAATTTGTGCTGTCGGCACCGGCGACAACAGACAGTCACACTGGCGAGTAATACTGGAACGCCTTCCGCAATAGGATGCTTATGAGTACAACACTGCAACAGCTTCGCGCCATGACCACCGTGGTTGCCGACACCGGCGACATTCTGGCAATTCGCAAATTCGCACCCACCGACGCGACCACCAACCCTTCCCTGCTGCTGAAAGCTGCAGGCCTGCCGGAATACCAGGCATTGTTGGAAAACACCGTCGCCGAATCCATGCAGAACGGCCAGCTCAACCTGCAGGAAGCCAGCGACGCACTGGCGGTGGCCATCGGCAGTGAAATCCTGAATATCATTCCCGGTTATATTTCTACCGAAGTCGACGCCCGGCTTTCATTTGATACCCCCGCAACAGTTGCCAAGGCACGCAGCCTGATTGCGCGCTACGAAGCTGCCGGCTGGTCGCGCGATCGAATCCTCATCAAGATCGCCTCCACGTGGGAAGGCATTCAGGCAGCACGCATCCTCGAACAGGAAGGTATCCACTGCAACCTGACCCTGCTGTTCGGATTTGCCCAGGCAGTGGCCTGTGCGGAAGCCGGCGTAACACTGATCTCACCCTTCGTCGGCCGGATTCTCGACTGGTACAAAGGCAAGCATCCGCAACAGGATTTCAGTGGCGACAACGATCCAGGCGTGCAATCCGTTACCCGTATCTACCACTACTACAAGCAGCATGATTACAGCACCATCATCATGGGCGCCAGCTTCCGCAACACCGGGGAAATCAAATCCCTGGCCGGCTGCGATCGCTTGACCATTTCACCGGCGCTGCTGGAAGAACTCGAAGCATCCAGTGACGAACTACCCCGCCGGCTTCAGCCTATCGGCGAACACCCGACCGAGCCGAAGCTGTCACTGGATGAAAAGCGGTTCCGCTGGATGATGAATGAAGACGCGATGGCGACCGAGAAACTGGCGGAAGGCATCCGCAATTTCACTATCGATCAGATCGCGCTGGAAAAGTTGTTGCTGAGTAAGGCAGGCAAGTAAGAGGGGTTACATCAGATGCCGCTTTGCATCCTGGCAGGGCGGTACGTCCTTTGCGCGTTCAATCCGGTCGGATTCCAGCGCGGCTACCACATCGCGGAACGTCTCGCGGTTTTTCTCGTTCAACTCCATCAGAATCCGGTGCGCTTCCAGCACTTTTTCACAGGCATCACCCTGGGAACAGCTGCGGGACGGCACTTCGCTCATCTGCGGGCTCTTCACGGGCGCTTCGTGGATCACGTTGAAGACCTGATCAAATCCCATGGAATCAAGAATGCGGGACACGTCCGGGCGGGTACTGATAATGCAGGGTTTCTGATTCAGACGTTTGCTGGACTGGATAGCGATTTTGGCGAGGAGCCCCAGCGCGGTACTGTCGATCACATGGGTCTCGCTCAGATCGATCAGCACGGAATGCAGTTGCGAATCCTGAAAGATGGTTTCGATGAAACCGTCCAGCGTCGCACAAATGGGGACCCGGATCTCCCCGATCAGTTTCAGGACGTACGTACCTTGATGGACGGCGTACATTGCTTTGCCAGTAGTGGATTCAGCCATTTTGGTGCGTAACTGCCCTGCAAGAGACTGTCATAATGGCGACATCATCAGGAACGGCTTGCTGACCGTCCAGATCGAGATGTGCGCGAAGCTGTGCAATATTATGAATCCCTTTACCTACCATTTCCATAAGGCGGTGTTCCTTTTCCGCCACACTCCCCTCTGGCATCATTTCAAGCACGCCATCGGAAAAGATCACCAGGTCAAACGTTTCCCCAAGGCTAACCTTTTGATTTTCATAGCTTACCCCTTCAAACAACCCCACCGGAAGGCCGCGACCTTCCAGGGCGGTCACTTTACCGTTTGTAACCAATACCGGTGGCGGGAAGTGGGCCGCGCTGCAATAAAACAACGTGTTTTCACTCAAATCGATCAGACCACAGAAAATCGCCAGATGTTTACCCAAGCCCAACGGGATCAGCTCCTCGTTGGCCCGCTGCACCACATCCGCCGGCAACAGGGTCTTAACGCTGGAAAAATCCTCGCGATAGCGCTGCTTGATCCGGTTGGCCATGGTCTTCAGCAGCACCGTCACGAACGCGGATGAGGCTCCATGGCCCGAAACATCCGCCAGGTAAAAGCCGATCTGGTGCGGGCCAACCCGGAAATAATCGACGAAATCGCCGCTCAGATACAGCGACGGGACAATGGTGTATTCGATCCGCACATTACCGTAGTCTTTGGACGGTTCCGGCAGCAATTTCAGCTGCACCGCCCGCCCCGCTTCCTGATCTTCTTTGAGCAGGCGCAGACTCTCGTTCAGTTCCCGGTTCTTGGCCTCGAGTTGTTCACGATAAAGCCGGTTTTCCACGATCAGGCAATAATCTTCATAAGCGCGATTGACTGCGTGCACCAGAACGGCACGATCCTTCACCGGCTTGAGCAGATAGTCCACGGCACCCAGCCGCAACGCTGCCAGCACATCATCCATATCCTCGGCACAGGACAGCATGATCACCTGGGTTTCCGTGTCCGAGCCAGAGATCTGATGCAACACTTCCAGACCATCGACACCGGGCACTTCCACATCGCAAATAACCACCGCTGGCTGGTTCTCGCGCCAGTAATCCAGGCCGGTCAACCCACTGGTCTCGATATGAACCTGGAATCCCTCACGGCTCAGCCACGCGGCGATCGAAGCCCGCTGTTCCGGCTCCTGATCAATGATGAGGACAACGCCATCCTGCTTGCTGTGCGGCATCAACTTCATGGGTGGCGCTTGTCGGTCCTGATGGAAAGTTGGGAGTAAGCCAATGTTGTCTAGTCAAATCGCCTAACGTGGGACAAAAGTACTCCTTGCCCCTGCCATTTGCAACCAGGAGCCACCCGCAGAGCCCCCTTCAGGCAGGTGACTGATTGACCCAAAAATCGTAGCCATCCTGACCGGCTTTGATATACTCAGGAAGGAATGTGCGTGGGGTACTAGCTTCCCCGCTGAAATGAAAACAATAAGGCAGTGCCAAGCGAGAGAGGACGCATGATTTTGTCAGAACGTTCGAACTACGAAGAAAAACGTAATTTCATTCGCATGAAGGTGGACACCATGGTCACCTTCACGAAAAGTGACGGCAAGGAACGCTACGAAGGTCGCTGCCGTAACCTGAGCGGTGCAGGAATGCTGCTCGAAACCCAGAAGAAGCTTGAAATGGGTGATCGCCTGAAAGTCACGATTCCATCGGAAGGGCCGGATTTCGCGCCACTGGAGGCGGTGGTTGAAGTTGTTCGCGTGATCCCGGAACCGGATCTGCACATGTTCCGACTCGGTGTAGTGATTCGCAAGATCTGCGGTTAACAAAAAAGGCCCGGAAATCGGGCCTTTTTTACATCACTGCGGTTCATTACAACGTGGCGATGCGTGCGAATCCATCCAGGTCCCGCACGAAAGCGTCCTGCGCATCGAAGGCAAAGCGACGCAGTTCTTCCGAGACCTTGGGATCGGGAATCACCCGGTCGCTGACAATACCCATGCCAAAGCGTACGAAGAAATTATCCAATCCCTCAAACGCCGATTTCACAATCAGCCTGGCTGTCTTGTCCTTGTCGGCCTGCTGAAAGTGCGCACCAATCAGAATTCCCTTGCCATCGTTGCCCTTGCAGGCCACACCCATGAACTCACGCATGATTTCATCGAGATTTTTTGGCAATACCACATTGATCATCGACGTGGGCATGATGCCGAGCGCGTTGCCTTTCACTGTGATGTCGGGCACTTCGGTAATCTGTGACACCACTTTCACACCGTCGCTGTCGGACAGATACTGAACTTTTGCCTTGAGATTCTGCAAATGGGTTACCACACCGAGCACCGACACAGTGCCATCCATCTGCGCCGTAAAGTTCCAGGGCTGTCCATCAGGAATAGGCGGTGCATCCATCAACACTTTGCCGCCCTTCACCGGAACAACCCGCCCATCCGTGACAAACAGCTGAATCTGTCCGCGCAGCGTTCGGCTATCAATAGTGCCTGACAGCAGTTCACCGCGCTCATCCGACAGCCGCAGGCTGCCATGGAAAAGCCGGTCCATATTAACAATATGGTTGCTGATGGCAGGATAACTGCCCTTCATGCGCTCGGGATCAATCACGAAAGAGGCTTTGAGCTGGCGATAGCCCTGATCAAGATCGTGATACACGACATCTTCAATGCGCCCCATCTGCGCCAGCAAATCCCACAGTGCCGGGAATGCAGCCCACAGCGGCGCAATGACATCCACGTCCTCACTGCCCAGATTGGGATTCATGCGAATGACTTTATCGCGATAGCTCTGAGCAATGGCAGCCTGCTCGCGACTGGAGAAAACCGGATCACCATCCACCACCAGACGAAGCGTTTCCTGGGCGGCCTGCTGCACGGAGGACCACTGCATCTGACCCGTACCCAGCTCCAGCGAATTCTGCAGCAGGTAATGGGTGCCCAGATCACCTTCGACCTGCCTGGCCTTGATCACTGCAGAAAAGTCGCCAATTGCGCTGGCCTGGCCGGACCGATTGAACCCCACCTGCTCGGCAATGGGGCCAACCTGGTAGAGCCTGCCATTGCGGGCACCATAGACTTTGAGTTGACGCCATTCGCCATCGGTTTCCGGCAGCAGGTTGTAATAACGGGTCAGATTGAATGATTCAAGGGATGCCCAGAGTTCGTCGATAAAGCGCTGGGTCTGCTCGTGGAATTCGGTGTTCTGCAGCACCACCTTCTGCAGCTCGGTGATCTCACGCAGGCGTGTGACAGCAACATCCGCGTTACCGTCACCGTTCATTTCGACCTGCGCCTTCCAGCCGCGGGAAACAATTTCGGGTGTGACGGCAATTGCCGAGGTACCACAGACAGCGGCGGTGACAAAGGTGGCGAGGCGGAGATATCGATTCATTGGGCCTTCCTGGACAGAGGTGTTCTTGTTGTTGTCAGGCCAGTATACAGGAAGGCGACCGGGTGAGAAACAGCGGAGAAAACCGCTATCTATCTGATATTTATAGAGTATTAAAAGTCCGATTCGGTATCCGAGGGTGCGTCGCTGGCGTCATCCGCACTGTCATCTTCGAAATCGTCATCGAACAGCCCGTCATCCTCTTCAAGAAAGGCGTCATCCATCGCGCCGTCGCGCACCTGGAACGCACGACGCTGGAGATAGGCTTCGCGAAAGAAGGTGTAGCGGTCGCCCGCCACCAGCTTTTCAACCTCAAGGAGGCCAGCCCGGGTATCCACGATATCCAGACCTCGCAATGCAAGTGTCACGGATTCATCGTCGACCGTGTCATAAACGGAGATGTAATAGTCCGGCACCCGGCCGAAGGCGTCACGTACGGTGCTGGAACCCAACAGAGGCAGCATCAGATAGGGACCGGAGTCCATTCCCCAATAGCCAAACGTTTGACCAAAGTCTTCATCATGTTGCTCCAGTCCGATACGGGAGCCCACATCAACAAGACCGACGATACCAACGGTGGTGTTAACCAGGAAACGGGTGCTGTCGAGTCCGGCCTGCTTGAGTTTGCCTTGCAGCAGATCATTAATGATCGTCGATACTTCGCCAAGGTTACTGAAAAAGTTGCCGATACCGGTCTGGACAACCTGGGGCGTGAAACGGTCGTACCCGGTGGCTACCGGTTTGAGGAAGTACTTGTCCAGCGTGTCGTTAAACGCAAAAACACCGCGATTGAAACCTTCCCACGGATCGGACTCTTCGCTTGCTTGCACCTGGGGACTGACTGCCAACGGTAGCAGGATAACGCCCAGTTTAAGCCACTTACTCATTGTAACCTCGCACACAGAGTCGAACGCCGGATTCTAGCGTTTCGACATCGACAATACAAAGCAGACCAGCGTTTCAGGCTGATGCCGGTACGGTACCCAGGACAATGCCGGCCTGCCGCAACTGCTCCAGGGCTTGGCGACCACCGGCCAGCACCTGCTGAGGAACTGGATGCTGAAGATGCACGGCAACCTGCTGCAGGGCAGTCTCACCACTCAATGCAGGATCCTGTTGCAGCAACTCCAGCAGCAGCGCGGTCGCAGCATTGATTTCCATAAAACGCACCTGGTCTTGATGATCACGGTAGACCACCAGGCAGACCGGTTGCGAACCTGGACCGTCAGGCCGGTGGGAAGCACTGATCGTATGCACCGGGTATTCGTAAACCGCAACATGGGCCAGCGGCGACAATAGCGGATGCTCTGCCACAAGATCCCCGCCCGGATCATACCCTGTCAGCGGAATCTCGTCGGGATCGACATCCACCGCGAGTTCCAGCCATTCATAATGTGCAAGCTCCAGCAGGAATGGAAAGTCGTCGGCGCGAGGTTGTCGCACCGTTTGCAGATAACGCAGAAATTCCTGGCTGATTTCAAGAAAGTACGGCGTCTGGCAGCGATAGCGGACGAAAAAATCCCGTACAAGGGCATGCCAGTCTTCGTCCGGCAGCAAACTGCGCAACACCGGGAAGCCGTTACCCAGAAAACTCTCGATGTTGTTGTAGAACAGCTCCCGGTAGATTTTCATGCGGCGATCATCGACATCGCCGGGGGCAGGCTGTCGCTCAGGATCGCGGATATGGGCAGCGAAAGCATATTGCAGCTGCTGGAAATGGGGACGTTGAGAATCCGGCATCACGCGATCCTTTCCAGCCCAGATCGATGTTGCTGCTGGATCTGCCGGATCTGTTCTACCTCGCCGAGCAGCTCGGACAGTGGTGGCAGATTGAAATCCCGCTCCAGCAGCGTCGGCTTCACACCAAACTGCCGGTAGGACTCGGCCAGCAATTGCCACACCGGATCAATTACGTCAGCGCCATGGGTATCGACCAGCAGATCAGGCGCTTCGCGGTAGTGACCGGCGACATGGATGTAGGCAATCCGCTCGCCGGGTATCTGCCGAAGAAACTCAAGCGCGTCATAATCATGATTGACGCTGTTAACGTAGATATTGTTCACATCCAGTAGCAGCCGGCAGTCGGCTTCAGCCAACACCGCATGCAGAAATTCCAGTTCCGACAATTCCTGACCTGGCGCTGCATAGTAGGAGACGTTTTCGACAGCGATGGGACATTCCAGTATGTCCTGTACCTGGCGAATACGACCCGCCACATAATGGACCGCTTCGCTGGTGAAGGGAATCGGCATCAGGTCATAGAGATGACCATCGTCACTGCAGTAGCTGAGATGCTCGGTATACAGCTCGATGCCATGAACCTGCATAAACTCGCCAACCTGACGCACCAACGCAGTATCGAGCGACGTGGGCCCGCCCAGTGAAAGCGACAGCCCGTGCAGCACAAACGGATAGGCTTCGGTCAACGCGCGAAACTGTTTGCCGAAACGACCTCCGACGTTGATCCAGTTTTCCGGAGCCACCTCCATGAAATCGATAGCGCCCGGCTGCAGATCGCCGAGCGCACCGAGCATCGAGCGCCGTAATCCCAGCCCGGCGCCCTGCACTGCATGATTAGCGGAAACAGCCACCTGCGAACTCCGGTGCAGCGACCATCAATTCATGTTGCCGCACTTGCCCTCACCGCACTTGCCTTCCTGTTCGGTCTTGGGTTTGGCGCCACAATTACCTTCTTTTGCAGATTTTTCACCACCGCACTTGCCTTCAGCATCTTTGGCATCGCGCTGGGATTTTTCCTTGGCACCGCAGCTGCCTTCTTTCTCGGACTTTTCACCGCCGCACTTGCCTTCACCACACTTGCCTTCCATGCCGGCCAGCTGATAGCCCGCAGGCAACGCCTGGGTGGCAAACGGATTTTCAGCAGCGGATGCGGACGTGGACAGGGTTGCTGCACCGGCTGCCACCGCGAGGCCCAGACCAGCAGCGATTGGCTTCAGTGAATGGAACTTTGCCATGGGTATTCTCCTTGTTACCAGGTTGAAAAAGTCAGACGCCTAAAGCATGGGCATCGCACAGATAGATTGGATAGCAGATGGCGGGAATGGTTGCAGACAGCTGTTATTTTTGTGATCGCCATCGCTAGCGACAGTAGCAAACCCGGGTGACGAGTTCAATGTGGCGTGACCGGGACCATGGACGGCCCCGGCGCTGTTGATGTCAGAGACGTTTGACGATGACGCTGCCGGCCGAATAACCCGCCCCGAAGGAACAGATCACCCCGATGTCATTCTGCGCCAGATCCTGACGGTATTTGTGGAAGGCAATGATGGAACCGGCGGAGCTGGTATTGGCGTACTCATTCAAAATCACCGGAGCCTCAGCAGGTTCCGCATCGCGACCCAGCACCTTCTTGGAAATCAGCTGGTTCATGCCCAGGTTGGCCTGGTGCAGCCACATGCGCCTGAGCGCCGCCACATCAATGCTTTCATCGGACAGGTGGCTGCTGATCATTTCCGCCACCATGGGTACCACTTCCTTGAACACCTTGCGGCCGTTCTGGCGGAACAGCTTGTCCCGGGCACCGATCCCGCTTTCATCGCAACGGTTCAGGAAACCGAAGTTGTTGCGGATGTTGTTGGAAAACGTGGTCTGCAGGCGGGTGCCAACGATTTCCCAGGCATCCGGATTCTTGCAGGTCTCTGCCCGCTCCACCACGATGGCGGTGGATACGTCGCCGAAAATGAAATGACAGTCACGATCCTGCCAGGCCAGGTGTGCGGAACAGATTTCAGGATTCACTACGACCACGCAGCGGGCAGAACCAGACAGCACGGCGTCCTTGGCGGTCTGCAGGCCGAACGTCGCAGAGGAGCAAGCCACGTTCATATCAAAGCCGAAACCGCGAATGCCCAGTGCCTGCTGCACTTCGATGGCCATCGCCGGATAGGCGCGCTGCATATTGGAACAGGCAACGATCACGGCATCCACTTCTTCCGGCGTCTTGCGGGCCTGGGCCAGCGCTTCGCGCACCGAGGCCACTGCAATTTCCGCCTGCACGGACAATTCCTCGTCCGGACGCTCCGGAATGCGGGGACACAGGCGCGCGGGTTCCAGCACACCGGATTTGTTGATCACGTACCGGCTTTCGATACCGGAGGCTTTGACGATGAATTCTTCACTGGAATGAGCCAATGCTTCCATCTCGCCTGCTGCAATGGCGGCAGCGTTTTCGGCATTGAACATGTCCACGTAGGCATTGAAGGACTTGACCAGTTCGGCGTTGCTGATGGTTTCTTTGGGTGTATACAACCCGGTGCCGCTGATAACAACTTTGCGGGCATCACGTGCTTGAGTCACTTGGACCTCCGGCGTTTTTATAATTCTGGGTCAGATGGCGTCGAGGGATAACGATTTAATTGCCGCGTGCGGAGGAGCGATGGGTACCACTGTCACGGGAATCATCCCCGTGCATGGCCTCGTAACGCAGGCGACTCATTTCCTGCATCCAGTTTACCATGAAAGGAAAATGATCTCGCGTCGCATCGGGGTGGGTCAGCATGCCAATGTGTGAATAATTGTGTAGGTTGCCTTCCTTTTCGCCGAGAATCACCAGACGTCCGTTGTGGGCTCCCACCTCGGTCATGAACGCCTTGACGTCCCGCGGGTTGCAGTACCCCAGATCCTGGCGGGACGCGAAATACAGGGCCGGCGGATAATCCAGCCCTTCGCTAAGGGCCTTGCCATAATCAAACTGGTCACCGGCATCGACCCAGGGTTGCCCCTGCAGCCAGCCGAAGCTGTCCAGATGAATACCGTGGAATTCGTTATTGGAACCTAACCGCAGCAGGCGCCCGGGAAGGTAACCGCGCAGCCGGGCGAACAGGCCACCGGCCCAACCCCACAGGGCATCCACCCAGACCAGACGGCTCAGGGTGTGCCGGGTTGCCACCCGATGGGTACCGAAATAGATAAGGCCATTGATGGATGTGCGATAGCCCGGATAACGGGCCAGAAAACTGCTGGCCAGCACACCACCCCAGGCATGGGCAAACCAGTACACCGGCAGCAGGCCGCGGATGCCCTGAATGGCATCGAGGATGGCAGGCATGTCCTGGGTAACCGCATCATTGACACGATAGGATGACCAGCGGGATACCGGCGGCCAGCTTCGCCCCTTGCCTCGAAAATCCGGCACAAAAACATCAAAGCCATGCTGTGCCAGATAGTGGGCCAGGCCACGACCGTCCCGACTGTAGAACAGAGTGCCGTCTTCGAGCAGGCCGTGCAACAACATCACAGGGGGCCCGTCCGGATTATCCGCCAGGCGCCGAATGTGAAGCTGATCCCCTCCGGGTAGCGGGACCATGAGCGACTGCTCAAGCTTGCGTACCGGCATGTGAGATGACCCTGTAACAAAGACGCTTATGCAGCGACGCTTTGCCAGAGTTTTTCCAGACGCTGCATGGATACAGGATAAGCCGTCTTCATACCCTGGGCAAATACGGAGATGCGATATTCCTCCAGTGCCCAGCGCCAGTTGTCGAGCGCTTCGTCGAGTACGCCATCCTTGTCATGTTTGGCTTTGCGCTGCCGGTATTGTTGCCACAAGCGATCCAGTTCGCGCGTGAATTGATGATCGCGCTCAATATTCCCCTGCAAACGTTTGAATCGCATCAGAATCCCGTCCAGGTAACGGGGATACTGCTGCAGCCGTTCAAACGCAATGCATTGCAGCCAGTGTGGTGGAAACAGCTGCTCCAGCTGAAAGCGGATATCGACAATGGCGTCCTGCCGCGCCGGGGATTTTTCACTGTTGATCTGGAACAGAATGTCGTGGTGGCGCTGCAGGATCGACGTTATCAACTGCTCCACCTGTTGGGCCGCCTGCACCAGCTGATGGCGCCCCTGTTGCAGGCGCTGTTCGAACGCCTGCCGGTTCCACAACAGTGGCTGATTGGCGATAAACGCGAGGTTGAATGCACTTTCCACCAGACCGTCGGCGAGTTCCTTGCGATCACCAAACGGTGCATAACGCAACGCCACTTTTTCTGGCAGCTGATGCTGTTTCTTCAGATAGCGCACCTGCTGTGGCAACGCCAGAATGAACAACCGTAGCAGGCCTTTCTGCATGGATTGCCGCGCAGCGTAGGCGGTATCAAAAAGCTGCAGGCGCACGCCTTCGCCTTCATCCACCAGTGCGGGGAATGCCTTGATGAGCGCCCCACCCTTACGGGTTTCATAGACTTCGGGAATCGCGTCGAAGGCCCAGTGATCGTAGCGTTCCTGATTCAACTCCGTTGCCGTGAGGTTTTTCAGTGACGCCTGGAAATCCGCCTGCAGGGACTGCTTGATCAGTCGAATGTCGCGGCCTTCGGCCAGCATTTTGCCTTTATCATCCAGCACCCGCAGATTGGCGAGCAGATACAGCGGCAATGAGGATTCGTCGAAGTCTTCGGGTTTCAGATCGACCCGCTTATGCTGGCGCAGAAAATCCGTCAGCTGCACCTTGAGCGACTGCTGCCGGTTGGGTTGGGTCTGCAGAAACGCGGCCGCAAAATCCGGCGCCGGCACAAAATGTTTGCGCAGGCTTTTCGGCAGGCTTTTGATCAGGGCGATGACCTTGTCCTTTTCCAGCCCCGGTACCAGCCACTCCAGCTGTTCTTCACTGACCTGATTGATGAGCGTTAGCGGCGTGACGATATTCAGACCGTCCTGGCTTTTGCCGGGCTCAAACTGGTAATCGATGCGGATCTTGCCGCCTTCGAGTTTGACCTGATCCGGAAAGCTGTTTTCCGACACTTCGTCGGCGCGGGGCTGCAGCAGCTGCTCCCGCTGCAGAAACAGGATCTGCGGATTTTTCTGCTCTGCCTTTTTGCGCCAGTGTTCGAAGCTCGCGCCGTTGACCACATCCGCCGGAACGATGGCGTCGAACAAACCGAAAATGGTCAGATCATCCACCAGGATGTCACGACGGCGGGACTTGCTTTCCAGGTATTCCAGGGATTCGATCAGCTCGCGATTATGGCGCGCATAGGGCGCACGGGTTTCGTACTCACCGGCGACCAGGGCATGTTGGATAAACAGTTCACGGCAACGCACCGGATCAATCGTGCTGTAGTTGACACGCTTGCGGGGATTGATGATCAACCCGAACAGACTGCTCTGTTCGTTCGCCATCACGCAGGCGGCTTTCTTTTCCCAGTGCGGTTCAAACCAGGATTTCTTCAGCTGATCGCCGCCCACGTCTTCGATCCACTGCGGCTCGATGCGTGCGACGGTGCGGGCGTACACCTTCGCGGTTTCCACAATTTCCGCCGCCATGATCCACTTGGGTTTGCGGGAGTGACAGGTAGACGCAGGAAAGATCTGCACCATGCGATTGCGCGCGGCCTGATAGCCCTTCTGCTCATCCTTGACCGCGACATGCCCCAGCAGACCGGCGAGAATGGCTTTGTGCATTTCTTCGTAGCGGGCTGGCTCCTGATTTTCAGTCCAGCCCAGCTCATGACAGATCTGTTTGAGCTGACGATACAGATCCTGCCATTCCCGCATGCGCAGATAACTGAGAAAACGCTCCAGCAACCAGCGCCGGTAGCGGTTATTGGATAATTCCTCTTTCTGTTTTTCGCTTTCCTGCCAGACATTGCAGTAAGTGAGGAAGTCCGAATCCTCATGCTGGAACCGGCGCAGGGATTCATCTGCCGCGCCCTGCCGATCATGAGGGCGCTGCCAAGGGTCCTGTACACTCATGCCGCTGGCGATGATCAGCATTTCTTTCAGACAGTGGAATTGGCGCGCCGCGATGATCATGCGGCCAATGCGCGGGTCCACCGGCAGTTTGACCAGCTCCATACCCAATGCCGTGATCTGGCGTTTGCGATCCACCGCGCCCAATTCTTCCAGCAGGCGGTAGCCATCGTTGATCAGGCGGCTGTCAGGCGGATCGATAAACGGGAATCGGTTGACGTCGCCCAATCGCAATCCCTGCATCTGCAGAATGACCGACGCCAGATTGGTGCGCAGGATTTCCGGTTCGGTAAATTCGGGGCGGTTGATAAAATCGGTTTCATCGTACAGGCGGATACAGATGCCTTCTGCTACCCGGCCACAGCGACCCTTGCGCTGATTGGCACTGGCCTGGGATATCGCTTCGATCGGCAGACGCTGCACCTTGGAGCGATAACTGTAACGGCTGATCCGCGCCAGACCGGTATCGATCACGTAACCGATATTGGGCACCGTGATGGAGGTTTCCGCCACGTTGGTGGACAGCACAATGCGCCGCCCGGTGTGGGACTGGAAAATCCGGTTCTGTTCACTGTTACTCAGACGCGAATACAGCGGCAGGATTTCGGTGTGTTTTGGCCCGTGCTTGCGCAATCGCTCCGCCACCTGACGGATTTCCCGTTCCCCGGACAGGAACACCAGAATATCGCCGGGGCGGCGCGGGTTGGGCTGACTGCGTTCCAGCTGCACGATTTCATTGACTGCCTGCAGGATACCGGTTTCGATCTGGCCTTCATCGTCGGCCACCTGCTCTTCGTCGCTGCTGCCCTCGCTCTGCAGCGGCCGGTACAGCACCTCCACCGGATAGGTGCGCCCTTCCACTTCGATCACCGGTGCATCATTGAAGTGACGGGAAAAACGCCAGTGATCAATGGTGGCCGAGGTGATGATCACCTTCAGATCCGGCCGCTTCGGCAGCAGCTGCCGCAGATAGCCCAGCAGAAAATCGATATTGAGACTGCGCTCGTGGGCTTCGTCGATGATGATGCAGTCGTACTGATTGAGGAAACGGTCGTTGGGAATTTCCGCCAGCAGGATACCGTCGGTCATCAGCTTGATAAGGCTGTGCTCGCCCAGCTGATCCTGAAAGCGGATCTTGTACCCCACCTGCTGACCCAGGGGTGATTTCAATTCATCTGCGATGCGCTGGGCCACACTGCGGGCCGCCAGTCGCCGGGGCTGGGTGTGGCCGATAAAACCGGTAAGCCCCAGCCCCGCTTCGATACACATCTTGGGGATCTGGGTGGTTTTGCCGGAACCGGTTTCCCCGGCGATGATCACCACCTGATGCTGGCGAATGGCCGCCACGATATCGTCACGGCGCTGGGATACGGGCAGATCAGGATACTCGAGTAGCGGCAGCGAATCCTTGCGGGCCTGCACCGCCGCCCGGGAGCGCTCGATAGCGTTACCCAGCTTCTGCAGATCCTGGTCTACCGGCTGCTGGCGCTTTTGACGCTCGCTGATGGTCTGCACCTGTCGGGACAGGCGATAGCGATCCCGGCTCAGACAGAGCGGAGTTTGCTGTTGCAGGTGTTTCAGATCGGGGGACGCGTCGGACACAGGATGCACCGTGGTTGAAGTCGGTGCGGATTGTACAAAAAAAGCCTGCGCGAGGCAGGCTTTCTTCGGCTTTGGATGCAACCAGCAGTTTACTTGCCGCGCAGTTCCCGGCGCAGGATCTTGCCGACGTTGGTTTTGGGCAGGTCCGTGCGGAATTCCACTTTCTTGGGAACCTTGTAGCCGGTCAGGCCTTCGCGACAGTGGGCCAGCACCTGCTCTTCGGTCAGGGCCTGGTCTTTCTTCACCACAAACAGCTTCACCGCTTCACCGGATTTTTCGTCCGGAATACCCACGGCCGCGCATTCCAGTACGCCCGGATGGGTGCAGGCCACATCTTCCACTTCGTTCGGGTAGACGTTGAAGCCGGACACCAGAATCATGTCCTTCTTGCGATCAACGATGCGCAGGAAGCCGTCTTCCTGCAGCACAGCCACATCGCCGGTCTTCAGCCATTCACCATCTTTGGTCAGGGTTTCTTTGGTGGCTTCTTCGCGCTGCCAATACCCTTTCATGACCTGGGGACCTTTCACGCACAACTCGCCGGACTGACCGATGGGCAGTTCATTTTCATCTTCATCGACGATCTTGATATCAGTGCCCGGTACGGGAATACCGATCGAACCGATCTGGATCGCGTAAGGCGGATTCACACAGACCACCGGCGAGGTTTCGGTCATACCGAAGCCTTCTGCCACCTTGTTGCCGGTCAGCTGTTCCCACTGATCAGCCACTGCCTTCTGCATGGCCATACCACCGGCGATAGTCATTTTCAGGGTTGAGAAATCCAGCTTCTTGAAATCCGGATTGTTCATCAGCGCAACGAACAGGGTATTCAGGCCGGTGAACGTGGTGAAACGGTGCTTGGACAGCTCTTTCACAAAACCGGGAATATCGCGTGGGTTGGTAATCAGCACGATATTGGCACCATGGGACATCATGCCCAGGCAGTTCACGGTGAACGAGAAGATGTGATAGAGCGGCAGCGGCGTGATGGCCACTTCCTGACCCGGACGCAGGGTGCGCAGAATGAAATCCATCTGCAGCATGTTGGACACCAGGTTCTTGTGGGTCAGCATCGCGCCCTTGGCGACGCCGGTGGTGCCACCGGTGTATTGCAGCACAGCAACGTCGTCCAGCTGCGGACGGCTGTCCTGATCGAATTGGGTCTTGGCGCCCTTGGACAGGGCCGACACAAAGGAAACAGAGCCAGGAATGGAAAAGTTCGGCACCATCTTCTTCACGCGCTTGATGACAAAGTTCATCAGGGCGCGCTTGAGGGGTGGCTGCATGTCTGCCACCTGGGTGATGATGACGTGCTTGATGCCGGTGCGGGGTACCACTTCCTCGATCAGGTCACCGAAATTTGCCAGTGCCACCAGCGCCTTACAGCCGGCGTCATTGAACTGGTGTTCCATCTCGCGGGCGGTGTACAGGGGATTGGTGTTGACCACGATCAGCCCGGCGCGCATGGAACCGAACAGCGCAACGGGATACTGGATCAGGTTCGGCATCTGCAGGGCAATGCGGTCGCCCCGCTTCAGGGTGGTGTGGTTCTGCAGATAGGCTGCAAAATCCGCACTCAGCTTGTCGAGCTGGCCATAGGTAATGGTGCAGCCCATATTGGTGAAGGCCGGCCGATCGGCATAGCGCCGGCAAGCATGTTCAAAGATATCCAGAACCGACTTGTACTTGTCGTAGGTGATTTCCTGAGACACACCTTCCGGGTAGAGTCCCGCCCAAATACGATCAACCATGCTTGTTTCCCCGAGCTGTTTGGTAATCCCTGCCGCCCTCGAATGGCGTCAACCGCGTGATCGCTTGTCCCAAGCGACGCTACTCCACGCTTACAGGGTGATTGAATTCCACATTGTGCCATGCAATGCAGGGCGGGCGAGAGGTTACCAGTTTTGCCGGGGGCCCACCACAGCAAAATCCCTGCCAAAACGTGACCAAAAAGTCAGCGGACTCGCCGGTCCCGCACGGCTGAATTGGATGGATATTCCCAACCGATATACAATGTGTCCTTTGACCTCATGCGGTCCGACACCGGGCCGAGCCAGGGATTGCCACCGGGAAGCGCTCATGAAAGCCGAAAAATACTTCGTTACCAGCCTGGATAACCACAAAATATTTGTCCGTCACTGGGCGCCCGCGGGCTACACGGCCCCGCGTGCCGTTGTCCACATCCTGCACGGCATGGCGGAACACTGTACCCGCTACGAGCCGATCGCAGAGCGTTTGACCAAGGCAGGCTATGTGGTGTTCGGCCATGACCATCGCGGCCACGGTCACTCGGTGCCCCAGGGCGGCCTGCTGGGCCATTACGCTGATCATAATGGCTGGCAGCTGGTGATCGCCGACGCGCTGAAGGTCAATGAACACATTCGCAAACAGTATCCTGACCTGCCAATGATTGCTCTGGGCCACAGCATGGGTTCATTCATTACCCAGGGCTATCTGGTGCAACACGGGCGCACGGTGGATGCGGTGGTGCTGTCCGGCTCGACCCTGAACAGCCCGATGGCCATGCGTTCTGCCCGCATGCTGGCGCAGCTGGAAAAACTGCGCTCCGGTCCGAAAGGCCGCAGCTCACTCATCGACATGGCGACCTTTTCCACCTACAACCGCCAGGTCAGCAAGAAGCCCCGCACGGATTGTGACTGGCTGAGCCGCGATCCCCACGAAGTGGACAAATACGTCAATGACCCCCTGTGCGGCTTCCTCTGCACCAATCAGCTGTGGCTGGATCTGACCGGTGGCATGGATCTGATTTCCCGCCCGGGCAACATCCGCAAGATTCCCGCCGACCTGCCTTTCTATCTCATCGCCGGCGAACGGGATCCACTGAGTTTTGACAGCAAAAACCACGGTGTTCAACGCCTGGCCGATCATCTGCGCAATAGCGGCATCCGCAATGTGCAGGTCAAACTCTATGAAGATGGCCGCCACGAGATTCTGAACGAGATCAATCGTCACGAAGTCGTCGATGACTTGCTGGCCTGGCTGGAACCACAATTCCCTGCCGTAAAGAAATCCCGCGCCACCGCGTGATTCAAACGCCTGCAACAAAAATTCCCTTACATTTATCCGGTTTCGGGTGTCGGGCACGCTGATTAGAATGCCTGACATCTGAACTGGAGGCTGTACCCATGGACTATCTGGAAAACATTCCGTTTGATGAATTGCAGGAAGGCCAGACCGCCGAATACGTGAAAACCATTTCGGCAGACGATATCAAACTGTTTGCCATCATTTCCGGCGACACCAACCCGCTGCATCTGGACGAAGAGTACGCAAAGACCACCCGTTTCGGTCGCTGCATCGCCCATGGTTCCATCTGCGGCATCATTGTCAGCGCGGCCGTTGCCACCAAACTGCCCGGGCCCGGTACGATCTATGCCGGACAGGAAATGAAATTCAAGAAGCCGGTTTATCCCGGCGATACGATTACCGCAAAGCTCACCCTGATCGAGAAAAAGCGCAAAGCCAACATCGTGCTGATCGAATGTGTGATGACCAATCAGCATGGTGAAACCGTGTTCACCGGGGTTTCAACGGCGGTGGCGCCCAGCGAGAAAGTCCGGATCAAGGCGGTAGAACTGCCGAAAGCTGTTCTTCAATAACACCTGCATCCACCGCAGAATAAAAAAGCCGACCCTTTCGCGTCGGCTTTTTTGTGGGCGAAATTCCCGTTCTGCTTATTTGGACAGGTAGCGCATCCCGTCTTCCAGTCCTTTCAGTGTCAGCGGAAACATGCGGTTTTCCGTCAACTTCTTGGTCCACACCACTGACGTGGTATGTTCCCAGCTGGATTCCGGTTCCGGATTCAGCCAGATCACCTTGCTGAAGTGCTGGGTGATGCGCCGCATCCAGACTTCGCCGGCTTCTTCATTCCAGTGCTCCACACTGCCGCCCACCGAACTGATTTCATAGGGTGACATGGTGGCGTCACCGACGAAGATCACCTTGTAGTCGGAACTGTAGGTGTGAATGAGATCCCAGGTGTTGGTACGATCGGTCCAGCGCCGCATGTTGTCTTTCCACACACCTTCGTAGATGAAGTTGTGAAAATAGAAATACTCCATGTGCTTGAACTCGGTTTTCGCAGCAGAAAACAGCTCTTCGCAGGTGCGGATGTAGGGGTCCATGGAACCGCCCACATCGAAAAAGATCAGCACCTTGACGCCATTGCGCCGCTCCGGCACCAGTTTGATATCCAGATAACCGGCATTGCGGGCGGTCGAGGAAATGGTATCGTCGATATCCAGCTGATCCGGCATGCCATCGCGGGTGAATTTGCGCAGACGGCGCAACGCCATCTTGATGTTGCGCACTCCGAGTTCGACGGAATCGTCCAGATTGCGGTACTGACGCTTTTCCCAGACTTTCACGGCCTTGCCGGTACGTCCGGGGCCAGCCATGCGGAAACCCGCAGGATTCTGGCCATAGGCACCGTATGGCGAGGTACCACCGGTGCCGATCATCTTGTTGCCGCCCTGGTGACGCTTTTTCTGTTCCTGCAGGCGCTTCTGGAATTCCTCCATCAGCTTTTCGAAATCACCCAGCTGCTTGAGCTTGGCAAACTCTTCAGGGCTGAGTGTTTTTTCGATCTGCTTGCGCAGCCACTCGTCGGGAATGAGGGCTTCAAACAGATCATCGATCGCTTCCAGGCCATCGAAATACTTTTTGAAAGCGCGATCGAATTTATCGAAGTGCTTTTCGTCTTTCACCAGCACCGTGCGGGACAGATGGTAGAACTGGTCCATGTCCGCATAGATGATCCGGCTCTTCAGGGCAGACAGAAGATCAAGGAATTCCCGGATGGTGACCGGTACCTTGCCTTCATGCAGCTCGAAGAAAAAGTTGATCAGCATGATTTAGTTTCCGCGACGGTTCATGAACGCCAGACGTTCCAGCAGGTGGACGTCCTGCTCGTTCTTCACCAGCGCACCGTACAGCGGCGGAATGGCGCTCTTGGTATCACGATTACGCAGCACGTCTTCGGGAATTTCGTCCGCCAGCAGCAGTTTCAGCCAGTCAATCAGTTCGGAGGTCGAGGGCTTTTTCTTCAGACCGGGCACTTTGCGCACATCGAAGAAGATTTCCATCGCTTCCTTCACCAGAGACTGCTTGATGCCGGGGAAGTGGACTTCCACGATGGCCTGCATGGTCTCCTTGTCCGGGAAATCGATGTAGTGGAAGAAGCAGCGGCGCAGGAAGGCGTCGGGCAGTTCCTTTTCATTGTTACTGGTGATGATGACGATGGGGCGTTTCACCGCCTTGATGGTTTCCTGTGTTTCGTACACATAGAACTCCATCTTGTCGAGTTCCTGCAGCAGGTCGTTCGGAAACTCGATGTCGGCCTTGTCGATTTCGTCGATCAGCAGCACAACCTGATCACCGGCCTCGAACGCTTCCCACAGTTTGCCCTTCTTGATGTAGTTCTTGATGTCGTGAACACGGTCGTCGCCCAGCTGGGAATCCCGCAGACGGGACACTGCGTCGTACTCATACAGGCCCTGATGGGCTTTGGTAGTGGATTTGATGTGCCACTGGATCAGACGCAGGCCCAAGCCCGCAGCGACCTCTTCGGCCAGCATGGTCTTGCCGGTGCCGGGCTCACCCTTGATCAGCAGGGGGCGTTGCAGGGTAATGGCGGCGTTGACTGCCAGTTTGAGATCGTCGGTGGCGACGTAACGTTCGGTACCGTTGAATTGCATGTTTTCTGCCTTGCTAGCCGTGTTTTTGCAGGAGTATACCCCACTCCGCCCCGTACCCGGGACCGCAGGGTAGACAATCATCCTACTTTACGGACGCTATCTGGCTCTGCAAATGGCCGCAGATGCCAGATAGGTGGCAGAAATGATCAGGAATTCCCCAAAACAGCCATTACAGGTCGGCGTTGCCGGTACCCACCAGGGCGGTTTCGGGCAGATTCGCGGCCGGAGCGGGTTTGGCGGTAGCGGCCAGAGCATTGACGGGCTGGGTCCCGGAAAGCGCAGCAACACGGTCGGTCAGACTGTCGCAGATCCGTACCTGTACGGCGATGGAGCCCACCTTGAGCACGGATTCAGACATGCGCAGCGCGCGATCGCGGTTCATTTCGTACTGGGTATAACGGAAGCGTGTCTCCCGGGCATTACCCTGATTAAGGGCCGAGCGGGCATCCTGACACATGGCAAGGCTCTTTTCGATGACCGGCAGAGCTTCGGCACGGGCAATGTTTTCGCCGATCTGGCTGCAGCGCTGATGCTCACGCTGGGCATAATCATTGTGCTCGAGCAAGCCGGGGTAGATGCTTTGGGCACGGGTGAAATGGGCCTGATACTGGTTGATATCGCTGCGGGCCTGCCGGGTGTCGCTGCGGCTGATTTTCACCGCACTGTTGCAATAGGCCACGCCGGCGCGAAAGATCTGGTCGGAAACCGTCGCCGGATCATCACTGATTTCGGCCTGACTGACGCCTGCACACACCATCATGACCGCACCGGCTGCTGACAACATCCACTTGTTCATCGCTTGTTCCCCACTGGCTACGCTGGAAAAGATCAGTGATCTGAAGCCTAGCAGTGGATGTTTAATCGTAAATGACCGGAAAGTGACGTCGTACGCATTTGCAGCGGGTCTACATTCCAATTTGAGAAACGGCTTTTGAGGCTGTGATGAAGTGCACGGGCGCTGTGTGATTGAAAACCGGTGATGCCCGTGTAGAATCGGGACTCTCCGCCCGACTGGCCGATCAAGGATTCCTATCATGAGCAAGATCTACGACGACAATTCCCTCACTATCGGCAACACGCCGCTGGTACGTCTGAAACACATCACGTCCCACAACGTGCTGGCCAAACTGGAAAGCCGGAATCCTGCCACCTCGGTCAAATGTCGCATTGGTGCCAACATGGTATGGCAGGCCGAGAAGGACGGCATCCTCAAGCCCGGCATGGAGCTGGTGGAGCCCACCAGTGGCAATACCGGGATTGCCTGGCCTTTGTCTGCGCCGCCCGCGGTTACAAACTGACGCTGACGATGCCGGCCACCATGAGCCTGGAGCGTCGCAAGGTACTGAAGGCATTGGGCGCCAATCTGGTGCTGACCGAAGGCCCGAAGGGTATGAAAGGTGCTATCGAAAAAGCGGCCGAGATTGTCGCCAACAGCAACGGCACCGCGATCATGCTGCAACAGTTTGAAAATCCGGCCAATCCTGCCATTCACGAACAGACCACCGGGCCTGAAATCTGGAACGATACCGACGGCGCCGTGGATATCTTCGTGTCAGGCGTGGGTACCGGCGGCACCCTGACCGGTGTGTCGCGGTTCATCAAAAAAACCAAGGGCAAAGCGATTCAGACCATCGCAGTGGAACCGAAGGACTCCCCCGTCATCAGCCAGACCATGTCGGGCCAGGACGTGAAGCCTGCGCCCCACAAGATTCAGGGCATCGGCGCCGGTTTCGTGCCGGGCAACCTGGATCTGTCCATGGTGGACGCGGTGGAACAGGTGAGCAATGAAGATGCCATCGCCCACGCTCGCATGCTGATGCAGAAGGAAGGGATTCTGGCGGGTATTTCCTGCGGTGCGGCCCTGGCAGCTGCCCTGCGGGTGGCGGAGCGCCCGGAAAATGCGGGCAAAACAACTGTGGTGATTCTGCCGGATTCCGGCGAGCGCTATCTGAGTACGGCGCTGTTCGAAGGCATGTTTACTGACGCGGAAATGGTGCAGTAATTCGACCCGGGAGGACAGCGATCGACACGCTGTCCTCCCTCTTCATCCGTGTTGGTTGCTGTAGCGATTCTTCAGCCACCGGCCGCGCGTCGGCGCACCATCTCGACCCATTTTTCGTAATCGGAATTTTCCGCGTCGAAAATTTCGAATCCCGCGAAATACCAGCCGTCATCCCCCGTCGGTGATATCCATTTGACTTCGGCCTTGAGAAAGAAACGCCCCTGCTGACCGGTCAGCACCACACAGATGTCGGTAATGGTGCCCTGGGTAACTTCCTCGCTCATGTAGATCTTGAGTCCACGCTCGGAAACGTCCACGGTATCGCAGGTAATGACTTTCTGGATATATTCACCGTTACTGTCGTTGACGGTGATTTCCAGGTAGGCATCTTCCTTGCGGTGATGACGTTTATGACTGCGCAGGTCTTCCATATATGCCCCTTGAACGCCTGACGTGGCTATGATTTGCGATCTTCCTGAATGGAACGTACAACGCGTTCCAGTGTGTTATCGAATTTTTCCCCGGTATCGACAATACTGACCAAACCTCGCGCCAGCAATTCTGCCAGTTGCTGGCAATCAATCTCCAGCACTTTAACACCCAACCGGTTGACGAAGATCAATTTGTCACGGCCCCGCAGTTTCACCGCCAGTTTGCAGCGCTCTTCGCCCTTGCTGGTCTGCTGAATGATCCAACCACCTATCTGGATTTGGTCGATAGCTGACAGCGCTGCCTGACGCTCCTCATCGCTGATAGGGCGCGGAGCAAGGAAATCTTCGGTGTCATTTTCTTCCGCCGGTGCCGGTGGGTTGTCGTCTGCCGACATGACGGGCGCAGACTCTGACTCCGATTCTGGCTCTGGCTCTGGCTCAAGCACGGGTTCGGGTTGCTGGATCTGGGGCGGTGCTTCCGCAGCGGGCTTGGGCTCCGGTGGCGGTGCCGGTGGCCGCGCTGCCAATTCTGCCTGCCAGACATCATGCAGGGTCTGCAGCTCGGTTTCCAGCTGGGTGTCCCACCAGCCATGCTGGCCAATGATGTCCAGCACGCCACCTTCGTAGCCCTGGGCCAGCTGGAACGCAGTCTTCTTGGTGATGGTTTTACCACTCTGGCTCACCAGTACCCAGGGTTCATCACTGTCGGACTTCAGGGTCAGGCGAAACACATCGTGGCTGCCATCCGCGGTTTTGATCCGTACCAGATCACCGGTCTGCAGCGCCTGGATGGTGGCGAGCGCCCGACCACCCACCTGCTTCACTTCCACGGAGGTGACGGGCGTTTCCGCCAACTGCACAGGCTGGACGTCGACCAGTTCCGGGCGGGCACCGTTGAGCATCGCGGTGAGAATCAGTTCCAGCGGTTCGAGCGCCTGTTCCAGCGCCGACTGATCCTCAGTGACACTGACCAGCAGAGATTTGATGTTGCGCATCAGCACCGGATAGAAGCTGCGGTGCTTGTCGCGCCCCTGATCATCATCACACCCCTGAGCGAGTTCGACCAATGATTCGGTAATGCGGATCTGGCGCTTCCAGGTGCCGCCCTCTTCCCCTTCGCGCATGGAAACCAGATGCAGGGAGCGGCGCCACTCACCATGCAGAAAGTCCACCACCAGATCCGGCAAGGCCCGACCCGCGGCGATGCGGTTGAGTTCGCGCACCACGCGAGGTTCGGCGACCTGTTCCTTGCGCCGGGATATTTCCTGTACCCGCAGTTTTTCTTCAATCTGTTCCACCTTGTCCGCATGACTGGCAAACCAGGTTTGCGCCTCGATGCAGATTCGGTTGCAGACACTGACGTCCTGCCGGAATTCCTGCTGGATGCGCGACAGAAATCCGGCCAGGGTTTCCCGCAGCACCTGCCGGCTCTTTTCCGAACTGCTGAGCAACTGCAGGTGCAGCTGGTTGAGGAAACGACGCAACAGATTCTGCGGCGTGAAAAAGAACGAATAATCCTGCAGCGCGTAGCGGACCACCGGCAGCCGCAAGGCATTGAGCCAACGCCTGGCTTCGGTATCCAGTTGCTGTTCCAGCAGACGATCGAACAGCTGATCCAGCAGCAGTATCGCCCCCCAGTCCGGCATGGCGACCGGCAACGGAATCTTCAGGTCGCTGCAACACTCGCCCAGTACATCGGCAACACTGCTGACGCCGTCGGGGAACGCTTTGGCCTGCTGTAATCCAGCCAGCCGGTCACGCAGGACCGCCATGGCATTTTTCTGACGTGCCGGGGTCAGCGTTATGCGGGCAGATTGCGGCGGACGTGCGCGCAACCGCAACAATTCCACGACTACCCGGGCGCCGATGCGTGGCGCTTGATCGTTAGCGTCAGCCATGATGCTGTAACGGTCGCCGGGTGGATTTCTGAACCGCGGGCAACAGCCGACACGCCACTTCGCCACGCTGAAACACCAGCAGCTCGCCGGGCTGCATGGCATTCCACTCTTCGTTATCGGTCAGGGGCGCAGTGGCAATCACGGTCACAATGTCGTTTGGTGTGGTTTCATCGGAAAAATTCACTGCCATTTCACGATCGCATAAATGGGCGGTGCCAAATGGACTGCGACGGGTAATCCAGCACAATTTGCTGGTGCAGTAGCAGTACAGATAACGGGAATCACTGAACAGGATGTTGAATACACCCAGCGTCCGCAGCTCCTCGCACAGGCTGTGAATAGCCTTGAACAGCACAGAGCGATTCCGGGGATAGGCGTCAAAACGGTCCCGCAGATGATTCAGGATATAGCACAGCGCGTGCTCGCTGTCGGTTGTACCTACCGGCTGGTAGAAATTCAGCGGTTTTTTCTTCACCCCTTTCAACTGCCCGTTGTGGGCATATACCCAGGGATACCCCCATAGTTCACGACTGAATGGATGGGTGTTTTCCAGCGCCACCCTGCCGCTGTTGGCCTTGCGGATGTGACTGATGACGATGTGACTCTTGATCGGATAGCTTTTGACAAAGCGGGCAATCTCCGAGGTTGCGCTGGCATCCACATCCTTGAATTCACGCATGCCCTTGCCGACAAAAAAAGCGATACCCCAGCCATCCTTGTGAGGGCCGGTTTCACCGCCGCGCCGGATCAGTCCGGCGAAGCTGAAGCAGATATCGGTGGGCACATTGGCACTCATGCCCAGCAATTCACACATACAAAATCACACCTGTTGTGGCATATGTTGGGCGATCCGTTGCGCGAGTTCATCGAGCCGCTTGCGATGGGCGGCCTGTCCAAAATAGTTCAGATAGCGGGTCGAAAATGACACCATGGCTTTCAGCAGATCACCCTGCTTGCGCGGCAGAATGTGGAAATGGACATGGGGCACATGCTGGTTGGCGGCAGGGCCATCATTGAGATAGACGTTATTGCCATCGCAGGGCAATCCTGCCGCTTTCTGCGCCCTGATGACCGCATTGCCAACTTCCAGCAAATGGCAGCGGGTCGCGGCATCGAGCTCCCCGATAAACACCGCATGCTGGCGCGGAATCACCAACACATGACCAGGACGCATGGGAAACAGATCCATGAACGCCAGACAGTGATCATCACGATAGACAACACTGGCCTCGGCACTACCGTTGAGGATGGCACAGAAAATACAGTCGTTCATGACCGGTAACTCCCAACTGTCAGCAAACAGATTCAGTCTTTGTTGTCGGGATTATCCAGCATAAATTCGTCATCGGCAAAGCGGGACGAGTCCTTGTCGTTGGCTGCCTTTTTCTTGTCAGGAAACACCGTTGGCTGTTCCAGCATCTGATCAATCGTGTTGTTGATTTCAGTGTCACTGCCCAGACCTTCCTGTTCGTTGAGCATCATGTCGAGGTCGTCCAGATTATCGACTTCCTCTTCGATCATGTCGTCGTAATCGTCGACTTCAATCAGTTCGTCGTCATCCAGTTCCAGCGGTGGCGCCTGATTGACATAGCCGGTGTCCGGTTCAGGTTCCTTGGCTGCGGCGGGTGCGGCATCCGGCACGGGCGTCGACCAGGCATCTTCTACCGGTGCATTATCCAGGGCCTTTTTGCTCGCGGCCGGTTGCGGGGTTTCTGGCGCAGATTCCGGCGAGCTGCTGCGCATCACGGTCGCTTCGTCGGCATCCTGTCCGAGGTCGGCACCGATATCCAGATCCAGTGAGGTGACAGTGGCCGCAGCCGCAGGCTCGGCAGCCTTGCCCCGCTCTTCTTTCTGGCGCTGCTTGAGTTCGGTGATCTCGGTAACCACGCGGGTCTGTTCCGCATCGGTCTTTTTCAGGAAACGGATGTAGAAATACACGCCGACGCCGATGATGGCGACATTGCCAAGCGCAAACAGGGACGCCAGCATGATCCAGTTACTGTCTTCTTCCAGTTCGTCTGCCACATTCTCCGGCTCGGCCTGCATGGCAGGCCCCTGCTCGTCCGCTACCTGATGGCCTGCACCGGTTCCGGCTCGGGCATCATGTCTTCCGGGGGAAGTTCCTCGACATCGAGACTGGGAATTTCCATCGCACTGGGATCAAACGTCACCGGTGGCAGGTCTGGTTCGAGCGGTTCGGTCGCGGGCGTTTCTGCCGCCAATGCAGACACCGGCGTGTAATCCACCGTGTAAGGCCCCTGCACCCGTTCCATGGGCGTGCCACTGCCCGTGATACCTTTCACTTTGAGCAGCACGGTGTAGCTGCCCAGCGTGGCTGTGGGCGGCACATCAATCTTCCAGTTGCCGTCGGCCTGCAGCGTTGCAGTCTGGATGCTCTTGCCGCCCTGCGGATCCTGAATCTGGGCGATGATGTCGATGTTTTCCGGATTGATCAGCCCGGGCCGGGGTTGCGCCACCAGGAACTGCATGACCTGGCCATTCTCGTCGCGGTATTCGGTGCGCACATCCATGACATCGCGATAGACCGCCATGGTCTGTATCTTCTTGCGCTTGAAGGTCTTGCCATCCACCATCACGGTGAACGTGTGCATGCCTTCCTGCAGGGTCCGGCCGAGTTTGGCGGTGTAAATCCCATCTTCGGGTACCCGCGGATTTCCGCTGTCGTCATGGGAAAGCTTGCCTTCAAAGCGCTCCCCCTTGTCCGTTTCCTGGCTGAACGTGATGTCCATCAGCTCGAGAAAATTCGGGTTGGCGATGGCACGGCCCTGCTCCGACAGGAACATGTTCATGGTCACCTTTTCGCCTTCCAGCATGTTGTCCGGCAGCCCCCGCACTTCGAGTTCAAGATCGGATACCACGGTCACCCGGTTGGAGGGGTCCAGATCGGCGACGACCTGCCAGCGACCCGGCACAGGGTTGTAAACCGTGATCAGGTCATATTTCTTGTCGGCAAACCAGCTCAGATTGCGGCTGCCTTTCGCCAGACTGTATTCGGCACCGTCCGGCGCCTTGAGGCGGGTTTCCTTCATGTCCGACTTGCGGAATATCAGCGCGGTGAATTCCTTGACGGATTCGTCAATGGTAAAGCTGTCACCTTCCAGCGGAATCTGTTCCGGCAGGTTCACCTTGTCCGACGCATCGACGAAGGCATTCAACAGATCATCCGCGGTTTTTGCCACGATGAAACTGCCCTGGGTTTGCAAAGAAAGGGTCTTGAGAAATTCCTGGTCCGCCTGATCCGACAATGCAACGGTATGGATACGGAAGCCGGCGGCCCGCAGGCGTGGCACGATCTCATCGAGAATGCGGGCTTTTTCTTTCTGATTGACGGCAGGATCCTTGGAAATATCCACCATGCCGTCGGACAGCAGCACGATGGTCCGCTCCCAGGCAGGATCGGGTTTCGTTTCACCGCGGGTAGCCGCGTCGAGGGCGGCCCCGATATTGGTGTACAGGCCACGGGAGTGAATGGCATTGGCAGCGTTACTGGCGGTTTTTTTCCAGTCGGCGGTCACCGTTGCCACCGGCACCAGGTTGTTGACCTGCTGACCAAAACTCCAGACCCCCAGCCGGCTCTGATCCTTGGCCAGGTTCAGCAGAAGCTTCACCGCCGGCACCCGCAGGTTCTCGGGGTCGGTCTTTTTCATACTGCCGGAAACGTCGATCACTACCCGGGTATCCGGCCGGGGCAACGTCTGGCCAAACGCATCCTCGAACGCGTAGAACAGCGTCCACAGGGCGATAATCCAGATCAGGCCCGCCAGCGGCGGTAGTTTGAGGGGGATTCCAGGCACCGGGGCTCCAGGGAATTGCTACAACCAACGTTATTTAGTTATAGCAGCTCTGCCGGTGATTTCCTGAAAATCCCTGAGAATTCAGGCGTTGGCGCGGGCGCGACGCCACGCCATGCGGATCAGTCCGTCAATGATAAGGGCCACCAGACCCAGCACGACACCGTACAGCAGATAGACCGACGCCCGCAGGGCATCCCCTTCCTGGATCAGCAACAGATCGAACAGCAGTACGAACAGGGCCGGCGCCAGCTCGATGCTCTGGCTGTCAACGGGGGCTGGCACCAGCACGGCCGCCGCCAGCAGGACCCGCAACAGCTGCTTGAGCGGCACCCAGGGAATGGGTTTGGTCATCCGCCACCACACCAGCAGCACGCCCAGCGCAGCCCCGTAGTACACGGCCCAGGTGACAAGGTATTCGTTCTGCTCCAGCATGGTGATTCCTGTGGATGGTTGAAAAACAGCGGGATGAAACCCGATTCCCGGCCTCAGCGCAACTCCCGCCACTGCACGATGTGATCTTCCCAGTCATCTTCCGTCACGTCTGCGAGGGAGATCACCTTGCCACGCACCGAAATCCCGGCGCGATGAACCGACTCGGGATCGCCAGACAGCAGGGGATGCCATTTGGGCAGCCCGCGCCCTTCGGCCAGCCGGCGATAGGCACAACTCAGGGGAAGCCAGTAAATCGACGCCAGATTATCGGCATCCAGGCGCACGCAGTCCGGCACCCGGCTCTGCCGGTTGGCATAATCCGAACAGCGGCAACTGTTCTGATCCAGCAGATGACAGGCCAGCGCGGTGTAGAACAGCTCACCGGTGTCCTCGTCTTCCAGCTTGTGCAGACAGCAGCGCCCGCAGCCGTCACAGAGCGCTTCCCATTCCTCACGGGTCATCTGTTGCAGGGTTTTATGTTCCCAGAAGCGGATTTCCATGGCAGTCAGCGATTATGCTCCAGGGGTGGCATCTGCAGGTAAAAACCATTCTGGATGACGCCGTTGAGCACATCCAGCGCGCTGACCCTGGCCAGCTTGCGCTCCGGGGTCAATTCCAGATCCATGACGTGGCCCGGCGTGCCGAAGCTTTGCAGCAGTTCCTCGGGCACCCGCTCAAACGGGTCCTGCTTGGGAACATACAGGTACATGCCCTCTTTCTTGGGGCTGCGGTAGACGGAGCAATGCAGTCGGGATGCCGTCATCAAAAAATGTCCTTAGTTGTAGTCATTGGTGGAAAAACGGTGGGCCTGCAGCCGGGGCAACAGAATGCGCGCGCCAGCCGGTAAAGACGCTGCTTTCATCGCCCCCCTGCAGGTGAATCTGCAGATAGTCGGTCAGCTGGCCTTGCTGGCCAGCAGTTCCGGCGGCAATCCCAGCTCGGTAGCCAGCGCCGCCACCACATCACGCAGCTCCTTGTACAGGCCTGCTGGCGCTTGCTGAGGGGCTCGGGAATCGGCTGGGTCGGCTTGCCCTGCTGCAGGCCGACCTGCAACTGCTTGAGCAGTTCGTCACCCCAGCGGCGGATCTGGCCACCCTGAAGGCCGAGTTCTTCCAGCGCTCCACGGTGCCGGGGCTGCTTTTCCACCATACCGTAAATGATGGCGTCCTTGGCGATAAACGTGCGGGGAATATCACGCTTGCGGGCCTGCTGCTCCCGCCAGCTGACCAGATGCTGCATGGCAGCCTGCTGTTCCGGTTTGAAACGGGCCGCTGAGGAATAGGACAGATACAGCTGATCGTCGGGGGTTTTATTGCGGTATTTATCTAACAGCGCATCGCATTCTTCACGACACCAGCCAGCCCGATCGAGAATCTGCAGGCGTTCTTCCAGCAGCTGCGCCAGCTTGAACAGGTGACGCACGTCTTCCGCCGCGTAATGGCACTGGGAATCCGTCAGCGGGCGCTTGGTCCAGTCGGAGCGGGTTTCTTCTTTGCCCAGTTCCACCTGCAGTGTTTCGCGCAGCAGCCGCTGCAACCCGGCCTGACGATCGAAACCCACAAAACTGGCAGCAATCTGGGTATCGAACAGATCCGACGGCAAGGCATTCCACAGCAGCTGGAACAATTCGAGATCCTCGCCACCGCTGTGCATCAGCAGGGTTTTACCCGGTGCGAACAGGCATTGTCCCAACGGCTGCAGGTCGTCGCGGCTCAGGCGCACCGGATCAATCAGATAGATATCGGTGGGCGTGGCGACCTGGATCAGGCCGGGAATCGGAAAATAGGTGTTGGTGCGGACGAACTCGGTATCCACCGCCAGCCGGGGTTGCTGCTGAAGACTTTGGCAGAGGTCGCCAAGCTGGGCGGGTTGATCAATCCAGTGAACAGGTTGTGGAGTCAAAATGCGCTCATCCGTTGGTAAGACAAGCGCCACATTATAGAGAAGGCAGGCGTGGCCTTAAACCCGCAACCGCGCCATCGGGAATATCAGCCAGGCACCGTCAGCAGGAATTCCGCCTGGGCGAACGGATCGCACGGCGTGCCGCCGTTGCCACGATTAAGGCTCCTGTCCAGCCATTCATACATCTGGATGCGGGCATATCGATAGGCCTCGGTACCATCCGTACCACTGAAATGACCGCCCCGATCCAGCGCCAGCAGACAGGCCGGCCGCCCCCATTCCACCAGCGTCTGAAAGTAGCGTTGTGCATTGGTGAAGGGCACCAGATAGTCATCGCGCGGGTGAACCAGCAGCACAGGGGATGCGGCTGACCCGATCGCTGTCACCGGATCGATGGACAGCAGCGAATCCCTTACGGACGGCGCCAAGGTATCAAATCGTGTAGCAATTTTTGCGCTGCTGTTCGTCAACAAGAGCATCTGACTGGCGACCACGCCACTCATATTCCATGCTGTTTCGACATCAACCACGCCGGAAAACACCACGGCAGAGGCAACGCTACTGTCAGCATCATGTGGGCAGTCCGCTGCTTCCAGATCGAGGTGGACGGGGGTTTCCGCCGCCATTGCCGCCAAGTGACCACCCGCCGAAACACCCATCACGGATATGTGGTCCGGGTCCAGATTGAAATCCTGTGCATGGGACTTGAGCCAGCGTACGGCACACTTGAGATCCTGCAGCTGGGCTGGCCAGGGAAAAATGGTATCGCCGGAGACGTCCCGTCTGCTCAAGCGGTAATCGATGCTGGCGGCGACAAATCCCCGTAACGAGGCAGCCTTGATCTCGGTATCAAAACCGTTGCCAAACCTTGATCCGCTATTCCAGCCACCCCCATGGACGAAGATCAGCCCGGGATAACGACCGTCCGGCAGCGCTGGGGCCCCCGCCGCCGCTGGCAACACTTGAATCTTGAGATCCAGATTCTCGCCGCTGGAAGGGTCCGTAACGGACAGGTAGGTATAAGCATCCCCATATACATACTTGCAGCCCCCCGAAAACAGGATGACGCAGGTTAATAGCAAAATCCCCGGCAATCGCCTTGCAATCAACGACACTCAAACACCCCGACTGTGAAATAACACATCCCTGAAGATCAATCATATTGATCAATGAGACATATTATATTTTTTATCTCACACAGATCGAGACGTTTTTTGACTTTTATCTCACAGCATGCCGAATCAGATCCCTTCTCCTGTGCCGGTCACAGACCCAGTTGCTTGGCAATCACCTCATTCATGATTTCATAGGTACCGCCCCCGATAGCCAGAATCCGGTTGTCACGATACAACCGCTCCACCAGGGATTCACGCATATAGCCCATGCCACCGAACAGCTGGACCGCATCATAGGTAACCCGGTCGCTCACGGTGGTGGCGAAATTCTTGGCCATCGAGACTTCTTTCACCACGGCTTCACCGGCAGCGATGCGGGCCGCGACCCGGTAGGTGAATTCTTTCGACGCTTCCAGCTGGGTCGCCATTTCCGCCAGCTTATGACGCAACACCTGAAAGCCCGCCAGTGGACGACCGAACGCCTGCCGCTCCTTCACATAGGTCAGACAGGCATCCAGCGCCAGCTGCGAGGTGCAGTTGGCCATCACCGCCAGGTTCAGGCGCTCCATCTGGAAATTGGTCATGATCACGTAGAAGCCGCCGTTTTCCGGGCCGATCAGGTTGGCCACGGGCACTTTCACGTCCTGGAAAAACAGTTCGGCGGTATCGCTGGCCCACCAGCCCATTTTTTTCAGCTTGCGGCTGACTGAAAAGCCCGGCATGCCCTTTTCCAGCAGAAGCAGACTGATGCCGCCGTAACCGTCGCCGCCGGTGCGCACGGCCACCGTGTAGTAATCCGCGTTAACGCCGCTGGTAATGAAGGTTTTGGAGCCGTTGACGATGTAGTGGTCGCCATCCCGCACGGCACGGGTGCGCAGATTCGCCACGTCGGAACCGCCACCGGGCTCGGTGATGGCCAGACACTGGATCTTGCGCCCGGCAATGACATCCGGGCAGACCCGCTGCTTGAGTTCCTCGCTGCCCCATTTGACGATGGGCGGCAGGCCGATATCCAGCGAGCCCAGGCTCGCCACGACACCGCCAGAGCCACAGCCCATCAATTCTTCGGAACAGGCAATCTTGGTGAACATATCAAAGCCGGTACCGCCCAGTTCTTCGGGATAACCGATCCCAAGAATGCCCGCTGCGCCCGCCTTTTCATAAAGCGACCGCGGCAACTCGCCCGCCTCTTCCCAGGCATCGACATGAGGATTTATTTCCTGTTCGACGAACTTGCGCACATTCTGGCGCACGATGGACTGGGTTTCACCGAAGTACTGCTGATAAGCGGACATGGGCGATCCTTGACAGTGGATGATGTCAAGAATTTACCAAGCGCTTGCTTGGTTGGCAACCAAAACTGTCAGTCGATGACCCGTCTGCCCCGCAAGGCCAGACTGAGGGTATTGCTGTCAACGTATTCCAGTTCGCCCCCCATGGGAACACCGTGAGCGATGCGGGAAGCCAGCACGCCATGCCTGCGGGCCAGCTCGGAAATGAAATGGGCGGTGGCTTCACCTTCCACCGTGGTGCCGGTGGCGATGATGAGTTCTTTCACTTCACCCTCCCCCAGACGCTCATCCAGCAACGGAATGCCGATGTCGTCGGGGCCAATGCCATCGATGGGCGACAGATGACCCAGCAGCAGAAAGTAAAACCCGCGATAGGTGCCGGCCTGCTCGATGGCGATCACGTCGGCAGGGGTTTCCACCACACACAGCAACGCCGGATCTCGACTGGTCTGGGCACAGATATGGCAGACGGGATTTTCGGTAAAATTGCGACACTTCTGGCAGCGGCCGATCTTCGCCATCGCCTGACTGAGAATGTCCGCCAGCCGCGTGGCCTTCTGACGGTCGCGATCCAGCAGATGCAACGCCATCCGCTGCGCCGACTTGGGCCCGACACCGGGCAGACAGGTCAGCGCTTCGATCAGTTGCTGTGTGAGGGGGCTGAACGACATGGCGGATCAGAACGGCATCTTGAAACCGGGAGGAATCCCCATGCCGGCGGCCAGACCTCCGATCTTCGACTGGCTGTTCTGCTCCACCTTGCGCACCGCGTCGTTGACCGCAGCGGCGATCAGGTCTTCCAGCACCTCCTTGTCTTCTTTCAGCAGGGAATCGTCGATCTGCACGCGCTTGACGTCGTGACGGCCGGTCATCACCACCTTGACCAGACCTGCACCGGATTCACCGGTGACTTCGGCCTTGGCCAGTTCTTCCTGCATTTTCTGCATCTGTTCCTGCATTTTCTGTGCTTGCTTGAGCAAGTCACCCATTTGACCTTTCATAACGTACCTTTCATTCGCGGTTGCGGTGATGGAATAGAAATTGTCAGTCGTCCAGCGGCGTGACCGAACCCAGATCCAGCGTGGCGCCGAAATGCTGTTGCAGCATCTGGACGAAATCATCCTGCTGCAGCAATTCGATGGCCTGTTGCTGGCGGGCCTGTTTGTGTTTTGCCAGCAGTTGATCCGGCGTCGGTTTTGCTGGTTCCTGAATAGCGACTTTCAGTGTAACCGGTTTGCCGGTCTGGGTGCGGATGGCGTCCTGCAGCGCGCCGAGGTTTTCGTCCTTGTAGAGCGCTTCGAAACGCGGGCTGATGGCCAGCTGCCACTGCTCGCCGGATTGTTGTTCCAATGCGGCATTGCGGGCGAAATTCCGCACCGGCGGGTCCAGGGTCAAAGTGGCGATCAGGTCGGACCACTCATCCCCCAGCAAAATCGGGCCTTTGGCTGGCGCAGCGGGTTCGGCCGGTTTCGCGGCGGCACGGGGCGTCGCGGCGTTCTGGACTTGCTGGCTGGCGGAACCGGTTCTGCCGCCGCCGGAGCCACACTGGCGCGCGGCGGGTGGTGGCGCCACCGGACGACTGGTGTCACGTGGTGGGCATGGCCACCACATTCTGGGTGGATGTCGTAGTGGTTGGTGCCGACGAACGACACCCGGTTCTGCTGCTGCCATCGAGCAGTGCCCGCATCTGGTCCATATGGGAACTGTGTGCTGCCCACCGCGCGGGCAGGCATTTCCCTGTTGTGCCGTTGACTGCATGGCCGGCGCAGACTGGGCTGTGCAGGTGCGGTACGCTGCTTCGCCGCGGCAGGGCTTTCAGACTTTCCCGCGGAGGTGGTTCCTCGCAGTGGCGGCAGGCTGACCTGGGGTTTGAACAGCAACATGCGCAACAGGATCATTTCAAATCCGCTGCGGGCATCCGGTGCCAGAGGCAGATCCCGCCGTCCCAGCAGTGCGGTCTGATAGAACAGTTGCAGTTGCTCTGGCGCAAAACGTGTGGTCTATTCCAGCACCCGGTTATGATCACCGTCGCTGTCATCCACCGCGTCCGGCGCCAGCTGCGCCACTGCCATGCGGTGCAGCGTCGAAATCAGGTCACCCAGCACGCCGGTACAGGTCAGGTGACTGTTCCGACATCTCGGCAACCGTATGCAGAAGTTTTTCCGCCTCGCCGGACGCCAGCGCATCGACAATGCCAAACACGTATTCGCGGTCGATGCTGCCGAGCATCGCGCGCACATCGGTTTCCTGGATTTTGCCACTGCCGAAGGCAATCGCCTGATCGGTGAGACTGAGCGCGTCCCGCATCGACCCGTCGGCGGCACGCCCCAGCTGCCACAACGCGGGTTCCTCGTACGCCACCATTTCCGCTTCGAGCACTTTCTTCAGATGGCCAACGATGCGTTCCGGCGTCATGGCTTTGAGGCTGAACTGCAGACAGCGGGACAGAATGGTGATGGGCAGCTTCTGCGGATCAGTGGTGGCCAGCAGGAATTTCACGTGTTCCGGCGGCTCTTCCAGGGTTTTCAGCAACGCATTGAACGAATGCCCGGACAGCATGTGCACTTCGTCGATCAGGTAGACCTTGAAGCGACCCCGGGTAGGCGCGTACTGGACGTTCTCCAGCAGTTCGCGGGTATCTTCCACCTTGGTGCGGGACGCCGCATCCACCTCGATCAGATCGACAAAACGGCCTTCATTGATTTCGACACAGGCGCTGCACTGCCCGCAGGGCTCGGAACTGATGCCAACTTCGCAGTTGAGCGACTTGGCCAGGATACGCGCGATGGTGGTCTTCCCCACCCCGCGGGTGCCGGTGAACAGATAGGCGTGGTGCAGACGGCCATGATCCAGGGCGTTGACGAGGGCCTTGAGAACGTGTTCCTGCCCCACCATTTCGTGGAAATTGCGGGGACGCCACTTACGGGCAAGTACCTGATAGCTCATGTGTTTTGAATTCGCTGACCGCTGCTGCAAAGTGGCTCAGTGTAATACGGGAACCGGTTTGGATAAACCGTCAGGGGACAAGATTGGGGGAAGATGAAGGAGAGGCCCGACTGGAGGCGACCCTGCCAGCCACACCCCGGCACACGAATCATCTGCTACCGTTGCTACCTTCCGGTCCTGGCGGGGTTCACAGACTATCATTGCGAGGGGACCGACAGGGCCACCATTGCGCGTCGAAAAGAGGCGCGATTATTCCCGAATTCGTGCAGCATTTCAAGGCATTATCCGCCCGCATGGATTAAGGTGGTCAGCATGATCTACGCTTATTCCCCATAACCCAGTCTGATTCCGGTATTCCCCCCATGATTCTGCGTTCATTGTTGATGACCGTTCTTCTGGCTCTTGCACCTGCTGCCTGGGCCGAAACAGCCTGGTCCACCCGCTGGGACAATGGCGACCTGATCGCCGTCACGCCCGTGCATGCACTGGAAATACGCCTGGCGGCCCACCCCAACCAGTCCACCTGGGGCACCCTGCAGATTCCGTTCAAGGCGGAACAGCTGGATGAACTGAACAAGTACCGCAAGGACAAGCTGTTCCCCTATATCGATGTGGCCGTGGAAGTGGACAAGTATTTCCGTACGGCACAGGGTCACATCCTGAAAGACAAACTGATCATCAAGACCGATCTGGACGTGCGCCAGTGGGAAGGCCTGAAGAAAGGCAACCGGCTGGTGGTGCGCCTGCCCGATGGCACCGAATTCAACGAACCCTTGCGCGGTTCCGGCAAGGCCCTGGGCGCCGTGGAAAAACGCTATCGCTGATTCCGGCACACCACCCCTATAATGGCGCCCCTTTTGCCGGTCGCCACCCGTTATGCACGCCATCAAAGCCCGCCTTGAACCCCTGCTGCAGCTGATCCAGCGTTATCCCCGCGCCCTGGCGCTGATCAGTTTTGCCATGGGGGTTGCCAGCTTTCTGCTGGTGAACCGGCAGAACCGTTCTGCCGCGATTATCGCCGGTATCCTGCTGGTCAGCTGGCTATGGCTGATGGTGGAAAATCTGGTCACCGACCGACTGGCGCGCCGCTTCGACATCGCTATTCCCCCGCCGCTACTGCGCTACGTGACCCAGGTCATCCATCAGGAAAGTCTGTTCTTTGTGCTGCCATTCTTTTTTGTGACCACCACCTGGAACAGTGGCCAGCCCGTGTTTATCGGACTTCTGGCGATTGCAGCCCTGACGTCGGTGATCGACCCGGTGTACTACCGCTGGCTGGCGGCGCGGCGCATGCTATTCATGGCACTGCATACCCTGGCGCTGTTCGCCGTCCTGCTGACGGCGCTGCCGGTGATCCTGCATCTGACCACCCTGCAAACCTATCTCACCGCCACCTTTGCCACCGTGGTCCTGGCCATTCCCACCTTGCTGCGCGACTTGCCTCCTGGCCGCCAGTGGCAAACCTGGTTACAGCTGGTCGGCGTGATTGCCGTGCTGGCGACAACGCTATGGCTGGGCCGTTACTGGGTGCCGCCCGCCACGCTCTGGCTTAGCGATGTGCATGTGACCCAGTCCATCGACGCGGAGAGCAAGACACCGGGGCCGGAAACCCAGCGCCTGACAGAAGCGCAGTTGCGAGACAGCGGCCTGTACGCCTATACCGCGATCCGCGCACCACGGGGACTGGCCGAGCAGGTGTTTCATGTCTGGGTACACGAAGGCAAGGAAATGGACCGGATAGCCCTGCGCATCAGCGGCGGCCGCGAACAGGGCTATCGGACCTGGAGTCGAAAGACGGTGTTTCCCGCAGCGGCCAGCGGGCGCTGGCAAGTGCGGGTGGTGACAGAGGGGGGTCAGCTGATCGGGGTGGTTCGGTTCGAGGTCACCCCTTAGCCCAGGTATCCCGCAACGTGATGGTGCGGTTGAACACCAGCTTGCCGTCGACGCTGTCGGCGTCGTCCTTCACGAAATAACCTTCCCGTTCAAACTGGAACGCGATGGCGCTGCTGGCATTCGCCAGCGAGGGCTCGCCACGGGCGCTGTCCACCACCACCAGCGATTCCGGGTTGATGTAATCCAGGAAATTCTTGTCACCGGCATCCGGACTGGCGTCGTTGAACAGCCGATCGTACAGGCGCACCTGCATCGGTACCGACTCCGCTGCCGGCACCCAGTGAATCACACCCTTCACCTTGCGGCCTTCCGGGTTCTTGCCCAGGGTGTTTTCATCGTGGCTGCACTTGAGCTCGATGACATTGCCCGCGGCGTCCTTGATCACCTCGTCACAGCGAATCACGTAGGCACCGCGCAGACGCACTTCCTGACCCGGCACCAGACGCTTGAAGTCCTTGGGCGGGTTTTCCATGAAGTCGCTCTGATCGATCAGGATCTCCCGGGTAAACGGAATCTCCCGCACACCCATGGCTTCCTCCTTGGGATGGGAGGGAATGGTCAACAGCTGCTGCTTGCCAGCATCCCAGTTGGTGATCGTGACCTTGAGGGGATTCAGAACACACATGGCGCGGGGTGCACGCTTGTCCAGGTCGTCACGCAGGGCGAACTCCAGCATGCCGACATCCACCACGCCATCGCTCTTGGTGACCCCGATCATGTCGCAGAACGTGCGGATGGACTCGGGCGTAAAGCCGCGTCGGCGCATGCCGGCGATGGTGGGCATACGGGGATCATCCCAGCCGGACACATGCTTTTCGTCCACCAGGAACTTCAGCTTGCGCTTGCTGGTGACGGTGTAATTCAGGTTCAGACGTGCGAATTCGATCTGCTGGGGGTGGCACGGCACGTCGAGCTGATCCAGCACCCAGTCGTACAGGGGGCGGTGATCTTCGAATTCCAAAGTGCAGATGGAGTGGGTGATTTCTTCCAGCGCATCGGAAATGCAGTGGGTGTAATCGTACATCGGGTAGATGCACCACTTGTCACCGGTCTGGTGGTGATGGGCTTTCTTGATGCGGTAGATGACGGGGTCGCGCATGTTGATGTTGGGCGACGCCATGTCGATCTTCGCCCGCAATACTGCTGCGCCCTCTTCCAGCCGGCCCGCCCGCATGTCTTCGAAGCGCGCCAGGTTTTCCTCAACCGAACGGCTGCGGAACGGACTGTCCTTGCCGGGCTCTTTCAGCGTGCCACGGTATTCGCGGATCTGGTCAGCAGTCAATTCATCCACATAGGCCTTGCCCTGTCTGATCAGGTCAACAGCGTAATTGTACAGGGCATCGAAATAATCCGAGGCGTAACGGATGGCGCCATTCCACTCGAAGCCGAGCCATTTCACGTCACGCTGGATGGCGTCGATGTATTCCTGGCTTTCCTTCTCCGGGTTGGTATCGTCGAAGCGCAGGTTACAGGTGCCACCGAATTCCTGGGCCAGCGAGAAGTTCAGGCAGATGGACTTGGCATGTCCCACATGCAGGTAGCCGTTGGGCTCGGGGGGGAAACGGGTGGCCACGCGACCCGCGTTCTTGCCGGCGTCCAGGTCCTTGCGGATGATGTGCTGAATGAAATGACTGGGGGTCGTAACGTCTTGTTTGCTCATGGGTTTGACAGGGTCCCGTCTACGAGAGGCACGAAAAAGATGGCCGCTAGTATAGGGGATTCGGGGCGCCAACCCAACTGGGCGGCACCACCGATGCAGGCTGCCAGCCGGACAAGGCCGCAGCCTGCCCGGACATCAGCCCTTGAGCGGGATGCGCACTACCACACCACCCATGGTATCGCCGATCTTGAAATCGGTGCGGGGTGAGTCCTTATGCTGGTTGTGGCAATCCACACAGGGGGTAGCCACGGCAACATCCGCATACACCGCCGTGTAGTACTTCACGCCACCCAGGGTTTCCTCGCCATAGAAGTTCTGGCCAGGATTGTCGGCAATGAACTGCAGACCCTGCTTTTCCACGTCGGTACGCGGGGCATTCTGCTTGTTGATGGGCCAGAGGGATTGCAGTGAATAGGTGAAATCACTGGTGCGCTCTGCCACCTTTTCGGCGCCATAACGGAACATCTGGGCCGGCAAGGGAATACCGTTTTCCAGATCCTGCCAATGTTCATCAGCCTTGATGATCTTGGCATCGGAACTCAGGCGTTTCACCACCATGGTGGTGTAATTGGCCCGATCCGAACTCATGACGGCAAACAATGCATCCGCCATCACTTTTGGATCAACACCGGTTGCCTGCTTTTCGCCGCCACAACCGGTCATCATCGCGGCTGCCCCAACAGCCAGTACTGCACCCCAGGTCTTTACTCGCTTCATGGTCTACTCCTTCCTCTCACGTTTGACTGACATTTCGATACTGTCGATAGACACCGACGGCTGTCCGTTGAAGTTGCTGTGAATCAACGCTGGATCCGCCAATGCGTTCAATACGAACTGGGCACCGTGACAATCGAGGCAGGCCGTACGAATCATTTTTTCATTCGGCCGCAGATTGTCGTTCTGGTTGTGCTGGGTGAAGAATTTTCCGGTTTCGTGTTCATCTTCGGTTTTCGGCATATGACAGGTGGCGCAGGTCACGCCACTGCCCGGCGGCAACTCCCCTGCCCGTTCACGCAATACCAGACCGTAATGGGGCGACGACAGATAGTTGCGGGTATGCTCGTCATCGTGACATCCCATACAGGATTCAAGGCCGGCCTGCTGCAAGCGGTATTGATGGGGCTGATGGCAGCTGTTGCAGGTCAACTCGTCGTGCATTGCATCACTCTTGAACGCCAGCCCCAGGGACTGCGCCGGCGTCATCGGTGACAACATGCGATGTTCGGGCTCCATCAGCGTCTTCAGGTTTTGCTGCAGCGGGAACGATTGAGCGTTGTTCACATGTACCGCCAGTCGCATGCCGTGTTTGCCACGCAGGAAACCCTGTGCCTGTGGCTTGTGACAATCAACGCAGACCAGCGCATCCGGCGTCTGGTGCACTTCGGTGATCGAACCCTTGCCATGACAGCCGGAACAGTTGATATCCGCCGCTGCGTGCGCACTGCGTGCCCACTCTGCCACTGCCTGACCAGTGGCAAACGACTGATCGGGATAATCGGGTGTGGGGATTGTCTTTGGTTCATCGCTTTCGTGTGACAACACAAAATCGCGCATCGCCATGATCACCGGTTTGGCCAGTACGTCGGGCTCGCCGGCATGCGACACCAGAAAGTCTTCGTAAAGACCCCGATTGTCGTGATAGTTGTGACAGCCCGCCGAGGCACAGGTATCGAACGCCATGCCCTCGTGGGAAGGGCGTTCTTCTGCGACATTTTCATGACAACCGATACAGAAATCGTCCGGCAGGGTCACCGCCATGGGATGGGTAATTTCCGGCTGATGTTCACGATGACAGGATGCGCAGTAGCGGGCATCCACCACATCAATCCGGTCAGCATTGCGCGGATCAGTAAACTTCGATTTTGGGTGGGAATCATGTGCCGACTTCAGTTCTGCAGCATGACAACCCACGCAGGCCGTCTGCAGCACCTCGCCGCCGCCAAAGGGCGACTGATGGCAAGTGCCACAGGCCAGTTCAATCTGGTGATGCGCAGACATGGTCTGTCCCGGCAGGAAATCCGCCTTCGCCGGTTGCAGAAAAAGCTGCTGCCCCCAGAATGCTCCTGCACCAATCACCAGCAGCGTGAGGATCGAATAGGCGATAACGGTTTTATTCAGTCGCTTACTGCTCATCGGCCCGCCTCAAAAGTAATAAAACGACAGGATGTGCAGTGCAAGCAGCACCGGCAACGGCCAGAACAGGATGATATGGGCATGCGTAAACCATTGACGCCAGCGCTTCGCGGCATAGCCCGTGCGAACATAGCGTTCACTCCCAATCACCAATCCCGCCAGCGCGCCAACCAGTCCAAGCAGGACGAAATCCGTCATCAGATAGCGATTGAGATTTTCGCCGAACGAGAAGCCGGTATGCAGATACAGAATGACCAGTGCCAGAAATCCCAGTACGGTATGAATGAAACGCCACCAGGGGAATCCGCCAAGGGTGAAGCGACGCACCCGTTTCCGCAGACTGATCAGGATGCCAGCCACACTGATGCCCAACAGGCTGTATCCGGTGATCTGCTTGGCGAAAGCGTCGGTCCACAGTGTTTCCAGCCAGGAAATAGTGGCAAAGGACGTGGAGTAAACCGGTTCGGAGATTCCCAGCGCAAGAATGGCCAGCAGCAGCGACATGCCGACAACACTCAACAGCGGTTTGCCGGCGGCCAGCACCGGCTCCGGCTCGAACGGCGTATCAGCGAGATCCGCCAGTAACGGTTTGCAGGAACCGCAGACCGTCGACGCGCCAGTGTAGTTCGCCAACTGTTCCACGGTCTTGCAGCCTTCGAGTTGCGCTGCCACCAACGCACCTTTGCTGACGGACCGGCAATTACACACGATGGCCGTCGCGGGCCAGTCGCGGACATTGACAGATTCTTCGGCTGGCCACAGCAAGCCTTCGGTGCGGAATCGGCGCAACTGCCATGGCCACACGATCTGCTCACGACTGATCACTTCCTGCAGGCGACTGCGCTCAGGACAGTCACCTACTGCAATCACCCCTTTCAGCAGATTCCGCTTCAGATACAGTTTGCGATATTCACCGTTGGCGCCGTGATAAACCACGGTTTCGTCGATCTGGTTTTCGTATTCATCGCTGACCCACCCCATAGTAAATATGGGCAGATCCAGAATCTTCAGTTGAGTGGCTGCAATACTGCCACGGTACTGGGACGTTCCCTTGCACAGCCGGTCTGCCAGTATCGCCGCCTGCTCAAGACCCGGTGCAAGCACACCGTAAATCTCGTTGCGGTGTTCAACACATTCACCTACCGCGAACACATCAGGATTGCTGGTAGACAGCTGATCGTCCACCACTACACCGCGGGCAACCTTGATCCCTGCCAGTCGGGCAAGTTCCACGTTAGGCTGGATTCCCGTGGCGAAAATAACGGTGTCGCAATCCAGCACAACACCATTACGCAACTCAACGCCTTCAACGGTGCGATCCCCGAGCACCGCTCTGACGCCGGCATTCAGCACCACTTCAATCCCGTAGCCTTCCACCGCACGCTTCAGGACGGCACCGCCGGCAAGATCCAGCTGCCGGTTCATCAGACGATTGCTCTGATGCACCAGCACAACATTGGTATGGTTGCGCTGCATCGCCCGCGCGGCTTCCACGCCCAGCAAGCCACCACCAACCACCACGGTACGACGGGTTCTGACACTGCGTGCCAGCAGCTTTTGCGTATCGTTAAGATCGCGAAAGACATACACGCCCGCAAGATCAACGCCAGGAATTTGCGGCAACCAAGGACGGGACCCCGTCGCCAGCACCAATTTGTCAAAGATATGTTCGCCTCCACGCTCATCACGCACGAGTTTTTCATGCACGTCGATGGACATGATGCGGCGATTGATAAAACGGAAGGGAATGGCAGTCTTGTCGATATCGGGCAGCAGAATATTCTGGTAACGAACATCGCCCGCCAGCAAAGAGGAAAGCTGAATACGATTGTAGGGGCGCCAGGGTTCATCACCAAACAGCAGAATAGAGCCGGCAAATTTCCGTTTCAGTAATTCCTGAACCAGATGCACACCGACAGGACCACTACCGATAACGATTATCCGCTCGCCCTTGGGAAACCGCCCCGGGATGTCTTCGCTGTGCGCCAGGGCGTCTGCCGATTCCTGCTGTAATACGCGTTGATGCCTGGACATGGTCTCTCTACCTGAACTGCCTGAGGCAGGTAGTTCAAGAGCCGTGCCAATCATTCCATCAAACCTGAACAAACCGCATATGCACCAAATAAATCGTGCGGACCCAAAGCAATCGCCGCGCAATCACACTTTTGGTGCCACTTTTCACGAGACCGCACTCCGTTGTGGCAGCCAACACCCCCAGGATCATGCACAAGGCATCGACGTGCAGCACTTTGATGGTGCCCAAGGACGATGAGCATGCACAACGAAGCGGCAAAGGCGCTGTCAGGTCGACAAACGGGACTTCAGATAGGCCAAAGTCTTTTCCTCGGCTTCGGCGAAACTGTAAAGGGGCAAATAACCGAAATCCTGTTGGGCCCTGCCAATGGTAAAATAGTGATTGCGATACAGTTCCGCTGCCAGAAACCGGGTAACCAGCGGTTCCCCCAGCGCCGGCAATCGCCGATGCACCCACTCCAGCACCAGCCCGGCTGCGTAGGCCAACCGGAAAGGCACCCGTCGCCGCGCCGGCTGCATTCCCAGCGCTTCAAGCATGCGATTGATCCAGGGCCACAACAGAACCGGTTCAGGCTCATTGATAAAGTATGCCTTTCCCCCCACGTTATCCGAATCGGCGGCCTGCAGATGGGCCCAGGCAGCGTTTTCCACATATACGACACTCACCTTGTTCAGGCCGTCGCCAATCTGACGTAGCCTGCCTCTGCGGGCTTTATCCAGCAACCGCGGAATCAGATGATTGTCACGGGGACCGAGTATGAGATGGGGTCTGATCGCAGTGGTAACCAGTCCGTTACGCCCGTTTGCAGCCAGGACCCTGCGCTCTGCCTCTGCTTTAGTCGCTGAATAGCAGGAATGATAATGCTGCGGATATGGCAGGGTCTCATCACCATTGTGAATATCGCGATTATTCATGGTCACGCTGGGCGAGCTGGTATACACCAGTTTGCGAACACCATGGGCAACACAGGCATCGATGATGTTCTGGGTACCGATCACATTGGTACGGTAGTAATCAGCATGGTCTCCCCAGAACCCGACCATGGCAGCCACATGAAACACCCGCTCCATATCGCGCACTGCGCTGTCCACGGCATGAATATCGGACACATCACCCTTGATCTGCTCGACACCCAGTGCTTCCAGCTCAGGATAAAAACGCCGGCACAGCACCCGCACGCGGTCGCCACGTTCGACCAGCTGCTCCACGATATAACGTCCCAGAAAACCACCGCCGCCTGTCACCAATACATTCATGCGGGCACCCGATAGAAACAGCAGGTCGTTGAAATGCCGCTGCCTACCAACGCCACCAGCACACCCTGGCCCGGCTTGATCCTGCCGGCTGCCATCAATTCATGCAAGCAGAGCGCAGGTGCCGCCGTATGGGTGTCACCCCACTGGTCAAAAAAATCTGCCACTACACAGTGCCCGTGCAAACCCAACTTGCTGGCAACCTGCTGGGGAAACCCCGCGCCCAACTGCGACGTCACCAGCACATCAATTTCATCACGGGATATGGCTGCCTGCTGCAGGAACCGTGCAACCGATTCCACCAGGCATTCGAAAAACGCCTGGCCGTAGCCCTCCTGTGGGGAAAACACGCCATGCTCGCGACCACTGGATCCAAAATCAGCCAGTGCACCCTGCGTGAAATATCCGACAAAACCATCATCAGTCACCGTTCGGACCGCCACCGGACCGAAACCGTCGGATTCTTTTCCCGATTTGCCCAGCAACATTGCTGCCCCAACACTGCTGAACGGAAAACCGTTCTTCCACTCCCGCGAAGGATGCACATCACCGCTCACAATGAGTGTATTCTGATAGGTTCCGCTATCCAGCATGGCACCCGCCACATCAACAGCATTCAGCAAGCCCGCCGCACCATTCATCAAATCGAAGGAAAACGTACGAGCATTGAAATCCTGCATTACGGGATCCGGATTCAGTTCGAGTCGTTGCTGAATCAGCGCAGCGATGGAAGGCTCCATGATGTTGTCGTCCCGGTACACCCCGATATTGATCAGCAGATCCACCGCCGACATATCGATGCCAGCGGAATGGAGGCAGCGCTGAGCTGCCTCGACGGCATTGGCAATGGAAGAGTTCTGACACGCCTTCGATATGCCGGTTGACCTGATAAAGACACCCATCCCTCACCCCCCAAGCTCGCCCACTCTGATAGAAATGACGCCCATCACGATACCGGATGCCAGCACCAGCAACAGCACCCGGTCCCCCGTCTTGATCCTGCCCTGCTGCAGATAATCATTCAGCACCACGATGTGCGATGTGGATGATGTATTGCCGTGGCGATCGAGGGTAATGCAGGTATCCGGCAGCTTGCCAAAGGTTCCTTCACACAACTCCAATGCTGAACGGATGGCGCGAGCGGAAGTCTGATGGGGAATAACCACATCAAAATGGGAGGCATCAATCTGATAGCGCCGAGCAAATTCTCCCATGGTCACCGGCAGGCGCTGGATGACCTCACTATGAATTTCCATCGCCCGGGTATACATGGCAACGCCGGGATTGCGATCACTGGGCATGCCAAAACACAGATCCGCAAACTTTGCCAAGGCGAACAGTTCAACAAACTCAATCTGATCATCTGCCGTAGCTTCGTCCATGATGAACGCAGCACCGGAATCACCTACCGTTAACGACGCAAACTGGGCATCGATAGGATCACGGATTTCTTTTACCGCGGTTTCGGTAATCGGCGTAATACACTCACCACTGACAACCATACCGCAGCGTACTCTGCCGCTACGAATCAGATTATCCAGAATCTGCAAGCCCGTCATCATGCCGGCACAGGCATTGGTGATATCGAAATGCCTGGCATCCGCACGCAGATTCAGAGCATCTTTGAGCAACAGCCCAAAACCCGGCTCGGCACAGAAGGTCAAGCCATCACGAAAGCGCGTAATGGACGTAAAAATGATGACATCCAGATCTGCCGCGCCATAGCGTGACTTTGCCAGACAGGATTCCGCGGCCGCCAGGGCCAGCGTGAAGGAATCGTCGGAATCGTCCCGCCAGCGCCGCTTCTTCACGCCCGTCAGTTTTTCCAGATCAAACATGGGCGGCACCGCCATCGCCTCTACCAGTTCGGCTGTCGTTACCTCCCGCGTCGGCAGATGCACACCGATGCTTTCCAACCGGCTTTTCATTGCACTCCCCTCTTGCTTTTTATTGTAATTTCACCTGATTGACTGGAGCGGGGTACCACCCCTTGATGCGATCACACCACATCAGCAATGCTGGAAGCATCAACAGATCAAATACCAGGGCGGTCAGAATGATGCCCGCCAACATAAGACTCATCGTATCGTTCACGGTAAAATGCGATAGCGATAGCAAACCAATACCGGCTACCAGCGTGAGCGACGTGATCACGACCGCCGTGCCGGACGACAGCAAGGCTTCCTGTACTGCTTCTTCTGCCGTCAGTCCGGTGCGACGGCCATCGACATATTTGCTCATTAGGTGAATGGTGTCATCCACCACGAGCCCAAGACAGATGCTGAATGTCATGGCTGCAGCATGATTCACCTCGCCTACCAGTAACGACCACACGCCATAAACAACAATTGGAGGACACACATTAGGCAACATGCTGAGCAAACCGAACCGAACGGATCGCAACCCCACCATCATCATGACAGTCACAAACAGCAGCGTAAAAAGGGGACCATCAATCATGCTGTGTATGATATTGGTACCCAGGTGGGCAAACATCAGTAACTGACTGGTACCGCGATCACGCAGTTCAGGATAATGCTGCAACAGCCATTGATCGGCCCTGCGTTCAATGTCCAGCAGCGTCTGGTTTTCACTGGCAGCCAGGTTCACCACCAAACGTACTGATGAACGATCACGGCTGATATCGCGGGTCAGATCCACGCCTTCCGGCAAGGCAATTTCATAGAGCAACAGATACTGTGCAATCAGATCACGCCGATCCGGCACGCGATAGAAGGCTGAATCGTCCTGATGCATGGCCTGATGAATATCCTTGACCAGATCCACATAGCTATCGACTCCCACCACCTCGGGCTGTTGTCGCAACCAGTGACTGAAATCATCTACCTTGTGCAGAAACGCAGGATCATTGATACCGTCCGACTGACCTGAATCCAGCGAATACAGAACATACTCCACACCCTGGACATGTTGGCGGGCGAACTGAATGGACTGCTGGATCTCCAGTGATTCATCAAAGTAGTGGGCCAGATCATCGTTGACGCGCAGACGCCCTGTTTCCACCAGCAGATAACCAACCACCGCCAACACCAGCAACAATGTCACCGGCGGCATCCTGACCGCCATCCGAGCCACCCGGCGCATCAGGCCGCGCAATGCCAGCGGCCTGGGCTGGCGTACCGAAGGCACCAGCAGCATGACCGCAGGCAACACTGTGTAGGTGCAAACGAACGCGCACAGCACACCGACTGCCGCCATATTGCCCATATCACGAAACGGCGGCGAATCACCGAAATTCAAGCCCAGAAATCCGATTGCCGTGGTAAAGCTGGTCCCGCATACCGGCCGGGCATTGTGCTGCAGGCTGAGCGTCATTGCCTGGACAGCACTGTGCCCTTTCTGCTGATACAGTACATATTGCGTCAGAATATGAATGGCATCTGCAACCGCTAGCACCATAATGATCGCAGGCGCCATCATGGTGATCGGATTAATGTCGAAACCTATGCGAATCAGCAACCCCATGGCAATGCCTGTCGCCGCGCCTACCACCGCTATCGATGCTGCCGTTGCCATCAATGAACGCAGGAATACGCCCGTGAGCAAGAAAATCGTGGCAAACACCAGCGGATTCACTCGCAGCATATCGTCCATGGTGACATCAAGAATTGCGTTTTCGACTTCCAGTTCACCTGTGAACAGCAAACTGGCACCAGGAAACGCCGACAGCACTTCATCACGCAGGATCCGCGATGCACGCTTGACCGCAAGAATGCCTTTCAGATGATTGTCCGGCATCGCCAGCGTCACTGCGATGGCGGCAACCTCTCCCTCCTTTGACACCAGCCGGCCCCGCACCCTGGGATCATCCATCGACAACTGCCGAATACGTGCAATCAGCGCGGGCGTCATATCGCTCGCGCTGGTCAACGAATCTTCAATTTTCAGTGAATCGCCATCAACACTGACATGGGGAAAGCGGGTCAGCGAATCCACCCGCTGCGAATAGGGAAGCAGCGCTGCCTTGTCTGTTACCGTCTGGATCAGCCGCATGCCTTCGGGGCTGAAAACATCACGACCGGCTGGCTCAACCAGCATCAATAGATAGGCCGACTCCTCGTAGGTATCATGCAATTCCTGCAACCGGATCAGATAAGGATCATTGCGATCAAACATCACATTGATATCACCGTTGAACGCCATATGTGCCAGCTGAAAACAGCTGACCAGCAACAGGGCCGCTGTTGCAACGGCATAACGGATCCGGTACTGCACAAGATGATGCATCAGCCCGGGCATAAAGGCCTCATTCCTCAACTTCCTGTAACGCGGCTGCGGCGGCAACGTCTCGCCCATCAACAATATCCAGTCGACAGTTACGCCTGATGACTCGCTCCATTTCTTCAAACAGGAACCGGATCTGCTCTGTTTTGAAATGAAGACGACTGTAGCCAAGGCTCAGTGTGATCTTTCGTCCCACCGTAGCAAGTGTCACGGTCAGTTTGGGTGGATACTCAAGCGGAGCATACGGCAGCAACCAGCGCAGCGGCCTGCCATCAAGCATTAGACGTTCAATGTCGACGACACCTACATTGGTCAGCACCGGAATCGATTCACCACGATGGCGGAGCAACGCCGTCAGCACACGACGCGCCACGCTAAACGGCAATAACCGCAGCAACGGCCAGATGAAGGGTCCTTCGGTGATACCTGGATAATGTCGCTTGCGCGCAGCCATAGCCTCGGCGACCCGCATCACCAGCTCGCGAAACGGCATCCCTGTTTCGAGTTTGACATTGCAATTGATGAAACTGGAATAGTTAGCCACCCGCGCCGGCGCCGCTTGCCCTTCATAACGGCGCAAGTCATAGGTATTCAGTACACAGCAGACCGTGCCTGAAGGCGGCCGGATAATGCATTGCAATGCATGATAGAACGCAGCCAGCAGCACATCATTGAACGTGAACCCTTGCCTGCTGCGCCACGTGTCCACCTGATCGAGGGTACTTTCACTGAACTGGTAATGGTGAAAGGCGCGATCCAGCGTAGCAGCTGCAGCAACCGGAAATTGCCAGTTATGAGCGGTCTGACGGTCGACCCACTGGTTGCGCAGACCGAAGAACAGTAGCCCGAACGCGTCCCACCAACGAAAGCATTTCACCAGAGCGTCAGCACTTCGCAACCTGAAACCCGATGACACCGGCACATGGTCAGCATCGGCCAGCAGGCGCCCGTAGATATCGAACACCCGCTCCAGATAGATCAGCAACCCACGACCATCGATTGGAACACAACTGACATTCAGACAGACGACATCACGATCGCTGCGAAACACACACGCTTGCACCATCGGTTCCACACGACAATCAATGTTGTTCAGCATGAATGCCCGCACGCCGGCATCAGGATCGTCTGTCATCACCAACCTGCACAGTTCGAACCCATCCAGCTCCGGCGTGGACCAGCGTCGCCAGCGCGGCCCCAACAGCCCCTCTTCAAGCCGGCAGCCCAGAATGGGCTCCGCATCCAGCGACAAGCGCAGGGCGCGACGGAAGCGCTGGATGTCGAGAAAACTGTCCGGCGCAAACACCAGATGCATGACATGATCGCCGAAACTTTCCAACCCGACATTCACCTTGTCGAGCAGCGTCAACCGCCATTTCTTATTGTTGTTATCGCGTTGCATAGAAGAACGACCATCAGCGTGGCCGAACCCGGCCAATGGCGTTTATTACAGCACGCGATGTTCAATCATTTCTTGGAATAAGCGGCCGCACTGGACGCCACAAACGAAAAGACCTGTCCACTTCGGACAAGTCTTGTGGAGGAGCACACTGGAATCAGTGACGCATCAGAATCAGAACATCGAACGGATACTCAGTTCTCCGACGACGACGCCTACTCGTGTCTCAATGTCATAACCGGCGTACGGGTTATAGATAAAATTATCAATGGCTGTTGACGTACTATTGGTGCTGCCATTGGCAGGAATCTTCTGTTCGGACGTCACATAACCCAAGGCACCATCGATCCAGGTATCCTTGTTCCACTGATAGCCGAAGCCGACGGAATAGAGGAAGGTTTCACCGATGGGGACAATCACGTCCGCCTTGTCTTCCGGAATGGAACTGCCGCGGGGCTCGTATCCGGCCCGCAACGCCAGCTGATCGTTGTACTGGTATTCTACCCCGAGCGCCCACGACCACACACTTTCATATCCGCGCGGCAGAAAAAGACCATCCGAACCGATATGGCCACCGGTCGTACCCTGATCCAGCCCATCGGCAATCAGACCCAGCACTCCCAGAAACGGCACCGGTTCCTCGAATTTGATTTCCCAGATATCCCACACCGCTGTGTCGGTCCACTTCACATCGATATTGGTCTTGAAGCGCTGGGTTACCTGCACCGACACCCCCATAGACAAATGCTGGGGATACTCGATCACGACGCTGGCGTCGGTGGTATCCGACGTCAACTCACCAGGCACGCCCACTGCCTGCACCAGACCACCGATCAGCGGATTCCCGGAAAGACTGTTCACAAAGCCCCGCACATCATCGGAATAGCGAATACGGACTTCGCCCTCCAGCTGATCACGGGACCCGCTCATATACGCCATACCGAACGTCAGCCAGGGCGTAATTTCCCACAACAATCCCAGATTGAATGTCGCCGACAGATACTTTTCCAGCTCCGCCTCGATCGACGCGACGGATGCAAACGGATTCAAACGACCGTCAACGATACCGTCGCCATCACCGTCACCACAGATAATACTTTCCACCAGATCGTCGACACCGTCGACGCAATTCGCCTGCTGTAACGTATCAAACGAACCCAACACAAAGTTGGGCAGACGCATGTCGAAGTTCAGACCCACGCCAAAATAGCTGAAACCGACCCCGGCACCCACCGACAGCGTATCGGTCAGCTGCAGACCGATGGTGGGCGAGAAATAGGTAAGACGGGTAATCCCTACTGCGCTGGAAGAATACACACCCGGATCATCCGGTGAGCGGTTGAGCCCCAGCATGATCGGTGCATAGACACCGGTTCCAAAAGTGAGGCGGCGCTCATCATTGGCGATGGTGAAATTGCCGAGCCCGGCAGCCAGCACCGGAATCTCGGTCAACCCCATGAACGGCAGCATGATGGAAACGCCATCCACCTCGCTGGTCTGATTCGCCACACCCGGATCCACCAGGCCAAGATCGCCAAATTCGCTGAACACGTAGTTGAGCTGATCGCCCGGCGTGAAGTCGGCTTCCAGGGAAAAATCTGCCAGAATCCCCTTCAGCTCATACTGGCGCCCCTTCAGCGCGGCCAGACCAGCCGGATTAAAGTGAATCGCGTCGGTTCCCGGCGGGTCTGCGGTCACCGCATTGCCAAGTGCCAGGGCTTTGGGATTGCCAATAAAGATGTTCTGGACCAGCTGGGCGTGGGCAGTACCGGCCGTGAGGCTCAGTGCGACAGACAGGGGGAGCAATCGGGTGGGAACAATCTGCTTCATTACACTCATCACGTTACAGTCATCACTTTTTGTTGTTATACGAAAATATAAAGCAGGCTTACGAAAACAAAAACCGCACAATGTTCGTTTATTCACGCATTGAGAAAATTATATTTTCGTTTATAGTGACCAAACAACTTAATTGATGTAATGGATTTGTAACGACCCCACCCGGTCAACACCAGCAACATCCCCAAACGACAATCAAAACAAAAAAGCGCCATTGCGGGACTCTGTATGAACAACATCTGGCACGCTGCCGTTCGCTTTCTTTCTGCGCCTGTCCGGCGGATACCCGGGCTAGCACTGACCCTGGCCATCTTCCTGACCAGCGGCTGCGCCTCCATCCCCACCACCGGGCCGGATTATCTGTCCCGCAACGATGCCATCGAAGCGGCTCACTTCGACGTCAATATCACCACCCACGACGGCAAGCTGCTGCGCGCCACCGTATTCCAGCCCGCCCTCAAACCCGGCCAGAGTGCCCCCCTGATCATCCACGCCCACGGCTTTGGCGTGTTCCGCATGTCCGGCCCCGTCAGCGTGTACAGCATGGCGGTATACAGCGGGCAAGCCGCCAAATCGGCCTGGGAGCAGGGTTATTGGGTCATCAGTTACGATCAACGTGGTCACGGCGACAGCGAAGGCATCAACCACCTGATGGATGCAGAGCACGAGGTACGGGATGTCAGCACGGTGCTGGACTGGGCGCAGGCCAACCTGAAACGGATCAGCGCGGATGGTAACGGTGACCCGCTGGTCGGCATGATCGGGGAAAGCTACGGTGGCGGCGCAATGCTCTTGGCCAGTGCACAGGATTCACGGATCGACGCCATGGTACCGATTACCACCTGGCACAACATCGCCTACAGCCTGGCGCCCAACGAAGTCCCGAAGAGCGGCTGGCTCACGACCCTGCTGCTGGTGAACAACATCCTCAACCCCGGCAACTCCGACCCCTTCATCAACGAGGCCTACTGGAAAGCCCGTGACGGCCAGATGGAGCCGGCGACCGTAAAACGGCTACTCGACCGCTCCGTCAGCGCCCGCTGTGCGCAAGGCAAGGTCACCCATGCAGACACCCTGCTGATCCAGGGCTTCAGGGACGTGGCATTTCCTGTGAACGAAGCGGTTGCCAACATGGAGTGTCTGCGTTCGAACGGCAGTGATGTTCGGCTGATTGCACCACAGGGCGGTCACCTGCTGCCTTTCACCCAGTGGTCGCGGATTCCCGGCTATTACATCGAGCCCGAGGCCCACTGCGGTGACCAGGTATTGAATCTGGTGGACACTGCGGTGAACTGGTTCGACGCCAAACTGCGCCAGCAACCGGAAAAGGCCGCAGCAATCCCGGCTATTTGCCTGACCCAGTCGGAAGACCGCGGTATCGTGGTCGACCGGGTTACCCGGGGCGGCCACCGTATCAATGTGGACGTGACCCGCATTGACTCAGGCTTCACCGGCTTCTTCGAGATGCCGCTGTGGCCACTGGAGCGCATGGCCGGATTGCTCATGCCCGCCCGCCGCCACCCCGAGAACGTTCTGGGCACCACCGGCTCCGGCGTCCTTCGCCCCGCGTTCACCCCACTCTACATTGCCCGAAGTGATCAAGATCTGGTGGGTATTCCGACCTTTGAAGGCGTCCTGAGCGCTCCGGAAGACGAGACAGACCCCATGGTGTTCGTCGGTGTTGCCGTGAAACGCGCCAATGGTCGCTACTACGAACTGGTCAGCGACCAGGTCACGCCCTTGCGGGGTACTGGCCACCACCAGACCGACCTGATGGCCATCAGCACCCGGCTCGAACAGGGTGATATCGTGGGCTTGTGGCTGTTCGGCTACCACAATCAGTATCGCTTCAGTCACACCGGATGGTTTATGGAGGCCGCGATTGAAGGTACTATAGCGCTCCCGTTACTGGGCCCCCAGCCGACTGCAAGTCAGCTAACCGCTGAGAAACTATAGTTTTATCAGCATTCCGGGCCCGCGATGGAACGCGTCGGGCCGCGTCCGAAAGAAGGCTATTCCGTTTGTTTTGTGGCGCTTCTTTCATATAATACGCCCGTTTGAATTTTCGCGGGCGTCTGTATTTCTGCCGATCGCCTTTCCCCCTCCATCCATTAGCTTGCCAGAGGAGACACGCTATGGAACGTGATTCGATGGAATATGATGTAGTCATCGTGGGTGCAGGCCCGGCGGGATTGTCCGCTGCCTGCAAATTGCGTCAGTTAGCAGAAGCATCTGGCCAGGAACTGTCCGTTTGCGTGGTGGAAAAAGGCTCTGAAGTTGGCGCCCATATCCTGTCCGGTGCGGTCATGGAACCGCGCGCCATGGACGAACTGTTTCCCAACTGGAAAGAACTGGGCGCACCGCTGAACACCGCCGTTACTGAAGATGTGGTGTACTTCCTGACCAGCGATTCCAAAGCGGTCAAAACGCCCCATTGGGCGATCCCCAAGCCGATGCATAACGACGGCAACTACATCATCAGCCTGGGTAACGTGTGCCGCTGGCTGGCTCAGCAGGCGGAAAACCTGGGTGTCGAGCTTTACCCAGGCTTTGCTGCATCCGAAGTCCTGTTCCACGAAGACGGCCGCGTCAAGGGCGTTGCCACCGGCGACATGGGCGTTGGCCATGATGGCGAACAGAAAGCCAGCTACCAGCCCGGTATCGAGCTGCACGCCAAATACACCCTGTTTGCTGAAGGCTGCCGCGGCCACCTGGGCAAGCAGCTGATCAAACACTTCAAGCTGGATGAAGGTAAAGATCCCCAGCATTACGGTATCGGTATCAAGGAACTGTGGGACATCGACCCGGCCAAGCACAAGCCCGGTCTGGTGGTGCACGGTGCCGGCTGGCCGCTGGCTGAGCACGGCGCGACTGGCGGTTTCTTCCTGTACCACGCCGAAAACAACCAGGTAGTAGTGGGTCTGATTACCGACCTGAACTACACCAACCCGTACCTGAGCCCGTTCGATGAATTCCAGCGCATGAAGCACCATCCGGTGTTCAAGGACACGCTGGAAGGCGGCAAGCGGGTTTCCTACGGCGCCCGTGCCGTGGTGAAAGGTGGTCTGCATTCACTGCCGAAGATGACCTTCCCGGGTGGCATGCTGATCGGTTGCGATGCCGGCACCCTGAACTTCAGCAAGATCAAGGGCAGCCACACGGCCATGAAGTCCGGCATGCTGGCCGCTGAAGCGATTGCTGAAGCGCTGGCCGCAGGCGACGCACCGGCTGAACTGACCAGCTACACCACCAAGTTCCAGAACTCTTGGCTGTACGAAGAACTGTTTGCCAGCCGCAACTTCGGCTCGGCGATGCACAAGTTCGGTACCTTTATCGGTGCTGCCTACAACTTCATCGACCAGAACATTTTCTCGGGCAAACTGCCGCTCACCATTCGCGACACTACCCCCGATTATGCCTGCCTGAAGCCGGCATCCCAGTTCAGCCCGATCAACTATCCCAAGCCGGATGGCAAGATCAGCTTCGACAAGCTGGGCTCGGTGTTCCTGTCCAACACCAACCACGAAGAAGACCAGCCCTGCCACCTGCGCCTGGCTGACGCCAACATTCCGATTCAGGTGAACCTGGCGAAGTGGGCAGAACCGGCACAGCGTTATTGTCCGGCCGGTGTGTACGAAGTAGTCGAGAAGGATGACGGCGGCAAGCGTTTCCAGATCAACGCGCAGAACTGCGTTCACTGCAAGACCTGTGATATCAAGGATCCGTCCCAGAACATCAACTGGGTGGTACCGGAAGGTGCCGGCGGCCCGAACTATCCGAACATGTAAGTGCGACACGATGAGGGGGCCAATCGGCCCCCTTGTTTTTTATCGGCTACATGCGCCCCAGGGAAAAGCTCTGTCCCGCACTTTCGACCACCCATTCCGTTCCTGCATCCGTCTCGCGCGGCTGGGCCAGTTCAACCAGATGGTAAAACGCTGAACGCTGGATCAGGGCATCAAGATTCCGACGCACTCTGACATAGGGCGAAGGCTCTCCGCTTACGGCATTAATCTGTACGCGAATAGGATGCGTTGCATCAGCAATCACCAAATCGCCTGTCAGCGTTTCGAATTCCAGTACCCCCTGCCCATCGATGGTTCGCTGCCGCACACTGACCGCAAGCAGCGGCGCATCATCAACACGAATGCGCCATTTCTCAACCGGTGTTACCAGAAAATAGTCATCTCCCTCGCGCTTGAGGATGCTGGCAAACAACTTCACCAGCGCTGGACGCTCGATAGGTGTTCCCAGATACCACCAACTGCCATCACGGCGAATCTGCATGTCCAGATCGCCACTCAGGGGTGGATTCCATTGATCGACCGGCGGCAAGCCTTTGGTCGTCTGTGTGTTTCCCAGCTGGTCAGAAATGGCATCCAGCGGATTGGATTTTTTCGACATGTCAATTGACCCTCCCGGCAAGCCATCGATCCAGAATGAGACGCAGCTCTTCGGTTTTGAATGGCTTGGCAACGTAATCATCCATCCCGGCTCTGAGGCATTGCTCGCGATCACCTGCGAGTGCATGGGCGGTCATGGCAATGATCGGAATGCCTGCCGCCGGATGCGCAGCATCCTGGCGAATACGCCGGGTCGTTTGATACCCATCCAGCACGGGCATCTGGCAATCCATGAAAATAAGATCAAACTGCTGACGATTCAACAATTCAAGCGCCACTGCGCCATTCTCAGCGACCTGTACGTCGTAGCCCATTTTCTCCAGGCGACCGCGCGCGACCTGCTGATTCACGACATTATCTTCCACCACCAGCAGACGTCGGCGTTTAGCCGCCCTATCAGCACGCAGAACGATTGGCCCGTCAGTCATGGGCGGATCATCCGACAGCAGTACATCCAACGCATCGCGGAAACGCTCAAGCCGAAGCGGTTTCAAAACGAAAGCACAGCCATGGTTGGTCTGAAGATGCCAGCGCTGGCGTTGGTGCGGCGTTCCGAGCAGCAAGACTTTATCCAGCGGAAACCGGGCCTGGAAAAAATGAGATCCAAGCAGCGAACGAACGTTGTCAAATCCGAGCGCCAGATCCACCAACACGCCTGCAAAGTGGGTGCCCGTGTTCGCCATCGCATCATGGAGCTGCTCGATATCCGTTACGGTTTCAAACCGAACGCGCAGCGTTGCACCGTAGCACGCCAGGGTGGGGTGCAAAACTTCTGCGGGCAATAGTGCAAGTAATGTCGAACATTCCTCCCCCGATGTCTGGTCCGACAGTAGCGGCAACGACTCGCGGGCAGCTTCCTGAAAACAGACTTCGAACCAGAAGGTGCTGCCCTTGCCATACTCACTGTTGACGCCGATATTGCCATCCATCAGCCGCACCAGCTGCCGGCACAAGGCCAGGCCCAGTCCCGTACCGCCGTATTCCCGGGTTGTCGATATGTCTGCCTGGGCAAACTTCTCGAAAATAAGATCACGCACCTCATCGCGAATGCCGATGCCTGTATCAATCACTTCGAAACGCAGCCGTTTGCGTACACCAAAATCACTGGCGAGACGAAACTTCACCACGACACTGCCGTGGGCAGTGAACTTGATGGCGTTGCCGACCAGATTGAAAATCAGCTGCTTGAAACGCACGGGATCGCCGACAACCTGTAACGGTGTTGCCGGCTGCCACTGCAAGGCAAGCTCAAGCCCCTTGCTCTGCGCCGGCTCGGCCAGAATGGAAAATACTTCTTCAATGCAGCGGCGCACATCAAAGACTATCGATTCCAGCGACAGCTTGCCCTGCTCTATCTTGGACAGATCAAGCACATTGTTGATCAGATCCAGCAATAGGTGACCCGACTCATAGGCGACATTAACGTAGTCCCGTTGTTCTTCGTTGAGTTCCGTATCATTCAGCAGCGACAGCATGCCAAGCACACCGTTCATGGGCGTACGCAATTCATGGCTCATGTTGGCAAGAAAATACGCCTTGGCTTCGGCACTGGCTTCAGCAACCCGTTTGTTTTCTTCGGAAATCCTGATGGCGCGATTGGCCTGCTGCAGCGCCCGTACGGTCTGCTCCAGATGCGCGTTGGTGTGTTTGAGCTCACGCGTCCGTTCCTGCACCTCGGCTTCGAGGCGCAACTGCTGACGGCTCAGCTCCGTATCTCGCTCGCTGATCGCGGCAAGCATATGATTGAACTCCCGTGCCAGTTCGCCCAGTTCATCCTCTGCCAGCTGTTGTGCGCGAACCGCATAATTTCCGTCCGTGCGAACCGAACGCACTGCCTGTAGCAATTCCTGCACCGGCCGGGTGACCACGCGCATCGTTCTTACCAACACTACCAACACGATGATCAAGGCAATCCCGAACACCAGCGCAATCAACAGCAGGGTCTGATTCTTGTGCGCATAAAACAGATCAAGGGTGGAATAAACATGCAAAGCGCCGAGCAACGCGCCCGCCCGTTCAATATCGTGATAGAGGAAGAGACCTTCGCGGGAAAAGACCACCGTGGTCGGTGCATCACGCTGCTGGAACCGGCCGCCGTGCATGTGCATAAGCGCCGCATCCGACTGCGCCAGTGTGTCGTCGCGCCGATGGGATGCCAACACGCGCCCTTCGCGATCAAACAGTACGGCCTCACCAATCTCGGACGCCAACACGAAACCTTCCAGCACCACAGCAGCCCGCTCGGTATCTCCCCGTTCCAGACTGTCGGCAAGACTGAGCGATACCAGCTCGAGCTGCGCACGAAGCTCACGCACCACCTGTTCACGGGATGCGGCACGTTCAAGAATGACAAACAGAAGAAATGCGATACAGAGCGCGGCCATCACGACCGCCAGATTGATCAAGACCAGTTTGCGCGCAATGGAGAGTTCCTGAAAAAAGCGCATCATTGGGAGTTCCCCGCTGCAAGCCCTGAGCACCCTATCCCAATCACCGGGGCTGGAATAAAGATCGAAAGCAAATTCATGCGGCAGCTTATCAGCTATTTCTGGCCAATGCATGGATGGCCGCCGCATCGACCCAATTGACTGACGTCCAGTTATCGCAGGAGATCATATGACCAGAATGAAAAACGGCGCTGGCAGGATACCCACCAGCGCCGTTCGTTTTCTGTCGCCAATCGATCAATCGCGTTTGACGCGACGATTACCCATGCGAATACCGATATCACCCAGAAAGCTGAAGAACGCGTCTTTGTCTTCGATGAACTCCTGGTAGAACTTGGAGTGATACAGCGCTACAGCGCCATGCACCAGGGCCCACGCTGCAAAGATATGGAAATACGGCGGGACGTCTTCCAGCTTGCCTTCGTCAATGCGGTGCTTGATTACCGACGCCAGCTTGTCCAGGTTGGAGGCGCGAATTTCATGCAGTTTCGCCACCAGGTCCGGGCAGGACGTCTGGTTGGTCAACTTGTGTTCCAGCCGGTCAAACAATGCGTACTTGTCCGGATCTTTCATCCGGAATGAAAAATATTCCTTGGCGAGTTTGGCTCTATCCTCGTCGCCGCCTTCCTCCAGACGATCGAACAGTTTGGCGAGATCCTCTTCGTAACGAATCATCAGCCGCAGATAGATCTCGTCCTTGGTCGAGAAGTGCTTGTAGATGGTGCCCTTGCCAATATTCACGGCATCGGCAATCATCTCGACAGTGACCTTGTCCTCACCCTTGGCAATGAACAGCTCTTGGGCCCGCTCGAGAATATCTTCTTCACGGCGCCGGAATTCCTGGGCTTTCTGACTGGCCTTCTGTAAATCACTCATCCACGAGCCTCCTGTAACGTGCAATGGGCGCAATTATGCGCAATTTTACTTTGCCTGCCTATTAAATCCATGCCGGTTCAGCCAGATTTTCCCCACGCAAAAACCTTATAACTCAGCTAATTGCAGGCTAATCCCGTACCGGGACCAAAGATGACCTTGGAGTCACCATTGTAAACACTATAGACTATCAAGTGAAAGCCACGGACACGCGACTCAGAATGATGCCGGATCTGACCCAAGAATTTCCGCTGGATAGCCAGCTTTGTTACCTCAACCATGCGGCGGTAGCGCCCTGGCCACGACGGTCGGCAGACGCGGTGGCCGCTTTCGCCATGACCAACACCTGGCGCGGCGCTGCCGATTACGAACAGTGGCTGTTGGTGGAAAATCGCCTGCGTCAGCAACTGGCGCGCCTGATCAATGCGCCGTCCCCCCGGAATATTGCCCTGCAGAAGAACACGTCCGAAGGCCTTTCCACCATTGCCTACGGTCTGCCCTGGCAGGCCGGGGATCGCATCGTGATTACCGACCAGGAATTCCCGAGCAATCGCATCGTGTGGGAGTCCCTGCAAAATCAGGGCGTTGAGGTCGTTGAAGCCAGTCTGGACGGCGCCGATCCGGAAGCATCGATAATCGCCTGTCTGGATTCCCATGTGCGTCTGCTGGCCATCAGCTCAGTGCAGTACGGCAGTGGCCTGGCGCTGGATCTGGACCGGCTCGGACACGCCTGCCGGGAGCGCGGCATTCTGTTATGTGTGGATGCGATCCAGAGCCTGGGCGCCTTGCCGTTCGACGTGACCACCTGCCAGGCGGACTTTGTGGTGGCCGATGGCCACAAATGGATGCTGGGGCCCGAAGGGCTGGCGTTGCTGTATGTGGCGGACAGCCAGCTGGAACGCCTGACGCTGCACCAGTTCGGCTGGCATATGGTACAGGAGCGCGGCAACTACGATATCAAGACCTGGACGCCGGCGTCCGATGCGAAGCGGTTTGAGTGTGGCAGCCCGAACATGCTAGGGGTTTATGCCCTCTCCGCCAGCCTGTCGCTGCTGGAGGATGTCGGTATGGAACGGGTACAACGGGATCTGCTTGCGAATGTACAGTTGCTGGAATCGCTGCTGCGGGAACATCCCGAGGTGGAATTGATCACCCGCACTGATCGTAACCGGCGTTCCGGTATCCTGACGTTTCGGCATCGCGGCATGACCGCCCAGGATCTGTTCCAGCATCTGAAACAACATGGGGTCGTGTGTGCCTGCCGCGGCGGCGGCATCCGCTTTTCGCCCCACTTCTATACCCAACCCGAGGTGCTGCATCGCGCCGTGCAGCACATTCCGCTACAGGAGCGTTACTGATGTCCTTTCTGAAACGGATACTGGCTTTCTTTGTCACCTGGCTCAACCGGCAGCGGGAACCTCGGGAGCATGCCCTCAGCGACTTCGACAAAACCCGCTACGAACTCAAACCCGGTGACGTCATCCTGGTGGAAGGCCGCAGCACGGTGTCCCGCAAGCTGCGCACCATTACCGTGAGCCGCTGGACCCACACTGCCCTGTACATTGGTCGCCCGCTGGATATCCAGGACACGGATCTGCGCACCACGCTGAGCAATTTCTTCAGCGCGGAAAATGATACCCAGCTCATCATTGAAACCCGGATTGGCCAGGGCGTGACGGTGCGGCCGCTGATGGATCTGGAGCACGACCATCTGCGCATCTGCCGTCCGAAAGGCCTCGCGGCCAAGGATGTGCAGCAGGTAATGCGCTATGCCATCAATCATCTGGGCAGCTACCGGGAAGGCACTCACCTGCTGGATCTCAGCCGTTTTCTGTTCCCGTGGAGCCTGTTCCCCGCGACCTGGCGTCTGCCACTGTTCCGGCGCTGGCCCGGACAACACACCCGCAACGCCTCGGCCGCCTTTGTGGCCGAAGCCTTCGGCTATATCCAGTTCCCCATCTACCCGCTGGTAAAAATCAGCAACGAAAACGGTACCCGGTTACTGCGTCGTCATCCACGCCTTTGCATGCCGTTTGAGATCGACATGTCACCGAATTTCGAAATCGTGAAGTACGCCTTTTTGGACTTTCAGCAGTATGAGAATGACCGACTGATTCCGTGGAAAGGCAACGGCCTGTATTCCGGCATGGACCAGGAACCGGCACTGACGTTTCAGCGCAACCAGACCCTGAAATCCGTTCCCACTGCAGAGGCACACGAGCCTGCAGCCATGGTGGTCAATCTCAATAACAAGGATGGCTAAGCGGTCACAGCGTTATTTTTTCAACGACTTGCGCTGTTATGCCGAATCACGGAGTCGCATCCGTTTTTAATGGCAAATAGATTTAAAAGGAACCTGGATGTTTCAGAATGTTAAGCAATACTTATCATCACTGATGTTGCTCACTTCCCCCCAAACGTGATGCAAAACATTGGTTGGGTCACTTCGGTGGTCCAGGTACCGTGGATCGTGTACCGCATATTTAACTCCTATTGGTCTTAACCCGGTTTCCCCCCCAGGAACCGGGTTTTTTTTGTCTGGCGTTTTCAGTCGTCAGCACCCGTTGTGCTGGTCAGCAGGCCAATCTCATCTACCGCGTCCGGGGCGTCATCCTCAACGGCTTCCTTTAATGATTCCGGAATTTTCTTGCGCGCTTTCGCGCCCAATGTTTCGAGCTGCTCGATACGGCGCACCAGATTGCCTTTACCCGATGTCAGACGTTTGTGGGCGGTATCGTACGCCTTTTGCGCCTTGTCGATCTTGTCACCTACGTCTTCAAGGGATTCGGCAAACAGCACGAACTGGTCGTGCAAGGCCCCGGCCTGACGGGCAATCTCCAGCGCATTGCGATTCTGGTACTCGTAACGCCAGATGTTGTGAATCGTCTTGAGACTCACCAGCAAGGTGGACGGACACACCAGCATGATGTTTTTCTCGAACGCCTGACCAAACAGTCCGGGATCGGCCTCCAGTGCCTTGAGGAACGCCGGCTCGATTGGAATGAACATCAACACATAATCCGGCGCGTTGATGCCATACAGGTCGGGATAATTCTTGCCGCTGAGTTCGCGGATATGGGACTTGATGGAGTCGATGTGCGCCTGCAGATGGAGATCGGTCTGGTCGTCTTCCTGGGCACTGTAACGCTCCCAGGCGGTGAGCGACACCTTGGAATCGATGATCACATGCTTGGCGTCAGGCAGATGCACGATCACGTCAGGGCGCAGACGCTGGCCGTCTTCATTGGCGTACTGGCCCTGGGTTTCATACTCCCGGCCCTTTTGCAGGCCCGAGGCTTCCAGCACCCGCTCCAGCACCATTTCACCCCAGTTGCCCTGGGTCTTGCTGTCGCCTTTCAGGGCGCGGGTCAGGTTCAGCGCTTCCGTGGTCATCCGGCTGTTGAGGTCTTTCAGCGCGACGATTTCGTTGAACAGCGACACGCGATCGCGGCTTTCCTTGTCGTACACGTCTTCGATTTTCTTTTTGAAGTCGCCCAGCTGTTCCTTCAGCGGATTGAGCAGTTCGCCCAGATTGGACTTGCTCTGCTGACTGAACTTCTCGCTTTTTTCCTCAAACAGTTTTTGCGCAATGGACTGGAATTCCAGCTTCATCTGGTCGCGAGCATCCTGCAGCAGCTTGATCTTGTCTTCGGTTTCGCGCTGGGACGCCTGCAGCCGCGCCTGCAATTCGCTGACATGGGCATGCTCGGTTTTTAATTCCTGCTGCAGCTGGGCGGAGTGGGCAACGGCCTGCTGCAGTTTCTGCTCCAGCAGCGGCAGTTGCTGCAGCTGGGTCTGCGCCTGGGTCAACTGGCGTTCACTGGCACCGGCCGCATCGTGCAGCGTGCGCGCTTCGTCTTCCAGCAGGGCCACCCGTTGCTGTAATTGCGAACGTTGGGCTTCCACCTGCTGCTGTTGCTGCGCGTGCAGCTGGGCCTGATGATCAAGACCTGTCTGCAGCTGCTGCAGTTTCAGTTGCTGACGCAGATGGGCAATGACGTAGCCGGTCACCACACCCAGCAGCACCAATCCCGCTGCAACGCCCCACATTACCGGGTCATTCATGCCTGTCGTCCTTTGCTGTTGTCACGCCTGGGCGCGGGTGAACAGATCGAAAAAATTCGCAGTTGTCTGCTGCGCCACGGTATCCAGGTCGACCCCTTTCAACTCCGCCACTTTCTGCGCCACTTCCACCACAAATTTCGGCTCATTGGGTTTACCGCGGAACGGCACCGGCGCCAGCCAGGGCGCATCGGTTTCCACCAGCAGACGATCCAGCGGCAACGCCTGCACCACCGCCCGCAATTCGTCAGCATTACGGAAGGTGACAATGCCGGAAATGGAAATCAGAAAACCCAGATCGATGGCGCGCTTTGCCATGTCCAGATCCTCGGTGAAACAGTGCATCACGCCCCGCACCTTGCCTTCACCGACATCACGCAGATAAGCCAGTGTATCCTCACGGGCACCGCGGGTGTGAATCACCAGGGGCAGATCGGTTTCCCGCGCCGCCTGGATATGGGTCACGAAACGATCCTTCTGCCACTGAAGATCACCATCACCGTAGAAATAATCCAGCCCCGTTTCGCCGATGGCAATCACCCTCGGATGACTGGCGGTGCTGACCAGTTCGTCCAGGGTCGGTTCACGGCTTTCCCGGTACAGCGGATGCACACCGACCGTGGCATAGACGCGTTCATGGGCGTCCGCCAGCGCCAGCACCGTATGGATGTTCTCCATATCAATGCCAATGCACACGATATGACTGATGGAACGGGAAAACGCCGCCTGCAGGGCAGCGTCCAGATTGCCGTCATAGGCGGCCAGATCAAGTTTATCCAGGTGACAGTGGGAATCGACAAGCATCGCGGTCATGGGAATCTACTGCTAATAGCCATTCATCAGAATGGCGGCAGTGTACCGCGAACGGCGGGGGGATTCTAACGGGTTACCGTTTTGGATAAGGCGAACATTCCGCTCACATGGTGTGGGTCGGACGATCCGACTGCAGCGCTCCAGCCAGATAGGTTTCGATCTTCTTGCGAGCGGTATCGTCCTGGTCATTGAACTGGACACCAATACCGGCAGCCCGGTTGCCCTGAGCGCCCTTGGGGGTAATCCAGACAATTTTGCCGGCCACCGGAATCTTTTCCGGCTCTTCCATCAGGTTCAGCAGCAGAAACACCTCTTCCCCCAGCTTGTACTGCTTGTTGGTGGGAATGAACAGGCCCCCGTTTTTCACAAACGGCATGTAGGCAGCATACAGAACTGCCTTGTCCTTGATGGTGAGGGAAAGAATACCGCTACGGGAACCGCCAATGGCCATAATGCGTCCGATCGTTACCTGACTGGAATTAGGTTTATTGCTGAGTGTAGCAGCCTGAACGCTCAACGCCAGCGTTTCAGGCCCGGACTTGTGACCATTTCAGCAGGATTTCTTCCAGCAATAACTGAGGGTTAGGATTACCGGACCCGCGCAGCATCCGCATCACCTGCTGCAGATGCAGGTAACTGGCATGGAGTCGGTCTGCATTGACCATACGCTGAACCGCCATAAAATCCTGCAGCAGATCCTGGTTCACCACCTGCGCCGGCACGCCTGCCACCACCTTCATCAGATCGATCTGCCAGGCCAGCAGCCAGCCCACCAGTTCCTGCAAGGGGAAACCTTGCCAGCCCTCTGCCGTCCGTACCGGATCGCGCTTGCCGGCCAGCACACCCAGCCAGTGCTGCACCACAGTCGCCCGCTCACCCAGCCAGTCGCTCTGCATCAGGCCCAGGGCCGCCACCGGCGCACCGCCGGCCACATTGAGCAAACGCCCGGCCTTGCCAGCATCGTCGCCCAGACAGCCCTGCAGCCAGTTCAGCGCCTCATCCCGGGGCGGCAGTGGGAATTCCATCACCTGACAGCGGCTGCGAATCGTCGGCAACACACCGGACACCTGATGGGACACCAGAATCAGCAGGGTCTTGGCGCCGGGTTCTTCGAGTGATTTCAGTAACGCGTTCGATGCGTTGACGTTCATGGCTTCGGCAGGGCTGATCACCGCCACCCGGTAGCCGGAATACTGCGACGTGCGGGACACGAACTCCACCACGCTGCGCACCTGATCCACCTTGATGGCCTTGCCGGCGTCCTCCGGCTCCATCAGCAGCAGATCGGGGTGAGACCCGGCCTTGATCAGCAGACAGGGTTTGCAGCGTCCACAGGCGGCCTGCGCCACCGGTTTGTCGCACAGCAGCATCTGGGCCAGCGCCACCGCAAAATGGGCCTTGCCGGTGCCGGGGGCACCCCGCAACATCAGCGCATGGGGCAGATTTCCCCGCTCGATGCGCGCCTGCAGATCCAGCCACTGCTTTTGCTGCCAGGGATAAGGGGTCAGGATCTGATTGATCTCGGCCAGCATGATCAGAAACAGCCTTTGAGCAATTGATGGAGTTGCGCAGCAAGATCGGCCTGCACTGCCTCGAGCGGCTGGCTGGCATCGATCACCGCATAATTGGCAAAGCGCCGTGCCCGCTCCAGATAGCCGCTGCGCACCCGTTCGAAGAACGCCAGATCTTCCTGCTCGAAGCGATCCAGCTCACCACGGCCCCGCGCCCGCGCCAGTCCTTCCTGCACCGGAATATCCAGCAGCAGTACCACATCCGGACGCAATTCCTGTTGCACCAGCTGTTCCAGCGTGGCAATTGCCTGCACATCCATCTGACGTCCCGCGCCCTGGTAGGCGTAGGTCGCATCAGTAAAGCGGTCACACAGCACCCAGGTGCCCTGCTCGAGCGCCGGCACGATCACCTGCGCCAGATGCTGGGCCCGTGCAGCAAACACCATCAGCAATTCCGCCAGCTCGTTGACCTGTTCGTCCCGCGGCTGCAGCAACAGCGCGCGCAGCTGTTCCGCCAGCGGCGTGCCACCCGGTTCGCGGGTCGCAATATAGGGAATCTGCTGCTGTTCCAGCCAGGAACGGATGAAGGCAATATTGGTGGTCTTGCCGACCCCTTCAGTGCCTTCCACTGTAATGAATTTGCCCCGTGAAACCCGGTTCATGTTGCCTCTGTCATTCTGCCGTGTCTTGACGGGCCGGCGTTACTGCGGGGACGAGCGGTAATCCTTCCGCCGCTTGAGCTGATACTGCCGGACCGCAGCCTCATGGTCGGCAAGTGTAACGGAAAACTGGTGGCTACCGTCCCCCCGGGCAACAAAATACAGCGCCTTGGTGGGCGCCGGATGCAGCGCTGCGTTGATCGCCGCAAGCCCCGGATTGGCAATCGGTGTCGGCGGCAAACCGTCGATGCGGTAGGTGTTGTAAGGCGTGTACTCATTCAGGTGACGCTTCTTCAGATTGCCCTGATAGCGTTCACCCAAACCATAAATCACCGTAGGGTCAGTCTGCAGGCGCATGCCCAGTCTCAGACGGTTGACGAATACCCCGGCAATCTCGCCGCGCTCCGAGGGCACACCGGTTTCCTTCTCGACGATGGACGCCATGATCAGCGCTTCATAAGGTGTCTTGTAGGGCAGGTCTTCCGCGCGGGCATCCCACTCCGACTGCAACTGCTGCTGCATGCGCTGGTAGGCGCGTTTCAGAATGGAAACGTCGGTATCGCCGCGCTGGAACGTATAGGTATCGGGAAAGAACAAACCCTCGGGATGGCGAATGTCACTGCCCCACTCTGCCAGCAGATCAGCGATATTCAGATCATCCATCGTGAAGACAAGTTTGTCGGTACGGCGCAGAGTCTCGATAAAACTGGCGAACGTCTGTCCATCCACCAGGGTGACATTGTATTGCAACACCGCGCCACTCTGCAGATTGGCGTACAGCTCCGCCGGTGTCATGCCAGGAACCAGCGCATAATCCCCCGCCTTGATCTGGCCCTTGCCCGGATGCAGGCGCGCATACAGCCGGAACAAACGGGCACTGTCCAGAACACCGGTGCGCTCCAGATCAGCCGACAATTGATAGAGGGTAGAACCGCTGGGAACCGCGAGCGCATCTTCCTGCTGAATGGCCAGCGGGCGTGAACTCCAGACATTAAGATAAATATTTGCCGCCAGCAGCACGGCCGATGCCGATAACACCAGCACAAGCAGGACAAGAAAAAATCGCTTCATCAGAACCAGTGAGCCCGAATTAACTGTTGTGCCAGACGACTGACCGGACCCGGGGTCCAGTGCTGGTCTTCAAAGTGGGCCACCGGCCACACACCGAACACACTGTTGCAAAAAAAACGTTCAGCAGCAACCCGAAAAGCATCCACTGTGATCCGGGTCTCGATCACCTCCAGACCCTGCCCGCGCAGCTGTTCCATCAGCCAGCGCCGCAAGGTGCCGGCTACACCGCACTGATCCAGCTGTGGCGTCAGGACACGGCCCTGCTCCACAATAAACACATTGCTCATAACCCCTTCCACCAGGTTGCCATGCACATCCTGCATCAGGCCTTCCTGAAACTGCTCCGACCCTTCCCACTCCGCCCGCGCCACTACCTGTTCCAGACGATTCAGATGCTTGATGCCGGCCAGCGACGGATTGCAGCCCAGACGGGTCTGACAGGAAAAGACCCGGATTCCGCGTTCGAACCAAGCCTCCGGATAATCAGGCAATGGAAAATGCTGCAGGATGCACCGCGGCTCCGTCGCCCCGGCAGGAGCGTAACCACGCCCCCCGCTGCCACGCGTGACAATCAGCTTCACGACACCTGTATGCCGAGTTCCGGGGAACGACAACAATTCGCGGCGAACGGTATCCAGCGACAACGGGATCGCCAGCCGCTGCAAACCGAGCTGAAGGCGATCCAGGTGATAGTCGAGCAAGACCGGCCCGGCAGGGGTAATACGGATGGTTTCAAACAGGCCGTCGCCATAGGCAAGGCCACGATCAGAAACGGGCAACCCGGTTGCAGGCTGCCCGTTGATCCAGACAGGAAGATCCGGCGTTTCAGACACGCTTGAAGATCAGTGTGCCATTGGTGCCACCAAAGCCGAAGGAATTCGACATGGCGATATCGATCTTGCGCTGCTTCGCCACGTGAGGCACGTAATCGAGGTCGCACTCGTCTTCAGGGTTATCCAGGTTGATCGTCGGCGGCGCCACCTGATCCTGCATCGCCATCAGACTGAACACTGCCTCAACACCGCCAGCAGCCCCCAACAGATGCCCTACCATGGACTTGGTGGAACTCACGGACACCGAATAGGCCGAAGAACCGAATACCGATTTGATCGCGCGGGTTTCTGCGACATCACCGGCCGGCGTGGACGTACCATGAGCGTTGACGTAGTCCACCTGCTCCGGCGCGATACCCGCATCACGCAAGGCAGCACGCATGGAATCCGCCGCGCCGCGGCCATCTTCCGGAGGCGCCGTAATATGGTGTGCATCACCGCTTGCACCAAATCCAATCACTTCACCGTAGATTTTTGCACCACGTTTTACCGCGTGCTCATACTCCTCCAGCACCAGCACACCGGCACCATCCGCCAGCACAAAACCGTCGCGGTCCTTGTCCCAGGGACGGCTGGCCGCCTGCGGATCATCATTGCGGGTCGACAGCGCCCGCGCTGCAATAAATCCGGCCATACCCAGCGGTGACGAGCCACACTCGCCGCCACCCGCTACCATCACATCCGCGTCGCCATACTTGATGACCCGGGCAGCATAACCGATGCAATGCGTCGCCGTGGTGCACGCGGTCGTAATGGCCCAGTTCGGACCCTGCAATCCGAACATGATGGAAAGGTTGCCGGCAATCATATTGATGATGGAACCCGGCACCAGAAAAGGGCTCACCTTGCGCGGGCCACCCGCGATGAACTGATCGTGGTTTTTCTCGATGGTACCGATACCACCAATGCCGGATCCAACTGCAACACCGATACGCTGGCGGTTGCCATCGTTGATATCCAGGCCACTATCGCGAATCGCCTGAATGCCGGCTATCAGACCATACTGAATAAAGGGATCGATCTTGCGCGCTTCTTTGGCAGAAATGTATTCGGTCACATCCAGGTTGCGGATAAGCCCCGCAAACCGCGTAGCGAAATTGGACACATCGTAGGTATCAATCATGCTGATCCCACTCTTGCCTTCCACCAATCCCTTCCAGGTGTCCGATACGGTATTCCCAAGCGGGGTAACGGCTCCCATACCGGTAACAACGACTCTGCGACCTGACACGCTCATTCCTCCAGACATCATTCGGGCATCAAACTGAAAATTAGTTTAACCCTGTTACATTATTGTTATATAGCTGAAATATCTTTCAAAAGGTTTCGCTGCCGAACGGACCGTAGACAGCACCTGAACAATCGACACTATCCGATTGATTAAACTAAGTTTAGCTGTATTGCAGGCAACAAAAAAGCCGCTGTTTTCAGCGGCTTTTTTGGTGAACCCTCAGGATCAGAGGTGCGCCAGGACGTAGTCGATGGCTTCCTGAACCTTGGTGATCTTCTCGGCTTCTTCGTCAGGAATTTCGGTTTCAAATTCCTCTTCCAGAGCCATCACCAGCTCAACGGTGTCAAGAGAATCAGCCCCCAGGTCTTCCACGAAAGAAGAGTCATTGGTCACTTCTTCCAGTTTGACGCCAAGCTGCTCAGCAACGATCTTCTTGACGCGCTCTTCGACATTGCTACTCATACGACTCTTGTCTCCTGTGATTTTCCCTAAAGCTAGAGGGTTTTATAGTTTATAGATAGCGTCGTGCCGGTTGCAACAAAGTGGACCTTAGTGAACACGTCATCGACAAAATACCGAACGTGCTGTAACGGGCACCCCCGTCGATACAGTGCGGGCAACTATATCACATATACATTCCACCATTAACAGGAATTGTTGCCCCGGTAATGTAACCAGATTCTTCACGGGCAAGGAAGGATACCGCGTCTGCAATCTCTTCCGGCTGGCCCAATCGGCCCACCGGAATTTGCGTCAGCATGGTCTGTTTGTGAGCCTCGGGAAGTTCCTTGGTCATATCAGTATCAATGAAGCCGGGCGCAATCGCGTTGACCGTAATGCCGCGGGAGCCAATTTCGCGGGCCAGCGAGCGGGTGAAGCCTTCCATACCGGCTTTTGCGGCACTATAGTTGGCCTGACCGGCGTTCCCCATGGCGCCCACTACCGAGCTGATATTGATGATGCGGCCCCAGCGCGCTTTGGTCATTGCACGCAAACAGGCCTTGCTCATGCGATAGACGGATGTCAGGTTGGTTTCCAGCACCTGATCCCACTCATCATCTTTCATTCGCAGCATCAGGTTGTCTTTGGTGATGCCGGCATTGTTGACCAGAATCAGCGGCGCACCATAGGCCTCCTGAATCGCCGCCATCACCACCTCGATACTGGCAGGGTCGGCCACGTTCAGACACATGCCACAGCCTTTGCCACCGGCTTCTTCGATATAGGCCGATATGCGCTTGGCGCCTTCGTCGGTCGTTGCGGTACCCACCACGGTTGCCCCCTGCTTCAACAACGACAGCGCGATGGATTTGCCGATTCCGCGGCTCGCACCGGTAACCAGAGCGACTTTGTTTTCTAGTGACATCCTGTGTTCCTCTTCTTATTTGTTCTGATCAGGCCAGTGCGCTCAGGGTAGCATCCAGCGATGCCTTATCCTGCACATTGAAAACCTCGAGTTCGCGCACGATACGCTTGTTCATGCCGCTCAGTACTTTGCCCGGGCCGCATTCCACCATGCGGGTAATGCCCTGCTCTGCCATCGTCTTCACGGAATCCACCCACAGCACCGGACTATATAGCTGGACGATCAACTTCTCGCGAATCTTGCCGGGGTCGAGCTCGATGCGTGCGTCGATATTATTGACGACGGGAATGACAGGATTATTGAACTGGATTGCGTTCAGTTTTGCCGCCAACTCTTCACTGGCTGCACGCATCAGATCGCTGTGACAGGGAACGCTGACCGCGAGGGGCATGGCTTTACGGGCGCCGGCTTTCTTGGCCAGTTCAATGGCGCGATCCACTGCAGTCGAGTGCCCGGCAATGACCACCTGGCCAGGCGCATTGAAATTGACCGCCTGCACTACTTCACCCTGGGCGGCATCCGCACAAACACTTTTGATAGCGTCGTCTTCCATCCCCAGAATGGCAGCCATTTTGCCCTGACCGCCGGGGCAGGCATCGCGCATCAGTTCGCCACGACGCTTCACCAACGCTACACCATCCGCCAGCGTGATCGCGTCGGCGCAGACATAGGCGGTGTATTCTCCCAGGCTATGACCCGCCATCAGGGCGGGCCGAATATCGGACGCCTGGCACCAGGCACGCCAGGCAGCAACGCCGGCAATCAGCATGATGGGCTGGGTGATTTCGGTTTGTGCCAGTTCCTGCTCGGGGCCCTGCTGTGCCAGCGCCCACATGTCGCGACCGAATACGTCGGACGCTTCATCAAAGGTTTGCTTGACGATGGGAAAGGCTTCGTTGAGATCGGCCAGCATACCCACCGACTGGGAGCCCTGACCTGGAAAGACAAACGCGATCTGCTTATTCATGTTTTATCCTTGTGAGATGCAACGACATGGCGACATCTTATTCACTCGGGGAATGCCATGCCCGTTTGAAGCGTAACAAAATCTTTTCCGGCTATTACAATTCCTGCTCGATCCGCAGCGCCAACTGTTTTTGTACATATTCAGATGCCAGCAGCACGGCCCGAAGGAATTCGTTCTCGCCGGCGTTGCCATGACTTTTAACTACCACACCCCGCAATCCAATCAGCGCCGCACCGTTATAGCGGCCAGGATTGAGGCGCGCTTCGACACGGCGCCAGTATGGACGCAGCAACCAGCCGATAAGCCGGCCAATCCAGTCCTGGGCAAAGCTCGCCCGCACTTCACCAATAATATAGCGAGCCAGCCCTTCCACGGTTTTCAGCGCCACATTGCCAACAAATCCGTCACATACCACCACATCGGCCTTGTCACCAAACAGGTCTGAGCCTTCGACAAAACCGATGTAGTTCAGCTGCTCATCAGAGCGAATCAACTCGTGAGCCAGTTTCACCTGGTCATTACCCTTGATGTCTTCGCTGCCGATATTGAGCAGGGCAATACGAGGATCTGGAATGGATTCCAGTACACGCACTACGGCGCGCCCCATGCGGGCAAACTGATACAGCTGCTCGGAATCACAGCCAACATTTGCACCGAGGTCGAGCACGTAGGTGTAACGCCCATCAGAGCGTGGCAATGCAGAGAAAATAGCGGGGCGATCGATACAATCATTGGTGCGCAGCACATGGCGACTGAGCACCATCAGGGCACCGGTGTTTCCGGCACTGACACAGCCGTCCGCCTGACCATCACGAACGACTTCAAGCATCCTGCGAATGGATGCATCTTTCTTGCTGCGCAGTGCCGCTGAGGGCGTTTCCGCCATGCTGACGACATCTTCACAATGAATGATTTCGAGCCGATCAGACAATTGACCCGCATCGGAAGGCAAGGCCGCGCGGATATCGGCCTGACGCCCAAACAACAAAACCCGCAAATCCTGCTGCGCTTTGAGCGCCTGCACGACTGCGGGTACTGTCACCCGGGGACCGTAATCCCCGCCCATTGCGTCAACCGCAAGGGTTACCATAAAGGCAGGTTTTATTCGTCGTCTTTACCGGCAACGATCTGACGACCGCGGTAGAAACCATCCGGCGTCACGTGATGACGGCGATGAACTTCACCAGTGGTTGCGTCTTCAGACAGCGTGGGCTTGGTCAGTGCATCGTGCGCACGACGCATGCCACGCTTGGAACGAGTTTTGCGGTTTTGTTGAACTGCCATGGTTTGCTCCTGACTACCGTATCAATTCGTATTAATCGGACTTCTTCACTTTCCCTTTCAGCTGCTCAAGCACCTTGAAAGGATTTGGCTTTTCCGAAACATCCGCTTCCGGTTCTGGCGGTTGTTCGTATTCGGCCGGTTTGCATTCTGCATGATAGGCAACGATTGGCATGGCCAGGATCAGCTCCTGCTCCAACACGTCTGCCAATGGAATTTCTTCCTCTTCCAGCAGATAAGGCTCCAGATTGTCGGGCAACTCTTCCAGCGCCTCTTCTGACTGGGAAAAACCCAGCGACATCTGCGCGCTCAAGGGAACATCGACCGCCTCGAGACACCGCTGACAAGTCATTTTTACTGTCGCTTTCACAGCACCCGTCATGACCGGCCAGCGCCCCTGCATCTCCAGCTGGAGATCCGCTTCCAGCTTGCCACCGTCGCCAACACAGTCAGCCGCCAGGGTAGGCAGTTGCTGAAGCGGCATATAACCCTTGAGCCTGCCTTGTTGGCGGGCAAGTTTCAGGGGGCGAAAGGTAGCGGGTAGAGGGTGCTCAAACATAAGCGCGCAATTCTAGGGTCAGGAATAGTGCCTGTCAAAGCTTTTGACGGCATTTCAACTGGAAAATCAGGATTTTTAACTGCAGGAACGGGCCAAAAGCTCTAAAATCCGCAACCGGACGCCGGCGGCGCCCCTTCTACCGCCAAACCCCAATAAACTCAACCACTTTCGGAGTCCCCCGTGCCCCTCATCGTTCTGGGTTCCAGTTCCCCGTTCCGCAAGCAACTGTTGAGCAAGCTATTGCCATCCTTCGATACCTGCTCCCCAGACATAGACGAAACCCCGCTGCCGAATGAAACGCCCGACCAACTAGTCAGACGACTGGCTTTGCGTAAGGCGGAAGCGGTGGCCGCCCAACGACCTGATGCGCTGATCATCACCAGCGACCAGGTGTCGGTACTTGGGGGCAGGATAAGTGGCAAGCCGGGTAACTTTCCCCGTGCGTTTGAACAGCTGAAGCAAAGCAGCGGAAATGTCGTCACGTTTTTCACGAGTCTTTGCGTATATGATGCCGCCACTTCACGCCATGAACTGGACGTGGAAACCTTCGCAGTGCACTTTCGCCAGCTGAGCGACGAACAGATCACGCGCTATCTGGAAAAGGAGCAGCCTTTTAACTGCGCAGGAAGCTTCAAGTCCGAAGGATTGGGAATCTCGTTATTCACTAAAATGGAAGGGCGTGATCCTAACACGTTGATTGGCTTACCCCTAATCAGATTAGTGGATATGATGGACACTTTTGGCATCAAAATCCCGTAATTTTTTTTGCTAAATTCTGAACAATCCTCGGCAGCCGTCTACACTTATATTGTTAGGTACCTTTGGCGTGCGAGCAGTTGTCGCACGCTCACGTGGCGAGGCATATCAGAATGTCCGAAGATTTGAACTTGAACAAACCGCGACGCAGAAATACAAAAGAAAAAATAATTGATGAAGCTGAGTCGCTCGCTGCCCTGCACGGAATCGAGCACCTCAAGCTGCAGGATGTGGCTGACAAAATCGGAATCAAACTGCCATCCGTCTATGCGCACTTCAGTGGCCGTGAAGATATTCTTGCCGCCATGGGTTCGCGCATCAGCAAAGGTATCGGCCAGCTGTATCAGGCAAAATCGGGTGAAACCGCCCTCGAAACCATCAAACGTAGTGCACAGGAATTTCTGAAGTTTCTCGGTGAGCACCCCGCCTATTTCCGGCTGATGCTCAGGGACCATTCCGTTCCGATGGGATACGATCCACTGAATCATCGGGCTGCCGTAAACCAGAATTTTGCCTTGCCGAGCGACATGCGCGAGATGCTCGCCCGCCTGCAATCGCTGATTGATAAATGCTGCAAAGATGGATACCGGATTTCGGCCGAAGATTTTGCCGGCTGCATCCACGGCTTTCTGCTGGTACGTCTAAGCTGGCTGCCGACCCGCGTGACCGAGGATGGACACGTTTACGTCGAACACACTGCGCTGCAAACCACGCTTGACCAGATCATCAATCGTCTTCTCGGCGCCTGATCGACTGCCAATAAAAAAGGTAGCCGAAGAGGCTACCTTTTTTCGTTCAGGTCCTGCAAAAAACTCACTGCAGCCGGACAGCACCAATACCCAGCGCGGACATCACGCGATCAGCCATCGACACGCCCAGCTTGCCGACAAACGCGTCGAAAGGATTCGAGCGCGGCGTGTAATCGACAAACTCTTCCTCGCCAATGATTTCACGGGCAACCTGACCGGGGCTCGCCAATCCATCGACCAGACCGAGCTCCAGCGCCTGACGGCCGGACCAGAACAGGCCTGAAAACACACTCGGATCATCCTTCAGGCGCTCACCGCGACCTTGCTTGACCGCATCAATGAATTGCTGATGGACATCACCCAGGATGGTAGAGAAATAGGCCTTCTGGTTTTCATCCAGCGGCTGGAACGGATCAAGCATGGCTTTATTCTCGCCGGACGTGAACACCCGGCGCTCGATCCCAACCTTGTCCATGGCGCCCACAAAGCCAAAGCCATCACTGACCACGCCAATGGAGCCGACAAGGCTGGCGGAATCCGCGTAAATTTCATCAGCGGCGGCGGCAATGTAATAGGCACCGGAGGCGCCGATGTCGGTAATCACGGCATACACTTTCTTCTCGGGATACTCGGCACGCAAGCGACGAATCTCGCGATAGACCATGCCGGCCTGCACGGGGCTGCCACCCGGACTGTTCAGGCGCAGCACGATTCCCTTGGAGTTTTCGGCCTTGAAGGCTTCCCGAACGCCTTTCACGATTCGATCAGCGCTGGCATCTGCATCCGCCATGATGATGCCATTGACATCTACCAGGGCCGTATGCGGCTTGCCCGGATTCGGGACACCATCACCCCAGCGCCCGGCACTGAACACCAGCAGAGCCACAACCAGATAGCCCAACGTCAGCAGTTTGAAGAAAATCCCCCAACGCCGGGATTTGCGTTGCTCGTCCTGGGCAGACAACACCATTTTTTCGATCAGCTTCCATTCCCGGCTGCTGCGGGGACGGTTGAAACCGTTGCGATGGCGATCACGGTCATTGCGGTTGTAATTGTTTTGATCCTGATCCATTCGATTTACCTTTTACGATGACAGAAAAGTGGCCGACAGCTTTCAGCGGGGCGAACACAGCCAGCCGGAAAGCTCGTCCACGCTGTTGACACAGACTCTGGGATTGTGGCGCAACAATCGGTGTACCTCGTGAGCCCCCCAGGTAACACCGACGGCATCCACGCCTGCCCGAGCCGCCATCTCGAGGTCGAATTCCGTATCCCCGATCATGACCGCATCCCGCAGCCCCACTCCATGATAGTCAAGAATTTCGAGGAGCATATCAGGCTCAGGCTTGGACCTGGTTTCGTCTGCACACCGGGTGGAGTGAAACAGGGGCTCCACCTGATGGGCCTGCATGATCCGGTCGAGCCCCTTGCGGCTCTTGCCGGTGGCGACGCTTAAAAGGACACCGGAACCGTGCAATTGTTGCAGCAGCTCCGGGACACCGGCATAAAAAGGACTGGGCGTTTGGTCACCGCTCACATAATGATGGGCGTAGCGCTCATGCATCTGGCGGATGCCAGCCTCGGAAAGGTCCGGGTACAACCGCGCAATGGCCAGATCCAGCGCCAGACCAATGATGTCGTGGACCGCTTCTGTAGTATGAGGCTCGACTCCAAGATCTACTGCCGCACGCTGCATGCTGTGCACAATGTGCGACAACGAATCCATCAGGGTTCCGTCCCAGTCGAATACCACCAGCTTGTAGGGTGTCATACAGCCATTGCCTGACTAGAGTCGATCGAGAAGGGTTTGCAGCTCCGCCGGCAACGGGGCCTCGAATTTCACCCGCCTGCCCTCGCTGTCATTGAATTCAATCCTAAATGCGTGCAGAAACAGTCTTTTCAAGCCCTTGTCGGCGAAAAAGACATTGTGCTCGCGGGGCAGATACTTGTCGTCACCGGCAATGGCGTGGCCGGCAAACTGGGCATGGACCCGGATCTGGTGAGTGCGTCCGGTCACCGGCTTGGCCTCTACCAGGGTTGCCTGATCAAAAAGGCGGACCTGGGTGAAATGGGTCAGCGAAGGCTTGCCTTCCTGGGATACCCGCACCACCCGCTCCCCGGACGCCAGATCGAATTTCTTCAGTGGCGCCTCGATACGGTGCTGGCGGCCATTCCAGCGACCATGGACCAGCGCAAGATAGGTTTTTTCTACCCGGCCTTCCCGCAGGTCATCGTGCAACTGCTTGAGAACACTGCGCTTTTTGGCAATGAGCAGAATCCCCGAAGTATCGCGATCCAACCGGTGAACCAGTTCCAGGAATTTCTGTTGGGGCCGCATGACACGCAGCGCCTCTATCACGCCCAGACTGACGCCACTGCCTCCATGGACAGCCAGACCGGATGGCTTGTTAAGCACGATCAAGCCGCCATCTTCGTACAAAATGGCGTTTTCAAGACTGGATTTGAGCTGATCACCGATAAACGCGGGGGCTTCGTCCCTTTGTGCGGTGCGCGCCGGTGGCACCCGCACCGAGTCGCCCTCCGCCAGCTTGTATTCCGGTTTCGTGCGTCCTTTATTCACCCGCACCTCACCCTTGCGAATCATGCGGTAAATGGCTGATTTCGGAACCCCCTTGAGACGGGTCACCAGGAAGTTGTCGATTCGCTGACCGGCGTGCTCCGGACCAATATCCACCAGTTGAACTTTCGGGCTTACGTCAGTCATGTTTACGGCATTTCAAGGGGTTAGGGCTATCTGTTTGATGGGGATACCATTTCCTGCTATAGTCGAGTGTGCCTTTACCGACCTGTGCGGTGCATCTCAATTAGGACAGAAAGTGGTGTGGACACCCTGGGCGCTAATCGGTCTGTTTGCCGATCGCCTGAACCAGAGCGCATCCCCAAAAGGGATCGACATTCTACTCAGGTTGCCGCCATTTACCTAATTCCCGCACACAATGGACAAGGCCGGGAGTCTACGCTTTTGCATCAAACCGTAGTGAAGCCGACTCCGACAAACGCTCGTTTTACACCAAAAATGGTACGGTGCACCCGACATGCTTGCACCGTGAAACGTAAACAGGCGTCTGCTGAAGAAAAGTTGCCAGATTTAAAGATTACGAATGGTTCAGCCTGATCCAAACGCACCGACAACCATCACGCACATGTAACGCACAGCGTGATCAAGACGTGCATCATGGCTGAGCCGGGCACAAAGCCCGCATGATAATGAAAGAGAGACCAAACAGTTTTGCGTTCCGGCTGACTAATATTGATATTAATACGTCAGCTGGGAATTTTTGATGTGCAGCCTGAAGGCTGTTCACGCTTTTGCAATACGGCACCATTAGCATCTGCCAGTTGGCAAGAGTAACAATCCTGTCTGGTTCCCCTGCCCTCATCTGCGGTAATCCAACACCGGCCTTTTCTGCAGCCAGTACGCTTTTGCTGGAAAACAACCTGCATGAAAAGAATGTTAATCAATGCGACGCACACTGAAGAACTCCGCGTTGCACTCGTCGATGGCCAGAAGCTGTACGATCTGGATATCGAACACCGCACCCGTGAACAGAAGAAATCCAACATTTATAAAGGTCGCATCACCCGGGTCGAACCCAGTCTGGAAGCGGCCTTTGTTGATTTTGGCTCGGAGCGTCACGGCTTTCTGCCCCTGAAAGAAATTTCACGCGAGTACTTCGTCAAGAATCCCCGCGACATCCAGGGTCGTTACACCATCAAGGATGTCATCAAGGAAGGTCAGGAAGTGATCATCCAGGTGGGCAAGGAAGAGCGTGGCAACAAGGGTGCCGCCCTTTCCACCTTCATCAGCCTGGCCGGTCGCTACCTGGTGCTGATGCCGAACAATCCCCGTGCCGGTGGTATCTCCCGTCGTATCGAGGGTGACGAACGCACTGCCCTGCGGGACGTGATGAACGCGCTGAAAATCCCCGACGACATGGGTGTGATCATCCGCACCGCCGGTATCGGCCGCAGCGTCGAAGATCTGCAGTGGGACCTTGATTACCTGCTGAAGGTCTGGGAAGAAATTACCAAAGCCTCGGAAAACCGCGCTGCCCCGTTCCTGATCTATCAGGAAAGCAACGTGATCATCCGCGCCATCCGTGACTATCTGCGCCAGGACATTGGCGAAGTACTGGTGGACACCCGCGAGGTGTATCAGGAAGCCCTGAACTTCGTACGCCAGGTGATGCCGCAGTACGAAAACAAGATCAAGTTGTACCAGGACAACATTCCCCTGTTCAACCGCTACCAGATCGAATCCCAGATCGAAACCGCGTTTGAACGTGAGGTCAAACTGCCCTCAGGCGGCTCTATCGTCATCGATCCCACCGAAGCGCTGGTCTCCATCGACATCAACTCATCCAAGGCCACCAAGGGTGCGGACATCGAGGAAACCGCCTTCAATACCAACCTGGAAGCGGCAGAAGAAATCGCCCGCCAGCTGCGTCTGCGGGATATCGGCGGCCTGATCGTGGTCGATTTCATCGACATGACCAACAACAAGAACCAGCGCGACGTCGAGAATCGCATGCGCGAATCGCTGGAACTGGATCGGGCCCGGGTACAGATCGGCCGGATTTCACGCTTTGGTCTGATGGAGCTGTCACGCCAGCGCCTGCGCCCTTCCCTGGGCGAGACCAGCGGTCATATCTGCCCCCGCTGTAACGGCGTCGGCTTTATCCGCGATCTGCATTCCCTGTCCCTGAACATCATGCGCCTGATCGAAGAAGAGGCGTTGAAGGAAAACAGTTCAGAAATCCACGCCCGGGTACCGGTGAATGTGGCGACTTATCTGCTGAACGAAAAACGGCAGAACATCGTCAATATCGAAACCCGCAACGACGTGCGCGTCCTGATTCTGCCCAGTCCGAATCTGGAAACGCCGCACTTCGAAGTCAACCGCTTCCGCTCAGACCAGCTGCCCCAGGGCGAAGGCTCTGCCAGCTACGAGATGATCGAAGAAGCCGACGAGGTCGAGGAACTGCATCTGGGTGCTGCCGCAGAAAGCCCGGTCAAGCGGTCTGAGCAACCGGCGGTGCAGATGATCCAGCCCCAGGCCCCGGCGCCGGTCCCCCAGGAAAAGCCGGCTGCCGAAGCTACGCCAGTGGTCGCTCCCAAGGAACCGAGCTTCTTTGCCCGCCTGTTCTCCTGGTTCATCCAGATGTTCCAGAAGCAGCCCGAGCCGCAACCGGAACCGCAGGAAGAACAGCGTAATCAGCGTAACCAGCAGCGCAATCAGCGTAACCAGCGCGGTAACCGTAATCAGCGTGGCAACCGGAATCAGCGTGGCAATCAGCGTGATCGCCGCCGTGAGGACGAAATTGTTACTAACCTGCCCGCCAATCGCGAACAGCAACCCGCTCAGGAACAGCCAGCCCAGGAGCGCAAGCCCCGCCAGGAACGTGGTGAACGTCAGGAGCGCGGTGAACGCCAGGAACGTGGCGAGCAGAAGCAGCGCGGTGAACAGAAACAGGAGCGTGGCGAGCGCCAGCCCAGAGGTGAGCGCCAGGAACGTGGCGAACGCCAGCCGCGAGGTGAGCGTCAGGAACGCGGTGAGCGCCAGCAGCGCCCTCCTCGTCAGGATGCCCAACCGCAGACCGAAGAAGCCGTAGCAGAAGACGCCAGCACCGAAACCGGGCATAACCAGCGTCGCGGCAAACGTCGCAGCGCCGGGGACAATCGCCGTCGCCGTCAGAGCCAGCTGCAGGCAGAAGAACGTAATCGTGCCCAGGCAGAGTCTGGCGTTGCCGAGCCAGTAGCCGCTGCTGCCGTTGTAGCAGAGACTGCGGTCGACACCTCATCCGCTGCAGAGCCTGAGGCGATCGTCGCGGTGGATGCTCCGGCTGCAGTGGAGCCGACGCCGCCGGTTGCTGAAACTTCTGCACCTGAAGAAGTCGCTCCCGTTGCGTCTGTACCGGTCGAAGCACCCGTCGCACCGCCACAGGCACCGGCCATGGTCAGCGTCGAGGTGGTTGCGCCTGAAGAGGCAGCGCCTGCAGCCGATACCAGCTCGGTAACAGCTTCCGAGGAAACGGTTGCTGCCGCCACAACTGAAGCGCCAACGGATGCTGATGAATCTGCATCAGATCAGCCGACTCAGCGGGCGTCCAACGATCCGCGGGAGATCCGTCGCCGTCAGTTGGAAGCTGGCCGTGCAGCCCAGTCGTCGCCGACCGAAAACTCCTGATCGGCACAGGCTGATACGAAAAGGGCGCCCATGTGGCGCCCTTCTTCTATTCCGCTCGCAGCTTATTGTATTTAAGCCAAACTCCCCAGAATCCGCGGTTCGACTTCGAGTTCAATACCGATCTGCTCCCGCACATCCGCCAGGATGGCATCCTTGAGCTGTAACAGGTCAGCGGGATCCTCACCATGATTAAGCAATACCAGCGCCTGGCGGTCATGTACGGCAGCATGCCCCAGCGTGCGCCCTTTCCACCCCAGACGATCCAGCAGCCAGCCCGCCGCCAGCTTCACCTGATTTTCCCCCACCGGATAGCTGACCATATCAGGCCAGCGTTGCTGCAGCAGCGCGAACTGCGCTCTGGGAATCACCGGGTTTTTGAAAAAACTGCCCACGTTTGGCAGCCGTTGGGGATCGGGCAACTTACTGGCACGAATCCGGATGATAATGTCCCGTAACTGCCGGGCGGTCAGTGTCGCCGGATCGAGTCCGTCTGTCTGCAATGCCCCGCGAATTTCACCGTAATCAAGCAGGAGTTGTGGCCGCCGTTGCAGCCGGAAGGTCACGTGCGTAATGATGCAACGGTCTTTCAGGTCACCTTTGAAAATACTGTCGCGATAACCAAACTGGCATTCCACGTTACTCAACAGGCGGGATTGACCATCAATGAGATCCAGGATCTCGACGCTTTCAAGGCAGTCTTTCAGCTCGACACCGTATGCACCAATATTCTGGACCGGTGCTGCGCCAACGGTGCCGGGGATGGCACTCAAATTTTCAAGCCCATACCAACCCTGCGCCAAGGCGTAATCAACGAGTCCATCCCAGTTTTCGCCGCCCGCAACACGAACAAGACTGAAACCTTCATTCTGCGCCAGACACTCGATACCGTGTAACCGGTTGAGGATCACCAATCCGTCAATGTCCCCCGCCAGCACAACATTGCTGCCACCACCCAACACCACTACCTGTTTGCCTTTACACAGATCCGGTAGCTCGGCGCAATCGCCGATCACATTCAGCTCAACGAACTCGGCTACTTTCGCTTCCAGTCCCAGCGTGTTGTAGGGACGCAAACTGACATTCTTCTGCACCGTGAGTGTCATGGCGCCAGACGCTCCCGCAAGTGGCGAATCAGGCCATCACTGGTGCTTTCCACCAGATCCAGAACATGGTCGAAACCTTCCGGGCCACCATAATAAGGATCGGGCACTTCCAGCGCCGGCGCCGTGGTAAATTCCAGAAACAGCTTCAGCTTGTGGTGAAAACGGCTGTCGGCGCGCCGACGCAGATCCGCCAGATTATTGCGATCCATCGCCAGGATAAGATCGTATACTTCAAAGTCTTCATCCCGCACCTGACGGGCGCGTAGATGCCTCATATCATATCCGCGACGTTGTGCAGACTCTGTGGCACGGCGGTCTGGCGCTTCACCGGCGTGATAGCCCGCCGTGCCGGCAGAATCGAATTGCACTTGCGCCGCCAGGTCAGTGCTATCAAGCCTGGCGCGAAACACTGCCTCGGCCGTCGGTGACCGACAGATGTTGCCGAGGCAGACGAACAGTACGCGCATCAGGACTGACCACTGATCTGCAGGTGACGACGTACCCGTTCCAGATCTTCCGGTGTATCAACACCCGGCGGTGGCGTCTGCAGCGCAGGCTCCACATGAATCCTCACGCCATGCCACATGGCCCGCAGCTGTTCCAGGCTTTCGGTTTTTTCCAGCGCGCACGGGCCCCACTTCACGAAATCATGCAACAGGCTCACCCGATAACCGTAAATACCGATATGACGCTGGACCGGCATGATGGTAGGCAGTTCTCCCCGTCCCGCTTGATACGTCGCACGACACCAGGGAATCGGCGCACGACTGAAATACATCGCATAGCCATTGGCATCGGCAACGACTTTCACAATATTCGGATCAAACACGAATTCGGGATCATCGATGATTTCGCTCAGCGTGGAAATCCCCGCGCTGGAGTTGGCCAGATTGCTGGCCACCTGATCGATTACCTGCGGCGGAATCAGCGGCTCGTCACCCTGGACGTTGACCACGATATCGGTATCCGCCAGGCTCAGTTTGCGGACAACTTCCTGCAGTCGATCGGTACCGGATTCGTGCTCGCTGGAGGTCATTACGACCCGCGCACCAAAACCGAGGGCAGCGGCTTCGATACGTGCATCGTCCGTGGCAACAATCACTTCCACCGCGCCGCTCTTGCTCGCCTGTTCGTACACGCGCTGAATCATGGGTTTGCCGCCAATATCCAGCAGCGGTTTTCCGGGCAGACGGGTCGAGGCATAACGGGCGGGGATAATGACGCGAAATTCCGACATGGCGAGTCTCAGTAACGGTAATGGGGACGGTGTTTGAAGCGTTCCAGTGACGCGAGTATAACATCGATCAATTCAGGCTGAATGCGGGCTTCCACGGCCAGGTAGGTACCATTGATACCCAGCGTGCGCAACTTCACTGCATCCTTTTCCGTCGTCAGCACACTGGCTTGATCGAGTCCGGCAAAATCAGCCAGGGAATAGGCATGGTGATCGGGAAAACTGCGCGGTTCGAACACCAGATCCATTGCCTGCAAGGTATCAAAAAAACGCTGGGGATTACCGATACCAGCCACTGCAATCCATTGCCGGTCCGTACACTGACTTGCAGGAACCGGCTGATCATCGAGAATGCTGCGCAACTGGACAGGCGCGAGCGTCATGGTGAACCGGTGTGTGAGGGCGCTGCCTTGAAATGATGAGTGCCGCGGCTCGCCATTCACCACAACGGCGTCCACACTGTGCAGACGCTGCACCGGTTCGCGCAGCGGTCCCGCCGGCAGCAGTCGTCCGTTTCCAATGCCACGACTGCCATCCAGCACCACGATTTCGTAACTGCGTCCCAGCGCATAATGCTGCAAGCCATCGTCGCTGATAATGATGTCGCAATCCGTCTGATCCAGCAGTGCCTGCGCCGCATTCGCCCGGCGAGGATCAATCACCACTGGAACACCGGTGCGGCGGGCCAACATGAGAGGCTCGTCGCCGGCGACACTGGCGACGTCGGCTGACTGGATAAGATAGGGAAAATGTGGCGGCCGCCCACCATAGCCACGACTGACGATTCCCGGCCGGTAACCCCGCTGCTGCAACTGCTGCACCAGCCACACCACCAGCGGCGTCTTGCCGGTACCGCCCACCGTAATGTTGCCGACCACGATGACAGGAACATTTAGGCGGACCGACTCGCGGCGCTGGTCCAGGAACTGGTTGCGCTTGCGCACGGTGATGAATCGCACCAGCCAACCCAGCGGCCACAACAAAAAACCAAACACCATCCCGTCGCCGTACCAGAGCCGGTCAAAAAAACGATGGATGGCGTCTTTCATCCTGTTCGCCCGGTCTATTCAGGCTGGCGGGTGGTGATACGCAAATGCACGAAGCCAAGCTGTCCCGCCACATCCATGGCGGTCACGACGGCCTGATGAGGCGTTTTCGCATCGGCCGTGATGATCAGCGGCAGTTTGTTGTTGCCCTGGGACACATCCTTGATGGCCTTGATCAGGGTTTCACTGTCGCGATTGACCAGACGCTGGGTGTTCACCGCGTATTCACCGTCCGCGCTTACTTCGATCTCGACGCGCAGATCGGTTTCGATGGCAGCTTCGGCAGTCGCTTCGGGTAATTCCACCGTCAGTTCACGCTCGCGGGTGAACGTGGTGGACACCATGAAAAAAATCAGCAGCAGAAACACCACATCGATCAGCGGTGTCAGGTTCACATCGACCGGTTCAACCGGCTGGCGTGGAAACTTCACGACTTGCCACCGTCCGCGCTTTCGTTTTCGCGATCACCGTGAATCACGTCCACCAGCTTGATGGCATCCTGTTCCATCAACACGGAGATTTCATCGATGCGACGACAAAAGAAACGATGGAAGAACAGCGCCGGAATCGCCACTACCAGGCCGGCCGCAGTAGTGTACAGCGCTTCGGAAATACCGCCCGCCAGTACCGCCGCATTACCGGCGCCCTGCAATACGATGGCGTTGAACACCTTGATCATGCCGAACACGGTTCCCAGCAATCCCATCAGCGGCGCAATCGCAGCAATAGTGCCCAGCAAATTAAGGAAGCGCCCCATCTCGTGAATTTCGTGGGTGGCGGTATCGATTACTGCTTCTTTCATGATGTCACGGCCGTGCTTGGCGTTGAGCAGGCCGGTTGCGAGCACGCGACCCAGCGGCGAAGAATCCCGCAATTCCTTGACCTTTTTACCGTCCAGCTGGCCGTTCTTGACCCAGCCCCACACGCGCCCCATCAGATTACGGGGACTGATCCGGTTCACCCGCAACGCCCACAAACGCTCCACGATGATGGCCAGGGCAATCACTGAACACAGGATGATGGGATACATCACCAGCCCACCGGCTTTTATGAACTCGAGCACGCGCTGTAATCTCCTATTTTTTAAATGAATTTTACTGTAGCACACTCTACCATTTTTTCGGAACGGCAACGCCAAGCAGGTCGCATTTTACTCAGTCGCCGGTTCCAGCCAACGCGGGCCCGACTCCGACAACACACTCACCTGCAACGCCAGGGCATCCAGCGGATCACGCCAGGCCGGCGCAGGCAGTTCAGTCAGCAGCAATTCCACCCCATCCTGTTGCCAGAAGCGCACCAGCGCTGGCAGAAAGCGATCCTGCTTGCGGGGATGGAAGAGCACTTTATGCACGGCTGGCAGCATCTTCAGGGTATCCAGCAGGGATTGTTGCGCCTTGAGCGTGAGGGACGACAGCAATAACAGCCGCGAACCCTGCCATTGCAGAAGTACCGCACACTGGGTTCCTTTGGGGTTGCGATACACAACCTGCCAGGCCAGTTCGCCAACAGGCTCATCCCGCTTGCGACACAGATCCAGGAACCCCTGACTCACCAGATCGCGTCCAAGCCAGTGACGCCGCAAGCTGAGCGTCGATAGCGTCCAGTAAGGCGCTGACCAATGCTCCCCTGCACCGGCCACCGGAATCTCTGCGGGCATGCCAATCCCCTGGTAACGCAGCAGATTCTGCTGCCAGCGCGGCAGCAACGCCGGCCACTCCCCTTTGCCGATCAGCAGAATTCGGTCAGGCTGATTAATAACAATACGGGGCGCCGCCGTTCCCCGCAGCACCTGCACGCCCGAAGGCAGCTCTGCCGGTAACAGCAACGGCAAGCACAACACCGGCGCCAGCCAGCGCGCCGGCAACCCGGCGGTACACAACCACACGACACCGAGTAGAGCGAGCAACATGGCCCAGACCGGATGGGGCGTTGTATTCAGCACACTGAACGGCGCATCTGCGCACCACTGCAACAACAGGATGGTGAACTCCGCCAACCATTGGGCTGGAAACAGCAGCATGTCGGCCGCATTGCCGGCCAGACCATACACCAGCGCCCAGAGCAGTGACAGCGGGGTCAACACCAGCCCCACCAACGGGATCGCAAACAGATTGGTGGCACTGGACACCAGCGACAGGTTCTGCAGCTGCCACAGCAGCACCGGCGCCAGCCCGAAAAAGATGCCGAGCTGCACCCGCGTCCACATGCGGGCCTTGCTCACTGGCAGCACGGCGCCTCCGGCCATCCAGATGATCCAGTATACGGCGATAAAAGACAGCCAGAACCCCAGCGAGAACACCGCCATCGGGTCCCAGAGGATTACCAGAAAAAAGGCAACATTCCACGCGATCCAGAGCGGCTGCGCCCTGCCCCACACCCGAAACAGCACCACCAGTGTCAGCATGATCAGTGCACGCTGCACCGGAAAACCCAGCCCTGCGATGGCCCCGTATACGAGTGCCACCAGCCAGCCCAGCACGAGCGCAATCTGCACCGAGGGCACCCGCATGGTCAGCCATGTCCAGCGTTTCAGCACCAGATTGAACAGCCACACCACGACGCCGGTAACGAGCATGATATGCGCGCCGGAAATGGCAATAAGGTGCGTCGTACCCGTGTTATTGAAGATGCGCCAGTGCTCCTGGCTCATCAGCGCCCGATCCCCGGTTACCAGCGCCAGAACAACCGGCAATCCCGACAACCCCGCACCGGACGGCTGCCCGTCGAGCCGCACCTTCAGTGCTTCACGCAATGCCAGCCGCGCCATCTGTACAGGCGCGGTGGCGTCGTCCAGCAGCTGGGCACTATCTCCATTCGCGACCCGCAACCGTGCCACCACGTGACTGGCCTTTAACCAACGCTGAAGATCGAAGGTACTGAAAGGATCCTGTTCCTGCTGAATGGCCGGCCGCGCCAGGAACTGCCAATGCTGGCCCGGCAGTGGCGGTTGCGGCAGCATCCTGTGCGGCACCGTGATATCCAGCAGAACCGGCCACAAGGCATGCCGACCCTGCGCAATCAGACAGTCTTCAGTCCCCGCAGACAGGCAAGCCGGACGAACCCGCAGCTTCACGCCGAAACGATCCTGTTCCGGCAAACCCTCGATCCAGCCGGAAACCTCATAATGGGGGGATGTCAGCTGCAGGCCAGCAAAGCGTTCGTTGGCCGTTGCCGCCAACCACCACCCGGCGGAAAGCGCCAGCACAATCCACACAAGCCGGGCGAACGGGCCGCTGGTATTACGGCGCGCAACACCCAGAGCCAGCCCCCCGGCACTCAACGCGGCGATCCATGGCAGCGCGGGGTGAGGTTGCGGGCTCAATACCAGCAGCGCCAGCACCACCGTCCATGGCAGTAAAATCAGTAACGTGGTCATAGATGAAAAAATTATTACAAAGCAGTGCCTTAGCCCAATTGACAGGAGAAAAATTCACCATTCTCCAGCTAGTGTTATGTCATGGTTATCTGCATAATAAGGCGCGCATCAGGTTGAACTCGCGAAGGACCCCTTGAAGAAATTTTTCAAAAAACACATGCCCGATTCCCATCTGGTGATGAACAACCGTTGGGTGGCAAAACTGGGGCCTCGCATCCGCGAACCAAATCTGTGGCACTTCAACCGCCGCTCAGTCTCGGCTGGCGTTTTCGCAGGGGTATTCGCCGCCTTCATGCCGCCGGGCTTGCAGGTATTCGTTGCCCTACCGCTGGCATTGATTCTTCGCGGCAACGTGGCAGTAGCCTTTGGTTCCACCTGGATCACCAACCCGGTTACCTATGCACCGGTCTATTTCGCCTGCTACAAGCTTGGGATGTGGCTGCTTGGGCAGGATGCCGATATCAGCCCCAAGCACTTCAATCTCGAAACCATGGCCAACGACCTGATGAATGTGGGGCAACCCCTGCTGCTGGGCTGCATCATCAGTTCTTTCGTGTTTGGCACACTGGCGTTCGTCGTGGTCAGGCTGCTATGGCGCCTGCACATCATCAACCACATCAAGGCCCGCGCTGCCCGCCGCAAGGCCCTGAAGCAGGAAAAGCAATCCTCAGAAAAGTAAGCGGTCAGAGCAGTTCACTGGCGTCCGCTTCCATCAGATGGCCATCTTCCATCCGTACAACACGATCCACCTGACGCGCCAAACCCAAATCATGGGTTACGATCAGAAATGAAGTCTGCAGATCCCTGTTCAACTCATGCATTAGCGCCTGAATATCACGGGCGGTGTGGGTGTCCAGATTACCCGTCGGCTCATCTGCAAGTACACAGGCCGGTTTGGTCACCAGGGCGCGAGCAATCGCCACCCGTTGGCGCTCACCGCCAGACAACTCCGCCGGCTTGTGACCGATCCGATGCCCAAGCCCCACCCGCTCAAGAATGGCTTTCGCCGCCTGTTTCACCTGCGAAATTGGCTCGCGTCGCAGCAGCAAAGGCATGCTGACGTTTTCCAGTGCAGTGAATTCCGGCAACAGGTGATGGAACTGGTAGACGAAACCGATGTGCTGGTTGCGGACGAAACCGCGCTCCTTGTCGCTGAGCGCACTGAAGTCGCGACCGTTGATCAGCACCTCGCCGGATGAAGGCACATCCAGACCGCTCAGCAGATGCAGCAAGGTGGTCTTGCCCGAACCGGAGTTGCCGATGATCGCGGCCAGTTCACCTTTCTGCAGGGTAAAGTTGACCGACTTCAGTACTTCCACCCGCTCCGGACCTTCGTCGAAATATTTCACCAGATTGCGGCATTCGAGCACAGCATTACTCATAGCGCAGTGCCTCCGCCGGTTGAACCTTGGACGCCTTGAGAGCGGGATACAACGTTGCCAGGAAACTCATCAGGAAACCCATGCCCGCCACGAACACCACGTTTTCCCAACGCAGTTCAGATGGCAGATAATTCACGAAATACTGCTCGAACAGGTGAGTGTCAAAAGTGCGCTCCAGCCAGGCGAAGAAATCGCTGATGTTCAGCGCAATCAGCACGCCCAGCACGGTACCGGTAATGGTGCCCAGCACACCGATGAAACCACCCTGCACCATGAAGATACCCATGATGGTGCCCGGGGATGCGCCCAGCGTCCGCAAAATGGCGATGTCGCCCTTCTTGTCCGTCACCACCATCACCAGACTGGAAACGATATTGAATGCCGCCACCGCTACGATCAGCAACAGCAGCAGTGCCATCATGGTCTTTTCCATCTTGATGGCGTTGAACAGGGTGCCGTGGGTACGGGTCCAGTCAGATGCATAGAACTGCCCTTCCTCGCTGGAAGCAATATCCCAGGCGATGGCGCCAGCGCGGAACAGGTTATCCACCTTGAGGCGAACCCCTTCCACTTTGCCTTTCATTTTGGCCAGGCGGGCCGCGTCTTCCAGATGGATAAAGCCCACCATGCCGTCCAGCTCGGCGCCTACATGGAACACGCCAACCAGGGTGAAGCGTTTGAAACGCGGCACGATACCGGCAGGCGTAATGGCTGCTTCGGGCACCACCAGCGTCACCTTGTCACCGATCGCCAGGCCCAGCTTGCGCGCCAGGGCACTGCCCAGAATGATATTGAAGTCGCCGGGTTTCAGGTCATCCAGCGTGCCGACATCCATGTGATTGGGCAGGATCGACACCCGGGATTCATCCGCGGGGGACACGCCGCTGATAAAGGCACTGTCCACCACGCCCTTGTTGCTGAGCAGTCCCTGGATCTGGATGAAGGGTGCAGCGGCTTCGACATCGGGCCGGGCTTCCGCCCGCTCCACCATGCCCTGCCAGTCCTCGAACGGGCGATAGCCCATCACACTGGCCTGGGGCACCATGCCCAGGATACGGCGCTGCAGTTCGCGGTCGAAACCGTTCATGACCGACAGCACGACGATCAGCACCATCACACCCAGGGTGAGACCCAGGATCGAGGTGAGCGAAATAAACGAGATGAAGTGATTACGCCGCTTGGCGCGGGTGTAGCGTAATCCGACAAAGAGGGAGACAGGTCTGAACATGGCGCGCATTAAACCACAGGCAAAAGGCCAATACTATGTAGACAGATCAGGCACATGGGATATCCGGATTTTCTGATACACTTTTTGCAATCAGGCCAGAGGAATCCAGCCATGTCCGAGCAAGAACGGCGCGATTACTACCGCATGGAAGACCGGGTGCACTTGATCAGAACCCCCATCGAGCGCCACCTGATTTCCGACGATCCGTACAGTGATCGCTACAACGTCCCCCGCCAGGCCCTGCTGATCAGCCAGCTTCAGGCCATAGACAGTGAAAGCCGGGACTTGTTGCGTCAGGTGGGCGATTATAACCGTCCTTTGGGCAGCTATCTGAAGGCCCAGGAAGAAAAAATCGAGCTGCTGGCCAAGTACATCGTCAGCCATGACAAGGATCTGTCCCAGAAGGAAACCGTGACCCTGAGCGAAGGCGGTCTTTCCTTCTATTACGCCAATGCGCTCGATCCCGGCAGTTACCTCCATCTGATCATGATGCTGTTCCCTACCCTGAGCAGCATCGCCGCCATCGGCGTGGTGCGTACCTGCGAGAAGATCGACGAACAGCCCACCCTGTACCGGATCGGTGTGGAATTCGAAGTGCTGCTGGAAAAAGACCGCAAGCTGATCGTGCGCCACATCCGCCGGCGCCAGTCCCAGACGATTCGTGAACAGGCCCAAAAATCCGGGGAAATTAAATAGCGAAACCAAAGATTTGTCTGCTATAACTAAAAAGAAACAGAGGGTTGGTGCCGCTGCTGACGCGCCCTGCCAGACGAGGCCAGAATAAGGTAACACCATGAAAACAATGCTGAAGCCCCTGATGTTTGTCGCCCTGACCACCCTGTCTGCCGCTGCCGTGGCTGACGAAGTTGCTGTCCCTGTTGGCCAACAAGGCGCCAACCAGTCCATCGACCGCCCCAAAAGCGGCCTGAGCATGGACCAGGTCAGCAGCAAATTCGGCTCCCCGAATGAACAGAAGCCTGCGGTCGGCAATCCGCCGATCACCCGCTGGGTTTATGATGCTTACACCGTCTATTTCGAGAACGACCGCGTCATCCACAGCGTCATGAATTACAACCGATAATTCACTTTCCCCCGGGGCGGAATTCCGCTATTTTTCCGCCTCGAATCCACCACCTTTCCCAGAGTGAAATGACCCAATCCGTTTCCCTGCTGCCTGAATGGGCCGAGCAGGCTGCCGTGTTGATGGCATGGCCCCACGAATCCACCGACTGGCAACCCTGGCTGGCTGCCATCCAGCAGGACTACGTGGCGCTGGCCGCTGCCATTGCCCGTGAAGTTCCCCCGATCATCCTGTGTCAGGACGACGCTCACCGGGATCTGATCCTGCAGCAGCTGGGAGACCGCTGCGAGCACCCGCCTCACCTGCTCATCGCGCCCTATAACGATACCTGGTGTCGCGATTACGGCCCGATCACCCTGGGCGCAGCGGGCAAGGTGCAGATGCTGGACTTCTGTTTCAACGGCTGGGGCGACAAATACGATGCAGGGCTGGACAACCAGATCAACCGCTCCATTGCACCGGTTTGGCAGGCAGACCTGACCACCCTCGACTTTGAACTGGAAGGCGGCAGTATCGAAACCGATGGTCAGGGTACCCTGCTGACCACCACCCACTGCCTGCTCGACAGCAATCGCAACAACGATCTGTCGGATGCCGAAATCGAAGCTTATGTGCTGGAAAAGCTGGGCCTGCAGCGGGCGTTGTGGCTGCATCGGGGCGCCCTGTTCGGTGACGACACCGACAGCCATATCGACAACCTGGCCCGCTTCACCAGCGCCGATACCATCGTGTATGCCATCTGCCGCGAACCGGGCGATCCCCATACTGAACACCTGCAGGCGATGGAGGCAGAACTCCAGGCGTTCCGCCAACCTAACGGGGAACCCTACAAACTCCACGGCATCCATATTCCTGACGCGCAGTTTGACGAAAACGGCAAGCGGCTGCCCGGCAGCTATATCAATTTCCTGATCGTGAATAACAGTGTGATCGTGCCGGTATTTGATTGTCCCCAGGACAAGGCAGCGCTGGAAACGCTGCAGAATTGCTTTCCCGGCAAGCGCATACTGCCGGTTCCCGGCAAGAATCTGATCAAGCAGTACGGCGGCCCGCACTGCGCTACCATGCAGCTGCCCAAAGGCACTGTCCGGCTCTAACAGGATCAACCAGAAAGGTTACAGCATGACAAACAAAACCCTGCGCGTAGGCGTCATCCAGCAGCCCGCCTGGCCCGACAAGGCACAGAGTCTGGCGGAAACCGAGCGTCTGCTCAAAGCCATGGTCGAAGCCGGCAAGCCCGAACTGGTATTGCTGCAGGAATTGCACTGCACCCACTATTTCTGTCAGGTGGAAGACACGGCCCTGTTCGATCTTGCCGAACCACTGGACGGCCCCAGCGCCCAGACCCTGTCGAAGTGGGCAAAGCAGTACAATTGCGTGCTGGTGGGCTCCATCTTCGAAAAGCGTGCGCCCGGCGTGTTCCACAACACCGCGGTGGTGTTCGATAAAGACGGCTCCATGGCCGGCTTCTATCGCAAGATGCACATCCCCGATGATCCCGCGTTTTACGAAAAATTCTATTTCACCCCGGGCGATGCCACCCGTATCAACGGTGAAAGCGGCTTCACCCCGATCCAGACCAGCGTCGGCAAACTCGGCGTACTGGTGTGCTGGGATCAGTGGTATCCGGAAGCGGCCCGCCTGATGGCACTGGCCGGCGCCGAGATTCTGCTCTACCCCACCGCCATCGGCTGGGATCCCAACGACACCGAAACCGAGCAAACCCGCCAGAAAAACGCCTGGACTCTGATCCAGCGCTCCCATGCAGTGGCGAATCATCTGCCGGTGCTGGTGGCCAACCGGGTCGGTCACGAAGCAGATCCGTCCAAACAGAGTGACGGCATCCTGTTCTGGGGCGGCAGCTTTATCAGCGGACAGCAGGGTGATCTTCTGGCAGAAGGTGATGCGACCAGCGCACAATATCTGCTGGCCGATGTGGACATGGGACGCACCGAGTACCTCCGTCGCATCTGGCCCTATTTCCGTGATCGCCGCATCGACGCCTACGGCGGACTGCAGCATCGCTTTCTGAAGCCCTGAGGAATTGCCATCATGCGCATCATCGGTCATCGCGGCGCCCGGCGTGAAGCGCCGGAAAACACCCTGGCTGGCTTCCGCCATCTGCGCACACTGGGCATCGATCACGTCGAACTCGATGTCCGCCTGTCCCGCGATAACCAGCTGGTGGTACTGCATGACACCACAGTCAACCGCACCACCAACGGTAAAGGCGCAGTGCGGGACATGACGGCCGATGAACTTGGCGCACTCAATGCGGCGGCGAATTTTTCCGGCTGGAACGACAGTACGCCGGTGCCGCTGCTACGGGATGTATTGGCCGAATGGAACGATCTGGAAAGCATCCAGCTCGAAGTCAAAACCACCGCCATCGCCGATCTCCACATCATCGCCACAGGGTTGGTGCAACTGATCAACGAACTGGATCTGATCGACGTGGCCACCATCACGTCGATGGATACCCAGATGCTCGCCATCATGCATCAGAAGGCGCCCGACGTTCGCCGAGGCTATGTAGCGGAACGCTTTACCCGCGATCCGCTGGCGATGTGTCATCTGTACCAGTGCGATCTGCTGGCCACCAATTATCATCGCGCCAGCCCGCAACTGATCGACGCCGCCCACGACCAGGGGCTCGAGCTATCGGTCTGGACCGTAAATGATCTGAATGTTGCCCGCCGGCTGTATGATTGGGGCGCAGACAGCATCATCACGGATGTGCCCACCCTCATGCTCGAACATCTGCCGCAATGCGCGTCAGACACCTGACCGCGATTGTACTCACTGCCCTGCTTGGGGGGTGCGATGCCCGCTATTACTGGCAGGCCGCAGCCGGCCAGCTCGATCTGATCCAGCGTCGCGTACCGATTGAAACCCTCATCGCCGCCGATACCACTCCGACCCAGCTCAAACGGCAGCTGCAATACATTCTCGACGTACGTGCATTCGCCGCAGACACACTGCAACTGGAAACCGGCAACCACTATCTGGCCTACGCCGATCTGGAACGACCCTATGTGGTGTGGAATGTATTCGCCGCACCAGATCTGTCACTGCAGAATGAGCGCTGGTGCTTCCCGATTGCCGGTTGCGTACCCTACCGGGGCTATTTTGCCGAGGCCGACGCGAAGGCCTTTGCCGACAGCCTGGCCATAAAGGGACTGGATACCTATGTCGGCGGCGTTCCCGCCTACTCCACCCTGGGCTGGTTCGATGATGCGGTGCTCAATACCTTCATCCAGCGTGATCCAATCACCCTCGCCGGCCTGATTTTTCACGAGCTGGCACACCAGACACTCTACCTGCCCGGTGACAGCACCTTCAACGAAAGCTTTGCCACCGCCGTCGAACACATCGGCATCGAACAGTGGATCATTGCAGCCCAACTGGAAACGCTACTGCCCGACTATCAGGCCGCACAACAGCGACACAGGGAATTTCTGGCACTGGTGCTCGATCATCGTAACGCACTGCAGACGCTCTATGACAGTGATCAGTCCCGCGACGACAAGCTCGCCGGCAAAGACCAGCTGACACGGCAGCTATTACAGGACTACCAATCGCTAAAAGCCCAATGGAATGGCTATGACGGTTACGACCGCTGGTTCGCAGGGCCCCTCAACAATGCACAGCTAAGCACCATTGCTACCTATCACCAGCTTGAACCCGGATTCCGGGCGCTGTTCTATCAAAGCAACAATGACATGGTGCTGTTTTACCAGCGCTGCCGCGAAATGGCTGACCTCGAGCAGTCTGAGCGCCATTCTTACCTAAACCGGCTTGCCAACGGCGATATCGTCTATACTGACCGATAACCCTTTGATCAGCAGATCCATTCTTCTATGAACCAGGCCGTGGCCGACAAGTACGATCCCTTTACCCAGCTCGACAAGCTGATTCCCATCTTGTCCGACCTGTACACGGCCATCAAAACGCGCCACGAAAAAGCCCATGAGATGATCCTGAACCTGATGGGCGTCATCTACCGCATTGCCGATTCACGGCCTGATGCGGCGATTGCCGCCATTCACCTGTCCAAGCAACAGTCGCCACTGAAACAACCCATTTACGGCGCAATTCTGGCGCACCTGTTCAGTCAGCAGCACGAGCTCGATGAAAAGAAGAAAACCGCCCTGATCCAGGCAGTGTTGACCTGCAATATCACCTTCTATGAATTCCAGGTGCTGCTCAACAGCATGGACGGTAAGCTGACGGATGCACAACGGGCGAAGCTGCAGAAGCACCCGCTGCAAAGCGCACAACTGCTCGAAGCCGCGGGATTTATTGATCCAAACCTCACCAAGGCCGTGCGTCAACATCACGAACGCCCGGATGGCAGCGGCTACCCCAACCACCTAAAGGCAAAAGAAATTTCGGAGCTGGCACTGGTGGTCTCCATGTGCGAGGTGTACACCGCCCGCATCGACAATCGCGCCTATCGCAAACCGATCCTGGCGCGAGAAGCATTGTCGCAATTCAATAATGATGAAGATCCGCGTCTGAAGGGGCTGCTGCTAAGTTTCGCCAAGGCCATCGGTCTTTACCCCCCGGGCACCTGGGTGAAGCTGGCCAATGGCGAAACCGCCATCGTTACCAAACGGCAGAAAAACAGCCCCGTTCCCATTGTGAAGGCACTGTTTGATCCCAACAACATGCCTTACATGGGCCCCGTCAGTCGTGACTGCGCCGATCCGAGCTACAAGGTCACCGCCGCTACGTCACCGCCAGCGCGGCCCTCAGTCGATCTGCCGGCCCTGTTTGAACAATAACGGCCACCGTCACTGAGTAATCGCCCAATCCCGCCCCACTACCAGCTGGCGCAGCCAGCGGCGCAGACTCCAGTATAGCGAGATGCCGACGCCATCGGCCGCCAGATCCAGCAATGAAGGATCACGGGACACGTAGCGCTGCACGATCTCAATCGCTACACCATAAGCAACCAGGGGCCACAATTTAACCAGCAAAAACCGCACCCGCGGAAACGCATTATCAATGCAGAACGCGAGCACGAAAAACGCAACGCCATGGTTCACCTTGTCACTGGCCCATCGGGCAGGACGAATCGGAACCGAGGAAAGCGCGAGCCAGGAGATTGCCAGAATCGCAACCAGCAACGCACAACGGTACAGCCACATCAGCTGCTGCTGGGAACAGGGAAGTCGAATCATCAAAAGCTGTTCACACGGTACAGTCCATTCAGAGCCGCAACCCGATACGCCTCTGCCATGGTGGGATAGTTGAAAGTGGTATTGACGAAATACTCGATAGTGTTCTGCTCGCCGGGCTGGTTCATCACCACCTGTCCGATGTGAATGATCTCCGACGCCTGATCACCAAAGCAATGGATTCCCAGAATCTGTAAAGATTCCCGATGGAACAGGATTTTTAGCATGCCAACGGTTTCACCGGTGATCTGGGCCCGGGCGAGGGTTTTGAAGAAGGCCTGCCCAACTTCGTAGGGAACCTTTTCCTCTGTAAGCTGCTGCTCGGTCTTGCCCAGGGAACTGATCTCCGGGATCGTATAGATACCCGTGGGGACATCTTCCACCAGATAGAAATCATCCAGGTCCGCCACTGCGGCACCGGCCGAGCGGCCCTGATCATAGGCTGCACTGGCAAGACTGGGCCAGCCAATCACATCGCCAGCAGCATACACATGTGGCAGAGACGTCTGGTAGCCATCGTTCACCTCGAGCTGTCCACGGTGATTCGCCGCCAGTCCAAGGGCTGCCAGATTCAGTTTGTCGGTATTTCCGGTGCGACCATTGCACCACAGGAAGGCATCCCCGCGCACCATCTTGCCTGACTTCAGATGCACCACGACATCACTGTCCCGACACTCCACACGCTCGTACTCTTCACCATTACGAACCAGTACGCCGATATCCCGCAGGTGATAACTGAGGCCATCCGAAATTTCATGATCCAGAAAATCCAGCAATCGGTCACGGGTATTGATCAGCTCCACCCGGACCCCGAGGCCGCAAAAAATCGAGGCATACTCGCAACCGATGACGCCCGCGCCATAAATCACAATCTTGCGGGGCGTGTGCTGCAATTGCAGGATCGTATCACTGTCATAAACCCGCGGATGATTGAAATTCACGTCCTCTGGCCGGTAAGGACGCGAGCCAGTGGCAATCACGAACTTGTCCGCTATCAGGGTTTCGATCGAACCATCCGCTTTCACGACTTCCAGTGTGTGCGGATCGGTAAATCGTGCCTGGCCCCGGTACACCCGCACCCGGTTTCGCCCATAGAACGTTGCCCGCAGTTTGACCTGCTTGGCGATGACCGTTTCTGCCCGTTTGAACACCTTCGGGAATGAAAACGAACGGGGCTCACCAATATCCCGGAACAGCGCATCCGTATTGAAAGTAATGATTTCTTTGACCGCGTGACGTAGTGCCTTCGATGGAATCGTACCCAGATGTGCGCAATTACCACCCACCATGGATTTTTCGTCCACCACCGCAACGTTCATTCCGGTTTTGCTGGCCCGCATGGCTGCCCCTTCACCCGCAGGGCCCGCCCCAATAACCACCAGCTCATATTGCGTTGGCATAACGATCTAACCGTTTGAACAGAGGGATTTATTCCAGTATAGAAAAAGAAAGGCGCCGGTGAGAACACTCGGCGCCCTGTTCCGGGTCGGACTGTGATGTACAGCCAGAATTACTGCTTGCGGGTTGCGTCGTACGCCAATGCGCTGGTCGCTTCCGGGGCGCTTTTTTTGTCGGCGTTTATCTCTTCACACTTGCTTCGATTGCCACCACAGAGCTCGCACTCGCCATCACCCAGGCCGATGTTGTTGAGTCCACCGCAGGACCCCTTGATGGGCTTGTTTGCAAAGATCACACCGATTGCCATGCCGGCAAAAAGAATGACGAAAATGATCGTTGCCAGTACAAATGTAGCCATAGGTCACAGCCTCCGACGCTCACGCGCCATCAGTTCAATGTTTTCTTTCCTGCATATAGGCAGCAAAGGCCTTGCTATGTTTCGCCTGTAAGCCTTCATCGGTCATCACCAGCATGTACACTGCCAGATGCTGGGCGTTGGCCACCGCAATCCCCTGCTCAGGCCCCAGCACCATCATCGCCGTCGCCCAGCCATCCGCATCGGCACATTCCGGCGCGATCACGGTCGCCGAGACAAGTTTGTGCTGGATTGGCTTGCCAGTACGGGGGTCGATCGTGTGGGAATAGCGAACACCTTGATCCTCGAAATAATTGCGATAGTCACCCGAGGTGGCAACGGCCAGATTCTCGGCATCGATGACGCGCTGAATCTCGCGCAACTGGGGAACCGGTTTCTCCACCGCCAAACGCCATGGCTGGGTTGGGGACTTACCGGCCCCCACACGGATTTCACCACCCACTTCCACCATGTAACGGCGCACACCCAGTGACTCTAACGCCGCGGCGACCTTGTCGACACCATAGCCCTTGGCAATGGCCGACAAATCCACGTAAACATCGCGCAGCTTGCGCACCGAGTGCTTGTCCGGATCCAGCACCAGCGCATCAGATCCGACCCGCTTCCAGGCTGCACGCTGGGCATCGACATCGGGAACACGGTTCGGCCGACCCTCCGGACCGAATCCCCACAGGTTAACCAGCGGACCAACCGTCACGTCAAATGCGCCCTGACTTCGCCGCCAGATTTCCAGCGACTTCTGCAGCACGATGAACGTATCGGTCGAAAACACCATACTGCTGTCCGCTGGCAGCTGATTGAACAGGCTCAGTTCCGAATCATTGCGGTAGGTGGACATCGCCTGATTCACAGCTTCCAGCTCGGACTGAATCCGTTCGGCAACCACATCAGGCAACAGATTGGGCGGGAGTTCGGCAACCTTGATACTGTAGGTTGTTCCCATAGTGGATCCACTGAACTCGTAGAGTTCGAGTTCAGTGGATTGCTGACAACCCGCCAAGCCTCCCAGAACCAGGAGTACCATGGCGAGTCGCTTCAGGCAGGACAGGTAGCGGTCAACCACCGAAGTCGTCGAGGAAGATATTGTCACGTTCAACGCCCAAATCTTCCAGCAGACGAATAACGGCAGCCGTCATCATTGGCGGTCCACACATGTAGTATTCACAGTCTTCCGGCGCCTCATGGTCACGCAGGTACTGTTCATAAAGCACGTTATGGATGAAACCGGTCAAACCACTCCAGTTGTCTTCGGGCTGCGGATCTGACAGCGCAATGTGCCACTTGAAGTTATCGTTTTCCGCCTGCAGCGAATCGAAATCTTCCTTGTAGAACAGCTCTTTCAGACTGCGCGCACCGTACCAGAAGGTGATCTTGCGGTGAGTCTTCAGGCGCTTCAGCTGATCGAAAATGTGGGAACGCATCGGTGCCATACCGGCGCCACCTCCAACGAAAACCATCTCGGTATCGTTATCGGTCGCGAAGAATTCACCGAAGGGTCCATACACCGTGATCTTGTCACCAGGCTTCAGATTGAACACAAAAGATGACATCTGACCAGGAGGAATTCCCTGCGATCCCGGCGGAGGCGTGGCAATACGGATGTTGAACTTCAGTACACCAAACTCTTCCGGATAGTTCGCCATGGAGTATGCGCGAACAATCGGCTCAGGCACTTTGGACTCCAGCTTGAAGAATCCGAAACGTTCCCAATCACCCTTGAACTGATCTTCGATGATGAAATCGCTGTACTTGACGTGATGGGCCGGTGCTTCCAGCTGGACGTAACCGCCAGCACGGAAATTGACGACTTCGCCCTTGGGCAGCTCCAGAACCAGTTCCTTGATGAAGGTGGCTACGTTGTGATTGGAGCGCACAGTACACTCCCACTTCTTCACGCCGAAGAACGCTTCATCAACCTCGATCTTCATATTCTGCTTCACGGACACCTGGCAGGATAAGCGCCAGCCATCCTTGATTTCACGAGGAGAGAAGTGACCTTCTTCCGTAGGCAGGATATCGCCGCCACCATCATGAACGATGACCTTGCACTGGGCGCAGGTACCACCACCACCGCAGGCAGAGGACACAAAAATGCCTTTGTCCGCCAGCGTGGTGAGCAGCTTGCCACCAGAAGGCACATCAATGCCTTTCTCGGGATCGTCATTGATGTCGATATGAACATTACCGGTGCTCACGAGTCGTGAGCGGGCCATGAGAATAAGTACCACCAGCGCCAGAACGATGACGGTAAACATTCCCACGCCAAGAACAATGGTTTGATCCATGTGAATGATTCCTCTCGTCTTTTACAACTGAATGCCGGAGAAGGACATGAATGCCAGTGACATCAGGCCCACCGTGATGAACGTAATACCGGTACCACGCAGGCCGGAGGGCACATCACTGTACTTCAGCTTTTCACGGATACCTGCCAGGACGGCAATGGCAATTGCCCAGCCAAGGCCTGAACCCAGACCATACACCACACTCTCACCGAAGGTGTAATCACGCTCCACCATGAACAGAGAACCACCCAGAATGGCGCAGTTAACGGTGATCAATGGCAGGAACACACCCAGTGCGTTGTAGAGAGAAGGCACATACTTGTCGAGGAACATTTCCAGGATCTGAACGATCGCCGCGATCATGCCGATGTAGCTCAACAGGCCCAGGAACGTCAGATCAACATCACCCAGACCTGCCCACTCCAGCGCCCCTTCCTTCAGCAGGTAGTTGAAGATGAGGTTGTTGGCGGGAACCGTGATGAACTGCACGAAGGTAACGGCAATGCCCAAACCAATCGCCGTCTTCATCTTCTTGGAAACGGCAATGAAGGTACACATACCCAGGAAGAAGGCCAGCGCCATGTTTTCGACGAAAATGGCCTTCACTAACAGACTCAAATAATGCTCTAACATGATCCCGTCTCCTTAGTGGGCCGGCTGGGCCTTGGTGTGCGCAGACAATTGATACTCGGCACGCTCGACCTGGTTGGGTCTGGCAGTCCGAATCGCCCAGATCAGCAGTCCGATCAGGAAGAATGCGCTGGGGGGCAACAGCAACATGCCGTTTGGCACGTACCAGCCGCCATCCTTTGCCAGCGTAAAAATCTCGATGCCGAACAGCTTGCCGGAGCCAAAGAGTTCACGGATGACACCCAGTGATAGCAGAATCACGCTGTAACCCAAACCATTACCGAAACCGTCCAGGAAGCTGCTGACCGGAGGATTCTTCATTGCATAGGCTTCTGCGCGCCCCATTACGATACAGTTCGTAATGATCAAGCCGACGAAAACCGACATCTGCTTGCTGATGGCATAGGCATAAGCGCGCAGGAACTGGTCCACCACAATTACCAACGACGCGATGATCGTCATCTGCACGATGATACGAATGCTGGAAGGAATGTGATTGCGGATGCTGCTGATGAAAAAGCTTGAGAAAGCCGTTACCAGCGTCAGTGCAATACACATGGCAACCGTCGTCTTCAGGTTGCTCGTAACCGCCAGCGCGGAACAGATACCCAGCACCTGAAACGCAATCGGGTTGGTTTCCAGTACCGGTCCAAACAGGATTTTCTTGGTCTCTGAAGCCATGGTTTACACCCCCTGCTCTTTCAATTTTGCCAGGAACGGGCCGAATCCGTTCTCGCCCAACCAGAACTGAACCAGATTGGAAACACCGCGACTGGTCAGGGTCGCACCTGCCAAACCATCCACCTGATAGTCTGCATTCGGGCTGGCCGGATCCACCGAACCCTTTATCAGTTCGATTTTCACGTTGCCGTTCTCACCGAAGACTTTCTTGTCAGGCCACAGTGCTTTCCACTTGGGATTGTCAACCTCACCACCTAAGCCTGGCGTTTCAGCATGCTCATAGAAGCCAAGACCCACTACCGTATTCAGATCGGTTTTAAGTGCAAGGAAACCGTACAAGGTCGACCACAAGCCGTAGCCGTTGATCGGCAGAACAATGGTTTCGACCTGACCGGCCTCGTTGCGGGCCAGATACACAGTGGCGTACTTGGGCTGACGCTTGATACTGGCTGTGTCGATTGCTGCATCCAGTACTTCATGCTGTCCCGGTGTCTTGGCAGCCTTGCGCTGATCATAGGCAACCGGGTTGGCAGCAATCGCTTTTTCCCAATCGGTCTTGGCGTTTTCCTCTGTGAGATACTCGCCTGTTTCAAGGTTAACGATCTTCACATCTACCCGCTTGAACAGCTCATCAACCTTTTTGCCCGGCTCAAGCAAGCCAGCGGCGGCAAGAATGCTGCGGCTCTTGTCGGCCTGCTTGTTTTCGATCTGTTCAGGCTTTAGGGCAACTGCGGCAAAGGACACCAGAATCGAACACACAATACACAGTGCACCGGCGACCAGCAGCGTTTTTCCTGTTGAATCATTACTGGACATTGCGCGCAAGCCTCCGCTTGATGTTTGCCTGGATGACAAAATAATCGATCGTCGGTGCCAGCAAGTTACCGAACAGGATTGCCAGCATCATGCCTTCGGGGAACGCAGGGTTAACCACCCGAATCAGCATGACCATTACACCGATCAGGGCGCCAAATACGAACTTGCCCTTGTCTGTCATGGATGCGGATACCGGGTCAGTCGCCATAAAGAAGGTACCCAGCGCCCAGCCGCCCAACACGTAGTGCCAGTAGAACGGGATTTCGAACATGGGATTGGTAGAACTGCCAACGGCGTTGAACAGCATGCCCATGGCAGCCGTACCGACAAACACGCCTGCGACGATCCGCCAGGAGGCAATGCCCGTCAGTACCAACAGACCACCACCGATCAGCAGCGCCAGCGCAGAGGTTTCACCAATGGAACCCTGCATGTTGCCAACGAACGCATCCAGCCAGGTCAGCTGGCCCTGCAGCGCTTCCATACCACCCTGCGCAGCAAGACTCAGGGCCGTCGCACCGGAGAAACCATCGACTGCAGTCCAGACCGAATCACCGGACATGCTCGCCGGATAGGCAAAAAACAGGAAGGCACGGCCGGTCAGCGCCGGGTTAAGGAAGTTCTTGCCGGTTCCCCCGAACACTTCCTTGCCAAGCACCACACCGAACGAGATCCCCAGCGCCACCTGCCAGAGCGGCACGGTCGGTGGGCACGACAGCGCAAACAGCACCGATGTAACGAAGAAACCTTCATTCACTTCGTGGCCGCGCTTGATTGCAAAAAGGATCTCCCAGGCAATACCCACCGCGAATGTCACGATGTAGATAGGCAGGAAATACATGGCACCATAAACGAAGCAGTCCCATACACTGGCAGGGTTGTAGCCGATCAGCATATCGGTGAAGAAGAAGCGCCAGTCACCCTGTGCAGTCAGGTTGTTGTTCGCCATGTAGGTCAGCGCCTGGGAACCGACGTTGTACATGCCGAAGAACATGGCCGGGAAAGTACACAGCCACACGGTAATCATGATCCGCTTCAGGTCGATACCATCACGAACGTGGGAAGCCCCATGGGTGACGGACGAAGGACTGAAGAAGAACGTGTCGAACATTTCATAGATGGGATAGAACTTCTCGTACTTCCCACCCTTTTCGAAATGCGGTTCAACCTTATCAAAAAGCTTGCGAATCACGGATCAACCCTCCTTCTCGATGCGAGTCAGCATATCCCGAAGAATCGGGCCGTACTCGTACTTGCCGGGGCACACGTAAGTGCACAATGCCAGATCTTCTTCATCCAGCTCCAGACAGCCGAGATCCTGGGATGACTCGGTATCACCAACGATCAGCGCACGCAGCAGCTGGGTCGGCAGAATGTCCAGGGGCATGATGCGCTCGTAGGAACCGATCGGTACCATTCCGCGCGGACTGCCATTGGTTGTGGTAGAGAACGGGAACAGCTTGCCGGGGCTCAGCTTTGACAGGAACGCATTCATTACGGAGTGCTTTTCGTTGCCCGCCCACAGATATTCGAGAACGTTGCGCTCGCGACCTTCACGCAACACCGACACCTGCAGGTGGTAGCGGCCCAGGAACGCAAACGGGCCATATGCAACCTGGCCAGACAGTACCGAGCCGGAAATGACACGGTTTTCCGCGCTTTGCAGCTGCCCTGCAGTCAACTCCTGCAGGCTCGCCCCCATCAGAGTACGCAGCAGACGGGGATTGGTTACCTGAGGACCGGCCAAGGACACTACCCGCTCACTGGCGAGTTTGCCCGTGGTAAACAGTTTGCCGATGGCAATCACGTCCTGGTAATTGATATGCCAGACCGTCTTTTTACCACCGACCGGATCCAGCAGGTGAATATGGGTGCCAGGCAGACCGGCCGGATGAGGACCATCAAACTCCTCTTCCTTGGCGATACCATTGCCGCCAATCTTGGCGCCAGCGGCTTTGCAGAGGTACACAGTCTTGCTGAGATTGGAGATGACATCCAGACCCTGCTGGAACGCCACTGCATCTTCCTTGATGACCACGGCAGGATCTGCAGCCAGGGGATTGGTATCAATGGCAGTAACAAAAATGGAGCTCGGCTCGCTGCCCGGGGCCGGGATCTTGCTGAACGGCCGTGTACGGAATGCCGTCCACATACCCGAATTCAACAGATTCTCTTCAACCCGGGCACGCCCCAGCTGACTCAACTCGGTAGGCGCAAACGCAGAAAAAGATTCAGCATCATCGCCTTCAACATCGATCACAACGGACTGCAAAACCCGCTTGTGACCGCGATGAATGGCAGAAATCGTGCCGGAAGCCGGAGCCGTGAACTTCACACCCTCCGTCTTCTTGTCCGCAAACAGGGCTTGACCTTTCTTGACCCTGTCGCCGACCTTCACCAGCATGGTGGGCTTTACACCCACGTAATCATTGCCCAGCACGGCCACGGTCCGAATCACAGGGCCATCTTCGATGACCTGCTTCGGCGCGCCGCTTATGGGGAGATTCAGACCTCGTTTGATCTTTCTCATAGCCCCTAACCGTTTGATATTGAATTGTCGCGTGGAAGAACAACCGGCCCAGACCGGTTATTCCGTTCTAGTGTAGACACTAAATCAAAGGGCGAGACTCAGGGACAGCTCGGAGCGAACGTAATTAAAGACGGAACAACGCAACGCGAAACCGCGAACGGCATCGATGTAGTCATCGGGTATCAGATAGATGTACGCGTTTTGTCGCCCTGGATCTCCTCTTACGCTCGAAAGTGCATTTGCGAAAAACCAGGCATAGCCCAGCCCCTCAACCCTTAAAATTTGGGCCGGATTATAAAGTGGATCGATGAAGATGGCTAGTTGAGAACCGGAAAATCTAGGATTAGCGTGTTAAGCAGCCTGACAACGGCAATCTTGCTAAGTCGTTGAAAAGAAAAAGGGCAGTAAAAACTGCCCTTTCTCCACTGATGGCAACGAATACCGCCACTAGACCAAAGGATAAGACCTTATTTGGGGAAAATGGGGTAATTGACACCTGCCATCTTCTGCAGCATGCGAACTACCTGGCAGCTGTAGCCAAACTCATTGTCATACCAGACATAGAGGACGCAACGGTTGCCATTGGCAATCGTGGACTCCGCATCGACGATCCCGGCAGACCGGGACCCCACGAAGTCGGTGGAGACCACTTCCGGCGACTTGACGTAATCGATCTGCTTGCGCAACGGACCTTCCAGAGAAGCTTCCCGCAGCGCAGTGTTCAGGTCATCCACGCCAACGTCCTTATCCAGGGTCAGGTTGAGGATGGCCAGCGATACGTTCGGGGTCGGCACCCGGATGGCATTGCCAGTCAGCTTGCCCTTGAGCTCAGGCAGCGCCTTGGCAACCGCCTTGGCAGCGCCGGTTTCGGTGATAACCATGTTCAGCGCAGCACTACGGCCACGGCGATCACCCTTGTGATAGTTATCGATCAGATTCTGGTCGTTGGTGTAAGAGTGGACAGTCTCAACGTGGCCACACTGAATGCCATACTGATCGTGGACAACCTTCAGGACAGGCACGATCGCATTGGTGGTGCAGCTGGCCGCAGACAGGATGCGGTCATCACTGGAGATCAGATCGTCATTGACACCCATCACGATATTCTTGAGGTCGCCTTTGCCCGGAGCAGTCAGAACCACCTGGCTGACACCAGGGCACTTCAGATGCTTGCCCAGACCTTCTTCATCACGCCACTTACCAGTATTATCCACGACGATAGCGTCCTGAATGCCGTACTTGGTGTAGTCAACGCTTTCCGGCGCATCTGAATAAATGACCTGGATATAGTTGCCGTTCACGATCAGGGCGCTGTTTTCTTCATCAACCGTGATGGTGCCACGGAAAGAGCCATGCACGGAATCACGACGCAGCAGGCTGGCGCGCTTCATCAGATCGTTTTCTGCGCCGCCCTTACGCACCACGATGGCGCGCAGACGCAGGGCTTCGCCGCCGCCGGCCTTTTCAATCAGAATGCGCGCAACCAGACGACCGATACGGCCAAAACCGTACAGCACGACGTCACGCCCCCTAAATGCCGGTGACAGTGTCGGATCCAGCGCATCAGCCACTTCGCGACGCACAAAATCTTCGACGGACAGGCCATTGCCTTCTTTTTTGAACTTGGTTGCCAGCTTGCCGATATCAATACGGGCAGGCCCCAGGTTGAGTTTGGTCAGCGCCTGCAGCACCGGATAGCTTTCAGAGACATCCAGCGCCTGGCCTTGTAGCTGACGCACGTAGCGGTGCGCCTTGATGATATCGATGACGGAGCGATTGATCACGGGGCGACCGTACACCGATGTCACCACGTTGTGTTCGCGGTACAGCTTGCCGATCATGGGGATCATGGATTCAGCCAGGGCTTCACGATTGATCCAGGATTGCAGATGTTGTTTGGACTGGTCTGTCACGGAACGCTACCTTTTCTAGTTACCGACCTGTTGCCAGCGCCCACGTCTGGATGCCGGCCATGCTTGTGGGGCGCCTATTATCTTTTTAATGCTCCCATTTATCAATCACACCCCGACGCTCTGCGATCGGTAACCCGATCCCGATCAATATCAAGCACTTGACCGGTTGGACATGGTGGTTGCGGGTGACTTGAGCGCCCACCTGGCGTACTCTTACAGACAACGGACACGACAAAAACCAGTTAGGAAAAGCCGCAAACGGCATGAAAACACGCGACCGCATTCTTGTTACCAGCCTCGACCTGTTCAATCTGTGTGGCGAACCCAACGTCACCACGATCGATATTGCTAACGAGATGGATATCAGTCCCGGCAACCTCTACTACCACTTCCGCAACAAGGACGAAATCATTGGCGAACTGTTCCAGCAATTCGAAACCAGTATGCTGGACGTGTTGCAGTTCCCCCAGGAGGATGGTCTCGACATGATGGATTACTGGACGTACATCCACATGATTTTCGAGAAGATATGGGAATTCCGCTTTCTTTACAGGGATCTGGCCAGCATTCTGGAGCGTAATGAAAAGCTGCAGAAACGCTTCAACCGGATACTTGATCGCAAGGCTGATTGCTGCCGACTGATCGTCGACAACATGCGGAATGCAGGGTTGATTGAAATCGACGACAGACAGATTCAGGCGCTGGCGACCAATGTCACCATTATGGGAACCTACTGGATGAACTACCAGCAGATCCGCAACCTGGGTGACAACCCGGAAAAGGAAGATCTGGGACATGGGGTATATCAGGTGTTGTCGCTGATTGCCCCCTACCTTCCGCCCGAAGGCAGGGAAATGCTGGACGAGATCGCTGCCGGCTACCTGGCCTGAGCCAGCGTCGTATACTCGCTTTCGGTGCGCGCAACCAGCAGGCTGACGCGATCCTGCAACTGTTCGTTCAGGCTTTCAAGGTATTGCAGCACCCCGTTGGCAACCCGATGACAAGCTTCCGGGCAGGTGGAGGCTGAATCCAGATCCACGATTTCAATGCGCAGCACCTCACCGATCGTCGGCGGCTGCAACGCCTCACCCAAGGCTTTGAGTGATCCGGCTGTCTGCATGGCATAGGCCATCATCGGATGGGCCACCGGCTCCACATGACGCAATACACTGGCCAGCTCCAGCAGCACGTATTTCTGATAGCGCTCCAGCAGCGAATCCTGCTGCGGCTTGACACGCTGATCCTCCTCGGTCGCAGAACAGACCATTAACTGGCCAAGGATCTGGGTGTAGGTACGTAGACGCTGGAGCGGCTCCGCCGCCCGGTGAAGAAAATTGAGCGCATCGGTGAGACGCACCAGATGCGAATGCATGCCCTGCTCGTCCAGGCGGAACTGCTGCCGGATCGACAGATTGTCCTGGGCCAGCGACAACGCCAGACCGATTCTGCGCGCCAGAACAGATTCGTATTGCACAAGCTCGGCCTTGATTTCGCTTTGCTCCTTGATGAGCGCAAGCCACTGGAACTCGATATCCCTGATGACCGCCGCCTCGGCTGACTGGGATTCCTCGATGACTTTGCGCACGTGCAGCATGTTCTTGCGACTGTCAAAATTGCGGAAGGTATCGGCCAGGTGCAGAATCACTGCCCTGTCATGTTCCAGCCGCTCGAACAGATGCATCATTTCACCGAGACGCTCATCCGTACTCATATCGGCGAAAACATCGAAGTCGTCGATGCGCAGGACACGCCCACTGCGTTCCAGCCCCGAAAAAACCTCACTGCGATGCAGTCGCTCACGATCCGTCGAAACGACCAGCGCTTCGCGGGTAGGACTGATCAAATCCGGGCGCTCGATCCCCATGTCACGATAGTGATCCAGGGATACACGACGCGCCACGCTATCCAGATCCCGTAGCAGGGTAACCGCGGAGCCGAGCAGGAAACACGCCCCCTCGTCCTGGTAATGCTCAACACTGACTATCCGCCCCAAATCGACAATCCGGCTGCGGGTCATCGGTGTGACCAGCTCCTCCATTTCCTGGATAAGGCGTGGACGCAAGGAAAGCTGCAGCGCGTCTGCATGATCAACCACCAGATGGGGGAAATTGTCCGACAGCCTGCTGCTGCGCCAACTCTTGATCAATTCGCGATTGGCATGCTGCTGACCATAGTACAGGGATCTCAGCCGGAACTGGGTGGACCTGAATTCGGAGGAACCGGCAATCCGCGAGGAAAACTGGTCGCCCACCATATCGACACGGCGGCTCACAACAAAAGTAAGGGACGACACGACGCGGTACAGCAGGAAGAAGGTTCCCTGCACCAGGAAATCAAACAGCTTCTGCAGCGACATGATCAAGCGATTGCCGCCTGCGGGAGCCAGGGCCGCGAAGGCGCCATTAACTGACGTAGCTGATCGTGCCACACCCGACTGCGCAAACAGCCAGCGATCCACCGCACAAATCAATGGATAGCCATAGCTGCGAGCCTCGCGGGTATAGCCTGCATAGGCATGGGCAATAACACCTGACAGTTGGCGGGCACTCAGGCCATAGAGCAACGGTAGGCCAATAATCAATTCGGGGCCACCACCCAGGACGGCGTTGTGAATGCGCTGAGGCCTCAGCAACAGCCCCACTTCCGCATCCAGCTTGATGACACTGGGGGCTGGCCCACCCAAAAGATCAGCAATATGATTTACAAAAGCGTGCAGTTCTGGCTGCTCCCCCGCCGACACGTCGAGGTAGCCGCGACGCTGCCGCCCTACGAGCACCAGACGCCGCACCATCGCCGCGATAAATCCCGCGAGCAACAGTGAGCCGACCACCATCAATGCAGTCCAACCGGGACTGACGAGGGGCTCAGAGAAATAAAACCAGCAGGAGTGGATCCAGCCGATGGTGGCTGCTACCAGCAGCGCGAGAAAACACACAGGCAAACAAATCGCTGCCAGCGCAGCAGCGCCCATGGCGCAACGCTCACCGACGCCCAGGCGGTGGGCACGAATGTCGGCCCGAAATCCATTTCGGATGTCTTCCTGGGTGTAGGTTTCAGTCAGCATGCGATCTCTTCAGGCCACGTCGGTTGCAACGCTCATAGTTCCCAGCAACCCCACAGGCATTGCGTCGCCGGGGACAAGGCTGACAGCGCCCTGTTCTGAGGGGTGGCGGGGAGCAACACGCAGCGAGGCCGGGGCTATTGGTCATGAGCCTGAAGGACTATAGCAGAAGGATTTCACCCGATAAGTGAGGATCCTGAGTCGATTCTGTGTAGATTTGCGCCAGCTTTGCAAAAAGCGGAATTTAAAGGAGTTTTTGACCGTCAGCAAGCCGTGTAAATGTGCACTTCATCAAACATTGGCGCCTCGTCCAGATCGGGAAAAGTGCGCAACTGATAGCGCGCCGCCAGCTGCAACTGCAGAACCGCTGATGGAGATTACGCAACCGACCCGGCAACATAAGCCCGGGCCACCCTGTCGCACGTGTTGCACGCATGCTGGCAAAACCCTCCTCGTAGCCCACATCCGCTGCCAGCACTAAACTGTCCGCCGCCCGCGGCGAATGTATCGGCAGTCTCCAGCGACACCTGATTCAAGGCAGCATTGGCCCTCGCCATGAGCAAGGCATCCGGATCGATGTCGACCGCCAGCACGGTACGAGCGCCCCTCATGGCGGCCGCAATTCCCGCCACGGCAGAACCGGCACCAAAGTCGATGACCTCGCGCTGCTGCACACTTTCAGGATTATCCAGAATCCAGCGCGCCAGCGCCTGACCGCCTCCCCAGCAGAAAGCCCAGTAAGGTGGCTGCTCCATCAGGCGAGAATACGCTGATTGCGACACGGCATTCTGGGGAATGGCATCAGACATCAGATACAGGCTGATTTCAGGCACAACCGGCAGCTGGCGAGCGCAGATGACGGCACCTTCGACGATATGGGGGAATTTCTCTTCAGACATGTTGCATCCACTACGACAGGACGCCGCAATTGTGCAACAGAATTACGCCAGCCGCCATGAAGAGGCTGGCCGCACGGGGCAACGACCCCGTGCAAGCCTTCACAAGAACCGTGTGCTCAGACCGCTGTTTTCTGCTCCGACAGATGGTGGCAGCGGACACTGGCATCATACAACGACTGCAAGACATCGGAGCGACTCACAATCCCGATCAGTTTGCCGTCCTCCACCACCGGATACACCTTGGGTTTGTTGGTATTCAGCTGCTCCGCCAGCTCCACAATCGGCATATCAGGATCGACGGTCACAACATTGGTTTTCATGACATCCGACGCGTTGGCAGTCAGATCGCAGTAAAAAGCCGTGTTGAGCATCTCCTTGATGCAGTCCTGCTCAGAAATGAAACCAATGACGCGCTTATCGGCGTCCAGCACCGGAGCGCCGGTAATCTTGTTCTCCAACAGCACGGCGACAATATCCCCGACGTCGTCCGCGACATCAAAGGCAACCACCTTGCGACTCATGCAATCACGAACTGTGACAGTCCTTTCAACCATATCCCCTCCTAACTTGCGGGTTATCACCTGCGACTGGTACTCATGTACTCTGTGACACGTGAGGGTACTGACAAATCCACTCTGCCAGTACAACATCGCACAGGATTAATCGACACACAACCATTTCCCGGCGCGGCCGCCGAAACCACATCCTACAGCCCCTTCACTTCATCAATAAAATGAATCATTTATATGAGAACAGTTGAATTTAGCTATCGAACCGCGAGCACACGCCGTTCACTGCTATGCTCTTGAGAATAAGCGGTTGAAAATGGTAATTCATCCAGCTTAATCTACGCCTTTGTCGCGGCGACACTGATTGGTTTACAGGGGAGTATCATGAGCAAATCCAAGGCGCAAAAAACACCTTCGCGTCCGTATCATGTGGTTGTTTATGGCGCCACAGGGTTTACCGGAAAGCTGACCGCTGAATATCTTGCCACCTGCGGAGACAAGGATCATTTGAAGTGGGCCATCGCCGGCCGCAATCTGCAGAAGCTGGAGTCATGCAAACAAGCAATACTGCAACTGAATCCCTCTGCCGACGTGGCCATCATCCAGGCCGACACCCAGGATCCTGCCAGCCTGAAACAGATGGCTGAGCAGACCCTTGTGGTTATCTCCACGGTAGGCCCCTACCTGAATTACGGCGAGCCACTGGTCAAGGCGTGCATAGATGCCGGCACCCATTATGTCGATCTCACCGGCGAGCCTGAATTTGTCGATGGATTGACGCACGACTATCACGATCAGGCTGAAGCGAAAGGGGTCAAAATCGTCAATGCCTGCGGCTTCGATAGTGTTCCTCATGACCTGGGAGCCCTCTACACGCTGAACGCCCTGAACCAATTGCTCGGACCTGAGCGGGCGGGCAAGGTACCGGTCAAGATCGAAGGTTTCGTGGAAGCCAACGGCACCTTTTCCGGGGGCACCTGGCATTCTGCCATCACCCAGTTTTCCCGTTTGCGGGAATATGCCGGCAAGCGCAAGATCTGGCAGCAAAAGGCCAAGTCCAAACCTTCCGATCGGCGGCGGACCCGAGTGCTGTCTCCCATCATCAAACGCTGCAAGGCATTTGGTGCATGGGCCATTCCGCTACCGACCATCGATCCACAGGTGGTCAAACGTACGGCTGCAGAGCGCCAGGAATTCGGCCCGGATTTCGGTTACGGGCACTATGTACTGACGCGCAGCCTGCCCAAAGGACTCGCTGGTATTGCTGCAGCCGGCGGCCTGGTGGCACTGGCACAGGTCGAATATACCCGCAACAAGCTACTCAAAGTTAAGGATCCGGGCCAAGGGCCCAGCGCCGCACAGCGCCAGAAATCCTGGTTCAAGGTGCATTTCGTGGGTGAAGCCGCTGGCATGCATGTATGGACAGAAGTGAGCGGTGGCGATCCTGGTTATGGCGAAACCGCCAAGATGCTAGCCGAGAGCGCACTATGCCTGGCGCTGGACAAAAACCTGCCAGCGCAGTTTGGTGTCGTTACAACCGGGGTTGCCATGGGGGAAGCCCTGATTGCACGACTGCAGAAAGCCGGAATCGATTTTCGCACGCTGTAATGGCAGCGTGCTTTTTTAGACCGAGGAGTTACTCATGGCAAAACACTTCATCCAGATGAATGAAACGTTCAACGCGCCGGTGGCCACCGTATTCGCTGAGCTTTCCGATCATGAAAAAATGGGGAAAATTCTTGGCGCCAAGGTCAAACGCGTCAAGGATGGCAAAGGCGACCTCAACGGCATCGGTTCAATCCGCCGGATCACGCCCGTTCCGCTGGCTGATTTCGAGGAAACGGTTACCGGTTTCGAGCCGGGGAAGCTTGTCGAATACACCATCACCAAAGGCAGCCCGCTGAAGAACCACCTGGGACGAATGGTGTTCAGTGAGGCCAATGGCAAGACTCACTTGCACTACACCATTCAGTTTGACATGAAAGTCGGTATTCCTTTTACCGGCTTCATCCTGAAAACCGTGCTGGAAAAAATCATTTCCAGTGGCTTGCACAAACTGGCCAAAACTTACGCGTAACACATCGCCAGATTGCGCCCGCGTTATTGAACCGGGTCGCAATCTGGCCAACCTGCCCTGCTGCAGCCTTGGTGTTTGTGGTATCTGTGCTTTAATTACCAAACAATAGCACCGAGGGAACGCTCATGAAAAAATCCTGTTTCGCTCTTGCGCTGGTTGCTGCATGCGCCAGCTCGGCAGCCACCGCCGATACGTTGCTGGGCATTTATGCCGGCGCCGGAAGTATCGATTTTGACACCTCCGGAACCTTCCGGGATCTGCAGGATGAAGGCACCGAGATTGACCTCGAAGATGACCTGGGGCTCAGTGGCGATACCGGCAACTACTACTACCTCGCACTGGAACATGGCATCCCGGTGCTTCCAAACATTAAGCTCGCCCGGACAGAACTGGATGAATCGTCACGCAACGAACTGCCTCGCGACATCGTTTTCGACGGAATACCTTTTGGAGACGGGAATACAGTAATCTCCGACATGGACCTGTCGCATACGGATCTGACTTTTTATTATGAAGTAATGGATAACTGGCTGAATCTGGATCTGGGATTCACGGCACGCAAATTTGATGGTGGTTTCCAATCGCAGGCATCGCAGGGTGGCACAACGGTGACGGCGTCCATTGATCTCGACTTCACCGCTCCGCTACTTTATGCGAAAGCCCAGATTGACCTTCCACTGACTGGACTGTATGTGGGCGCCGACGTCAACTGGATTGGCTACAGCGGCTCGAGCTTTCATGACGTGTGGGCCCGTGTGGGATATGTGTTTGGTTTCGGTCTCGGTGTCGAAGCGGGTTACCGTCAGCTCAAACTGGACGTCGATGACATCGACGATCTGGAAGCCAATGTTACCGTGGATGGCAATTACATCGCTGCCACCTTTCATTTCTGAACGTGTTAAAAGGTCAAAAAAAACGCCTCACTACGAGGCGTTTTTTTATTGCAGAGTCCGCAGCATTCAATCGAACTGCACGCCCAGCCGGCGGCCCACTTCCTCGTAAGACTCGACAACGCTACCCAGCCCCTGACGGAAACGATCCTTATCCAGCTTCTTGCGGGTTTCCTTGTCCCACAAACGACAACCGTCTGGAGAAAACTCATCCCCCAGCACAACGCGACCATCACACAGACCGAACTCCAGCTTGTAATCCACCAGCAGCATGCCCGCATCCATGAACAACTTCTTGAGCACGTCGTTCACCGCAAACGTCAGCTCCTTCATGCGATCAACGTGTTCCTGCTTCGCCCAGCCAAAACTGCGAATATGGTATTCATTCACCATCGGATCGCCCAAGGCGTCGTTCTTGAGGAAGAACTCGAACGTTGGCGGATTGAGATCCAGACCTTCTTCCACACCATAACGCCGGCAGATACTACCCGCGGCGACATTGCGCACCACGCACTCCAGCGGAATCATGTCCAACCGTTTCACCAGGGATTCGGTATCATTCAACAGGCTGATGAAATGGGTTTCGATACCGGCAGCCGCAAGCTTTTCCATGATGAACGCGTTGAACTTGTTGTTCACCATTCCTTTGCGATCCAGCTGCTCTACTTTCTTGCCATCGAACGCCGAAGTGTCATTACGGTACAGCATGACAAAAACATTGGGATCATCGGTACGGTAAACCGACTTGGCCTTGCCTTTGTAAAGCTCTTCGCGTTTTTCCATCGTGCTTCACCTATATAGAAGTCGTAATATTGAAACTAGAAATCCAGCGCCATCTGCTCATGATGTTGTGGCGCCTTTGGCTTGGCCATCGGTAGCGATAGCCAATCAAAACCACTTCCCTGACACGCTGCCAGCAGACTGCATTCCGGCGTCAGTTCCACACCGGCCAAGGCATCAAGCGCCAGTGTCAGGGTGTTGTTTTTCTGGCTGATATGCGTTGCCACCAGATACTGTAGCTTGGGATGGGCAACCCGTCGCAGGAATTCGGCGGCCTGTTCATTGCTCAGATGACCGTAGTGCCCGGCCACCCGCCGTTTGAGGTGCGCAGGATAAGGCCCGTCTGCCAGCATGCGCAAGTCATGATTGCACTCCAGCAACAGGGCATCACAACCATTAAAGTGGGACAACATCTGGCGGGTGAAGGAGCCACAGTCACTCAGAATACCCAATTGACCGGCTTCACCAGACAACACAAACTGGCAGGGCTCCCGGGCGTCATGGGGCACAGGAACGGCCTGCACCCTGAGACCGGCCAACGCAAACTGGCTGTCGGCGTCGATCCGCTGGAATAGCGCCTCATCCAACCTGTCGGAGAGCGCAGCCTGGTAAGTCCCCCAGGTCGCATAGACGGGAACGCGCAAGGCGTTGGCCAGGGTGGCGACACCTTTGACGTGATCACCGTGCTCATGAGTAACCAGAATACCAGCCAGGTCGGCAGCGCTGATGCCCTTGCTGTCCAACCTTGCCCGCGCTTCCCGCGCCGAAAATCCGCAATCCAGCAGAATGGTGCCGGCGCTTCCATTGTCAATCAGCGTGCCATTGCCCTGACTGCCACTGCCAATGGAAGCGAATCGCACTACTCGAGGGCCTCACGCAACCGGTTCAGAATGGCAGCCGATGTTTCCTTGGGCGCCAAGGTATCATCATCGTACTGGACCGCCACCTGGATGCCGCTCTCGGAACGGGTGATTCTCAGCTGCAACGCCTGCTCTTCGTCGTCATCGGGGTCATTCTTCTTCAGATAGTAGATTCCCAGGCTGCGATCCAGATCTTCCACCTCGATCCGCGCTTTTTCCAGCGCCTGCCCCACGTCCTGCCAGGAACGATTGAAGTCCTGATTGATGACCAACACCGGGTAACCATTACCATCCCAGGTCATGACGAATTTGGGCAGCGCCTTCAGATCCTGGGACAGGACAGAGAAGCTCACCTGGCGTCCACCCTCACCGAGGAAATCCATCAACTCATTGTAAAGAGCCAGAACCAGTTCAGGATTTTCCGGCTGCTCTGGCCATTCCACATTCTCTGCCTGCGGCAGCGCATCGTCGCCCTTGCGGGTCTGGACATGATCGATGGTGATAACGGTCTTACCCTGTTCGCTGATATCCGACAGCGTAAACCGGATCCGTTCGCGCAAGTCCTCGTCGGAAAAACCGAACAGACTCGCCCAGAACCCTGGCTCCTCGCCTTCCTTTATACGGGGCTTGAGCCAGCGGGTTTCAAGAACCCCGGTAGCGGAGTTTTCCTGATCCAGCGTCAGGCCATTGGACGACAGGAAGCTCTTGGCCTGGGGCCACAACCGCTCAACCGCCTGATCAACGACCAGCCAATGACGATCACCGTCAGCACGCAGCTCGATCCCCGCATCTTCATTCACCCCCACCAACGCCTGGGGCTTCGGGATTTCATCAGATGCTTCAGGCGCATAGAACTCAGCCTTGCCCACAGTGGGAATCGGATAACGCTGGCTGAGCGGGCGCGACTCCATGCCCGGCGGAACTGTCAGCGGCGGAATGCTTTCCGCCTTCTGGTAGTCCATCGCACGTTCACGGAAACGGCCTTCATTGCCAAACAGGTAGCTACAGCCGGACAGGGCAATGACACCCAACCCTACCAGCGCAAGCCGAAATAAATGCATGGGTTTCTCCATCACGGTGTCGGTCAGATCAATCCGGCTTTCTTAAGAGCAGCCTCAACGACCTGATGACAGGATTCGGAAAGCGGTGTCAGGGGCAGACGGATACCAGGCCCAATCAGGCCCATACGGCAGAGCGCCCATTTGACGGGTATCGGGTTTGCTTCGACGAAAAGGTATTTGTGAAGGTCCTGCAGAGGCGCGTTGATGGCCTCGGCCGTCGCGCGATCACCTGCCAGGGCAACCGCACACATATCGGCCATCGCTTTCGGCGCCACGTTTGCGGTGACCGAAATATTGCCTTTCGCCCCAAGCAGAATCAGGTCCATTGCCGTGGCATCGTCGCCCGAGTACAGTGCGATGTCTTCGCCACACAGTTCCAGGATCTTGCGGCCACGAGTCAGATCCCCGGTGGCTTCCTTGATTGCAACGATATTGGCATGCTTGCTGAGTCTGGCCACCGTTTCCGGCTGCATGTCACAGGCGGTGCGCCCGGGGACGTTGTACAGCATCTGGGGGATATCTACCGCATCGGCAATGGCCATGTGGTGGCGATAGAGTCCTTCCTGGGTAGGCTTATTATAGTAGGGCGTCACCAGCAGGCACGCATCAGCACCCACCTGCTTGGCTTCGCGGGTCAATTCGATCGCCTCTCGGGTGCTGTTGGCACCGGTACCGGCAATGATGGGAATGCGACCAGCGGCCCGTTCGACAGTAAACCGGATCACATCACAGTGTTCATCTACATCCAGCGTGGCGGATTCGCCCGTGGTTCCCACTGCCACAATCGAGCTGGTGCCCTGCTCGATGTGCATGTCGATCAAATGTGCCAATGCATCCCAGTCGATGCTGTCATCCGCATGCATTGGAGTGACCAACGCCACGATGCTTCCAGTAATCATGATTGAATATGTCTCCACCCGCTCAGGCAAGCGGCTATGGTACTGATGCACCCGGGTAATAACAAGCGCCGCCTGATCGCGCCCGCCCCCGGATATCAGGTTAATATTCGTAGCATTTTCAGCTAGTTGTTCCCAGATACCGGTGCTAAACTCATTCCAACTCCGATTTTGGTCAGGCAACCGCCGTATTTGGTTCCCAGAGAACCGGATTTATCAGGAAAAAAGGCAGACAAGGATACCTAGCGATGCAGGAATATCTGGTTATTTCCGCCATTGGCGAAGACAAGCCCGGCATCATCAATACTTTGTCGAAGGCGGCTACAGATAGCCAATGCAACATCCTGGATACACGCATGACGGTTCTGGGTGGTGAGTTTGCCCTGCTCATGATGATCAACGGAGAAGCTGCCGACATCGACAATGCCCAGCAGGCCATTGCCGGCAAAGCCGACAAGCTTGGACTGACGACCATTTTCAAACGCACACAGCCACGCAAGGCCGGCACTGTATCTCGCCCCTACCGGGTCGAGGTCGTTGCCATTGATCATCCCGGCATCGTCAGTGAAATTGCTGGTTTTTTCAGCGGACGAGAAATAAACATCGATGAAATGGAAACCGGTGCCTACGCCGCTGCCCACACTGGCACACCCATGTTTTCACTGGAAATGTCGGTGAACATTCCCGGCACGCTGACAGTGGCACGGCTTAAAGACGAATTCATTGCGTTCTGCGATGAGCGCAACCTGGATGCAACGATAGAACCTCGCCGCTAGGGCGAACCAGAAACCCAACCCACCCACAAGAAGAAACAGACGGGCTTAGGAGGAGTCAATGGCAACCGTAGAAATTGGTAAACCGGTTCCAGATTTCGCAGCACAGGCTACCAGCATGAAAGACATCGTGCTTTCAAAACTGCAAGGCTGGAAGGTCGTGCTTTATTTCTATCCGAAAGACAATACGCCGGGCTGCACCACCGAAGGCCTGGACTTCAAAGAGTTCTATCAGGATTTTCTTAAAGCCAAGACACTGGTTTTTGGGGTTTCCAAAGACACGCTGAAGTCCCACGAGCAGTTCAAGGCCGAGTACAGCCTGCCCTTTGAACTCATCTCTGACACCGACGCCTACCTGTGCCGCATGTTCGAAGTGATCCAGCCGATCAACATGTATGGCAAGCAGATCCCCGGCGTTGAGCGCAGCACATTCCTGATTGATTCCAAGGGCGTTCTGCGCAAGGAATGGCGCAAGGTGCGGGTCAATGGTCACGTGGAAGAAGTGCTGGAAGCCGCAGAAGCGATCGACTAAGCCGTATTCGAGTTGATTCGGCAATTGGGCGGCCTCGGTGCCGCCCGACGTTATACGACGCTCAATCTTCGCCAACCTCAAGCCATTCCGCGGTGTTGGGTGGCTGCTCCTGTTTAGGCCAAGCGGAGATCACGGCTTTCACCAAGGTCGCCAGCGGAATGGCGAAGAATACCCCCCATACCCCCCAGAAGCCGCCAAACACCAGCACTGCGATAATGATGGCGACCGGATGCAGATTGACCGCCTCTGAAAACAGCAACGGCACCAGCACGTTACCATCCAGCCCCTGAATAATGCCGTAAACCACCATCACCCACATGAACTCCGAGCCCCAACCGAACTGGAAATAGGCGACCAGTGCCACGGGGACCGTAACGACCACCGCACCAATGTAGGGAACCACAACACTCACCCCCACCAGCACCGCCAGCAAAGCGGCATAGTTCACTCCCATGACGGCAAAACCGATGTAAGTGACGACGCCACAGATCAGGATTTCTATGGCCTTGCCCCGGACGTAATTGGATATCTGGGTATCCATTTCCGACATCACGCGGGATATGAACGGACGCTCTTCAGGCAAAAAGCTCACGGTCCACGCCACCAGGCGCTCCCTGTCCTTGAGAAAGAAGAACACCAACAGGGGAACAAGCACGAGAAAAATCAGTAGCCCCATCAGGTTTTCGAAGCTGGACAAAGAAACGCTGAGCACCGATTGAACAACATCTGTCACGGTTTTGGTTGTGAAACTGCTCAATTCCTTGGCTGCATCCGCCGACACAATTTCGGGATAGCGCTGGGGCAGACCATTGAGAAACGCGTTGGCCTCAACCAGCATTCGCGGAAGCTGGTCATTGACCAGGCGAACCAGCTGCCCCCAGGTAAGCGGTATCAGTACGAACAGAAAAACGGCCTGCGCCGCCAGGAACAATACATAGGTCACTATGAAGGCAATGCCCTGGGGTAAGCGGCGTCTCACCATGGCGGTGATCAGCCCCTGCAACAGGTAGGCAAGCACGATGGCCGTAAGAACCGGTGCAAGCACGGCCCCCATGGTGACCACCACGGTTAACCCCAGCCCCAACAGGATGATCAGCAGGACCGCTTCCTGGTCCGAAAAGTACTGTTTGTACAAGTCATTGAAAAACTGCAGCATCAAGCGCGCCCACTACTTTTTTCGATCAAAAACACATAGCCGCCGTCGAGCTCTTCCTGAGAATGCAGGTAATGGCCCGCCTGACGGATGAAGGCAACAAAATCCCGAACCGACCCGGCGTCCGTCGTCTGCACCCTGATCTGGTCGCCTGCCGACATACGATTCAGTTGCTGCTTGAGTTTCAGCAGGGGTAACGGACACTGCAGCCCCCGCGCGTCGAGTTCAACCAATTCACTCATGTTGCTGATGACACCACTCACAATTCCTGTGGTCAAACTATATAGAAGCCTAGTCCCAATTCCCATCTGACCGGTATTAAGTAAATGATATTTTTGCTTTTGTCGCCTTTCAAACATCTGCTAACCTGTGCTGATGGTGCCATCAAATGACCACCAACACCCCTATCCCCGACCCGCAGCGCTGATCTTCGTTCTATGAGATTGCCCTATCGTCTTCGCGTCACCCTTTCCGCTGTACTGTGCTGCTCCAACCTGGCCATGGCCACGCCTGCCAGCGAAGTCGAAACCTTGCCCAGCCTTGGTGATTCAGCCTCGGCTGTCATCAGTTCCGAACAGGAACAGCGGATCGGTCGGGCCTGGCTCCGGCAGTTGCGGGCTCAGGTACCTGTGATACAGGATCCGTTGATCCACGATTATCTTTACGAGCTGCTGTATCGCCTGGCGTCCAATAGCGAGCTGCAGGAACCAAACCTTGAAATGGTGGTGATTTACAGCCCGGACATCAACGCCTTTGCCGTACCTGGCGGTGTGATTGGTCTGAATGGCGGCCTGCTGCTATCGGCACGCAGTGAAGACGAATTGGCGGGCGTTATCGCCCACGAACTTGCGCACCTGAGCCAACGCCATTTTGCCCGTAGCCTGGAACGCTCCCAGAACACCTCCTGGGCGACCCTGGCGGCACTGCTGGCAAGCGTTGTTATTGCAGCCACTGCCGGCGGTGATGCGGGAGTGGCTGCCCTGGCTACCACCCAGGCAGCGGCCATCGAATCGCAACTGCGGTTCAGCCGCACCAACGAGCAGGAAGCCGACCGCATCGGCATGCAGACCCTCGCCCGCTCCGGGATGAATCCAGGTGCGATGGCGGACTTCTTCGAAGCACTGCAGCGCAGCATGCGCTATTACGGCACCCTGCCACCAGAGTTCCTGCTCACCCACCCGGTAACGGAGTCCCGTATCACCGATGCGCGAATCCGGGCCAGCCAGCTTCCATCGCGGGCCAACCGGGATTCGCTGGAGTTCGCCCTGATGAAAATGCGAACCCAGGTCCTGTTCGCCCAGGACACCAACGCCACCATCAATGACCTGAAAGCCCAGCGCACCGCCAGCCCGGAGACCCTGGAAGCGGTGGAGTATGGCCTGGCCTGCGCCTATCACAAGGCCAATCAGCTGGATAATGCACTGAGTGCAATCGACGGACTGCTGAAAGCGCGGCCGAATCGGATCACCTATCTGGCCACCAAGGCAGAAATTCTCAATCAGGCGGGGCGCTATCATGACTCAGCCACCCTTCTGCAACAGGGCCTCAAGTTCAATCCGGACAACTTTACGTTGTCAGCGCTTTACGCCGCCGCACTTATCAAGGATGGCAAAGCGGATGATGCCAGCCAGGTTCTGCGTTACCAGCTGACGCAGCGACCCACCGTCCCCCTGCTCTGGAACATGCTGGCAGAAGCCTACGGGAAAAGCGGTGATCGCCTGGGGGTTTATGAAGCGAAGGCTGAGTACTATTTCCTGCATGGTCTTACGACACGTGCGATCGAGCAGCTGCAGTTTGCGCTGCCCCTCGCAGAAGGACAATTCCAGTCAGCGGCGCGGATCTCGGCGCGCATGGAAGAAATGCGCGCCTCGATGGAAGACCTGAAGTTTTAGGCGTCAGGCATTGCCTTTGACGGCAGCCTTGTTGCGGCGGGCGAATTCCAGCATTCGATTAAGGGGAATCATGGCCCGCTCAATCAACGCCGGATCAACATGTACCTCATTGTCGTGCCGCTCCAGTTCCAGCATCAGATTGTCCAGACCATTCATGGCCATCCACGGGCAATGCGCGCAGGAACGGCAGGTAGCGCCACTGCCGGCCGTCGGCGCCTCGATCAACAGCTTGTCCGGCGCCACCTGCTGCATCTTGTAAAAAATACCACGATCGGTCGCTACGATGAGTGTCTTATTGGGAAGCGTCCGGGCAGCATTGATCAGCTGGGAAGTTGATCCCACCACATGAGCCATCCGTACCACTGACGCCGGCGATTCGGGATGCACCAGAATGGCCGCTTCAGGATGCACCTTGAGCAGATCTTCCAGCGCCTTGGCCTTGAATTCTTCATGCACAATGCAGGCACTGTCCCACAGCAGCATGTCGGCACCGGTCTGCTGCTGGACGTATTCACCCAAATGCTTGTCCGGCGCCCAGATCAGCTTCTTGCCCTGGCCGTGCAGATAGTCGATAAGGTCTACCGCGATGCTGGATGTAACAACCCAATCTGCACGGGCCTTTACCGCAGCCGATGTATTGGCATATACCACGACCTCGCGATCGGGATGCTGGTCACAGAATGCCGAGAAGCGATCCACCGGGCAACCCAGATCCAGGGAGCAGGTTGCCTCCAGGGTCGGCATAAGCACGGTTTTCTCGGGGCTCAGTATCTTGGCGGTTTCCCCCATGAAACGCACGCCGGCAACGATTAGGGTCTGGGCCGGGTGCTCTTTGCCAAAACGCGCCATTTCGAGGGAATCCGATACACACCCACCGGTTTCTTCTGCCAGTGACTGCAAATCAGGGTCGGTATAGTAATGCGCCACGAGCACAGCATTCTGTTGCTGCAACAGTTCCTTAATACGCGCGCGATAGGCTTCCTTGGCCTGATCGCTGAGGGCCGGCACGGCCTCCTGGCTCAGGTGGGCACGCACCATTTCGATAACACTGTCGTTCATGGCAACCAGACTCCTGCAAAGCTACTTACACTATACCCCACCGCCTTGTCAGCGGGGCAGCGATGATAGCACAGCTGACCGCGCCGTCAGGACCTTACGAAGGTAGCGGCTGGTCGTGTGAGTGCATTTTATGGGGGCCAGCCGGGAAATAAAAAGGGCCGCATAAATGCAGCCCTTTCTGAAGTGGTGGGTCGTGATGGATTCGAACCATCGACCAATTGGTTAAAAGCCAACTGCTCTACCGACTGAGCTAACGACCCGAATGGTACGTATACTACTGATTTGCTGATAAAAAAGGCCGCACTTCTGCAGCCTCTTGGAATATTGGTGGGTCGTGATGGATTCGAACCATCGACCAATTGGTTAAAAGCCAACTGCTCTACCGACTGAGCTAACGACCCAACGGGTGCGTATACTACTGATTTATAATTTTTGCACAAGCCTTTTTTTAAATTTTATGACCTTGATTTTCCATAATATTTTTTAAACCCCCGATTTCTGTAGAGATTACGCAAGCGCTGTCCATAGCGGGTTACACCGGTCAGATCTGGTACTTTGTGGGGTCTTTAACGCCTGCCTGCTCAAAGCCGGCTTTACGCAACCGGCAACTGTCGCAGCGACCGCATGCCCTGCCCTGCTTATCCGCCTGGTAGCAGGACACCGTCAGACCGTAATCAACACCAAGACGGCTTCCTGTCGCAATAATCTGGGCCTTGGTCATATCAATCAAAGGCGCCTCGATCCGAATGGGCTGGCCCTCTACGCCTCGCTTGGTTGCCAGATTTGCCAGCTGCTCGAAGGCGCTGATAAATGCAGGCCGACAATCCGGATAACCCGAATAGTCCACTGCGTTGACACCTATAAAAATGGCGTCCGCATCCAGTACCTCTGCCCACCCCAACGCCAGTGACAGGAAAACAGTATTCCTCGCTGGCACATAGGTCACCGGTATTCCCTCGGACGGCAACTCCGGAACTGCGATGGAGTGATCTGTCAGCGCCGAACCGCCGATATCACCCATATTAATATGAATGACCTTGAACGCCTTGGCACCCAAGTGATTGGCCACAGCAGCAGCCGCATTCAACTCCGAGTCGTGACGCTGGCCATAATCAAAACTCATGGCATAGCATTCGTAACCCTGATCCCGCGCGATGGCGAGGCAGGTAGCAGAATCCAGACCACCCGACAGCAGCACGACAGCCTTGCGTATTTGTGTTGTCATTCAGCGCCCCGGGCCATCTGCCCACAACAGTTTGTGAAGCTGTATCTGGAACCTGACCGGCAACCTGTCCTGCAGGATCCAGTCTGCAAGATCGGTCGGATTGATCTGCTGGTGACTCGGTGAGAACAGCACATCCCCAACGCGATCGGCAAGCTGATACTCATCGACTTTCATTTTCGACCACTGATAATCCTGCCGGCTGCAGATCACGAACTTCACCTGATCCGCCGGCTTCAGCAATGCGATATTGCTATACAGGTTACGGTGCGATTCAGCCGAATCCGGCGTCTTGAGATCCATCACCACGCTCACCCGCGGATCGACCCCGGCAATATCCATGGCGCCACTGGTTTCCAGAGACACCGCGAAGCCCTTATCGCATAGTGCGGTTAGCAGAGGCAGACACTCTGGTTGGGCAAGAGGCTCACCACCGGTAACCGTGACATAGCGGGGATTCCAGGACTGCACCTGGCTGAGGATGGCGGAGATGCTCAGCAATTCTCCGCCCGAAAAGGCGTAGGCCGTGTCGCAATACTGGCAGCGCAAAGGACAACCAGTGAGCCGCACGAACACCGTGGGGAATCCAACCGTACGGGATTCACCCTGGAGAGAATGGAAAATCTCGGAAATTCGAACCTGGGACACGACTCACCCCGCCACCTGAAGGGCCGCCATGTTACCCGAGGCACAGGGCGGGCTCAAGAAGCGCACAACCTTACAGATTAGATGGTCTTGAGCAAATCCTTTGCGAGATTGGCGGCAGACTTGTCGGGATACTTCTTGATCAACTCACCCAGCGTGGCTTTGGCTTTGGCTTTCTCGCCCTGGGTTGCAAACAGCTTGCCCAGCTTGTACATCGCGTCCGGCACCTTGACATGATCAGGGTAGTTGCCAATAAGGGTGATGAAATGGCGCTTTGCCAGATCCAGATCCGGCGGATTGACCACCATGTACATTTCCCCCAGCCAGTATTCGCAATAGGGCGCATACATACCAGAGGGAGAACGCTTCAACAGGTCTTCCATTGCAGCGATTGATTCGGCGAACTTCTGATCCCGACGCAGTGCACTGGCCTGATCGTAGAGCACTTTGTCATCACCAACGGACTCGATCGCCGCTGGCTGCTCTTCCCCTTCGGTCGCAGGTGCGGGTGTTGCTGCACCGCCCCTGGCCTGACTGATGCGACTATCCAGATCCAGATAACGCTCGCGCGCCTGTTTCCGCATCATTTCCATTTCGTGGGTGAGCTGCTCGACCTGCCCGCGCAAGGTCTGGATTTCCTGCTGCATCTGCTGCATCTGGGAGTAACTATCCCAGTTGCCACCCGCAGCGCTGGAAGAAGTGGTACTGACCCGGCTTTCAGCTTTCGCCGGCTGGTACGAGAAATCGTCAGCAGTCCCGCCAATGCCATAAGTTTTGACGCCAGACCCGTAAGTCGTGGCCGGTACCTGTTCTGGCTCAGACGCTGAGTAGGTAGTGCCGGAACCACTGCTTTGCTTACGCGAATCAGGGAACGGCTGATATGGATTAGCTGCTACCGCCAGATTGGCGGTAGCAGCTAAGATTGATGCAATAACTAATCGACGCATTAAGGCGCTTCAGAAGTGTACTGCAGTTCAGCGCGACGGTTCTGAGACCAGGAAGATTCCTCGTGACCCAGAGCAGACGGACGCTCTTCACCGTAGCTGATTACTTCGATCTGGCTGGAAGAAGCACCCTTGGAAGCCAGGTAAGCAGCAGCCGCTTTTGCACGACGCTCGCCCAACGCCATGTTGTATTCGCGAGTACCGCGCTCGTCAGCATGGCCTTCTACACGTACGCGTGCACCCGGGTTTGCAGACAGGTAAGCAGCGTGAGCGCTCAGAATGGCTTCTGCATCATAGCGAATGTCGTACTTGTCGAAGTCGAAGTATACGACACGACCTTGCAGCGCAGGATCAACCTGAGCAGAAGTATCGGTAGCAGTAGACTCATAAGAGGTGGTATCTGTACCCGCGGTAGAACCACCAGTGGTGTCTTCCGGAGTAGAGCTACAGCCAGCGATGGAAGCTGCAGCGATAAGGGCGATAAGGTGGTTACGATTAAAGATAGACATAATGAACTCCTACGAGTTGAACTCCTCGCAAAGGTTAAAGATACATTGAAGCATTACTAAACAGGCTGCAATCAGTTTCTTACAAAAATGGCGACCAGCTTGGCTCACGGACATCGCCGAACCTGGATGGTAACCGGACAGTGACCCGCCCATCCAACGATACAGCCGACAGCACACCACGACCGCCGTGCATCGTGGCGTACAGAATCATGCTGGCGTTGGGAGCAATACTGGGCGACTCATCGAGATCTGTTTCAGTCAACACATTCAGTGTTCCCCGAACCAGATCCTTCACCGCGATATGGAATACGCCGTTTGACCGGTGAACCATAGCCAGGAAACGACCATCTGGAGTTAATGCTGGACGCGCATTGTAATTGCCGTCAAATGTTAATCTTTCCACCTTTCCACTTGCAATATGCTGGCGATAAATTTGTGGTGAGCCACCTCTTTCCGAGGTAAAAACCACATGCTGACCGTCGGGAGTCCACGTCGGTTCGGTATCAATTGCATAGTGATTGGTGATTCGTTGCAGGCGTCCGCTGGTAAGCTCCATCACATAAATTTCCGGATTGCCGTCTTTTGACAACACCATTGCCAGTCGCTTGCCATCAGGTGAAAAGGACGGTGCACCGTTGAGACCCGGGAAGCCGGTAATCTTCTGCTGACGTCCAGTGACGGTGTCCTGGATGTAGATGGACGGCCGCGTACTCTGGAATGAAACGTAGGCCACGTGGCGACCATTGGGCGCCCAGGTTGGGGACAGGATTGGCTCGGGAGATTCCAGAATGATCCGGTCATTATATCCATCCACATCAGCCACATAGAGGCGATAGCGCTGCTTCTTTGGCCCCATGCGTTCCATGGTTACGTAGAGCATTCGGGTGGAAAACGCACCCCGGATACCGGTCAGGGTCTGGTAAATAATATCGCTGGCAGCATGCGCCAGGGCACGAAGATTGTTACTGGCAACCGTAGCCTTTTTGATGGAGCGCTGCTGGAACACATCGAAGATTTCAAAGTCTGCACGATATCGTCCAGCCTCCGCCGGAATCAGCTTGCCGATGACCAGATACTCAGTTTTCAGAACGCGCCAATCCCGATAAAAGACCTGCGACGCCTCGGTCGGACGGCTGAGCATGTCTGCCCGATCCAGCGGCTTGAACTGCCCTGACCGGTAGAGGTCGGCTGACACGATCGCGGACACATCTTCCGGCAAACGATTGGGCTGCGACCAGCCAAAAGGCACGATCGCGATCGGAATGGCATCATCCAGACCCTTGGTAATTTCAACGGTCAATTCGGCGCGGGCAATCGATGCAAACAGCGCCAAAAAGCCAACGATAAAATAACGCACCAACATATATTTTTCTGACTCCAGTTGTCTCAATATCGCAAATCTTCCGGATTGAAGCGCAGACGCAACGACCGGAAATAACGGTCAAACTTGGCCGGGTCCGAGGGAACGCTGAAACGTCCCGCTTTCTGCACCGCAAGAATCGCCGAACGATCGAAGGCGGCGTTGCCGCTACTTTCGATCACGTTCACGTCGTTCAGTTCACCCCCCGGCAACAGGTTGATCCGCAGGGTTACCACCATGCCGGTACGGGCGCTGGGTGGCCGAATCCAGTAGCGGGAGATGGTCTGCTGGATCACCCCCAGGTACTGCTGTATTTCATCCTGCTCCTTGTCGCTGGTCGACGTTGCCGTCGGCACCGGCGCCGGTGATGGCTGCTTGGGTTTCTGATCAAGCTGCTTCATCTCGCTTTGCAGGATGTCACTGAAATCCACCGATTCCGTTTTCGGTTCGGGTTTCTTGGGCTCCGGCTTTTTCGGTTCAGGCTTTTTCGGTTCAGGCTTTTTGGGCTCGGGTTGTTTACGCGGATCCGGCTTCTTCGGTTCGGGTTTCTTCGGTTCGGGCTTTTTGGGCTCCGGCTTCTTGGGTTCAGGCTTTTTCGGTTCCGGTTTTTTAGGCTCGGGTTTCTTCGGCTCCGGCTTGGGCGGTGCTGGCTGGGGCGGCCTGGGCTTTTCCACCACCATGGCCGTCACGTGCATGGGCATCGCTCTGGGCGTCATGACTTCCTCGGCCGAATTCCAGCTAACGAAGAACAGGCCTATCACAACCACATGCACCAGAATGGATTTGCCCAGCGCCGTCGCATCGAACTGATCGAACATCAGATTCAGCGCTCCAGGGCCGGACTTTCGGTGACCAGCCCAACGTCGTTTACACCGGCTTTCTGCAGCGCCACCATCATCTGCACAACAAGACCATACTGCACCCGATGGTCCCCTTCCATCAGTACGGGCATCTGCGGCGTATTGCGCTTGATCTTGCCTACCATGTCGGCAATCTCTTCCATGGGCTTCGGTTGCTGGGTATCGCCGCCCACACTCAGGTAATACTGCCCCTGATCATTGACCGAAACGATGATGAACTCCTCATCTTTAGGAAGCTCAATCGGCTTGGCGTCGGCATCCGGCAGATCGACCTTGACGCCCGCCGTCATCATCGGCGCGGTGATCATGAACACCACCAGCAGTACGAGCATGACGTCGATATAAGGTACGACGTTGATCTCGGACATTGGCTTGCGGCGCGCGGTTGTCTTTTTCTGGGCCATAACGGTATTGGTCGTCCGTCCGCTTACTTGTCGTCACCTTCACCGGCATGAGCCTTGCGGTGAAGAATGCTGGAAAATTCGTCGGAAAAGGTTTCGTAGCTGTGCAGCAGCCGGTCTACGTTGGCAGAGAACCGGTTATATCCCACAACCGCCGGAATCGCTGCAAACAGACCGATCGCTGTCGCAATCAGTGCTTCTGCAATACCGGGTGCCACCGCCGCCAGGGTCGCCTGTTGCTGGTTTGCCAGGGACAGGAAGGAGTGCATGATCCCCCACACGGTGCCGAACAGTCCGATGTACGGACTGGTGGAGCCGACCGTGGCAAGAAAAGGCAGATGCATTTCCAGCTTTTCCTGTTCGCGCAGAAAGGCAACCCGCATGGCCCGCTCGGTACCTTCCATCACGGAGTCCGGATCACTGTTGAGATTCTTGCGCAGGCGGGCAAATTCCTTGAAACCGGCGCGAAAGATATTTTCCTGGCCGCTGTGGGGATTCGGTTCGGCATTGATCTGCACGAACAGCCGGCTCAGGTCGATTCCGGACCAGAAACGCTCCTCGAACGACGTCATCGCCCGCTGGGCCTGCGACATGATGGTTTGGCGCTGCCAGATCATGTACCAGGACACGATCGAAAGCCCCAGCAGTGTGAGCATGACAAGCTTGACCACCCAGGAAGCATTGGCAATCAGACTCAGTACGGACATGGATTCCACGTTCAATTGTCTCCTTCGGATTGATCTGGCCCGGACAGTAGGCGGGCCTGGGAAAACTGGTCTTTGACCGGCGCTGGCAATAGGGCTGGTTTCAGATTCAGGGTGTCGACACAGGCGACTTTGATCTGGGCGTCACAGAGGATTTCATCGTCACGACGAACCTGCTGATGAAATACCACGTAGGTCCGGGCCAGCTGCGCCACGTTGGCGGTGACGGTCAACGCGTCGTCCATCCGCGCCGGTTTGCGGTAGCTGGCGCTGACGCTGTGCACAACGAACTGCAGGCTGTCGGCACCCAGTTGCCCAAATTCGAACCCCAGCGTGCGCAACAGTTCCGTGCGCGCACGCTCCATGAACTTGAGATAATTCACATAATAAACAATGCCGCCGGCGTCGGTATCTTCCAGATAGACCCGAACCAGTATCGAAAATTCACTCATGGCCGAACAGATCCTGAGTGGATGCCTGGGCCGGGTTGGCCGGTGGATTGAGACCGAAGTGCAGCCAAGCCTGACGGGTCACCACCCTGCCCCGTGGCGTTCGCATGATGAAGCCCTGCTGGATCAGATAGGGTTCCACTACGTCTTCCAGGGTGCCGGATTCTTCGCTGATGGCAGCTGCCAGGCTTTCCAGCCCCACAGGGCCACCATCGAACTTTTCCATGATGGTGAGCAGCAGGCGCCGGTCCATGGTATCGAAGCCATGGCTGTCGACCTTGAGCATATCCAGCGCCCTAGCCGCGATATCCGCATCCACGGTGCCATCACCTTTTACTTCGGCATAGTCGCGCACCCTGCGCAACAAACGATTGGCGATACGGGGAGTTCCACGGCTGCGACGGGCAATTTCAAAGGCGCCCTCCGGTTCCATGGACACACCGAGAATGGCGGCGGAACGGGCTACAATGCGGGAAAGTTCTTCCACGGAATAGAATTCAAGCCGCTGGACAATGCCGAAACGGTCCCGCAACGGGGATGTCAGCAGGCCGGCGCGGGTGGTGGCGCCCACCAGGGTAAAGGGCGGCAGATCGATCTTGATGGAACGGGCGGCCGGGCCTTCCCCGATCATGATGTCGAGCTGGTAGTCTTCCATCGCCGGATAGAGGATCTCCTCCACCATCGGGCTGAGGCGGTGAATCTCGTCGACAAACAGGACATCGCCTTCTTCCAGATTGGTCAGCAATGCCGCCAGGTCACCGGCCTTTTCCAGTACCGGGCCAGAGGTGCTTTTCAGGCTGCCACCCATTTCGTTGGCAATGATGTTGGCCAGGGTGGTTTTACCAAGACCCGGCGGGCCAAAAATCAGGACGTGATCGAGCGCCTCGCTACGCCCCTTGGCGGCCGAGATAAAGATTTCCATCTGTTCACGCACGGCAGACTGGCCCGTGTATTCGGACAGACGGGTAGGACGAATGGCCCTGTCGTGGGCATCTTCCTTATGAACGCTGGGTGAGATTATGCGATCTGACTCGATCATGACGTGTTATGAGGCTTTGACCATGTTCCTGAGGGCCTGACGAATGATGTCTTCGCTGCGCAACCCCTCAGTGTCCAGGGCTGCAATGGCTTTGGCAGCTTCCTGGGGCTTGTATCCTAACGCAATCAAGGCGCTTTCCGCCTCAGAAATTTCTATTTTCACCGAACGTTTTGTTGTTGACAGCGGCATGGTGGATGGTAACTGCGGCAACCATTGGCTAAATTCCTTAAGCCGATCCTGCATTTCTACCAGCAACCGTTCGGCAGTCTTCTTGCCAACACCGGGGATCCTGACCAGCGTATTGATGTCGTGATCCTGCACGCAGCGGACGAACTCGCTGCCTTCAATACCGGACAGAATGGCCAATGCCATCTTTGGTCCAACGCCATTCACCTTGATCAACAGACGGAAGAGTTCGCGCTCTGCCCGATCGAAGAACCCATACAGCAGCTGGGCATCTTCCCGAACGACGAAATGGGTATGCAATACCACCGGCTGGCCGAGTTCCGGCAGTTTGTAGAGCGTGGTCATGGGCACGTCGATTTCGTATCCCACCCCGGCCACATCCACCAGCAGGCGGGGAGCCTGCTTTTCCAAAAGTATTCCGCTGATTCGTCCAATCATGTCGTTTCCTGTCAAAGCCGCATGCGGCCACGTCTGATCTTGCGCGCACCCGCCATCCGGATCATGCCCTGAACCATATGGGTATGACAAACCGCCACCCCAAGGGCATCCGCTGCATCCGCCTGGGGGGATTGGGATAGCCCGAGCAGATGGCAGATCATGTGCTGAACCTGGGTTTTGTCGGCTGCTCCGGTTCCCACGACCGCCTGCTTGACCTGACGGGCGGAGTATTCGTGAACCGGAACCTTATTGAGCGTACAGGCCACGATCGCAGCACCGCGCGCCTGGCCCAGCTTGAGGGCGGAATCCGCGTTACGGGCCATAAAAACCTGTTCGATACCAACTTCGGTGGGGGAATGGAGACGGATAATCTGGTCGATGCCGCGGCAGATCATGTCGAGTTTTTCACTCAGATCCCGTGCGGTTTCAGTGCGAATGCAGCCGCTGTCGATGTAGATGAGTTTTGAACCTTCGGTGCTGATGACACCGTAACCGGTGATCCGGGAGCCGGGGTCAATGCCGAGCACTACCGCCATGGGGATGTGTGACCGCCCTATTTGTTCTGTGTGCGTTCTAGTCTAACAGCACAATCAGGCCTGTCACTTGATTTTGTTGGGATTTCGACGAGAGCAAGCAAAAAGCAGCGGCACCATGGCTGATGCCGCCCAGGGGGGTTACGCCCGGGATTCAGGCGTTTTCTCGCGAGCACCCACGAGTCCGAGCAAGCCGATGGCGAACATGAATGCCACCGCGTGGTCTGCGACGCTCTGCACCAGATTCGATGAATTCGCAAACATCAGCAGGATGGCAGCGAAGGCGGCGACGAGGGCAAAGATCAGTACGTTGAGCTTTTTCATGGTGGCGTCCTTCCGGCCAGCGCCGGTGCGGTTCAGGCTGTTCCTTTGATGAGTGCAGTCTATCGACCCCACTTCTACACCGTTATGAAATAGTACCGTCACAAATCGGGTACTGTGACCGCTCAGGAACCGGCGCCAATGCACACTCCTCCCTAAAGAAGCAGCTCCCGGCAGCGCCAGTGCATTGAAAGTTCGCGATAAAGTTCACAGGACCAGATGATTCAGCGAGCGTTCAGCCGGGAAACGCATAGACTAGCGCCACCTTGAACCACTTATATTTTTGACCACAGGAGCACATGCTTTTATGAACAAGTCGATGATCGTAGGCACAGTACTGGGCGTGGGAATTGCCACCGCCGGTGGCGCGATTTCCGGCTATCAGTTGATGAAGTCACCCACTCACGCTGACGTGGTGAAGTCAGTGGCTGTCACCCAGAAGGTAGAAGTACCGCGCGAGGAATGCCAGGACGTGACCGTTACCCGGCAGCGCCCGGTGCAGGATCAGAATCGCATCGCTGGCAAAGCCATTGGCGCAATTGTTGGTGGCGTGCTGGGTAACCAGGTAGGTGGCGGTAACGGCAAGAAGGCCGCAACGGTGGTTGGCGCAGTGGCGGGAGGCTACGCCGGCGATCGCATCCAGAACAACATGCAGAAAGGCGATACCTACACCACCACTGAACAGCGCTGCCAGACAGTGTATGACGTACGCGAAGATGTCACTGGCTACGATGTTACCTACCGGCTCAATGATGAGGAAAAACGGGTACGCATGTCGTTTGACCCGGGCCAGAAGATCCCGCTCAAGGACGGCCAGCTGGACCTGACGCCGCCGGCTCCCCAGTCCTGATCCGCATCCTCCCTGAAAGCAAAAGCCCCGCTGCGATGGCGGGGCTTTTTTGTGTCGTTACTGGCTGATCTTTTCCATCAACGCTTCGGTGAAATTGGCGTTTGTGAAGACCGCCTGCACGTCATCCAGATCTTCCAGCATGTCGATCAGCTTGAGATTCCTGGCGGCGGTCTCTTCGTCCAACTCCACCATCAGTGACGGTGCCATATTGATGTCAGCATGGGCCACCGCAATACCGGCTGATTCCAGCGCGGAGCGGACTTTGCCGAGAATCTCCCAGGGCGTGATGACTTCGATACCGCCATCTTCCTGGGAAATGACGTCGTCGGCACCGGCATCCAGTGCCACTTCCATGACATTGTCTTCATTGGCGCCGGGCTCAAGCCAGATTTCTCCGCGCTTGCTGAACAGGTACGCTACGGAGCCATCAGTACCCAGATTGCCACCACACTTGGTAAATGCGTGGCGAACGTCGCTGGCAGAACGATTGCGGTTGTCGGTCATCACGTTCACCAGCACAGCAACACCAGCGACGCCGTAACCCTCGTAGGTAAACTCTTCCATGCTGGCACCGTCGTCATCCCCTACCCCACGCTTGATGGCGCGCTCGATGACGTCCCGGGACATGTTGGCGGTCAGCGCCTTGTCGACCACCAGCCGCAGGCGGGGATTATCCTCGATCACACCGCCGCCGGTACGGGCAGCGACGGTGATCTCGCGGATGAACTTGGTGAAGATCTTGCTGCGTTTGGCATCCTGGGCCGCCTTGCGGTGGCGCGTATTGGCCCACTTGGAATGGCCTGCCATGGGATTACTCCTTGGGTTTGTTTTCTTCCCGCAGACGGATACCCACTTCGCGCAGCTGCTTGGCATCCACCGGCGACGGAGCCTGAGTCATCACGCAGGCAGCAGTTTGCGTTTTCGGGAAAGCAATCACGTCGCGGATAGAGGAGGCACCGGTCATCAGCATGATCAGACGATCCAGACCGAACGCCAAACCACCATGGGGAGGACAGCCAAACTTCAGCGCGTCCAGCAGGAAACCGAATTTCTCGTTGGCCTCATCGTCGGAAATTTTCAGGGCACGGAATACGGCCTTCTGCATATCGGGACGGTGAATACGGATGGAGCCGCCACCCAGCTCGGTGCCGTTCAGCACCATGTCATAGGCGCGGGACAGCGCGGCACCGGGATCGGTTTCCAGCATTTCCACCGGGCAGGACGGTGCGGTGAACGGGTGGTGACAGGCCGTCCAACCACCATTGTCGGTTTCCTCGAACATGGGGAAATCCACCACCCACAGCGGTGCCCACTCGCAGGTGAACAGCTTGAGGTCGTGACCGAGCTTGATCCGCAGAGCGCCCATGGACTCGTTGACGATCTTGGCCTTGTCCGCACCAAAGAAAATGATGTCGCCATCTTTGGCATCCAGGCGCTGCATCATCTCCATGACGATGTTGGTCATGTTCTTCACGATCGGTGACTGCAGACCCTCAATGCCCTTGCCCAGTTCGTTCACCTTGATCCAGGCCAGACCTTTGGCGCCATAGATAGACACAAACTTGGTGTAGTCGTCGATTTCCTTGCGGCTGATGGTGCCGCCGCCGGGGACTTTCAGGGCCACCACACGGCCTTTCGGATCGTGGGCCGGGCCGCTGAACACCTTGAAATCCACCTGCTGCATCAGGTCGCCAACATCTACCAGCTCCAGGGGAATCCGCAGGTCCGGCTTGTCGCTACCAAAGCGTGACATGGCTTCGGAATACGGCATGCGGGGGAACGTACCGAATTCCACACCCAGCAGATCCTTGAACAGCTGACGGGCCATGCCTTCAGCCACACCCATGATGTCTTCTTCATTAATAAAGGAAGCTTCAATATCGATCTGGGTGAATTCCGGCTGGCGGTCGGCACGCAGGTCTTCGTCGCGGAAACACTTGGCGATCTGGTAGTACTTGTCCATGCCCGCCACCATCAGCAGCTGCTTGAACAGCTGGGGTGACTGCGGCAAAGCAAAGAAGCTGCCCTGATGGGTACGACTGGGCACCAAATAATCGCGGGCGCCTTCTGGTGTGGCGCGGGTCAGGATCGGGGTTTCGACATCACGGAAGCCCTGCTGATCCAGATAATTGCGGATCGCCGTGGTGACCTTGGAACGGAACTGCAGCCGCTCGAGCATTTCGGGACGACGCAGATCCAGGTAGCGGTACTTCAGGCGCACGTCCTCGCCGACATGGCTGTGTTCGTCCAGCTGGAACGGCGGGGTTTCGGCGGTATTGAGGATTTCCAGCTGCTTGCCCAGCACCTCAATCATGCCGGTGGGCATTTCCGGGTTTTCAGTGCCTTTCGGACGTGCACGCACCCGGCCAGTCACCTTCAATACAAACTCGCTGCGCACACGCTCAGCCAGGGCGAAAGCCTCAACGGTATCCGGATCGTACACTACCTGTGCAATACCTTCGCGGTCGCGCAGATCCAGGAAAATGACGCCGCCATGATCGCGACGGCGATGTACCCAACCGCACAGGGTGACGGTCTGATCGATGTGGGATTCGTTGAGGTGGCCACAATAATGGCTTCGCATATCACTATTACCTGTGTCTTTTAAATGAATTTGATCCGGGCGGGCTGGTCAGCTGGCCGCGGCAGGAGTACTCGAACCGGATGCACTGCCGGAGGACGAGGAAGACGACGCATCGCCACCCTTTTCCACCAGGTTCTTTTTGCCGCCGGTTTTGAAATCGGTTTCGTACCAGCCGCCACCAGACAGGCGGAATCCTGCGGCGGAAATCCGCTTTTTCAGGGCGGCTTGCGCACATTGAGGGCAATCCTTCAGGGGCGCATCGCTCATTTTCTGGATTGCTTCCAGCTGATGACCACAGGACTGGCATTCATATTCATAGATCGGCATTGACGAAAGCCTCCAACCCTACAATATAAACCATTGATTTATCGAATCTTTTGCAGGCACAACCAAAATCGGCAGCGCCCGACCGGAAAAAGGGGCCACATTATAACGGGTTAGCAGCGATTGCGCAGTAGGCGGAATCCGGCGGCCTGGACAGGCGGACTCTATACTGAAGAAAAACCTCAGCTGCAGGAGCACGGTCATGAGCACTCCCCGCCAGGACGACGAATTCAACCGGGAATTGATGGAGGATTTCTTTCTCGATTTCCGCGACGCCCACCAGAACTGTGAAAACACCCTCATCGACCTGGAACAGGATCCGACCAATCCGGAATTGCTGAATGCCCTGTTTCGCTCGGTCCACACCATCAAGGGCAATCTGGTGTACGTTGGACTGAAGGATCTCACGCCCCTGATCCAGAGCGTAGAGGATGTGCTGGATGCGGTGCGCAAACACAGTCTGCGTTACGACGCCTCACTGAGCGACGTCATCATGCTGGCGATGGACAAAACCAAGGCCATGGTGGAAGCACGCATGAACAATGCCGCGATGCCACTGGACGAGTCTCAACTGACCCAGCTGTGCCAGCAGATCAGCCGCATCACGGAACTCGACGCCAGCGAACGCACCAACCTGACAAGCACCATCCTGTCGCAGCTTGATCCGTCCACCCAACTGGTGCAACCAGCAACCACCGGAACGCGACGCAAAGCAGACCTGCCCCTCCAGCCCGACGAGAACACGCTGTTGCAGGCGTACGGTATCGAGGCCGACGATGACATCCGTTTCTTCCAGCACATGAGTCAGCCACTGGAGGAGCGGTCCCGTTACTGGAAAGGACGGGCTGCACGTCAACTGCAACTGGCACTGGCCATGAATCAACTTGCCGGCGATCCTGTGGAGCCCGCCCAGCTTGCAGCGGCCGTCTACATGCACGATATTGCCATGGCATTTCTGCCGATCGCGATCCTGCACAAAACCACCAGCCTCACGGCAGAAGAATTCGCGCTGCTGCACGACCACCCGATCAGGGCATGGCAATTACTGGCACCCATGACGCGCTGGCAGCAAGCCAGTCTGATCGTGAAAGAGCATCATGAGCGCATCGATGGTAACGGCTACCCGCAACAGCTTCAGGGCGACAGTATTTGTCCCGGCGCAAAGATCATGGCCATCGTCGACGCCTTTGATGCCCGCACCCACGAACGCGCCTACAGCGCTCAGATCAAGCGTCCTTTTATACGCGCAATCCTCGAAATCAACCGTTGTTCAGGCAGTCAATTTGCGCCGGATTGGGTCGATGTGTTCAACGAAGTGGCGCGCCGACTGCAAAATCAGCCGTAATTTTCGCTTTTTTTGCGCCAGACCCTATAAAAACAGGGCCAAAACGCATTTTTCGACTTGCTAGGTAGAAATTTCAGATCAATAATTACCGGCGACTGTCCGGCCGGCCCCATTGCGAAATCCAGCATCCTGCTGCGGCGACACACTGGAAGACCGGGCACATAACTACAATCAAAGGAAGCAAACATGCCTGCGAAGAAAAAAGCGCCCGCCAAAAAGCCTGCTGCCAAGAAAGCTGCTGCACCTGCCGCCAAGAAAGCTCCAGCCAAGAAAGCTGCTGCTCCCAAAGCTGCACCAGCGCCGAAAAAGGCACTGAAGGTTTCTGAAGCAATGTCCAAGACTGCTGTTCTGACCCACATTGCCGAGGCTACCGAGCTGTCACGCAAGCAGGTTCAGTCTGTAATGGACGAACTGAGCGCCGTTATCGAAGCTCACGTGAGCAAGAAAGGCGTAGGTGAGTTCACTCTACCTGGTCTGATGAAAGTCATGGTCATCAACAAGCCGGCCACCAAGGCACGCAAGGGCATCAACCCCTTCACTGGCGAAGAAACCACTTTCAAAGCCAAGCCTGCCAGCCGCAAAATCAAGATCCGTCCTCTGAAGAAACTGAAGGACATGACCGACAAGTAATCGGTGGATCTGAAGGGGGCGCAAGCCCCCTTTTTCGTATCTGCACCTGCTAGCCTGCAAGATATTCTCTGCCCCTGCCCACCGCCCCCGGCCCAACCACCCGCCTGTTTGCACCGCTGCCGATTGTTTACCCCGCCGACAACCCTTAAAATCGGGCGAATTTTGAATATCCACTCACGGGAACTCCGCCTCCATGAAAGTTACTGAATACCTGCTTGCCACCGTACGCGAAACGCCGTCTGATGCCGTGGTCATCAGCCATCAATTGATGCTGCGGGCAGGGTTGATCCGCAAACTGGCATCAGGACTGTACACCTGGCTGCCCACCGGACTGCGCGTGCTGCGCAAGGTGGAGCAGGTGGTACGCGAGGAAATGAACCGCGCCGGCGCCCAGGAAGTGCTGATGCCGGTGGTGCAGCCGGCCGAATTGTGGGCCGAGTCCAAACGGATCGAAGGCTACGGACCCGAGCTGCTGCGGTTCAAGGACCGTCACGACAATGACTTTGTGCTGGGCCCAACCCACGAAGAAGTCATCACCGACATGGTGCGCAACAACATCCAGAGCTACAAACAGCTGCCCTGCAATTTCTACCAGATCCAGACCAAATTCCGCGACGAAATCCGTCCGCGCTTCGGTGTCATGCGTTCCCGCGAATTCATCATGAAAGATGCGTACTCCTTCCACATGAGTTATGAATCGCTGCAGCAAACCTATGACGCCATGCACGCGGCCTATACGGCGATTTTCACCCGGCTGGGCCTGGATTTTCGCGCTGTGCTGGCCGATACCGGCAGCATCGGTGGCAACAGCTCACATGAGTTCCACGTGCTGGCAGATTCCGGCGAAGACGATATCGCATTCAGCGACAGCAGCGACTACGCCGCCAACATCGAAATGGCCGAAGCGCTGGTGATCGGCAGCGAGCGCCCTGCCCCGACCCAGTCCATGTCCAAGGTCGCCACACCGAACCAGCACAGCATCGAAGATGTGGCTGCCTTCCTCAAGGTGGATGCCAGCAACATCGTCAAAACCCTGATTGTTCGCGGCGCCAGTGAAGATGAAAAGGAAGTGAAGCTGGTAGCCCTGCTGCTGCGCGGCGACAAGGAACTCAACGAGATCAAGGCGGAAAAACACCCACTGGTGGCAGCGCCGCTGACCATGGCGACCGATGCTGAAGTGAAGACTGCCATCGGCTGCGCGCCGGGTTCAATTGGCCCGATTGGGCTGAAGATTCCGGTGATTGCTGACCGCAGCGTCGTGAACATGGCCGATTTTGTTTGCGGCGCCAACGAAGATGGCTTCCACCTCACCGGCGTCAACTGGGACCGGGATTGCACCTTCGCCGAAGTGGCGGATCTGCGCAATGTCAGCGAGGGCGACCCGAGCCCGGATGGCAACGGCACGCTGGTGATCAAGCGCGGCATTGAAGTGGGTCATATCTTCCAGCTGGGCACCAAATACAGTGCAGCCCTGAAAGCGCAGGTGCTGGATGAAAACGGCAAGAATCACGTAATGCCCATGGGCTGCTACGGCATTGGTGTTACCCGTGTGGTTGCCGCCGCGGTCGAGCAGAACCATGACGAACAGGGTATCTGCTGGCCGGATGCACTGGCACCGTTCCAGGTGGCACTGGTGCCGCTGAACCAGCACAAGTCCCCTGCCGTACAGGCCGCCGCCGACAAGCTTTATGCGGAACTCACCGCTGCCGGTGTCGACGTATTGTTCGACGACCGCAAGGAACGCCCGGGTGTGAAGTTCGCCGATATGGAACTGATCGGTGTTCCTCATCGGATTGTGATCAGCGATCGCGGACTGGAAGACGGCAAATTCGAGTACAAATACCGTCGCAGCGCCGACAAGGAAGAAGTGGCTGCCGATTCCGTGACCGCGTTCCTGCTGGGCAAAATTCGCAGCATCTAAACTGAAGGCATGAACGTGCTGCTCACGCCTTTCCGTCTGCTTCTACTGTGCCTGCTGGTGGCCGGCGTGCCGTTTGCGCACGCCGCCACCACCGAGCGCCCTGATGCGGACATGCGGGCACTGCTGCGTGACACCATCGACAAGGCCAACAGTTTCAAGGATCGCTTCGACGCCGAAGTTTGGCTGGTGGACATGTCCGGCCGCCTGCAGCATTACGTGCAGGACCCGGACGAACGCCTGTTCATCCTGCGCCTGGTGCACCAGGAATCACACCGCTTCAATCTGAAACCCGAACTGGTGCTGTCCGTGATGCACGTGGAAAGCCGCTTCGACCGCTTTGCCGTGTCCCGGGTCGGGGCTCAGGGATTGATGCAGGTGATGCCATTCTGGAAGGAAGAAATTGGTAGCCGGGACGACAATCTCACCGATATCGCAACCAATATCCGTTATGGCTGCGCCATCCTGAGTGCCTATCTGAAAAGGGAAGAAGGAAATCTGATGCGAGCGCTGGCCCGCTATAACGGTAGCCTCGGCAAGACCTGGTATCCCGAGCGGGTGTTCAACGCCTGGGAGCGTCACTGGTTCGTCAAATACTGAAATCTCAGCCGGCTTGACCGCCACCTGCGTTGCCGAAGATGATCACGCGGTTTCTGCCGGATTCCTTGGCCTGATACAACGCCGCATCCGCGTTCGCGATCAATGCCTCATCGTCCGCCACTGTCGGATCGAATTCTGCTATCCCCAGACTCGCCGTCACCGGAATCTGCACTTTTTCAAACGGTACCGGGGTGCTTTCAATGGTCGAGCGCAGCCGCTCCGCCACCACTTTCGCGCCGGCAGCGTTGGTGTTCGGCAGAATGATGCCAAACTCTTCACCGCCATAACGACCGGCAATATCGGAATCCCGCAAAGCGTCCTTGATGATGCCGGATACCTGCACCAGCACAGCGTCACCGCCCAGATGGCCATGGGTATCATTGATGGACTTGAAGTGGTCCAGATCGAACATGATCAGCGACATGGGATTCTGGTAACGCCCTGCCCGACTGAATTCTTCTGCCAGCCTTGATTGCCAGTGACTGCGATTGAACAGCTGGGTCAAACCATCGACACGGCTCACCATTTCCAGCTTTTTCATTGCTGCTTGATGCATGGTGCGGTAGATGGCGGCATCAGTGACATCAAACAGGATGATACAGACGCTTTCCACCTCACCGCTGTCGTTCTTGATGGGCATCAGGGTGAGATCCTGACACATGAACTCCATGCCACCGGTGACGGGTCGGTTATGACGGAACGGAAACAGATAGGGCCGCTGCTCCCAGGACGTGAAGGAAAAATTCTTCAGCATGAATACGCTGCTGACTTTTTTGCCGAACCAGCGCTGGGGCAGGTCGGGAAAGCAGTCAAACAGTTTCTTTCCCACCACGGCATCGGCGCCCACCCCGCTGTTGGTCGCCATGAACTTGTTCCAGAACTGGATTTCGAGGGATTCATTGACAATGAATACGCCGACGTTGATGCGGTCGACGATAAATTCCAGCAACTGCTGGGAGGGGGCAAATTCGGACACTCAGAAGTCTTCCAGTAAGCGATCCAGCGCCGCTTTCACCACGACAATGGACTCGCCGGGCATTAACAGGAACATGGTGCAGCTGAAGGAACGATCCTCAAGCGTATAGGATATTTCCACCAGCAGGGCATGATCCCAGTTGACCTTTTCGTGCTCCAGCATGGCGGATACCGGGACATGCTGGCCGAGTATGGTAGGTGGGGAAAAACCCAGATCTGCCTCGATCTGTTCACCAATCCCGTTCAGGCAGGCGCCATTGAGGATGTTGGTGACATCCAGCAGCAGTTCTTTTTCGGCCTCGGTACTCAGGTCGCCGTCATACGCCAGCAGATCCGCCAGTTCCTTGAAAGAGCTGTCGGTGAACACCACGATGGCCTCGCCACGGATGCCGCGGCCATTGTCCATCTGGAAAAAGCCCTGGCTTACGCCAGAAACACGGACCTGGGCGCCACCAACCATGGTTTCCAGTTCCTGGTTCAATCCGTCCCGTTCAACCAACCGGATGCGAGGCACAGACAGATTGATGAAGACTTCCAGAAAGCGCGCCAGCGAGTCGCCAGCCTGACCCATGGCAACATTGACCACTTCCTGTAAGCAATCCCGCTGATCTTCCGATAACGCCAGAGTCTCGTTCATAACAGTCCGTACTTCTTCAGCACATCCTGCAGCTTCTTGCTATCTACAGGCTTTTTGATGAAATCCAGGGCGCCGAGTTTCATGACCCTGTCGCGCGCTTCCGGCTGAATGTCAGCCGATATCACGATAATGATGGCTTTGAGGCCTTCGGTCTTGACCTTTTCCAGCACGCCATAACCATCCAGCTCTGGCATTGTCAGATCAAGGAAGACCATTTCACCCTTTCCCGCGCGGATGGCCTCGACACCCTCTACCCCATTGGTAGCCATGGTGACATCGACTTCCCACCCTTCTGGAAGTGCTCTGACCACCTGCTTGCGAGCCATGGCGGAATCATCACAGATAAGTAACGGTATGGACATGCTGCTCCCTACATCATGCGCCCCTGCGGACACCTTTTTTGAAGTATAGACCCAACTTGGCAGACGCAAAGCAAAGTTACACTTCAGACTAACTTCAGTTGGTTAGCCATTTTTAGAAGCATAGACAACCAGGAAAATTATGCGAAAAAAAGCCCGCGCGGCGGCGGGCTTGGAGGGAATATCCCGTTGGAACTGAGCAGGTTACTCGGTAGCCAGCGGAATCTTGCCGATTTTGGCCTGCCAGATCTTGGGAGCGGTGTTATGAACCGAGACGCCCGTACTATCCACTGCGACGGTGACCGGCATTTCATCCACCACAAACTCGTGAATGGCTTCCATCCCCAGATCTTCGAACGCCACGATCCGGGACTTGCGGATGGCCTTGGATACCAGGTAAGCAGCGCCACCCACCGCCATCAGATAGACCGCCTGGTGTTTCTTGATGGCTTCGATGGCCACAGGGCCGCGCTCGGACTTGCCGATCATGCCCAGCAGACCGGTCTTGGCCAGCATGGTTTCGGTGAACTTGTCCATACGGGTTGCAGTGGTCGGGCCAGCCGGACCCACGACTTCGTCACGCACCGGATCGACCGGACCGACGTAATAGATGAACTTGCCCTTGAAATCCACCGGCAGCTGTTCGCCCCGGTTCAGCATGTCCACCATGCGCTTGTGAGCGGCATCACGACCGGTCAGCATGGTGCCCGACAGCAGCAGGGTGTCACCAGGCTTCCAGCTGGCGACTTCTTCCGGGGTGACGGTATCGAGATTCACCTTCTTCGCGCCACTGCCGCCCGCCATGGCCACTTCCGGCCAGTCGGACAGCTTGGGCACTTCCAGCTCGGCAGGGCCGCTACCATCCAGGGTGAAATGCACGTGACGGGTGGCGGCGCAGTTGGGAATCATCGCCACCGGCAAGGATGCCGCATGGGTCGGATAATCGAGGATCTTCACATCCACCACGGTGGTCAGACCACCCAGACCCTGGGCACCGATACCCAGCGCGTTGACCTTTTCAAAGATTTCAAGCCGCAGCTCTTCCACCCGGTTCTGCGGGCCGCGGGCTCTCAGTTCATGGATATCCACCGGCTCCATCAGGGATTCTTTCGCCAGTACCATGGCCTTTTCTGCGGTACCACCGATACCAATACCCAGCATGCCCGGCGGACACCAGCCGGCACCCATGGTCGGAACCGTTTTCAGTACCCAGTCCACGATGCTGTCGCTGGGATTCAGCATGGCCATCTTGGATTTGTTTTCAGAGCCGCCACCTTTGGCCGCGATCTGCACGTCGACGGTATCGCCTTCAACGATTTCGTAATGAATGACCGCCGGCGTGTTGTCCTTGGTGTTCTTGCGGGCGCCAGCCGGGTCGGCCAGGATCGAGGCTCGCAGGACGTTGTCCGGATTCAGATAGGCGCGGCGCACCCCTTCGTTCACCATATCGGTGACACTCATCTTCGCGTCCCACTGGACATTCATGCCGACCTTGAGGAATACGGTAACGATACCGGTGTCCTGGCAAATAGGACGATGGCCTTCGGCACACATGCGGGAGTTGACCAGGATCTGTGCCATCGCATCTTTGGCGGCAGTGGATTCCTCGCGCTGGTAGGCCTCATGAACCGCCTGAATGAAGTCCAGCGGGTGGTAGTAGGAAATGTACTGCAGGCTGTCTGCAACACTCTGAATGAAATCGTCCTGGCGAATGACGGCCATGGCCCGCTCCTCTCTCGTCGTACGGCTTGGGTTACTGGGTATGCAAGGCGCCGGATTTTACCCCAAATGGCCGGACAGTTCACTGGCTGCCCCCGTGCGGGCCGGCGCATGGCGGCGGATAAACTGCATCAGAATGTGATTGACCTGGTTCGGCTTTTCCAGATGACAGAAATGACCGGCGCCGTCGATCCGCATCAGGGTGATTCCGGCCGGGTAATCGTCCAGCACTGATCCGGCATCAAACAGCCGGGTGTCCATGCAACCATCCCGGGCGCCACTGATCATCAGCGTGGGAACCGCAATGGTACGGTTCAGCAGGCTGCGGCCGCGGCGATGAGACTCATCCCACACCTTGAACAGGCAACGATAGTAGGCCAAGGCCGACTTCTGCACCGCCGGTTGGGTCAGCTGCTGACACACGTTGGACAGGTGATCCGCAGGCGGCTCCCAATCCGGCGACCATTGCCGCCAGAGCTGGCGGATCAGCCAGCCGTCACCGGCTCTGACAACCCTGTCTGACAGTCCACGCAGCTGAAAAAAGCCCATATACCAGGATTTGAGTAACTGGCTGGGATGCCGCAGTATGGCCCCCGGCAGATGCCGCAAGGAAGGGATGGCGATCGTGGTGAGGCTGTAAAAGCGCTCCGGATGACTGGCTGCCGCGAGCCAGGCGATGACCGCACCCCAGTCGTGTCCGATCAGATGCACCTGACGCTCACCCAGCTGGTCCAGCCAACCGGTCAGCCAGACCACCAGATCAGACACGAAATAGCGATCCGACCCGTCGCAACTGGAAGCCTCATAACCGGGCAGCACCGGCACCAGAACCCGATACCCAGCTCCCACCAGCACCGGCACCTGGTGGATAAAAGTGCCCGTCGTGTCCGGAAAGCCATGCAGCAGCACCACCAAAGGCCCGCTTTCGCCGTATAACTGCGCAGTAAATGTTCTTTTTTCACAGACATTTTGTAGGACTTGAGTTTTAATCTCTTTCATCAGGAAGTCATTTTCCTGTACATTTTTCGTTCTGAAGGACGCAAGAGTGTCGCGGGAAAGGACCATTATGCGAGCCACTCACCCAGCCTGATAATCTGTTAAGCATCGAGAGTAAATCCCGAGCACACCCTATGACAACCAAGGGATCTGACGTCATGAACAGCCCGTTGCAGGTTCCGTCGACGGAAAAAACGCGACACCTGCTGCTCGATACCGACCCGCGCAAGCTGGTCAATGAAATCCGCGACCTGCCCTACGCGGATGTCCCCTCGGCATTGCTGATTGCCCACCGCCGCCTGCACGCCTTCAACCGGTTTGCGATGCCGCCGGCCAAACGGCTGGAACTGATGCGGCCGTTCCATTATGCGTTCCTGCGCTTTACCGAGCACTATCGCCGCCACTTCGAGCAGGGGCCGTTTGCCCGCGAACTGAATCCGGGGGAACTGGATAACCTGCTGGATTTTCTGCGGGAAATGGCCAACGGATTCAAGCATCTGGTGCACGACACCCTGGCCCGCAGCAAACGCCCGGCAGGCGTGGGCCTGGTGGTTTACATGGCGATGAACTACCTGCACTACTTTGCCATGTTTTCCTACAACCGTGGCCGGCTGCTGCCGGGCCAGTTCTGGCAGGAAGTGCACTATCTGTATTTTGCCGCCCGCCACATCGACCAGCATCGCGACGATCTGGCAACCCCGGACGGCCGTCAGGTGATGATCGAACAGCTCTACAAACAGATCATCCTGCTTGGCCTGGCATCCCCGTATGCGCTGTCGCCGGAGGAACACTGGCGCGCCCACGATTACGCCCTGCGCTTTGCAGGCTACACCCGTATCTGCGACAGCGGGCAGGATGATGGCTGGCAGGACGCCTACAGTGTCAGCCCTCGCTGCCAGCAACCGGCGCTGATTCCAAGCCTGCACGAACAGCTGCCTGAGCAGGCCCACCTGCTGGATCTGGCAGACTTCGTTGATACCCTCTGTGGCCATATCGAGGCCATCCGGGCCGGCGAGTCACTTCGCATCGTGGGCATGGAGCGACTGCAACGCAAGATCGTGCTGGAATTGCTGGTCAAGCTGCATGGCCACTGGACCCGCAACCCGCAGCGCAAGAGCCCACGCCAATCCATTGCCGAAGACATCGGTCCGGTGTGGGGGCTCGAATCGATCTGCATGATGCTGGACCCGATGATGCGGCGGCGCAGCGGCTTGCCCGCTTCCGGCGAAAGCGACAATCGCGCCTGGGCACTGGGGGAAAACCAGAGCCAGCACGGTATCTGTCTTCGGCTCCATCAGGCCGACCTGCGTTATCCGGAAGCAGGCCAGGTAGTCGCCATGATTCGCCAGCAGGGGGAACAGAAACGTCTCGAGGTTGGCATCGTGCAGTGGAGCGCGGTGGATCAGGACAATCTGCCTGCCCTGGGCATTGAACGGCTGCGGGGAAAAGCCAGCAAGATAACGATCCTGCCGCAGGACGACCACGGTACCGAACGCAACGGGCTGCTGGTGATTGCCCGCACGACCGACGGCCGCGCCCGCTCCCTGTTAGTGTGTCCGACCGGGGTGGTGAAACCGGGAACACGTGTGCGGGTAGAGACGCCCCAGCATGACGAGGCACTGTATCTGGAAGCCTTTGCCGTTACTCACCGGACCCGGCAAGTGGAAACTTTTGAGGTTCGCGCCCTGCAATGACAGCCGGCACCTCGCCGGTTTCGAACAATTCCGCCAGACTGATCTGCCAGTGACCGAGGCAGCGGTCGACGCCCTGTTCGTGCAGTTTACGCAGCCGGCGTTGCCAGGGCTCGTCGCCATGAACATCCAGCGCCAGAGTGTCACTGAAGCAATCCGCAAACAGCTGGGCCAGTGAATACTTGTGCAGATCACGGGTCAGCGAGATCTCGCCTTCGCCATGACGATAAACCAGATGTGCAGCGACCAGTTTGTCGGTGTAGGTTTCCCATTCCGCGCTGGTCAGCCATGGCATCCGCTTCAGCATGTCTGCTTCATCGGCCATCTGCCCGCTGGATTGCAAGGTATAAAGCTGCTGCAGAATGGCGAGCAGATTGCCTAACGACGATTCCGAGCGAGTTTTGTCGATCTTGAAATTGGTAAGGGCCTGCACGATTTCAGCACCGATCAGCAACACGACCCAGGACACCAGCACCCACACCAGAAAAATCGGCACAGCGGCAAAGGCGCCGTAAACCAGATGATAAGTGGGAAACAGGCTGACAAACAGCGTCATGCCCCGCCGCGCCATGTCGAACATGAGGGCCGCCAAAAACCCGCCCAGAATGCCGTGCTTTATCGGTACCTTGGTATTCGGGATCGCGATGTACGCCAGGGAAAACGCCACCGTACTCATCAGGATCGGCAGCAGGCTGAGCATGATCTGTTCCGCCCCGGCGAGCGCCACCACATCATAGAGAATCCGTTGCGATGCAATATAGGACGATATGGCGAAGGTGCCCCCCATGAGCACCGGCCCCAGACTCAGCAACGCCCAATACAGCAGGAAACCGTTCACACCCTTGCGGGCGGCCGACACGTGCCAGATGGTATTGAAGGTCACTTCGATCTTGCGGAGCATCAGCACTGCCGTGACAAACAGCATGGCGACACCGACACTGGTGAGATTGGCCGCCTGATCAGCGAACCCGCGCAGATGCTCTTCCAGCTGAGTGCCGGTCGACGGTACGAAATGCTCGAATACAAAGGTCTGCATCCGCGTTTCCAGTCCCTTCAACTCGGGGATCAGGGCCAGAATGGAATAGATCACGGTCATGACCGGTACGACGGCAAACAGTGAGGTAAACGCCAGGTAGGCCGCCACCTTGGGACAGTCGTGACGAAAGAAACTGACAATCACGTAGCGAAGAAACGCCACACGATGATGATGGGTGGCCTGAAGCAGCCGGGGCAAAATATTCACGTGCAGATCCTTGCCTGATCGCGGCCTGCCCGGTTTCGCTTGAACCGGCAGAACCGATAGAATACCTTCCCACAGCATAAGCCAAACTGACCGACCTGCAAACCGGACGCGCCCATGACCACGATCTACCACAATCCCCGCTGCAGCAAATCACGCGAAACCCTGCAATTGCTGGAGTCCAGAGGCATTAAACCCGATGTCGTGCTGTATCTTGAGACACCGCCTGACGCCCAGACACTGAAAACTCTGCTGAAAAAGCTGGGCCTGAAACCACGGGAACTGATGCGGCAGAAAGAAGCCGAGTACAAGGAGATGGGACTGCAGGATCCATCCCTCAGCGATGAGCAGCTGATCGACGCGATGGTGAAATGTCCCAAGCTGATCGAACGCCCGATTGTGGTTCAGGGCAAAAAAGCCGCGCTGGGACGCCCGCCGGAAAACGTGCTGGAGATTCTGCCGTGATCCGGGTGCTGATCCTGTATTACAGCCGCAGTGGTAACGTGCGCGAAATGGCGAAGTGGATCGCCCGCGGCGTGGAAAAATATCCTGGCGCAGAAGCCTTTCTGCGTACCGTGCCTCCGGTGGCGCCGGTCACCCGCAAGAGTGAGCCACCGGTGCCGGACAGCGGCGCGATCTATGTCACCCAGGATGATCTGAAAGCCTGTGACGGCATGATCCTCGGTTCGCCGACCCGCTTCGGCAACATGGCAGCCCCGATGAAGCATTTTCTGGATGAAACCGGCTCGCTCTGGATGAGTGGCGCGCTGATCAACAAGCCCGGTGCCGTATTCACATCCACCAGCAGTTTGCACGGCGGCCAGGAATCCACGCTGCTCAGCATGATGCTGCCGCTGCTGCATCACGGCATGGTGTTCGCCGGTTTGCCTTACAGTGAAGCTGCCCTGGTGCAGACACAGGGTGGCGGCACACCCTATGGCGCAAGCCATTTTGCCGGCGCTGACAGTGCGCGTCCGCTGGACGAACACGAAACCGCTCTCTGTCAGGCGCTGGGTGAACGCATCGCCCGTCTGGCCCACGCTCTTAAGGCATGAGTATTGTTGATGAACGAATCCGTAGTATCCCGCACCCAACTGGTACGCAAGGCCAACCTGTTCTGTCACATTACCCTGGCCTCGCTGTTAGCGCTTTGCGGTTTGTTACTGGCATGGCATCTGCTGGTATTGCCGGTATCCACCAAACCCTGGTTTATCGCCCTGGTTCACGTACTGCCGCTGCTGGCGTTTGCGCCGGGCATCATTTACCGTAAGCCACGGGTCTATGTGTGGCTGTGCTTTTTCGTGCTCCTGTACTTCTGTCAGGGCGTCATCAATGCTTTCGCACTGCCATCGACCACCGGCATGCTTGGACTGCTGGAAACACTGTTCACAGTGGATCTGTTCATCGCAGCCATGCTTGCCGCCCGTTATCTGAAACAGGCTCAACAGGCTGACTGAACGCTCGCCATGCTCGATACCTATCGCAAGCTGGAAACGCCCGAGAACATTGATCTCGACATTCACGTCGCTGGTCCGCTGGTGCGGGGACAGGCATTTCTGGTGGATTCTGTGTTGCGCATGATCATCCAGATGGCCGCCAGCTACGGGTTTCTGGTACTCGGCGATACCGGTATCGGACTGCTGCTGATCTTCACGTTCGCGCTGGAGTGGTTCTATCCGGTGCTGTTTGAAGTGCTGAATCACGGCCAGACACCGGGCAAGCGACTTATGAACATCGCGGTGGTCAACGATGACAATACGCCAGTCGGCTGGTCTGCATCCATCACCCGCAATTTTCTTCGCATTGTCGATTTTCTGCCGATGAATTACATGGCAGGACTGGTCTGCATGACCGCCAACAAGGATTTCAAACGCATCGGCGATCTGGCAGCGGGCACTGTGGTGATTTATCGGGAACGGCCGGCTGTCGCACCGCAGCCGGAAAGCCGTGCCGCCACACCGCCGCCGGTGGCGCTGAACGTCACGGAACAGCGTGCGATCCTGGCGTTTGCTGAACGCCACACCAGCCTTACCTCTGAACGGCAGCAGGAACTCGCCAATCACCTGGAGCCGGTGCTACATCGACGCGACCAGCAGGCAGTGGATTACCTGCTGCGACTTGCCCAATGGTTGCGGGGTGGCCGATGAAGCAGCAGCTGTTTGAACAGCAGCACGGCGCCGCCTGGGAGCGGTTTGAGCGGCAGCTGCAGGCGCTGGAGCATCCTCGCAGACAGGACGCGACGGAATCGCTGGCGGATTTTGCAAGCCAGTACCGGCTGATCTGTCACTTGCTCGCACTGGCCCAGGAGCGCCACTACAGTCCCTACCTTATCGACCACCTCAATGATCTGGCACTGCGTGGCCACCAGCATTTTTATCAGCGCAAAGGCCAAGTGTGGCACAACATCGTGCAGTTCGTGGTGTGGGGATTTCCGGCCGCCATCCGTCGTGAGTCCCGTTTTGTCTGGCTGGGAGTGCTGCTGTTTTTTGTGCCGGCTTTTGTGATGGGAACACTGACCTATTTCAATCCCAACATGATCTACACCGTGTACCCGCACGAAGCCGTGCAGCAGATGGTGGATATGTATGATCCGGCCAACAACAAGGAAATGTCCGACGAGCGCGGGTCATCCCAGGATCTGCAGATGTTCGGCTTCTATATCCGCAACAATGTCGGTATCGGTTTCCAGACCTTTGCGAGCGGGATTCTGCTGGGTATCGGCGCCGTATTCCACCTGCTGTTTAACGGTCTGGTGATTGGGGCGGTCGCCGGGTATCTGACGGAACTGGGCCATGTGGAAACGTTCTGGCCGTTTGTGATCGGTCACGGTGCGTTTGAGCTGACGGCGATTGCGATCGCCGGCGGTGCGGGACTGAAGCTGGGCTATGGGCTGCTCGCCCCTGGGCGCCTGACCCGCAAACAGTCGCTGATCCAGTCCGCCCGTGGGGCAATGCCGCTGGTGTATGGCATTTTCTTCTTTCTGATTATCGCCGCGTTTATCGAGGCGTTCTGGTCGTCGAGCTCGGTCTTGCCGATCACGGTGAAGCTGGTGGCAGGCGGCCTGTTCTGGCTGCTGGTGATCCTGTATCTGAGCCTGGGGTGGCGCCGTGGATATCGGTAAGATCACCGCGCAGGTGCGCCCGCGCAATCCGAATGAAGCGACCGACCTGGGCATCGTGATGGCGCGACGCTGGTACGGCTCGTTGCTGCTGCTGGGCGTACTGCCAACCCTGCCGCTGGCGCTGCTGCTGTTCTTTGTATTCCGTGATCAGCTGTGGTGGGCAGTGCTGATCCTGTGGTGGATCAAACCGCTGTGGGAAACCCTGCAGCTGCATTTCGTTGCCGAAGCGCTGTTCAATCCCGATGTGCAATGGCGGGACATCCTGCGCAGGACATCCGCTCTGGTCCGTCACCAGTTTTTTGCCAAGCTGATTGCGCAGCGCCTCAGCCTGTCGCGCTCGTTCAATATGCCGGTGGGCGAACTGGAGCAACTGCGGGGTGCCCAGCGCCGGCGCCGTCTGGATACCCTGCATCGCGACGCCAGCGCCAGCCGAATCTGGCTGACCCTGCTGGGAAATACGGTGGAAAGCATGCTGGTGCTCGCCGTGTTTGCCACTACCTGGCTGCTGATGCCGCTAAAGCTGGAAGTGGATTTTGAACTGAGCGATTTCCTGGGCAGTCCATTGCTGTTTCCTACCATCACCTGGGCGGCCTACGGCGCCATGATGCTGGTGTCGCCTTTCTATGTCTGCAGCGGTTTCATGCTGTACATCAATCGCCGCACCTGGCTCGAAGCCTGGGATATCGAACTGAGTTTCCGCCAGCTGGCGGCGAGAATTGCGCAAACCGGCAAGGCGGCCTTGCTGATCGCCGGACTGTGCCTGCTGCCATTGATCATGCAGTCACCTGACGCCATCGCGTCACCCGCAACAACGTTCACGCCTGAACAAAGCCAGCAGGACATCGTCGAAATTCTCGAAGGTGACGACTTCAACGAAATGGAAACCAAAACCGGTTTGCGCTGGCGCAAGGATCTGACCGAGAGCGAATCCGACAACGCCGACGACAGCCTGCTGAAACGCTGGTGGCATCGTGTCGAAACCTGGCTGCAGGAATCCACTGCACTGCAAACCCTGCTGAACGGGCTGGCAAAGCTGCCATTGTTGCTGGAAGCACTGTTGTGGGGGCTGTTCATTGCCATTGCCGTCTACCTGCTGTATCGCTTTCGCCACGTCATTGTGCCGGGCTGGAAAGGCCCTGCCCGTGATCGCGGCCGCGCCAAACCCAGCCAGCTGTTTGGTCTGGCGCTGGATCAACACTCACTCCCCGATGATGTGCTGTCGACTGCACGCAGGCACTGGCAGTCCGGACGCCAGCGCGAAGCCCTGAGCCTGCTGTATCGCGCCGCACTGTCCCATCTGGTGCACGAGCGTCATCTGCCGCTGGAAGCGTCCCACACCGAATCCGAATGTGTGGCCGTCTGCCGCAACAACAGCGACCGTCTCAGCGCCGAGTATTTCCAGCAGCTGACGGGCCACTGGATCACCCTTGCCTACGCCCATCGTCTGCCCAGCGATGCGCATTTTGTCCAGCTCTGTGATGGCTGGCCGGCCTTTGCCAGCAGGAGTGATGACGCATGAAGCGGCACATGATTCCGTGGCTGACACTGGCGCTGATCGCGCTCGGCGGCGCAGGCTGGTACCTTTACACCCACGTGGAATCCTACACCCGCGAGATCAACACTGGCCCCACCCTGGAAGCCCGCTTCAATCCGTGGCTGGCAGCCCAGACCTTTCTGGCACGGCATCAGATAAAATCCCATCGCGCCATGGACCTGCCGGTAATGCTGCAACGACTGCAACCGGATGACACGCTGGTGCTGTTCAATGACAGCCCGGTCTATGATCCGGGACATCAGGAATACCTGCAGGAATGGATGCGCAAGGGTGGTCATCTGATTCTGGCCGCCAACTACACCTGGGATGAAGAAGAACAAAGCAGCGGTGATCCGTTCCTCGATGCCATGGGTGTGCGCCTGTTCTGGCTGGAAACCGAGGATGACGACAGCGATGACGTCAGTGACGAAACCACGGATGAAACTGGATCAGCGGAATCGGCCACCGCACCGGAGCAAGAAGAAACCAGCACAGACACGGAAACGGCAACAACTGCTGATGCCAGCAGCGATAATCCCGACGCCGAATCCACCTTGCCGATAACACCGGTGTGCAACGTGCATTTGTGGGGCGACCTTTACCAGATTCACTACGCCGCCGATACCGATCCGCTGCAGATCAATTTCGGTTACTACTACACCCTGGAAGATGCCAGTCAGCAGGCGATTCGCACGGCAGACGCGGCTCCCAATGGCCTGCTGCAATATGCGGTCGGCAAAGGCCGCATGACCGTGCTGCTCGACACCAACATCTGGACCAATCGCAAAATCGGCGATTACGATCACGCCTACCTGCTCTGGCATTTGGTGCAGGACAGCCCGACCGTCTGGCTGGTGGCAAGTCACGACAGCGAAAACCTGCTGGCATTGCTCTGGCGCACCGCGCCCTACCTGCTGACCGGTTGCGCGGTACTGCTGCTACTCTGGGGCTGGCGCCGCTGGGTGCGTTTCGGCCCGCTGCTACCGGAGCCGCCTACTGCGCGACGCCAGCTGCTGGAGCATATCGAAGCCAGTGCCCGTTTCAGCTGGCGTCACCACCAGGCCGATGCCCTGCTCGCTACCCTGCGGGACGATATCTGGTGGCACCTGAACCGTCATCATGGCGTCCAGCGCAATGGCGACAGTAATGCCGCCCTCGCAAAGCTGACCGAACTTTCCCAACTCCCCGGCGAGGTTGTCCGCCACGCCATGACGTCTCCGGCGCCGCAGCGGGAACCCCACTGGATCGAACTGATTTCACAGCTACAAACCATAAGGAACGCATTATGACCGAAGCCACCGCGACACTGTCACTGGAAAAGGCCCATGATCTGGTACAACAGATGCGCCAGCAGATTGGCCGCGTCATGGTGGGACAGCAGCACGTGGTGGACCAAGTGATCTGCGCCCTGCTCGCCTCTGGTCATGTGTTGGTGGAAGGCGTACCCGGACTGGGCAAAACCCTGCTGGTGAAAGCGCTGGCCAAATGTTTCGACGGCCACTTCGGCCGCATCCAGTTCACACCGGATCTGATGCCATCGGACGTCACCGGTCACGCGCTGTACGACATGAAAACGGAATCCTTCAAGATCCGCAAAGGCCCGGTATTCACCCATCTGCTGCTGGCGGATGAAATCAACCGCGCACCCGCCAAGACCCAGGCGGCACTGCTGGAAGTGATGCAGGAAAAACAGATCACCATCGAAGGCAAAGGCTTCCCGGCGCTGACACCCTTCATGGTGCTGGCTACCCAGAATCCCATCGAACAGGAAGGTACCTATCCGCTGCCGGAAGCCGAGCTGGATCGCTTCATGCTGAAAGTGCTGATCGACTATCCCAGCGAAAGCGAAGAGCAGCAGCTGGTACGTCAGGTCACCACCGGTTGTGTGCAGGATACCCTGAGCGTGAACGCCATCGCGCCGGTGATGAAAGCGGGTGACGTACCGCAACTGCAGGCCCTGACCGCCAATATTCAGGTGGATGATGCGGTGTTTGATTATGCCGTGCGGATCGTGCGCACCTCGCGCCTGTGGCACAGTTTTTCCCACGGCGCAGGGCCACGGGCCAGTATTGCCCTGATTCGCGTTGCCCGCGCCCAGGCGCTGTTGCAGCAACGCAGTTTTGTCACACCTGATGACGTCAAGCAATCCGTATTGCCCACCCTGCGGCATCGGGTGGCACTGACGGCAGAAATGGAAATCGAAGGCATCAAGACCGACCAGGCCCTGTCGCAGATGCTGCAGGAAGTGGAAGCACCACGCTTATGAGGCCAACGCCCCGCGCACTATGGCTGGTGGCAGGCTGGACCCTGATCGGGTTGCTGCTGGCCCTGAACAACTGGCTGCCATCGTCGCTGGCCCGGCCCGACTGGCAACCGACCCTCGTGCAGCTGTGGCAGATCGCTACGGCCGCACTGGTGTTTCTGTTACTGCTCGATGCCTTCACCGTGCGTTACCGTCAACCGATCCAGGTCGCGCGGGAACATCATGACAGCCTGGCCCTTGGTGCCTGGTCACCGGTGACGCTGCGTCTTACCCACTCCTTCACACGTCCGGTCAGCATCAGCGTCTTCGATCATATACCTGCCGGCGCTGACGCCGATTTTCCGCAGCAGCAGGGTCAGCTGCGACCGGGTCAGGGAACCGAATTCCGCTACCGCCTGCGCCTGCCGCAACGGGGCAATCATCAGTTTGGCCTGCTCGACGTCCTGCTGACATCGCACATGGGACTGTGGCAGCGTCGCATATTCTGCGGCGAATCTACCGCACTCAAGGTGTATCCCAATTATGCCGCCGTATCGCAGTACGCCATGCTGGCGATGGAACAGCAGTCCGGCCAGTTGGGAATTCGCAAACAGCAACGTCGTGGCGAAGGTATGGACTTTCATCAGTTGCGGGAATTCCGTCAGGGCGACAGCCTGCGCCAGATCGACTGGAACGCCACGGCCCGTCAGCGCAAACTGATTTCCAAGGAATACCAGGACGAAAAGGATCAGCAGATTCTGTTCCTGGTGGACTGTGGCCGCCGCATGCGCTCCCATGACGGCGAGCTGTCCCATCTGGATCACGCATTGAATGCAATGCTGCTGATGAGTTACGCCGCACTGAAACAGGGCGATGCCGTGGGCATGATGAGTTTCGGTGGCGAGGAGCGCTGGCTCAAGCCGGTCAAAGGTGTCGCCAATATTTCACATCTGCTGAACCTGTCCTACGACCTGAAGGCCACTACCCGCGCCAGTGACTATTCGACGGCGGTACGTCATCTGCTCACCCATCACAACAAGCGGGCGCTGATCGTGGTACTGACCGACATCCAGGACGAAAACACCGACGATCTGCTGCCCGCACTCCGACTGCTACAAGGCAAGCATCTGGTCATGCTCGCCAATCTGGAAGAACCGGCACTGCATGACGTGCTGCTGACCCCGGTGCAGCAGTTTGAAGCCGCACTGCGTTACGCCGGCACCCTGGGCTACCTTGAACAGCGGCGCCAGGTAACCCAGCAGCTGAACCGCCAGGGCATCATGACCGTGAACTGCGTGCCGGCACAGCTGCCGATTCAGCTGGTGAACAAGTACTTTGAAATCAAACGCAAAGGTGTGCTGTAACAAGGCGCAAACTGCCCTGCTGCCATTGTGCATTTTTGCGTTTTACAAATGCGACAGGGCCGTTCACCATATACACTTCTCTTGTTTGATTGCTGCTTTTGCACCGGGACTGTCGCCATGGACGTTCGTCGCCCTCTGGTTCTGCCTTCGCTTGTCTTTGCGTGCCTGCTGGTGACTGCCTGCAGTGCGACATACCAAACCGCGCCGCCAGCGAAGGACATGAAACCCGTGGACCAGGCTGCGCCGGCCGCCAAACCTGCCGTAGCCCTGCCGGTAACCCCCACGGCACCCGAGGCAACCACAGCGCCGGTTGCCGTCACGCCAAAGCCTGCCGTTACCACCGCCTTGCCAGCACCCGCAGCCCCGGCCAAACAAGCCGTGAAACCGCCGGCCAAACCATCGCCCGCGCCCACTCCGGTTGCGGCCGCAACACCCAAACCAGCAGCGAAACCCGTGGCGGTAACCAAACCGGCACCCCAACCCAAACCGCCTGTCGCTAGCCCAATCGAAACACCAGCCAGCGCCGACAAACCAGCCACGGTTGCCAGCATAACGCCGCCGGCCCCGATCAAGGTTTCCCTGGATAATCTGCCCCTGACCATCGGCGATGCCTGGATTCTGGATCGCACCGAAGCGAGCTGCAGCCTGGCCAGCAAGCCTGTGCAGCTGGATGACGGCCAGGGCGGCACACCGGTCACACTGCAGATCACGCCGGACAGCCTGCGCATCACGACCATTTCCGATATCGATACTACCTACGAAAAGACCGGCATCACCATCGACCAGCATGCGCATTTCGATCTGGAAACCGTGGAGCGGCGTACCAACCTGGTTTTCACCCGGCAGAAAAACCGTCTGCTGAACGTGATGCAGAACGGTCAGCAATTCACACTCACACTGGGATTCTGGCCCACCTGGCCGCAGACTCAAACCTACAGTGTGGACATTCCTCTGCAGGGCTTTGCCAGCGCCATGACAGCGCTGAACACCTGCAACCGGTTACTGAAACAGCCATAAATTCAAACGGGGCACGTCATGGGATTACGTCTTAAATTCAACCTGGTGTTGAGCCTGGTCACCCTGCTGGGTCTGGCCGGTTCCGGCATCGTCAGCTACCAGATCCTGCAGAAAAACGCACAGGAAGAAGTGCTGGAAATGGCCCGCATCATGATGGAAAGCGCGGTGGCCGTACGCAATTACACCGTCAGCGAGATCAAGCCACTGCTGGCGGTGCAACAGCGTCGCGCCTTCGTTCCGCAAAGTGTTCCGGCCTATGCCGCTGCCCAGTACATCCGTCGCCTGCAGGAAAGCCACACCGAATACAGCTACAAGGAAGCGGCGCTGAATCCCACCAATCCCGCCAACCGCACCACCGAGTGGGAAGCCGACATCGTTTACCATTTCCGCAATCACGGTGACGAAAAAGAACTGGTCGGTATCCGTGACACGGCCACCGGTCCACAGCTCTACATGGGACGCCCGATCACCATCACCAATCCGGAATGTCTGGTGTGTCATGATACCCCTGCGGTGGCGCCGGCAACCCTGATCGAACAGTACGGCAGCAGCAACGGTTTTGGCTGGAAACTCAATGAAACCATCGGCGCACAGATCGTGTCCGTGCCCATGTCGCTGCCGCTTCAGCGCGCCCAGGACACCTTCGTCATGTTCATGACTGCGCTGGTGGCCGTGTTTGCGCTGGTGGCCGTGATTCTCAACCTGATGCTGCACTTCATCGTCATCAAACCGGTGCGCGCCATGTCTGCCAAGGCCGATGAAATCAGTCTGGGCAATCTGGCGGTGGAAGAACTGCAGGTGACCGGCAGCGACGAAATTGCCTCGCTGGGCCGCTCCTTCAACCGCATGCATCGCAGCCTCAGCAACGCCGTGAAGATGCTCGACGAAACCATTGATTAAGCGCTGAACCATGGACAAGACCTTGCACGCGATTCCAAAGGCCATTTCCCGTTACCGGGTCGACAATATCCTGGGCAGCGGCGCCATGGGCGTGGTGTACCAGGGTTTTGATCCACAGATCGAGCGCACGGTTGCCATCAAGGTTCTGCATCCCCATTTGCGCAACAGCGAGCATGGCGCCGACCTGGAGCAGCGTTTCATCCAGGAGGCCCGTGCCGCTGCCCGCTGTCTGCACCCGAACATCGTGACCATTTTTGATTTCGGCAGCGCGAACGACGGCTCGTTCATCGTGATGGAATATGTGGACGGCATCGAACTGAAGGCGCATCTGCGCAGCAACACCTTCATTCCCCTGCCGTCTGCCACCGATATCTGTATTCAGGTACTGCAGGCGCTGGGGCATGCCCATGAGCATGGCGTGGTGCATCGCGACATCAAACCGGCCAACATCATTCTGCTGGAAAACGGTAATGTGAAGGTGTCTGATTTTGGCGTTGCGCGCCTGGATACATCGGACCTGACCAGCACCGGTTTCATGGTGGGCACGCCCAACTACATGTCACCGGAAGGTCTGCAGGGACATGCGGTGGATGCCCGTTCGGATCTTTACAGTGTCGGCGTGCTGTTTTACGAACTGCTCACCCGGCAGCGTCCGGTGCGAGAAGCAGCGATCGAAGAAACCCTGCACAAACTCAACGATATCACCAGCCTGTCCGGCCAGAATATCCGCTCGATCAAACCTATTCTGCGGCGGGCCCTGGCGTCACGTCCGGAAGAACGGTTTCAGAATGCGGCGGAATTCATTGCCAGCCTGAAAGGCATCGAGGATATGGACCTGACCCTGGCCACCACAACGCTGTTTCCTGCCCCGCAGAATTACCGTCAGGACATTCCGGTGCCGCAGGAAACCACCAGCGCCAGCCAGTGGAGCGACGATCTGCTGGTGTCGCTGGAGCAGAGTCTGGCGAAATATATCGGCCCGGTTGCGAAGGTACTGGTGAAGAAACAGAGCCGTAGCGCCCCCAGCATGGAAGCCCTGGTCAACAGCCTGATCGTGCATATTCCCAACGACGCCGAACGCTCGCAATTCATCAAGGCGATGGAGCGAACCGGTGTTTCCAGTGCCGGCCTGAGTCAATCAGCAGCCGTGCCACCAGCAAACGAAACGCCGGCCAGCACCGCGCCGACGCTGGCCCCCGCCGTGCAGGAAAAGCTCACCCAGTTGCTGGCATTCCATATCGGCCCGCTGGCGAGCCGGGTGATGCAGAAAACCATGAAATCCACTCAGGAACCTGCCGCATTGCTGCAACAGCTGGCGCGGCATATTCCTGACGAGAAAGAACGCAAGCAGTTCCTCGATCAGGCCAACCGGCTGCTCTGACCGATCAGCTCAACCAGTCCGGCGCCAGCAACATGATGACGCCCAACCCCAGCATCACCACACCGCTGAGCAGCTTGAGCCAGCGGCCGCCCTCTTCCGTCAGCTTGCGACTGCTCAAGGCCAGCACGGCGGCGCCCACCATCAGGGAATCGTCGGCAATATAGCCCAGGATATACAGGCCCAGATAACCATAATAAGCCCCATCACCCAGATTCTGCTGGGCAAGAATGGCGGTGTACATGGCGGGAAAACCAGCGGTGCACAACAGTTCGATGAAATTCACTACGATCGCCAGTGCCGCTGCCGCCAGCAGTGCAATCCACAATGAATCGGTCTGGACGATGCGGCGCATGCGCGCGTACAGACCCGGCTTGGCCGCCGCAGGAATCGACAGGGAAAACCCGCGCATGGACGTGACGAAATCCTTGATGTTCACTGCTGCCACCAGAATCGCAACAATGGCCAAGCCAATGCGCACCGCCATCGACATACCCACCGCCAGAAACACATTCAGCCAGGCGGCCATGAACGCAAAATAGATCGCGCCACTGACCAGCACGAACACGCCGGCAATCAATGCCATGCGCGCACGATCTTTCAGATGCACCAGCATCGATAGCAGAAACAGCAATACCCACATCGCGCAGGGATTGAAACCGTCCAGCAAACCAATGGCCAGCGTAAACAGCGGCAAACCCAGATTTGCCAGCGACAACTGACCGAGCCAGCCGGCATCAATCACATCCTGCACCACTGCCGGCTGACCACCCACCACCAGATTTGCCAGCAGCGGGCCACTGTCATCGGCGCTGCCAAAGCCCATCAGTACCTGGCCTTCGAACACAAACATGGGCACACCCGGTGGCCAGATCCCCGCCAGGCGCGCCACCGCCAGCATCTGATCCCGCGCCGCAGGATCCTGATCCACCTGCCAGTAACGGATCTGCAGCCAGGGACGGCTTTCCGCAAACACCGGCAGGTAGGCCTTGGCAGCGGAACAATGGGGACAGCCTTCCCGCACGTAGACATCGAGCACGGCGGAAGGCGCTTCTGCCGCCTGCACGCCGGGGAGCCACCACAGCAATAACAGAAGCGGCAACAGGCGCACCATGCTCACCGCCTTTTCAGCCACGGATTCGGCGCTGCGAAGGTATTGATATACAGCGTTTCAACCTGCTGACGGGCCCAGGGCGTCTTGCGCAGAAAAGTGAGCGAAGATTTCACCGACGGGTTGTTCTTGAAGCAGTTGATATTGATTTTCGCTGCCAGACCATCCCAGCCGTAGTGTTCCACCAGTTTCAGCAGAATGGCTTCGAGCGTCAGGCCGTGCAACGGATCTTTGGAAGGCGGATTGGACATGATCAGCGGAGTTCCCGATTGAATGACGATAGCAATAAACGAAATTCTACTGGGACTGACGCACTATGGCGAACGCCGGCTCACACATTTCCTGCGGGCAAAACCCGCGACACCAGCAATGATGCAATCGCCTCCCGCTCAACCGGCTCGCCGGCATGATGGGACAGCAAACCCTCCATGACAAAGAGGACGATACGGGCAGCAGGCGCCCGCTCACGATCGGGCAGGCCATGAATCGCCAGCTGGGTCATGATCAAGGCTTCAAGCAATTGATGAAAGCGTTCGTGCCACGCATGAATGGTGGACGACAGGGTCATGCGGGCATGCACCGTGGTGACAAATCCTGCGGTCTGATCGAACTTCTCCAGCATCCACAGCAACTGTGATACCAGCGGCAGACTGGCCACCCGACTGTATTCCTGCAGCGCCTCGGTCACCAGCGCGTCCAGAATCGCCACCAGCAGAGCATCCTTGTCCTTGAAGTACCAGTAGAGTGTGTTGGGTGCCACACGCGCCTCGGATGCAATGCGGGCCATGCTGGTGGCGTCATAGCCGGCATCCATCAAAAGACGTCTGGCAACGATGACAATCTCGTTTCGCTTCTCAACCGCATCAATGTCTCGCCGGTTACGGGCCATTTACAAAACTCACCTCTTGAATACCATTCAACATAAGTGTAGCATTCATCCACATCTTGAATAGCATTCAAGAAAACAGGAGTCGCTATGCTGCCCAATTCCAACACCACACAACGTCAGGACATCGAATTCACCAGCGAAGGCGTGATCTGCCGGGGCTGGCTGACTTACCCCGCCAGCGAAAAGCGTCCGGCACCGCTGGTCATCCTCGGCCATGGTTTTGGCGGCACCCGGGAAATGCGCCTGGAACTCTTTGCCAATCGATTCAATGCCGCCGGCTTCGCTACCCTGATCTTCGATTATCGTCATTTTGGTGCCAGCGATGGCGAACCGCGCAATTGCCTGATTCCACAACGGGAAATCAGCGACTGGTATGCGGCCCTGGCCTTTGCCCGCCAGTTGCCTGGCATTGACACGGCAAGGATTGCCCTGTGGGGTACGTCTTTCGGCGGCGGTCTGGTCATTACAGTCGCTGCACAGGATGGCAATGTGGCCGCTACCGTCAGCCAGTGCCCCATGCTGGATGGGGTGGCATCCGCCATCGAAATCCTGCACTACGCCGGCCCGCTCAGCTTCCTGCGTCTGAGCCTGCATGGCATTGCCGACATGGCGCGGGACGCCGTCGGCCTTTCTGCCCACTACATACCCTGTGTCGCCAATCCCGGTGAAGTGGCTGCAATGACCAGCGCCGATGCCATGAGCGGCTACCTGCGCATGACCACGCCCGGCTACCGCAACGAGGTCACTGCCCGCAGCGGCCTGCTGGTGCCGACTTTCCGGCCGATCCGTGACGCCGCCAGGGTGAAATGCCCCGCCCTGCTGCAAATATGCGAACAGGACTCCGTGGCACCCGCCGCCGCAACCGAAAAAGCCGCCCGCAAGATGCGCAAGGCCGAAGTGATACGCTATCCGATCGGCCACTTTGATATCTATTTTGACGAATGGTTTGAGCGCAGCGTCAGTGATCAGACGGCATTCCTGGTTCGCCACCTGCACCCCTGAGCCATCAGGACAATAGATAAAAAGGTCTATTGACCGTTCGTCGGCTTGCAGGAATGATGCTGCACGGGCGCCCGTGGCGCCCTTCCCACCTTATGCAGCAGGCAACGCATCATGAATTCCAAAAAAGCCAACTGGAAAGCAAACGTCGAACGGGGATTTGAACAGCTGGGACTGGCCATGAGCCGCCACCCGTGGCGCTGGCTACTGTGCTGTCTGCTGGTGGTAGGCGCCATGGCTTCCCAATTGGGCCATCTGAAGCAGGACACCAGTATCGAAGGCTTCCTGGAAAAGGATTCCCCCGAGCTCCAGCGCTACGACGATTTCAAGGAAACCTTTGGCCGCGATGAGACCTTTGTCGTTACCCTCCAGGTGGAAGACGTTTTCACCCAGACATTTGCCAGCGAATTACACGCCCTGCACCGGCAACTGGAAGACGAAGTACCTTATGTCGGCAAGGTGGATTCCCTCGCCAATGCCCGCTATACCCACGGCGCCGATGACACGCTTTACATCGAAGACCTGCTGCCGGAAGAACTCCCTGAAGACCCGGCCGAACTGGAAAAACTCAAGCGCTACACCTTTACCAGCGACAACTACAAAAACTTCCTGATTACCGAAGATGGCAAGATGACGGCCATCGTCGTCCGTCTGAGCTCGTACAATTTCACCAAGGATGCCAACGGCGAGCTGCAGCGCTTCTATCTGGGCGAAAAAGAATTGTCGGAAGCCTATGAAGCCATCAAGACCATCGTCGCGCAGCACCAGGGCAAGATTTCCGATCGCATCGAAGTGACCGGCAGCATGCCGGTATCGATCATTCTCGCCCACGTGATGGAGCGGGATTTCACGGTACTGTCGGGGCTGGCAAACCTGATCATCGGTATCATTCTGTTCATCATATTCCGGCGCCTGTCAGGGGTCTTGATGCCACTGCTGATCATGGCACTGGGCGTAGTGGTCACCATGAGCCTGATGGCCATCATGGGTGATCCGATGCAGGTGAGCACCTCGATCCTGCCGGCGTTTCTCTTGGCGGTGTGTGTGGGGGATGCCATCCACCTGCTGACGATTTTCTACCGCGCCTATGATTCCGGCGACGAAAAAAATCATGCGCTGGCCCATGCCATGGGACATACGGGTCTGGCCATGCTGTTTACCAGTATTACCACGGCGGCCGGTCTGGCGTCGTTTGCCACCTCGGATCTGACGCCGGTGTCCGCGCTCGGACTTTACGGCGCGCTGGGCTCCATCATCGCGTTCTTCCTGACCATTCTGATTCTGCCCTGCCTGATCGCCATCCTGCCGCTTAAACGACGCCCGCTGTCACAGGATGAAAACAGGGGCATGCAACCCTTGCTGGCCTGGTGCGCCCGGGTGTCCACCGGTTATCCCAAAGCCATCGTGGGCGGCAGCCTGCTGATCCTGATGGGCAGCATCGCGATTGCCAGCCAGCTGAAATTTTCCCACTATCCGCTGGCCTGGCTACCGCAGGACGATCCTGCCCTGATCGCGCTCAAGGAATACGAACAGCGCATGGGTTCAACCATCAATCTGGAAGTCCTGATCGATACCGGCAAGGATCGCGGCGTGATCAACGCCGGACTGCTGCAGAATCTGGATGCGATCCAGCAGGAAATCGTGACCTGGGATACACCGCACTACAACATCGCCAAGGCCATCAGCGTCGTCAACATCATCAAGGAATCCAATCGTGCGCTGCACGACAACGACGAAACCCACTTTGGCGTTCCCGATGATCCAGCCCTGATCAGTCAGGAACTGTTCCTGGTGGAACTGGATGAGCCGGATGACATTCTCAATGTGGTGGACAAGACCTATCAGGTGGCACGCCTAACCATTACCACCAACTGGTTTGATGCGATTTATTCCGAACCGCTGCTCAACAAGGTTCATCAATACCTGGAAGAAAAACTGGCGCCGTTTGACGTGGACATCAATTTCACCGGGGTCGCCCCGATCATGGGCGTCACCTTCGGCAAGATGCTGATCTCGACGGCGGAAAGTTATGGTTTTGCGGCCATCACCATCACGCTGATGATGATTCTGCTGATCGGCAATGTGAAACTGGGTCTGCTCAGCATGATTCCGTCGCTGTTGCCGATTCTGATCGTGCTCGCCGTCATGCAACTGGTGGGCGTGGAGCTGGACATGCTGACGATGCTGGTGGGTTCCATCGCCATCGGCCTGACCGTCGATGACAACATTCACTTCATGCACGGCTTCCGCCGCCTGTATCTGAAAACCGGCGACCCGGCCTACGCGGTAGAGAAAACCCTCATGTCAACCGGGCGGGCAATGCTGATTACGTCCATCGTCCTCAGCACCGGCTTTTTGATTTACACCCAGGCCATCATGACCAATATGATTACCTTTGGTGTCATTACCGCCAGCTGTATTGCACTGGCATTGTTCGCAACGTATTTCCTTGCACCGGCCCTGATGGTGCTGGCCAATAGGCATTGGCACACCATGGATCGTACCGGGCAGAAGCAGCCCGGGCAGCCCGCCACGCCAAGCAAGGCGGCCTGAGCAACAGCAGAAGCGGTGGCCTGACATTCAGACCACCGCTTCCTCAATGCGCTTTTATTTACCCGCTTTCACGCACCACACATCAGCGCCGCTGCATCCAGCATGCGGCAGGCGTAACCGTGCTCGTTGTCGTACCACACCTGCACCTTGGCATGATTGCCGTTGACCACGCGGGTCGACAATGCATGCACGATCCCGGATCGCGAATCACCCAGAATATCACTGGATACGATCTGCTCATCGCTGTAACCCAGAATGCCATCCAGCTCGCCTTCTGCAGCGGCTTTCAATGCCTGGTTGATCTCGTCCTTGCCGGCATTGCGCTTGAGGATTGCCACGATATCGGTGATGGCACCATCGGGCACCGGCACGCGTAACGCCAATGCCGACACCTTGCCTTTCAGCTGCGGCAACACCAGTTCAGTGGCCTTGTCCGATCCGGTGCTGGTGGGAATGATATTCAGCGCACCGGCACGGCCACGAATCATTTTCTTGTTTGGCTCATCCACCATGCCCTGGGACACGGTGTAGGCGTGTACCGTCGTCACCATCACGCTTTCAATGCCGAACGCCGCGTCCAGCACTTTCAGAGCCGGTGCCAGTGAATTGGTAGTGCAGGACGCATTGGACACGATCGTGTGTTTTGCAGGATCGTACATGTCATTGTTCACACCCACCACCAAGGTCAGATCCGCGGTTTCCGACGGTGCGCTGATCAGCACTTTTTTGGCACCCGCCTGCTGATGGAACGCCGCCTTGTCATGATGGGTGAACACGCCGGTACAATCGATGACAAGATCAACATCCAGCGTATCCCACGGCAACTCATGAGGATCGGCCTTGTGATAGAAATTGATACGCAGATCATCGATTAGCAGATGGTCATCCCCCACCTTGATATCGTATTCGAACCGGCCATGCACGGAATCGTACTTGAGCAGATACGCGATATTTTCAGCAGACACCAGATCATTCACCGCCACCAGCTCCATGTTGGCCGGGCGATTGCGCACGTATTCACGCAAGATCAGACGGCCGATGCGGCCAAGTCCGTTGATAGCAATTTTTTTCATACGCATGTCCATCCTGTGGGATAAGTGAATGAGAAACTGAATTCGTCAGATACGATTGACGTATTGAGTGAACTGATATTCCGCGGCGCTGTTTTCCACCAGATCCTGCAGCATGGCCAGCACGATGGCGGCACCCTGCTCGACGGGGGAATTGTGGATTTCGAGCTGCTGCAATACCGGGTCGTCGGCTTCATGCACGATCAGTGCCGGACGCCGCACCGGATAATCACCACGCAGCAGGCTGTCCTTCAGTCGATAGAGTTCGTTGAACGAATCGGCCTTTTCGGTGGGCTTGCCCAGGGTGGCACTGACGCGCTCGCGAATCATCGCAACATTACCATCGGAAACCTTCATCAATATTTCAATCATGTGGGCCACCAGCATGCCATCACGATGGCGGCTCATGTAACGATGCTGCGCCAGTTCGAGCAGACCAAACAGCACCTTGTTGATACTGGCCATCGCCACGTCGGTTTCACTGGTGCGGCGCGCCGCCAGCCACTTCCACACCGCACTGAATGACAGCGGCTTGAGCGTGGGCCAGTTGGCGTCAAATGCACTGAGCCAGGCATTGGTAAACAGATCGGCACTGAACTGGGGCGCCTCGAATCGATGGGTATCCGGCCCCTGGTAGCGGGCGCCGATCAGCGGGAACGAACCCGGCAACGCAATATTGAAGGCCAGCACCAGCTGATGCAGTAGCGTACCCACCGCGTTGTAAAGCGAATACAGATCCAGATGTTCCGCCGCACTTTGCAGTTCAATCACAATCCGCGACGCCGTGGACGGGCCATTGGGTTGCTGAGCCGCCTGCAGATAGTTGGCAAAGCTGCCATGACTGGTCTGGGCCTTTTTCATCAATGCGATGACATCATCCAGCTGCAGCGAGACCTGAAATTCCGCCACTGCCGAACGATAAGGATCTTCACTCTTGAAGGGCGAGTTCTTCAGTTGCTGGTTGGCACCTTCCCACAGCGACAGAATCCAGCCGGTTTCGTTATCCCCGGCACTCGGAATGACATTGGCAATATCGACTGCAACAGTATGGACAGCGGTCATTGATGATCTCCGTGCGCGTGACTCAGTCCAGGGACGACTGGGTAATCTGGCGCGTGATGGTCTGTGCGGTGGCATACAGCTCGTCGCGGGTCAGCAGCTTTTCCTTGGCGCCGCGATGCTGCAGAACGGATTCGGCGTTGGTCATCGCCAGATGAATCGCATCCCGGGTAGACTCACCCAGAATGCAGGCTGCGGTGAAGGTGGATGCCAGCGCGTCGCCGGCGCCAGTGGTTTCAAGCACCTGCAGCCCGGGAGCCGGCAAACCGTGATAATAAAATTCACGATCATAGACATGCACGCCTTCGGCTGCATCGGTAATGACCAGAACCCGTGGTGGCAGTTTCGCCATTTCCTTCAGTAACGTTCTGGCATCCGGACGCTTCCTGTATTCCAGGTCCAGAAACTTGCAGGCTTCTTCCAGATTCATCACCAGGATTTCGACCCGGTCGATCAATCGCGACAATGCGTGATAGCCCATTTCGGCCTGATAGTTGGAAGGATTGAACGCCACCCGAAAGCTGTTCTGGCAAATCAGATCCGTCACCGTTTCGAAACTGCGTTCCAGCATGCTGGACAAATACACCCAGCGGGTTTCAAAGGGTTTGATTTCATCCAGCTGCAGACTGTTGTTGGCACCCTTGTAAGCGAGGATCGTGCGATCCTGGGCGAAGCTGTTGAGGATCACGGAAATACCGGTCTGACCACAGCGTGGACCGACAAAATCAATATGCTCGTCGGCCAATTTGCGGACCACGAAATCACCGTTGCCATCATCACCGATCTTGCCGAGGTACGCAGTTCTCAATCCCAGTCGCGCCAACGACACCGCGCAGTTGGTTCCACCACCACCAGTAGACAGCGTGAGCTGCTTCACCAGAATCTTGCTGCCCAGCGGAAATGCAATCAGGCGCTCATGGGTCGTGGGGGTATCAATGCGGATCAGTTCAGAATCCGTATCGGCAAACTGATCGACGGTTGCACTGCCGATGGCAACCACATCATATTGCATATCCATTCCTGTCCCTGTCATTGATATAAGGCCATGTACTGGCGGGCACTGGACTCCCAGTCAAACTGACTGTTCATCGCATTGCGCTGGAGGCTGTGCCAGACCTTGCGTTTGCCAAAATAACCGATCGAACGGCGCACACATTGTTCCAGGTCAGCACTGCTATCGCCGTCGAACACAAAGCCGGTCGCCGTGCCGTTTTTCAGCGAATCGGCGTCGGTATCGGTGACGGTGTCCGCCAGCCCACCGGTGGCGCGCACGATGGGCAAGGTGCCATAACGTAAACTATAGATCTGATTCAGCCCGCAAGGTTCATAACGGGACGGCATGACAAACAGGTCCGCACCGGCTTCAATGCGATGGGCCAGCGATTCGTCGTAACCGATCGTTACCGCAATCTGGCGGGGAAATTCACGGGCCAACGCCAGCATTTGCTGTTCGAACTGTTTGTCGCCAGCCCCCAGCACGATCCACTGCACTTTCTCATTCGTCAGCTGCGCCATCACATCGATGATCCAGTCCACACCTTTCTGGTGCACCAGCCGGCTTACCAGCCCGATCAGCGGGATCGACTTACCCAGCTGCAGGCCGAACTGCCGCTGCAGATCAAGTTTGTTATGGAGTTTTTCCGGCAGATTGTCGGCATCAAAATGAAAACGGATCAGCGGATCCTGCGCGGGATTCCAGACATCGTAATCCGCGCCATTGAGAATCCCCTGCAGTTTGTGCTGGTGATACTGCAGCAGGCCACTCATGCCACAGGCCAACGGCTCCTGCAGAATCTCCTGCGCATAGGTCGGGCTGACGGTGGTGACCGCGTCCGCGTAGACAATACCGGCTTTCAGGAAGGAAAAGTTGCCGTAAAACTCTACACTGTCGTACGCCCACCAGGCATCAGGCAACGCCAGCCGCTCAAATTCCTGGCGGGAAAAAATCCCCTGGTAAGCCAGGTTATGAATCGTCAGCACGGTCTTTACCGACAGTGCCTCGTGCCGGACGAACGCCGGAATCAGGCCCGTCTGCCAGTCATTGCAATGCACCACACTGAAGGATTCCTGCAGGGTGCTGCGTCCTTCCAGCAACGCTACCACCGCACGACAGAACACCCCGAAACGCAACGCATTGTCGGGCCAGTCCCTGCCATCGGCGTCGATATAGGGGCCACCGGGCCGGTCGAACAGACTGGGACAATCCACCAGCAGCAGCCGGATATCGTCCTGCGGCAAGCGGTGTTCCAGCACCACCAGATCCGCTGGCACGAAGGCATCATCAACACGGTAACTCGCGGATGGCGCTGGTAATTTTTGCCGTACGCTGCGGTACGCCGGCATCATCAAGGTGACATTAACCCCCGCCTTGCACAGTGCAGCCGTCAGCGACGCTGCCACATCAGCGAGGCCGCCGGTCTTGATCAGGGGAAAACATTCACTGGTTGCAAATAACACATTCATATGACGTTTGAAGGACAGAAAATCCAGTGGAATCCAATACTTGCCAGTACTCTATCAGAGCGCCCCAAAAACCGCAGCCGCAGAATCGAATTCTCACTTGACCAATATCAAACTTGTTTGCAGGATGACGCTCTAAGCTGGAGATCTTGGCACTCTCTTGTAACCTCTCCTGCTTGATGGAGCTCTCATGTCAAACCCGCTGACATCACCGGTATGGAAACGCCTGCAACAATTACAACAACAGATCAGTCAAAAGCACCTGACTGAATTATTCGAACAGGAACCGGAGCGCTTCCAACGCTTTTCCAGTCAGTGCGGCAGCCTGTTTGTCGATTACTCCAAACACTTCATTGATCAGAACATCATGGATGCGCTGCTGGAACTGGCCCATCACCAACGCCTGGAAGCCGCCATCGACCATCTGTGGCGCGGGCACATTCTGGCACCCAGCATGAACGCCGTACCCTATCTGATGTTGCGCGATCGCTCGTTCCTGCCGGTCTGCATCGAAGGTCATGATGTGTCGTCGGAAGTGCGCAATGCGTTATTCACGATGCGCCGACTGTGTGAAGACATCCGCTCGTGGAACTGGCGCGGATACAACGGCAAGCCCCTCACCGATATCGTGACACTGGGCGTGGGCGGCTCCGGGAACGGTGCCGAAATGGTGTGTCATGCCCTGGCGCCCTATCATTCACCATCACTCAAATCCCATTTCGTTTCCAACGCAGATCCGCAGGCGTTCAAGGAAAAGCTCCGTAACCTGCACGCCGACACCACCCTGTTCATCATTTCCAGCAAGAGTTTCACCACCCAGGAAACCCTGCAGAATGCACGCCTTGCCCGCTCCTGGCTGATCGCCAATGCCGGCGACAGCAGTGCCATGCAGCAGCACTTCATTGCGATCACCTCGAACCGGGATGAAGCGACGACCTTTGGCATTCCCGAACGCAACATCCTGCCGGTATGGGATTGGCTGCCGGGTCGCTATTCCCTGTGGACCACTGCCGGCCTGCCCATTGCCCTGGCCATCGGCATGGAACGGTTCGAACAGTTGCTGGATGGCGCACACCAGATGGACCACCATTTTGTGACCACACCGCTGGCCAGCAACCTGCCCGTCCTTCTGGGATTGCTCGGCGTGTGGTATGCGAATTTCTGGAATCTTTCATCGCGGGCGATCCTGCCTTACAGCGAACTGCTGGAAGGGCTGCCAGGCTTTCTGCAGCATGGCCTGATGGAAGCCACCGGCAAATCTGTTGACCTGCAGGGCAAGCCGGTGGACTACATGACCGGCCCGATCATCTGGGGATCAGCAGGCACCAAGAACCAGCACACGTACTTCCAGCTGCTGCACCAGGGCACCCATGTGGTTCCCGCTGATTTCATTGTGGTTGCCACAGACACCCACGGCAGCGACGAAACCACCAGCGCCTTCTTCCACTTCTTGGCGCAGTCCGAAACCCTGATGCGGGGCAGCGGTGACAAGACGTCCGGCACCACACACGAACAGACGTTGCCGGGCAACAAACCGTCCACCGGCCTGCTGCTGGCAGATCTTTCTCCCCGCACGCTCGGTCAACTGCTGGCTCTGTACGAACACATGGCGCTGGTGCAGAGCGTGATCTGGAATATCAATCCCTTCTCCCACTGGGGCACTGAACTCGGCAAGCGTTACTCAGCCATTCTGCATAACGCAGCGGATGACGAAATCGCTGGCGCCGAACACGATGGCTCTACGGTAGGACTGCTGCAGGCATTTCGCAGCATGCAGGGCAAACATGCGGGCAGCGCACACCAGCAGGATGCGCCACCCCGGGAAGAAAGCACTTACAGCGTCTTTTGAAGCACGATCCCGGCCAGGGGCGGTAATGTCAGCACCACGCTGTGATGCCGCCCCATGGCTTCGACGGGCTGTGATTGAATTGCCGTTCCATTCGATACGTTGCTACCGCCGTAATACTCTGAATCGGAATTGAAGCATTCCGCATAGGTTCCCGCTTCCGGCACCCCAATGCGGTAATGCTCGCGCACCACCGGGGTGAAATTCAGCACCACCAGCAGATACCCATCCGCTGACTTGCGCAGAAAACTGACGATGGACTGGCTGTGGTCGTGACAATCGACCCACTCAAATCCGCGCCAGTCGAAGTCCCACTGATGCAACGGGGAACGTTGCAAATACAGCTGATTCAGATCGCGCACCGCCGACTGGACGCCACGCTGCAGATCGTGATCCAGCAGATGCCAATCCAGTGACTGATCATGATTCCACTCGATGCCCTGCCCGAATTCGCCTCCCATGAACAGCAGCTTCTTGCCCGGATGGGTGTACAGATAGGTGAACAGCAAACGCAGATTGGCAAATTTCTGCCAGCCATCGCCCGGCATCTTTTCCAGTAACGAGCGTTTGCCATGGACTACTTCATCATGGGACAGCGGCAGCACAAAATTTTCGGAAAACGCATACAGCAGACTGAACGTCAGCTTGTCATGATGGTACTGACGATGCACCGGATCCTGCGAGAAATAGCTCAGGGTGTCGTTCATCCACCCCATGTTCCATTTCATGCTGAAGCCCAGACCGCCCAGATAGACCGGACGTGATACCTGCGGCCAGGCCGTGGATTCCTCCGCCACCATCAGCACACCGGGAAACGCCTGGTGCACTACTTCGTTGGTGCGGCGGATGAAGTGAATGGCGTCCAGATTTTCGTTACCGCCGTACTGATTCGGCGTCCACTCCCGGGTTCGCGGGAATAATCCAGATACAGCATCGACGCCACCGCATCCACCCGCAAACCGTCGATGTGAAACTCCTCCAGCCAGAAATACGCGCTGGAAAACAGGAAGTTACGCACCTCGTTGCGACCATAATTGAAGATCAGGGTACCCCAATCCTTGTGTTCGCCCCGGCGCGGGTCTTCATGTTCATACAGCGGCGTGCCATCGAACCGGGCCAGGCCATGGGCATCCTTGGGAAAATGCGCTGGCACCCAGTCCAGCAGCACCCCGATGCCGTGGCGATGACAACAATCGACGAAGTATTTGAAATCATCAATCGAACCAAACCGGCTGCTGGGAGCGAAATAGCCGGTCACCTGGTATCCCCAGGAACCGTCATAGGGATATTCGGTCATGGGTAGCAGTTCAATGTGGGTAAAACCCATTTCCTTTACGTACGGCACCAGCTGTTCAGCCAGATCCCGGTAAGAAAAATAGTCCCCGTTGGCATGTCGCTTCCACGAGCCGAAATGCACTTCATACACCGACATTGGCTGATGCAGCCAATCCTGGCTGCGACGCCGCCGCATCCACAGGTCATCCTGCCAGGCGTAATCACTGGCAGGGGCGATCACGGATGCGGTTTCGGGCCGCATCTGGTAAGACCGACCATAGGGGTCGGATTTGAGCAGGATCGCCCCGCTATCACGCTGACGCAATTCGAATTTGTACAGACTGTGTGCCGGCAGCCCAGGGATAAACAACTCCCATATCCCTGACTGGCCACGGGTACGCATCGCGTGCACACGGCCGTCCCAACGATTGAAATCCCCTACTACACTGACCCGTTCGGCATTGGGCGCCCAAACGGCGAACAGGATGCCGTCGACCCCATCGACACAATGCCGACGTGCACCCAGCAACTCGTGGGCGGTAAAACACTCGCCCGCATGAAACTGATGCAGCGCATCCTCGCCAAGCTGGGGCCAGAAAGAATAAGGATCAACAAATGAACACTCTTCTGCCCCATTGAACTCCACCAGCAGCGGATGCTGCCCCCACAGGGTGCGATCGCCGCTGAGCGTGAAAAACGCCGTGCCCTCTACCCGCTCCAGTTCGGTGCGGCCGGTGCTGGTGGTGACCCACATTTTTTCAGCAAACGGACGAAATACCGTCAGGCGCCATTGTCCGGCATCCGGATGAACCCCCAATACCGTAAAGGGATCATGATGGCGGGCATGCGCGACCCGTTGCAGATCAGTGTCCTTGGTCATGGGCAAAAAAGACTTTTTGTTCATCGGGTTAGAACTTCCTTGGCGATGGCCCGACGCAGAGGAACGGGAACCAGACAATGTGCAAAGCAGTTGATTGAGAATGCAGTCTTCCACCCTGCATGGCAAGCATAGAAACAATGTGCACCATCAGTTGACCACATTATTGATGAAGATCAAACACCCACTCTGTCAGCGCAACCGCTTTCCCTGTATCGTGAATTCATCGCAAGCCGGATAACAAAAAAATTCGCCGGCTGATATGGATCAATTTATGCATTCTCGTTGTCGCATAGGTGTCACAACCCCATGCGAGAGTTTGATTGATCCACGCCTGACTTCATTCATCAAGTGGATCCAGAGTCGTACCACCAGGGACTTCAACAGGTACTGCATGAACACACATTCCGACACCAATTACAATTATCTGAGAAAGACACTCGCCCTGATTCTTGCTGGTGGCAGTGGCTCACGCCTGCACTCACTGACCCGCTGGCACTCTAAACCGGCGGTGCCCTTTGGCGGCAAGTACCGCACCATCGATTTCCCGTTGTCCAACTGCATCAATTCCGGGATTCGTCGCATCAGCGTTCTGACCCAGTACAAGTCCCACTCACTCAACACCCATATCCAGAAAGGCTGGAATTTCCTGCGTCCGGAACTGGGCGAATTCATTGACCTGCTGCCGGCTCAGCAGCGTGTGAAAGATTCCTGGTATCTGGGCACCGCCGACGCCGTTTCGCAGAATCTGGATATCATCGACAACATTCATCCGGATTACGTGCTGATTCTGGCGGGCGATCACATCTACAAGATGAATTACGCGTTGATGATCGAACATCATATCGATACCGGTGCCGACATGACGGTGGGCTGTATCGAAGTGCCCATCAAGCAGGCGCGGGAATTCGGTGTCATGTCAGTAGATGACAACCACCGGGTTGTGCGGTTTACCGAAAAGCCCAAAAATCCTGAAACCATGCCTGGCCGTTCGAATACCTGTCTGGCGTCCATGGGTATTTACGTATTTTCCCGCGACTTCCTGTATCAGATGCTGCGCCAGGACGACAAGGACAGCAGCAGCCAGCACGATTTTGGCAAAAACATCATTCCTTACGCCGTTGCCCACCACAGGGTCAGCGCCTATCCGTTTACCGAGGATGAAACCAGTGGCAGTGCCTACTGGCGCGATGTGGGCACAGTGGACAGTTACTACGAAGCCAACATGGAATTGCTGGCAGTGACGCCGCCATTGAACCTCTATGACCAAAGCTGGCCGATCTGGACCTACCAGGAACAGCTGCCACCGGCAAAGTTCGTATTCGATGACGACGGCCGCCGCGGCATGGCGGTGGATTCCCTGGTGTCGGCCGGCTGCATCATTTCCGGCAGTGGCGTGCGCCATTCCCTGCTGTCAAACAATGTCCGCATTCACAGCTATTGCGACATTGAGGATGCCGTGATCCTGCCCAACGTGGACATCGGCCGCCATTGCAAACTGCGAAAAGTGATTATCGACCGCAATTGTCGGATTCCGCCCGGCACGGTTATCGGCTACGATGCTGCTGAAGATGCGAAACGTTTTTTCGTATCCTCGGAAGGCATCGTGTTGGTATCACCGGAAATGCTGGGGCAATCACTTTCCAATGTCGCATGAATCGCAAACAGGCAATCCTGAATCCCGTCCGCTGATCAACGTGGTACTGTGCTGGCACATGCACCAGCCACAGTACCAGGATCAGTTCACCCGCAACTTTCATCTGCCCTGGACCTACCTGCACGCCATCAAGGATTACGTGGATATGGCGGCGGTGGTGGAACAGGTGCCACAAAGCCGCGTGGTGGTGAATTTCACGCCGGTGCTGCTCGATCAGATTGATGATTACATCCGGCAGTTCGAACGCTACTTCAAGCTGGGTGAACCGTTCTCCGACTCGCTGCTGAAATCCCTGTCAGCCCCTGCCATCGGACCCACCGATTCGCTGCGGATGGCGATCGTGCGCCAGTGTGTCCGCGCCAACGAAAACCGACTGATCAAACGCTTTGAGCCCTACCATGAACTGGTGCAGCTGGCCCGGCAGGCAATCAGCAAACCCCATTACCTGGCCTATCTGGACGAGCAGTTCTTTTTTGATCTGCTGGTGTGGTATCACCTGGTATGGATGGGCGAAACCGTCCGCATGGAAAATGAAACGGTACAGCGGCTGATCCGCAAGGCCCATGGTTTTACCCTGAACGACCGCCGCGAACTGCTCAGCGTGATCGACATGCTATTGCGCACCATTGTGCCCCGTTACCGGCACCTGGCGGAAAGCGGCCAGATGGAACTGAGTGTCACGCCGGACAAACATCCGATCCTGCCGCTGATGCTGGATTTCAAGTCGGCGCTGGAAGCCATGCCCAATGCGCCGCTGCCGGAACACAAGGCGTATCCCGATGGCGAAGCCCGCGCCAGGGAACATCTGCAGCGGGGAATCCAGACTTTCGAACAGCACTTCGGCTTCAAGCCGGTGGGTTGCTGGCCGTCCGAAGGCGCACTCAGCCAGCAGACGCTGCAACTGATCGAACAGGCAGGATTCCGCTGGACCGCCACCGGTGGTGGTGTGCTGGGCAACAGCAAACATGCCAACCAGATGCCTAACGTCTGCATTCACCATCCGTTTGCCTTCGACAATATTCCGCTGACCTGCTTTTTCCGCGACGACAACCTGTCCGACCTGATCGGCTTCACCTATTCCGGCTGGAATGAGCAGGATGCAGTGAACAATCTGCTGCACCACATCGAAAATATCCAGCGCGCCTGCAACTTCAACAGTGACGCCATCGTTCCCATCATTCTGGATGGTGAAAACTGCTGGGAGTATTACACGCAGAACGGTTATACGTTTCTGAAAAAACTTTATACGCATCTGATCAATCATCCGGGCATTCGCCTCACCACGTTCCGCGACTACCTGAAGACGCGGCCCGAACCCACCCAGATGAAAAAGCTGGTGGCCGGCAGCTGGGTTTACGGCACGTTTTCCACCTGGATTGGTGATCATGCCAAGAACCGGGCATGGGATTTACTGTGCCAGGCCAAGCAGGATTATGACCGGGTCATGGCCGAAGGACGGCTGACGCCGGAAGTCGCCGACCGCGCCCGCGAGCAGCTGGCCATCTGTGAAGGTTCCGACTGGTTCTGGTGGTTTGGTGACTACAATCCGGCGGAGTCCGTGTCGGATTTCGATCTGCTGTATCGCACCCACCTGAAGAATCTTTACCGCTTCCTGGGCGAGCCTGCCCCGGCTGCGCTCGAACATGTCATCAGCCGCGGGGGCGGTAATCCCGAGAACGACGGCGTGATGCGACGCGGTCAGGGTTAAGCATGGCCAATCCGCTGAAGACTCGCCGGGCCGGCATCATCCTGCACCCCACCTCACTGCCAGGCATACAATCCTGTGGCAGTATGGGCGAGCAGGCCTTTCGCTGGATCGATTGGCTGCACGCGGCCGGATTCGGCGTCTGGCAGGTGTTGCCGCTGACGCCGGTGGCAGATGGTTCGCCCTACAACAGCTACTCGGCTTTTGCCGGCAATCCACAGCTGATCGATATCGCCGCCATGGCCAACGTGGGGTTTCCCGCGCTGAGGCAGGAAGAAGGCGCCCCGGACGTGATGCAGTGTCTGGCGCAGCAATTCGAATGGCTGGAATCCCGTCAGCCACAGCCACTGTGGAATCAGCTGGAAAACTTCAGTGCCAGCCAGCCCTGGCTGGAGGATTTCTGCCTGTTTTCGGTCATCAAAGAACTGCATCCGGTGCACTGGATCGACTGGCCCGCTCCCCTGCGCAACCGGGAAGGAGCAGCGCTGGCCGGATTTGCAGCGGAGCATGGAACCCGCATCCGCTTCCACCGTTTCGTGCAGTTCGTTTTCATGACCCAATGGCAGGCGCTGAAGCGCTACGCCAATCAGCGCAACATTCTGCTGTTTGGCGATATTCCCATTTTCGTTTCCCACGACAGTGTGGATGCCTGGCGTCACCGCGACCTGTTCAAGCTGGATCAGGACGGCAATCCCCACGTGGTGGCTGGCGTTCCACCGGACTATTTTTCAACGACGGGGCAACGCTGGGGTAATCCGCTGTACGACTGGCCCCGTCATCAGTCTGATGGTTTCAGCTGGTGGAAGACCCGTATCGATCACGCCCTGCGGCTGTACGATGCCGTGCGCATCGATCACTTCCGCGGTTTCGTTGCCAGCTGGGAAATTCCTGCCGATGAGCCCACTGCCATCAACGGACGCTGGATCGAAGCGCCGGGGGACGCACTGTTCCAGCATTTACTGCAGGATCGCCAGTCACTGCCGCTGATTGCCGAGGATCTGGGTATTATCACGCCGGAAGTGGTGGCACTGCGCAAAAAATACGGCCTGCCGGGCATGAAGATTCTGCAGTTTGCTTTCGACAGTGATGGCGCCAATCCCTATCTGCCCCACAATCACACGCGGGATTCGGTGGTTTATACCGGCACCCATGACAACAACACAACGCTGGGGTGGTATGACAGCCTGGGCGACGATATCCGTCAGCGTATTGCCCGTTACTATGCCCTGCCCCAGGAACCCATGCCCTGGCCACTGATCAAGAGCGCGCTGGCATCACCGGCACGCTGGAGCATTCTGCCCCTGCAGGACGTGCTGGCACTGGGTGCGGAACATCGCATGAATACACCCGGCACCACGGCGGGCAATTGGGAATGGCGTTTTGACTGGCACCAGTTCAGTCCCGACCTGGCCGAGCAGCTGCGTGAACTGAATCGTCTGTATAACCGTGCAGGATGCTGAGATCCTGCACGGTCAAAACGCTTACAGCCAGATCATGAAACCGGTTTCGAAGCGCTGCCCGAGCAGCGGATGAAATGGATAGGCCCGCAACATGTAGCATTGCTTGCCGGGTTCGGCCAGCACAATGGAAAGACCATAGATCGCTTCGTTCTGTTCGTTGCGTTCCTGATACTCCAGCTGGAAGCAGGAATGCCGCTCGAAGGTTCCATCTTTCTGCTGCACGCCGACCAGACAATCAATCACGATGTCCGAAGGATCCAGACCATCAACATACATGGCGACCTTCAGATTAAAGGTTTCATCGCGGAAGATCTGATCCTGCGGATTATCCAGTCGACGGATGCTGACTTTCGGCCATGACACCCGCACCTTGCGCTTCCACTCTGCCAGTTCCACCGCCGGCTTGTAGGCATCCACGCCCAGCTTGCGGCCCTGGGCAATGGCGGGCATGTAAAAACCTTTCACATAATCCATCACCATGCGCTGGGCATTGAACGCAGGAATCAGTGATTCCATCGCGTTCTTGCTCTTTTCGATCCAGCTCACCGAGAAACCGTGGCCGTCGCGTTCGTAGTACAGGGGAATGACTTCATTTTCCAGCAACTCGAGCAGCTCATTGGCTTCTTCGCGATCGCGGAAATCCGGGCTGAACTGGGAACCGTGGGGCGTGATCGCCCAGCCGTTGTCGCCGTTATAGCCTTCGTCCCACCAGCCGTCGAGCACGCTGAGATTGAGCACACCGTTGATGCCGGCTTTCTGTCCCGACGTACCACTGGCCTCGAGCGGATAGGCAGGATTGTTCAGCCAGACATCCACACCGGTCACCAGTTTGCGCGCCAGCGACATATCGTAGTCTTCCAGCAGAATGATCTTGCCTTCAAACAAGGGATCACGGGAGTAGCGATGAATCTGGCGGATGAACTCCTGCCCCGGATGATCGCTCGGGTGCGCCTTGCCGGCAAAAATCAGTACCACCGGGCGCTCGGGATCATTGAGCAGACGCGCGAGCCGCTGGGGATCGGAAAAGATCAGGGTGGCACGTTTGTAAGTGGCAAAACGGCGGGCAAAGCCCAGGGTCAGGATATCGGTCTTGCGCGGTTTGATATGCCGGGTCAGACGGCGGATCTGGGATTCGCTGATACCGTTGCGCCGCAGTTGCTGCACGCTGCGCTCCAGTACGGTTTCCAGCATCTTGGCCTTGAGGGATTGCCGCACGCTCCAGAAACTGTGATTGGGAATGTCCTGGATCTGTTTCCAGTAGTCGCCTTTCAGCAGTTCATTACGCCAGCCGCCACCGAACTGCAGATCGAACATGTTGGCCCATTCATTGGCCAGGAAGGTCGGCACGTGGACGCCGTTGGTCACATAGCGGATCGGGTTTTCGTTGGGTTCAATCTGCGGCCAGATGTAGCGTTCCATTTCGGATGCCACACCGCCGTGAATCCGGCTGACACCGTTATGGAAACGGGAGCCACGCAACGCCAGTGCCGTCATGTTGAAGCCGTGATCATTGACCGGGCTGGAACCCAGGGCAAGGAATTCCCCCATACTGATCTGCAGTTCGCCAATGTACTCGGAAAAGTAATATTCAATCAGGCGATGATCGAAAATATCGTGCCCCGCCGGTACCGGTGTATGCGTCGTAAATACGGTGTTGGATGCAACGGCTTCAAGCGCGGAATAGAAATTAAGGCCCTGCTGCACCAGTTCACGGCAACGTTCCAGCACCTGGAATGCTGCGTGACCTTCATTGATATGGAATACCGTGGGCGTCAGCCCCAGCGCCCGCTTGGCGCGCACGCCACCGATACCCAGTACCATTTCCTGCAACAGACGGTTGGTGCTGTCGCCACCATACAACTGGTAGGTGATACGGCGGTCTTCCTCGCGGTTCTTGTCCAGATCGCTATCCAGCAGGTACAGATCGATGTGTCCCACCTTCGCAATCCAGACGTTCAGAAAGATGGAACGCCCCGGCACCTGAATGCTGATTTCGACACACTCGCCCTTGGCGTTCAACGCCGGCTTGACCGGCAGATCGCGAAATTTGGACGGACTGTACTGGGCAATCTGGTTGCCGTTGCTGTCGATCTGCTGGTTGAAATAACCCTGCCGGTACAGCATGCCCACCGCTACGAACGGCAGCCCCATGTCACTGGCTGCCTTGCAGTGATCCCCCGCCAGAATCCCCAGGCCGCCGGAATAAATCGGTACGGATTCGTGCAGGCCGAACTCGGCACAGGAATAGGAAATCAGATCCTGTTCCGGTTTGAGAATCTTGTTGGCTTTGCGGCTGGCGCGGGTTTTCAGATAGGTGTCGTAGGTGGAAATGACCTTGGCATATTCCTGCATGTACACCGGATCTTCCGCCGCCTGCTCCAGCTTGCGCTGATCGATCTGGCGCAGGAACAGTTTGGGATTGTGTCCTGATGTCTCCCACAGATCGCGATCCATGCGAAAAAACAGACCGCGCACCTGGCGATCCCAGCTGTACAGCAGATTGTTGGCAAGTTCTTCAAGGCGACACAGTGATTCGGGAATGCGCGGCTGAACTTCAATATTAAAGCGGGTTCCGGCCATGGTGGATGTCCTGTTGCAGAGGGAATTGCTATCCAGCACTGGATTAGATCAGACTATTGTTGCTGGCAGATTGACAATTATCAATCGAATATCATGACGCCTGTGGCAGTTTTGTGCCGGGCTCAGGGCGGTTTTGCGTGCACTGATTTGGCCCAGCGCGTACCGGAATGTGGATCAGGGGAGCAATCAGGATGACAGTGATCGCAGCGGATATCGGCGGTAGCAAAACCCTGCTGGGATGTTTTGCCGAACCGGGAAAAGCGCTGCATGCCGTGCGTTTTGACAATCACGAAGCCCGTGACGCCAGTGATATTCTGCATCGCTATCTGCATCAACATGCTGCCATTCATCCTGCCGAGTCCACCCTGGTGCTGGCGATTGCGGGTCCCGTGCAAGATCAGCGCCACTGCCAGATGACCAACCTGCCCTGGCAACTGGATGCTGGCCAGCTGCAGGCGGAGTTCGGATTCCGCCAGGTGATCCTGCTCAACGATCTGGAAGCCACCGCCTGGGCGATGCCAGGACTTGCCGCAACCGATCAGATTTTGCTCAATCAGAAACCGCTGCGGTTCGAAAAGCCGGTGACTGTGATCAGCGTAGGTACCGGCCTGGGAGAAGCCCTGCTGCTGCCCGACCAGCAGGAAGGCTGGCGTGTGGTGGCATCGGAAGCTGGCCACAAGTCTTTCGCACCGTTCGATCCGGCCAGCGCGGCGCTGCTGCAAAAAACGCTGGTGAATGATGACGTCGCGATCAGCTGGGAAGACTGGTTTTCCGGATCAGGTCTGCCACGTCTGTATCGGGCCATGTTTCCGGCGGCCCATGCTCTGGACAGCGCTGCGATCACGCAGCAGGCGACGTCGCTGGCGGATTCTCATGCCGCCGCCTGCATCGCATTATTTGTACGGGGCCTGTTCGCAGAAGCCGGTAACACTGCATTGCAGTATTGGAGTGAGGGCGGTGTGATCTTCGCCGGTGGGGTTGCCCAGCATCTGCAGCACTGGTTCCGGGATCGCGCCATCCAGCGCACGTTCAGCGCCAAGTCCCGCCATCAGGCCTGGCTGGGGTCGGTGCCACTGGCGCTGTGCAGCAACACCGAGGCCGCGCTACACGGTGCCGCTGCTTACGGCTGGCATCAGCAGATGCGGGGCAACTGATCCACCGTATGCCACGACAACGGCCGTTCGACACCGTAACGGTTTTTTATCCGCACCCTGTTATCATCAGCTGTGACTCGACCAATCGTGGATGCCCAACGACCGGCACCGAATGCCTGCAGGATATCCAGCGCCGACTGCACCTGCTGCTGGGGCAGAAACAGTACGCAACAGCCTTCGTTGGCAATGAACAGCGGATCGAATCCCAGTAACTCACAGGCCGCCGCCACCGGCGGTGAAACCGGTATCCGGCTTTCATCCAGCAGCATGCCCCAGCCACTCTGTCCGGCCAGTTCAAGCACGGCGCCGCCGAGTCCGCCGCGGGTCAGATCGCGGGCGCAATGAAGGTCAATGTCCGCCTGCAACAGCGCCTGAATCAGCGGCGACAGCAGGGCAACGTCGGACTGGATATCGATATCCAGATCGATACCTTCGCGCCGCGCCATTACTGCCATGCCATGACGGCCGATATCGTTGCTCACGATGATGGCGTCCCCTGGCTGGATGCGTCCCGGCTGCAGGGCAGCAGATTGCATCAGTTCGCCGATCCCGCTGGTGTTGATGAACAGCTGATCCGCCTTGCCCCGCTCCACCACCTTCGTGTCACCGGTGACGATCTCGACTCCAGCGGCATCAGCAGCACGCCGGATCGACAGGAGCACCCGATCCAGCACCTCCAGCGGCAAGGATTCTTCCAGAATGAATCCCAGCGACAGCCAGCGCGGCACTGCCCCCATCATCGCCAGATCGTTACAGGTACCCACCACCGCCAGTTCACCAATATCACCACCGGGAAAAAACAGCGGCTGCACCACGTAACTGTCAGTGGTGAACACAGGCAGTCCCTGCAATGCAGGCAGCACGGCGCCATCGGTCAACGCATTCAGACGGGGATTGCCATATGCAGGCAACAATCGTTGCTGGATCAGATCCCGGCTGGCCTGGCCGCCGGTGCCATGGGTGAGCAGAATACGTGGTTGGTCCGTCATGAATTGCGATCCGTTTGCGTAGTGGCATACGCCAGTTGACCCAGGGCGATTCCACCGTCATTAAGCGGCACTGTGGCTGGCCAATAGACCTGAATGCCAAGCGCATCGGCCTGCTGAAGCAGCAAGGATTGCAATAGCCGGTTCTGAAAGCAACCACCACTGACCGAAAGCGCACTGACACCAAAATAATGCACCAGCGCGAGCATCCAGTCGACCAGTCCACGATGAAATCCCAGGGCCAGTGCCGCCGGCGCCACGTCCTGGCTTTTGTTCTGCAGCAGCGTGCGCCACGCCGGGCGCCAGTCCCCCAGCAAGATGGTTTCCTGCTCCACCGATTCGATGACAAACGGGTGAGGCGAGGACGGGGTTTGCAATGCCAGCGCCTGCAGTTGCAGCGCAGCTTCACCTTCGTAGGCCTGCTGGATTCCCCCGCACAGCACGTGACTGACCGCGTCAAAAAGCCGCCCCATGCTGTGGGTTTGCGGATTGTTGATGTTGCGCGTCAGCATCCGGGTGACCGTATTACGTTGCACATCGCTAACGGCCGGATTGAGGGCGGCGGTGACGTCGGTGGTATCCATCAATCCGGCATGCCAGCACAACGCAAGCGCCATCCGCCAGGGCTGGCGCGCCGCCTGATCGCCGCCGGGCAACGAGGAAGGCCACAGCGTGGCAACCCGTCGACATCCATGTTGATCCACCAGAAACGCTTCGCTTCCCCACAGGGTGCCGTCTGGCCCCCAACCTGCGCCATCCCACGCCAGCGCAAGATAACGTTCAGGCAAGGGACACATCAGATGATTGGTGTAAACGTGGGCCTGGTGATGCGGCACCTGGCGCGGTGCCGTGGCGTGCGTCAGTGCCTGCTGCCGGCTGTGATAACCCGGATGTGCATCGCAACAGATCTGCTCGGGCACCAGCGCATGCAATGCCATGAGGCGGCCGGTCAGATCGGCCTGACGTTGCTGCACCGCTGCCGTGTCCAGATCCCCCACATAGGGGCCCAGCAACGCGCGGCCGTTATGGGCCAGCGCCACGGCATGCTTCAGGTCACCTCCCAAGGCCATGATCGGACCGGTCACGCCAATATCGACGATGGCATGAGCGTAACCCCGGGCCCGGCGCAGCAACTGGGGTCGTCCCGACGTGCTCATCGCCAGGGAATCATCCTGCGGAATATGAATCGCTACGTCGTGCAGCAACGCCAGATCGTACAGATCGCCCGCCGCCATGACGTCACGGTTATCGAACAGCACCGGCTCGCCGCTGCGATTGGCGCTGGTGCAGACCAGCGGCAGGCCGATCCGTTGCAGCAAGGCCAGATGCAGCCCGGACACCGTCAGCAACAGCCCCCAGTCAGGCACGTCCGGCGCCACGTTGGGTGCAATACGAAGGCTGCTATCCTCGCGCTTGCGTAGCAGCACAATGGGACGCTCGGGGCTTTCCAGCAGCGCCTGCTCATCGGCATCGAACACGGCCAGTGCACGCGCCTGCGCCAGCGACGTCACCAGCAATGCCAGCGGCTTGCGCGGCCGCTGCTTGAGTTCCCGTAAACGCTGCACCACGTCCGCTGCATCAGCGCGACACAGCAGCTGAACTGCAGTCTGGGATTTCAGCGCCAGAATGCCACCGTCGCGGAGACATTCCGCCGCTTGCGCCAGCAGGAAATCGCTCGAGCCGGTTAACGTTTCCCGGCCATTCCACAACTGCAGTCGCGGCCCGCAATCGGGGCAGCTGATCAGCTCGCTGTGAAAACGCCGGCTGGCAGGATCGGCAAATTCCGCTTGGCAGCGTGCACAGGGCTGCCAGCCATGATAGGCCGTGTGAGCGCGGGCAAACGGCATGCGGTGGAGGATGCTGAAACGGGGTCCGCAATCGTGACAGCTGATCAGCGGATACTGATAACGCCGATTGGATGGATCATGGAATTCATCGTGGCATTGCGCACAAATCCCGCGATCCGCCGGCACCCGCCACAATGACGACACTGGCTGTACCGCACCGGGCACAATGACAAAACCATGACAGTCCTGCCATAACGCCGGCTGCGGTTCGCACACCACCGCTGCAAGACGGTTGCGTAATGCGGCCAGGAATGCTGTGATGGCAGCTGATTCACCTTGAATATGCGCACGCACCTGATCACCGTCATTGCGCACCCAGCCGGCAATGGCAAACTCGTCGGCCCAGCGTTTCAGGCGCGGACGCAGTCCAACGCCCTGAACGGCGCCACTCAACACAAGACTGAAACTGACATTCGATTGACCCATGCCATTACTATACTGGATAAATTCGCGCACATTGCACCCAACAGCCTGATGAGTCCGCGGTTTTTATGAGCCTGAATCACCCTGTCACAGCCGATGCCCTGTTTGCCCGCGCCAATCCGCACACCGGTTGGGATCAGGCGCTGGCGCAACGCCTGCTGCAACAGCGCTTTGGCCGGCCCTGGCAGCGGGAAGACCTGCTGCAGGCACTGATCGTGGTACAGCATCATTTCGGTGGTATTGCACCCGCTGCACAACGCTGGCTGGCACGACAGACCGGTACCGACATGGCAACGGTGCAAGCGCTGATCGATTTCTACCATTTTCTCGACAGTGAAGCGGACCCGCAGCTGCACCTTCGCTTCAGCAGCAATATCATCGAACAGCACCAGGGGCTGGCGGCACTGATGCACCAGTGTCAGTCCGAAGCGAGTGGCCACGTGCGGTTGTCCACCACAGCCTGCATCGGTCTGAGCGACCAGGGACCTGCTGCGCTGATCAACGGTTTTCCCCTGACACGACTGACCCCACATCGCATCGACAGTATTGTCCACCATCTGCGCCAGGGTATTCCGCTGCAGGACTGGCCAGCCAACTGGTTTATGGTGGACAGCCAGATCCAGCTGCGCGGACCGCTGTTGTCATGGCAGGTCCGGCCAGACGCCTTTCTGGGCACGGTTCTGCAACAGGCGCCTCGTCAACTAATGAATGCACTGATCGCGTCAGGCCTGCGCGGGCGCGGCGGCGCCGGATTTCCCACCGGCATCAAATGGCAACACTGCGCCGACACACCGGCAGCGGAACGCTATGTGGTGTGCAACGCCGATGAAGGTGAACCGGGCACCTTCAAGGATCGGGTGTTGATGCAGGAACATGCCGATGCCCTGCTGTGCGGAATGACCCTGTGCGCCCACGCCATCGGCGCCCGCAAAGGAATTATTTATCTGCGGGGCGAGTATCTGTTTCTGTACGCGTATCTGCAGGCCCACCTGCAACGCTGGCGCCAGCACCACTGGCTGCATCCCGGCTTTGATATCGAAATCCACCTGGGTGCCGGCGCCTATGTCTGCGGTGAAGAAACCGCGCTGCTGGAATCCGTCGAAGGCAAGCGCGGCATTCCCCGCATCAAACCGCCCTTTCCGGTGAATGAAGGCCTGCACCGGATGCCGACAGTGGTGAACAATGTGGAAACCTTTATTGCTGCGGCCTGGATTGCAGTTCACGGAGCTGATGCGTTCCGCCAGCTGGGCACTGCAGATTCTGCCGGCAGCCATGTCCACAGTGTTTCAGGTGATTGTGATCGACCGGGCATCTACGAATGCACATTCGGAATATCGGTCGACGAACTGCTGCAACATTGCGGCGCCCAGGATACCACCTGGGTGCAACTGGGTGGGCCATCGGGCACGCTGATCGATCATTCGCAATGTCATCTGCCGCTGGCCTATGAATCCGTATCGCCCGGCGGTTCCATCATGATTTTTGACAGCAGTCGCTCGCTGCAGGATATTGCCCGCAACTTCACCGCATTTTTTGCCCATGAAAGTTGCGGATTCTGTACGCCCTGTCGTGCCGGTACCCAGGTGTTGCAGCGGGAATTGTCCCATCCGCTGGACGCCCGCAAGCGCATCGCCATGATGGAGCTGGCCCACACCATCAACGATACCAGCCACTGCGGACTGGGCCAGACCGCTGGCCGGCCCGCCCTGGCCTGGCTGCAACGGGAGTCCTGCTGACATGAGCGAACTGCGTTTCTGGCTCGATGACGACGCCATTGTCTTCACGCAAGGTCAAACCGTCATGCAGGCTGTCATAGAGGCGGGACACTACATTCCCCACCTGTGTTTTCATGAAGGCCTGACACCCCACGGCAGCTGCCGCCTCTGCATCGTGCGCATCGATGGCCGTGTGAGAGCCGCCTGCACTACGCCGGCCCAGCACGATATGAAAGTGGAAAGTGGCAGCAAACGGCTGCGCGATCAACGCCGTCAGCTGGTGGAATTGCTGTTCACCGAAGGCAATCATCTGTGCCCCAGCTGCGAAGTCAGTGGCAACTGTCAGCTGCAGGCGCTGGCCTACGATCTGGGCATGACCCACACCACATTTCCGCAACTGTATCCGCAGCGCCGCACTGACGGCTCCCATCCGGATATGTTTGTCGATCAGGATCGCTGCATTTTTTGCGAATTGTGCACCCGCAGTGCCCAGCAACAGGATCACAAAAACATTTTTGGCATCGGCGGTCGCGGCGGTGACAGCTACCTGTTTGCCCACGCGGATTCCGGCCAACTGGGCGACACTGCCTTTAGCGGACAGGATCACGCCGCCCATATCTGTCCGGTCGGTTGTCTGCTGCCACGCACCAATAATTATCAGATTCCCATCGGCCAGCGCCTTTATGACGCCCAGCCCATTCATATTCGCGGCAATCACCGCCCCGACGAGGAGCAACAGCCATGAGCCCGCGCAAACTCAAGGTTGCCACCTGTTCCCTCGCCGGCTGTTTCGGCTGTCACATGTCGTTTCTGGATATGGACGAACGCATCGTCGCGCTGATCGATCACATCGAGTTCGACCGTTCACCGCTCACCGACATCAAGCAGGTGAGTGATTGTGATATCGGCCTGATCGAAGGCGGACTGTGCAATGAAGAAAACGTCCATGTGCTGGAGGAATTCCGCAAGCACTGCAAAATTCTGGTGGCGGTAGGTGCCTGCGCCATCAACGGCGGTGTGCCTGCCCTGCGCAATCACTACACAGTGCAGGAATGTCTGGAAGAATCCTATCTGAATGGCCTGGGCGTGGTGGATCCGCAGATTCCCAGTGATCCTGAATTACCCGCATTGCTGCCAAAGGTAATTCCGATCCATGCCCTGGTGCAGGTGGATTATTTTCTGCCGGGATGCCCACCGCCTGCAGATGCATTCGTGGAATTGCTGGACGCCGTACTGCAACAGCGTGAACCCCGTCTGGACTATCAATTGAGGCGATTCGACTGATGAACGACAAACAGATCGTCATTGAACCGGTCAGCCGGGTGGAAGGTCATGGCAAAGTGACCCTGCTGGTGAACGATGCGGGCGTCGTTACCCAGGCCCGTCTGCACATCGTGGAATTCCGCGGCTTCGAAAAATTCATTCAGGGCCGACCGTATTGGGAATTGCCGATGGTGGTACAACGTCTGTGCGGCATCTGCCCCGTCAGCCATCATCTGGCGGCCGGCAAGGCCATCGACATGATCGCCGGTGTGGACCAGCTGTCGGCGCCCGCACTCAAACTGCGGCGCCTGATGCACTTTGCCCAGGTGCTGCAGTCCCACGCCCTGCACTTCTTTCATCTGGCATCGCCGGACATGCTGTTCGGTTTTCAGAGTCCCATCGAACAGCGCAATATCGTGGCCGTTATCCGGCAATATCCCGATATCGCCATCAAGGGTGTGAAGATCCGCAAGTTCGGCCAGCAGGTGCTCGAAGCGATTTCCGGCAAACGCATTCACGGTATGGCCGCCATGCCCGGTGGCATGAATGCACCGCTGACCCACGACAAGATACTGCCGCTCGCCAACAGCGTAGCGGACATCACCGACTGGTGCGAACAGACCGTACAGCTGGTGCAAACACTCACGGAGCAGAACGCTGATTTCCATCGCCAGTTTGGCCAGATCACTTCACCGTTTCTTGGCCTGACCGGCCCACAGGGCGAACTGGAATTGTACGATGGCAATCTGCGGGTCATGACTGCCGACGGCACGCTGCTGCAGGATCAATTCCCCTGCACCCGCTATTTCGATCTGATTCAGGAGCAGGTGAAATCCTGGTCTTACATGAAATTCCCGTTTCTGATCCAGCAGGGTCCCGAACAGGGCTGGTACCGTGTTGGCCCCCTCGCCCGCATCAATATCTGTGACCAGATCACGACACCAAGGGCCGAACAGGCACGTCAGGTATTCAAACAGCAGAACGGAACCCCAGCGCAATCACCGCTGCTGTTTCACTGGGCGCGCATGATCGAAGCATTGCACTGCGCCGAAGCCATCGCCGAACTGCTGCAGGATGCCGACATTCTCAGCGATGATCTGCAACGCAGTGGCAACAAACGCCACGAAGGCATTGGCGTGATCGAAGCACCTCGCGGCACTCTGTTCCATCACTACAAAATCGATGACGAAGATCGCGTCACCATGGCCAACCTGATCGTATCCACCACCAGCAACAATCAGGCGATGAACGAAACCATCCGCAGCGTTGCGCGCCAGCATCTGGATGGCAAACAACTGACACCGGAACTGCTCAACCTGGTGGAAGTGGCGGTGCGCGCCTACGACCCGTGCCTGTCCTGCGCCACCCATGCGGTGGGACAAATGCCACTGCAGCTGGATCTGCAACACGAAAGCGGCGCACTGATCGATCACCTGCAACGGAACAGCGATGGCTCCATCACCCACGCGCATTAGCATTTTTCTGTTCGGCAACGAAGCCCGTGGCGATGACGCATTGGGTGAGCATCTGCACGCCATGCTGCAGGAAACCTTCGCGGCCGATCCAGCGGCGTATGCCCATATTCAACTGATTCTGGATTTTCAGCTGGCGCCGGAACATATCTTTGATCTGAAGAGCACTGACTGCGGGATTTTTGTCGATGCCCACACGGATGCTGACAGCGGCGTGCAATGGCAACGCGTGCAGCCTGGCAGTCAGCTGCATTTTTCCAGCCATTATCTGCCGGCGGAAAGTCTGCTCTTCCTGTATGAATCCACTTTCGGGGAACCACCACCGCCCTGCTATCTGCTCAGTCTGGGCGGCGAATCGTTCGAGCTGGAACAGACGCTGAGTGCCACGGCACAACAACATCTTGCAGTGGCTTTCAAGCTGATTCAGGAGAAGCTGGCGCTGTTGGCTCAGTCGCCAGATTCGGGGGCACCGGCATCCAGGATAGCAGAATCAGGATAAACGCCGTTCTTCCAGCGCCTGCTTGCGGTAAATGCCGGGGGAAACACCTTCCCAGCGCTTGAAGGCATGATAGAAATTTGAGGTATCGGAAAAACCGAGCACTTCCGCCAGCGTTTCGATTTCCACCGACGGATCACCCAGATCCCGTAATGCGCGGGTATGCCGGCAACGATCCCGCACTGCCACGAATGACGTACCTTCCTGCTTGAGTTTGCGCTGCAGCGTGCGCGGCGTCATGTTGAAATGATCCGCCACGTCTTCCAGCTGCGTGGCACGCACACCCAGATTCTTGCTGACGAAGTTGGCGATTTTCGCCTCCAGGGATTGCCCCAGTTCGAGCGAACGCAATTTTTCCCGCGCCAGTGTCTGCATGCGATCGTGGTATTCCGGATAGGACGTCAGCAACGGTTCCCGCAGCTGATCACGATCGATGATGATTTCATTGCGCAGGCATTCGAAACTCACCGGCACCTTGAACACGCGTTCGTATTCATCCGCATAATCCGGTTTGCCGTGGACAAAGCGTACTTCCTTCAAGCGCAAGCCACCTTCGGTCAGCGCGTTGGCAATCGTCACCACCGTCGCTGCCACCAGATCATGATGCAGCGCCAGATTCTTTTTGATCATGGTGGTATCGATGGAGTAAGTCAGATACGCCAGTTTGCCTTTCAGTTCCAGGCCAAAGGTGGTGAACGGCGCTACCAGATCCTTGAACTGGAACAGTTCGTCCAGTGCTTCCTGCAGATTGCGGCTGGTGGCCACCACCTGCCCCAGCAGATCCAGGGTGTGATACTGCACGGATTCACCCAGACGAATGCCAAACGCTGGATCATTCATGGCCTGATAGGCGGCGTTGAACAGACGCAGGATTTGTTCAAAGGTAAGGAATGCACCGGAATTTCCGATGATGGCAGGATCGACTTTTGCCGTGGCAAAAATCCGTTCGACATTGATGCGGTTTTTAATGGCCAGATCGATAATGCCCGGGATCAGCGTGGCCGGTACCAAACGTTGATGCATAACACGCTCTGCAGTAGACCAATCAGGTAACCAAATAACGCAATTAAATCAAATGGCTGATTTTTTTATTGATCGACCAAGCATACTGGCTTTGTCCTGACTAAACAACTTTTGGCCAGTATCAACCCGCAGGCCATTACGCAAGCAGGGCGGCATCCACTGGCAGATCAATATAACGGCGCATTTTGTCTACCAACTGCCGGAACGTCAGCGGTTTCGCCAGGTAGTCCACCATGCCCGCTGCCAGCGCCAGATCCTTGTGTTTATCCAGCGCGTGGGCCGACAACGCAATGATTGGCGTCACAGCAAGCCCTTGTTCCCGCTGCCATTTGAGAATGCGGCTGGCGGCTTCGTAGCCATCCATCACCGGCATCTCGCAATCCATCAGGATCAGGTCGTACCGCTCACCCTGCTGAATCAGCTCCACTGCGGTGCGCCCATTGTCCGCCAGCGCGACCGAGAGATTGAGTTTTTGCAGAAAGCCCGTCATCACACTCTGGTTGATGTCGTTATCCTCCACGACCAAAATGCGCGCCAGCGCGCCGTCCATTAGCCGGGGTTCCGCTGGCGATGGGTCCCGTTTAATGTCCGGGTTGATCGCTGTGGTCAGAGACGCGCCCCCATCAAACAGATCAAGGGCAACAGCCTGCTCGGCAATACGCACATTGTCCGGCAGCCCCAGCGGCAACTGGAACCAGAAACAGGAGCCGCGACCAAACTCGCTCTTGACACCCATCTCACCGCCCATGCGTTCGACAATCTGCTGACTGATGGCAAGGCCCAGACCACTGCCCGCAACCGACGCCACGCCTTCCGCCTGAATCCGGGAGAAGTTCTGGAACAGCTTGCGCTGATCCTGGCTTGATATGCCAACGCCGGAATCTTCCACTTCAAACCGGATCACCAGTTGCTCTGCCAGAATCTGATCTGTCAGCTGCACATTGATGTGCACAAAGCCACGCTGCGTGTATTTCAGTGCATTCGACAACAGATTCAGCAACACCTGACGGATGCGACCGGCATCACCATGCAATTGCAGCGGCGTGCCTTCGGCAATGAAACAGCCCAGCTCGATGCGTTTGTTGCGCGCTTCGAATTCGTAGATGGCGCACACATCCTGCAGCAGCGGCTCCAGTTCGAACACGGCCGGATTCAGTTCCAGCTTGCCTGCTTCAATCCGGGAATAATCCAACACATCATTGATCACATCCTGCAGGCCGATGCCAGCGTGCTTGATCGCCGTCAGATAGCGGCGCTGGTCATCCCGCAACGGGGTGGCAAACAGCAGCTCCACCAGTCCCATGATACCGTTCATGGGTGTCCGCACTTCGTGGCTGATCTTTGCCATGAACTCGGTTTTGGTGTGACTTTCCTGCACCGCCGCCTGCACCTGCTGACTCAGCGCCGAACGTTCACGCCGTGTCTGCTGGATGCGATAACCCAGTCCCAGCGACAGCAGCAACACTTCGCTGATCCAGGCCAGACTGAGGCCGTAGGTAATCCAGCGCACATCCGACCGAAGCACCAGCACATTGAGCGCCATCCACATGCCCATCAGCATGACCGCGCCATAACCCACTACATAAATCTGCGCAGGCGCATAACCATCACGCCAGCGCCGCAGTCCCAGCGTCAGCAAATAAACACAGACCACTAGCGTCAACACCGCCGACAGGATATGGGCCAGCATCAGGGGCACGATCAGTGACGCCACACTCAGCGCACAAGCCAACGCGAACAACAGGATGCCCAGCGTATTTCCCAGCGGCCAGGTGCGTCTGATATCAAGAAATTCCAGACCAAACAGAATCGCCGCACCGATGCAGAGACTGAGGCTGGCCAGCACCCCCAGATCCTGCAATTCCAGACTGATCCAGAAGTTGGCCAGCGTGCCATCCATCAGGGTGGTATACCCCAGACCACCAATCACATGGAGGATGAAATACAGATACAGCGCTTCACGTGTTGTCAGGTAAAGCACGGCGTTGTACAGCAGTAGCGCCAGTGCAATGCCATACAGAATACCCAGCCCCCACTCGACTCGCTGCTGGTTTTCGATATAGGGCAACATGTCGAATGCGCGTAGCGGAAACAGAATATTGGTTTCGGAACTGACCCGTATAAAACAGGTGGTCTGCGCCAGTGGTTCCAGGGACAGTGGCACCACATAATTGCGTACCTTGACTACCCGGCTGTCGTATTGCAGATGATCGCCACCGGGAAAGTACGTCGGCACACCCGACGGGCCATAACAGTAGAATTCAAGCTGATCCAGAACGGGATAATCGACTTCCAGCAGAATGGGTCGACGGTTCGACTGGCTGTTGAAGAGCGCGACACGAAACCAGAAATGTCCGCGCGAAAAGCCAAAGTTCGGCGCCTGGTGGCCCATGGCATTGAACTTTTCTGCCTGCCAGTATTGCTGCGCCTTTTCCACCGACGTAACGGAATCAGTATCGAACCAATGGGACAGGAACGGCGTCAGATCAAACCCCGCCAAATGACTTGGTAACTTCGCAATATCCGGATGCGATTCGTGCGCCTGCACCGCCGACGGTTGCAGCCAGCCCGTCAACAGCATCAGAACCATCAGAAATGGACAGATCTTCCAGCTATACAATCCCTTCAACACAACAGGGTTCCGTGTCATGAATGATTCGGACGTAGCATATAACACTGGTAGAGGGGATCAAAGGATTACAGCAGCGACCCGTGGACAATCAGATTGTGCTACCAGCCCATTACCTGCTTGACGAAAGGCAGGGTGATCAGACGCTGCTGGGACAGGGACTGCTGGTCAAGCCGCTGCAACACCTGCTGCAATGACAGCATGTCACGACTGGAACGCTGCAGGATGAACGCAGCCACCTCATCGTTGAGGGCGAAGCCGCGCTGGTGGGCTGCCTGACACAGTACCTGACACTTGTCGTCATCGGTAAGGCTGTGCACCTGATACAGTTCCATGGCCATGAACCGTGATTGCAGATCCGCCAGCAAAGGTGGCAACTGACGTGGCGGCAGGCTGGCGGTCACCACCAGACTCGCACCGGCATCCCGCTGGCGGTTATACAGGTGGAACAGCGCTTCCTCCCAGCTGGCGGTTCCCAGCAGGCGGTCCACATCATCGATACACAGCAGATCCCAGTCCTGCATTTCCGCCAGCACATCTGCCTGCAACCGCAGCAGTTCCCGTCCCGCCAGATAGAGGCATCCGATACCCTGCTGTTGCGCCTGCAGGCACAACGCCTGCAGCAGATGACTCTTGCCTGCTGACCCGCTGCCCCACAGATAGAACAGTGCACGCTCGTCACCATCTGCCAAGCGCTGCAAACGGTAGAGCAGCTGCTCGTTGCCTTTGGGATAAAAGCTGGCGAAGTCGGGATCAGGCACCCCGGACAGGGGCAATGTCAGCTGGACAAGGGCGGCATCAGTCATGCGGGACGGCCTCGGTGACGCTGGCGATATCCCTGCACCCCCATCTGGACATACTGATAAAGGCTGACCAGACAGAGGATCAGCAACAGCCACGGATACCCGGAGAAAAACCAGCCGGGAAGCGGCAGAAACGCCTGATGCGCAACGATGGCGATACCCACCAGGATCTGGCAGAACGTACAGACCTTGCTGACCCAGGTGGGCTGTCCCTGATACTTGCCCACCAGAAACCAGTAAGCGATGGCCCCCGAAAAAATAATGACATCGCGGCCAACCACTACTGCCACCAGCCACCAGGGCATCTGGCCAAGCCAGCCCAGGCAAAGATAGGTAGTTACCAGCAGAATCTTGTCGGCCACCGGATCGGCAATGGAACCGAACAGGGTGCGCCAGCCAAAGTAACGGGCCAGAAACCCATCAAGGCCATCGGTGAACCCGGCAATGAACAGCAGCACCAGCGCCGCCATGTACTGCTCCCGCAGCAACATCACGGCGAACGGCACCACCAGCGCGATGCGCAGGACAGTGAGTGTTGGGAATCTGACGCAGGTAATCCGTCACGAACGGCTCCCGTCCTTCAGCCTCGCCAGCGGTAACGGACGACCACAGGGGCCGGGGCTGTTTCCGTTGCAGGCTGCGGCTCGCAATGGCGGCGTCATCCATGCCGGCCTCTGTTGCATCCAGCACGGGCTCTGCCGCAGGCTCGGCAGGTACTACAACCGGTTCCTGCACAGGCGCATCTTCAACCGGTACCAGTTTGCGATCGACCCGCAAGGTCTGCTCCAAAGCCTCGAGTCCACTGGCGGGCGTTACCAGAAAGCGGATCCGGTTGCCGTCGACCACCTGCATGCGGTAGGTCGTGATGGCAAGCAGGGAGTCCAGGTAGCGGGTCAGCGCAGCATAATCATTGAGACCATCGACGGCGCTGACGTCCAGCACGATCTGCTCAGCCGCGCCATCGGACGCAACCAGGGCATACTTGGCACCCACCTTGTCGACCACCTGATCCACCAGCTGACGCAATCCCGAGGCCACATCCCCGCGCGCCACCTCGATCCATACGGGCTGGCCATCGAGCTGCAGCATCGCATTGATCTGAATGGCTGTGGCGGATTCCCGCACCTTGGCCATCAACACCACCGGCGTCTGATAACGCTGGGAAGCAGCCAGCACCGGCTCCGGGAACATGCCCCAGATGTCACCAAGCGACACCAGGGCCTGATCATCGGCATCAAAATCCGCAAAACGCAGGGAAACACCACGGCGACGGGCTTCATCCTGAAGCATCTGGAAGGGCCCTGGCATGCTGTTGCTATTGACCAGTTCCCGATCCAGCCCCTGTTCCCAGGCCATCCAGACCAGAATGCGGGGCCGGTTGCTACTCCACAACGGCAGGCTGTTACGGCGCAGCAGATTGTTGATGCCGTTGGCATCGAACTGGATGTTCAGGTATACACCGGCGGAGCCCGCCACCGTTTCGGAACGGGTTTCATAGCCGTACTGTACGACATAGCGTTCGGCGCTACCCTGGGCCGCCTGAACCGTTTCCTGAAACGCCACGGCGGAATCCCCGCTCACCCTTACCAGCACCTGGAGGAAGCCATCTGCCACCGCCCGCTTGCGCTCAGCATCGCTGCGATCCGCAACCGGAATGGACGCCTGGTACAGCCCTTTCACCTGGGCCGCCTGCACCAGACCTGCGGTCATCATCAGCAATGCCGCAACCAGCAATGTATACAGAGCCTGCGCCGACTTCTTCATAACGTCCCGGGATACCTCAAGAATCGCTCGAGCGCGAGAGTGTACAACGGAGCCGACAGGGTTAAAACCGAAACCTGTGGTGCCCGCCCTTCGTGATTGGGCTTGGCGGCAAGTCCTGATAGAATACGCCCCCTGTCGCCCTTGCGGCCCCCTTTTCACCCAGATACGGACCCAACGCGCCCTATGTCGAAGCAACCGTCGAACCCGTCTCAACCCTCCCTCAGCTACAAGGACGCCGGCGTCGATATCACGGCCGGTAACGAGCTGGTCCAGCGGATCAAGGGCGTGGCCAAGCGCACCCGGCGGCCGGAAGTCCTGGGTGGCCTGGGCGGATTCGGCGCCCTGTGCGAAATCCCCGCCAAGTACCGCCAGCCGGTACTGGTGAGCGGCACCGATGGCGTGGGCACCAAGCTGCGTCTGGCTATCGATCTGAAAAAGCACGACACCGTGGGTATCGATCTGGTGGCCATGTGTGTGAATGATCTGATTGTCACCGGTGCCGAGCCCCTGTTCTTCCTCGACTATTACGCCACCGGGCACCTGGATGTGGACGTGGCCGCAAGCGTCATCACCGGCATCGGCACCGGCTGCGAGCAGGCCGGCTGTGCCCTGGTGGGTGGCGAAACTGCCGAAATGCCCGGCATGTACGAAGGCGACGACTACGATCTGGCCGGTTTCTGCGTCGGCGTGGTGGAAAAAGCCAACATCATCGACGGCAGCAAGGTCAAGGCCGGCGACGTGCTGATCGCCCTGGCCTCCTCCGGCCCCCACTCCAACGGCTATTCCCTGATTCGCAAGATCATCGAGGTCGCCAAGGCTGACCTGAACCAGGAACTGGACGGCAAGCCGCTGAAAGACCTGCTGCTGGAGCCCACCCGCATCTACGTCAAGAACCTGCTGGCCCTGGCCGAACAGGTGGAAGTGAAGGCGCTGGCCCATATTACCGGCGGCGGCCTGCTGGAAAACGTGCCGCGGGTACTGCCGGAATACACCAAGGCGGAAATCGACACCACCAGCTGGCAGCTGCCAGCGGTGTTCCAGTGGCTGCAGCAGAGCGGCAACGTGGCGATGCGGGAAATGCACCGCACTTTCAACTGCGGCGTGGGCATGGTCATCTGCGTTGGCAGCGAACAAGCCGACAAGGCCCTGGGTATTCTCAAAGACCTGGGCGAAACCGCCTGGATCGTAGGTAACATCGTTGCCAGCACTGATCAGGAACCGGAAACCGTGCTCAAGGGCCTCTGATGCTCTTCCGGCCGCAGGTGCTCAATGGCCCTGCGGCTGCCTCCATACCCGTTTCACCAGCCAGACAGCCAATTCATGAGCCAATCCCCCGCCATCGTTGTCCTGATTTCCGGCAGCGGCACCAATCTGCAAGCCATCATCGACGCCATTGAAGCAGGCCAGATTCACGGTCACATCGCCCTGGTCATCAGCAACCGCCCGGACGCAATGGGACTGGAGCGGGCCGCCCGCCACGGCATTCCCACACAGGTAATCGATCACAAGGAATATGACGGCCGCGATGCCTTTGATCAGGCCCTGCAGCAGGCGATCGAAGCCCGGCAGCCGGCGCTGGTGGTACTGGCCGGCTTCATGCGCATCCTCACCGACGGGTTTGTGCGGCATTTCGAGGGCCGTCTGGTGAACATTCACCCGTCCCTGTTGCCCAAGTTCAAAGGCCTGAACACCCATGCCCGCGCCATCGACGCCGGTGAAACGGAGCATGGCTGCAGCGTGCATTTTGTGACGCCGGAACTGGATGCCGGCGCGGTGATCGGGCAGGCTCGGGTTGCCATTGCCAGCGATGACACGGCAGACTCGCTGGCGGCAAAAGTGCAACGACTGGAACACAAACTCTATCCGGCCTGCGTGGCCCTGTTCTGCCAGGGTGCACTCACGGTCAAAGGCGATGTGGCTTATCTGGATGGCAAGCCGCTGCCCACCACCGGCCTGGATCTGACCGAGGAATAAACATGGCTGTTACCCTGCGGCTGCTGGTGCTGCTGTCATCCCTGCTGGCAATGCCACTCCTGGCTGCCGACCTGAATCAGGTTCTGCAACCCTTCGAGGCCCATTACAAAGGCCGCGCCAACGGGCTGGCGGTGGGCGATCTGGGCGTGCGCGAACTCAAGGCCCTGGGCAACAACCGCTATCAGCTGCAGTACCGGGCCGAAGCGATGATCTATTCCCTCGAAGAAACCAGCGTATTCATGGTGGAAGACGGCCAGCTCAAACCGCTGCAGTACCGCTCCAACCGTGGCAGCTTCTTCAGCCGGCGCAAGGCGGCACTGGACTTCGACTGGGGCAAAAATACTGGCCGCTACGACTACAAAGGCAAGACGGGCAGCTTTCCGCTACAGCCCAACGCCCAGGACCCGCTCAGCGGCAGCATCGAGCTGGCGCGGCTGCTCGCTCCCGAACAGGAACACATCCAGTATCTGGAAGCTGAAAAGAAAAAGATTGGCACCAATGAACTGATCCTGATCGACCAGCCGGAACTGCAGACCGCGATTGGTACCATCAAGACCTGGCATCTGCAGCGTATTCACCGCGACCCGGAACGCAAGACCGAGATCTGGCTGCACCATCAGTACCCCGCCATTCCGGTGCGCGTTCACCAGAATGACGAGGGGGACGAGTTCCAGCTGGATATCGTCCGCTTCGAATTGAAATAACTACTGTTCAGTGGAGGTGGTCAGCATCTCGAACAGCTGACCGGGCAGCTGCTGATTCAAACTGTCGCGCAGACGCTGACCCACCAGGGATTCATCGGTTGCGGAGGCTTTGACCGGCCAGCGCTGCTTGCCGATCACGGTATTGCCATCGGTGAGCACCAGTTCGTAGGAACCCCGTATCCAGTACCAGCCCTGCCTGCGCTCGGGGGCCGTGGTATCCATCAGGCCGGTAAAGCGCAGATTGGACGCCGGATCGATCTGGATACCCAGCTGACCCACCGCCCGCTGCAGCTCCATCTTCACAGACGGATCGTCCGCCTCAACGGCACAGCGCAGGCTCGCCAATGCCTGCCGGATGGTGTCTTCGATCACGGCGGTACTGTGGCGGGCATTGATACCCTGGCCATCGGCCACCACCAGCAGACTGCGTTGTACCTGATCGCGCGATGCCTGTACCAGGCGCGCCTGATTCAGTGCAGCCAGGGCCGCCACCGGATTGGGCGCCTGCTGTTCGGCATAGGCCATCAGACTGTCAACCTTGCGATCGGCTTCCAGAATGCTTTGGCGGAAACGGCTGGCCGCTGCCTGCCTGTCCAGTATCGCCAGTGCATGAATGCGCCCCTGCTCGGTTTCGTAATACTCCACCACCTTGGCACCTTCCACCACCTGACGTGCTTCGGTATTGATGGTGCGACTGAGGCGCTGTTCATTGCTGGCAATGGCCCCCTCCGCCCCGCTACTCACCTGGGCCGACGAAAAATCCAGGCTCGATTCCGTCACCTGCACTTCAAAAATCTTTGCCAGATTCGCCAGCGCCCGGTCAGCGGCCGTCTGGCGGTCATCCGCCGAACCGGTCGCACTCAGGTACTGCTGTTCGGAATAACCGGCCGAAGGATTATCGATCCAGTCGGGAATGGAAGTCGCGCAACCTGCCAGTTGCAGGGCAGCGGCCAGTGCGCCAATACGAATGATCCTGTCCATAGGGTATCTCATGGGGTGGTCACCGGTTGTTGGTTAGATTCAGTGTTGATTGCGGCTGGGTTCGCAACGTCGTTGGCATCCGCCGTGGACACCGGATTGGCAACAGGGCTGGGCGGATATCCCAATATGGAAGGACTGAGCGCCGACACCACCAGCACGCCGTCACGCCCGCGGCTGAGCGCCAGCTGCACGCCGGCGGGAACGGGTTCAGTCCACTCCGGCAATTGCACCATGGCACCTTCCGCCACCGCCAGTCGCGCGACCTGAATATTGGCCGGCAACATGTTCCAGCTGCGTACGTCCGCCTGCTCGGTGGCAATGGTCGCAATGTTGGCAAGCAATCCGCCCAGTTCACTCTTGTTCTGCGCTTCATTCACCAGATTGTATTTCGCCACCGCCCGTGCCGTTGCGGTTGCCATGATGGTGGCCATTTCATCGGCCAGATCGTCCCGCTCCCGGGTGTCCAGATTCTCGATAATCCCGCTGCTCTGGCGCTGCGCTCCAACCTGCACCAGCAGTGGCCGGCTGATATGGCGCACCGGCGGATAGAACGGCAACACCACTGAAATCAGCTGGGCATGTTCCCCCGCCACCACGGACAGACGGGCTTCAGTCTTGGTGGATACCACGCCGTCGAGATAGATCAGAAAAACTTCAGGCTGATCCGCTGCACCGTCGGCATCCCGGCCAAACGCTTTCTTGAACTGTTTGTATTCATCCTTGATGCCCTGGCGCCGGGTCAGCAGCAGCAGACTGTCCTGCAATGCCAGGGGAATCGGCTCGTTGCGTTCGGTCAGAATGCCATGGGCCTGCCGGTAACTGATCAGGGCGTCGTCCCATTCCCTGTTCAACTCATAGATCACACCCGCCACAAAGCGCGCCACAGCGAGCTGGCCACTGGTGCTGTCTGCTTTCGCCAGGCGCTGCATGGCCACCTGCGACTGCAGGATCTCCACGCGGGCGCCATCCAGATCACCTTCACACAGATAGGTCAGCGCCAGCAGTACGTGCACCATCACCTGGTCCGTGGGGGTGCCGGTGTAGCTGCGTAACGTTTCATTGGTAGATACGGCGGCCAGGTTTTCTGTCACGCTGCTGGCCTGAAGGGCTTCCATGATGCGGGCAGCCGCAGCCAGATCCGCGCGGCTGGACGCCAGATCACCCAGATAGAAACTCAGGGTGCCGCGATTGAGCAGGTACTGGGCCTTGTCACGCTCTGGCGGCTCGATCTTGTCGAGTTCCTGCAACGCGTTCTGTGGGCCCATGACCGGCAACTGGTCTGCAATGCGATTCACTTGCCAGGCCGAACAGCCCTGCACAAGCAACAGCGCCAACCCGAAGGCTGGCGCCAGTATGTTGCGGAAGCGGATCATCCTTGCCCCGGATCAGTAGCGCAGCTTGGCGTTCTTGACGTATTTTTTGATCTTCTTCTGTCCGAGCCACACCTTGCGGTTGTCGACCATGCTCACCATGGTAAGGTCGACCTGGTAGTAGCGCACCTGCTCGCGGCCTTCGGCGTCGATGATGGTATTGATCTGGCCGATCAGCATGAAATCCGCACCCAGTTCCTGACCCGCCGCCTTGCGGGTGGCTTCGCTGGCATTCAGATCCATGTCGATGCGCTCGTCACGGATTTCACCGCGCTCATCCCGCGACGCCACGAAATCGACGCGGCCGGAATTCACCAGTTCGCGTTCCATGTCGGCCACGAAGGTTTTCACATTGATGTGTTCGTGGCTCAGATTACGCACAGTGCCCACGATCACCGCGGGACGCTTGCCGCTGCGACCGGTGAATTCACCCAACCAGGGGCGGGACAGGGCATCCTGAATCATTTCTTCTGCCACCAGGCGGGAATCGGTGTCGTTCCAGGCACCGGACAGATCGATGGTTTCATCAGTCGCCACCCGCTCCACCGTGGTTCCGCAGGCAGTGATCAGCAGCGCCATCAAGGCAATCAGTATCTTTTTCATTATTTGGCTTCCTTCACAAAGCGATCAAAGTTGGCGTTGGCTTTCTGGGTGTAGAACTGTTTGAAACTGTCGGACAGTTTGCCGGCGGCAGCGATGGCGTCGTTCAGCGCCTTCATGTCCATTTCCGCAAATGAATAGACGGTGCCAGTATCCGGATCACGCCAGCGGCCCTTGATTTTCGCGCCATTCAAGGCTGTTTGAGTGGTGGCCTTGATGTTTTGTTCAATGTTCAGTGCGGCCTTGCTGTCGCCGCCGGCACTGGCACTGTAGTCAGACACGGTACTGTCGATAAAGGTGGAAACAACGCGAGCCACTTCGGCACGGGCACGGCTGTCAGCCGCGGCGGTTTGCAGGGCAACGTCATTCAGCACCGGGGCCGAGCCCACGCCGTAAATCAGCCGGCCATCGTCGTCGCTGACTGCCTGCGTTCCTTCGTTCACCCAGTCCGGTGCACCATCATTTCCATGTCGCTTTCGATGGAGGGGTTGCTGCTGCAGGCGACCAGCAGAACGTGGCCAGCGCCATGGCGATCAGATTGAATGGGCGTCTCATGTGGTTTGCTCCTTGCGATGTCGTCGCGCAGATAACGCGATAGACCCTAAGCTTACTGCAGTTTCCGCTGAACAGCGACTGAACGGAATCGGGATATTTTCTCAAACCGGTGGCAGCGTTGATCACGGACATGCGCAAGGCTCGCACGGCCGCCGCTCACAAAACACAGGCACAAAAAAAGCCGGTCGCGAAGACGGCCGGCTTTTTCGTCACACTGCAGCGTCGGGCACGATCAGGTCTTCGGCAGCGTCACACCGGTCTGACCTGATACTTGCCGCCGCGATCTTGTAGGACACTTCGCACTCTTCGTCGGATTCCAGGGAACAGCATCTGCGCCACACCTTCGTTGGCATAGATTTTCGCCGGCAAGGTGGTGGTGTTGGAAAGAATTCCAGGGTCACGTGGCCTTCCCATTCCGGTTCCAGCGGGGTCACGTTAACGATGATTCCGCAGCGGGCATAGGTGGACTTGCCCAGACAGATGGTCAGCACATTGCGGGGAATGCGGAAATACTCGACCGTACGCGCCAATGCAAACGAGTTGGGGGGAATGATGCAGACATCGCTTTCGATATCGACGAAGCTCTTGTCGGAAAAATCCTTGGGATCGACCGTCGCGGAGTGGATGTTGGTGAACACCTTGAATTCCCGCGAGCAGCGCACATCGTAGCCATAGCTGGATGTACCGTACGAGATGATCCGGCTGCCCGCCGCGTTGTGGCGCACCTGGCCCGGCTCAAAGGGTTCAATCATGCCGTGTTGTTCCGCCATGCGGCGAATCCAGCGATCAGACTTGATGGACATCGAATTCAAACTCCCCGGAAATGGAAGCGCGCATGATACAGGGTTTTGCGCCCGGCCAGAACCCTTCGGAGCCACCATCAGCCGGATCAGCGCCCTTGGGCCCCCAGCGCGGCGGCCTTTCGAGCCAGCGTTGACGGCGAGCCGCATCGGACTTGATCACCGGACCAAACAGCTGATGCCGGACCGGGGCAAAACCGCTGAACGCCAGGGTTGCAGTGTCGCCAGTTGCCTGACCGCCGGAGCCCCCTGAAACCAGCGGAAATACCAGGGCGTATCCAGGGTCAGCAGCGGGTTGGGCGGCCCTTCAGCAGGCGGCTACTGGAGCCAAAGCTGGTCTTTCTCGTAGCGGAACGCAAATCCGGCAGGAATGTGTCCGGTCTATCAACCCTTTGAACCGGGCCGGCAGGCCACCCACCACACCGGCGCCACAACCACCAGATGCTGCGCCCACGATGCTGTCCTGGAAGGTCTGCAGATCCGGCTCCAGCGGCTGCTGTGCGTCATATCCCAAGGCCAGATTGCTGTCGAACGACAGGGTGGATAACTCAACCAGCCTTACTTCGTGCCCTGCCCCGGCCGCTCCCGCGTAAGCAGTGCAATATCGCGACATAGACTAACCGGCTTTGGGTTGCCGTTCAGAACAAGAATCCGCTTCGACATGGGTTACTCCCCTTCACTGATGAAGGCCGCAGTATGCGCTATGCCCCATAGGGGAGAGTCAACTGTCAGGTGAAACGCTCGGTCTGATCGCACGCCTCCATGGCGGCAATACAGACGTCGATCTGCTGCAACTGGCCCTGCAACACTGCAATACGGTTCTGGATATCGACTTTCTGGGTGTGGAGAAATGCTGCAATCTGGGGCCAGTCCAGTGTCCCGCCGGCCTGAGCCAGCAGTCCTTGATCTGGGCGATGGACAGACCGAGCGTCTTTGCATCCCTGATCAGCAGCAGACGCTCGATGGCCGCTTCATCATAACGCCGATAGCGGCCGTGCGAGCCGGCGCCGGAATCAGGCCACTGCTTCGTAAAACCGGTGGATGGCCTTGATAGAAAGCCCGGTACGGCGGGCCGCCGCACCAATCAGCATTGAACGCACTCAGTCGTGACAATGCTGATCTTGGGAAAACGCTGAGCCGGCTTTACGAGCCATTCTGGCCAGCTGCCCCACTGCCTGGCGGGCAATCCGGCGGTAGCGGCAATGTCACCTTCCGGGTCGGCGGCAACCGTGGGTTTTCCAGTGTCGGCCTGCTCGCGGATCGACAGACTCAGCGGCAGGCTACCCAGCACGGGGACGCCGTATTCCTTCGCCATGCGTTCGCCACCGCCCTGGCCGAAAATGTGCTCCTGATGGCCACAGTTGGAACAGATGTGAATCGCCATGTTTTCGACGATACCCAGCACCGGCACATTTACCTTGCGGAACATCTCGACGCCTTTCTTGGCATCCAGCAGGGCGATGTCCTGCGGGGTCGTGACGATAACGGCACCGGACACCGGCACCTGCTGGGCCAGGGTCAGCTGGATATCGCCGGTGCCGGGAGGCATGTCTACTACCAGGTAGTCCAGATCATCCCACGCGGTCTGCTTGATCAACTGCTGCAGGGCGCCACTCGCCATCGGGCCACGCCAGGCCATTGGGGTCTGTTCGGTCACCAGATAGCCCATCGACATGGATTGCAGGCCCAGTGCTGGGACCGGCAGAAAGCTGTTCTGGTCACGTACGCCAGGGCGGGTTCCTTCTGGCACACCGAGCATCAGCGGCTGACTGGGGCCATAGATATCCGCGTCCAGAATCCCTACCCGGGCACCGTCGGCTGCCAGCGCCAACGCGAAGTTGACCGCGGTGGTGGACTTGCCCACACCGCCCTTGCCCGAGGCCACCGCGATGACATTGCGCACCACGCCAGCGCCTTCCAGGGTTTTGGCCTGTGCCGGTTTCACCTGCCAGCCGAGACGGAACTCGATCGCCGGTGCACCGAGCTCTGCGAACAGCGGCACCAGCTGCTGTTCCAGAGTGTCGCGCACCCCCTCGATGGGATAGCCGAATTTCAGCGTAACCTGCACGACATTTCCGCTCACCGCCATACCCACCAGCTCGGCGACCTCCGCCAGAATCTGGCCCGAGACAGGATCGGTGCAACCACCAAGAATGCGATTAACCTTGTCATGCAACTGGTTATTCATGGGACAACTCCGCTGATCACTGAAGGCGCACATGCTAATCGAAATGCCGTGCGCTGAGTAGCACCAGTGACCTGCCGTCGCGTTGACCCTATGCCCCTCAGGGGCTAGGCTTCCTGTACGAAACAAATCAAACAGATGGAGTGGTCAATGACCTTGGGAAGTGGTGTCGTTATGCCGCCCTCCGATGCTCTGCTCGCACTGCTGGATCAACTCAGCACCGCGGTTTACATCAAAGACAAGCAGGGACGCTATTGCTTCATCAACACTGCAGGTTTGGTACTGCTGCAGCGCGCCGATAGCAAGGTTGCCGGAATCAGCGATCTCGAGCTGTTTCCGCCGGAAATTGCCCGCAAGCTCCAGCAGGACGACCAGCAGGTACTGCAGGACGGCCTCACCCTGACCCAGGAAGAAAACGTCGTTTTTCCGGGACAAACCCAGGTACACCATTTCTGGTCAGTGAAACAGCCCCTGCGTGATGCTGACGGGAACATCTGCGGCCTGCTGGGCATGTCGATCGACATCCACGTACTCAAGCATAAAGAGCAGCAGATCACGGCCTTGAAAAACCAGTACAGCGCCACGCTCAAGGCGCTGCCGGATCTGTTGTTTGAAGCGGATTCAGACGGTCGTTATCTGTCCTACCACAGCCCCAGCGAATCCTTGCTGGCCCTGCCCCCTGATTTGTTCGTGGGGCGAACGATGGGTGAAGCACTTCCAGCCGACATTGCAGCCATCGGCTATGCTGCGTTGCAGGAAGCGGCTGAGAAAGGCTATTCCGGTGGGCAGCAGATCTGCCTTGATCTGCCGGATGGACGACGCTGGTTCGAGCTGTCAGTCTCCCGCAAGGACATGGGGCCGGATACCAAACCCCATTTCATTTTTCTGTCCCGCGACATCAACGACCGGAAAATGGCCCAGCTCGCGCTGCAGGAAAAAGAATCCATGCTGCGTGCCATCATCGACAATACGCCCATCGAATTCTGGGCACGGGATATGGAAGGTCGCTGCATTCTGGAAAACAATGCCCTGGTGCAGCACTGGGGAAGTCTGCTGGGCACCAGGCCAGACGATTCGGATATCCGCCCTGAAGATCTTGCGTTATGGAAAGCCAACAATGCCCGCGCCTATGCCGGCGAAACCGTCGACAACGAGGTGGTCTACCAGATCAGTGGCAAGCGGCGAGTGTGCCAGAACGTAGTTGCACCGATCCGGGTCAACGATCGCATTATCGGCATTGTTGGCTTCAATCAGGACATCACGGAACGCAAGGAAGCCGAAGAACAGATCCGTAATCTGGCGTTCTACGATCCACTGACCGAACTGCCTAATCGCCGGCTGATGTTCGACCGGCTCCATCACGCATTGCCGGTCACTGCGCGACGGGGTCAGCAAGGCGCGCTACTGCTGATTGATCTCGACAATTTCAAACAACTGAACGACACCATGGGCCACGATGCTGGCGACCAGCTGTTGCAGGAAGTGGCGCGTCGACTCCGCGGCAGTATCCGCCAGATGGATACCGCCGCACGCCTGGGTGGCGATGAATTCGTTGTGATTCTCGAGGATCTGGACGTTGGCGAGACGGGTGTCATGCAGGCAGAACGCATCGCACTGACACTACAAAGCCGGCTGAAGGAACCTTACCCATTACAGCTGGCATCCAGCGGCCGCAGCTTTACCCACCACTGTTCCAGCAGCATCGGCATCGCCACGTTCGAAAACACAGCCATGACAGCGGAAGAGATTCTGCGCCGCGCCGACACCGCGATGTATCAGGCCAAAGCCGCGGGGCGCAACTGCATCCGCTTCTTCGATCCCCATATGCAGGCGGTGGTGGAAGCGCGCGCAACACTGGAGGGCGATCTGCGCAACGCCATCGGGCAGCAACAGTTCATACTGCATTTCCAGCCGCAGGTGGATCGTGATGGGCGCTACCGGGGTGCAGAAGCGCTGATCCGCTGGCAACATCCGCAGCGCGGCCTGGTACCACCGGGGGATTTCATTCCCATTGCCGAAGAAACCGGCCTGATTCTCGCCATGGGTCATTGGGTGCTGCAGACCGCGTGCGAACAACTGGCGCGCTGGAGCCGGCATCCGGCGACGGCCAGCCTTACCCTGGCAGTCAACGTCAGCGCCCGGCAGTTTCACCAGCCGGCATTTTTTCAGGAACTGGCCCAGGTGCTGGAAACGACCGGTGCCCCACCCCAGCGTCTGAAGCTGGAACTCACCGAAAGCCTGCTGCTGGATCACTCCGACACAGTGATTCAGCGTATTCTGCAACTGAAAACCCTGGGTATCGGTTTTTCGCTGGATGATTTCGGCACCGGCTATTCATCGCTGGTATACCTGAAGCGATTGCCGCTGGATCAGCTGAAAATCGACCGATCCTTCGTGCGGGACATCCTGACCGACCCCAACGACGCCATCATCGCCCGCACGATCGTGGCACTGGGCGACAGCCTGGGACTTCAAGTCATTGCAGAAGGGGTGGAAACGGAATCCCAGCAGCAGATGCTGGCCAGCAACGGCTGTCACCACTACCAGGGATTCCTGTTCGGCCGGCCGATGACCATCGACCAGTTTGAGCGTGCGCTGGGGTTGCCAGCGCACTGATCTTGCCACGTCGATTCAGGTTTCCAGCAGACTGCGCAGCATCCACGCGGTTTTTTCGTGAACTTCAAGACGGCGGGTCAGCAGATCCGCGGTGGGCTGGTCGTTCGCCTCATCCACGAGAGGAAAAAGGCTACGCGCAGTGCGCGCCGTGGCTTCCTGAGCCGCCACCAGATAGCGGATCATATCAATGGCCTTGGGCACGCCTTCGACTTCCTTGATCGACGCCAGTTTGACGAATTCCCTGTAAGTGCCCGGCGCGGGATGACCCAGCGCGCGAATCCGCTCGGCGATTTCATCCAGCGCGGTCCACTGTTCGGTGTACTGGCCCATGAACATGGCGTGCAGGCTGTTGAACATCGGCCCGGTGACATTCCAGTGGAAATTATGGGTCATCAGGTAGAGTGTGTAGCTGTCAGCCAGCAGGGCAGACAGACCCTCAGCGATTTTCTTGCGTGCGGCATCGCTGATGCCGATATCGATGCCCTTCACTGTCGGGGCTTTCTTCGCTTTTTTCGCTTTCATGTCGAACTCCTCCGTGTAGCAGTCGTGCATTATCCCAATGTGGTATCCAGCACCATCATCAGGGCAAAACCGACCATCAGTCCGATGGTCGCTGTGGTTTGATGACCGTTCCGGTGGGTTTCCGGAATCACTTCATGAGAAACAACGAACAGCATGGCGCCGGCAGCCAGGCCCAGACCAACGGGATACGCCACCGCCAGACCGCTCGACAACCCAACTCCCAGCAATGCCCCCAACGGCTCCAGAATGCCACTCAGTCCGGCCACCAGCACCGCCAGTCCGGCCGAATAGCCGGCCGCGCGAATCGCCAGCGCAACCGCGAGGCCTTCGGGAATATCCTGCAGCGCAATCGCGGTGGTCAGCGGCAGACCCACCGACATGTCACCCTGGGAAAAACTCACGCCGATGGCCATGCCTTCGGGAAGGTTGTGCAACGCGATGGCAAATACAAACAGCCATATACGGGTACAGGCTTCGTAGCCGGGGCCGCAGGGGCCAGTCTTGTCATGTTCGTGGGGAGTGAACTGGTCGAGCCCAAGCATCAGCAAAACGCCCAGCGCCATACCCAGCACTACGGTGCCCGCGCCCAGGTAGGGACTGCCCATGATGGTTTCGCCGGCTTCGAGACCCGGCAACAGCAAAGAAAAAGCGGCAGCAGCGAGCATCATGCCCGCAGCAAAGCCCAGCAGACTGTCTTCCACCCGTTGCGGCAATCCGCGCAGCACCAGGGCAGGCAAGGCGCCCAGCGCCGTGGCAGCAAATCCCGCCAGACCGCCCAGCATGGCCAGTTTCAGGCCCGCTGGAGCAAGCCCTGAACCGATCTGCAACAGGGTCTGCACCAGCAACAGCAGTACCGCCACCAAACCCAGACCCAGTCCAAACGCCGCCAGCCTGTGCTCGCGGGCATGCGTACGGACTACGGTTGTCCAGGACGTGAGTGAGGACGCGGTCATCGAGGTATTCTCCATTGCGACAGGTATGCATCCCAGTAAACAGGACGCCATTAACCCTGTCCAATGAAGGAAATCAATAACTTTGAGAAATCCCTCCTATCATGGCGGGATTTCTGATCAGGCGGGCGGAAGATCCGCTCAGGTGTCCAGTGCCGACCCGGTTGCTGCGTCCGGCGTCGCCAGCACACGCCGACGCCCCTCGCCACCAAGCCAGCGCGGATAGTGCACACCGTACCAGCGCCGGATGAACAGCACCTTGCGGATCGGCGTCTTCGCCACCACGGTCAGCAGGCCGATCGACAGCAGACACCAGACAGCGGCGGTTTCGTGGGAATCCCGGGTCAGCGCCACCGACAGGATCACGCCGGTGAGGATGTGATAGAGGGTGAATTTCCAGGAACCGTACAGCAGCGGTACCAGGAACACCATGATGAAATAGGGTTCCTTGACGAAGCCAAAGCGGGCCCAGGACGTATCGAACACCGGCACATGCCAGGCAATGTGCCAGTCACCGGACACCGAACAGAGCTTGGTGCTGTCGAGCATGTGCAGGGTGGAATGCTCGGCCCAGGCAAACGGGTAAATGTCGATGATCATGGCAATGGCGCCGGCAAAGCACAGGCTGTAAACCCAGGGTGCCAGGCGACGATGGACCCCTTCCGGGAGGAAATACATGGAAATCATGTTGGCGAAAAACGGCTGGAAGGCGATATGCAGGTATCCCAGCAGGGTCAGCACCTGATTGGGTGGCGAATCGCACATGTCGATCCACCAGTAAGTGAAGCCCTGCAGTAACTCCATCAGCGAAAACCACAGCAGTGGCAGGAACAACTCTTTCTTTTCCCCCTGTTTGGCCGCCACCCCCACCGTAGCAAACCCCACAGTCGCCAGCGCAAAACTGGCCTCTGCACTCCAGCACATCCCTGAATCCCCATTTTTGTTATTGGTTTTGAGACACTTTATTATTCATGCCTCACACCAAATCACAACGGATTCCGTGCGTAAAAATGTAACCAAATCCGGCCCCTGCCTCACCGGCCAGACCCGCCGGCATTCTGGAATCCCCCCCGTATACACGATATAGTTACGGCCCTTCCAATTTCACGTTGAATCCGTTCGAGCCGTCATGACAGCACAGCCACGCAAGATCCTCGTCACCAGCGCCCTGCCCTACGCCAATGGCCCGATTCACCTGGGTCACATGCTGGAATACATCCAGACGGATATCTGGGTACGCTTCCAGAAACTGCGTGGCCACCAGTGCACCTACGTTTGCGCCGACGACGCCCATGGCACCGCCATCATGCTGAAAGCCGAACAGCTGGGCCGCACACCGGAAGAGCAGATTGCCATCGTCAAGGCCGAGCACGAGCGTGACTTTGCTGCGTTTCTGGTGGGTTTTGACAACTACTACTCGACCCATTCCGACGAAAACCGCCACTATTCAAACCTAATCTACACCCGCAACCGGGACAAGGGCTTTATCGTGGCGCGGGACATCACCCAGCTGTTCGACCCGGAAAAGCAGATGTTCCTGGCGGACCGTTTTGTCAAAGGTACCTGCCCCAAGTGCGGCAAGGACGACCAGTATGGCGACAACTGCGAAGCCTGCGGCGCCACCTATGCGGCCCATGAACTGAAAGATCCGCGCTCCACCATTTCCGGCGCCACCCCGGTAATGAAAGCCAACACCCAGCTGTTCTTCGACCTGCCGAAATTCGACGGCATGCTGAAGGAATGGACCCGCTCCGGCCGCCTGCAGGAAGGTATCGCCAACAAGCTGGCGGAATGGCTGGAAGCCGGCCTGCAGCAGTGGGACATTTCCCGCGAGGCGCCCTACTTCGGCTTCGAAATTCCCGATCATCCGGGCAAGTATTTCTACGTCTGGCTGGACGCCCCCATCGGCTACATGGCCAGTTTCCAGAATCTGTGCAACCGCCGGGATGACCTCAATTTCGACGACTACTGGGCCAAGGATTCCACCGCCGAGCTGTACCATTTCATCGGCAAGGACATCATCAATTTCCACGGTCTGTTCTGGCCGGCGATGCTGACCGGCGCGGATTTCCGCACGCCCACTGCCATTTTCTCCCACGGTTTTGTCACCGTGAACGGCGCCAAGATGTCGAAATCCCGTGGCACCTTCATCAAGGCGGAAACCTACCTGCGTCACCTCAATCCGGAATACCTGCGTTACTATTTCGCAGCGAAGCTGAGTGAGCGCATCGACGACATCGACCTGAACCTGGAAGATTTTGCCCAGCGGGTGAATGCGGATCTGGTGAATAAAGTAGTGAATATCGCCAGCCGTTCCGCCGGTTTCATTGCCAAGCTGGGGGGCAAACTGTCGGCCCACAATGCCGAACCAGATCTGCTGGCAGACGCCCAGGGCAAGGCCCACCAGATTGCCGAGTGCTATGAAAAGCGGGAATTCGGCCGCGCCATGCGGGAAATCATGGCCATTGCCGACAAGGCCAACCAGTACATCGACGAAAAGGCCCCCTGGACCCTGGCCAAGCAGGACGGCAAGGAACAGGAAGTGCTGGACGTCTGTACCGTCGGCATCAACCTGTTCCGCCTGCTGGTGCTGTATCTGAAACCGGTGCTGCCCAAGCTGGCCGCAGAAACCGAAGCCTTCCTCAATGTGGCACCGTTCCACTGGGAAGATTGCAACAATCTGTTGCTGGATCACGCCATCAACAAATTCAAACCACTGATGCAACGGGTCGACATGAAGCAGATCGAGGCCATGATCGACGACGGCAAGGCCGAAGCCGCCGCCGAAGCGCCGCCCAAGCCGAAAACCCGGCTGGATGAAGACCCGCTCAGCCCCACGATCAGCATCGATGACTTCAGTAAAATTGACATTCGTGTGGCGAAGATTGTCGCAGCCGGTCATGTGGAAGGCGCCGACAAGCTGTTACAGTTGACGCTCGATATCGGTGGCGAAACCCGCAATGTCTTTGCGGGCATCAAATCGGCTTACCAGCCGGAAGATCTGGTGGGCAAACTCACGGTCATGCTGGCCAACCTGGCACCCCGCAAGATGAAATTCGGCGTGTCCGAAGGCATGGTGCTGGCAGCCGGCCCTGGCGGCAAGGACATTTTCATTCTGCAACCTGACAGCGGCGCCGAACCGGGCATGCGCGTGAAGTGATAAACTTCCGCCCCGATACAACCGTCTTCTCTTGCGAAGGGATTACCGATGCCTGAATTTTTGCTGGTGTTGATCAGCACCATTCTGGTGAACAATTTCGTGCTGGTGCAGTTCCTTGGGCTGTGTCCGTTCATGGGCGTGTCCAACAAGCTGGAAACCGCCATGGGCATGTCCCTGGCCACCACCTTCGTTCTGACCCTGTCGTCGGTACTCAGTTATCTGATCTATACCTACATACTGGTGCCGCTGGACGTGGATTACCTGCGCACCATTTCATTCATTCTCGTGATTGCCGTTACCGTGCAGTTCACCGAGATGGTGATGCGCAAGACCAGTCCGCTCCTGTACCGGGTGCTGGGTATCTTCCTGCCCCTGATTACCACCAACTGTGCAGTACTGGGTGTGGCCCTGCTGACGGTCAAGAAAGGCGTCGACAGTTTCCTGTACGCTTTCCTGTACGGCTTTGGCGGGGCACTGGGCTTTTCGCTGGTGCTGGTGCTGTTCGCCGCCATGCGGGAACGCATTCTGGTGTCGGACGTGCCCACGCCGTTCAAGGGTGCATCCATCGGCATGATCACCGCAGGACTGATGTCCCTGGCGTTCATGGGCTTTTCCGGCCTGATCAAGATCTGACGAGGCGCAGTATGGAATTCCTGACTAGCAATCTGGGTGCGGTTGTTGCGCTGGTGACCATGGCCGTGGTCTTTGGCGCCCTGCTCGGCTTTGCCGCGGTGAAATTCAAGGTGGAAGGCAATCCCATCGTCGACCAGATCGACGCCCTGTTGCCGCAAACCCAATGCGGCCAGTGCGGCCATCCGGGTTGCCGCCCCTATGCCGAAGGCATGGCCGCCGGCGAGGAAATCAACAAATGCGTACCCGGTGGCGAAGATACCATCCGCGCGCTGGCGGATCTGTTGGGCCGCGAGTTCGTGCCGCTGGATGAAGAGTACGGTCAGGAAAAGGAACACAAGATGGTGGCCTACATTCGCGAAGAAGAATGTATCGGCTGCACCAAGTGCATCCAGGCCTGCCCGGTAGACGCCATTCTCGGCGCGGCCAAGCAGATGCATACCGTGATGGTGGACGAGTGCACCGGCTGCGACCTGTGCGTGGAGCCCTGCCCGGTCAGCTGCATCGACATGGTACCGGTCAAAGTCACCCCGCAAACCTGGACCTGGCAGCCGCCTACCGGCATTGGCGCCCGTCCCGGCACCCTGATCCCGGTAAGGAACCTAGCGTGAGTATTTGGGCATGAGCCGACGTATCTGGGATATTCCCGGTGGCATTCATCCGCCGGAAAACAAGAAACAATCCTCTGGCGTATCCATCCGCCCGGCAGGGATTCCCGAGCGCCTGTACGTACCGGTGCAGCAGCACATAGGGGCCCCCGCCAAGCCGATCGTGCACGTGGGTGACAAGGTACTCAAGGGCCAGAAAATCGCCGAGGCAACCGGCTTTGTGAGCCTGCCGGTCCATGCACCGACTTCCGGTGTGGTCGAAGCCATCGGCCTGCACCCGGTGCAGCATCCTTCGCAGATCGACTCGCTCTGCATCACCATCAAAACCGACGGCGAAGACCGCTGGATTGAGCGTCAGCCATTGCCGGATTATCGCCAGCAGGAGCGCAAGGCTATCCTCGAGCGCATCCGCGATGCCGGCATTGCAGGCATGGGTGGCGCCGGCTTCCCCAGCGTGGTAAAACTGGGCGTCAAACCGGATGCCCACATCGAGCAGCTGATTCTCAATGCAGTAGAGTGCGAGCCTTACATCACCGCCGATGACCGCCTGATGCAGGAGCGTGCCGACCAGATCGTGGCGGGCCTGGAAATCATGGCCTGGCTGATCAATCCCAAGGAAATCCTGATCGGCATCGAAGACAACAAACCGATTGCGATCGACGCCATGCGCAAAGCCTGTGCGGGCAAGCCGATTGAAGTCGTGGTGGTACCAACCAAGTACCCTTCCGGCGGCGAAAAGCAGCTGATCCACCTGCTCACCGGCAAGGAAGTGCACAGCGGCGGCCTGCCCTCGGACGTGGGCGTGGTGTGCCAGAACACGGGTACAGCCTATGCCGTGAAGCGCGCCGTCATCGATGGTGAACCACTGATTTCCCGCATCACGACCCTCACCGGTGACGCGATTGCCAACAAGGGCAATTATGAAGTGCTGCTGGGCACGCCCGTCGCCGACCTGTTGCAAGAGGCCGGCCTGCAGCGCGACAAGATGCATCGATTGGTCATGGGTGGACCGATGATGGGCTTTTCCATTCACGATCCTTCCGTGCCAGTGGTGAAAACCACCAACTGCCTGCTGGCGCCCAGTGAAACCGAGTTCCCCGACCCGGCCCCGGAACAGCCCTGCATCCGCTGCGGCGCCTGTGCCCAGGCCTGTCCGGTGAACCTGCTGCCGCAGCAGCTGTACTGGTTCTCGAAAGCCAAGGAATTCGAAAAGGCGGCCCACTTCAATCTGTTCGACTGTATCGAATGTGGCGCATGTGCCTATGTCTGCCCCAGCAGCATTCCGCTGGTGCAGTACTATCGTTTTTCCAAGGGCGCCATCCGCACTGCTGAGCAGGAAGCACGCAAGTCCGATCATGCCCGCATCCGTTTCGAGGCCCGCAAAGCTCGCCACGAGAAAGAAGAACAGGAAAAAGAACTGAAGCGTCAGGAGCGCGCCAAAGCCGCTGCTGCCAAGCAGGCCGCCAAGAAAGACGCACCTGCCAAACCGGCACCCGTAGCAGCCGCACCCGCAGCCGCAGCAGCCCCCACTACCGATGCCGCCGGCGAACCGGATGAACTGACCAAGCTGCAGACTGCGGCGGCATCCACCATGAAGCGCTACAAGGATGCCCAGAAAGCGCTGGAAACCGCTGAAAAGGCTGGGTCCGAACATATCGATGCCCTGCGCAAAAAGGTCGACCAGCTGAAAGCCAAGGCAGACGCGGCCAAGGATGCCTTCATCGCGGCCAAAAACGCTGCCAAGTCCGAACCGGAAGCCGCCAAGCCCGCAGCCAGCGATGATCCCATGGCTGCGCTGAAACAGGCGTCCGTCGACGACTTCAACGCCTACAAGGCAGCCGAAGCAGCGCTGCAGCAGGCCGAATCCGACGGTACTGGCGACCTGGATGCCTTGCGCGCCTCAGTGGCTGAACTGAAGGCCAAATCCGATGCGTCCAAAGCGGCGATGAAGGAAGCCCGCGCCAAAGAGAAAGAAGACATCCAGGCCCGCAATGCAGCGGCCGATCCGGTCAAGCAGGCCAAACTGGAAGCCGCCAAGACCCAGGTACTGCTGAAGAAGGCCCGCAAGGCCCTGGAAGCGGCCCAGGCCAGTGGTGAAGGCGATATTGCCGCGCTCACGCAGGCCGTGCAGGATGCCGAAGCAGCCAACACACAAGCAGAAGACCACCTGAAGCAACTGGAAGGGGCGTAATTCAACATGGCCATTCTGAACGTTACGTCGCCCCATTTGCACAAACCGGTGAACACCGGTGCGGTCATGCGGCAGGTGATCTACGCCACCGTCCCCGGTGTTGCGATCATGCTGTATTTCTTCGGCTCGGCAGTGCTGGTGAATCTGGTGCTGGCGGTTCTTACCGCACTGGCAAGCGAAGCCGCCGTACTGCGCCTGCGCCACAAACCGGTGAGTTTTTATCTGAACGATTACAGCGCGGTGGTCACCGCCGTGTTGTTGGCACTGGCGATCCCGCCCACCGCGCCCTGGTGGCTGACCGTGATCGGCACCAGTTTTTCCGTTGTGGTTGCCAAACAGCTGTACGGTGGCTTGGGCATGAACCCGTTCAACCCCGCCATGGTGGGCTACGTGTTGCTGCTGATCTCGTTTCCAAAGGAAATGACCAGCTGGCTGCCCGCCGCCGGGGTCTCCGAGACGGCGAAGGCGCTCACCCCGCTGCAATCACTGCAACTGGTGTTCACCGGCCAGATCAGCGGCATCGACAGTTTCACTGGCGCCACCCCGCTGGATACCTTCAAGACCTACGCGGGCCAACCGGAAATCCTAGACAGCAATCCGGTGCTGTCCGGCCGCATGGGCGGTTTTGGCTGGGAATGGGTGAACATGGCCTTCCTGCTGGGCGGTCTGTATCTGATCTGGCGCAAGATCATTACCTGGCACATTCCGGTGGCCATGCTGGGCGCCATGCTCGTGCTGGCGGGCATCTTCCACGGTGCGGTGGATGCGGATAACTATGCGGGCGCCCTGTTCCACCTGTTCAGCGGCGGCACCATGCTGGGTGCGTTTTTCATCGCCACTGATCCGGTCAGCGCCGCCACCAGCAACAAGGGCAAAATTGTCTATGGCATTGGTATCGGCGCACTGGTTTACGTCATTCGCACCTGGGGCGGTTACCCGGACGCCATCGCCTTCAGCGTGCTGCTGATGAACCTGGCGGCGCCCACTATCGACTACTACACCCAGCCACGTACCTACGGTCACAACAAGCCCAACAAAGGGCTGGCGAAGCGGAGTTGATGCCATGCAGATGATTCGCCAATCCGTTTCCCGCAACAGTATCATCCTGGGGATCTTCGCCATCGCCACCACCGGTATGATCGTGCTCACCGCGAACCTGACCCGGGACAGCATCGCCAAGGCCGTGGAAGACACCCTGAAGAAAAGCCTGTTTGAGGTAATGCCCCGCGACCGCCTCGACAACGATCTGCTGAACGACCAGCTCAGCCTGCCCGCCGACAAACTGCTGGGCACCAAGTCTGCCAAGGCTGCCTACGTCGCCAAGCAGCATGGTGACCCCACAGGGGTGATCCTGCAGGCAGTGGCGCCGGAAGGCTATGGTGGCTCCATCAACCTGCTGGTTGGCATCGATTCACAGGGCGCGATTACCGGGGTGCGGGTGATTCCGCCCCATTTCGAAACGCCGGGCCTGGGCGACGCGGTGGAAGTACAGAAATCCCCCTGGATTCTGTCGTTCAACGGCAAGTCCCTGGCCAACACGCCGGAATCCCGCTGGTGGGTGAAAAAGGATGGTGGTGAATTCGACGCCTTTACCGGCGCCACCATCACCCCCCGTGCAGTTGTGGATGCCGTGTATAAGGCCTTACAGTATTTCGACGCGAACAAGGCAAGCCTGCTTCATGCAGATACAGCCGCCGTCACCTCAACCCAGGAGGCAGCCACCGATGTCGGACATTGATTACAAGAAAATCACCTTTGACGGTCTCTGGAAAAACAACCCGGCACTGGTTCAGGTGCTGGGGCTGTGTCCGCTGCTGGCGGTGTCCGGTTCTTTCGTGAATGCGCTGGCCCTGGGGGCCGCGACAACCGGTGTACTGACCCTGTCCAACATTGCCGTGTCCCTGATCCGCAATGCCACCACCGACGCCATACGCCTGCCCGCTTTTGTCATGATCATCGCTGCGTTCACCACCTGCATCGAATTCCTGATGAACGCGTTTACCCACGAACTCTACCTGATCCTCGGTATTTTCATCCCGCTGATCGTGACCAACTGTATCGTACTGGGCCGTGCCGACGCTTTTGCCAGCAAGCATGCCGTACCGGCCGCCGCCCTGGATGGCTTCATGATGGGTGCCGGCTTTACCTGCATCCTGCTGTTGCTGGGCACCATCCGGGAACTGATCGGCACCGGTGGCCTGTTTGCCAACATGCACCTGCTGTTCGGTGAGGTCGCCCGTGGCTGGCACGTACAGCTGATCCAGGACTACAAGGGCTTTCTGGTGGCCATTCTGCCACCCGGTGCGTTTCTGGTGCTGGGCCTGCTGATGGCCATCAAGAACATCATCGATGCGCGCCAGGCTGCCATCGCGGCAGCGAAGAAACAGAAAGTGGCCGCCGGCAGCAAACGGGTGCGGACGACCGGAGCGATTTCCTGATAGTGCGGAAATTCGGCACCGGGCCGGTTGAGTGACGCTGGCGAAGAATCTGGCTGAAGCAGAGGAATCCGCTTCAAGAACGTTTGCGGCCATGGACGGCCGCGAACGAGCCTACAGGGATGTACTCGTGGCGGTTCTTGAAGCGGATTCCTCTGCTTCCCGCTCGTTAGCAAACATTCACACGAATAAACCATGAACAAAGAAAAACGCTGCGAAATCTTCCGCCGCCTGCGGGAAAACAACCCCAATCCCACCACCGAGCTGGAATACAAAACCACCTTCGAGCTGCTGATTGCGGTCATCCTGTCGGCCCAGGCCACCGATGTAAGCGTCAACAAGGCCACCGCCAAACTCTACCCCGTTGCCAACACCCCCGAAGCGATTTTCAAACTCGGCGTCAAAGGCCTGACCCCGTATATCAAGACCATCGGCCTGTTCAACAGCAAGGCAGAAAACGTGATCAAGACCTGCCAGATCCTGCTGGAACAGCACGGTGGCGAAGTGCCCGAAGATCGCAAGGCGCTGGAAGCCCTGCCCGGCGTTGGCCGTAAAACCGCCAACGTGGTGCTGAACACCGCCTTCGGCCACCCGACCATGGCGGTGGACACCCATATCTTTCGCGTTGCCAACCGCACCAGGATCGCCCCCGGCAAGAACGTGCTCGAGGTTGAAAAGAAACTGCTCAAGTTCGTACCGGCAGAATTTCTGCAGGATGCCCACCACTGGCTGATCCTGCATGGCCGCTATGTGTGCACCGCGCGCAAGCCCCGCTGCGGCGCCTGCGTGATCGAGGATCTGTGCGAATTCAAGGATAAAACCGAGTAAGGCGCGAAAACGGTTGCCCGTCGGGTGCCGATTCTCTATAACAGCGAAAACCGGTGGATTCCGTATAGTTCCTGCTGATAACGCCAGCGATCCACCCAGCACTCCCACTCTGCCGCAACGAACAGGAACCGACATGTTCGATACCAAACTGCTCGAAATTCTGGTCTGCCCTGCCAGCAAAGCCAAACTGGACTACGATGCCGACCGTCAGGAACTGATCTGCCTGGCCAGCAACCTGGCCTACCCCGTCCGTGACGGTATTCCGGTGATGCTGGAAGACGAAGCGCGCCAGATCTCCCTCGACGAGAAAGAAATGTACAAGAAGAAATTCCGCAATCAGGGTTCATCCATATGAGCGATACCATTTTTGCCAAGATCATCAATCGGGAAATCCCCGCCACCATCGTGTACGAAGACGATCTGTGTCTGGCGTTCCGGGATATCGGGCCCCAGGCGCCCATGCACATCCTGGTGATTCCGAAAAAGCCGATTCCGAGAATCGTCGACGCCCAGACCGACGATCAGGCGCTGCTGGGACATCTGCTGCTGAAGGCTGGTGAAATTGCCAAGGCGGAAGGTTATGGCGATGCGTTCCGCCTGGTGGTGAACAATGGTGCCGGGGCCGGCCAGACGGTATTCCACCTGCATGTGCATATTCTGGGTGGCCGCGGCTTCAGCTGGCCGCCGGGTTGAGTATGCCTGTCGACATGCATCGCCATCACCGGCAGCGTTTTATCGTCAACGACGGTTTTCTGGACGCGGAAGTACTGGAACCCGCACAACCGGCTGACGCCTGCGTGATCTGGCTGCACGGCCTGGGAGCCAGTGGCGATGATTTCGTGCCGGTGGTGCCCCATCTGAAACTGCCGGACAGTCTGCACGCGCGCTTTATTTTTCCGCACGCCCCTGCGATTCCTGTCACCTGCAACGGCGGTTACATCATGCCGGCCTGGTACGACATTCTGGCACTGACGGAAATCCGTGATATCAACCCGGCGCACCTGCAGCAGAGCTGTGCCCGCATCAGCGACATCCTGCAGCAACAGATTGCCCAGGGCATCGCGCCGGAGCGCATCGTGGTGATCGGTTTTTCCCAGGGTGGCGCAGTCGCCTATCACACCGCTTTGGCGTTTCCACAACGGCTTGCAGGCCTGATTGCCCTGTCCACCTATCTGCCGGAACCCGCCTTGCTGGAACGTGCAGAACGCGACGCCAATCATTCGCTGCCGGTGCGGATTGCCCACGGGGATTTCGACGACATGGTGACGGAACGCGCCTCACGGCTGGCGTTCGAATGGTGTCGGGATCAGGGTTACGATGTGGCCTGGAAAAACTACCCGATGGCGCACGAAGTCTGCATCAGCGAAATTCGCCAGATCGGGGAATGGTTGAAGGGGATGCTGGCGACGGACTGATGTCCGCCGCCGACAGGATTTACTCGCTACGCAGCTTCGACAGCAGGCGCAACATTTCCAGGTACAGCCAGATCAGGGTGACCATCAGACCGAAGGCGGCATACCATTCCATGTACTTGGGTGCACCGTTTTCGACACCACTTTCGATGAAATCGAAATCCAGCACCAGGTTCAGCGCCGCGATCACCACCACCACCAGACTGAAGCCGATGCCGATGGGGCCGCTGTCGTGAATGAAGCCCATGCCATCAAAGCCGAGCAGGCGCATAACCATGTTCACCAGGTACAGCAGGGCAATGGCACCAGTCGCTGCCACAACACCCAGCTTGAAGTTTTCGGTGGGCTTGATCAGGCCGCTACGATAGGCCATCAGCAATGCGAACAGGGTACCGAAGGTCAGACCGATGGCCTGCATGACGATACCGGGAAACTGCATCTCGAAAAATGCAGATATCCCGCCGAGAAACAGGCCCTCAGCCAGCGCATACAGCGGCGCAACGATGGGTGCTGTGGTTTTCTTGAAGATGCAGATCAGCGCCAGCACGAAACCACCCACAGCACCACCGATCATCAGCGGCATCAGTAGCGGGCTTCCCTGCAGGGTGCCATCAGCCGCCACCTGAAAGGATTGCAGCGCCATGTTCCAGGTAATGATCGCTGTGATCAGCGTCATCGCCAGCAGCATGGCAGTCTTGTTAACGGTACCCCCCAGGGTCATCGGCGGATCGGCGCGCCCAACATCGGTAAACACTTTGGCGCTCAGAGCCGGATTTCCAGTACGCATGATTACTCCTTAAAAATGAAAGTTGTGTCCCTACTGCGACAGACCGGCATTGGTTCTAACGTCCGGTCTGCAGCGCGTAGTGTTTAAAGGATAGACAGGCCTCTTGGCAGGAACAATGTGCAAAAGTCACATTGTTCCTGTGGGTGTAAGGATATTCACGCCGAGGGGTCCGGTTTCTGGGCGTTTTTCTTCGCCAGCTTCTCGGCCCGGCGCTCCAGCCGCACTTTCAGCTGATTGGCACCAATGTGGCGTTCACCGCGTTTCTTCGCCAGCTGCATCTGCTTTTCGCGCTGCTTGAAGCGGGCAATCTGCTCGGGGTCGTGCTCGTTATAGCAGTGATGACAGCTCACGCCGGGCACGTAGTACGGCGACTGTTTGTCAGCTTCCGAAATCGGCCGGCGACAGGCGTGGCACTGGTCGAAATTGCCTTTCTGCAGCAGGTGATTCACCGTCACCCGGTTATCGAACACGAAGCACTCGCCTTCCCACAGGGATTGTTCCGGCGGCACGTCCTGCAGGTATTGCAGAATACCGCCTTCGAGATGGTATACCTCGTCAAAGCCCTGCTCTTTCAGATAGGCGGTAGACTTTTCGCAGCGGATGCCGCCGGTGCAGAACATCGCGACCTTGCGATGCTTTTGCGGATCGAGATTTTCCTTCACGTACTCGGGGAATTCGCGAAAGGTGGTAGTGCGCGGATTGATGGCGCCACGGAAGGTGCCGATATCCACTTCGTAATCATTGCGGGTATCGATCAGCACCACATCAGGATCGGAAATCAGTGCATTCCAGTCCTGCGGTTTGACATAGGTGCCCACCACCTGGCGCGGGTCAATGCCTTCCACGCCCATGGTGACGATTTCCTTTTTCAGTTTCACCTTGGTGCGATAGAACGGTTCGATGGTGTCGTAGGATTCCTTCCAGCTCAGGTCTGTCAGGCGGGGATCGCGGCGCAGCCAGTCCAGCAGGGCATCGATCGACTCGCGGCTGCCGGCAACGGTACCGTTGATGCCTTCCTGCGCCAGCAGCAGCGTGCCTTTCACATCGTAGGAAAGCATGAAATCCAGCAACGGCTGCCGCAGTTGCTCGTAATCGGGCAACGAAACAAATTTGTAAAGGGCACACACCACATTGGGCTGTGCAGTGTTTTCATTGATCATGGTGTCCTCGCGGGCTGGAGCGTAAATCCAGAGCGTTTTTAGGGTTATGGACAGCCAACCGGCTGACCGGTGCGCATTGTAATGCAATGTCGCACCGGACTGAATGTTACCGTTGTGCAGATGAGGGTGTCAGTCGCCGCGTTTGCCGCCCAGCAACTCGATCTTGTAGCCATCCGGGTCCTGCACGAAGGCCAGAATCGTGGAACCATGCTTCATCGGTCCCGGCTCCCGGGTGATCACCCCGCCCTTTTCCCGAATCCGCTCACAGGCGGCGTAGACATCGTCGACTTCCAGGGCGATGTGGCCATAACCGTTACCCAACTCATAGCTTTCCGTGTCCCAGTTGTGGGTCAGTTCGATGGCAGCCTGCTCCGACTCCGGGCCATAGCCTACGAAGGCCAGGGTGAAACGGCCATCGGGATAGTCTTTTTTGCGCAGCAGGGTCATGCCCAATACGTCGGTGTAGAAAGCGATGGATTTTTCCAGGTTGCCCACCCGGATCATGGTGTGTAGAAGGCGCATGTGAATCATTCCCGTCGTTAGCACTTGCAACAGGTGACCATGATCTCTGCTGCAGATCTCAAGTGCAACCGCCGGGATAGCCAGAGTCAGGGTTGGAACAGACGAAATGTATTACGCCCTGCCGACTTCGCCTGATACATGGCGTTGTCGGCACGGGAAACGATCTCGTCCGGGGTCAGATCCGGTGAAGTGAGCGCGGCGATGCCTATGCTGGTACCCACCTGTAATTCCTGGTCACCCTGCGCAAAGGGCACACGCATTGCTTCAACCACTTTGGCCGCGACAGTACAGGCAACATCCACTGACGGCAGATCTTCCAGCAGGATGACAAATTCATCACCGCCCAGACGGGCAACAGTGTCGATTTCGCGCACCAGTTGCTGCAGGCGCTGCGCAAACGCCTGCAACAGAATATCCCCGACTTCATGGCCATGCACATCATTGACCTGCTTGAAGCGATCCACATCCAGAAACAGCACCGCCAACAGTTGTCCACTACGACGATAACGGGCAAACGCACGCTCCATCAGCTCGTAGAAATACAGGCGATTGGGCAGACCGGTAAGACTGTCGTGATGCGCCATCTGCCTGAGCTGTTCGATCAGCTGCTTGCGCCGGGATATGTCATGCAGGAAGGCATAGAACATCCACCCGCTTCTGGACTCAATTGCAGAGATGGTGATTTCAATGGGGAGTTGTCCGCCATCACGGGTGAGGGCCATCAGCTCAAGACGCTTGCCAATGGCAGGCCCCTCGCCGGTCGACAGGAACTGTTTCATCCCGTTGTCGTGCGCTTCGCGCATGTCCGGCGGAATCAGCAAGCGCGACAGCGTTTTGCCAACGGCTTCGTCGCGCTGCCAGCCAAACAGCTGCTCCGCCTGACGGTTCCAGCTGGTGACGACGCCTTCACTGTCAATGGCAATGAATGCATCAAGGGAGGTTTCCAGTATTTTCCGGGTGTGTTCGACGCTGTCCGCCAGATCCGCCTCGATAGTTTTGCGGTGGTGAATCTCCTGCTCCAGAACATCCAACGCCCGGGTTTTTTCATTGAGCAGTTGCTGGTTCGCGTCAAAACTGAATTGATGTTCAATGGCAGAGGCCGTTAAACCCGCCAGCATCTGCGCGGTCTGGGTATCGACCTGCCGGAAAGCACGCTTCTTTTTTGCCATCAACATCAGCACGCCAATGGCTTCACCCGCGCGGATAATGGGCACCGCCAGCAGAGACTGCACGCCAAGCGCAGCACAAACCGCCTGATCAACCCGATGGTGCGTCGCTGCATCCGAGCAGACCTGTACCGTTTTTGTCTGCACACACAGACCAGCGAGACTGCTGTTCGTTTTGACCCTGATCCGCTTGAAGTCTTCTGCCAACCCGCTCGCCGCCCCGTAAACCAGTTCGTCACCTTCGACCATCTCGATGATCGCAATATTGGCAGGTGATACATCACGAACCCGATCAACCACCAGTTGCAGGAATGCATTGAGATCGAGCGTAGCGCCAGCCAGTTCTGACTGGATTGCGATGACATGATTCAGACGAACAGTCGCGGCCTGCAGTTGCTGCTGGGTCTGGTGATAAAGGGCGCTTTCTTCCAGCAGATGAGCGTTTGCCAGCTCTAGGGCGTCGATCCGTTCCTCATTCACCGCAATTCGTGCCTGCAGTTCGGCTTCGCGATCCTTGCCCGCACCCATGGGCGTCAGTGATGCAATCAGCAGCCCGGTTTCATCGGCGGGATCCAGCGGCTGCAGCATGACCTGATACCAGACATAGTGGCCCGTAGCAGCTTCGCCGAACTGCATGTCGAGGGATGCGATGATCTTCGTATGGCAGCACGCATTCCAGTGTTCAAGCTGCGCGGCCTTGTTATCCGGATGCAGGGCTTGCTGCCAGCCTGAACCGAGCGATGCCCCGAGCGTCAGCCCGGAAAAGATCTGCCAATGACGATTGGCGGCACGCCAGCGACCATCGCGCTGAACCAGCACCACCGGATGGGGAAGCCAGTTGCTCCAGCGCAGAAAGTCGGTGGTTGTCGGATCCTGTTGTTCAGTCAAGTGCGTCGCCACTCTCTGCCTGATATTCCCCCGCTTCGCACAACCGAAGCGGAGATTGATAAACCACTGGCCCTAGCCAGGAAACACAAACATCCCCATCGCTTCCATCTGCTGTGGCAGGCTGTCTATCTGTTGCAGCACCGCTTCACCGGACAGCCAGTCGCAACCGGATTCCCGCAGAAACTGATACTGTTTCAGCTGGTTCACTTCCGACGCCATGACCATTAATCCCATTTCATGGGCCAGATTGAGCACACCCTTGATGATGGCGCGATCACTGCGGGAATCGTTGATGGACGCCACGAACAGATTGCCCAGTCGCAGCAGGGAATAGGGAATGTCGCGCAGCAATTTCAGCGGCGCAAAGCCGGTTCCGAAATTATCCAGAATCAAGTGAAAGCCATTCTTGCGCAGCTGATTCAGCACACTCGCCAGCTGGGTGTGGCGAACGGCGAACGAAGACTCGGGCAGCTCTACAAAAATCTGCTCCGCCTGAATGCCGTTGCGCTGCACCACCTCGGTGATCCATTCCACCCCGCCTTCCTGCATCAGCAGCGACGGCGATACCGGCAGAATCAGTTTCACCCCTTCCCGCTGCTCGGCATTCATGCTAGCCACACGCTCCATCGCCTGCTGCCAGAACCAGCGAAAAATCACTGGCGCCAGGCCGGACTCTTCCGCCACCGGCAGGAATTCATCCAGCAGCAGTTCGCCACGGGCGGGATTCAGCCAGGACAGCTTGATCTCGCAAGCCACCAGCTGATTGCTTTCCACTGCAGCGACAGGCTGAAACTGTACGCGCCATTGGCGGTTTTCCACCGCCTGATGCAGCTCATACTCCAGCTGCATCTGCTCGACCCGCAGCTTGTTCATTTCCGCAGTGAAGTATTGATAGTTGTTGCGCCCCACTGCCTTGGCACGACTCAACGCCACTTCCGCATTTTTCAGCAGGGTACGCGCATCATCGCCACAGGTCGGATAAACACTGACACCAATCGAACAGCCGGTGAAAACCTGATGGCCATCGACCAGAAAAGCCTCGCGAATCTGATCAATGATTTTCTGGGCGACGATCCCGGCGTTATCCGGCAGATCGATATGACTCAACACCACCACGAATTCGTCGCCTTCCATGCGACCGACCATGTCGTCCCGGCGGATCAGGGCCTGAATCCGCTTGGCGATTTCGCGGATCAGCTGGTCACCGCGATCATGCCCCATCGATTCGTTGATATAGCGGAAATGATCGAGATCCACATACAACAGTGCAAAATAAAATCCGGAAAGTCCCGCCTTGAGAATACAGCGGTCTATCTGCTCTTCCAGCGGCGCCCGCAGTGGCAGACCAGTCAGATGATCGACATGGGACAGCTTGGCCAGCTTGTCCTTGGATTCGCGGGTTTCCTTGAGCTGGCGAAACGCGAACAGCATGGCAATATCAGGCAGGGAGCTCACCGGAATTGCGGCAAACTTGGCATTGATGCGCTCACCATCGGCGCGACACAGCATTGCCTTGTCCACCTGCAGAATCTGCTCACTGCGAGTGACCTTGGCAATCGGGTGATCTTTCCAGCGCGAACGCACCTGACTGCAGTTTTCTTCGAGTACAGTTTCGAGATAATTGCCGGCCAGTTTCAGCGCCGTGGTTTTCAGCATGCGCTCAGCAGCGGCGTTGGCAAACAGGATCTGGCCATTCTGGTCCAGCGCCAGAATACCTTCATCCTTGCCTTCCATTGCATTCTTTTCCTTGTCCGTGTTCAGCGTGGCGATCTGCTGCCGCAGACGACCCAGTTTCAGGTAGCGTTTGACACAATCCTGCAGCCGGAATTCGTTCAGTGGTTTTGCCAGCACATCAACACGGTCAAACAGTTCCGGATGCAACCCCATTGGCCGTTCCGACAGATTGCCGGTTACGAACAGCACCGGTATATGAGCAGTCTGCTCACCGGATTTGAGCAGATTCAGGATGTGGTAACTGTCGGGATCACGAAAGCCGGAATCCAGAATCAGCAGCGCCGGCTGATGACTGGCCACCAGGCTGACAATATTGCCGCTCTGCTCCGTCGCCAGTGCCCGTGCACCGACCGCCTGAATCAGTTCGGAGTAATACGCGATATTGCTGTCCTGCTTGTCCGCAATAATGATCATGGGTTGTGACAGATTCATAGGCTCGTTCAATTCAGCTTGGTTCGTACACGCTGCAAAATGGCGTGCAACTGGTCTGCCCTGAAGGGCTTCTGCATGTAATCATCCATCCCGGCGTCCATGCAGGCATCATGACAATCCTGTGCATCACTCGACGTCAGCGCGATAATGGGTAAATGGCCACCCATTTCACGTTCCCAGGCACGGATGGAGCGGGTGGCTTCAAAACCATCCATGATCGGCATATCACAATCCATCAGCACGAAGTCATAGCGCTTTTCGGTCACTGCCTCGATGGCTTCCTCACCGTTGGTTGTGACATCCGCGTGAATGCCGAGTTTCTTCAGCGCACCCTTGGCGATGATCTGGTTGACTTCGTTATCTTCAACCAGCAGGGCCCGTTGCAGGGTCTGCACTTGCGAATCCCGCAGCGAACGGTCAGTAACGAGTGGCTGCAGCGTGGATGAGGAGCGCCCGAGCACCGCCGCCACTGCATCGTGCAGCGACTGTTTACGAACCGGTTTGACCAGCACTGCATCCAGCTTCAGTTCACCGCCGGTGATCAGATTCACGTACTCCTGATCCTCCTGCAGCAACAGGATGCGCACGTCATTGAACGCGGCATTGCGATTGATCTCCTGCACCAGCTGGATACCCGCCAGCTTCTGGCGCTGCAGATCGATCAATACCAGCTCGAAGGGTCGAACACTAAGGCTTGCCTGCCGCAACCGCTCCAGGGCCAGCGGGCTGCTGCCCTGGCATTCCACGTCCAGCTGCCAGTCGTTGAAATATTCCATCAGCTTGCCCCGCTCCTGGGGCGAATCGGTCACCAGCAGCAGATGGCGACGCGCCAGCGGTTGCTGACTGGTCACCAACTCTTCACCCTTGGCCATTTTCAGCGTCAGCTTGAAGCTGGTGCCCAGCCCTTCCACCGAACGCAATGCCAGGGTTCCACCCATCAGATTGAGCAGTTCACGACTGATGGCCAAACCAATGCCCAACCCGCCGTAGCGATCCGTAAAGGCACTGTCACGTTTTTCAAACGCCGTGCGAATCATCTGGGCCTTTTCTTCACTCATGCCTTCGCCGGTGTCGGCAATTTCCAGTTCGATCACTGCATAGTGCGCATTCTCGATCTGACACTCCGCCTTGACGGTGATGCCACCTTCATTGGTAAAGCGGCAGGCGTTATTGAGCAGACTCTGCAGGATCTGGCGCAGCCGGTCGGGATCACCCACCACACTTTCCGGCACGTAGGGCGACACCAGCGTCGCCAGCTCGACGCCCTTGCGCCGTGCGACATCGGCAAAACTGTCGACAATTTCTTCCAGCACCAGCCGGAAGTTGAACGAGATATTGTGGAATTCCAGCTGCTCGGTTTCGAGCCGGGTGAAGTCCACCATCTCATTGAGATTACGCTGCAGCTCGCGCCCGGATTGCAGGGCATGCTCCAGGTTGTCCTGCATGTCGCGGGGCAACCCCTTGATATCGAGCGCATCCGTTATGGTCCCCAGCAAACGGTTGAGCGGCAGCCGGAATTGCTGGGTCATATGGCTCAGAAAGCGGGATTTGGCCCGCGACGAAGAGCGGTTCTCCTCCAGCGCCTGGTGGAGTCGCTGATGCACCACATGTTCGGCACTGGCATCCATGAATTCGCACAGCCAGCCATCACGGCCATCCGCCAGCCCGATCATGCGATATACCACGGGAAAGTGCACACCGTCGTAACGGTAGGCCGTCAGAGGCTGCTGCCAGATATTGACCGCGTTATCGGCATAATCTTTCAGGTACGCCAGGATGTCGCCGCGGTACTCCTTGGGACAGGGAATACACTGCCCAAAGCCAACCCGCGCCAAGCGGTCAGCAGGTAGCCCGAACAGTGCCTCGGCACCCCGGCTGAAATAAACCACCCGGCCACCTTCAGCCAGCACCACCACGGCGGGATTCAGGGCTCGATGCAACCGGGCATCAGCCTGGTCTCGGTTACGATTCAGGAACATGCAACTCCAGCAATGCTGCGATGAATGACATTGTGGGCAAACGCCGATTCATTTCAGTATAGATGGCGCTGATAGTACGGACAGAAAAAAAGCCCCGGGCGTTACCACCCGGGGCTTTCTACTGAAAGCTCAGAATAATCAGCAGGTTACTTCAGCTTGCGTCCCTTGCTCGCGGCAATGCGCATGCGCAGGGCGTTGAGCTTGATGAAGCCTTCCGCGTCCTTCTGGTTGTAGGCGCCAGCATCGTCTTCGAAGGTGGCGATACGGCTGTCGAACAGGGAATCGTCGGACTGGCGACCCACCACAGTGACGTTGCCCTTGTACAGCTTCACGCGCACCACGCCGTTTACCGGCTCCTGGGACTGGTCGATCATGGCCTGCAGCATCTTGCGCTCCGGGCTCCACCAGTAACCGTTGTAGATCAGTTCGGCGTACTTGGGCATCAGGCTGTCTTTCAGGTGGGCCACTTCGCGATCCAGACAAATGGATTCGATGGCACGGTGGGCGCGCAGCATGATCGTGCCCCCCGGCGTTTCATACGCGCCGCGGGACTTCATGCCCACATAGCGGTTTTCCACGATGTCCAGACGGCCAACGCCGTTGTCGCCACCCAGCTTGTTCAGCTTGGCCAGAACCTCGTGTGCACGCAGGCGCTCGCCGTCGATCGCCACGATGTCGCCTTTTTCATAGGTCAGTTCGATGTAGGTCGGTACATCCGGGGCCTTTTCCGGGCTCACGGACCAGCGCCACATGTCTTCTTCGGCTTCGGCCCAGGGATCTTCCAGCACGCCGCCTTCATAGGAAATGTGCAGCAGGTTGGCATCCATGGAGTAAGGAGATTTCTTGCCGGCCTTGGTGAAATCCACCGGGATGTTGTGGGCGGCGGCATAGTTCATCAGAGTTTCGCGGGAGGTCAGATCCCACTCACGCCAGGGCGCAATCACCTTGATGCCGGGCTTGAGCGCATAGGCACCCAGTTCAAACCGCACCTGGTCGTTGCCCTTGCCGGTGGCACCGTGGGAAATGGCGTCGGCGCCGGTTTCCTCAGCAATTTCCACCAGACGCTTGGCGATCAGCGGACGGGCGATGGAGGTACCCAGCAGGTATTCGCCTTCATAAATGGTATTGGCGCGGAACATGGGGAACACGAAATCGCGCACGAATTCTTCACGCACGTCTTCGATAAAGATTTCCTTGATGCCCATGGCCTTGGCTTTGGCACGGGCCGGCTCAACCTCTTCACCCTGACCCAGGTCCGCCGTGAAGGTCACAACTTCGCACTTGTAGGTTTCCTGCAGCCACTTTGCAATGACCGAGGTGTCCAGACCGCCGGAATAGGCCAAAACCACCTTTTTGATATCCGCCATGGGAATTTCCTTTAGAGCCAGATTGAGGAAGGAATTTGAAGGGGCGGTATTGTACCTGAAGCGGACGGCAAATGGGAAAGGTGCGCTGCACCACGGGCGCTGAAGCGGATCAACCCCGCTCCAGCTGCAGCAGTACCCGGCGATTGACGGCCTTGTTGGCCGCATTGGTGTTGGCCTTGGCGGGCTTGCCCTCGCCGAAGTAGCGCATTTCGATCATGTCCCCAGGAATACCCTTGGCCTCGAGATACTCCTGCACCGCCTTGGCCCGCAACCGGGACAGCTCCCAGTTGTAGCCCCGCCGACCGTCACTGTCGGTGTGGCCGTGCACCACCACCTTGCGCACGGCCGGGTCCAGCAGGATATAACCCGCCACCAGATCCAGTCGCTCCTTGAGGGTGCCCTGGATGCGCCACTTGTCGAACTCGAAGTGCAGCAGGGAATTGCGCACCTGATCGAAGTTGGCGGGATACAGGGATGCCATGCAGGACAGATAGCCGGTGTAGGCGCTCTGGAAATTCACCGCCGACACATCGGCGATCACATCATGCTTTTCATGCCAGCTGTGATGCTTGAAGGACGGAAACATGCCGACTTCCAGCTCGGCCAGCAGCAGGTTGGAGCGATCTTCGTCCAGCACGATCGGCCGCTTGCCCGGCACCACCGGCGCAGGCCCGATCGGGCGCGGATCCAGATCCGGCCGCCACTCCGGCGCCACGATGCTCACCTCCACCGTGCCCGGCTTGAGTACCGGGCGATAGGATTCCACATAGAACTGCTGGGATTCTCCGGCCCGGATTTCGAACACGGCATCACCGTAATTCGGCACCGACTGCCACAGCCGGCATACCAGCGGCCCCGGCTCCAGGTGCCACTCGGCAATATCGACCCGCGCCTGATAGTTGTGGGCGAAGACCGGGCCCACCGGAATCAGCAACAAGAAAATCAACAGCTTGCGCCACATGCTTCCGAAATCCCCATACTTGCTTTCACATCAGTCTGTTATAGGTATCGGTCGGCTGCTGCAGCCCTTGAGTGATTGGCACAAATATTTGTACGCCATCGCGGGGTACGCTAGCATCTGCCCCTGTCAAAACGTCGGCCTGCCCTAAGCGAGTGTCCATGAGCAACCCCTCTTCCAGCATCGCCCAGCGTTTTCGGGGCTACCTGCCTGTGGTGATCGACGTGGAAACCGGCGGATTCAACCCCAACACCGACGCTTTACTGGAGATCGCCGCCGTAATCCTCACAATGGACGACGATGGCTTCCTGATTCCCGGCGAGAAGATTCATCATCATGTGATTCCGTTCGAGGGCGCCAACATCGAACAGGCGGCACTGGACTTCACCGGTATCGATCCCTATCACCCGTTCCGCGGTGCGGTTTCCGAGGTCGATGCGGTGAAAGACATCTTCAGCAGCATTCGCCGGGCCATCAAGGATGAACATTGCAGCCGCGCCATCCTGGTGGGACACAATGCCTTCTTCGATCGCGACTTCGTCAACGCGGTGGTGACCCGCAACGACATCAAGCGCAATCCGTTCCACCCTTTTTCCTGCTTCGATACCGCCACTATCGGTGGGCTGGCGGTCGGTCAGACGGTACTGGCGAAGGTCTGCAAGGCCGCGCACATCCATTTCGATAACAAGGAAGCCCATTCCGCCATCTATGATGCCGAGAAAACCGCCGACTTCTTCTGCTGGGTGGTCAATCGCTGGAAAACCATGGGTGGCTGGCCCGTCGGCGGCTTGCGCGACGAAGAGGAATAGCCCCGATGGCCGGGTTCAGGGATTATTTTTCCGACGCCTCGGATGCCTATCGCCGCTTCCGGCCCGAGTACCCGGCCAAACTCTTTGCCTATCTGGCAACGCTGACACCGGCCCGTGGCCTGGCCATCGATTGTGGCTGCGGTAACGGCCAGGCGTCCGTGGCACTGGCGGCGCACTTCGCCGATGTGCTGGGAACCGACGCCAGCAGCAGTCAGATTGCCAGCGCGGCCACCGCCCCCAATCTGCGCTACCAGGTCAGCCCCGCCGAGTCCATCCCCGCCCAACCGGGTTCGGCCGACCTGATCACGGTGGCGCAGGCGATCCACTGGTTCGATCATGCCCGCTTTTTCAGCGCAGCCGATCAGGCCCTCAAGCCCGGAGGCGTGCTGGCGATCTGGGGTTACCAGTTCCTCCATACCGACACCGCACTTGACCCGCTGATCACGGATTTCCACAGCCAGCTGCTGGGGCCCTACTGGCCACCGGAGCGTGCCCTGCTGGACGCCGGCTACACCCGCATTCCCTTCCCTTATCCACGCCAGCCGACACCGGCGTTTGCCATGGAGGCGGACTGGGACTTTCACCAGCTGCTGGGCTATCTGAATACCTGGTCCGCCGTAAAACAGTTCGAAAAAGCCAATGGATTCAACCCGTTGGAAAAGGTGCTCGATACTCTCAGTAAAACCTGGGGCGATCCAGATCTGGCCCGCCGGGTGTACTGGCCGCTGATCCTTTGGGTCGGCCTGAAACCGGGTCAGGGATGAAATTCCGGTTACGGAATTGTTTCAATTTGAAGGCATCCCGCCTATAGTTGCGCCACCTGAAAACCCACAAAAAGTCCTGCTTTGGTTCGTCACCATGCAAAATGAAACCGGAAACCTCGTTCTCACCGATGAAACCCCCGCACCCGGTCCTGCCCAGTTCGCCGTTCGCGCGCTTGTCGCGCTGGTGTTCCTGGCGGGCGTCTGGTACTACGCCGATCACCTTGCGGTGGACAACGTCGGTCACATCTTTCTGGTAGTGGCTGCCCTGGCGGGCGCGTACATGGCCATGAACATCGGCGCCAACGACGTCGCCAACAATGTGGGGCCAGCGGTCGGCTCCGGCGCCATGACGCTGGGCGTGGCGGTAGTGATCGCAGCGATTTTTGAAGCAGCCGGCGCCCTGATTGCCGGCGGTGACGTGGTCAGCACGATCAAGGACGGCATCATCGATCCATCCAAACTGGATACCCAGGTATTTATCTGGATGATGATGGCAGCCCTGCTGGGCGGCGCCATCTGGCTCAACGTGGCAACCTGGATGGGAGCACCGGTATCCACTACCCACTCGATCGTGGGCGGCGTATTGGGTGCAGGCCTGGCCGCAGGCGGCGCCGGCATTGCCAACTGGGGTTCCATGGGTGCCATTGCCGCCAGCTGGGTGATTTCACCGGTCATGGGCGGTGTCATCGCTGCCGTACTGCTGTTCGTCATCAAGCATCTGATCATGTATCCGGAAGACATGGTCAAGGCCGCTCGCAAAGTGGTGCCCTGGATCATTGCTCTGATGGCGTGGGCCTTCGTGACCTACCTGATGCTGAAAGGTGTGAAGAAGATCTTCCCGGTGGGTTTTGGCACTGCCTGCCTGATCGGCTTAGTCGCTGCGGCCATTGCCCTGTTCGCATCCCGCGCCAGCATTGCACGGGTCGCCGGTTCGATGCCCAACAGCCGCGAAGCCGTCAACAACCTGTTCACCATCCCACTGATTTTCTCGGCGGCTCTGCTCAGCTTCGCCCATGGTGCCAATGACGTTGCCAACGCCATCGGGCCGCTGGCGGCAGTTACCGATGCCGTGCTCGAAGGCGGCGTGACCGACAAGGCGAAGATTCCGCTCTGGGTCATGCTGGTGGGCGCCATCGGCATTTCCATCGGCCTGATTCTGTACGGACCCCGCCTGATCCGCACGGTGGGCAGCGAAATCACCGAACTGGACAAGAGCCGCGCGTTCTGTATCGCCATGGCCGCTGCCATCACGGTGATCGTGGCGTCCCAGTTGGGTCTGCCCGTCAGCTCCACCCACATTGCCCTGGGTGGCGTGTTCGGTGTTGGCTTCCTGCGGGAATACCTGAAGACCAACTACGCCAGTCAGCTGCACATGATCCTCAATAATCACTCCGGTGAAGACCGTGAACGCATCAAGGCCTTCCTCGACAATTTCAAGGGCTCTGATCTCGAGGACATGAAGTCCCTGCTGCTGGAAGCCAAGATGCGCAAGACCGAGGTGCCGCTGACCAAAGCCGAGCGCAAGCGTCTGAAGAAAATCTACAAACACGAAATGGTCAAGCGTCACCAGTTCCTGAAGATCGCTGCCGCCTGGGTCATCACCGTGCCAGTGTCCGCCAGCCTGGGCGCACTGCTGTTCTTCACCATGCGCGGGATCTTTGTCCAGTAAGTGAATCGGCACGTCCACCGCGGGTGGGCGTGCCCTGTTTTGACCCGCATTCCACCCCCTCCCGCCTGCCAAGTTTCACTGTCAATCTGGGGCCTGCCGCGTTACCCTTGGCTCACCGCCAAATTCCTATTCACTTCCCGGCGGGACGAGGAATCTCAATGAAAATCCAAGATAACTGTGTTGTTGCCATCCATTACACACTGACCAACGATGAAGGCGATGTCCTGGACACCTCTGAAGGTCGCGAGCCCCTGCGTTATCTGCAAGGTCACGGCAACATCATTCCCGGCCTCGAACGCGCTCTGGAAGGTCTGGTGGCCGGTGACAGCGCCAATGTGGTGGTTGAGCCGGAAGAAGGTTATGGCCCCAAACAGGACATGCTGATCCAGGCGGTTCCCCGCGAAGCATTTGACGGTATCGACGTGATCGAAATCGGCATGCAGTTCCAGGCCCAGACCGCGCAAGGCCCCATTCCGGTGACCGTCATTGCCGTTGACGAAGAAACCGTGACGCTGGATGGCAACCATGAACTGGCCGGCGTACGCCTTAACTTCGCCGTACAGGTAACCGAGGTTCGCGAAGCCAGCGCCGAAGAAATCGATCACGGCCACGTGCATTGATCGGACCGGGAGCCGCTTCCCCAACGGGCAGCGGTTCTTTCCCCGGTGGCTCTTTCACCAGTCCTACTCCGCCGTCACCTCCACCGTCACATCCCGATACAGTTCCAGTGGCAGTTCAATCCTGAACAGCGAGCCACGCTCCGCTTCACTCCGCAAGGTCAGCGTGCCGTTCATCAGTTTGACCAGACGCGATGCAATCGCCAGCCCCAGTCCGCTGCCGCCATAAGCCCGGGTGGATGACGTATCACCCTGCGAAAATACCTGAAACAGCCGGTCGCGCATGTCCTCGGCGATCCCGATACCGGTATCCTCCACCTCGATACCGATCAGATAGCGCCGGTCCTGCAAGGCAACTCCCGACACCCGTACCTCGACACTGCCCTCATGGGTAAACTTGATGGCATTGTCCAGCAGGTTATTGAGCAGTTGCTGGACCCGGGCGCCGTCCCCCAGAAACAGTCGTGGCAGACCCGCGTGGTAGGAGTAACTGTACTGCAGACCCCGCGCCAGGGCTTCCTCCCGATGCCGGTTGACGATGGTCCGCAGCAGCTCATCAAGATTATAAGGGAACGCGTCCAGAGTAATTTCCCCCGCTTCGATCCGCACATAATCCATGATGTCGCTCAGACTGTTGAGCAGCGCCTTGCCGGATTCGAAGATCATTCCCACCTGCTGACGCTGGCGGTCATTCAGGGGAGAGCGTTCCAGCAAACTGGCGACACCGAGGACGGCATTGAGCGGGGTACGGATTTCGTGACTCATGTTGGCCAGAAATTCGGCCTTGGCTTTGTCAGCCTGCTGACTCTGCTGCAGGCTCAGCTGCAACTGACGATTGCGATTGTCGAGTTCGCGCGCCAGGGATTGCAGTTTTTGCTGGGCCGACTTGTGCGCGGTGACTTCGTGATGCAACGCCGCCTCGGTCTGACCGTGTAATGCGTTCAGCTGTTCCACCTGCTGCTGCAGACGGTTGATGTCGTCCACCAGTAGCTGGCGCAGACGGTTGATTTCATCCGCAAGTCCAACGGTGGGAGCATCCTCGTCAACCGTCACCGCCGTCTGGAAGCGTCGGTTGATGGTGTTCAGCCGGATGGTGCGTGCGAGCCGATTCAGGTGCTTGAGGGCATGACGGTTGAGTCGCTCGACCATCATGGTGGTCAGCGCCACACCCAGCAGGATGGCCAGGCCGGCTGCCAGCCAGGGACGCAACCCGGGCGCAGGCCAATCCAGCCCCACCATGGCCTCCAGCACAAGGGCATGCAGTACCGGGGCGGCAATGACGGGAATAAAGATCCACTGGCGGTTAAGGAATCGCTGAATAGCCTTCAACTGCTGAACACCCCGGCGTTTTTATTTTTGGGTAGCGGTGTAACGTAATCAGTGTGAAGAAACTATAGAAGAGCGGCCGCACTAACTCCAACGACCCGGCGAAAAAAACACCAGCTTATTCAATGATGGCGAAGCGGCCGGTTTCTTCTTCGGCGGACGCCTTGAGTCGCGCTGCTTCACGGCTGCTGCGCAGGAAACCTTGATGCAGTGGCACCACCGCCTCGGTTCTTTCGAGATGGATGACATGACCACATTCCGGCAACAGATGATACTGGGCGTGAGGCAGATGACGCTGCCACACATCGGCATCCAGTACCGGACAGACCCGGTCTTCAAGTCCGTGGATAATCAGGGTGGGCGTGCGGATCTGGCGCAGACTGGCGATCATCACCGGAAAGGACTCGACCATATCCGACAGCACTGATTTCAGTGAGGCCTGGTGCTTGCGGAATTCCCGCAGATTGTAGCTCAGCACAATGCGGGGAATGGATGGCGCCTTGTAGAAGGCGGCGCTGTAGGCCTGCTGCAGATCTTCCAGCGTCCGGATTCTGTCGATGTCGAGCAGATCCTGCAGCGCCTGGCTGTGATCACCGTCATGCTGCAGCACATTGGTGGGGAAGCCCAGCAAGGTCAGTGATGCAACCTGTTCGGCATGATTAGCCGCATAATAGGCCGCAATGGCGCTCCCCATGGACGCACCCACGAGATGTACCTTGTCCAACCGCAATTCCGCCAGGACCTTGTTGAGCCAGACGCCATACTGACGGAAGGAATGCTTGCGGAAGCGAAAAGTCTGGCTGACACACAATCCAGGCACGTCAATGGCGATGACCCGATAGTCCTGCAGGTACTCCTGCATCAGGCTGCGCCACTGGGTTTTCGAGCCCACCGCGCCATGCAGGAACACGACCGTTTCGCCCTTGCCACCTTCCAGGTATTTCCACTCCTGCTTGTCCACTTCCACACACAGGGTTTTCAGTCCCCCCAGATAGGTACGGACATAACGGGACAGATTCTTTAATTCAGGACTGTCAAACACGATGGGCAATGACCTGCAAAATGACCGGGAAACAACACAATTCCACAAGGGATCAGCAGGTAGCGGGCAACGGATGCGGGCAACGGCAAGGCCTCGACCACCTGCACGGGAATGGTGCCAGCTTGGTGACTTTATGACCGTTCTTTTTTTGTTTGAGTTTGTTATCAGGGCCGACGGGATGACCGGTATCACCCCGTGGCCACAGACTCAGAACTCGGCGCTGCCGGGTACCCGGGGAAACGGAATGGCATCGCGAATGTTTTCCATTCCGGTGATATAGGTCAGCAGGCGCTCGAAACCCAGGCCGAAACCGGCGTGGGGCACGGTGCCGTAGCGGCGCAGATCCCGGTACCACCACAGTCCTTCCTGGAGGCCCATGGCCTGCATCTTGGCATCCAGCACATCGAGGCGTTCTTCCCGCTGGCTGCCGCCGATGATCTCGCCGATCCCCGGTGCCAGCACGTCCATCGCCGCGCAGGTCTTGCCATCGTCATTGCCCCGCATGTAGAACGCCTTGATGGCCTGGGGATAGTTCATCAGGATCACCGGCCGGCCGACGTATTCTTCTGCCAGATAGCGTTCGTGTTCCGACTGCAGATCCAGCCCCCACTGCACCGGAAATTCGAACGCCTTGCCGGACTTTTCCAGCACCGTGATGGCATCGCTGTAATCCATCCGCACAAACTGGGATTTCACCACCGACTCCAGCCGCTCGATTACACCCTTGCTGATGTGCTGATCGAAGAACGCCATGTCGTCCTGGCGTTCATTGAGCACGGCGGTAAACACGTACTGCAGGAATTCTTCCGCCATGTCGGCGTTCTGCTGCAGATCGGCGAACGCGACTTCCGGTTCCACCATCCAGAATTCCGCCAGATGCCGGCTGGTGTTGGAATTTTCTGCGCGGAAGGTGGGGCCGAAGGTATAGATACGCGACATGGCCATGCAGTAGGTCTCGCCTTCCAGCTGGCCGGACACGGTGAGGAAGGATTCCTTGCCGAAAAAGTCCTGGCTGAAATCCACGCCGCCCTGTTCAGTGCGGGGCAGATTGAGCAGATCCAGCGTGCTGACCCGGAACAGTTCCCCTGCCCCTTCACAGTCACTGGCGGTGACAATCGGCGTGTTCACCCAGTAAAAACCGCGTTCGTGAAAATAGCGGTGAATGGCCTGGGCGGCAGAATTGCGGATGCGCGCCATGGCGCCGAAGGTGTTGGTGCGCGGGCGCAGATGGGCCACGGTGCGCAGGTATTCGAAGGTGTGACGTTTCTTCGCGATGGGATAGGTTTCCGGATCATCGACCCAGCCCAGCACCTCGATCGCACTGGCCTGCACTTCCACCGCCTGTTCCTTGCCCTGGGACGCGACCAGGGTACCGGTCACGCTGACACTGCAGCCGGCACCCAGTTTAAGGATGTCGCTCTGGTAGTTGGGCAGCGTCTGTTCTGCGATGATCTGGATGCCTTCGAAGCCGGAGCCATCATGAATATTGATAAAGGAAAATCCCGCTTTGGAATCGCGCCGGGTGCGCACCCAGCCCTTCACCGTGACGGCAGCGCCCACCGCTGCCTTGCCCGCCAGAAGATCCGCGATTCGAAGTGGCCATTGCATACTGAGTCCTTATGTTGAATTGCTCTGCACATCAACATAAAGCGTGAACCGGGCGCCGTCCAGCGGATCGCCCGCTTCCGGCTCAGTGTTTTTTGTTCACCACAAAACGTTCGATCACCTCCGGCACCTCGCTGGCGGGCCACAGGGCAGACTTGAAGTAGCCGAACTGCAGCCACTGTTCCCCCAGTGATCGGAAATACGGCGATGCGGGATCAGCCGAGGGCCCGGAACTGTGGGCAAACCAGGCTTCGTCGGGATTGGCCAGATCGCAGATGAAACGGGTACTGGCGCCCACGAACGCCCGCAGCTTTTTGCCGTCCGGCAAGGCGATCGATGGGCTGACCGTATTCGCTTCGCCGGGAAATGGGCCTTCCAGCGACTGACAGCCCTGGCGCAAGCCGGGGATATCCGCCAGCACGGAACCCAGTCGTACCCGATGCAGATTGCCCCATTGCCACTGGCCCGGATCAGCGCCCAAGGCATCGTCGAGCTGTTTTACCGCCGCGCGGAAGGCCTCGACGATCCACAGGTTCAGGGCGCGGCCAGTGCGCTCGCGAAGATCAAATCCCGCAGAGGGTCGTACTCATCCAGCAGCATCTTGTCCAGACGCGGAATTGCACGCTGGCCATGGGTAAACCGTTTGGCAGATGGCCCGCCCAGAATCTGCATGAACACCTCATGGCACAGGGTCTGCCGCAGCACAAAGAACACACAGGCACCGATGGAATCCGTCGAGAACTGGCCGTTCCAGTCCTGCAGATACTGGCAGGCACTGTGTTCCTGATGATTCAGGGTCGCCGTCAGCAAGGGTTCCAGCAGCGTCGCCTGCATGGCCACGCCATAGAAACAGTATACGTCCCTCTGCAGCGCCTGCATGGATGCCAGATCATGCTGATCGCTCTGCATCAGGACATCGGTGATGCGCTGCTGCCGGTAGCGCGGCTCGCAGTGTACCCGGGTGGACATCAGCGGATACTGGCAAGGATCGGTATCGCTGTTGGCCGTCGCGATGACACCATTGGGTGGATTGATGATTTTCGGATTTTCGCTGAAATCCAGATAGCCGTCCCAGCGCGCCGCCGGGTCGGTGGCGTTGCGGATGAACAGGCCATCCTTTTGTCGACGCGGCAACTGGCCGATGGGCTCCCAGGCGATGTGGCCATCCTTGTGGGCATAGACAAAATTGAAATCGAAGGGGCCACGGTTGAGCTGGGCCAGCGCGTCCTGTGTCTGCGCCACCGTCTGCGCCGCAAACAGCGCGCGGTGACCTTCAAAATGCACGGCCAGATCCGCATCGGCAAATTTCAGCGCCAGGTCGCAACCGTCATGATGGCGCCAGTCCGGATAGATAATGCCGTGCTCGCAGCTTTCCCACTCGATCACCCGATCCCGGCCGAAGCGCGAACGATGCACCGCACGATGCTGCTGGATCACTCCGTTACCGGTTGCAGTGCGATAACGGGAGGGATCATTGGGCAGTCGCTCGATCCGCACCAGATCCCAGGCATCCCGGAAGGCCGTCGTGACGCCCCAGGCAATGGCGCCGTTGTGGCCCCAGCCCATGCCCGGGTAGCCCGGATACATGCCGCCCTGTACACGATATTGCGGGCACTCCAGATGCACATGATGCCAGTAGGTAGGGCCGGGAATCAGCGGCACATGGGGATCGTTGCAGTACAGAGGCTTGCCACTGGCGGTGCGGGTGCCGGCCACTGCCCAGTTGTTGCTGCCCATGTTGGGCGGATCGAACGGGCCGTCGGGAATCCCGCTGCCACCCCCGGGCGCGACTTCGGGCGCATGGTCCCAGGGCGCATCCGGATACAGAATGCGGGCGATGGCATCGCCTTCCTGATTGCGAACGTTGTCGAAGGTCAACTCGTTTTCCAGCGGCATCAGACTGACCACCAGGGCGCTGGCACGGGCCAGCAGCAGGCAGTCCTGGGGTGTCCAGGGGCGGATCTTGCCAATGACCAGATATTCCGCCGGATAGTTGCCCCGATAGGCGCGGATGGCGTCGTTCATGCCGTCAGCAAAGGCCTGCAGACAGGCACGGGCGTCCTCGCTCAGGCGGGGATAATCCCGCAGGGCTTCCCGCTCAAATCCCAGCGGACGCAGGAAGGCATCGATCTCGCCGACCTTGAGCCCGCCGAAACGGTCCACCTGTTCCGGGATACGGACGTTGATCAGGAATTCTGACAGCCGCCCCGCCCCCAGATGACGCAGCGCTTCGATGATCACCAGCCGCTCCCGGCCCTGCAGGTAACCGGCGGCACGATACAGATCGGCTTCTACGTCTGCGTAGATATGGGCCACCCCATTCCGGTCGCGCACGAACTCAATCCGCCTTGCAGCCTGGCCGATATGGGACGGGTCAAAACTGGACCAACGCGCAGTGCGGTCGGGCACCATCACCCGGGTCAGCAGATCCCGAATCATGGCCAGCGGACGCTTGGCGGGAATGGCAGTAGAAGCAGACATGATGAACACCTCGCAGATTCCTGAAAATTGGATAATCCAATTTTGAAGGCCGATCATGCCAACAGATGCGTGTGGGGTCAAGCTCGATGGTACGCCTGTACCAACCGTCCCCAACGACAAGGCCCATTGCCGTCGCACCGACCTGCCATAACGTGAACCGCATCACACCGGTGGGTAAAAACATTATTCAAAGAAAACCTTTATTTAACCGAGCCTTGCAATCACAGCTGGATATTTCTTATGCATTTATAAGCGAGTTTTTCCTGCGAGACTAAATCGCTTCGCTATACTCAGAAAAGACCCGATGTTGAGCAGTCTCTGGTATGAAGTTGCAGCCCCGTTTTCTAGCGCTGGTGATTCCGATCATTGTGGCGCCTCTTCTGTTTGGCGCCTGGCTGATGCACCAGCAATTCAACGCCTACCTGCTGGCGAATGCCCAGCAGCAACTGGACGTATTTGCTGAGCCCGTGCGGCAGAGCATTGCCTCGGCCCGGCAGGACGCGCAGATTGCCTTGCGGGCACTGAAGCCCCTGATGTCGTCCCTTGACGATACCGTCACACTCCAGGCCTGGCTCGATGCACATTCCAATGTACGCCAGATCGATCTGCACGACGCAGGCGGCCGGTTGCTCGCGCGGGTGAGCGGCACTGCGCCTGCCCTGCCAGCGCTCACGCTGGCGGACCTTGAAACGCCTTTCCAGATGATTGCAGAGGGTGACCATCCCATCCTGCGCGCCGTTTTCCCTGTCGACTGGCTATCGAGCACGGAAACCGCCACACAAGGTTACGTCGTGCTGGCGCTTCCCCTGACGCAGGTACAGTCGTTCATCGACATCACCCGCCGCAGGCACCACGTTCTGCTGCACCTGACCGATCAGCACTATCGCTGGCTCACCACGCCGCCGCTGGATAACCGCAATTTCTTCATCGACTACCCGAATGCCCGTCAACTGACGCTGGCCGGACAGTCCTACCTGGTGCTGCAGCAGCCGCTGGAACCGGCCATCAAGCTGGTGGCGCTGGTACCCCTGTCCGGCATCCAGCTGCAACTGGAAAAACTCGACAGCTACCTGGGCTACATCGCGCTGATCGCCATCCTGCTGGCATCCCTGGGTCTGCACTGGGGCTTCAGCCGCTGGATTCTGCGGCCATTGCACGAAGTGCAACGGGTTACCGATGCGATCGCGGCAGGCGAGCTGGATCAGTCGCCGCGCCTGCAATCGGATGACGAGTTCGGCCAGCTGGCCACGTCGCTGAACCACATGCGTCAGCACCTGCAGGAATCTTCCCGTCAGATTGAAGAGCTGGCCTACTACGACACGCTCACCGGCCTGCCCAACAAAGTCACATCCATCGACACTACCCAGCACATGATCGAACGCAGCCAGGCGGCCGGTCACCAACTGGCAATCCTGTTGCTGGATCTGGACAACTTCAAGAACATCAACGACGGTCTCGGGCACCAGCTGGGTGACATTCTGCTGATGCAGGTTGGCGCACGGCTGAAAGAATGCATCCGCAGTCATGACATGATGCAGCGGCCTGCACTCATGGCGCAGAACAACGAGTCCCAACTGCTGGCCCGCCTGGGTGGTGATGAATTTGCCCTGGCACTCGCCCACCTCAACTCCCCCGAGCAGGCAGCCAAGGTTGCGGCGCGGATTCTGGGCAAGCTGGCACTGCCATTCAAACTGCAGGATCACGAAGTCTGCATTGGCGCCAGCATCGGCATCGCGATTTTTCCTAAAGACGGCCAGACCCCGGAAGACCTGCTGAAAAACGCGGACGTGGCCATGTATGCCGCCAAAGCCAAAGGCAAAAACACCTTCCAGTTCTACGACGCCGCGATGGAAAAACCCATGGCAGAACGTCTGCAGCTGGAAGCGGCGATGCGCACCGGCCTGGAAAACCGCGAATTCGTACTGTTCTATCAACCCAAGGTACCGGTGCAGGGCCAGCAGCGGGTGGAATTCGAGGCCCTGATGCGTTGGCGTCACCCCGAAAAAGGCATGATCAGTCCCGGGCTGTTCATTCCGCTGGCGGAAGAAACCGGTTACATCAAGCAGCTGGGCGACTGGGCTCTGGAGTCTGCCTGCCTGCAACTGGAACAGTGGAATCTCGCCGGCATCCCGCACGCTGTCGTGTCCGTCAACCTGTCACCGGTGCAACTGAACTACGGCAATCCCCTGCTGACCATCGATCGCTGCCTGCAACGCATGAACATCCAGCCTGATCAACTGGAGCTGGAAATTACCGAATCCGGTTTGATGCAGAACGAAGCCAATGCCATCGAGATCCTGCATCAACTGAAAGAACGCGGCGTGCGTATTGCACTGGATGACTTCGGCACCGGCTATTCATCCCTCGCCTACCTGCGCCGCTTCCCCATCGACACGCTGAAAATCGATCGCACCTTCATCCAGGATCTGGAGCAGGATGAAGAATCGGTACTGATGCTGGAATCCATCATCGGACTGGCGCAAAACCTGAAACTGGAAATCGTTGCCGAAGGCATTGAAACCGAAAGCCAGCTGAATATTCTGAAAAATCTCGGCTGCCATCTGGTGCAGGGTTTCTACTTCGCCCGCCCGACCATTGCGGACACGGCCATGCAGTTTTTTATCGACCGGCAACAGGTCAAACACGCCATTAACAGCTGACCCGTGGCGCGCCGGCACAAGCAGCCAGCAATCCGCTTTGCAACCGGATAAACAGACTATATAGTCATAAAAAAGCAGTTCTCGCGGATGCACCATTGGCGGAGTCACCCCTATGTCCATCACCACCACAGCTGCACTGAAACCGGTTCCCACCGATAACGGACGCCACCCGCTGGATTACACCATCGGTTTTTATCGCGACGTCAAATCCACCCTGCAAACCATTTACGAACGCAACGGCCCGGTGGTGAAGGTTGGCTACGGTATTTTTGCTGCGGTGAATCTGTTCGGCCCCGAAGCCAATCAGCTGGTGTTCCAGAACAAGGACAATGTGTTTTCCAGCGAACTGGGCTGGTCGTGGATTCTCGAACATGTTTTTCCCGGTTCGGTGATGGCGATGGACGGCGACCATCACCGCTATCAGCGCCGCATCATGAATCACGCTTTCAAAAAGCCGAATCTGGTGCGTTATCTGGATCACATGAATCCGTTTATTGCCGAAGGCCTGGATCGCTGGCAGCCGGATTCCCGTTTCCTGTTCTATCCGCACATCAAACAACTGACGCTGGATCTGGGCACATCGGTGTTCATGGGTGTGGATCTGGGTGACAAGAAAGACACGATCAATCGCGCCTTCATGCGGGCAGTGGAAGGTTCCATCGCGCCGATTCGCAAACCGATTCCGCTCACCGGTTACTGGTGGGGCGTGCAGGGCCGCAAGACGCTGGTGAACTTATTCCATTCGCTGCTGGAACAGAAGCGGCGCGAAGACACGCCGGATTTTTTCAGCCAGTTCTGTCATTCCGTGTCGGAATCCGGCGAGCGCTTTTCCGATCAGGAAATTGTCGATCACATGGCGTTCCTGATGATGGCCGCGCACGATACGACCACCAGCACGCTGTCGACCCTGATTTACACGCTGGCAAAAAATCCCCAGTGGCAGGACAGGCTGCGGGAAGAAGCCCTTGCCTTCAACAAGCCGACGCTGTCGTTCGATGATCTGGCCCACGCCACCACCACCGAACTGTGCATGAAAGAAGCCCTGCGCATGTATCCGCCGTTGCCCACCATGCCCCGCACAACCACGCAGGAAGTGGGATACGCCGGCTACCGCATTCCGGCCAACACCATGGTGTCGGTATCGCCAGCGCACACCCATTACATGAAGGAAATCTGGACCGATCCGGAAACATTCGACCCGCTACGGTTTGCACCACCACGGGAAGAACACAAGCGGCATCCGTTCGCCTGGGTGCCCTTCGGCGGCGGCGCCCACATGTGCATCGGCCAGCATTTTGCCGATCTGCAGATCAAGGCCATCATGCACCAGCTGGTGCGGCGTTATCGCTGGAGTGTGCCGCAGAATTATGTCGTGCCCTATCAGCTGGTTCCCATCGCCAAACCCAAGGACGGCCTGCCAATCCGGCTGGAGCGGATCTGAACGACCCGCGTCGCGCAGGTATTTTCATCAGACGATAAAACGTCTGACAACAAAACCTCAGACAACAAAAAAGGGAGCCGCGGCTCCCTTTTCTGTCTCGCTGTAACCGGTCTTACTCGGCAGCGGCTTCTTCAATCAGCGGCTTCAGTTCACCTTTCTGGGCCATTTCCAGAATGATGTCGCTGCCGCCAATCAGCTCGCCTTTCACCCACAGCTGGGGGAAGGTCGGCCAGTTGGCATACTTGGGCAGCTCCGCACGGATATCCGGGTGTTCCAGGATGTTCACGTAGGCGAACGGCTTGCCCACGGACATCAGGGCTTCCACCGCGCGAGCAGAAAAGCCGCACTGGGGAAACTGGGGTGAGCCCTTCATGTACAGGATTACGTTGTTGCTGCTGATCTGATCTTTGATGACATCCAGAGTGTTCATAGGGTACCTGCTTGTATAAATCCGTTGCCGGAGACGACTGGGCGCAATTGTAACAGAGGCCCCCACCGCAAACACCGTACAGTAAACAGGGTCATTAGGCTACCGGGGCGATCTGCACAGGCACTCCGTTGAGTGCCACATTCCCCGACAAATCATCCAGATACTGGTCATCCGTCAGGTCATTCACGCTGACACCGGCATGGGCTTCCGCCACCTGCAACTGGATACCCTTGCGATGATGGCCCCAGCCGTGGGGCAGACTCACCACGCCCGGCATCATTTCGTCGGTCGCTTCCACTGCGACGGTCACCTTGCCGACCCGGGATGTCACGGTCACCTGGGCGCCGCTGCTGACACCCAGCGCCGCCAGATCCTCCGGATGCATCAACAACTGACTACGATCCTTGCCCTTCACCAGCCGCTGGAAGTTGTGCATCCAGGAATTGTTGCTGCGCACATGGCGACGCCCGATCAGGCGGAAACCACCTGCCTGCACCTGTTGTGCGTCGGCCAGCAAACGGGGAATGTCCGCCAGCACTTCCGGCGGTGCCAGCCGGATGTGCTTGTCCTCGTGATAGATCCGTTGCGGCAGCAACGTCGTGTGCTCACCCAGATCCACCCCATGAGGATGTTCCTTCAACGTCTGCAACGACAGATCCTTGCCATAAGGGCCACCGCGCAATCCCATATCCAGAATCATTTCGGGCGGAAACGCCGGCAGCGGCTTTTGCCCAAGTCGCTGGGATACACGTTCGCCCAAGGCAACGAAAATCTCCCAGTCGTGCAGTGCACCGGCCGGTTTGGGGAAAATCGGCGGGTTGTATTTCGCGGTATTGCGCACCGCAAACGCGTGGAAGATCAGATCATAATGATCATGTTCCAGCGGACTGGTGGGCGGCAGAATCACATTGGCAAACCGCGTGGTTTCGTTGATGTACGGATCGATCGACACCATGAATTCCAGACCTGCCAGCGCCTGTTCCAATTGCTGGCCGTTGGGGGTCGACAGTACCGGATTGCCAGCCCCGGTAACCAGGGCACGAATCTGGCCTTCACCCGGTGTCAGGATTTCTTCCGCCAGCGCCGCCACCGGCAATTCACCCCCGAATTCCGGCAATCCCCGCACCCGGCTCTGCCAGGCATTGAAATGACCAGGCTTGCTGGCAGGCCCCCACACCGGATCGACCGCCGGCAGCGGGAGCATGGAACCACCGGGCACATCCAGATGACCAGTGAGAATATTCAGCAGCTGGATCGCCCACTGGCACAGGGCGCCAAAACGCTGCACGGAAATACCCATGCGGCCATAAATCACCGCTTTCGGCGTCTGCGCCAGCTGACGGGCCAGCGCCTGAATGTCCGCCTGGGGAATGCCGGTCTGCTGTTCCGCCAGGGTCAGGGTGAAGGGTTCCACCACGGCGGTCACGTCGTCCAGGCCGCTCAGGTGCGCCTGCAGATGGCCGGTGTTAACCCAGCCGTTGCTGATGACCTCGCGCACCAGCGCCAGTAGCAGAAAGGCATCGGTTCCCGGCCGGATAAAATGATGCTGATCGGCGATGTCAGCGGTTTCGCTGCGGCGAGGATCGATCACCACCAGCTTGCCCCCACGCTGCTGCAGCGCCTTGGCGCGGTGGCGGAAGCCCGGCACCGTCCACAAACTTCCATTTGATGCCATCGGATTACCGCCGAGGATGATCAGCAGATCGGTGCGGTCGATGTCGGGCACCGGCACCATGATCTGATGGCCGTACATCCAGTAGCACATGAGCTGGTGCGGCAGCTGGTCCACCGAGGTGGCAGAAAAACGGTTGCGGGTTTTCAGGTGTTTGAACAGGTTGCCGGCGTGGGTCATCATACCCCAGTTGTGCACGCTGGGATTGCCGGCATACACGCCAAGCGCGTTGGCACCGTGCCGCTGCTGGATCTCCACCAGTTTATCCGCCACCAGATCAAGGGCCGCGTCCCAGCTGATGGGCTGCCATTGGTCACCGACTCGCTGCATGGGCTGGCGCAGACGATCCGGATCGGCGTGAATGTCTTCCAGCGCCGTGGCTTTCGGGCAGATGTAGCCGCGGCTGAGGGGGTCCTGTTCATCACCCTTGATGGAGACGATCTGGTCGCCACGGGTTTTGATTTCCAGTCCGCAAATGGCTTCGCAGAGATGGCAGGCGCGGTAATGAGTCTGGATATCGTCGGACATGGTGCGGACCTCTTGTTGTTATGTCGCTCTCGTCGGAATCAATCAGGCAGCGCCAAGGTTTCTGGCGCTGGTTGCGCGGTCGAGCCTTGTGGCTCAGGACTCGCCGTGAACCCATCCATGGGGGCTGCTCCGCGGCAACCATTCCGGCATTGTGCTGCTGCCTGATTCACTCGCTTCCCCACCCGCCACCACCCGGCGTTGCCACCGTCAGCACATCGTGGGGTTGTACTTTCAACGTCATTTTTCCCGGTAAAACCTGATCGTTCAGCCGGTTCTCACCCGCCGCCCCCGCGTGACCACCCTGCAAGCCCCAGGGCTGCAGCGTGCGGCGTTCGGTCAGCAGTGACACGGTGGCCGGCTGCAAAAATTCGATTTCGCGCACCAATCCGTCGCCGCCGGCAAAGCGTCCTGCGCCACCGGAACCGCGCCGGATGCCGTAGCGCTTCACCCGCAGCGGATAGTGTGCTTCCAGGCTTTCCACCGGCGTGTTCAATGTATTGGTCATATGGGTCTGTATGGCGCTCAGGCCATTGCCCCGCGCCGATGCGCCCATGCCACCGCCCATGGTTTCGTAGTAATCCCAGCGCCGGCCGTCGTCATACAGCGCACCCATGGCCAGATTGTTCATGGAACCGTGACTTGCCGCCGGAATGCGATCCGGCATCGCCTGCGCCAGTGCGCCCAGCAGCACATCCACCACTCGCGTACTGGTTTCCACATTGCCGGCAGCCACGGCAGCGGGAAACCGCGCGTTGAGCAGACAACCTTCGGGCGCCTGCAGACTGATCGGCCGGAAGGTACCGGCGCAGGCCGGTGTCTGGGCTGGCATCAGGCAGCGGAACACGTAAAAAACAGCGGCGGCCGCCACCGACAGCGGACAGTTCACATTGCCGGGCACCTGCGCTGCGGTGCCGGCGAAATCCACCACCACGCCCTCAGCGGACACCACAACCCGGGCGCTGATCGGAATCCGCCGGGTGCCGGCACCGTCGTCATCCAGATAATCCGTAAAAGCATATTCCCCGGCCGGAATCGCCTGCAGACTCGCCAGCGCCAGTCGACAGCCATATTCATTCAAGGCAGCCACACAGGACTGGTAATGGGCCACACCATAGTGCGCGATCAGATCCTGCAAGCGGATGACACCGACCCGGTTGGCGCTCACCTGGGCGGAAAAATCCCCGGCCTCCGGGCCTGCGAGCGCCGCTGCATCAGCCTGCAACGCGGATTCGGCAACCCCCGCCAGTTGCTGCAATACCCGGTAATCCCACTGCCCGGCCCGCAGCAAATGGGTTGGCGCAATCACCACGCCTTCTTCATGCAGGGAACGGGATACCGGCATCGAACCCGGTGCGCTGGCACCGATGTTGGCGTGATGAGCACGATTGGCAACGAATGCCACCAGCTGCTGTTCGACAAACACCGGCGCAATCACCGTCACATCCGGCAGATGGGTGCCACCCTGATACGGGTCATTCACCACCACCATGTCGCCCGGCTGCCATTGCAGCGCGCCCACGATCGAGCGCATTGCATAGGCCATGCTCCCCAGATGCACGGGAATACGTGCCGCCTGCGCCGTAAGTTCGCCGCCGGCGTCAAACACCGCACAGGAAAAATCCAGCCGGTCCTTGATATTGGGGGAAAACGCCGCCCGCCGCAGGGCCGCGCCCATCTCGTCACAGACAGATTCAATCCGGCTGGAAAACAGGCCTAATTCAATGGGATTCACATCAGATCCAGAATCTTTTTCGACTGAAAACGGTCACCATGTTCGCCCTGCCAACCTGACGGGTCAACGGCGAAATGTGACAGCTTCTCGACACTGGCCGCTTCACCCGGCCCTGTGATTGCACCCATGGTCGATTGGGACTATGATTGGGGCTTGAACGGCAGCGGTAGCTGCCTTTTTTATTTTGTGGGACGGAGATAAGGATCGGGAAAGCGCTATGCCAGTAACGGGTTTGATGTCCACTTATCGGCAGCAGGATGTAGCGTTCACCAAAGGTGAAGGCGTCTGGTTGTACGACACCGAAGGCAAGAAGTATCTGGATGCCATCAGCGGCATCGCTGTATGCGGACTCGGCCACTGCCACCCCCGAATCACCCGCGCCATACAGGATCAGGCTGCTCAACTGGTCCACACCTCCAATCTTTATCGCATTCCCAACCAGGAAGCGCTGGGCAAACGCCTGTGCGAAATTTCCGGTATGGACGCCTGCTTCTTTGGCAATTCCGGCGCCGAAGCCAACGAGTGCGCGATCAAGATCGCACGCCTGTATGGCCACAATAAAGGTATCGACAAGCCGGCGATCATCGTGATGGATCACTCCTTCCACGGTCGTACCCTGGCCACCCTGTCTGCCACCGGCAGCCGCAAGGTGCAGGCCGGTTTCGAGCCGCTGGTGACCGGTTTCGTCCGTGCCCCCTATAACGATCTGGAAGCGGTCAGGACCATCGCCCAGAACAACCCCAATGTCGTCGCCATCCTGGTCGAGCCTGTTCAGGGTGAAGGCGGTATCCATATCGGTACCGACGACTACCTGAAAGGCCTGCGCACCGTGTGCGACGAACAGGGCTGGCTGCTCATGCTGGACGAAATCCAGACCGGTAACGGTCGCACCGGCACCTACTTTGCCTATCAGCAGCTGGGCTTCCTGCCCGATGTGGTGACCACCGCCAAGGGACTCGGTAACGGCTTGCCCATCGGCGCCTGTATTGCCCGCGGCGTAGCAGCAGAAACCTTCAAGCCCGGCAATCATGGTTCCACCTATGGTGGCAACCCGCTGTGCTGTGGTGTGGCGCTGGAAGTGGTCAACACCCTGGTGGAAGAAAACCTGCCCGCCCGCGCCAAGGCGCTGGGTGACAAGCTGCTGGACGGCTTCCATGCCCAGCTGGACGGCGCCGACTACGTCACCGACATCCGCGGCAAAGGCCTGATGATCGGTATCGAACTGAAAGAGCCATGCGGTGAACTGGTGATGCTGGCCAGGGCTCAGGGCCTGCTGATCAACGTCACGTCCGACAACGTGATCCGTCTGCTGCCGGCCCTGACCATGACCGACAGCGAAGCCGATCACCTGGTTGAGCAGCTGTGCAAACTCATCAAGATCTGGGCTGCTGACGAGCGCGCCAAGCCGCGCAAGTAACTTTCGCTTTCAAGACCTTTTCGCTTTTTGTGGGACACCGCCATGGCAACACGGCATTTTTTGACATTGCTGGACATTGATCCGGCCACGCTGGAAAAACTGCTGCAGCGCGCAATCGAACTGAAACAGATGCTGCGCGGTGGCGTGCAGCACGAACCGTTCAAGAACAGGGTGCTTGGGATGATTTTCGAAAAATCCTCCACCCGCACCCGCGTGTCGTTCGAAAGTGCCATGATCCAGTGCGGTGGCGGCGCCATCTTCCTGTCCCCCCGAGACAGCCAGCTGGGCCGCGGTGAGCCGGTAGCAGACACCGCCCGGGTACTGTCGCGCATGGTGGACATCATCATGATCCGCACCTTCGAACATGAAAAGCTGGAAACCTTTGCCCGTTACTCACAAGTGCCGGTCATCAACGCGCTTACCGACAGTTTCCACCCCTGCCAGCTGCTGGCGGACATCCAGACCTACATCGACCACCGTGGTTCCATCCGCGGCAAGGTGGTGGCCTGGGTGGGGGATGGCAACAACATGTGCAATTCCTACATCAACGCGGCGCGCCAGTTCGGCTTCCAGCTGCGTATTGCCTGCCCGGAAGGTTTTGAACCGGATGCCAATCTGGTAGCCGCCAACAGTGATCGCGTGACCATCGTGCGGGATCCCCGCGCGGCAGTGGAACACGCTCACCTGGTCACCACCGACGTGTGGGCCAGCATGGGTCAGGAAGACGAGCAGGCCCACCGGGCCCAGGCCTTCGCCAATTTCCAGGTATCACCCAAGCTGATGGATCTGGCGGACAAGGACGCTATCTTCCTGCACTGTCTGCCGGCACACCGGGGCGAAGAAGTGAGCGAAGACATGCTGGATGACCCCCGCTCCGTGGTCTGGGATGAAGCGGAAAACCGCCTGCATGCCCAGAAAGCCCTGATGGAATACCTGCTGGGCACCTGGAAACCCTGATCGCGCCATGGACGCGTTGCTGAAGCTCGAGTCAGTCCGTTGCAGCTTCGAAAACGAAGTCGTCGTCAACGATCTGAGCTTTCATATCAACCAGGGTGACATTGCCTGTCTGCTGGGGCCCAGCGGCTGCGGCAAGACCACCACCCTGCGCGCCATTGCCGGCTTCGAGCCGGTGACCGGCGGCACCATCCTCCTGCGCAACCAGCCCGTTTCCACCCCCGCCCACCGCCTGCCGCCCGAGCAGCGCAAGCTGGGCATGGTATTTCAGGATTACGCCCTGTTCCCGCATCTGACCCTGTGGCAGAACGTGTGCTTTGGTTTGCGCAAGCTGACCAAGGGCGAAAAACAGAAGGTCGCCCAGCGGGTACTGGAACTGGTGGGACTGGATAACATCAGCCACCGCTACCCCCATGAGATTTCCGGCGGCCAGCAGCAACGGGTTGCCCTGGCCCGGGCCCTGGCCCCCGAACCTGCCCTGATCCTGCTGGACGAACCGTTTTCCAACCTGGATGTGGATCTGCGCCGCCGCCTGGCGCTGGAAGTCCGTGATATTCTCAAGCAGCAGGGCATCACTGGCCTGCTGGTAACCCACGATCAGGAAGAAGCCTTTGCGGTGTCTGACAAGGTGGGCGTGATGCGCGATGGCGTGATGCAGCAATGGGATGCCCCGTACACCCTGTACCACGAACCCGCCAACCGATTTGTCGCCAGCTTCATCGGCCTGGGTCGGTTTATCGAAGGCCGAGCCCTGTCACCGGAACGGGTAGCCACCGAGCTTGGGGAAATCCAGGGCAACCGTGCCTACCCCTGGGAGCCGGGAACCCTGGTGGACGTGCTGCTGCGTCCGGACGACATCCTGCCAGACCCAACCAGCCCGATTCGCGGCAAAATCCTGCACAAAACCTTCACCGGAGCCACGTCCCTGGTGCAGCTGCAGCTGGCCTCCGGCACGGTGGTGGATGCCGTGTTCCCCAGCCATGCGGAACACCTGCCTGGCGAAACCGTAGGCATTCGGACCGATATGAGTCACCTGGTGGCCTTTACCCGCACCGCCGGCTGATTTTTCAGCCAGCTGCTATGCTGAAATGATCATAGCTGTGTGAGTCCAGCCCCATGCACCAACCCCATCTGTCCATGCGCGTGAAGGTCACTACCGCCATTATCCTGCTCGGCGTGGCTCTGCTCGCCGCCCTGTTTCTGAACAGTCAGCAGCAAGCACGGGAACAGCAGCAAACCCAGCAGCGGGCACTGCAATACCTGTCGGCCGCCAACCAGATCCAAGCACTGGTGATCCAGATCCAGCAACTGCGGGCCACGACCGACGCCGAAGCCAATCGGCAGATCCTCACCCAGCTGCAATCCAGCAACAGCATGCTGGCAGACGTCGTCAACGCAGGTTTCCGCACTGCCCATCCGCTGCTGGAAAGCACGGTGTCGATCCTGCTGAACGAACTGGCCCAATACCGCATCAACCTGGACCAGCTGATACAGTCTCAGGAAGCCTACCTGCCCGTACGTAACCAGCTCAACGAAACTGCGGCCCTGCTGGACGGTTATCTGAAAGAGCAGAACGCCGTTTACCTGTACAGCTTATTCACCGACATGCAGGCCGCTGCACTGGCCTTTCAGATCGACGGCGCCACCAGCCACCTGGACAGCGTGCGCCAGAAAGTCAAAACCTTCGTCGAGGAAATCCCGGACTCGGGTCTGCCGGAAACGGATTTCGATGCGGCGAAGCAGAAAATCCTCAGTTTCCAGCAGCAGTTCGAACAACTGTCCGTACTCAACCGGACCCGCAACGACCGTCTTACCGCGCTGGATGGCAGCTTCCGCAAACTGATTCCGCTCACCAGTGATTTCCTGCTGCTGGTGGAGAAAGCCAACACCCAGGCCAACGACGGCTCCAACGAGATCATGTTTGTACTATGTCTGATCCTGATCGCACTGGGGGTCTACTTCCTGTTTGCGTCATTCAACAACACCCACCGGCAATTCCAGCAGCGGCTGTTTGACAGGATTGCCCGCCTCACCGGCACCCCTGCCAGCGCCTTCAGCGACATCGAAACGGCCATCAACACCCTGACCCAGCAGCGCGACAGCACCTTGTCCGCCGTGCGTTCCCTGCTGGATTCCCTGCAGGCCCAACGCCAGGATTTCAGCGCCGAACACCGTCAGGCGCTGCATCAACTGCATGCCGAACTGAAGGATCTGGAACAGCTGTCACGTAACGGCAAACAGCTGACTGAGGCTTTCAGTCATATCAGCCAGGCCAGCCATCAGGCGCGGGAAGTGGCTGACCAGGCCAAGCGCAACGCCAGCAACGGCCAGCAATCAGTGGAAGGTCTGGCGCAGCAGATCGAGCAGTTGACCGGACAGATCGGCATGGCCGCCACCCAGATCAATGAACTGGCGATCAACAGCCAGTCGATCGGCAAGGTCGTGGACATGATTACCGGCATTACCGAACAGACCAATCTGCTCGCGCTCAATGCCGCCATCGAAGCCGCCCGTGCGGGCGAACATGGTCGCGGCTTCGCTGTGGTAGCCGATGAAGTGCGCTCCCTGGCCACCAAAACCACCGCAGCGGCCGTGGATATCAAGCGTCAGATTGAAGACATCCAGAAAGCGGCCAGAAGCAGTGTGGCCATGATGGAACAAAGCAAGGACATGGTCGATAAAAGCGTAGGAGAGGCCCGCGCCGCCTTTGATGCCTTCGACACCATCAGCCGTTCAGTCATGGATATCGACAACATCACCGTGGATATCGCCGAAAACGCCGGCAGCCAGACTCGTACCGCCAACGCCGTGGACGAGCATGTTCAGCAGCTGCGGCGGGAATTGCAGCAGGGTCTGGCCCATCTGAGCAAGGACACCCATTCCGATGCCCTGCTCGAACAGACCCGCCAGCAGGCCAGACAGTTGCAGGCGGTGTGGCAGATCAGCTGACCGCCATCAGCTGCGCCGCACCCGCTTTACTGCATCCACCCAACCCGCATAAAGGTGATCCCGTAACGGGTCTTCCATCTGCGGAGTAAAGTGGCGCTGGCAATGCCACAGCTCCGCAATCTGCTCCAGGGATTCATAGATACCCACCTGCAAGCCGGCCAGATAGGCGGCACCCAGGGCCGTGGTTTCGATCACCGCCGGGCGATCGACATTCAGGTTAAGAATGTCGCTGAGGAACTGCACCACCCAGTTGTTCGCCACCATGCCACCATCCACCCGCAGCGTGGTGGGTTTGCCGGCACCATCCCCTTCCATGGCGTGAATCAGATCCTTGGTCTGATACGCCACCGATTGCAGGCCCGCCGTCACAATGTCCTTGATGCCGGTATCGCGGGTCAGGCCAAACAGCGCACCGCGGGCCTCCGGGTCCCAGTAAGGCGCCCCCAGACCGGTGAATGCTGGAACCATGTACACCCCATGATCCACGCCGGATTCCTGTGCCATGGCTTCGGTTTCACGGGCGTGGGAAATCAGGGCAATGCCGTCCCTTAGCCACTGGATCGCGGCGCCGGCGATGAAGATGCTGCCTTCCAGACCGTAGGTCACCTTGCCCTTCAGTCGATAGGCCACCGTCGCCAGCAGGCGATTGCGGGACACCAGGGCCTCTTCACCGGTATTCAGGATCATGAAACAGCCGGTGCCGTAGGTGCTCTTGATCATACCCGGCCGGAAGCAGGCCTGGCCGATCAGTGCAGCCTGCTGATCACCCGCCATGCCCGCTACCGGAATACCGGCGCCGAGCAATTCCGGTTCGGTCACTCCGAAGTCTGCGGCACTGTCTTCCACGGTTGGCAACACCGCTTTGGGCACCCGGAAAAGTTGCAGTAACTCGTCGTCCCACTGCTGGGTCTTGATATTAAACAGCGCGGTGCGGGATGCGTTGGTAGCGTCGGTCTTGTGGCTCTTGCCGCCAGTGAGGCGCCACAACAGGAACGAATCGATGGTGCCGAAGGCCAGCTCGCCCCGCTCTGCCCGTTCCCGCGCGCCGTCGACATGATCGAGAATCCAGGCAATCTTGGTGGCGGAAAAATACGGATCGATCAGCAGACCTGTTTTCGCCTGTACCAGCGCTTCCTGACCGCGCGCCTTCAGCCCCACGCAGGTATCGGCGGTACGGCGATCCTGCCAGACAATCGCCTTGTGGATCGGCTTGCCGGTGGCCCGGTCCCACACCACCGTGGTTTCCCGCTGATTGGTAATACCGATGGCCGCGATATCCGTCGCCTGCAGCTGACCGTTGCGCAACACTTCCTGGCACACCTGCAGGGTGGTCGACCAGATTTCCTCGGGATCATGCTCGACCCAGCCATCGGCAGGAAAGTACTGGGTGAATTCCCGCTGGGCCGATGTCACGATGCTGCCGCGCTGATCGAAAATGATCGCGCGCGAGCTCGTGGTTCCCTGATCGATCGCTAGCAGATAGTGCTTCATGAGAGCTTCCTTCGATAACTGACTGTAATGACAAAGACACCCGTAACAGCGCTGCGAGCCGGCCGAAAACGCCAATCCTGCAGGCTCCGGCCATGGCAGCCGGATAAATTGTTGTATTATTGGAAAATTACGCTTACACCTTTACTTTACACGCACACAACGAGATCACAACGTGGCAAACCTATCCCAACAGGCCCGACACGAACAAATTGTCGAACTGGTCAACGCCAAGGGCTTCGTATCCGTCGAAGACCTCGCCGCCCACTTTGATGTTACCCCGCAGACCATGCGCCGGGACATCAACACCCTGGCCACCGAAAACCGCGTGCGCCGCTTTCACGGTGGTGCCAGCGCAGCACCCACTACCCAGAATACCGAGTACACCAAGCGCAAGCATATGCAGTCGCCGGAAAAGGCCCGCATCGCCAAGTGCGTGGCGGCCCACATTCCGGATCACGCCTCGCTGTTCATCAATATCGGTACCACCAACGAAGCCATTGCCCGTGAGCTTCTGGGCCATACTGGCCTGAAGATCATCACCAACAACCTGCATGTGGCAGCCATCGTCAGCGGCAAGGAAGACTTCGACGTCATCATTGCCGGTGGCAAAGTGCGCAGCCGGGATGGCGGCATCATCGGCGAAGCCACGACGGACTTCGTCCAGCAGTTCCGGGTGGACTACGGCATCATCGGCATATCCGGCGTCGACGAAGACGGCTCCCTGCTGGATTTCGACTACCAGGAAGTACGGGTCGCCCAGGCCCTGATCCGCAATTCCCGCCAGGTCATTCTGGCCTGCGACCATACCAAATTCGGCCGCCATGCCATGATCCGGCTGGGCGACATCGGCAGCATCCAGGTACTGGTAACCGACCGCGAACCGGAGGAGCCCTTCCGCTCCCTGTTACAGGAACGCGGGGTACAAACGCTGGTGGCCAGCGAGGACAACGCCTATCCAGTCCCGGAAGAGGACGCCGGCGAATCCTGATGCCCACCGAATCCGTCTGCACAACGGCCCTTTTCAGGGCCGTTTTCGTTTCTGCCTGCTGACCTAGCCAAATTATTCCACAAACGGCACTATTGTTCGATATTTTCTTTTTTGCTTTCCTTTAATTTCGTTTGCGTACTTTTGCGAACATGATTACACTTAATCCATCGCAGCAGTTACCGTGTCAGGACAACCATCATGACCCGTGAGATTCCCACCCTAACCGCCAAGTTGACCGAAAATTCGCCTACTTACGATCTGTTCATCGTGGGCGGCGGGATCAATGGTGCCGGCATTGCCGCAGACGCGAGCGGACGCGGTCTGTCAGTAGCCCTGTGCGAACAGGCGGATCTGGCCAGCGCCACCTCCTCGGCGAGCAGCAAACTGATCCACGGTGGACTGCGCTATCTGGAACACTATGAATTCCGCCTCGTGCGGGAAGCACTGGCAGAGCGGGAAGTGTTGCTTGCCAATGCACCGCACCTGATCGAGCCCCTGCGCTTCGTGCTGCCTCACCGCCCTCATCTGCGCCCGGCCTGGATGATCCGCATCGGCCTGTTCATGTACGACCACCTATCCCAGCGTAACCAGCTGGCAGGATCACGCGGCCTGAAACTGCAGGCTGACGATCCACCAACCCGCTGAACGATCAGATTCATTACGGTTTCGAATATTCCGATTGCCGGGTGGATGACGCCCGCCTGGTGGTAACCAATGCCCTGGCCGCCCAGGCCAACGGTGCCCGCATCATGGTCCGCACCCGCTGTCTGTCGGCACGGCGCAGTCAGGGCCTTTGGCATCTGTGGCTGGAAGATCAGATCAGTGGCCAGCAGTTTGGCGTGCGCGCCCGCGGCCTGGTCAACGCCGCTGGCCCCTGGGCGCAGCAATTCTTCGAGCAGCAGGTGCAGACCCAATCCCCGCGCAACATTCGCCTGATCAAGGGCAGTCACTTTGTCACCCGCAAACTCTACGACGGGGATCAGGCCTACATTCTGCAGAACGAAGATCACCGCATCGTGTTCGTGATTCCCTATCAGCAGGACTTCACCCTGATCGGCACGACCGACAAGCGCTATGAAGGCGATCCGTCCAAGGTCGAAATCGATGCGGAAGAAGAACAGTACCTGCTGAAGATCGTTAATGATCACTTCAAGCAGCAGATCGGCAGTGACGACATCCTGTGGCGTTACTCCGGCGTGCGTCCACTGTGCGACGACGAGTCGGACTCACCGTCGGCCATGACCCGCGACTACACCCTGGACGTGCTGGCAGACGGCGATAACCGCGCGCCACTGCTGTCGGTGTTTGGCGGCAAGATCACCACCTACCGGCGCCTGGCGGAAGCCGCCATGACCGCACTGAAGCCCTGGTATCCGCAGATGGGCAAGAGCTGGACCCACGATGCGAAACTGCCTGGCGGTGATGTTCCAGCCGACAGTTTTTCCGACTGGCAACAGCAGGTGCAGGTCCAGTATCCGTGGCTGCCTGCAGCGCTGTGTCAGCGTCTGACCCGTGCCTACGGCTATCGCATTCACGGGCTGCTGGAACACTGCCATCAGCTGGCGGATCTGGGGCGCAGCTTTGGTGCCGACCTGTATCAGCGCGAAGTCGAATTCCTGATTCAGCAGGAGTGGGCCCGCAGCGCCGAGGATATCGTGTGGCGGCGCAGCAAACTGGGTCTGCATCTGAACAGCACTGACATTGCACAGCTGCAGCACTTCATCACCGATTACCTGGCTCAGCATACGCTGCACGACCTCGAATCCACACCGGCACTGCGTCAGGCCGGATAAGCTTCCTACTTACTACCTCATGCTTGTGGTAGCCGGATCTGCCGTCTCCCCCGACGGTCGATCCGGCATTTTTTTGCCTGCATTCCCTGATACACTGGCAGCACGACCATTCAGCGACGTTGCATCATGGCCAGAATCGAAATCAAACACCTGCGCACTCTGGTGGCACTGCGTGAATGCGGCAGCCTGGTGGATGCCGCCCAGCGCGTGCACCTGACCCAGTCTGCCCTGTCCCACCAGCTCAAGGAACTGGAAGACCGCCTGGGTCAACCGGTGGTGATCCGCAAATCCAAACCGATCAAATTTACTGACAGCGGCGAACGCCTGCTGCAACTGGCTGATGCCGTGCTGCCACAGGTGGATCAAACCGAGCAGGACATTCTTCGCCTGGCACAGGGCACCCACGGCCGCCTTCACATTGCCATCGAATGTCACAACTGTTTTGAATGGCTGATGCCGACCCTGGATGAATACCGGGAAGACTGGCCGGATGTGGAAATCGATCTGATCAGTGGCTTCAATTTCGATCCCCTGCCGGCGCTGACCCGCTCCGAACTGGATCTGGTCATCACTTCTGATCCACTGCCGCTGCCCGGCATTCGCTATGAGCCGCTGTTCGAATACGAAGCGCTGCTGTGTGTCGCCAAACAGCATCCTCTCGCCAACAAGACGCTGATCGAGCCAGCGGATTTTGCCAGCGAAACCCTGATCACCTATCCGGTGGAAAAAGAACGTCTGGATATCTTCAAATATTTTCTGAATCCCGCCGGGGTGGCACCCGCCAGCGTTCGCACGTCGGAACTGACCCTGATGATCATCCAGCTGGTGGCATCACAACGGGGTGTTTGCGTGCTGCCGAACTGGGCCATTACCGATTATCTGGCGAAGGGTTACGTGGTGGCGCGTTCGCTGGGGGAGGACGGCGTGTGGGCAAAGCTGTACGCCGCCGTGCGTGAAGACACCGCGACGCAGCCCTACATGGAAACCTTTGTGAATACGGCGCGGGAATGCAGCCAGAAAACGCTGAAGGGAATTTTGCAGGTGGTGGCGGACGAAAACTGAATACTGACTGGCAACGCAGATTGGCAGGCGGTTGAAAAACGTAATCGAGGCCGCCAATGCAAGGCAAAAACAGGCGAAAAAGCGGAGTTTACCGGGTGTAAATGAGCATTTTGAGCCTGTTTTTAACGCAGCAGTGGCAACGCAGATAGTTTTTCGGCCGCCTGCTAGCTGGATTCCCGCAAACTCTGCAACCTCGGCCACAGGAAACTGAATTTCGCGCCACCCAGTTCGGATTCGCCCACCCGGGCGCGGCCACCGTGCCAGTAGGCAATGCGCGCCACGATCGACAGTCCCAAACCATAACCACCAGATGAGCGAGTCCGGCTGTCATCCAGACGGGTAAACGGCTGAAACACCCGCATGCGATCCGCTTCGGGAATGCCCGGGCCGTCGTCTTCCACATCAATGCGAAACACATCGCCCATCACCGAAAAACTGATCACCACCTGAGTGCGCGCGTAACGCAGCCCATTGCCCACCAGATTCTGCACCACGCGATGAATGTAGCGTTCTTCGCCTTCCGCCAGACGCCGCTCTTCAGGCAGATTGGGCGCCTTGTATATCACCTGTTTCTTGCCCGCCAGCGCCTGACTTTCGCTTTCGAGGCGACGCAGCAGTTTATCGATGTCGATCATGACGAAATCCAGCACCGGGGTGCCTTCTTCCAGTTTCGAGTAAGTCAGGATCTCGTCGATCAGTTTGTCCAGCTGCTCGATGTCGTTATCAATGGCGTCGGCAGTTTTAAGGCGCTGCTCGTCGTTGGCGGCATCAATCATCATTTCCAGACCGAAACGGATACGCGCCACCGGCGTACGCAATTCATGGGACACTGCCCGGGTGAGTTCTTTCTGGGCCGTGAGCAGGCGCTGGATGTGCTCGGTCATGCCATTGAGGGTGCCCGCCAGCTGGCCGATGGCGTCGGCCCCTTCCACCGGGGCCCGTGCGTTCAGGTCGCCACCGCGAATGCGCAGTACCGCTTTTTCCAGCGCCGACAGCCGGTTTTCCAGCGGTTTCACCAGCATGTACACACCAAATCCCACCAGGGCCAGCGCGACCATAATCATCGCTGCCATCAGCTCAAACGGATACCAGTTGAACATGGCCTGCGGGCCCAGCATCAACACTTCGCCGGTTTCGCCCAGCAGTTTGTACGAGGTAATCTGGGTAGTGCCGCCACGGCTGCCGACAAAATTCGCTACCGCCTGCTCGTCATTGAACAGACGCTGTTTCTTGTCATCGTCGAGCGCGACTTCGAACGGCGGAATGCGACGGATTTCAAAACCAAAGGACTGGTTGAGACGCGTGAGAACATCGCCCCATTGCGTCACTGGATAAGAAGCAAGGTACTGGGATACCAGTTCCGCCAGTCCGCGGGCCTGCTGCTCCGTCAGGTATTCGCCCTTTGCCACCAGATAGCGCTCGGGTTCACCCGGGACGCGCATGTACGCTTCCCCACGCCGGCTGTACTCATCCAGCATGCGCATCACCAGGCGGCCCTTTTCGAGCCGGCCAAGATCCGCCGCGTCGAGCTCCAGCGCACCTCGTTCGACAAGGCTCATCTGCGCATCCATCAGGTGTCCGACTTCCTGCACCCAACGCTCCTGATAGTCGGCAGGCTGGGTGGTGGTCATCTCGGCCACGAGCGCAATGGGGCCGGTCACCAGGTTGGCGCGGTAATGATTGAGTCGAAAGAAATTGATGGCTTCCAGCGAGGCGTAAAACATAATCCCGATCAGTACGCAGACCAGGATCATGCCGCCATAAATACGCAGGAAGATGCTGTTCAATTACAGGCCTCTCGGGCAGACAGCACGGTGGGGACGCCGCTCAGGTCAGATCCCGCACGAACAGATAACCCTTGCTGCGCACGGTCTTGATGCGGCGGGGATTCATCGGATCATCGCCCACTTTGGGACGGATACGGGAAACCCGCACGTCGATGGAACGGTCCTGGCCATCGTACTGGATACCACGCAGGCGCTCGAAAATTTCCTCGCGGGACAGGATGGTGCCGGCATTGGACGCCAGTAGCCAGAGCAGATCGTATTCCGCGCTGGTCAGATCCACCGCTTCACCGTTGAGCCAGACTTCGCGGGCACTGTTGTCGATGACCAGATCACCGAATTCCAGACGATTGTTGGCATGTTCGGCGCCACCTTTTTCGCCTTTGCTGTCGGTGGCATCGGAGCGCCGCAGCAACGCACGAATGCGAGCCAGCAGCACACGGGGCTTGACCGGTTTGGCGACATAGTCGTCCGCGCCCATTTCCAGTCCCAGCACCTGATCAACATCGTCAGTGCGGGCGGTCAGCATCAGGATCGGCTTTTTGTAACGGTCGCGTACGCTTTTGCAGACTTCCAGCCCGTCAGCGCCCGGCAGCATCAGATCCAGCACCACCAGATCCGGCTGGTTATCGATGATCGCATCAATGGCCGTCTGACCGTCACCAATCACCTCCACCTTGATGCCGTTGCCGCGCAGGTAATCTGCCGTCAACTCGGCAAGGCGCTCATCGTCTTCCACGATGATCACGTACGGCTGCATGTTTTCACTCACATCAGTGCGCATCAGACCAACCTCGTCCCTTGTGATACCGGGTGCAATATTGTTGTTTTTTAGCAACTTAATTAGAAAGATAGGATGTACACGACAACTCTGCCAGTTTCCCGGACAGCTTTCGCGCAATAGGTTATACCAGTCACTGCTAAATCAGCTAGGCAAAAATTCACCACTACACATCATTCCCACATTTTATCCACAGGTTGCCCCCAGAAAATCGCCTTGCGAGGTGGCCAACTGCGCACTATCTTGTATAGGTAGACAAATTGAACACCAGATGTTGTGGTAACTCGCTTGACCAACCGGCTCCGTGTATTTGCCGGCGGGTCATGGCTGCTACCCATCTTGAGGAGCACGATCCACACCCTTGAGAGCAGCAATGGTTCTACACCGATAATAACTATAACCATCAAAACCGCGCTAATATGCCCCGTATCGTCCCCGCGATCCGGGGCCTTTTTTTGTCTGCCAGGATGCACGCCATGAAGAAACGCCACCGCTGCCAGTGGTGCGGCGACGACCCGCTTTACATGCAGTATCACGATGAAGAATGGGGCGTTCCGCTGTGGGACGATCAGCAGCTGTTTGAATTCCTGATTCTCGAAGGCGCCCAGGCCGGACTGTCGTGGATCACCATCCTGCGCAAACGGGAAAACTACAGGGCTGCCTTCGACAACTTTGATCCTCACAAAATGGCGCGCTACACACCTGCCCGTATCGAGAAGCTGCTGCTGAATCCAGGCATCGTACGCAACCGGCTAAAAGTGGAAAGCGCCGTGCGTAACGCCCGGGCGTATTTGAACATTCTGGAAAAACAGGATAGTTTTGCCGACTACCTCTGGCAGTTCGTGGACGGTACACCGATCCAGAACCGCTGGAACAGTCTCAAGGAAGTACCCGCATCGACACCCCAGTCGGATCGCATGAGCAAGGTACTCAAGAAGGATGGGTTCAACTTTGTGGGCAGTACGATTTGCTATGCCCACATGCAGGCGACCGGCATGGTCAATGACCATACCAGTGATTGCTTCCGACACCAGGAGTGCAGAAAACTTGCAAAAACCGCAGCCAAAAGCGCCTGAACGCATTTCCCGCCGCAAAATTCTGCCAGCCCTGCTGCTGTGCTTTTTTTTCGGTATTTTTGGCACCCACCGGTTTTATGTGGGCAAGGTCGGTTCCGGCATCCTGCAGATGCTGACCCTGGGTGGTCTGATGGTGTGGGTGCTGGTAGATCTGGTGGTGATCATCAGCGGGCCTTCACCGTGCAGGCGCCCGCCTCAAGGACTGAGACCTGACAGACAAGTCCAGTCAAGCAATCAGCGCGAGAACGGCAACGCCAGCCAGCGCCTTGCACGCACCCCTGCCACCTTGTCCGCCGCCCGGATTGCCGTGGCATTGATGCGCATGATGCGGGAATCACCAAAGGGCGTGGTGCCGCCGGCACTGTTGACGGTAAAGCCCAGCGCCAGTTCGCGGGATGGATCGCACCAGGCGCTCCAGTCTGAAAGCCAAAGATGCCCGACGCTTCCGATGTTTTGACTCCCCAGGCGAACACCCGGTGATAGCCAAGCCGCCAGTGCATGGGCAGCGGCACTACCTTGTCGATCTTGCGACTGTGCACATGGCTGATGTCATACACGCGCCGGGCTGACATCAGCCGCACGCCTTCCAGTTCCCCCTCGCCTGCCATCATGGCGTACACCCGCGCCAGAGAACGGGCGGTGAACATGCCGTTGGCAGAGGGAATACAGGCCTTCACCACCGATGGATCATTGAAGCTGAAATAGCGCATGCCACGGGGTGCCAGACCACGCTGCAGATCATCCAGATCCACCCCCAATACCTGCAGGGTGCCGCGCATGGCATTCACCTGCAACCGCGACACCAGGCCTGGCTTGCGCCGCGTGCGTGGGCCATTCGTCTCTGGACGGGGCTTGTGGGTGGGCGGAAACGATGCCAGCAGAGCGCGCCGGTGAAATTCCGTTTCCGGCAGGCCCACATAGAGGCCGTCCAGCTTGAGCGGATCGGCCAGTTCGGTTTTCAGCAGTTCGGCGAAAGTCTTGCCCGTCACCCGATGCATGACTTCGCCAATCAGCCAGCCATAGGTCAGGCCGTGGTATCCATGGGTGCGGCCAGGCCCGTGCAAAGGCCGCGCTCTGGCCAACACGTCGATCATATAATCCCAGTCGGTGATGCGAGTGGCATCGTCGATCATGCTGCGGATGTCCCACAAGCCGGCCTGATGGGTCAGCAGATGCCGCACCGTGATACCTTCCTTGCCGCCCTGACGGAATTCCGGCCAGTAATGACAGACCGGCTTGTCGTAATCGATCAGGCCCCGATCCGCCAGGATATGCAGCAGCGTCGACGCGATGCCCTTGGTGGTGGAAAACGACAGCGCCAGGGTGTCTTCCTGCCAGGGATTGCCGGCATGATCACGGCAACCGCCCCAGATATCCACCACACACTGTCCCTGGTGATAGACCGTCAGCGCCGAACCGCTGCGACCGTCCGTGGGTGTCTGCCGCGCCAGTTCGTCGGCCACCGCAGAAAACGCCGGATGTACATACCCCTGAATCATGCTGGACTCCTTGTTGCCTGCAGCCGGGCCGCTGGCCGTTATTGTTCCGGTGTCGCGAAGAAATCCTTCAGCTGGACACACACCGCTTCATTGAGATGACAGGTAATGAACTTGCCCCGGCGTTCCACCGTGATCAGATCGGCATTGACCAGTTCCTTGATGTGGTGGGACACCGTCGGCGCCCCCACATTGAGGGAATTGATGAAATCCGTGAGGGCACAGCCGCAGACCTCGGATGAATCCATCTGGCGGCGGCGCATGATTTCCAGATAGATCTGCAACCGGTTGGGATTGGACAGGGCTTTGAATGCCTTGGCCAGCTGGTGGGGGTCGATCACCTTGCTGCTCCTGAAGACTTGCACACTTCGACAAGTATAAAAGTATTACGGCACTCCGCCACGCTTTATCTTCAACCGGCCGCCACCGCTTCGGTATAATGCCGGACTTTTAGCCGAGTATTGCCATGTTGCCCGACAGTTACCAGAACCGATTCAGCGGAATCGACCGTCTATACGGCAAAGGCGCGCTGGATATCCTGCGCCAGCGCCACGTCTGCGTCGTGGGCATTGGCGGGGTCGGCTCCTGGGCGGCGGAGGCCCTGGCCCGCTCCGGGGTCGGCGAGATCACCCTGATCGATCTGGACGATATCTGCGTTTCCAACACCAATCGCCAGATCCACGCGGCCACCTCCAGTTACGGCAAGCTGAAGGTCGACGTGATGGCCCAGCGCCTGCGGGACATCAATCCAGACATCGTCTGCCACGCGGATGCCGACTTCGTGACCCCCAGCAACGTGGCGGAAAAGCTCACCAGGCAGTTTCATTTCGTACTGGATGCCACTGACAAGGTCAAACACAAGACTGCCATGATCGTGCACTGCAAGCGCAACAAGATCCCCATTTACGTGGTGGGCGGCGCCGGCGGCCAGACCGATCCCACCCGCATCCAGTACGCCGACATGACCCGGGCCCATCAGGACCCCCTGCTGGCCCTGGTACGCAAGAAACTGCGCCAGAACCACGGCTATACCAGCAATCCCAAACGCCGCTTCAGTGTGGAATGTGTGTTTTCCGACGAACCGCTGGTGTTCCCCCAGCCCGATGGCAGCGTCTGCGCCACCCGCCCCCCACTGGACGACGACGGCAGTATCCGCCTCGACTGCGCCGGAGGGTTCGGTGCCTCCACCTGCGTGACCGCCAGCTTTGGCTTTGTGGCGGTTTCCCGTATGATTCGCAAGATGCTGGACAAGGCGCGGAACCTGAACCCATCCGACTAAGTCTGCGCCGGCATCACAATACCAATAAAAAACCCGACGGACAGGATCTGCCGTCACTTGCGAATCAGGCGGTTTTGCATGTTTTCACGTTTTGTACTCTGGGGCGTTTCCTCTTTGGCGCTGACCCTGGCCTTGCCGGTCACTGCCGCCATCGAAAAGCACGTATTGATCAACGGCACCGATCTCACTCTGCAGCTGGAACCCAATACCCGCCTGCAGGATGATGAAGCCAGCCACTACCAGGCAGCGGTGAAGGATTTCCCCGACAGCTGGGCCCGACTGTCACAGATTGACGGGCAGTGGGACGGCCTGCTGGTGCACCAGGGCCAGACCTATCAGATCACCGCCGTATCCGATGCACCGCTGCCCACTGTCGATGCCCGGACTCGCAGCCTGACCAGCGCGATGCCCCGCCTCATCGATCATAGCGTCCACCTGGGCACCTGCGGTATCGACCACAGCCCGATTACTGCCACCAGCCTGCTCAAGTCCAAAGCACTGGACAACCGCTTCCTCGGCGCCACCATCCCGGATCTGGCGGATTACTGTACCGAGACCGTCGATGGTGTCTGTCTGGTGGCAGAGTTATCGATGTTTTTCGATCAGGCCTACCGCGACGCCTTTCCAACGGATTACCGCAGCCGCGGCGCCCAGATGATGAACATCGTGGACGGCATCTATCAGGAAGAACTGGGCATCGTGTTCCGCCAGCTGCAACTGGATTTCTTCAATGGGGACCAGTTTGTCGACACCCGCAATCCGGAAGACATTCTCAACGACATGATCAACCGCCGGGTACAGGGTCGCATCCGCCCTTCGGACCCGAATACCAGGAGCCTGATGCATCTGGTGACCGGGCGGGATTTCCGCATCGGTGACATTGACAGTGTTGCGGGCGTTGCCAACGGCGTGCTTTACACCCAGCAAGGCGCGGATCTGGCGTTTACCCCGGTGCTGTGCGGTGCTGGCGCTGTTGCCACCAGCCAGGTCGTCGGTGATCGCAGTGGCCCCAGTGCAACCCTGACAGCCATCATCATCGCCCACGAAATCGGCCACAACCTGGGCATGGAACATGACGGTGAAGCCGGCGCCCTGACGGCGGAAAGCTGCACCCAGACCGATCAGGTGATGTACTTCCAGGTCGTTCCCGGTGCCAGCACCTTCAGCACCTGTTCGAAAGACGCCGCCGCCCTGAACATTGCCGCCCTGTCGGCAGTGGAAGCCTGTTTCGATTTCCCGGTGGATTTTGCCCTCAGTGCGGTCGGTGGCAATAGCACCAGCCTGGGGGCCAACGCGACGGACCAGCACGATTTCAATCTGGCACTGCGCACCGCCAACGCCATCAGCGACCCGGTCCAGGTCAGCGGCAGTATCGACAGTGGCGATGCAACCTTCACCAGCGTCACCCTGGCGGGGAATAATTGCAGCCTGAACACCGATGCCACCACTTACACTTGCTCGGCCACTTCGGTTGGGCCCGTCAGCAACCTCAACGTCAGCTTCACCACTGGCAGCGAGCACGCCGGCTTCAGTCACACCGTCACCGCTGGCACCAACCTGCTGGACATCGATACCAGCGATGACAGCGTGAGCACCACCGTGCTGGTACAGGGCACCGACCTGCCCCCTACCACCCTGACCGCCAGCTACGATAAATCCCGCAGCCGGGTCACACTCAACTGGCAGGATCACGCCACCAATGAAACCGCCTATCAGGTAGAGCGCAGCATTGACGGCGGTGTCTGGGAAGTGATCAACGACACCCTGGAAGCCGATAGCACGCGCTTCGACGACAACGCGCTGCTGCCATTCGAACGGCACGCCTACCGCGTCAGCGCGCTGATTGGTGGCACGGCCACCGCCCCCACCAACACGGTGGAAGTGGAGGTCATCAGCGAGCGCATGCGCTATCTGGGCAGCCCCGGCGGCGGTGGCAGTCTGGGCCTGCCCCTGCTGATGGCACTGCTGGTCCTGACCGCCTGTGACCGACTGATCAGGAATCGTTCCGGACGATTGAATTACTGATAAAAATGTCGACCGGATAACATCCTCCGGCCGTCAGTAGCCGCAGGGTTGACTACACTTGGGGGGAACACGTCCGGAGTTGTCCTCATGTCCCTGTATCAACCCTCGCTGCTATGGCGCCTGATCGACATTGCCAAATCCCTGTCGACCGAAAAAGACCCTGGCGTCTGCTCGATCGCATCCTGGTCGAAAGCCTCAACATCACGGGCTGCGACGGCGGCACCCTGTACCTGTTGCAGCAGGACGACGACGGCACCTGGCTCAATTACGCCATCCTGCTCAATCACACCCTGAACATCAGCCAGACCAATCGCGACAGTCAGGAATCGGCCATGATGCCCATTCCCGTCTACGACCGGAAAACCGGTGAACCCAATCATCACAACATTGCCGCCCACTGCGCACTGACCCAGACCACCATCAAGATCGATGATGCACAGCAGGAAAAGCGCTTTGATGTCAGTGGTATTCGCAGCTTCGACGAGCTGTTTGATTACCGCACCCGCTCCATCCTCACCGTGCCGCTGCTCAATCGCACCGGTACCACCGTTGGCGTCATCCAGCTGATCAACGCCCGCAGCCCGATCGGTGGCATGGTACAACCCTTCACCGCGCAGGACGTCAACGTGATCCAGGCGCTGGCGGCCCTGGTGGCCATCACCGTCGACAGCAACGCGCTGGTGGCACGCAACGACACGATGCCATCACTGCCCTCAATGCCCCACTCCCCCAATGTGCTGGAACGGATCGTGGAAGAAGGCATGGAACTCACCCGCGCCGAAGGGGGCACCCTTTACCTGTATTACAACGAACCGCCCCGGCTGGAGTTCGCCGTGCTGCGCAACGCGCCGCTGGGTCTGTTCCAGGGCGGCAGCAGCACCATGCCGGTGAACCAGGCTGCCCTGCCCCTGCAGGTCGATGGCAACCCCAACCTGCATAACATTGCCACCCATGCCGCCATCTGCAATCGCTGCGTGAACATCGATAACGCCTACGAGAACGTATCGTTCGATTTCACCGGCGTGAAACAGTTTGATGCCCGCCACCATTACCGCTCCCGCTCGTTTCTGGCGGTTCCCCTGCGTGATCATCGCCAGCAGCTGCTGGGGGTACTGCAGCTGGTGAACGCCACCGACAGCAATGGCCACCTGACCAGCTTCTCGACGGTGCAGGAATCCCGTATCCAGGGCCTTGCCACCTATGCGGCCATCGCCCTGGAGACCCAAAACCAGCTTGACCGGGCATTGCTGGCCGCCACTCACCTGCGCACCCAGCTCGACGGCCTGCTGCAAACTGCAGGCGATGCTCCCGCGTATGCCGCACCAGCCCGCGACTGCCTGGAGCTTGCCGATTTCCTGGTGCAGCAACTGAACAACCAGCCTCGGTAAACCCAAGGGCCGTTTTTGGTAATTTTTCACAAATTGCCTGGCACTTTGTTAGTAACCCATTCCCAACAAAGCCTCTAGTATTCAATTCGATGGCCCTGCGACTGCCGACTAGCTCAGGTCGTGGGGACTGTCAGACCCGACGAGCCCGCTCCGAAGGTCACAACTATGCGAGCACCCGGATCTGTTCGGGCAAGGATGTCCGAATCAACAGATCCAATCGTGCTGGCAAGGGATGCGAGCCCCTTGCCAGCACTTTTTTCGGCCCGGCAACCGAACATGCACGCCGTTATTTTTGAACTACCCCGTATTGAGCACCCTCAGGGGTCAATACTGGGACCATCACCGGATAGGTCAGGAATGTTGGCAATCAAAATGAATATCGAACTGGCTGTGCAGTACGCGCAACAGTGGAGAGAGTACGAGGGCGTCATGCAGGTAGTCACCGACGACAGCCACCGTTCCATCGTTGTCATCACCTCCTGCAATCCCGCCGCCATCACGGCGCCGATCCCCTCCCTCTACCACGGCTTCCCAGTCGCCTTTTGCGAAATGACCGTCAGTTCACAAAGAATGGAATCCTGAGCGACAGCCCTTTATACTCTTGATGATTGTGTGCGCATTCGGAGCAATGCGCCGTGTGCTCGTTCGCAACAGATTGTCGGGAATCGTTCATGGACTGCCAGGCTTGCGGGGCGGAGAACCCGGTTTTTCACTCATTCTGCTATCAGTGCGGCCACGCCCTGAAAGAACAGGTCGAATCGCTGCGCCCGGAAATCCGTACCCCCCAAACCCACGAGCTGGAGCCTGAACTCAAGAAGGTCTCGATCCTGTTTGTGGACATCACCAACTCGGTCCACCTGATTCACAAGTTGCGGCCGGAAGAAAGCGCCGAGTACCTGGAACCCACCCTCAACGTCCTCAAGCAGAGCGCCCACCGTTACGGCGGAATGATCAACCGGGTGGATGGCGACGGCATGATGGTGATTTTTGGTGCCCCCATTGCCTACGAAGACCATGCGGTACGGGCCTGCTATGCCGCATTGGACATGCTGAAAGCCGTGAAAGGCGAGTTCGAGGCCACCCGCATCGGGGTGCGCGTCGGCGTTCATTCCGGCGAAGTGCTGATGAAGCCGTTCTACAACGATTTTTCGGTGGACTACGAAGCGCTGGGCCCCACAGTGTACCTGGCGCATCGCATGGAGGTCCTCGCGTCCCCCAATACGGCCATCATTTCGCGGGAAACCTATCGACTGGCGCAGAAGCATATTCGTGCCCTCGACGCCGGCCCCACCCAGGTCAAGGGCCTGGACCAGACCGTTCATGTGTTTCAGTTACAGGGGCGGATCAGCCAGCAGAGCGACCAGGCCCCGCGTCTGGAGCAGAATCCTTTCATTGCGCGCTTCAATGAACTGGCGCAGCTGGAAAGTGCGCTGACGGATGCCGGCCAGCATCATGGCCGCTGTCTGGCTGTGTGCGCGGAACCCGGTGTAGGCAAGACCCGTCTGCTGCAACAGTTCACCAGCCAGATCGACCGCGAATTCATCCAGGTCATCGAAACCGGTTGCGATTCCCACAACCGCAATTCGGCCTATCTGCCGTTCACCAATATCCTGCGCTACTGGCTCACGGTGCACGAATCCGACAAGCAGCTGGATATTGCCCAGAAGCTGCGGGATCGGGTGTCCCGCATGGACAGCCAGCTGGCGGAACACCTGTCGGCCTTCCACTTCCTGCTGGATCTGCCGATCCAGAATCAGGCGTGGAATACCCTGGAACCGGCACAGAAACGCCAGCAGGCCCACAAGGCCATTCGCGCCCTGCTGGGCGTGCTGTCCGTCCACAAACCGCTGCTGCTGCTGATCGAGGATCTGCACTGGATCGATGTGGAAAGCCAGCTGTTGCTGGAACAGATGGTGGAGTTCGTGCAGGAAAACGCCATTCTGCTGATAGCGACGTTCCGCCCCGAGTATCAGGCCAGCTGGCTGTCCGACAATGTCAGCATGCTGGAACTGAAGCCATTCTCGGACACCGAATCCATGGAATATCTGCGCTCGATCCTCGGCCGCCACGCCAGCATGGAACGGGTGCGGGCGGAAATCTTGAAGCGCTGCGAAGGCATTCCGCTGTACATGGAGGAAATGATCCATCACCTGCTGGACAGCAATCTGATCTGGGGCGAACAGGGTCACTTCCAGTCTTCGCTGGATACGCTGCCGGAATCCCTGCCGGTCACCATCCATTCGGTGATTTCCACCCGCATCGACCGCCGCTCAAAAATGGCCAAGTCGATCCTGCAGGCGGCCTCGGTGATTGGCCAGCGTTTTTCGGCCAATCTGCTGGATTACATCACCGACATTCCCCGCGAGTATGCCCGTCACGCCATCGACGAGCTGATGCAGGCCGGCCTGGTGACGGAAAGCGCCGATCCGATGAACGAGGAATACCAGTTCAAGCACGCGCTGATTCATCAGGTTACCTACGATGCGATTCCCCGCGATCGCAAACGGCTGACCCATGCGAGCCTGGTGAATGCCATCGAATCGCTCTACAAGGAGCGTCTGGACGAACACATTTACCGGCTGGCCGAGCATGCCTATCAGGGCCAGTACTGGCACAAGGCGGTCGAGTATTATCTGAAAGCCTGCTATCACGCCATCAGCCGGTCTTCGCACCATCAGGCAGTATTGCTGCTGGACCGCGGTCTGGAGGCACTGCGCCATCTGCCACTGAATCAGGATACCCTGGGGCAGCGCATCGACTTCCTGGCGGTGGGCATGAATGCCCTGATCCCACTAGGGGAGCAGGATCGTCTGGTACGCGATCTGCGGGAAGCAGAAAAACTCTGCGCAGCCGTCGGCGATCCCAAGCGCACCTGTCCCATCCTGTGTCAGCTGACCAATGCACTGTGGATGGTCGGCAAGCATGACGAGGCCCTGAAAGCCGCGACCCAGGCGGTACAGCTGGCCGGCGAGCTGGGACACAAACCACTGGAATTTGCTGCCAACTACAACCTGGCGATGGTGTTCCATGCGCTGGGCCGCTATCCGGACACCATCGCCATCGAGGAACAGATCGTGGCCTCGCTGTCCGGTGAACTGGAAACCAAACGTTTTGGCTGGTCCGGCTTTCCCAGCGTGTTTGCCCGCACCTTCCTGGGCAACAGTCTGGTGGAACTGGGTCGCATGGAGGAGGCAGAGCGGGTCATCCTGCGGGGCCTTCATGTGGCTGACCAGGCCCGTGACCCCTACTCCCAGGCCATGATTTACGACACCTGGGGTTACTACCTGAATGCGGTGGAGCGGTTTGGTGAGGCCCGCTCGATTCTGGATTCAGCGCTGACCATCTGTGAAGAGTATGCAGTGCCCACCATGATTCCGGCCGTGTCGGCAAAACTGGGTGAAGCCCTGATTGGCTGCGGTGAGCTGACCCTGGCAACCAAGGTGCTGGAACAGGCCGCCCAACCGGGCTGCTACCGCAAGGGTGGACGCTATACCTGGTTTTATCTGTTCAAGGCCATGGCCAATCTGTATCTGGCACGTGATGATCTGGCCGAGGCACAGACCTATGCCCAGAAGGTGTATCACCTGACCCAGGAAACCGGTGAAGTGGGACATCATGGCTGGTCGACCCTGACCCTTGCCCGGGTGCAGGCAACCGCTGGCAACAGCAACCCGGCGCAGGTGTTCAAACTGTTCGACCAGGCACTGGACATTGCCCTGCAGCGGGGCATGCATTTGCTGGGTTTTCGCACGGCGCAGGCCGCAGCCGCCTATTCCGAGCAGCGTCGGGATGCGCGCGCCCAGTTAGGCTATTTTGACCTAGCGGAATTTCATGCCCGCCACCTGCCCCAGCGGCCTTTCCTGCACCAGCTGCAGGCTATCCGGGTCGAGGTATCCTGAGTCCCAGGTTTAGTCACAGCGCAGCAGCATGCTCGCCGGCAAGCGGTACTTGTCTACCATCTGACCCTGCGCCCCGGCTGCCGGCCGCACCGCCGGCAATGACAGCAGCAGCTTCAGCGCTTCGCGGATTTCGAACAGTGCGATCTGCCGCCCCATGCAGGCGTGGGTGGTATCCCCCATGAACAGGAAGCGGCCGTTGGTGAACGGGAACGTTTCCCGCAGCGGCGAGGTGTTGCCAAACAGCAGATCGTTCAACTCCACCGCCAGGGTGACCTGGGGCACCAGACACACTACAGCGCCGGCTTCAATATCCAGGATCTCGCCCACTGAGGTGGTATAGGTAGCGCCGTTGAGACAGTAACGCGGCAGCAGGGGTGCCACCGGGTTCTGGTACAGGCACAGCACCGCCACCTGTTCGAGCAAGGCGTTGATCTGCGGCTCCAGTGCCAGACGCTGCTGCGGCTGCTGCAACCACTGCTGCAACAATGGAATGGCCTGGGCCTTGTCGGCCACCTGCAGCAGGCGCAGCAACGCCGTCGGCAGATCCTTGCCCCACTCCAGCAGCGTCTTCACCACCATGGCAATGCCCTTGGCCGTGGTATCCGTGCTGCCCACCGCCAGTTCGAGCACACTTTGCCGAACAGCCTTCACCAGATCATCGCCGGCCAGGTGATATTCCTGCTGGAACAATACGATCAGCTGGTCCAGCACGGTGTCACCCGCTGCAGCACCACTGATGGACTTGCGGATCTGGACATCCAGCAGTGGCAGGAATTCATCCGCCGCCTTGTGCGCCAGCTCCCCGATGTATTCAACGCCATACACATTGCCGAAGACCTGCAGGAACAGCATGCGAACCCAGAACAGCAGCGTATCGTCGGCGCTGGTGCGGAAGCCGTAGTCGGCGTAGTGCTGCTTCCAGTCATCCGGCAGCGTGGCAAAATCCGTGCGGTCAAAGAAATGGGCAATCTGGCTGCGGGAGTAAATGCCATCGGCCGGCAATGCCGGTGCATCCATGCCGTAAAGGTTTTTCATCACGGCCAGCGGCAGTTTGCGCGCCAGCCCTTCCACCAGATCCAGCTGTTTGTTGTTGGCAAATTCGCTGCGGATTGCCGCGAGCATGGGTTGCACCGCAGCCTGCATGCGCTGTTCGAAATGTTGCGGCGACAGCAGATTCCAGGTTTGTTTTTTCAGTTCAGCCCGCTGGGGCGTTGCGTCGCGGGACAGCAGCATTTCACCGCCGGTGAGCGCTTCGATGCGCTGGCGGTACTGGACATTGGTGAACAGATTGAGCTGATTGAGGATGGACACCATATCGGCTGGATGGGCAAAGTAATAGAAAGGCGTGCGCTGGCCACCCGCCTTTTCCACCCAGAGTTTTACGAAGCGATTGCCGGCGATCAGCCTGGCGGCATCCACATAGTCCGCCACGGCAAATGGATCGGAATTACGCGGATCAAAGGTCTGGATGTGTTGCTTTGGCCGCCAGAACGGATTGGTGTGCTGCGCCATCCCGAGCAGCAGTCGCAACCCTTGAATACCGGGCGTGAAAAAATATTCACCGCCGCGCACATGCACGTACTGCTGCAATCCAAACAGGGGCAGCGCACTGCGGTTGAACGAGTACTGGCCCGCCTGATCACCGCTACGGTTGCCCACGATCGGATCGACCATGCTGGTGGGAAAGCCGAGAAAATCGCATTGATTGATCCAGTTTTTCTGCACGAATTCAAACTGGGAATCGATGCGGCTGTTGTAGCAGAAAAAATGCAGCCCCCGACGTGCCTCGGGTGCACTGGCCACATCACTGTTCAGTGGAATGTAGGGGCCATAGGGCATGCCACGCCGGATCAGGCGATGCTGGTCCACCCGCAGGGTGCCTTCGTCGTTACCCTGGCTGAGACTCAGCCGCGGATTGACCCGCCGCATATGAGAGGCAAACGGACAGGTGTCGCCAGTGCGGTCGTCCGTATAATCAAATTCGTTGTCGCGGGCGGCGCCGGCAGACGGTGTCAGCGGCGTTCCGTCGTGATGGCGCCCTACCAGCTTCGCACCCAGATCCGCAGGGCCTTGCTGGACCAACCGGCGAAATGCCACCACATCCTGCTCCAGTTTGCGATACACCAGAAACGAGCCGTTGCGGGTCAACCGCTGGAAGGCAGCCGGGGCCGGGTCGGCAAGGTCCGGTTCCCATTGTTCGGCAGGGCTGCAATCCGGGTGATTGCGTTCATACAATTCGTCCCGATAGCCCAGCAGAAATTCACCCGGCGCCAGTGGCGACCATGGGCTGTCGTTGCGGATTTTCTTGCCGCCACCTCCTCGATGCTGCAGACCATCATCGATGTAAGGCTGACTGACACCGTCCGCAAAACCGAAATGTTCCTTGATCTGGCGCGCTTCCCGGATGACATGGGCGGATTCCTGCATCAGCACATCGGCGCCGGTGGGCATCGTGGTCAACTGCTGCCACAGCTGCTGCAGCAGTTCGTCATGACGCTGGATTTCAGGTGCCGGCCATTCATGGGGCACGGTGAAGCCCGGCTCCAGCCAGGGCAGAAAATACACGGCGATCATCACGTGGATCTGCTGACTGCCGTAATAGCCTTCCCAGTTATCCGGCGCGTCGTTGCCCTCGTCACCAATAAACTTGGCGCGGGCCGCCATGCCTTCGCTGAAGGCCGGTGGAAACTGATCCAGCAGCCCGCCCGCCAGACCCAGCGCCTGCAACCCTCTGTAGCTGAATGCCACATTGGCAAAGCACGGATGCGCCGGCCGCGGCCGAAACCCCTTCTGTAGTGAACGGATATCCTGCTCGCTTAACAGCAGCGACTGCAGTAACGGCTGCTGCATGAACGCAAGAAACGCAGCCACATCCCGTATCCCCAGAAAGTAGTAACGGGCGGCAGCCGGCTTGGCACCGCGAATCAGGTGGGCCTGAATATCGTCCAGGTGCGCGACACAAGCAGGTGTATTCACGGCGGATTCCTTATCGTTGGAAAGTCTGTGTATCCCGGACAAATTCGCAGAAACGCTCGTAAAAGGCCTGGTAATCCGTCACTGGCTGCGCCAGGTTATCGCGCAGGAAACGGTCATAGGCGCAACGGAAATCGATCAGGGCCTCCTGGCGCTGCAGGGTCTCCCGCGGCAGCGCGGCGAAGAAGCCGGTGGTCTGCACCTGATGGGTCTTGACGTAGGCCCAGAAGGCATCGAAGTCCTTGCATCCCCCGTCGGGATAGCCGTCGCAATTGCCCCACACCTTGTCCATGTCCGCAGCAATCAGGGCAGCGAAATCCCGCAGGTACTGCCACATGCTGCCGTCATAATTCGACGTGAAGATCAGCCGGTAGCGGTCGCCATCCTGCCAGATGATCCAGCGGGCGAAATGAATGGTGGCGATCAGCCGGATCGGCGTGGGAATACCGCGCTTTTCACGATTGGCGATGGAATCAAGCACGGCTTCGAGCTGCTGCAGGTAAGTCAGCGTGGTGCCGGGGACACGCCCCTCACGGATGGTGGTAATGATGGTGAGCTCGTTCACGCCCCCCAGATACCGGGAGTCTTGTAGTTGTGTCATGCCCCGCTCCTCGAAATTAGGAGTGTCCAGAAAATACACAGATGCGAACTGCTTCTCAATTCTCCAGCATAGCAAGCCGAATAAGGGCCTACTGATTTTGTGAAAAATTCACACAATCGCAGCGGACACGGCATTCCACCGCTGGCTTGGTTGTTTTTTGATCTGCAACTCCCTGATCTGGTAACAAAAATTCACGTAACGGTATGACCCACGGTCAAAATAGTGACTAAACTTGTTTTGAAACCATCAGTCACATCAGGGTTTTATGTTCCCAGCGCACCTTTATCAGGCCTGGCTTCATGCAGTTGTTGATATGAACCGGGTACGCATTGTTATGGCCGCGTTTCTGCTGACCTGTGCCTCGGTGTGCCTGGGTAATGTCAATCAGGTGCCACTGCGCGCAACCGACGGCGCGGAAATCACCCTGGGTCGCCACTTGATGATGCTCGAGGATCCTCAGGGCACCCTGCAGCTGGACGATATCCTGCTGCCGGATTACCAATCCCGCTTCGAAGCGGTGTTCGTAGACACGCCATACTATGGCCGCAGCCATTCCACCTACTGGTTTCGCCTGCGTCTTGCGTTCGAAAAAGGCGATCGCCCCCGCCTGATCGAAATTGCCTATCCCCATTTGCGCAATGTCACGCTGTACGAGCAGATCGGCAATGGCCCGTTCCGCGAAACCCGCTCCGGTTACGCCACCGAACGGGACAGTGCGGTGAACCCCTGCCTGCGGTTCTGCTTTCTGATCGAGGATGAGCCGGGCATCCACACCCTGTACCTGCGGGTAAATTCCGATTCGCCACTGTTTTTGCCCATCACCCTGCGCACGCCTGAACGCCAGGTGATGAGCGAGCGGATCTCGATGGGCAGTGCGTCCCTGTTCTATGGCGCGTTTGTAGTGATGGCGCTGTTCAATCTGTTCCTGTACTTCTCGACCCAGGAACGCAGCTATCTGGTGTACGTGCTGTACATTGCCAGCCTGGCCCTGTGGACATCGTCGCACGACGGCCTGCTGCGGGAACTGGTGCTGCAGCACTATGGCACCCATGCGTCTTACAGCACCCATTTCCTGTTGACACTGGTGCCCGTGCTGTTCGGTGCGGCCTTCTGCAACACGTTTCTGAAAACCCACGAGACCATGCCGGTCTACCACAAGATCTTCTGGTTCCTGATCGGCGTTTGCCTGTTCAACATTGCATTGATCCTGATAACCGGCCGGGTTGTACTGCCGAACTCGGTCAACCTGGTCACTGTCGCCATGTCGATCGCGGGCCTGTCCGCCGGCGTCACCGGCTGGATGCGCGGCCTGAAGACGGCACGGTTTTTTCTCACCGCATGGCTGGCGGTGATCATCGGCTCACTGATCTGGGTGCTGACCCTGTCCGGCGTACTGCCCTTCAATCCGCTTACCGCCCACAGCGTGCATGTGGGCGCACTGGTGGAAACCATTCTGCTGTCGCTGGCGCTGGGTGACCGCATCAATGAGCTGCAGGCAGAACGTATTCGCATCGAACAGGAAGCCATCCGCAAACTGGAAGAATCCAACCAGAAACTCGAAGCCAGCAACAAGTTCAAGGATGAGTTTCTGTCCACCGTGAGCCACGAACTGCGTACACCCATGAATGGCATCGTGGGCGCTGCAGAATTGCTGGAACACACACCACTGGATTCCGAACAGTACAAATACTTGTCCACCATCAACCGCTCCAGCCGCGACATGCTGGCCATGGTGGAAAACATTCTGACCTATACCCAGTTCGAAGCCGGCACCGCCGTCGTCAGCAGCCAGGCGATCAAGATACGGGATCTGCTGGACCAGATGGCTGCCCACTACCGCGGACGCGCAGCCGTGCAGTATCTGGATTTCCGCTACCACCTCGATCCGTCGATTCCTGACTATGTGGCGGGTGATGCAGACAAGCTGCAACTGCTGCTGGATCATCTGCTCGATAATGCGCTGAAGTTTACCGACAGTGGCCAGGTGCGGTTTGATGTCAGCCTGGATGACCAGCAGGAAACGGAACGCGCCCTGTGGCTGAAGTTCGTGATCAAGGACACCGGCTGCGGCGTGCCGGAATCACTGCAGAAAGATATTTTCGACTCGTTCAAGCAGGCGGATGGTTCCATGACCCGGCGCAAGGGCGGACTGGGGATCGGTCTGGCATTGTGCAAACGTATCGTCACCATGCTGCAGGGGCAATTGCTGTTCAAGTCAGCGGTACAGCAAGGCACCACCGTGATCGTCAGCCTGCCGTTCCAGCCTTGCGTCGCGGTCGAGGATAACCGCCCCGATCACCTCAAGCCATCGATCAATCCTGCCAATACCGACGTGCTGGTGGTCGAAGACAATTACGTGAACAAGCTGGTGCTGGAAGGCTTCCTGAAGAAACTGGGCTTCAATGTATTCACCGCCGATAACGGCAAGGAAGCCCTCACAATGCTGGAAAAACGTGAGTTCGATCTGATCCTGATGGATTGCCAGATGCCGGTGATGGATGGCTTTGAAGCTACCCGTCAGACCCGTCTGCTGAAGAACCGCAACGCCAGTGCGCCGATCATCGCGGTCACGGCGAATGCCAATCCGGGTGATCGTGAGCGCTGCATCGCCGCTGGCATGAATGACTACATGAAGAAACCATTTTCGCAGGCCACGCTGGTGGCCGCCATCAACCGGTGGCTGGGCTACCGCACCAGCTGAACCGCTCCACTTCAGCGCGGCAATTCGATACGAAATGCCGCGCCACCCAGCATTGAATCATCCACACTCAGGCTACCGCCATAGGCGGCAACGATATCCTGCACCACCGCCAGACCGATGCCCTGACCGGGCGCCTGCTCGTCACGACGCACACCCCGCTGCAGGATGCGCTGCCGCTCATGTTCCGGCACACGCTGGCCGTCGTTTTCCACCAGCAGTACACAGCGCTCCCCCTGCAAGCTTGCGGTGACACGTACCCTGCCGGCGCCGTGTTTGCAGGCATTATCGAGCAGGTTGCCCAGCAACTCGAACGCATCCCCCTGCTCCAGCGGAATCCTGCACTGGTCCGGCCAGGCGCACTGAAATTGCGGGTGGCGGTCTGCGTAGACTTTCTGCAACGCGCCTGTCAGTTTGGGCACCACGTCATCCAGCAATGTACCCTGGGTCTGCAGTGCAGGTGCGGCCGTCATCGCACGACGCAGCTGGTAACTGATGATCTCGTCCATGCGACTGATCTGCTGCTGCAACACCGGCGTACTTTTATCCGGCTCGCCCAGATCCAGCCCTCGCATCACTGCCAGCGGCGTTTTCAGGCTATGGGCCAGATCCCCAAGGCTGTGCTGATATCGTTCCCGCTGGTGTCGTTCGTGACTGAGCAGGCGATTGAAATTCTGCACCACCGGGCGCACTTCGGCTGGATAATTCCCTTCGATCGCCGGACGCTCACCCTGCTCCACCGCCCGAACGGCATCCGCCAGACGTGCAAACGGCCGGAACCCCAGATAAAGCATCAGAAACACCAGCGCGACGGACAGGCAGATCAGTCCACCCAGCCATTGCCACAAGGTATCTTCGAAGCCACCGATCTGGGCAACGTAGGGCGCATCGGATTCCCACACCATAAACGAAAACGGTGTTTCCTTTTTCCGGTGTTCCCAGATGACGGTGAACACCGCGCGGAAATAGCGCTGGTTCTGCAGGACGATTTCATCAAAATGCCACTGTCCCGGCTGGGTGTACGGTTCAGCAACCGCACCGGCACCGATGAATGACTGCGAACGCCACACCGGTTTGCCGGCACTGGTCACCTGCGCTACCAGGCCGGATTGCAGCTGGTTGAAGCGCGGCTCCGCCAGCATCTGCGGCAGTTCCAGTTTGCCACTGCGGAATTCCGCTGCCGACAGCAAACCGTAGACATGCAGCTTGAGCTGTTCCTGGGCGCGATCCCGCAGCGCAGTATCAAACGACTGGCGCAGAATCCACCCGGCGCTGATCGCAAACAGCAACAGCAACAGGGTGGTGACCAGCAGAAAGCGAACGCGCAATGAGGCGAACAATTATTTCTCCAGGGCGAAGCGGTAACCGCGTCCGCGCAGGGTTTCGATGGGCTTCAGGCTGTTGTCGGGATCGAGTTTCTTGCGCAAGCGACCAACGAATACTTCCAGGGTATTGCTGTCGCGATCGAAATCCTGCGCGTAGATATGCTCGGTCAGTTCGGTTTTGGAAACGACTTCACCCGGGCGTAGCATCAGGTATTCCAGCACCTTGTATTCGTAGGTGGTCAGTTCAATGAAATCGCCGTTGACGGTAACGGTCTGACCGGCGGTATCCAGCAGCACCGGACCAAATTCCAGCTGCGGGCGGGCATGACCGGCAGAGCGGCGAATCAAGGCATTCAGGCGTGCCAGCACTTCCTCGATGGCAAAGGGTTTGGTGACGTAATCGTCGGCGCCAGCTTCCAGCCCGTTGACCTTGTCCTGCCAGTGATCGCGTGCGGTGAGAATCAGGATGGGGAAATTGCGTTCTTCGCGCCGCAGGGTTTTGATCAGTTCGATGCCGGACAACGTGGGCAAGCCCAGATCGATGATGGCGACATCAAACGGGTATTCACGGCCAAAGTAGAGGCCTTCTTCGCCATCGGCGGCGGCATCAACCGTATAGCCTTTCTTTTGCAGGGCCGTTGCGAGCTGATCCCGCAGGTGCTGTTCATCTTCGACAATCAATACGCGCATGCTGTGTTATCCCTGGATTCCGCCGGTTTCGCCATCAACGGTCATGGTGCGCACCCGGCCTTCCGGCAGCAGCACTTTGACCCGGTAAACCACTCTGCCTTTTTTCTCTTGCCGGTTGACGGACAACACCTTGCCGCCGGTCCGCCGCTCCACAATGCGTGCTGCGGTGGAACCGTCCACGGCGGCCAGCCAGGATTCACCTTGCACATACCAGTTGGGTGCGGACATCGCCTGCACCGGCATTACCCACAGCAGACTGGCCACCATCAGCAGCACACTGGCAAATACGGTCTTGAAGGTGGACAAGGGAAAACCTCGCAGCAAATAAAGCATGTTTTCTTCCTTCCATTTTATGCACAGCGCCTGAACACAATCTGAATCCCGTGCGCAATTGTGATGCCCCAATCACTCCACCATTAGCGCGAGCGAAACATCGGGCTTTTTGAAAATCAGCGTTATTTCATCATCTTAGCAACCGGCGCGCAGGATGGCACGCCTGATGCTTTATAAACCTTGCCAAACAACCCAATGCAAGGACTTTCAGGAGGCACACCATGACTCTCAAGGAATCCACCGAGCTGTTGTTCGAAATCACCCACCCCGACCAGAGTGCTGCGTTCTCTGCCCTGCGGGAATACCTGGAAAACATGTACTTCGGATAGTGCTGCAACACCCGTCAGACAGATTTCTTCCCGTCTTGAACATTTCGCCGGCGCCCGCCGGCTTTTTTGCCTTCGATTCAGCCGCTTAGACAATACCTCGACAAAGCCAAAAAACCTCGTTGACAAGGTGTTCTGTCAGGCTTACCTTTGCGCTGTCTAGGACACGAATTGGACAAAAGCCATGACTGACAAAATCCCTGTTGCTATCAGCCGCTGCCTATTGGGTGAAAACGTTCGCTACAACGGTGACCACAAGCACAACCGCTTCTGCACGTCGGTATTGTCCCAGCACTTCGAATTTGTGCCGGTTTGCCCGGAAGTCGAGGCCGGCATGAGCGTTCCCCGCAAGCCGATCCGGCTTGTTCAGCAGGCTGACAATCGTATTGCCGCCGTGGAAACCGACGATGCCAGTCGAGATTACACCGACCGTCTTGTCCAACAGGGCCGAAATTTTGTCCAAGACAAAAAGCAGGTGGCAGGTTTCATTGCTACCCCCAACTCCCCCAGCTGCGGGGTGTTCGGCGTGAAGCTGTATCTGTCCAACGGCCACCCGGTCAACAAGACCACCGGCCTGTTCAGCGCCACCGTACAGCAGCTCAATCCTTTGCTGCCGATGGAAGAATCCGGCCGCCTGAACGACCCCGGTCTGCGGGAAAACTTCATTATGCGGGTGTACACCTACCATCGCTGGCAGCAGCTGAATGCCGAACCCATGACGGCCCGCAAACTGGTGGAATTCCACACCCGGCACAAATACCTGGTGATGGCCCACAATACCGTGGCGTACTCCAGCCTGGGTCAGCTGGTGGCTCGCGCCGGCAAAGACAACATTGAAACCCTGGCCGCTGAATATATTGCCACCCTGATGAAAGCACTGGGATCGCCCGCGCCACGCAGCCGCCACTGCAACGTGCTGCATCACCTGATGGGGTACCTGAAAAAGCTGATCGATGTGCGCGATAAACAGGAACTGCTCGCCACCATCGAACACTACCGTGACGGCATCGTGCCGCTGATCGTGCCACTGTCCCTGCTGCGGCACCATCTGGAACGCTGGCGCGATCAACAGCGTTACATTCTGGAGCAGGTGTATCTGGAACCCTACCCGTACCAGCTGGGCTTGCGCAGTCAGGTGTACGCATGACCGTCGCCGTCTGGTTCCGCAACGATCTGCGGGTTTTCGACAATCCTGCCTTGCAGGAAGCCTGTCGCGGCCGTGAACCGGTGGTGGCGATTTACCTGTACACGCCCCAGCAGTTCGCGGCCCACGACATGGGCGCCAACAAACAGCGCTTCATCATCGAAACCGTGATGGCGTTGTCGCAAGATCTGCAGAAGTTGAACATCCCGTTGCTGGCACTGCGTTGCAAACGGTTCGACGACAGTCTCAAAACATTGGAGCAGGTTTGTCGGGAGCACGGCATCACCGCAGTTCACTGCAATGAAGAGTATGAACTCAACGAGCAGCGCCGGGATGCGGAAGCCTTTCGCCGGCTGCAGCGGCATAACGTGATATTTACACGACACCAGGATCAGGTGTTGCTGGCACCAGGCAGCGTGCTCACCGGACAGGGCCAACCATTTCGCGTTTTCACACCTTTCAAGCGCAGCTGGATTAAACAGGCACAGCATCTGACGCTGCAGCCACTGCCTGCACCACGCAAACGTGCCGCCATGCCAATGGCACCGACCGACATCACCACGATCGATGGCTGGGCAGCGCCGCAGTCCGCCAACCAGTTGTGGCCCGCCGGCAGCAAGGAAGCGTATCAGCGCCTCGACCGTTTCGTTGCCAGCCGCATCGAACACTACGACGAACAGCGGGATTTTCCCGTGGTCGATGGTACCAGCCAGCTGTCCGCCTATCTGGCAGTGGGCGCCCTGTCTGCCCGCGCCTGCTTCCATGCGGCACTGACGGCCAACCGGCATGAGTGGGACTCGGGCAACAAGGGTATTCAGACCTGGGTCAGCGAACTGATCTGGCGCGAATTCTACAAGCATCTGATCCATCACTTTCCGGACGTCTGCAAGGGTCAGCCGTTCCAGGCTTACACCGCAGCCATTCCCTGGCAGCGCAACATGAAACTGTTCGATGCCTGGGCCAGCGGCAACACTGGTTACCCGATTGTCGACGCCGCCATGCGCCAGTTGCTCGCGACCGGCTGGATGCACAACCGGTTGCGCATGGTGACCGCGATGTTCCTCACCAAGCATCTGTTCATTGACTGGCGTCTGGGCGAAGCGTTTTTCATGCAGCATCTGATCGATGGCGACTTTGCTGCCAACAACGGTGGCTGGCAGTGGAGTGCATCAACCGGCGCCGATGCCGCGCCGTATTTCCGCGTGTTCAATCCCACCCGCCAATCCGAACGTTTTGATGCCAACGGCGACTTTATCCGCCACTGGGTACCCGAACTGGCAACACTGCATAAATCACAGATTCACGATCCCAATCCGTTAGACCGTCAGCTTTGCCATTATCCGGCACCCATAGTGGATCACCGCACGGCGGTAGACCGGATCAAGGCCGAATTTCAGCATATCAAGACCATGGAGCTCGCATGAATTCTTCACCCTGGTATCACTATTTTCTGCTCTGGTTCGACAGCGAAGCTGCCGAAGTCGGTAGCAGCGAGCGGGTCAACTGGGCCCGCTGTATTCCGTTCGCGATCATGCACCTGGCCTGCTTCGCCGCACTGTGGGTGGGTGTCAGTGCCTTCGCCGTCTGGTTCTGTATCGGCTTTTTCTGGCTGCGGATGTTTGCCATCACGGCGTTCTACCATCGTTATTTTTCCCACCGCAGCTACCAGACGTCACGGATCGCACAATTCATCTTCGCGGTGCTGGGCAACATGTCGGCCCAGCGCGGGCCACTGTGGTGGGCGGGTCATCATCGGCACCATCACCAGCATTCCGACGAACCGGCTGATCTGCACTCGCCGGTGCAGCGGGGTTTCTGGTGGTCGCACATGGGGTGGTTTACCTGCGATGCGTCCTTCAAGACACCCTATGAGCGCATCCGCGATTTTGCCCGCTACCCCGAGCTGGTCTTTATCAATCGTTATGACACGCTGGTGCCGGCGCTGACGATCGTGGGTATTTATTCACTGGGTGAAGCCCTGGCAGCCTGGGCGCCGCAGCTGGAAACCAACGGCCTGCAGCTGCTGGTGTGGGGATTCTTCATTTCCACCACTCTGCTGTTTCATTCCACTGTCACCATCAATTCGCTGGCCCATGTCTGGGGCAAGCGCCGCTTCGCCACCGGTGACGACAGCCGCAACAATGCCGTGCTCGCGCTGATCACCCTCGGCGAAGGCTGGCACAACAATCATCACCACTATCCGGTGTCTGCCCGCCACGGTTTCGGACGCTGGGAAATCGATATCACTTACCTGATTCTGTCGCTGATGAAACGGCTGGGCATTATCTGGGAACTCAAACCCATCCCGGCCCGCATCAAGCAGGAAATGCATGAACTGGCACAAAAAGCCCAGAGGGAGAACGCCTGAATGAGCATTCAGAAAATTGCCGTCGTCGGCAGCGGCATTGCAGGACTCACCAGCGCCCTGCTGTTGCAGAAAAAATACCAGGTTTCACTGTTCGAGCAGAATGATTATCTGGGCGGACATACCCACACCATCGATATCGACACCGATGGCAAGCGGTATCCGGTCAATACCGGGTTCATCGTCTACAACGACTGGACCTATCCCAATTTCATCCGGCTGATGGAACATCTGAATGTTGCCACCGAGCCGTCGAACATGAGTTTCAGCGTGCACTGCGATCGCACCGGACTGGAATATAACGGTACAACGCTGAACAGCCTGTTCTGCCAACGCAAGAATCTGGTGAGCCGGCGCTTCTGGCGGATGGTGACGGACATCGTCCGCTTCAACCGTGAAGCCACTGCCGATCACGTTGCGGGCCGCATCGATGCGTCCACCACCTTGCAGCAATACCTGGATGAGCATCGCTACAGCGAAGAGTTCACCCGCTATTACATCATTCCCATGGGCGCCGCCATCTGGTCCACCTCGGAAGCGGACATGCTGCGGTTTCCATTTGCCTTCTTCGTGCGGTTCTTTCACAACCACGGCATGCTGTCCGTCAACGAGCGGCCGCAGTGGCGGGTCATCAGCGGCGGTTCCCGCAGCTATGTAAAAGCGCTGCTGGATCAACTACACGGTCCCGTGCATATCAATCGCAAGATCCAGTCGATCGAACGCCATGACACCGGCGTGACCCTGCGCAACCAGTTCGGCCAGCTAGAACAGTTTGACGCCGTGGTGATGGCCTGTCACAGCGACCAGGCGCTGGCCTTACTGAAATCTCCCACTACCGCGGAGCGCGATGTGTTGGGTGCAATTCCGTATCTGGAAAACGACGTTGTGTTGCACACCGATACCCGCCTGCTGCCGGAACGCAAACTGGCATGGGCAGCCTGGAACTATCGGATTCCGGAACAGGCCGGTTCAGCGGTGGCACTCACCTACGACATGAACATCCTGCAGAATTTCACCGGCCCGACTACCTTCTGCGTCAGCCTGAACCAGACCGCCAACATTGATCCATCCAAGATCCTGGCGCGCTACAACTACAGCCATCCGGGCTTTACCCTGGCCGGCATGAGTGCACAGAAGCAGTTCGACAACATCAACGGTCTCAATCGGACCTATTACTGCGGCGCCTACTGGTTCAACGGCTTCCATGAAGACGGCGTCAACAGCGCGATCCGGGTTGCCCGTTCGCTCAACGTTCAATTCAACGAGGTGGTGGCGCCATGCAAAGCGCAATCTACCAGGGTGTCGTAACGCATCAACGTTCGCAGCCGCGGCCGCACCAGTTCAGCTACAACATTTTCATGGTGTACCTGAATCTGGATGAGCTGGATGAATTTTTTTCCCGCTCGCGCCTGTGGTCGCGGGAAAAGTTCAACTGGGCCAGTTTCCGGCGCAGTGATTTTCTGGACCCCTCGATTCCGGACCTGAAGCAGGCAGTGCAGAAACAGATCCAGCGCCAGACCGGCAACACGTTCGACGGCGAGGTGTTTCTGCTCACCCACATCCGTTACCTGGGCTACTGTTTCAACCCGGTATCGTTTTACTACTGCTACGAGCAGGGCAAGCTGCGCTACATCCTGGCCGACGTCAACAACACACCCTGGAACGAGCGCTGCTGTCATGTACTGGTGTGCGACGGTGAGAAGAACCGTCAGCAATTCGAGTTCGACAAAGGCTTCCATGTGTCGCCGTTTCTGCCGATGGACATGCAGTACGACTGGCGCTTTACCGTACCGGATGAGCGGCTGACTGTATTCATGCGCAATTTCCAGCACGACAGCGAAATTTTCAACGCAGGACTGATCCTGCAACGTCAGGAAGCCACCACGGCAAATCTGCGCCGTGTGCTGCGGCGCTTCCCGGCAATGACCCTGAAAACCATCGGCGGAATCTACTGGCAGGCCCTGCGGCTTTGGCTCAAAGGAACGCCTTTCTACGACCACCCAGCTCAACACGAGGTCCAGCCCCATGGAATCAACCACTCTCAGTAAAGCCAGTTCGCTCAACACCATCGACCGCTACTGCCGCCAGCTGTTGCTGAAAGCCATGGCCAGTGCGGATTTCGGCACCCTGGTCATTCGTGATCCCGACGCGGAATTCCGCGTGCAGGGCCGTGTCGATCCGGATTACATCCACGCAGAAATCCATGTCGAGGATACCAGCTGCTACCGTCACATGGTGTTTGCCGGCAGCATCGGTGCATCCGAAGCCTACATGACTGCAGACTGGACCACGCCCGATCTGACCGCGGTAATCCGCTTCATGTCCCGCAACCTGCATGCTCTGAACCAGCTGGAAAACGGCCTGGCGCGCATCACCCGGCCACTGCAGCGCTTCTATCACTGGAGCAACCGCAACACCGAAAAGGGTTCCCGTCGCAATATCGCCGCCCACTACGATCTGGGCAACGACCTGTTCGAACTGTTCCTCGATCCGACCATGATGTATTCGGCCGGCATTTTCCCCAGTGCCGACGCCACGCTGGAGCAGGCCTCCGTCGAAAAGCTGGATCGCATCTGCCGGAAACTCGATCTGCAACCGGATGATCACGTGGTGGAAATCGGTACCGGCTGGGGCGGCTTTGCCATCCACGCAGTCACCCATTACGGCTGCAAGGTCACCACCACCACCATTTCACGCCAGCAGTACGATTACGCCAAAGCCAGAGTGGAAAAGCTCGGCCTGCAGGATCGCATTACCCTGCTGCTGGAAGACTATCGCGACATGGAAGGCCAGTTCGACAAGCTGGTGTCCATCGAGATGGTGGAAGCGGTAGGCCACCAGTTTTATCCGGCCTACTTCGAAGCCCTCGGCCGCCTGCTGAAACCGGAAGGACTGGCCCTGATCCAGGCCATTACTATTGATGACAAGCGCTACCACGACGCCATCCGCAACGTGGACTTCATTCAGCGCTATATCTTCCCCGGCTCCTGCATTCCGTCGGTCACTGCCCTGCTCACCGCCTGCGGCCAGAGCAGCGACATGCAACTGACCCACATGAAAGACATCACACCCCATTACGCGCGCACCCTGCGGGAATGGCGCAACAATTTCTTCCGGCATGAAGAGCAGATCCGCAAGCTGGGTTACAGCGCCGAGTTCGTGCGGATGTGGGATTTCTACTTCTGCTACTGCGAAGGCGGCTTTGCGGAGCGGGTCATCGGCGATGTGCAGCTGCTGTTCGCCAAGCCAGCCTGGCGTAGCCAACCGGTACTGGGAGCGCTCTGACATGTGGCTCAACGCAGTGCTGTTTCAGCTTGGCTGGTTTGTGTGCGTGCTTGAACGCGGCGTGCTCGCTGTGGCAGCCGCTGCGTTGATTGTCGGCATTCATCTGTACCGCCAGCGCGATCAACGCTGGGAATGGACCGCGATCGCTATCATCAGTCTGATTGGCATCGCCCAGGACACCGTGCTGATCCAGCTGGGCGTCCTGCAGTTTGATGGCAGCGCACTACCGCCCGCGTGGATGTTTGCAATGTGGGTGCTGTTTGCCACCACGTTCAATCATTCCCTGAGCTGGCTGCAGCAACGCTGGTGGCTTGCGGTCCTGCTGGGCGCCATCAGCGGGCCACTCAGCTACCTGGCAGGCGAGCGGCTGGGAGCATTGAGTGTCAATCGCGATCTGCTGCCGGTCCTCAGCGTCACCTGGGCCGTGAGCATGCCTTTGCTGATGCAGATCGTGCAGCGCATGAAGGAGCCGATGCCATCATGCAACGCCTGATCATGTCGCTATTCTGCCTGCTGCCCTTCAGCCTGAGCGCCCAGACATTGCAGTTCGTGGGTACCGCCTTCGCACCGGAATCCCGCCAGCCGATCTACACCGAGCGCTACACCGAGCACTTCAGTGCCGACGGCAAGCTGGTTACCGGCACCGTGCTCTATCGGGAGTACGACGGCGCCACGCTGGGGGAAAAATTTCTCGACTACGCACATCACCCCTATGCTCCGGCATTTGAATTCACCAACGTCAAAACCGGTTATCAGGAATCGGTGCGCTGGCTGCCCGACGGAAAAGTGCGACTCGCCCATCGCGAACCGGGACAGGACGAGCAGGAAAAGGTGATGTCTGTACCCGAGCCGGCGGTTGCCGATGCCGGCTTCAACCAGTTCATGCGTGATCACATTGCCGCGCTGAAAAATGGTGACGTCCTGGAATTCAATTTCCTGAATCCGGCACGACTCACCTGGTTCCGCTTTACCGCGCGCCGTACCGCGCAGACCGACGACAGCATCACCGTCGTCATCGCGCCCGCGAACACCGTGCTGCGCTGGCTGGTGGAGCCGATCGAACTTGTCTACAGCGAGCCCGAGGCCCGCCTGCTGCATTATCGCGGGCTTACCAATATCAGTCTCAGCGGCAACAAGACCATCAACGCCCACATCGACTATGAGTATCACGACAGCAGCAAGCCGGCCCAATCCGCCGCGCGCAATCTGTTAGACTACCGGTCGCCAGCAGCAGAGGGTTAACACGTGCATACCATTCAGTCCGTCGCGGAACGCACAGGCCTGACACCGGATGTCATTCGCATCTGGGAACGGCGCTATCAGGCCGTTTCCCCCCACCGTACCGCCGCCAACCAGCGCCTGTACAGTGAAGACGACGTCGAGCGGCTGGATCTGCTCAAGCGGGTCACCGACGGTGGTCGCCGCATCAGCGCCGTCGCCAACCTGAGCAACACCGAATTGCGCGACATGCTGGCGCAGCAGCCACCATCACCCTCCCTGCCGCCGCTGCGTGGCAATGGCAGCAACGGTGCGAACCTTACCAGCGATGCCATCGATACCATCCTGCAGCTGGACCCGATCCGGTTCGAGGCTGTCCTCAACCGGGCCATGCTTGACCTGGGCTCGGTGGGTTTCATGATGCAGTTCGCCGCTCCTCTGATGCAGACCGTAGGTCATCTGTGGCGATCAGGGGCCGTGCGCACCTGTCAGGAACACTTTGCCAGTGCCCAGATGCGTTCCTTCCTGGGCCGCTACATACTGGATGCCAACACCGATCCTCAGGGTCCCCGCATCGTCATGGCCACCCTGCCCGGACAGGCCCATGAACTCGGTGCCACCATGGCCGGTGTGATTGCGGCCCAGGGCGGCTGGAATGTCATCTACCTGGGCCCCAACGTTCCGATCGAAGAAATCGCCTTCTGTGCCGACTGCAAGGACGCCCGCGCCGTCGGCATCAGCATCAGCTATCCGCTGGAAGATCCCCGCGTCTCACCCCTGCTGCGGGAGTTGAAACTGAAACTGCAGCCGGACTGCCATCTGCTGGTGGGTGGGGCAGCCGCGCACCGCTACCGGGATACCCTGCAGGACATCGGTGCCTGGGAATCCGAGGATCTGGGCCAATTGGCAGCGCAACTGAACCATCTGCGCTGAAAATCGGCTATCCTTTGAGGATTGCTGTGATCCGATTTCGCCACTATGCCCCTGATCGTTCGAATGCTGGCCTGCCTGGGTTTGGTCGCCCTGACCCTGACCGCCCAGGCTGCCACCGTCTATAAATACCGCAACGCCGACGGCATCGTCAGCTTTACCGACAAGCCCACCAGGGGCGCGGAAGTCCTCTTCTATGGCGACCGTTTTGTCGAAAAGCTCGACAGCCGCGTCCGCATCGAGACCCGCAAGCAGGGTGCGACCGAAACCCTGGTGCTGGTCAATGACCTGCATGCTCCCGTGGAAGTGGAGCTTTCCCTCAAGGAATTGCGCAACGTTGCCCCCCTGCCCGCCACCCGCATTCATGGCGTGGTGGAAGCCCGCTCCCGCACCCCGCTGGCAGATCTGATGCCGCAGGTTGCCGGACCCATGCATTACCGCCACCAGCTGCGCTTTGCCCTGTCCGATCCTTCGCTGAAGCCTGACCAGCATGCCTATGCCCTGCCCTGGTCCAGCGGCCGCTTCCGCGTCACCCAGGGCCCCGGCGGCAAATTCAGCCACCAGGACGAAAAAGGCCGTCACGCGGTGGATATCGCCATGCCCGTGGGTACCCGCATCACCGCCGCCCGGGATGGCATCGTGGTATCCCTCGACCAGCACCAGCGCGAAGGCAACGGCAGCAAGGCCGGCAACTATGTCCGCCTGCTCCACCCCGACGGCACCATGAGCGTCTACCTGCACCTGCAACGCAATGGCGTGTTGGTCAGCGAAGGCCAGCACATCAAGGCCGGTGATCTGATCGCGTATTCCGGCAATACCGGCTCCAGCACCGGCCCCCATCTGCACTTTGTGGTGCAGAAGAACGTCGGCCTGAAAGTCGTGTCCATTCCCTTTACCTTCAATCTGCCCGGCGATATCGCCCGCCTGCCCAAGGTCGGCGAATGGGTCGGCCAGAACGAATTGGCCCGCAACTGACTTCCGTAACTGATTCCGTCATTCCGCCCGTTGAAAAAACCGGCAACGAACCCATATAGGAGCAGAACCTCCTGATTATGGAAGCGGAATTTCCGGCATGAACGAGCACTACGACAACGATCCCGAAATCATTGAACAGGTTGAAGAAGTCCAGCAGAACGCCCTGGTGTTGCCCGACAGCTCGCTGCCCGACCGGCTCTATGTCCTGCCGATCTCCAACAAGCCCTACTTTCCTGCCCAGGTACAGCCTATCGTCGTGGATGAAGATCCCTGGCTGACCACCCTGGAACGCGTATCCAAGACTCCCCACAAGTGCCTGGCCCTGTGCTGGGCCCCCGAGCCAGCTGACAGCATCATGCTACCCGACCGTTTTGCCCGCATGGGCTGCGTGGTACGGGTCCACAACGTGGTGCGCAGCGAAGGCAAGATCCAGTTCATCGCCCAGGGCATCCGCCGCGTCTGGATACACCAGTGGCTGCAGCGCCAGCCGCCACTGCTGGCCAGTGTCACCTATCCGTCGCCGCGCCAGGAAGACGCCCAGGAAGTGAAGGCCTATGCCATCGCCATCATCGACTCCATCAAGGAACTGGTGTCGATCAATCCGCTGTACAGCGAAGAACTGCGCAGCTACCTGGACCGCTTCAGTCCCAACGAGCCCTCGCCGCTCACCGATTTTGCAGCCGGCCTCACAACGGCTGAAGCAGAAGACCTGCAGGAAGTACTGGACACCGTACCGATGCTCAAGCGCATGGAAAAAGTCCTGCTGCTGCTAAAAAAGGAACTCGAAGTCGCCCGCCTGCACATGCAGATCAACAAACAGGTGAACGCCAAGCTGATGGAACATCAGCGCAACTTCTTCCTGCGCGAGCAACTGAAAGTCATCCAGAAAGAACTCGGCATTTCCAAGGATGACAAGGAAAGCGACGCCGACGAATTCCGCGCCCGCCTTCAGCGCTGCAAAGTGCCGCCGGCAGCGATGAAAAAGATCGAGGAAGAACTGCACAAGCTGTCCATGCTGGAATCCGGCTCGCCGGAATACGCCGTCACCCGCAACTACCTGGACTGGTCCACATCCGTGCCCTGGGGCGTGTTTTCCAACGACAACCTGGACATCCGCCACGCCCGCAAGGTGCTGGACAAGGGCCACGACGGCCTCGATGACGTCAAAGACCGCATCATCGAATTCCTTGCCGTGGGAGCCTACAAAGGTGAAATCAGCGGCTCAATCCTGCTGCTGGTAGGCCCGCCCGGCGTCGGCAAGACCTCCATCGGCAAATCCATCGCCGATGCCCTGGGCCGGCCATTCTACCGCTTCAGTCTGGGCGGCATGCGCGACGAAGCCGAAATCAAGGGCCATCGCCGCACCTACATCGGCGCCATGCCCGGCAAGCTGGTGCAGGCCCTGAAAGACGTGGAAGTCGCCAACCCGGTGATCATGCTGGATGAAATCGACAAGATCGGTGCGTCCTACCAGGGCGATCCGGCATCGGCCCTGCTGGAAGTACTCGATCCGGAACAGAACAAAGAATTCCTCGACCACTATCTGGACCTGCGCATCGACCTGTCCAAGGTCCTGTTCGTGTGTACCGCCAACCAGCTCGACACCATTCCCGGCCCGCTGCTGGACCGCATGGACGTGATCCGCCTGTCCGGCTACATCACCGAGGAAAAGGTCGCCATCGCCCGCAATCACCTGTGGCCCAAGGCACTGCAGCGGGCCGGCGTGAAGAAGTCGCTGCTGAAAATTTCCGTTACTGCACTGCGCGCCATCATCGAAGGCTACGCGCGGGAATCCGGCGTGCGCAATCTGGAAAAGAACCTCAACAAGATTGTGCGCAAGGCAGTGGTCCGGCTGCTCGACAAACCCGCCGACGCCATCAGCGTCACCCCGGAGAATCTGGAAGAATTCCTGGGCTCCCCCATCTTCCGTGACGAAAAGCCCATCACCGGTATCGGTGTGGTGACCGGACTGGCCTGGACCTCGCTGGGGGGCGCCACCCTGCCCATCGAAGCTACCGTGGTCCATCACCGCAACAGCGGCTTCAAGCTCACCGGCCAGCTGGGGGACGTGATGAAGGAATCCGCCGAAATCGCCCACAGTTATGTGTCGGCACATATCCAGGAATATGGCGGCGATCCGACCTTCTTCGAGAAAGCCTTCATTCACCTGCACGTCCCTGAAGGCGCCACCCCCAAGGACGGCCCCAGTGCCGGTATCACCATGTCCACGGCGCTGATTTCCCTGGCCTGCAACCGCCAGCTGTCCCGCCCCATCGCCATGACCGGCGAAATCACCCTGACCGGTCAGGTATTACCGGTCGGCGGCATCCGGGAGAAGGTCATCGCCGCACGACGCCAGAAGATCCGTGAACTGATTCTGCCCGCCGCCAACAAGCGGGACTTTGACGAGCTGCCGGACTACATCCGCAAGGGGTTGACGGTGCATTTTGCCGAGCACTATCAGGACGTTTATCAGGCAGCGTTCCGCAAGCGTTAACATTTGGAAACGGGAAAGGATCGACAGCCCCGCTGTCGATCAATATCATGCCTGCAAGAGAAGGATGTTTCCCAGGTGCCCCATGCCCAAGCTTTATGAACTGCTCGCCAACAACGCAAAATGGTCCGAGCAGATGACCAACGAAGACCCGGAGTTCTTCGAACGCCTGGTCCATACCCAGTCACCTGAGTACCTGTGGATCGGCTGCTCCGACAGCCGCGTTCCCGCCAACGAAATCGTCGGCCTGCTGCCCGGCGAAATCTTCGTCCACCGCAACATCGCCAACCTGGTGGTCCATACCGACTTCAACTGCATGTCAGTGCTGGAATATTCCGTAGAAGTGCTCAAGATCAAACACGTGCTGGTGGTGGGTCACTACGGCTGCGGCGGTGTCCGGGCGGCGATTTCCCGCACCTCCTTTGGCCTGATCGATAACTGGCTGTACGGCATCAAAAACCTGTATTACCGCAACAAGTACCGCATGGATGCCATCGAAAGCGAAGATGAACGGCTGAACTTCCTGTGTGAACTCAACGTTATGCAGCAAGTGAAGAACGTCGCCCATACGGCGGTGGTGCAGCGGGCCTGGGAACGGGGACAGCCACTGACGATTCATGGCTGGATCTACAGCCTGCAGGATGGCCTTGCCAAGGATCTGGGCGTCAGCATTCAGTCACTGGAAGAACTGGCCGACGAATACCGCGTCGTTAACGGCCTCAAGGACGGCTGATCACTCCGGACAGTTGCACCAGCTGCTCCAGGGTCATCGGCCTGCCTGTCAGAAAGCCCTGCAGTTCATGACAGCCACAGCGCTGCAGGAACTGCATCTGATCATGATTTTCGACACCCTCCGCCACTACGTTCAAATTGAGTTTGCAGGCCAGATCTACAATCGCTGCCACCAGCAGACTGCTGCGCTCCGATCCCGGCACGTCCTGCAAAAAATTACGGTCAAGCTTGATCGTGTCAATCGGCAGCTGGCTCAGATAGCTCAGCGATGAGTACCCGGTACCAAAATCATCCAGTGCTACCCGCATACCTGCCCTGCGCCAGGCGTCCAGAATGCCGATCGCCGCGTCCGGGCGTTCAATGAACACGCTTTCCGTCACCTCAATTTCAATCACCGCAGGATCTATCTGCAGGGACGCCACCTGATCGACCAGATACTGCTGAAGATGCCCACTGACGAAATTGCTCGGTGATACATTGATCGACAGGTGACAGCCTGGCACCAGTTGCCGCAAACGCTGATAGTCAGACAATGCCTTGTCGATCACCCAGCGGGTAAAATCATCCATCAACCCCATCGATTTCAGCACCGGAATAAAATCCGCCGGTGAAAGCTGCAGGCCGTTGCGCTGGGGCCAGCGCGCCAGTGTTTCAAACCCTACGACGCGCAGCGTCTGACTGCACACTCTGGGCTGAAAACACAGATAGAAATCCCCGCGCACCACCGAATCCTGCGCCATCTGTTCGATCAACATACGCCGCGACAGCGCTTCCATCAGATTGCGGTTGAACGAGCAATAGGTATGCTTGCCGATCGCCTTGGCCTGATACAGCGCGCGATCGGCACTGGTAAGAATTTCATCGGACGAGGTGGCATTCGCACCAAACACACACAAGCCGATCGACAGTGAACAATGGATCTGTTGCTGTTTCAGCAGCAAGGGGGACTCCATTGCCACCAGCAGCTTCTGGGCCACCAGATGCGCTTCTGCAGCGGAAACATTTTCCAGCAGGATAACGAACTCGTCACCGCCCAGCCGTGCAACCGTATCCGACGACCGCACGGTTTCGCGCATGCGCTGGGCCACAGCGGCCAACAGCTCATCACCAACCGCATGGCCCTGCTCATCGTTGATTTCCTTGAAACCGTCGATATCGATGTACAGCACGGCACCGGTTGTGTCGTTACGCTTGATGACATCAAGCGCATGCCCCAAACGATCCATGAACAGACGCCGGTTGCACAATCCGGTCAGGGTATCGAAATGGGCAAGATACTCCAGCTGCTGCAGGCGGATGAAATCCCGGTAAGCAAAGCGGATGGAGCGATCCAGCGTAACGGGATTGACGATACTCTTCAGCAGGAAATCTGCCACGCCCTGCTCAAGGGCCTGCTGATCGAGGTCATCGCTTTCCAGACCTGTCAGCATGATCACCGGCAGCTGGCAGCCAGCCTGCTGCATCTGCCCCAGAAAATCGAAACCGGTTTCGCCACCGAGATTGTAATCAAGCAAGACGACATCCGGCATCTGCTGCAACTGCTGCACTGCCTGTTCGACACTGCGCGCTTCTATGACACTGTGACGCCGACCTGACTTGGCCAGCAGACGTTTGAGAAAAAACAGATCTTCCAGATCATCATCCACCAGCAGCAGCGTGAGCACTTCCTTGGCGGAATGATTGCCATGCAGAAACAAAGGCGTGTTCATTGCATCACTCTTTCGTCGTTGACGGCAATGCCGATACCTGAAACCAGAAATGGCAGATGTCTGCCACGACTCCCACCAGGCCTTCGAGCCCGAAAGGTTTGCTGACAAAACTGTTTGCACCCATTCCGTAGGAAGTGTCGATATCTTCCTGGGCTTTCGACGTCGTGAACACCACGACGGGGATTCTGCGCCACGCCTCGTGGCGTTTGATACGGTGCAGTGTTTCGATTCCACCAACACCCGGCATATTCAGATCCAGCAACAACAACCCTGGATACTCGCTATTCTTCTGCTCCAGCTGCTGGAGAAAATCCAGCGCTTCTTCACCGGAACCTACCGTGTGCAACGGATTCTGGACGTTGTTTTTTCTAAACGCGCGGCGAATGAAGAAAACATCCTCACTGTCATCATCCACGATCAGGATCGACGTCAGTGGTGCCACTTCTACAGCCGTTTTCGAGAGGTCCAAGGGTTTACCCTCCAGCAATACGTAACCGTATTGCGTCACATGCAGTATCAACCACTCTTCAACACTTTGACAGCCTGCTCATATTTTGTCTGTGGTTAATATTCACATATAGACGAACAGTTGATTTTCTCAGCCTGTTATAACTCAAGCCTGCTTGAGCCACACAAAGAATGTGGCGCCGTCATTGACCGCTCCCTGCGCGGCAATCAAACCTTCGTGACGATCGACAATCTTGCGACAAATGGCCAGGCCCATGCCGGTTCCCGGGTACTGGTCACGTCCATGCAGGCGCTTGAATACGTCGAAGATCAGTTCGCTGTACTGGTTGTCGAAACCGATGCCATTATCGCGCACCTCAATACAAACGAGGTGCCTGTCGCCATTGGGTGCAGGGCGATCGCCACGCCCGATCCACACGCTCGGCGTAACGTCTTTCCTGTGGTACTTCAGACTGTTGGACACCGGTTCTGGAACAGCTGACGCAACTGGTTGCGATCGCCAACCACCGCAGGCAGCGCATCCGTCTGGATGCTGGCCGCGCTATCGCGCACCATCAGGGACAGGTCTTCGAGCACGTCCGCCAGCACATCCTGCAAGACAACGCTTTCAAAGGGTTGTGCTTTGGTAGTAACACGGGAATAACTCAACAGGCTGTCCAGCAAGCGCTCCATCCGCTGTACCGCCGCACCCATTGCATCCAGAACCTTACGCCCATCGTCATCCACCTGACTGCCATGGTCTTCCTGCAGAATTTCAATGTAATTCATCACTTTGCGCAGCGGTTCGCGCAGATCGTGAGATGCGGCAAAGGCAAACTGCTCGAGCTCCTTCACGGACCTGGCAAGATTCAGGTTCTGCCGGCGAATGATGTCCTGGGCTTCCTTGAGGTCGCGGATATCGATAACGCCGACAATGATCATCGCCTGGTCACCCTGCCCCATGAAGGTCAGGCCAATCTCCAGCGGCACCTCGATGCCGGTGCGCGTGATACCGCGAATATCACGCCCCTCACCCATGCGGCGGCTGCGGCGCTCACGCAGAAAGCTGTCACGCAGCTGCGGGTGACGGGGACGAATATCGGCCGGTATGAGGGACTCCACCGACATGCCGCGCAAGGTTGCCGGGGTGTAATCGAATATGCTCGCCGCCGTCGGATTGGCGAACAGAATTACCCCTGCAGATTGACACACAGAATACCCGAAGGTGACGCATCCAATACGTCCTGCAATGCCTGGTTATGCGCACTGATGCGATGCTGCAACAGCCCCACCACCACCAGCAGGGCCAGGGCAAGCGACATGCACAGCACTGCCGCCCACAGGTAATCAGTCACCAGCAGCAGTGCCGCGATACACAGCACCATTATCACTAAAATCAGTATGGGAATGCGCAACACTGCAGGCTGCTTGTCCCCTGGCAAATCAATCACGTTAATCCTTTAACCTGAATGGCGGCGCTGAACAGTCGCCGTTACAAGATTAACCATAGAGAGCAAATGCCACGGCTGCAAGGACTGTAAAATCCATAAACAACGAGTGGAATTAAGGCGCGCGATTGGCAGACCAAAGCAGCTCTCGGCGCTTTAGCTTACCGGATCTTGATCCGAGTCAGGTTTTGACCAGAACCAACAGATCGTGCATAACGTAAAATAAAGCCATGAATTTTATCTGCCTTGACTACACCCGGCGTCCAACAATATGAATAACTGGCTCAAAAAATCGCTCATTGCCCGTGGCGCGGTAGCTATGGCCAGTATCACGCTTATCGCGCTACTCAATATTTTTGCGTCGGTCATCGTGGCCGACCGCGCCCAGGGCGATGCGGCCGCCATCAATGTTGCAGGCTCGCTGCGCCTGCATGCAACCCGTCTGGGCTACCTGCTCCAGAAAGATCCTGCAACCGTATCCCAGCCGGAACTGCAACAGCAGGCCGCCTTGATCAGCAGCAAGATGCACAGCAACGATCTGGCCCGGGTGCTGCAGTATCACCACAAAGACGACGTCAGGGCACTGCATGATCAACTGGTCAGCACCTGGCACAATCAGATCGAGCCTGCCTTCTACGATTCATCTCTGTCACGGATCGCCACTCGGACGTACTACGACAGCTACCTCGACTCACTGGTCAACAACGCGGATCAGCTGGTGGCGTTATTGCAGAAAGAAAGTGAAGCCAAGATCCGCCTGCTGCTCGCCATCCAGGGCGGCAGCATGGTACTCACGATCATTGTCATCGTGATGGTGCTGTATCGCCTCAACAGCAGCATCGTCATGCCGCTGCGCGGACTGGTGGATGCTGCCGGCCGCATCCGGCAACGGGATTTTTCCGTAACGCTGGAACACGAACGGGACGATGAACTCGGTCAACTGGCGGATGCCTTCAACCGGATGTCGGAAGAACTCAATCTGATGTACCGGGACCTGGAACAGAAAGTGGCCGACCAAACCGCGGAACTGCTACGCAGCAACCGTTCCCTGCAACTGATGTACAACGCTGCACGCACGCTTTCCATGTCACCCTACTCGACGGTGACCCTCCACGAAATCACGCAGGAGCTGATCCGCACCACAGGTGTTCGTCACGTGTCTCTCTGTCTTGACAACGAAAAAGCGGATGGCACCTTTGAACCGATGTTCTTCCGTCAACAGGATCTCGAGGACCGCTGTGCCAGTTCAAACTGCGATGACTGTTACACCAACGCACTGCTGCAAGCCGACAGCAGTGTGGAAATCGATACCAGCGATCCTGCGTTTCCGGTCCGCATCAATCGCAGCCGTTACGGCATCCTGTTCGTGGAACCGCGGCCAGGACAACTACTCGCGCCCTGGCAGGTCGATCTTTTCACAGCGATCTCTGACACCATCGCCACCGCCGTGAGTCTGGAAAAAAAGGCCGAGAACGAAAGCCGGCTGATGCTGGCAGAAGAGCGTGCGGCAATGGCCCGGGATCTGCACGATTCCCTGGCGCAATCACTGTCCTATCTGAAGTTTCAGGTCAGCCGCTGGCAAATGCTGCAGGCCCGCGCTGCCGATGAAAACCAACTGGCCGAAGTGGTCAACGATATCCGCGAGGGATTGAACGGCGCCTACAAACAGCTGCGGGAACTTCTGGCCACCTTCCGGCTAAAAATCAGCGATCCCGGCCTTGAGCCTGCACTCAAAGGTACGGTTGCAGAATTTTCCCAGCGTGGCAGCCTGGACATCGCGCTGGACTATGGCTTGCGGCAAACCCGCCTGACGCCCAACGAAGAAATTCACGTGCTGCAAATCATTCGTGAGGCGCTTTCCAATATTACCAAGCACGCGCAGGCCACCCACGTCTGGATCGAGCTGACCCAGACCGACGAACACACCATCCATGTCTGCGTGGATGATGATGGTATCGGCCTGCCACCCGACACTGAAAAGCAGCATCATTACGGTCTGAGCATCATGAAAGAACGCGCCGGCTACCTCAACGCGAAACTGCAGCTGGGCCGTTCGCCGCGGGGTGGCACCCGAGTCTGTCTTGAATATCAAACCGATTCCACATCCACTGTATCCGCACAACAGGTGAATTATGTCTGAACCCACCACCATTCTGATTATCGATGACCACCCCATGCTGCGACGGGGCGTGGCACAGCTGCTGGAACTGGACGACGAACTGCAACTGGTGGGCGAAGCGTCCTCCGGCGATGAAGGCATCAAACAGGCACTGGTGCTGGATCCTGACCTGATCCTGCTGGACCTGAATATGCACGGCATGAGTGGCATCGATACCCTCAAGGCCATGCGCATGGCTGACATCTACTCGCGGGTACTGGTGTTCACGGTGTCCGACAGTCACGAGGATGTCGTCGCGGCACTGAAGGCCGGTGCGGATGGCTATCTGCTGAAAGATATCGAGCCCGAGGATCTGCTGACCTCCATCAAGAAGGCGGCCAATGGCCAGATGCCCATCAGCGAAAAGCTCAGCAGTGTGCTGGCACAGGCTATCGGAAAACGCACACAGGAAGATGCGCCATCACTCGACATGCTGACCGATCGTGAAGTACAGATTCTCAAATCCATTGCCGAAGGCAACAGCAACAAGATGATTGCGCGCAAGCTTGATATCACCGAAGGAACCGTCAAGGTTCATGTGAAGAAAGTGCTGAAGAAACTGCAGTTCCGTTCACGGGTGGAAGCAGCGGTGTGGGCTGTCAGCCAGGGTCTGCATTGAACAAAAACAAACAAGGCGTGCTGATTGGCACGCCTTGTCCGCTTTACTACAGATTTCCGATGTTTCAGATAGCGTAAGTCGCCATCACCCACACTTTGGAAACGTCATCCTTTTTCAGACCATGTTCGTTGCCGCTGAAGTCGGCATATTTCAGCTGAATGGTGGCACCATTGCTGAACTTTTTGGTCAGCGCAACGTCGATTTCATCACCGTATTCATTATCGTCAGCACGATCCGCATCAGAATCAAACTGGTGATACATCGCCAGCAGATCCATACCCATCGGCAATACGACCTTGAACGTTACGTAGGTGTCTTCGATACCGGTATTGGGTGTCCCCAGGAACTGGTCAGCCCAACCCTGGAACTTGTGCAGGGTAGCCAGCGGAGTCGAAAACGCGACGCCGGCATCCTCGTCTGCACCCAGCACTTCCTGTGCAATGCCAACGGTGAAAATATCAAAGGTTACGCTGGCACCCAGCAGATAATAATCCACATCGAAATCCGTCGGATTGTCTGCGCTCTCGCTCTGGGTCGCATATTCCGCTTCATAACCCAGCGTTACCGGATCAAGCTTGGTAGAACCGGCGAACCGCACACCCATCGTCTTGCTGGATACGGCAGGCAACTCCTCCAGATAATCCAGATCATAGTAGTAAGCCGACACCGCGCCGACCTGGCCCAAGGCATATTTCAGGTTCAGCAGAGTACTGTCCATGTGATAGCGGCCGTTGTCCGCATCTTCACCGGTGATACGATTCACGTTGTAAAGGTGAGCGAGAAAACCGGTCAGATTGGGAATACTGGTATTGGTAATGCTGAGCGAATCATAGGTCTGTTCGTTCTGGCGCCAGCCTACACCACCGACGAAGCGCTCGTTATCCAGCAGAATGCGCTGACGGCCGTAACGGATATCGGTTTTGGCCAATCCTTGATAAGACAGATAGACCTGATTGATTTCGGTGCCTTCTGGATCGGCGATGGCCGGATTATCTTGTCCATTTCCGGCAGTATCGTTGTAATCTTCATCTTTCAGCGCGGTGACATCATCAAATTCCAGCACGGCCGATGTATCAAAGAAGCTGCCGGTGGTGAAGGTCAGACGGGTCTTCAGGGTGAACGCATCCGAATGCGCAGGTGATGCACCTGGCGCCGGGCTTTCCTGTGTTACGTTTTCATAACGTGGCCGGAAACTCAGTTTGGCCGTGCTTTCTTTCAAGGCTGCTTCGAGTGAATCCGCAGCATTGGCCCCCGCCGGCACTGTCAGCAACCCCGCACTTGCCAAAGCCGAAATCAGCGCCGTATTCCCCAGGATATTGCGTTTGAGCATGGTGGTACTCCTTAACGGTGGAAAAAATGGTTCGAAACTGTAACTGCACTCGGATACGGTTTCGCGCTCCCCGGCACCCCTCTCACGCCAGGGTTCTGCCCCGTTGGCCTGCGTGAGTTTTACCAATCGCGTTCGCACCAAAAACTGACATGTGTCAGATAGCTGTCCAATCTATGTCATAAGACTGAAACATTACCCCTTCCGGGATAGCAAAAGGCAGGCCAGCTATTCACCAAAAGAGTTAGTCCATTTTGGTGCAGCGCATTTGGCATCCCGAAATGACAAAACATTCACCCCATCGCAGATGCCCGCGCCCGCACAGTTGAATGCGGTTTATAGTCGGCCCACCTATCGCAAAAAAGGGAGTCACCCACGCCATGTCATCACTCAAAAACAAGACCCTGTTCATCACCGGTGCCAGTCGTGGAATCGGCAAGGAAATCGCCCTGAAAGCCGCGCGGGACGGTGCCAATATCGTGATTGCGGCGAAGACAACCGAACCCCATCCGAAGTTGCCCGGCACCATCTACAGCGCCGCTGAAGAAGTCGTGGCAGCCGGCGGAAAAGCCCTGCCACTGGTGGTGGATGTCCGGGAGGAAGATCAGGTCGCAGCCGCCATGGAAGAGGCGGTCAGAACCTTTGGAGGCATCGATATTCTGGTCAACAATGCCAGCGCGATTAACCTCACAGGCACTCTTGAGGTGCAGATGAAGCGCTTCGACCTGATGCACCAGATCAACTTTCGGGGCACTTTTCTGTGCTCGAAGCTCGCGGTACCGCACCTGAAAAAGGCAGAAAATCCACACGTGCTCAATCTTGCGCCACCGCTGAGCCTGAACAAGCGCTGGTTTGCACCACATCTGGCCTACAGCATGGCCAAATTTGGGATGAGTTTCTGCGTACTGGGGATGGCGGAAGAATTCAAGCGCGACGGCATCGCCTTCAACGCCCTGTGGCCCCGCACTGCTATCGCCACTGCGGCGGTGCAGAACCATCTGGGTGGAGACATGGCGGTGCGCCTGTCCCGCAAGCCCGAAATCATGGCCGATGCCGCCTACGAGATCTTCAAGCGCAACAGCCGCGAGTGTACAGGCAACTTCTTTATCGATGACGAAGTGCTGGTGCAGGCCGGTGTCACTGACCTGCGCCACTATCAGGTGGACGAGTCACTGGAAATCCATCAGCTGGCGCCGGATTTCTTTATCGACTGAGTAACGGCCTGCATCGGGGGAGCGGGATTTGTACCCGCTCCCTTGTTTCAGTAACCCGACATCAGTTTGATGATGGAGCGGGTGACGGTATCCGGCAATGCCTTGCTGAGGCTGCGCACCAGCTTGTACTGGCCGCTGACCGGATGATGCAAGCCCTGATCGGATGCGGCATCCAACACGGCCGCCGCAATGTCTTCCGCCGTCAGATTCACCCCCATCCGTTCGATGATCCTGGCCTGCTTGCCCGCCAGCATCGGCGTCTTCACAAAGGGTGGTTCCACATCCATCACCGCAATACCGTGGCGGGCCCATTCCACGTTGAGGGCTTCGGTCAGGCCTTTGACAAAAAACTTCGACGCGGAATAACTGGCAAAACCAGGCACACCGTACAGCGACGATGCCGACGACATACTGATGACGCGGGAACCGGGATTCTGTTTCAGAAAGGGAAACGCCAGATGGCAGCCGTTCAGCACACCCTTGTTGTTGATATCGACGATCTGCTGATGACGCTGCAGGGGAATCGACTCAAAATCACCAATCTCCAGTACCCCTGCGCAATTGAACAGGACATCCAGCTTGCCGGCTTTCGCAACGAACGCTTCAATCGCCGCAGCAAACTGTTCGGCATTGGTAACGTCTGTCGTACCAGCCCAGCAGCGTTCCGCATCCCACGCCATACTGATCTGTTTGAGCGGCTCCAAGCCCAGATCGAGCATGCCGACCAGCCAGCCCTTGCTGTAAAAAAGCTCTGCAGTCGCCCTGCCAATGCCTGATGCGGCGCCGGTAATCAAAATACTCTTCATGACGAACCCTTGGTTACGGAACGGAAAAATCGCCCCTTACTATAGAGGCAATTCCTGCCATTCCCAAGTCCGTCAGAAATCCACCCGCATGCGTCGGGCGCCCCAGTTACCGGGCTGATCCTCGAACCGGCCGGCCACCGGCGTGCCACAGGCCGGACACTTGCCACCGGCTGCCATATTCCAGCCCAGAATCTGGTACCAGTCCCGTTGAATCAGCTTCTCACCACACTGATGACAACAGGTGCAGTCACCTTCCCGATTGTGCACGTTACCGGTATAGACGTAGCGCAGCCCCTGCTCCATGGCGATCTTGCGTGCTTCAACCAACGTCTGCGGCGGCGTGGGCGGCACATCCATCATTTTGTAATCGGGATGGAAGGCAGAAAAATGCAGCGGCACATCCGGCCCCAGATGCTCCACCACCCAGCGCGCCAGACGCTCGATTTCCTGCGGATCATCGTTGTGACCGGGAATGATCAGTGTCGTGAGTTCCAGCCACACGCTGGTGTCGTGGCGGATGTACTCCAGGGTTTCCAGCACGTCCTTCAGATGCGCGCCGGTCAGTTTCCAGTAGAAATCCTCGGTAAACGCTTTCAGATCGATATTGGCGGCATCCATGTACTGATAAAACTCGCGCCGCGCCTCCGGCGAATGATAACCCGCCGACACCGCAACATTCTGGATGCCCCGCTCGCGACAGGCCTGCGCCACATCGATCGCATACTCGTGAAAAATCACCGGATCGTTATAGGTGTACGCAACACTCTTGCAGCCGGCATCCTGTGCTGCCTGGGCAATCATCGCCGGCGATGCGGCACTGGCCAGCGTATCGGTTTCCCGCGATTTGGAAATATCCCAGTTCTGGCAGAACTTGCACGACAGGTTGCA
>JAWKZS010000003.1:0-332371 GCA_041395845.1 Gammaproteobacteria bacterium
CATGACCGCATGGTGGAAGCCGTGTTCACCGATCTGGCCCAGGCTGCCCAACTGTTCCGCACCGACGACCCGGCACCGCTGACAACGGTGGACATCCTCGGCGGTGGCCGCGCTGCTCTGGCGACGGCCAACAGGACCCTGGGTCTGGCCCTTGCGGACGATGAAATCGATTACCTGGTGGCCAGTTTCACCGAGCTGCAGCGCAATCCCACCGATGTGGAACTGATGATGTTTGCCCAGGCCAACTCCGAACATTGCCGCCACAAGATCTTCAACGCGGACTGGGTGATCGATGGTCAGCCACAGTCCCACTCCCTGTTCAAGATGATCAAGAATACCTACGCCCAGGGTGGCGAGGATGTGCTGTCGGCATACAAGGACAACGCGGCGGTCATCAAGGGTTTCACTGCCGGGCGCTTCTTCCCTGATCCGGCGTCCAAAGAATATGCCTTCCATCAGGAGCCGGTGCATATCCTGATGAAGGTGGAAACCCACAACCATCCTACCGCGATCGCGCCGTTCCCCGGTGCCGCGACCGGTGCCGGTGGCGAAATCCGTGATGAAGGTGCTACGGGGCGTGGCTCCAAGCCCAAGGCGGGTCTGACCGGTTTCACTGTGTCGAACCTGAATATTCCCGGCTACCAGTGTCCCTGGGAGCAGCCTTATGGCAAGCCCGATCGCATCGTGTCGGCGCTGGATATCATGATCGAAGGGCCGCTGGGTGGCGCAGCGTTCAACAACGAATTCGGCCGCCCGAACCTGAACGGTTATTTCCGTACCTATGAGCAGCAGGTCACCACGGTGAATGGTGCCGAGGTGCGTGGTTATCACAAGCCCATCATGATCGCCGGCGGTTACGGCAACATTCGCGAGGAGCATGTCGAGAAAGGCGAGATTCCGGTGGGTGCCAAACTGATCGTGCTGGGTGGCCCCGCCATGCAGATTGGTCTGGGCGGCGGTGCAGCGTCGTCGATGGCGACCGGCGCCAGTTCAGCGGATCTGGATTTTGCATCGGTGCAGCGTGACAACGCCGAAATCGAGCGTCGCTGTCAGGAAGTGATCGACCAGTGCTGGCAGCTGGGCGACGCCAACCCGATTGCCTTTATTCACGACGTCGGCGCGGGCGGTCTGTCCAATGCGATGCCGGAACTGGTGAAAGACGGTGGTCGCGGCGGCCGGTTTGAACTGCGCGACGTGCCCAACGATGAACCCGGCATGTCGCCGCTGGCGATCTGGTGTAACGAATCCCAGGAACGTTATGTCATGGCGGTGGCGCCAGCGGATCTGGAAACCTTCGATGCCATCTGCAAGCGCGAGCGCTGCCCCTATGCGGTAATCGGTGAAGCCACCGAAGCACAGCATCTGACCCTGCACGATGACCATTTCGGCAACAACCCGGTGGATCTGCCCATGTCGGTGCTGTTCGGCAAGCCGCCGAAAATGACCCGGGAATTCCAGCGCGGAGGTATCGCGCACGCGCCGGTGAATACCGCCGGTATCGACGTGAAAGACGCCGCGTATCGCGTGCTGAGTCTGCCGACGGTCGCCAGCAAGAAATTCCTGATCACCATCGGCGATCGTACCGTGACCGGTACCGTGACCCGCGACCAGATGGTTGGCCCCTGGCAGGTGCCGGTGGCCGATCTGGCGGTGACCACCACCACGCTGGATGTCTTCACCGGCGAAGCCATGGCCATGGGTGAACGTACCCCGGCTGCGTTGATCGATGCGCCAGCCTCCGGCCGCATGGCGGTTGGTGAGGCCATCACCAATATCGCCTGCGCGCGGATCGAAAAACTGTCCGACGTGCGCCTGTCCGCCAACTGGATGTGCGCGGCCGGTTATCCCGGTGAAGATCAGGCCCTGTTCGACACGGTGAAAGCGGTAGGCATGGAACTGTGTCCGGCACTGGGCATTACTATTCCGGTGGGCAAGGATTCCATGTCCATGCGTACCGTGTGGCAGGATGGCGAACAGAAAAAATCCGTCACTGCGCCACTGTCGCTGATCATTTCTGCCTTCGCACCAGTGCTGGATGTGCGCAAGACCGTTACGCCGCAGCTGCAGACCGGCGAGGGCGACACCCGCCTGCTGCTGATCGATCTGGGCAACGGCAAGAACCGCCTTGGCGCCACGGCGCTGGCGCAGGTATACAACCAGCTGGGTGATGCTTGTGCCGACGTGGACAGCGCAAGCCAACTGAAAGCCTTTTTCGACCAGATCCAGTCACTGCTGCAGGATGGCAAGCTGCTGGCCTATCACGACCGTTCCGACGGTGGTCTGCTGGCGACCCTGAGCGAGATGGTGTTCGCTGGCCATGTCGGCGTGAGCGTGGACATTGCAGCGCTGGGCGATGTGATTCCCGCCCTGTTCAACGAAGAGCTGGGTGCCGTGATCCAGGTTCGCACTGCCGATGCCGCAACCATTATGGCCAAGCTGCAGGCCGCCGGTTTGCAGGCGTTTGATATCGGCACGCTGAATGACAGCAATACGCTGGCGATCAGCAGCAATGGCAATGCCGTATTGAATGAATCCCGTATCGCGCTGGAACAGTGCTGGGCCGAAGCCAGTTTCCGCATCCAGTCCCTGCGCGACAACAGCGAGTGTGCGCAGCAGGAATTCGACCAGATTGCCCGGGCCGATGATCCCGGCATCAGCCCGATCCTGACGTTTGATCCGCAGCATAATATTGCCGCACCGATGATCAACACCGGCGTGCGTCCGCGGGTAGCGATTCTGCGTGAGCAGGGCGTAAACGGCCACGTGGAAATGGCCGCGGCTTTCCATGCCGCTGGTTTCACTCCGGTGGATGTGCACATGAGCGATATCCTGTCAGGCCGCGTGACGCTGGAAGGATTCAAAGGACTGGTGGCCTGCGGTGGTTTCTCGTACGGTGACGTGCTGGGTGCCGGTGAAGGCTGGGCCAAGTCGATTCTGTTCAACGCTGGCGCCCGTGAGCAGTTCAGCCGGTTCTTTGCCCGTGATGATGCGTTCGCCCTGGGCGTGTGTAACGGCTGCCAGATGATGTCCAACCTGCACGAACTGGTGCCGGGTGCCGATTACTGGCCGCACTTTGTGCGTAACCAGTCAGAGCGTTTTGAAGCCCGCGTCTGTACGGTAGAAGTGCAGCAGTCCAATTCCATTCTGCTGCAGGGCATGGAAGGTTCCCGTCTGCCGATTGCAGTTGCGCACGGTGAAGGCCGCGCGGAGTTTGCGTCGTCTGCACAGATCAATGCGGCGGCAAGCGCCAGCGGCATCGCCCTGCGTTATGTTGACAACTGGGGCAACGTCACCGAAACCTATCCGGCCAACCCCAACGGTGCGCCGCAGGGCATCACCGGCCTGTGCAACGCCGACGGTCGCGTCACCATCATGATGCCGCACCCGGAGCGGGTGTATCGCACGGTGCAGAATTCCTGGTATCCCAAAACCTGGGGCGAGGACGGCCCGTGGTTGCGGATGTTCCGCAATGCGCGCAAGTGGGTGGGGTGAAAAGAGGCGCACTGCGAAATCAGCAAAGGCGGTGGGGCCGGCATGTACGGGACATTCTCACGCCGCCGAGCATCGCAGGATCGACCGGAAACAAGGTGGCGAGTGTCTGAGCGCGTAGCGCGAGTTGCGCCACCGCCGGTCGATTCGAGAAGCGCAGGGTAGCCGAAGGCCAAGTGTCATGGCCTGTACATGTCGGCCCCACCGTCTTCACACGGATAACGATAGGAATCTGAATCCATGTACAAGCTCGCCTTCTTCGTCCCTGCCGATCACAAAGAAGCGGTAAAGCAAGCCATCTTCGCCACCGGTGCCGGTCGCATCGGCAACTACGACTGCTGCAGCTGGGAAGTCCAGGGCACCGGCCAGTTCCGTGCCCTGCAAGGCTCCAATCCTTTTATCGGCCAGCAGGGCATTCTCGAAACCGTGCAGGAATTTCGGGTAGAGCTGGTATGTGAAGATCATCTGATCGCGGCTGCGGTGGCTGCGCTGCGTGCCGCACACCCCTACGAAGAACCGGCGTTCGATGTCTGGAGGCTGGAAACGTTCTGATGCGTCAGGACTAGCGGTTGCGCTTGTCGGAAAAGTCCACCACGTTCTGCGGGGGCTTGCCACCGTTGTGATTGGCAGACGCCGGTGCGCGCCGCACCATGGGCAACCATTTCAACAGCTTTTCCTTCAGTTCGTGCAGATCCACGGGTTTGCTCATGTAATCGTTCATGCCGGCTTCCACGCAGCGATCGCGATCTTTCGACATCGCATTGGCTGTTATGGCGATGATCGGAATCAGCGCCTTGTCACCCTCCAGCGCACGAATAGCCCGGGTCGCGGCAAAGCCATCCATCACCGGCATCTGGCAGTCCATCAGAATGATTTCCACCGGATGCTCTTGCAGCAGGTCCAGGGCCTCTTCGCCATTGCTGGCCAGCAATGTTTTCAACCCCAGCCGATTCAGGCTGGCTTTCAGCACCATCTGATTGACGGGGTTGTCCTCGACGATCAGGCACAGGCGATTGGCCGCAATCTGTTGCCAGTCATAGTGTACCGAATCGTCCTTGCCACTTTGCTGCGCCCTGGGGGAATAGGGAAATTCCGCAACAAGGTTGAAGGTGGTGCCTTGGCCGGGCGTCGATGTGTAAGTCAGTTCTGCTTCCATGCGGCGGCAGATTTCCCGGCTGGTCGCCAGCCCGATGCCCAGCCCACCAAAGCCGCGATTGAATCCGCCCTGCACCTGACGGAAGCGGTCAAATACCTTGGTTTCCATTTCTGCCGGAATACCGATGCCGGAATCGCTCACCTGGAACAGCAGGCGCGTGCGTTGCTGCTGTTTGTCGAGCGTGACAACCTTGACCGTCAGACACACATATCCGGCTTGCGTAAACTTGATGCCGTTGCCCAGCAGATTGATCAGAATCTGCTGTATCCGGCGAAAATCGCCAATCACCAGCTCCGGCACATCGGCGTCAATACTGATTGAAAAATCCAGTCCGGCGGATTGCGCTTGGTGACGAAACAGGTGGTCCAGGGATTCGGCCAGCCGGGAAATGCGAAACGGTTCTTTCAGCAGAACAAAGTCCGGCGACTGCAGCTCGGTATAATTCAGTACGCAGTCAATCTGCATCATCATTTGCTGGGCTGCACGTTCGGCATATTCAACGAACTGTGCACGTCTTGCCTGGTCGGTTTCACTGCGCAAGTGCTGGATGCTGTTGAGGACCCCGTGCATGGGGGTGCGCATCTCATGGCTGATCGTATTGAGAAATTCATCCTTGATGCGGTTGCTTTCCTGCAGTGTGCGGTTGATGTCCTGCAGTGCCTGTTTGGCCAGCTGCTCGGCTTTCGTGCGCTCACGTTCGATGCGGTTCATTCGGTCGGCCAGCGACAGGGACAGGAAGGTGATTTCGATGGCAGTGCCGAGTATGAATGCGTTGGCGGTGAAGGCATTGACCGGTAACAGGCCCGCTGCGGTGCAGCCCAGAATGATGCCGCCCATCAGCGCACAGGTCCATGCCGCCAGGAAAAAACGTGCCGTGCGAATGCCGCGCACGGCATTGGTGATCCCGGCGCTGATGATTATCAGAATGCTGAAGATGCCCACCGAAATCGCCGTGTTGAGTGCGCGCTCGTAAGGAATGACCGGCAGCAGCAAGATCACGCCGAAAAAGAACAGCATCAGCAATCCCAGTGCGCGATGCAGGCGCGGCAGCGTGGTCGCTGTATCCAGGATGGTACGTGTGAACAGGCAGCCGCCAAACAGCATTAACAGCAGGGATGCACTGGTCAGAGGATTGTTGAGTGCGGGAACATCCGGCCACAGATATTGAAAGGCAAAGCCGTTGTAGCTGGCCTGAAACAGGGCCAGTGAACCGATATAGAAAATGTAGTGCAGATAGGAACGGTCACGGCTGAACAGAAACAGGATGAGATTGTACAGCAGCATCAGCAGAATGATGCCAAAGTAAATGCCGTACAGCAGCAGGGAATGGTCATTGTATCGATTGAAGGCATCCGGATGCCAAAGTGTCATTGGCACACGGATGGAGCCCGCCGATTGCACTTCGAGAACGAAGCGCTTCGCTTCACCTGGTTTTACGGTTAATGGAAAAAGATAGGTGTTATGGGGTAGCGGTCGCTGGCTGAAGGGCAGATTATCACCGCTGGCGATACTGATCAGTTGGCCTGTTTCGTCCAGATAATGCAGAGTGATATGGTCAAGGGGTGGGTAGTTGATATTCAGCAGCAGGTCTTGCTGCTCCGGCGCCGATCCGGTTTGGGTGTTCTGTAATTGGAACAACAGCCAGTAGGTGGCAGTCGATATGCCGAAATTGAACGGCTGGTCGTCGTGATGAAGCAAGCTTCGATCGACATCGCCGCGCAGGATTTCAGCGGCTGTGTAGTGTTGCGAGTCATCCTTGGTGTAAACCGTGAAGTTTTCGATCGATTCGCGGTCGTGAATTCTGGCAACATCAAGGGTGGGAATATCGCTGGCGAAGGCGGAGGGCAACCAAAGCACGGCGATCCAGTACACTGCCAGCGACCACAAGACTTTTGCTGTGAGCACGCGGGTATTCACCCTTGTCCTGCCCTGGTGTTGCGGTGCCCGGTATTGACCCAGTAGATGATCTTCTTGTTCAGGCTTTTGGCATCGATCGGTTTGACGGTGTAATCATCCATGCCGGCGTTCAGGCAGCGCTCCTTGTCCTGTGACATGGCGTTGGCGGTCACGGCAATGATGGGGACGTTGGCAATGGGTTCCGGCAGCTGGCGGATCATGCGGGTCGCCGTAAAGCCATCCATGACCGGCATCTGACAGTCCATCAGCACGGCATCCGCCGCATTGTGTCGCAACCATTCTACGGCCTGCGCGCCGTTATCTGCCGTGCTCACCTCGTACCCCTGCTTTCTGAGTAACCCCTTCAGAACCATCTGGTTGACCGGATTGTCTTCCACCACCAGCACATGCAGCGAATGGGAGCGTGGCAGCGTGGCAACGTCCGCAGTTTCCTGCGCAGGCTCAGGCGTTTGCGCAGCAGTCTGGTAACGGCATGGAATATGAATCGTGAAGGTGCAACCCAGGTGTTCCCGCGAGTCGACGTCAATGCTGCCGTGCATCTGGTCCAGCAGCGCCTTGATCACTGCCAGTCCGATACCCAGGCCGCCATAGCCGCGATTGAAGGCGCCGTCGACCTGGCGGAAGCGCTCAAAAATCAGATCCAGTTTTTCCGGTGCGATGCCGATCCCCGTGTCGCTCACCTGCATCAGTAGCTGGAAATCATTGTTGTTGCCCGACGATGCTTCGCCGTAAATGCGCACCTCCACCCGGCCGTGGTGCGTGAATTTAATCGCGTTATCCAGCAGATTGTTGAGCATCTGGCTGACACGGGTTGCGTCGCCGATGATGATGTCGGGCGTTGAGGCTTCGATAAAGAAATTGAGGGAAATGCCCTTGCGGTTGCTCAGTTCCGTGAACAGTGTACGGGCACTGTTGACCAGGTCGCGCACGGCAAAGGGCTTATCTTCCAGATGCAGTTTGCCGGATTGCAGTTCGGTATAGGTGAGCAGGCTGTCCACCAGCAGCATCATGTGGCGTGCGGAGCGATCCGCATAGTTCACGTAGGCTTCCACCTTCTGCGAAATGGGCTCGTCGTGAATATGTTCCAGACAGCCCAGCACACCGTTCATGGGGGTGCGCAATTCATGGCTGATCGTGGCGAGGAACTCATCCTTGATGCGATTGTTTTCCTGCAGTGTCTGGTTGGCAATCTGCAGTGCCCGCTTGGCTTCCAGTTCCATGGCCGCCTTTTCGCGGTTGATCTGGTTAAGCCGTTCCGCCAGCGTAATCGAAAGCAGGGTGACCTGTAAGGCGGAGCCAAAAATGAAACCGTTGGTGGTCACGATGTTGGCCGGCGCCAGGCCCATCGAAGCCAGCGCCAGCCACACCGCGCCGAGTAACATCGAAGACCAGCCGAGGATATACCACCGGGCCGGTTTCGATCCCTTGATGGATTCCACCACGCCGGCATACAGCATCACCATCGCCGTAACGATGGCATCGATGACCACGGGTTTGATGACGGCGTGGTAAGGCAGCAGTACGGCGGCAACGACACCCAGGACATTCACGAGCAGGAGGCCGGTGAAGATGTTGTGCATGAGCGGCCACTGTTTTGCCAGGCTCAACACGTGCTGGGAAAAGCGCAGCACAAACACGGCGATCAGACAGATCGATAGCGGAATCAGATGATTGTTGAGCGCCGGCCAGCCGCTCCAGAGATACTCGAAGCCATAACCGCTCATGCTGAGCTGGAACAGGCACAGACCAAAGGTGTAGGCAATGTAGTAAAAATAGCTGATGTCCCGCACCGAAATGAGCAGACACAGGTTGTAGAACATCATCAGCAACAGAATGCCGAAATAAAGTCCATCCACCAGCAGGTCGATGCGCTGTTCCTGATAGAAAGTGAAAGGATCCCACAGGGTCAGTGGAATGCGGAGTGAACTGGTGCTGGCGACCCGCAGGAAAACGTCACGGGTTTCACCCGGCTGCAATTCCAGCGGGAACAGAAACCGCGCATGATCAATGGGGCGGGAGTGAAAGGGTCTGGTGTCGCCGGTATGCCAGCTTTGCACTGGCTTGCCATCCGCAACAACGTACAGCACCACGTCATCCAGCAGCGAGTAATCGACTTCCAGATAACGGGTAACGCCGGTGGCGGCATCGGTCTGTACTCCCATGCGGGCATGCAACCAGATCGCAGCATGGCTATAGCCGTGGTTGAAAACAGCATCGGTAGTCGGCGCGAACGCCGGGGCTGCGTCGCGCGCCAGCAAATGGTCAAGGGTTATCTGGCGGGAGGGATCTTCGAGATGCTCAAAAAAGCCGTTCGCTGCCTGTTTGCCCGGCAGCAAATCCAGATGCACAACTGATTGCGCTGCCAGCGCGCCGTTCATGCAACAGGCAAGCGTCAGCAGCAGTTTTACCAACAGACGTGATAGCAAGTCCGTACCCCACAGCAAACAGGTCAGGCGGCCTATTTTTCAGTCTAGCAGCGGCTGCGCTGTACGCCGGACGTTTGAAATCTAAGGGCGCAGGTTTTTATCGCTTGCGGGGATAAGTGATGTCTTCTACGCGGACCGGGAACAAGCCATCCCGCCGGTCGGCAAAATAGTACTTGAGGGCGCGGCTGACGGTAGGGAAGGCCAGATCACTCCAGGGGATCTCATCCTCCGCAAACAGCTGGCTTTCCAGGCTTTCGACGCCAACGCCGAAACGGCCATCCACCACTTCGGCGCGGTAAAAAATGTAGACCTGATTGATCTGGGGCAGGTTGAATACCATGTACAGTTCCTGCCCGGCGACGTCAGCAGCGGCCTCTTCAATGGTTTCGCGGGCAGCGGCTTCCTGGGTGGTTTCACCGTTCTCCATGAAGCCGGCAGGCAGGGTCCAGAAGCCAAGTCGTGGCTCGATGGCACGACGGCACAGCAGCACCTTGTCACCGAACACGGGCAGCGTGCCGGCAATGATGCGGGGATTCTGGTAGTGGATGGTGCCACAGTGATCGCACACATGACGTTCGCGGTTGTCGCCGCTGGGAATCTTCAGGCTGACCGGATTGCCACAGTCACTGCAATATTTCATGGTTTTGCCAACTGCCGATATTCAGGAAAGGGCAGTATAAACGCTGAGGGGCGGCTTTGTCGTGGCGCTGGCAGGATTGTCGAGGCCGGTGATGAAAGCGAGGCAACAAAAAAAGGGGCCTTGCGGCCCCGGCGACTATGCTCTGCGAAAAGGTAAGACTTTTGCCTCGGTCATAGTGTCGTGCTGGCTTCCCCCCATCACGGAAGCGTTGCCGGCAGCTTCGTTGAGCGCCTGGCGTAACTGGTCGAATGAATCATGCATCATGGCGGAAATCGCGATGCAGGCGGCCATGGGGCTCTTGGCGCGGCGGCGTTCCATGTCGACCCGGAACTGCAGGCCGCGCAGTTTGCGGCGGTAGGCTTCGGGTGCATTGCGGATCAGCTGGTCACACAGTTGTCCCCGCAGGCGTTCCAGACCTTCCGGATCGTTCTGGGCCATTTCCCTCAGTGTGTCGAACTCGGGCAGCGTGTATTTCATGGCGTATACCTCTGGGGTAAACCAATCACCGGCAGGCGTATCGGCGTCCTGGCCCCACGTTTGATTCTGTCCAGGCTAATAGGCTTATAAAAAATTGCATTCCACGAAGTCTATACTACACTCGCCGCCCGACCTGTGAAGCCTTGACGTTTTGGTCGAATTCTGTTCAGGGGGTGGTTATTATCCTTTCCCTGCTTATAACCTTGATAACTAAGGCTTGCGGATCAAGCGCTTAAACTGCGCGCAGGCTCCCTGTTTCACTGCGTTGTTGTTTTGTTATTGTTTGGCAAGGCGACCGGCGGGGCTGGCAGCTTCGCCACTTGCACAACCCGGCATGGCCGGGCATTGTTTGGCTAACCGGTTGAATTCTCAGGTGTCCAGTCACCTGGCCAGAACAGGAATCAGCGTTTGAGTCATCCTTTGTTAGAACAGATCCGTCATCGCCTGCCAGATCACGACCCGGGCCACCCAAACCGTGCATCCGCCCAGGCGGCGATACTCATGCCGATCACGGATTCAATCCGTGAACCTGAGCTGATTCTCACCCGGCGCGCCGCGACCCTCAACGCCCACGCCGGGGAAGTGGCCTTTCCCGGCGGCAAGCGCGACGACACCGATGCGGATCTGGCGGCCACCGCGTTGCGGGAATCCGTCGAGGAAATTGCCCTGCCGCCCGAGCGGGTGGAACTGCTGGGGGCCATGCCGGTGTCTGTATCCCGCTGGGGCCTGCAAGTTGTCCCGTTTGTCGGTATCATTCCCCACCAGATCGACCTGATCCCCAATGCCGCCGAAATCGACTACATTTTCCGGGTTCCCCTGCGTTATTTTCTCGAGCAGCCTGAGGTGCATTACACCGAGCGGGAACACGAAGGTGTGCGTTATCGGATTCCCGGCTTCCATTACGAGGGTCAGGTGATCTGGGGGCTGACCGCCCACTTCATCACCGATTTCTGTAACCGGGTATTTGATACCGGGTTTGATTACTTCCGGCCCCGGCCGGTGAACACTGACGAGGGTAAATCCGCATGATGTACACACTGGGCGAGCGTCGGGTCGAAACCTGTGGTGACGACTTCTACATCGCAAACAATGCCACCGTGATCGGTGCCGTGAAGCTGGCCAAGGATGTCAGCATCTGGTTCAACGTCGTCATCCGCGGCGACAACGATCCCATCGTCATTGGCGAAGGCACCAATATCCAGGATGGCTCCGTCCTGCACACCGATCACGGTTTTCCCATGACCATCGGCGCCCATGTTACCGTCGGCCACAAGGTCATGCTGCACGGCTGCACCATCGGCGACAATACCCTAATCGGCATCAACTCGGTGATCCTGAACGGCGCGAAGATCGGCAAGAACTGCATCATCGGCGCCAATTCTCTGATCCCCGAAGGCAAGGAAATTCCCGACAATTCCATGGTGATGGGTTCCCCCGGCAAGATCGTGCGCGAGGTCGACGCCGCCAAGCTGGTCCTGATCAAGATGAGTGCCCTCCATTACGTGGAAAACTACAAGCGCTACAAAGCCCATCTGGAAGTGGATGCACGCGGATGAACAAGCCAGCCAAAGAAGACGTTGTACTGTCGCCCTGCGTCGGTGTCTGTGCGCTGGATGACGAAGATATCTGTATCGGTTGCTGGCGCAGCGGTGAAGAAATCACCCGCTGGGGCTATGTCGACAATGACGGCAAGCGCGCGATCCTGAAAAACGTTGAACAACGACTCAAGCAACAATCGTAAGGACTCTGCATGACCACCATCGGCACTCCGCTTTCTCCCACGGCCACCCGCGTCCTGCTGTGCGGCTCCGGCGAACTGGGCAAGGAAGTCGTTATCGAACTGCAACGCCTGGGCTGCGAAGTGATCGCGGTCGACCGTTATCCCAATGCACCGGCCATGCAGGTGGCCCATCGCAGCCACGTGATTTCCATGCTGGATGGTGCAGCCTTGCGCGCGGTGATCGAGGCGGAAAAGCCCCATTACATCGTGCCGGAAATCGAGGCCATCGCCACCGATACCCTGGTGGAACTCGAGCAGGAAGGTTACACCGTCATACCCACTGCGCGGGCTGCCCGACTCACCATGAACCGTGAAGGCATTCGTCGTCTGGCGGCGGAGGAACTGGGCCTGAAAACCTCACCTTACCGGTTTGCTTCGTCCCACAGTGAATATGTCGAAGCGATTGCTGCAGTGGGCCTGCCCTGTGTGGTGAAGCCGATCATGAGTTCGTCCGGCAAGGGCCAGAGCACGGTCAAGACCGAGGCCGATATCGAAAAGGCCTGGCAATACGCCCAGGAAGGCGGCCGCGCCGGCGCCGGCAAGGTCATCGTCGAAGGCTTTGTCGACTTCGATTTCGAAATCACCCTGCTCACCGTGCGTCATGAAGCGGGAACCACTTTCTGCGAACCGATTGGCCACCGCCAGGAGAAGGGCGACTACCGCGAGTCCTGGCAGCCCCAGGCGATGAGTCCGAAAGCGCTGGAGCAGGCCCAGGACATCGCGCGCAAGATTACCGATGCGCTGGGCGGGCGCGGCATTTTCGGCGTTGAGCTGTTCGTCGCCGGCGACGAGGTCATCTTTAGCGAAGTGTCACCGCGTCCCCATGACACCGGTCTGGTGACCCTGATTTCCCAGGACTTGTCGGAGTTTGCCCTGCATGCCCGCGCGATTCTCGGGCTGCCCATTCCCGCCATTCGCCAGTACGGCCCGGCGGCGTCTGCGGTCATTCTGGTGGAAGGTGAATCCACCCAAATGACCTACGGAAACCTGCAGCAGGCGCTGGCGGAACCGGATACCCAGCTGCGCCTGTTCGGCAAGCCGGAAGTGAAGGGTAGCCGTCGGCTGGGTGTCGGGCTTGCATTGGCCGATGACGTCGATGCTGCGGTGGCGAAAGCCTTGCGGGTCGCCGATGCAGTCAAGGTGGAATTCTGATGACACCGCTGAGCAGGTTGAGCCGGCAGCTGGTGGGCCTGATGGTGCTGGCGCTGATGGCTGCCTGCTCCGGCAGCGCGCCAGTAGAATCGAGCGGGTTGCGACGGGTCGCCACATCACCGCTGCCTGCACAGGGTGAGCCGGATCAGCTGACCGCGCAATTCCTCGGTGCGGGCGGCGTTTTCCTGCGAGTGGGTGATCAGGCACTGCTGGCAGATCCGTTCTTTTCCAACCCGCCGATGGGGCGCTGGCTGCTGGGACGTGAACTGCCGGTGAAAACCGACGTCATTGATGCCCATCTGCCGCCGCTGGAACAGGTGCAGGGTGTCCTGGTGGGGCACGGCCATTTCGATCACGCCATGGATGTTCCGTATGTGATGTCAAAGTTGCCGGCGGACATCAAGGTTTACGGCAGCGAGACCATTCCCAATCTGCTGGCCGCCCAGTTGCCGGCACAACGGCTGATCGACCTGACGCCACAGATGGCTGATGCAGTGCGTCCCGGGCAGTGGCTGTATCTGAATCCGCAGCTGCGCATCCTGCCGATTGCCTCGGAGCATTCGCCCCACCTGGGCAGTATCGTGTTCGCCTCCGACAAAATCCGTTCGCCCATGACCAGCGCGCCCCGGCGCACCTTCGACTGGCAGGCGGGCACCAATGTGACCTACGTCATCGATTTTCTCGATCCGGAACAGCAGGTGCAGTACCGGGTGTTCTACCAGTCATCTGCATCAGGTGCGCCAGTCGGTTTCCCGCCGTCATGGCTGCTGCAGGACGGTATTCCCTTCGATCTGGCACTGCTGTGCGCGGCCAATTTCAATCATGTGGAAGGCTATCCGGAAGGGGTGCTGGGGCAGATCAAACCCAAACAGGTGATGCTGATTCACTGGGAGCAGTTCTGGGATGACTACAGCACCACCGAGGCCACGCCATTGCCGGGGCTGGATTTTGCAGCGCTCGAAATCCGTATTCGCAGCGTTTTGGATGCATCCGTGCCCGTCTGGGTACCCATGCGGGGAGCGTACATTCAACCAGGGCGGTAGCCAATGATCAACGGCCTCAGGATCGGAATTGCATTGGGTAGCGGATCGGCTCGCGGCTGGTCCCATATCGGGGTGCTGCGTTCACTCATGCAGCGTGGGGTCGAACCGGATGTCGTGGCCGGCTGCAGCATCGGCGCGCTGGTCGGCGCCTGTTATTCGGCCGGCAAGCTCGAAGAACTGGAAGCCTGGGTCACCAGCCTGGGCTGGCGCGATGTGGTCAGCCTGCTCGACGTGAAATTCAATGGCGGATTGATCGAAGGTCGCAAGGTGTTCCAGTTCTTCGAGCAGCACATGCCGGAATTTACCTTCGAGCAGCTCAACAAGCCCTTTGCCGCGGTCGCCACCGATCTGCAGACCGGGCGCGAAATCTGGCTGCAGCACGGCCATCTGGCCGAAGCCGTGCGCGCATCGATTTCCATTCCGGGGCTGTTCACGCCGTACCGTGCCCAGTCCGGTCGTTACTTTGTCGACGGCGGTCTGGTCAATCCGGTTCCCGTGTCCCTGTGTCGTGCGCTGGGGGCTGATCTGGTCATCGCGGTCAATCTGAACGCAGAAATCGTCGGCAAGCACCTGCGCAACTCCCGCAAGGCCAGTCTGGAATTTGCCGGGCCTTCCAGCGAGGAAGATGAAGCACCGCCGCCGGAACCCAGCCAGGACCAGAAGGACATGCGCAAGGCAGAAGGCGAATTTATGCGTAGGTTGTCCCAGTGGTTCGGCGACAATGAACAGCAGGCGGTGGACGACGATGGCATGCCATCGCCGGGCATGATGGACGTCATCGCGTCCTCCATCAATATCATGCAGGACCGGGTGACCCGCAGCCGGATGGCGGGTGATCCGGCAGACATTATCCTGACGCCGCGTCTGTCGCATCTGGGGCTGATGGAATTCTACCGGGCGGAAGAAGCCATCACGGCGGGCGAGCAGACCGTCGAATACGCCTGGCCCGCCCTGCAAAACCTGCTCGGTCTGGACGAAGTGCCGTAACCGGTACAATTCCCATGACCGAAACCCGCGACGCCCTCTATACTGATGGGCGAGGAATTTCATCCTGACCGTCTTATTGGGGAGTCATCAAGGGACATGCTGAAGTTAAAATTCAAGGATCAGCGTCAGGCCGCGGTGTGGCTGGTGGAATCGGTAATGACCATCGGCTCCGGCGCCAAAAACCATATCGTCATCAATGAGTCCGGCGTCGACGAAACCCACGCCAGAATCACCAAGGATGGCGACAAGCTTTACCTGTCCGATAACGGCAGTTTTGCCGGCACCTTCGTCAACGGCAACAAGATCGGCCAGCATTTCCAGCTGCGTCCCGGCGACCAGATTCGTGTCGGCAAGGTCGAGCTGGAAATCATCGATCCCAAGGTCACTGCGGACAAGCCGGTGGCCGGCGCGCCCCGCACCGAATGGAGCCTGATGGCGATTACCGGTGAACTCAAGGGCAAGAGCATTCCGGTTCATGGCACCCTGGTGTTTGGCCGCTCCAGCAGTTGCGACATCGTGATCAACGATGCCCACATGTCCCGTCGCCATGCCGAGGTCAATCTGAAGGATGGCGTTCTGCGTCTGGTCGACCTGAAGTCATCCAACGGCACCTGTGTGAATGGCAAGAATGTCGGCGAGCAGATTCTGAAGCCTGGGGACAAGATCAGTTTCGATCAGGTGACCTTCCTGGTGGCCGGCCCGGCCAATGCGGCAACGTTGCCGGAAGAAGAAGACGATGAAGCCACGGTGTTCCGTGCAGCGCCGATTCCGCGCCGGCCTCAGCCTGCTGCTGCCAAAGCGGCGCCGGCGCAGCCAGCGCCCAGCGCCAGGGTCGAAGCCAATGTCAGTGGTGCACCAGCCTCCAGCAAGGCGCCGATGCTGATCGCCGTTGCCGTGGTCGTTATGGTCATTCTTGCCGGCGTGGGCGTCATGTTCCTGCGCTGATGTTCGGGACGCCCGGTTTGCGCAGCAATGTCTTGGTTTTCTTGGCAGTGCTGGTAACCCGGGCGGTCTTCACCAGATTGTCCTTGATCTGCACGGTTTCAATCTTGTAATTGCCGATCTTCACGCACAGGTTGTGTTCCGGAATATGCTCCAGATATTCCGTGATCAGGCCATTCAGCGTCTTGGGCCCCTTGGTGGGCAAATGCCATTTCAGCGCCTTGTTGATGTCGCGAATGGTGGCCAGGCCATCGATGATGAACGAGCCATCTTCCTGCGGATGAATATCCTGGCTGGAGGTTGCAGCAAAATCGGTGGTGAACTCACCCACGATCTCTTCCAGAATGTCCTCCAGCGTGACAATACCCTGCACGTCGCCGTACTCGTCCACCACAAACCCCATGCGGCGTTTCACTTTCTGGAAATTCATCAGCTGCATGTGCAGCGGCGTCCCTTCCGGTACAAAGTAGGGCTCCACCGCCTGCTGCATGATTTTCGCCTTGTTCAGTTCATCGTCCATCAGCAGTCGGCTGATCTTGCGCAAGTGCAGCACGCCCACCGGTGCGTTCAGATCCGATTTGAACACCGGCAGCCGGGTGTGCTGGGCCGAACGCAGGAACTTCACGATTTCCTCGATATCCTCATCCAGATCGATGCCGACAACTTCATGCTTGGGAATCATGATGTCGTCCACCGTGACCTCTTCCAGGTCCAGAATGCTCAGCAGCATGCCCTTGTGGCGCTTGGGCAGAATGGCGCCGGCTTCGTTCACCACCGTGCGCAATTCCTCACGGCTGAGGTGATCGGAACCTGCCTGCTCCGCCGTCACGCCGATCATGCGCAGCAGACCGTTACTGATGGCGTTGACCAGCCACACGAAGGGATACAGCAGCACCAGTAGCGGACGCAGCACGTAACTTGCGGGAAACGCCACGGTCTCGGGCTTGATCGCCGCCAGCGTTTTGGGGGTGACCTCGGCGAACACCAGAATCACCAGGGTCAGCACGCCGGTGGCGATGGCAATGCCGCTGTCACCCCACAGGCGCATGGCGATAACGGTCGCAATCGACGATGCCAGAATGTTCACGAAATTGTTGCCGATCAGGATGACGCCGATCAGCCGGTCGGGACGTGACAGCAGTTGCTCCACCAGAATGGCGCTGCGCTGTTTTTTCTTCACCAGGTGACGCAGGCGATAACGGTTCAGTGTCATCATGCCGGTTTCGGAACTCGAGAAGAATGCCGACATCACAATCAGCATGCCGAGGATCGAAAACAGTATCGAGGTAGGGATGTCGTTCAAGCGAAAAAGGATCCTGTCAGGAATCGAAAGTGTTTGCGTGGAATCAACTGATGCCCAGGATGACCTCAAGCACGACCTTGGAGCCAAAATAGGCCACGGTCAGCAGCAGGAATCCGCTCAGGGTCCACTTCACGGCCACCATCCCGCGCCAGCCCCAGAGCAGGCGACCCACCAGTAACATACCCAGCACCAGCCAGGCGGCCAGCGCAAAGGCGGTCTTGTGGGCCAGGTGCTGGGCAAAGAAATCATCCACGAAGAACAGTCCTGTGCCAATTGCCACCGACAGCAGCACCAGGCCGATGGTAATCAGGTCGAACAGGGTATCTTCCATGGTCTGCAGGGGCGGCAGCAGGTGCAGGATGTCGTGGATGTGACGATGTTTGAGCTGGTAATTCTGGATCGACAGCAGTGCCGCCTGGGACAGGGCCAGCGCAATAACGCTATAGGCAATGATGGATAACAGAATGTGGGCCGCCAGTCCGGGGCTCATGTTCAGGTGCGGCGAAACCCGGTCGTGGGTCATCAGATTGACCAGCAGGCCGATACAGGCGGCAGGATAGGCGGGCGCCATCAGTGACTGGATGTCCCGGAACAGCGTAATAAAGGTTCCACAGGCCGCCAGCACGAAACCGAACAGGGACAGCACATTGATCAGGCCGAGTTCGATGCCGCTGTCGTCAAACAGGGAGTGGCTGAGGTTGTAGCCGTGCAAACCGAGTCCCGCCAGGGCGACGGCCAGCAGCAGCGGGCGATTGACCGGAATATTGGTACGTAAGCTGTTGACCAGCAGAAAGGCGGCAAAACCGTAGCTGATACAGGCAACAATTCCCGCAACGAGCGCCAGGGGCATGGCGGCGGAGAGCTCCTTACTGAATTCGGTGGATGGCTAAGTGTCGCACAAGGCTGTCAATAATGAAACTGGCTGCGTTATACTTCCCGACCCTGGAAAAATTCGAATGAAGACAGCCATATGTTTGACACACTGACCGAACGCTTAAGTAACAGCCTGCGCAGCGTCACTGGCAAAGCCCGCCTCACGGAAGACAATATCAAGGACACCCTGCGGGAAGTCCGCATGGCCCTGCTGGAAGCCGACGTGGCCCTGCCGGTGGTCAAGGACTTCATCGAAAAGGTGAAGGAGCGCGCCGTTGGTCAGGAGGTCATGAAGAGCCTCAGCCCTGGCCAGGTCTTCATCAAGATCGTCAATGAAGAACTCGTCCACATGATGGGCGACGCCAATGATGCGCTCAAACTCAACACCCAGCCGCCCGCAGTGATCCTGATGGCGGGTCTGCAGGGTGCTGGTAAAACCACTACTGTGGGCAAGCTGGCGAAATACCTCAAAGAGCGCCAGAAAAAGAAAGTACTGGTGGTGTCGGCAGACGTTTATCGTCCGGCGGCGATCAAGCAGCTGGAAACCCTGGCTGGCGATCTGGGCGTAACTTTCTTCCCCAGCACGGCAGACCAGAAGCCGGTGGATATCGCCAATGGCGCCATCGCCGAAGGCAGGAAGACCCTGGCCGATGTGGTCATCGTCGACACCGCGGGCCGGCTTGCCATCGATCAGGAAATGATGGACGAGATCAAGCAGCTGCACGCTGCCATCAAGCCGATCGAAACCCTGTTCGTGGTCGATGCGATGACCGGTCAGGACGCGGCGAATACTGCCAAGGCCTTCAACGATGCGCTGCCGCTCACTGGTGTGGTACTGACCAAGGCCGATGGTGATGCCCGTGGCGGTGCGGCGCTGTCGGTGCGACACATTACCGGCAAGCCCATCAAGTTTATCGGTGTGGGTGAAAAGTCTGACGCCCTGGAGCCGTTCTACCCGGATCGTATCGCGTCCCGCATACTCGGTATGGGCGACGTCCTGACCCTGGTGGAAGAAGCTGAGCGCAAACTGGACAAGGAAAAGGCCGACAAACTGGCCAAGAAGCTCAAGAAAGGCAAGGGTTTCGACCTGGAAGACCTGCTCGAACAGTTCCAGCAGATGAAGAACCTGGGTGGCATGGCCGCCATGCTGGACAAGCTGCCGGGCATGGGTGGCATGGCAGCAATGGCGCAGCAGGGCAGTGCCGCCGACAAGGAGTTCAAGCGGATGGAAGCCATCATCTATTCCATGACGCCGCTGGAGCGCCGCAAGCCTGATGTCATCAATGGTTCCCGCAAGCAGCGGATAGCGGCCGGCTCCGGCACCCAGATCCAGGATGTCAACCGGGTGCTCAAGCAGCACGCCCAGATGCAGAAGATGATGAAGAAGCTCACCTCCAAGGGTGGCATGAAAAACATGATGCGGGGCATGAAAGGCATGATGGGGGGCGGCGGCTTCCCGGGTGGTGGTATGCCACCCTTCAAGATGTGAGGGAGCGTCGGTTAGCAAGGGCCTTTCCTTCGCCCCGGATTTCCCGTAGAATTCAGCGCCTTCCGCCGCCTGTGCACCCTCAATTGCCAGCAGGCGCGGTAAGTGAAGGCTGCGTAAATACATGAATTTCAGCAGGTTACTGAAACCACTCAAGGTTATCAGCGGCCTGTTTTACGTTTTAAATCGCTGAACAGTCAGTTTGAAATAAAGGAAACACATACCATGGTAACTATTCGTCTTGCTCGTGGCGGCTCCAAAAAGCGTCCTTTCTACCACGTTGTTGTGACCGACAGCCGTAGCGCCCGTGACGGTCGCTTCATCGAGCGCGTTGGCTTCTTCAACCCGATCGCCAAGGGTCAGGAAGAGCGCGTTCGCTTCGATATCGCACGCGTTGAATACTGGGTTGGTACTGGCGCCCAGATGTCTGATCGCGTTGCTTCCCTGCTCAAGGAAGTGAAGAAAGCTGCTGCCTGATTGATGTTATGAGCGATTGGGTAGTGGTGGGGAAACTGATGTCCCCGTTTGGTGTGAAAGGCTGGCTGAAGCTTTACTCCCACACCCAACCGATTGAAAACATTGCAGGTTATGACCCCTTGTGGTGTAAGCAGGGGGGTAGCTGGCAGCCGATCAGCCTTGAGCATGTTCAGCGACATGGCAAGGGGCTGGTGGCCAAGATCAAAGGTTGTGAAAACCGCGATCAGACACCGGCCTATATCGGGTGTGATTTAGCAATCAAGCGCGAGCAGCTGCCAGCGCTCGACGACGGTGACTACTACTGGAGCCAGCTTGAGGGGCTCAGGGTGTTAACCGTCGAGGGTGATTTCCTCGGAACCGTGGATCACCTGTTCGAAACCGGGTCCAATGATGTGCTGGTGGTGCATCCCGGCACCGGCTCCATCGACCAGCAGGAACGCCTCATCCCCTATCTGTGGGGTGACGTGGTAACTGCAGTGGATCTGGAGCGCGGTGAAATGACCGTGGATTGGGATAAGGATTTTTGACCGGCCTGCGGGAGTGAGCAGATGAAGTTTTCCATCGTCACCCTGTTTCCGGAGATGTTCAAGGCCATTACCGAGCACGGTATTACCAGCCGTGCGGTGAAGAACGGGCTGATTGAACTGGAGTTGGTAAACCCCCGGGACTTCACCCACGACGTGCATCGCACCGTGGATGATCGGCCTTACGGCGGTGGTCCCGGGATGCTGATGTTGGTGGAGCCGTTGCTGGCGGCCATTGCCCAGGCCAGGCAGAATCTGGCGGACAAAGGCATCGCGCAGGCCAAGGTGGTGTACGTTTCGCCCCAGGGTCGCCGGTTCGACCAGCATTCGGCGCGGTCCTTCAGTGAGCAGGCCGGGATGATTTTCCTGTGTGGCCGCTACGAAGGTATCGATGAGCGGGTAATCGAGATGGCGGTGGATGAAGAATGGTCCATTGGCGATTACGTGCTCAGTGGCGGTGAACTGCCGGTGATGGCGATGATCGATGCCACAGCCCGTTTGCTGCCGGGTGTGCTGGGTCACAAGGATTCGGCCACGGAAGATTCGTTTTTTGAGGGGCTGCTGGATTGCCCCCACTATACCCGACCTGAGGATTATCAGGGCAGGGTGGTACCACCGGTGTTATTGAGCGGCAATCACGCCGCCATCCGGCGCTGGCGACTCAAGCAGTCGCTGGGTCGAACCTGGCAACGGCGGCCGGACTTACTGGAAGGCAAACAGCTGACCAGTGAAGAAGCGAAGCTGTTGCAGGAGTATCGGGACGAACAGGATCCATCCTGATCGTTCCTTCGTTAACGACGTGAATGAGGCGTTTCGGCCCCTCCTCTGACGTCATAGCTAGAGGCAATTACCATGAGCGGTAAGAACAAGATCATTCAGGAAATCGAAAAAGCACAGATGAAAACCGACGTACCGGCATTCGGTATCGGTGACACTGTGGTTGTTAGCGTAAAGGTACAGGAAGGCGATCGCAGCCGTCTGCAGGCTTACGAAGGCGTCGTTATCGCCAAGCGTAACCGCGGCTTGAACTCTTCTTTCACCGTGCGCAAGATTTCCAACGGTGTGGGCGTTGAGCGTGTTTTCCAGACGCACAGCCCAGTGGTTGACAGCATCCAGCTGAAGCGTCGCGGAGCTGTTCGTCGCGCCAAGCTGTACTACCTGCGCGATCGCGCCGGCAAGTCTGCCCGTATCCGCGAAAAGCTCAACTGATCCCCGATCGGTTGATGAGAAAGGCGCCCTTCGTGGCGCCTTTTTTTATTCCTCGAGAATCAGTACCACTTTCATCCCGGCCAGGTCTGCGGACGCATCCAGGTAGCCGATGGCCCGGCTATCACTACGGATTTTGCTGACGACTTCCGTCTGATCGTTTGCCTGTTGTGGAACCTTGCCTTTGCCGCTGAACAGATAAAACGCACGATAGCGCCGCACTTTGGCCGGGGTCATCTGGGCGATCCGGGCGTAGAAGCGGCTGTAGAGCGCGGAGTCGTCCGGCAGGTCGATGGTCTGGGGCTCCATCGAGGTTTCCGGGAACATCCGCAGGCGACCCAGAAATATCTTCTGAACATCCTTGTCGCTGAGGCTGCTGATGGGGTTGTCAGGGTGAACCACGATGGCGAGGTCGGCTGTTGCTTTTTGTGCCAGCAGGCAGGTGAATAGCAGGATGCCCAACACATACAGTAGCCGCATGTCAGAACACCACATCAATGACGAAGCTGACCAGCAGGGCGTCCCCGGGTCGCCTGGCCCCAGGTGAAGGGATCATCAGGCCCGTGGTGCCTGCCTGGAAGTCAAAGTACTCGACTTCGGCCTTGAGGCAGGTGTTGGGTAATACATCGTAGCGGGTGCCGAGGGTCCAGGTGCGCTGCTTGGAGCGGAACGACTTGAAGGCCTCGATGGTCCCTGTCCGCAGCAGTTCTGCCGGCAGCCCAAGGGAGCCGGCCGGGTAGGTGGCATAGGAAGACTCCAGTGCGGCGATGGCGTCTTCATTCAGAATGTTGTCATACGAACCTGTGGCGATATATGGGCTCCAGTTGCCGATGTGATAGATGAATGAGGTGTACCAGCCTTTGGACGTGTTGGCGAAGCCATCACCACGATTGCTGATGTGATAGCCCTCGGCAATCAGCGTCCAGTTTCCCTGTTCCCATTGGCCGGCAAGGGCGTGGTATGCATAGGGTTCATTTTCGGCTTCAAACGCAGCGGCGGCTTCTTCGAAGACGGCATCGCCAGTGAAGGTGGCCAGTTGCTGAAATGCGTCCTGGTAGGGCTGCCAGCCAGGGGAGTTAATGTCTGTATCGTTGATGATGAGCCCGTAGCGCAACAGCCATTGTTCTCCGCGCAGGGTCAGGTTGGCGCCGCCAACCGGTTCGGCCTGGATGTCGAGTTCGTCGTACTCTCCATCCATGACACCTGCAAAGATCTGAATGTCGAGCTCCAGGTGTCCCAGATCACCGTTCCAGGTGAAGTCGATACCGTCAAAGTTGTAGAACGGCGTGAGGAAGAAGGTGTACACGTTGGTCGGTGGGCGGGCCCACGGATAGGAGTAGCCGGTATTGACGGATTCGGAATACAGATAGTGGGGGGTTCGCATGCGTCCGATCCGCATGCGCAGGGTTGGGGTCCACTGGTAACCCAGGAACAGCCAGTCAACTTCGGGCTGGTAGTCATCGGTGTCGTTGGCATGGAAGCCCTGCGCTACAAGCTGCCCAGTGAATGACAGGTGGGGGAGCAGGTCACCCTGAAAATGCAGGCCTATAACGGAATCGGCGTCGAAACTCCAATGATCATCGTAGTTCATGAAGTTCATGCCATCCCGGTTGGTTTTACCGGCGCCCACGGAGGCAAAGCCTGACCAGTCCCAGCTTTCCTGGGCGATAGCGTGGTAGGGCAGTGTGATGAAGATCAGGTAGATCAGCGTGTTGCGCACGTTTATGGCAGGGTTCAGACGCGGTTGTTGTTTCGATAAAGCATAGCCAATGTCTGCCGGTTTGCCTGCGTGGCACGTGGGGACTGCTAGACTTTGAAGTGTTATCCAGTGCTGTCTTGCATGGAGAGTCACCTTGCGTCTGAAAGAAAATGCCGGGATCCGCGCCAACATCATGTTGATTGCCGTGTTGGGCGGGCTTGGCTTTCTGTGTTACCTGCTTGTGAATGTGCATCTTGCAAATGCGAACAGGGCGCGTCTGAATGAGTTGCTCGAGCACCGTTATCCCGTTATCGAACAGGTCCGGAAACTGAAGCAGGATGCTGATGGTATCCGTGAAAGCCTGACGGCGGCGGTGGCGCTTGAGGATGGTTTTCTGGTGGAAGATTCGGTCGAGCTGGCTGTGAGGTTCCGTGCCAATGCGAATGAGCTGGTAAAAATGGAGCCGGCGTTTGCTGCAGATGTGCAGGCATTGCTGGTGTCGTTTGAAGGTTATTTCGATCACGCCCGCACGCTGGCGCTACTGCTGATTGAAACCGATGACAATCTGGATGAGTTGAAGCATCAGCTGGATGAGACCCATCTGGCATTTGCCGATGTGTTGGCGGGGGTCGACAGTCTTTACCGGGTTGCTCGCGAGCAGTATTCGGATCTGTTGCTGCAAACCCATAGTGCGGTAGTTGATGCCAACCGGCTGGGGGCGTTGCTGGGAGGGCTGATCATTGTCGGGCTGGTGTTGCTGGCCTGGGCGATCAGCGTACGGGTGCTTGGCCTGATCAATCGCAGTGATCAGGCCAAGAGTGCGTTTCTGGCCACGATCAGTCATGAGCTTCGGACACCCATGAATGGTGTGCTGGGTGCGTTGAATCTGTTACGCAGTGGTGCGGTGTCCGGTCAGCAGTCAGCGTTACTGGAGGCAGCGCAGACGTCAGCCAATGCGATGATGACCTCGATTGATGACATCCTGATCTTCAGTGAGATCATATCAGGCCAGAGTGCCGTTGATGGGAAGCCGGTGCATCTTGGTCGTAGTCTGGATGCATTGTTGAAGGCCTTCAGCGAGACGGCGCGTGCGCGGGGTTTGTCCTATCACTACGATGTTTGCGCTGCGCTCGATCGGGTGGTGACGACGGATGAGCCGAAAGTGCTGCATGTCGTGCGGCATCTGGTGGCTAACGGACTGAAGTTCACGGATGCGGGCGGGGTTGAGGTTCAGGTGAACCTGAGGGGTGAGCGTGTGCTGGTGCGAGTTGTGGACACAGGCCCTGGCATTGATCCTGACGATATGTCGCAGCTGTTTCGCCCGTTTGGCCAGCTCGATGGATCGTTTCGCCGGCGTCATCAGGGGATCGGTATCGGCCTTGCCATCTGCGCCGCCATGGCCCGCCTGCTTGGTGGTTCCGTAAAACTGGCCAATCGCGATCCGCATGGCCTGGAGGCGGTGTTTGAGTTTCCTGTAGGTCTTGCAGAAGCATCGGCCCAGGTGGCGGAGCATTCTGTCCCCCGGAAAACTGAAAGCGAGGTTCCGGCAGTGGTGTTGGTGGTGGAGGACAATCCGGTCAACCAGCTGGTAATGAAAGGGTATCTGCAGAAACTGGGATTGCAGGTGTTGACGGCAGCCAATGGCAGAGAGGCTGTCGATCTGGTGAGCGCGCAGCCTGTGCAGCTTGTTCTGATGGATTGCCAGATGCCGGTCATGGACGGCTTCGAAGCCACTCGCTGCATTCGCCAGTTGCCTGCTCCTGCAGGGCATGTGCCCATTGTCGCGGTGACGGCCAATGTGCTTGATGTGGATCGTGCCCAGTGCATGGAGGCGGGAATGAATATCTTCCTGAAAAAACCCGTGGATCTGTTGTCGATTCGGGATGCGGTGGCAGCGTTCGTGCCGCTGTCGGTGGATCCGTTGGGTGGGTGATCGGTGTCGTGACAATCACCCCTCAAACCGATAAGGCAGGAACTCCCGCTCGTTTTCGCTGATGTGGATTTTTTTTCCGATCGGCGGAAACGCCCGCTGGGGGCAGTGATCGCGCTCGCACACACGGCAGCTGACCCCAATGGGTACCGCTGCCGCCTTGTCATTCAGATCGATGCCCACGGAATAAATCAGTTGGGGGGCGTGCTGGATTTCGCAGCCCAGGCCCACCGCAAAATTCTTCTGTGGCATCAGAAAGCCCCCTTCCGTGCGGCTGACGGTGCGTGCAATGCAGAAATAGGTTTTGCCATCGGGCATCTGGGCAACCTGGCGCAGGATTTTGCCAGGTTGGGCGAATGCATCGTGCACGTTCCACAGCGGGCAGGCGCCACCCACGCGGGCAAAATGAAAGCTGCTGGCGCTCTGGCGCTTGGAAATGTTGCCGGCGGCATCGACCCGCACGAAATAGAACGGAATGCCTTTTTCGCCGGGCCGCTGCAGGGTCGAAAGGCGGTGACAGATCTGTTCAAAACTCACGTTGAAAATAATCTGTAACCGTTCGATATCGTATTTTTCCTGTTGGGCTTTTTTCAGAAAGCTGCTGTAAGGCATCAGCAGGGCGCCGGCAAAATAATTCGCCAGTCCCACCCGGCATACCGCTTCGGTTTCGTGGCTGGAAAAGCCGGCGCGCCGGATCATGTCGTCGAGCAATTCTCTGTGTTCCAGCAGACAGATCTGGTGGGCCAGCTGAAAGACGCGCTGCTTGAGCGATAACAGTTTCGACAGGGTGAGGCGCTGGCTGGCTGGATCGAAATGACGCAGGCGGTCGCCCTCGGCATCCAGGCTGACGACAATGCCGTGGGCACGTTGCAGGTAGTCGATCAGTTTGGCTTCGCCTTCCCCGGCGCCGAGCTTTTCGGTTTCCGCCAGCTGTTCTGCGGCGCGATCCAGTTCATCAAAATAATTGTTCTGGTAGTAGAAATAGTCGCGCACTTCTTCGTAGGGAAACTGGGGGCCGACAATGGCGCGCACGGCTTCGTCGCCGGTCATGTCCTGGGCCAGTCCGGCAAAGTTCTGGTTGGCCTGGTGGTAGGACTGGTACAGGGTAAGGAAATGGCGGGCGAACGCCGGCGATCGGGATACGATTTCTTTCAGATCCTGCAGGGGCACTTTTTCGTGCTTGAACAGGGGGTCTTCCATGCAGTCCTTGAGTTCGGCGATGAGGCGGTCATCTTCTTCTTCGGAAAAGTGGGTCAGGTCGATGTCGAACAGGGTGCCCATCTTCAGCAGGACCTGGACAGTGAGGGGGCGCTGGTCGTTTTCGATCTGGTTCAGGTAGCTGGCTGACAGGCCAAGCCGGTAAGCCAGTTCGGCCTGGCTCAGCTGCTGCTGTTCCCGGAAGCGGCGGATCTTGGCGCCGAGGAAGAGTTTGCGTTTGCGGTTGGTCATGGGGTGCTGGTGCCTTTGATGCGGCCGCCGGTGCGGGAGGGGGTTTCGGGACACGCCACGAGTACATCCATGTAGGCTCGACAGCGGCCATCCCTGGCCGCTGACGTACCCGAAACCCCCTCCCGCACCGGCGGCCTCAGTTCTGTGCCACATCGGAAATTTGTAAATACTGCAAATTCGCAAACTTTGCAATTTTATCTTGCTGGCAGCAAAGTCCTTCGCAAAGCCGCACGTTTGATCCTCTACAACCCTTGTCCCACCTGGGTGGGCTCCGAATAATGCGGGACGCGGCCAGTACCCTTGGCTGCCCTGTTTGCAAAGTTCACAAGACTTTTGAGGATCACCATGCCGTATACCACCCCCCTCCAGGACATGCAGTTCGTACTGTTCGACGTGCTGAACGCCGACCAGCAGTGGCAGCAGACCAGTGCCTTTGCCAGTCAGGTCGATCGGGACATCGCCGAGGCCATGCTGGGTGAGGCGGCCCGGATAACCGAGCAGCGGATTGCGCCGCTGAACCGTTCCGGCGATGAGGAGGGAGCCCAGTGGAAGGATGGCGCGGTATCCACCCCTGCAGGCTTTGTCGAGGCCTACCGCACCTGGCGGGACGGCGGCCTGACCGCGCTGACGGGCAATCCTGACTTCGGTGGGCTGGGTATGCCCAAGGCGCTGGCGGTGCTGGTGGACGAAATGTCGTTTGCGGCCAACTCCTCGTTTGCCCTGTACCCGGCGCTGTCGGTGGGGGCCTGTCTGGCCATCGACGCCCATGCTGCGCCGGCATTGAAGCAGCGCTATCTGCCCAAGCTGTACAGCGGCGAATGGGCCGGCACCATGTGTCTGACCGAGCCTCATGCCGGCAGTGATCTGGGCCTGATCCGGACCAAAGCCGTACCCCAGGACGATGGCAGCTACGCCATCACCGGCACCAAGATTTTCATTACCGGCGGCGATCACGATCTGACTGACAACATCATCCATCTGGTGTTGGCCAAGCTGCCGGATGCGCCGGCCGGTTCCCGCGGCATTTCCCTGTTCCTGGTGCCCAAATTCCAGGTGAATGAGGATGATTCCCTCGGTGCATTCAATAACGTCCGCTGTGGTTCCATCGAACACAAGATGGGGATCAAGGCGTCCGCCACCTGTGTGATGAATTTCGACGGTGCCCGTGGTTTTCTGGTGGGGGAAATCAATCGCGGCCTGAACTGCATGTTCACCATGATGAACTGCGAGCGGCTGTCGATCGGGTTGCAGGGGGTAGGTGCGGCTGATGCGTCCTACCAGAATGCGGTGGCCTATGCCCGTGAGCGTCTGCAGGGGCGGGATGCCGAGGGCGGCGACAAGTCGCGCGCGGCGGACCCGATCATCGCCCATGCGGATGTGCGACGAATGCTGATGAACATGCGCGCCACGACCGAAGCTGGCCGGGCGCTGGCGGTCTATCTGGGCATGCAGCTGGATCAGGCCAAGCACGGCGCCAGTGCAGAAGCACGCATGCAGGCCGATGCGTTCAGCGCCTTGCTGATTCCGGTGGCGAAGGCCTTTTTCACCGATCTGGGGCTGGAAAGCACGGTGCAGGGCCAGCAGGTGTTTGGTGGCCATGGTTATATCCGCGAATGGGGCCAGGAGCAGCTGGTGCGGGATGTGCGTATTGCCCAGATCTACGAAGGCACCAATGGCATTCAGGCGATGGATCTGGTGCAGCGCAAGGTGTTTGCCAACCGTGGCGAAACCATGATGCTGTTCCTCGACGAGATCGAGCAGTTCAGTGGCAAGGTCAGCGACGCGGCGCTGCAGGGCCCTGTACAGGCACTCAGCCAGCGCGTTGCGCAGCTGCGTGAGGTGACTGATTGGCTGATTGCGCAAGGTGAGCACTCAGTTCATGGCCTGGGCGCTGCGGCCTGTGATTATCTGCATGCGGTGGGTTATGTCGCCTACGGCTATATGTGGCTACGGATGATGGCCGTTGCCAGTGCGCAGAACTCAGCATTTGCCGCGACCAAACTCAAGACAGGCCGTTATTTCTTCAGCCGTGTGCTACCAAGGGTCGAAGGGCTGCTGGCCTGTTTGCAGGGCGGTGACGTGGACATGATGGCGTTGTCCGTCGACGAATTCTGATCACTCTGCTGAAACAAAAAAGCGCTGCAGCGAATGACCGTTGCAGCGCTTTTTTTGTTTGTGGAAACGCTACTCCCCGGTTACCACCAGACTGCCCACCGGCACGCCGCCGCGGGTGAGGGCCAGACTTTTGGTTTCGCCCTTGTTCAGGGTGAAGGTCAGCGGATCGGTATCCGGCATGATCAGGTATGCGGTGGTGGCGCCGCTGGCGTTACTAAAATCCAGCTCAACACTGCTGCCACCGCTGAACGCCAGCTTCAGATAATTGGCGCTGGGAATGTTGGCAACATAACTGGCGGGGAAGGTGCCGCGATCGCTGCGTAGCGTGACCATGCTGTGGACCGGCCAACTGACCTTGGCAGACTTGGACTGGCGCGGCTGCAGGCGGGTGAGATTGTCAGAAAAGCCGCTGGCGTCATTATTGGCGCTGATGCGGTGGGCGGTATTGTCCTTGTTCTTGAAGCTCAGGCTGCCCTTGTCCGGCGCGATATACAGGGCCTGCTCGAAGCCGGTTCGCTCGATCACGATTTCCGGCTCCTGGGGCCGGCTGCCATCCGGGACATAGAACAGCGCCAGTTCCGGGGCCAGTCCCATCATGGTGATGGTGCCCTTGATCTGGCGGGGCGCTTCCAGTGCGGTGGATTCTGCCTGTGGGGTGCTGGTGGCTGCAGGCGCCGCAACCGGCGCTGTTACTGGTGCAGCGGCAGGCACTGCCGTGGCAACGGTCTTGGGCGCAGGTGCCGGTGCAGCGACGGCAACCGCCGGCGCCGCGCTCGGCAGTTTGGCAAACATCGCGCCGAGCTGGGTCTTGGTGGTATCCAGACAGCTGTTGAGTTTTTGCAGCTGCTGCTCGATTCGCGCCACGTCCTCGCGTCCTTCATAGGCGGTGTAGCGGTTGTCCTTGCTCAAAGCGTCACGGGTACTGTTGCGTTGCTGCAGCGCCCGTTCGTAGTCTTTCTTTGCGTTGTCATAGTTGGCCTGGGTGGGGGCACCACCGGCACCCTTGCGTGACTGTTCGCACTGGGTATTGGCACTGGCCAGTTGTTCGTTGTAGCGGGCGAACTGGCGCTTCACGCCTTCCAGTTCGGACTTCTTCTGTTCCAGTGTGCTGTTCAGTTCCGCCATGCAGCGATCGCCGCGGCCAATATTCGCATCGATGGTTTTCTTCACCGGATGCTGGGGATCTTCCTGGAAGGCCTTGTTGGCCAGGCGGTCTTCCCGGGCGTTGCGTTTGTGGGACTGCGCACTGGCGATGCCCTGATTGGCGTCCCGCAGTACCGGTTCGTCCACCAGTTCTTTCTTCAGGTTTTCCAGCGTCTTCTGGCAGCTGGACACGTAGGCGCTGCTGGCTTCCTGTGCCGCTTCCAGGGACAGGGTCAATGCCTGTTGTTGCTGGCTGAACGAGGCAATCTTGTTTTCGATGCGCTCGCAGCGGTTGATCTGGCTTTTTACGGAAAAGATCTCGCCCAGGCTTGGCGCGATCTGCAGTGCCTCGTCACGCAGCTGCTTGAACTGGGCATGATCTTCCTGTGCCTTGGCCGGGTTTTCGTCTTTCAGTGCCTGCTGGGCGGCGTCACAGGCGGCCAGTGCCTTGTTCATGGTGGGCATGCCGGCTTCGACTTCCACATCGCGGGTTACCCGCTGGCAGAATTTCAGGTTGCCATCCATGCCGCGCTTGCTGGTGGACAGGATGTCCGGATTGATGCGGGTCGCCTCCTCCAGCAGCTTCTGGTACTGGCGCAGGGAGGCCTGGGCCTGGGGAATGCGGTTGCCACTGAGGTGGGTTTTGGCTTCCTTGCAATAGTCAAAGCCCTTGAGGAACTGGTTGACGGCATCGTCGAAGCTGTCAGCGTGGACCTGAGTGCTAATGCCCAGCAGGAATGCCAGTGCAGGCAGTAAAGGATGGTTTCTGATCATTGTTATTGGCCAATAATGCTAGCGGAATGAGTGGGTTATATCCGGCGTCCAATGCGCACAAATATGTCCATTCATTAAGCGTAGACCAGTGTTTGTAAAAGGGGATCAAACCAGAACCAGGGTCGCCAGGCCCAGGAACAGGAAAAAGCCCATGCTGTCGGTGGCGAATGTCAGGACGACTGACGACCCCATGGCAGGATCTCGGTCCAAGCGATCGAGCAGCACCGGAATCGTAATGCCGATCAGCGCCGCCACGATCAGGTTAAGGGTGACCGCCGCCGCCATCACCATGCCCATCAGTGGATTGCCATACAGTATCCAGGCAAAGACACCCAGCACCGAGCCCCACAGCAGGCCGTTGATCAGGCTGATGGTGACTTCCTTGCGGTAAATGTAGGTCAGGGTGTCCCGGTGGACGTGATTCAGTGCCAGGCCTCGGATCAGCAGGGCGGCGGTCTGGTTGCCGGTGTTGCCGCCGATACTGGCAACGATGGGCATCAGGGTGGCAAGGGCGACCAGTTGCTGGATGGTGCCCTCGAACAGGCTGATGAACCGGCTGGCCACAAAGGCCGTGAGCAGGTTGACGCACAGCCAGGGCCAGCGTTCCCGGGCGCCTTCCCAGATGGGTCCCAGCAGATCGGTGTCGCCGGACAGGCCCGCCTTGGCCAGCGCCTGTTCCTCGGCACGGATACGCAGGTAGTCCATGATGGCTTCGACCCGCAGGCGCCCGATTACCCGCAGATGCTCGTCCACTACCGGTGCAGATACCAGATCGTAGCGTTCGAAGGCATGGCCGGCTTCCTCGGCCGGGTCGTGGGGGGAAAAGTACACCACGTCCGGGTCCATCACGTCCCCCAGGCGACGATCACCGTCGTGCCGGATCAGCGAAATCAGCGGCACTACCCCACCAGGTGCTTGTGGCGGTTGATGACGAACAGCTTGTCCGTCTGCGGCGGCAGTTCATGGCAGAACGGACCCGCTCGATGGCCTGATTGACCGTCATGTCCTCGCTGGCGATCAGGCTGTCCTGCTCATGATCTCGCCCACCGAGTCTTCCGGCCAGCTCAGGCTGCTTTAAGCCAGTTGCGTCGTTGACTGCAGCAGGGCCTTGGCGTGTTCCAGCAGGGTGGGGGGCACCAGACTGGCGACATCCGCCAGTTCGTCGGTATCGAGGCTTTGCAGCAGGCTTTCCAGGCGCCGCACCGGGGTGATTTCCACCATGTCTTCGGCGAGGGCTTCGGGCAGTTCCACCAGCGCCTGGGCGGCGACCTTGTCCGGCAATTCCTGCCACACCAATTCGCGTTTGTCCGGGGTCAGCATCTGCAGCAGGTGGGCAGCGTCGGGCCCGTTGAGCTTGCTCAGGGAGCGGCGCAGTTCATGTTCCTGCTGCCGGTTGAGCAGGTTTTCGATCAGGTCGGCCCGCATCTGGACCTGGCGCTGGGTAACGGTTTGCACCACCTGCTGCTTCTGCAACAGTGCAAGAATGGGGGCAAGACGCTGTTCGAGCTTGGGGCCGGCAGAGTTTTCGCTCATGCAGCCGGTTCCACTTCGGCGGGCGGATAGGGGGTGGAGGGATTTTACCGAAGGATGTGTGACATTGTCCGCCGGGTTTGCGGGCGATGGTGAGCAGGAGTGCCCGGCTGCCTGTGGACAGCCGGCAGTGAACATCAGAAGCGCCAGCCAATGGAAACGGTAGTGGTCTTCAACTCGTAATCGGCCTCATCCAGCATCATCATCCATTCGGCGCCGACCTGGAAATTGCCCAGGTGCATGTCAGCACCGAAGCCGTAAGAGAAGCCGCCCTCTTCCGGGGTTTCGTTGTCCATGATCAGGTCGGCCTTGGAAAAGCCCACCAGCACATAGGGGAACAGCATGTCTGCGATTTCAGCGCCGCCCTTCAGGTACAGGCCCATGTAGTCGTCCACTTTCAGGCTGACGTCGTCCTGTTCGTCGCTGCCAGTGCTGCGGCCGACGCGACCTTCGATCATGAAATTGTCGTTCAGGGCGCCGCCCAGGCGCAGACCTGCACCTTCAGGCTGAAATCGTCAACGCCTTCGGTAACCAGGCGGAACATCTGGCAGTCAATGCCGATGTAGCCGGTGCCGGCCATGACGGAAGGAGTGGAGAGCAGCATGCCTGAAACCAGGGCGGTGCCGATAAGCGCTTTTTTCATTGTTGTTTCCTCTTGTCCCTGTTTTTGTCGTTCTGTGGCAAGGCCGGTGGCTTCGCACAGTTAGCAGCACTATAGAATAGCTTGCTGCGATGGGCAAAAGTTTGCACCAAAAAAAGCCCGCAGACCAATGGCTTGGCCGGCGGGCGGGTCGTTTTCAGCGGATCGGGTTACTTTTCCTGCTTCTGGTCGTTTTCGTCCATTACGCGAGAAATGTGCTGGCTGTCCTCGAGGGTTTCAAACATATCCGAAGCCAGTTCACCAATCTTCTGATTGATTTCACGAATCGTTGCATACACGGTTCCTATCGTTTGCTGGTTGCGTTCCCGCAGTTGCAGCTTGTCATCGTCGAGCATGCCGTTCTTTTCCAGCAGTTCGAACGGCAGGTCGGCGATGGCCTTGTGCACGTCTTCCACGGTGCGGGCGCCATTGTCGATGGCGGTCTGCACCATATCCTTTAGCATTTCGAGCCGGTTCAGCAGTCCCATGGTTTCATCCTCGTTGACCTGATGCTGCTTCTATAACACCAATTGTACGCCTGCAGAAGTCCATTATGCGGTGATCTTGCGGGCCTTGCCCGGCAGGGAGTACTTGAGCACCCGCTTGATCACGCTGGCGTATTGCTTGCGGAAAGGCCCGGTGTTGTAGGGAATGCCGTAGCGTTCGGCGATCTCTTTCACCTTGGGTGCCATTTCCGCATAGCGGTGGGCCGGAATGTCCGGGAACAGGTGATGCTCGGTCTGGTAACTCAGGTGACCGCTCATGATGTGCAGCAGGCGTCCGCCTTCGAAGTTGCTGGAGCCGAGGATCTGGCGGTAATACCAGTGGCCGCGGGTTTCGTTTTCGCATTCTTCTTCGCTGAAGGTCTGGGCGCCTTCGGTGAAATGGCCGCAGAAAATGATGGTGGATGCCCACAGGTTGCGCGCCAGATTGGCCATGCCGTTACCGAGCATGACTTTCCAGAAGAACGGACCCGCCAGGGCCGGGAAGAAAATGTAATCCTTGAACACCTGGCGTCCGGCCTTTTTCATCGCTGCCTTGATAAAGGGCTTTTTCGCTTCCAGGTCAAACGTGCCTTCGCGAACTTTCTCGAACTCCAGTTCGTGCAGCGCCACACCCCACTGGAAGAATGCACTGAGCAGGCCGAAATACAGGATCTGGATCGAGCGCATCGGGTGCCATGGCGTGTCGTCGGACAGGCGCAGTACCGCATAACCGTAGTCGCGGTCCTTGCCCAGGATGTTGGTGAACGTGTGGTGCTCGTAATTGTGGGTACGCATCCACGACTTGTTGTCGCAGGCGGTGTCCCAGTCGAAATTGCGTGAATGAATCTTGGGATCATTCATCCAGTCATACTGGCCATGCATCACGTTGTGGCCGATTTCCATGTTGTCCATGATTTTGGAAATGGACAGGGCAGTGACGCCCAGCAGGAAGGTAACTGGCGTAAAGCTGAAATGGATCAGCGTGCGGCCGGCCACTTCGCAGAAGCGCTGCACCCGGATGATGTTGCGGATGTAGTCGGCGTCGCGCTGGCCGAGATCGGCCTTGATGCTGTCGCGCAGGGCATCGAATTCCTTCTGCAGCTCGGCCAGCTGTTCGACGGTCGGCTTCTGCTGGGCGTTGAGTGTTGCCGGTTTCAGCGTATCCAGCGCAGGGCTTTGAGCGATTGTCATGGTGAAATCCTCTTTCTTCAATGCAGTCTTTTAAAGTTCGATCGTGACGTCACTGACCGGTGCAGTGATGCAGATCTGAATGTCTTCTTCGTCACCCGACGAGATTTCGCCGGTGATCACGTTGCGCACCTGGCCGGATTTTTTCGTGCATTTGCAGGTGTAGCAGATGCCCATCCGGCAGCCGGCAGTCGGTGTGAGGCCGGCCTGTTCCGCCATATCCAGCAGAGTGCCGGGCTGGTCGGTGGTAGCCTGGGTGTGGCTGTGGGTGAAGTTCACGGTGACCTTTTCGCCACTGGTGCGGGCCACTGGTGGCAGGCCGAAGGCTTCTTCCTTCACTTTCTGCAGCGGGAATCCCTGTTCCTTCAGCAGTGTCTTCACCTGTTCGCGGAACGGGTGCGGGCCGCAAACATAGCTGTATTCGGGTTTGTTTTTCAGGGCGGCAGCGACATGGTCGGCGCTGATCATGCCCTGGGGCAGGCTGTAGGTGCGATCCTTGAGGCCGCCGTCGCCGGCGATGGTGTGCAGGGTGAAGCGTTTGTGGGCCTGGGCCAAGGCACGCAGCGGCGCACCGAAAATGAAATCGTCTTCGCTGCGGGCGAAGTACAGCAGGGTCGCGGGCACCGGCATGTTGCAGGCCGCCAGCTTGCCCAGCTGGGAGGCGATCGGGGTGATGCCGGAACCGGCGGCGAAATACACGATCGGGCCTTCCGGTTCGGCAGGCAGCACAAAGTCACCCGCCGCCTGGGAGATGCTGACCACATTGCCGGCTTCCAGATGATCGTGCATCCAGCCGGTGACGCGGCCGTGGGGAACGCGCTTGACCGTGAGCGTGATCACGCCCTGTTCCCGCCATTCATAGGGCGTGGAAGAAATGGTGAAGGTGCGGGTCTGGCGTGTGCCGTTCATGTCCACGGTGATATGCAGATGCTGGCCGGCTTCGAAGCCATTCCAGCGCGCGGTGGGACGCAGTACCCAGGTGCGGGTGTCATGGGTTTCGTTGCGGACTTCCACGATCCGGGCGCGGCACTCTGTCAGCGACCATATGGGATCGATGGCCTGGATCAGGTCTTCGAAATAGTCCCCGGCGCGGGGGGTGTTGAACAGACTCAGGTTGAACCAGGTTTTGGCTTCCATCGTGAAATCTCCTGCTTGGTTTGCGTGTACAGTTGTACACTATGGTCAAAACAGGTGTCAATGTTTCGAATTGTTAATGTCATACAAAAAATAATAAATCCTTTAAAAACAGCATTATACGAATTGTAATTTTGTGTTCATGTGTGCACTGAAACGGTTTTTAATGGCTCCTGGCAGGATGTTTTTCAGCCTGTTACCGCGACTGATGGTTTCCCGGGATCACAATCCGCGTACAATTGCGCACTGAATCAATCCGGATCAGGTCAATGAATAACCGCCAGGAACGCAAACTGCTGACACGCCAGTCGCTGATGAATGCGGCGCTGCAATGGGTCGAAGAAGGCCAGCACATTTCGAGTCTGAGCATTCGGGAGGTGGCCAAGCGGGCAGGGGTGGTACCGACCGCGTTCTATCGCCACTTCAATGATGTGGAAGATCTGGCGCTGAACCTGGTGGATGAGTTGAGCAAAGTGCTGCGCCAACTGATGCGGGAGGTGCGTCAGCAGCGCACGGACCCGCGTTCGCTGATCCAGGATTCGCTGTCCCAGTATTGTGATTACGTGTTCCGGCACCGGGTATTCTTTGTTTTTCTGTCCCAGTCCATGACGGGTGGTACGGCCAATGTGCGGCGGGCAATCCGCAGCGAATTGCAGTATTTCGCCAATGAGCTGGCACTGGATCTGCGCCGGCTCAACCTGTTGGGTCAGCTGAGTCAGGACATGCTCGACAACGTGACCCTGCTGACGATCAATACGGTCGCTTCGTCCACCATGGAGCTGCTCGATCTGCCATCGCAGCAGGGCGCCGAACTGCTGCAGTTCCAGAATCGCCTGCGGCGTCAGCTGCAGCTGGTGTTTCTGGGGGCTGCGCACTGGGCACCCAAACCCCTCGTCAGCTGATATCCATTAGCATCAATTGATCTAAAACGTGCTGCCAATATCGCATGTTGGCAGATCAGCGCGTTATACCCCCACTTTGCCAGCAGTTTTTTCAGCGTTTTCTACACTTGTTCAGGACAGCTATTTTTCTCCGAGAACAGGGACAGCTTAGCCATGCGCGTAAACATGCCGGTAACCCAGAATGAAATCAAACTCTCTCCTGGGCAGACCATTGTTTCCAAAACGACACCCAAAGGTGTCATTACCTATATCAATCGCGACTTTATCGAGATCAGTGGCTACACCGAGCCGGAACTGATCGGGCAGGCTCACAACCTGATCCGTCATCCGGACATGCCACAGGCGGCGTTCAAGGATCTGTGGGATACCGTGCGGGCCGGCAAGCCATGGCGTGGCATGGTCAAAAACCGCTGCAAGAATGGTGATCATTACTGGGTGGAAGCCAACGTGACGCCGATCTGGGCCAATGGCGAGATTGTCGAATTCATGTCGGTGCGCAGCAAACCGAGTGAACAGCAGATCCGGGATGCGGAGTCGCTGTATGCGCGGTTGAATGCGGGTGAGCAGGTGAGGCCACCCCTGGCAGCGCGGATGGGAACCTGGTTCAACAACCTGCCCCTGAACGCCAAACTGGGTAGTTTGCTTGCAGCATTCGCGCTGGTGATGCTGGCGAATTTTGCCGTTACTGGCGCGGCGATGCCGTGGTCTTACATGGTGACACTCGCCATCATGGCCGGCGCGCTATTCGTATTCATGCAGCGGGTTGTCGGTGTCCCCATGGAACAGGCGGCGGTGGCTCTCAACAAAATCAGCAGCGGCAATTTCGACGTGCAGCTGGATATCTATCGAAATGATGAGCCCGGTCGTGTATTGCAGGGCATGCAATGCATGAAGATCAAGCTTAATTACGAGCTGGAAAATACCCGCCTTATCGCTAACGAAGCGCTCCGTATCAAGAATGCACTGGATGTTTGCGATACCAATGTGATGCTGGCGGATCAGGACTACAACATCATCTACATGAACGCTTCGCTTAACAAGATGATGAAGAATGCGGAAAAGGATCTCAAAACCGTTCTGCCGCAATTCGAAGCCGAAAAGCTGATGGGCTGCAATATGGATATCTTCCACCGGGATCCGCGGCACCAGCGCAAGATACTGGATAACGCAACGGCAACCCATCGTCAGGAAGTGGTGGTGGCGGGTCGTACCATCGTGATCACGGCAACGCCCGTCTTCAGTCAGGACAAGAAGCGTCTGGGCACGGTCATCGAATGGCTGGATCGCACTGAAGAACTGCGTAAGCAGGCTGAAGAACAGGCCCGCGAACAGGTCAGGATCGATGAGGAGCGCCGTGTGGCCAACGAAAACGCCCGCATTCGTCAGGCGCTGGATTCTGTGTCAGCCAATGTGATGGTGGCGGATCGCGATCTGAACATCGTTTACACCAACCAGGCCGTGCTCAAGATGATGACCAATGCAGAAAAGGATCTGCAGCGGGATCTGCCCAATTTCAGCGTGGCGAAGCTGATGGGTGCCAACATCGACATCTATCACAAGAATCCATCACACCAGCGCAACCTGCTGCGTGACCTGAAGCAGCCGGTCAACTCAACGTTCGTGGTGGGTGGCCGTACGCTGAACGTTTATGCCAGCCCGGTTCGTGACAGCAAAGGGGAATCGATCGGTACGGTTGTGGAGTGGAAGGATCGCACGGAAGAAGTGGCGGTTGAGAAAGAGCTCGACCATATCATTCGTGCTGCGGCGATCGGTAATCTTTCTTCCCGCGCCAATACCGAGGGGCGCAGTGGTTTCTTCCTTGCCATGAGCCAGGGTGTCAATCAGTTGCTGAGCATCTGCGAAGAGGTGATTGGCGACATGGTGGATGTCATGTCGCGACTGGCACAGGGCGATCTACGCCACAAGCTTAACAAGGATTATCAGGGTGAATTCGCCCGTCTGCGTGACAACGTCAACGACACCGTTGAGCGGCTGGTGAGCATCGTCACCGAAATCCGCAATGCCTCGACATCGGTTCTGCACGGCGCCGATGAAATCGCCCAGGGCAATGCGGATCTCAGTCAGCGTACGGAAGAACAGGCTTCTTCACTGGAAGAAACGGCATCCAGCATGGAGCAGATGACCAGTGCCGTGCGGCAGAGCGCCGACAATGCGCGCAGGGTCGAGCAGCTGGCATCGGTCACGAAGCAGAATGCCACCCGCAGCGGTGATGTGGCGCAGCAGGCGGTCGATGCGATCAATGCCATCAACAGCAGCAGCAAGAAAATTGCCGACATCATCAGCGTGATCGACGAGATAGCGTTCCAGACCAACCTGCTGGCGCTGAATGCTGCGGTGGAAGCGGCCCGTGCCGGTGAGCAGGGTCGCGGTTTCGCCGTCGTGGCCGGCGAGGTGCGCAATCTGGCCCAGCGTTCCGCCAATGCCGCCCGCGAGATCAAGAGTCTGATCAATGAAAGCGTCGAAAGGGTGGAAGACGGTACTGCACTGGTACAGGAATCCGGCCGCATGCTCAATGACATCATCAATTCAGTCAACGATGTCAGCGTACTGATTTCCGAACTGTCACAGTCGGCCCAGGAACAGACATCCGGTATCGAGCAGGTGAATGTTGCCGTCAGCCAGATGGATGAGATGACGCAGCAGAATGCCGCTCTCGTGGAGGAGGCATCGGCTGCCAGCGAAACCATGGCAGAGCAGGCGCGGCGTCTGGGTGAGCAGATTGCATTCTTCCAGGTGGATGATGGTGCGCAGGCTTCCCCGGTAGCTGCACGTGGGGCTGCCCGCAGAGCGGCTGCGCCGGTCAGGGCGCCGGTGGCACGGTCTGCTCCGGTCAGAAGCAACCGTCAGCAGGATGATGAGTGGGAGGAATTCTGACAGCCCGTTACTCCTGTCCCGCTAACAAAAAGGCCCTCACCATGAGGGCCTTTTTGTTGCTGCCGATCATAGCTTTCAAGACTGGTGGACGGTGACCCGGTTGCGTCCGGTTTCTTTTGATTTATAGAGCGCGTGATCGGCGGCTTCGAGCAGGTATTCCACCGACAGGTTGGTGGTGGGCACCAGAACCGCAACGCCGATACTGATCGTTACTGGCACCTGTTTTTCATTGACGGTGAAGTTGAGACTTTCTACGTTCCGGCGAATTCGCTCGGCCACGGTCAGTGCACCTTCATTATCGGTTTCTGGCAGTACGACGCAGAACTCTTCGCCGCCATAACGGGCAGCCCGGTCAGACGGCCAGCGCAAACCTTTGCGGACGCAGTGAGCGACATCCTTCAGGCACTCGTCGCCGATCAGGTGGCCGTAGGTATCGTTGAAAGATTTGAAGTGATCGATATCCATCAGCAGCACTGCCAGGGTGTGACCGTAGCGGCAGCAGCGGGCGAATTCTTCCGCCAGAGTCTGATCCAGATAACGCCGGTTTTTCAGGCCGGTGAGCTGATCGGTGGCACTGAGTTCTTCAAGTCTGCGGTTCAGGTCTTCCAGTTCGGTGGTGCGTTCTTTCACCCGCTGTTCCAGTGATTCGGTTGCCTGCTTCTGAATCGTCAGCGCCTCTTCGCGAGCCTGACGCAATTCCCGTTCTGTGGTGAGCGCTTCCTGCTGGGCATCAAAGCGCATGCGGCGTTCCTGGTTGATACGTTCCGCCAGCGCGAACGACAGCAGAATGACCTCGAGCGCCGAGCCAATCTGCACTGCATATTCGGTGAAACCGTTCTTGGGTAGAATATGAAACTTGTTCAGGGCCAGAATGACGCCGCCACCGAGCAATGCGCTCCAGGCCACGGTGTAATAACGTGCCGACAGGCTGCCGTCGCGCCAGCGCAATGCACCGCTGGTGAAGGCATAGATGCAGGCGAGTGTGGCAAACGGAATCAGGATGCGGATTACCGTGCTGTAAGGCAGATAGAACGATAATCCAATGATGACGATGGCGCCGGAAATCAGCATTGTCGCCAGCCAGCGATAGGTGGCGTGCAGCCTGTTCAGATCCAGAAAGCGGTAGGTGAAAATCGCCCCGAACAACACAACACCTGACAGCGAAACCAGAATGGCCTGATCGTTCCAGCGGGTAAAGTGAGGCCACAGATACTGGAACGCGTAGCCGTTCAGGCTCGCCATGAACAGCGGTGTGCACAGCACGAAAATGACGTAGTACAGATAATTCCGTTCGCCCACCACCAGATAGACGAACAGGTTGTACATGATCATCACGAACATGATGCCGTAATACACGCCCTGGACCAGTGTTCTGGTCTGATCAACTTCATAGAACGCATGCTGTTCCCACAGCGTCAGCGGTGCCTGAATGGAGCTGCTGCTGCGGATGGCGAGAAACACGGTGAGGGTTTCGTCACCCTGCCATTCCAGCGGAATGATGAAGTGGCGGTGATCAACCGGACGCTGATGGAACGGGTATTTGTCACCCAGGTTGTAGGTTTGCTGCAGTACGCCATTGTTGAGAATGTAGGCGTCGACGTAATCCAGTACCGGATAGCTGATTTCCAGAAAGCGTTCGAGCTTTTTGTCCGATACATTGCTCAGATCCACCTTCAGCCACCAGGTGGAGTTGCTGTAACCCATGTTGAAAACCTGGTTGCCGTTCTGGGTCCAGCGCTCGGCGGGTTCATTCATGACGTCGTCGATGGTCAGGGCCTGGGCGGAGTCTTCGAGATACAGGATGTAAGGATACAGTGCATCGGTGGTCTGTTCAGGTTCGACAGCAAAGGTGTCAGCACGCGCAATACAGCCTATCAGCAGCATTATGAGGGTTATCAGTCGCATGGTGGTCGGTTTTCCCCAACGAGTCAGCCGGTTACGTCATTTTTCAGTGTAGACCACGGTAGACATTGTGTGCGCAACTTGTAATAAGCTGTTTCGGAGCACGGCTTTTTGTAAGTAACAGGAGGATTACTGTGTCGGGCGCTGGGCAGCGCAGGCAGGCGCGCCTAGGATGAAGTCATAACAACAAGAAAAAAGGAGCCCGTCATGATCCTGTTCAAATCCATATTGCTGGTGTCCGTTGTTGCCCTGTTCCTGTTGCGGGCCACCACCTGCCTGCTGATGCTGCCATTTGAATCCACGTCTGCCTCGATCGATTAGCCCCGGTTACCGGCAAGCGTCCTGATCCTGTTGCTCCCTTCTCCGGCGATCAGGTTCAGGATGCTTGTCCGGTGCCATTCCGCCGCCAGTAAATACGCAATGGCACAAACGAAACCCACCGCAATATCCAGGGTGCCAGTGCCAGCATCAGCGCCACCATCAGCAGGGTTTGCCAGCCCGTCACCGGTTTGAATCCGCTGACTTCCACGCCCGCCAGCAACACCAGGTGCAGGATGTACAGGTTCAGTGCCTGCCGTCCCATCCAGTCCAGAAACTGCAGGGCGTGCTGCCGGGTATGGCGAATCAGTCCCAGAAACAGTATCAAACCCGCCACCAGAATCGGTAATGCCCGCAGGGGAAAAATCCAGCTGTGGTTCCAGTAACGCACAATGCCTGAGTGCACAGCGCCGTCATACAACCCCACCACATCCAGCAGTGAATGCCACACCGCCTGAATCCTATCCCCGGGATACTGCTGGATGGAGGTGGCGGGCTGGGTAATCCAGGGCGCCGGCGATGCCAGCGCCAATGCGCCGGTCAGCAGGGTTGCGGCCAGTACCATGCCCAGCCCGTTCAATCCGGCGCGCTGGTAAATCATGCCGGTCAGTGCGCCCAGATAGGCCAGTACCACCAGCGGTACCATACCACCGGCACCGGCATTCAGGCCGATCACGCTGGCCCTTGCGCTATCCAGGCCGTAGGTAATGCCGATGATGACCAGAGTGCTGCCCGCGAGCAGGGCAATGCTGCGGGGCGCGACGAGCATCAGCCCGGTAGTGAACACGCCCACCGCAATGATCCCCAGCACGCCAGAGGACACGATCACGCCCGGCCACTGCACACCCTGATCCGCCAGCGCAAAAACCACCGAGATCAGATACAGCGTCCCCATGCGCCAGCCCAGCCGCCCCAGCCAGGCGGATGCCGATTCGCGACTGCCGCGCAGGGAAAGCACCAGGCTGAAGCCGGCAATGAACAGAAACATGGCGGAAATGATGGGCTCGATGATCAGAGTCCCCACCAGCGGCCAGTCCAGCAGCGAAGCCTGTCCCGGGTTGGCATGCAGCACACTCATGTTGGTCTGCACCCTTGCTGCGTGGGCCAGAATCATCAGGATCACCGCCAGGGCGCGATAGACATTGAGGCCGGGCAGCTGGGTATTTTTTGCGGACATGCGCGTCAACTTGTTGTTATGAATGGCAAGAGCACCGATTATAAACAGATCACCGGGGCACCATGCGACAGGGGAATCATCTTTGCAATCCGCCGCCGACACACTGGTTCATCAGTATCTGGATGCCTGCTGGCTGGAAAAAGGCCTGAGCGACAACAGTCTGGAAGCCTATCGCCGCGATCTGACGGCTTTTGCCGACTGGTTGGGGCAAAGTCGGGGGGTGTCCCTGCTGAACTGCTCCGACGTGGACCTCAATGCCTATTTGGCCTGGCGCTACCAGCAGAAGTTCAACGGCCGCTCTACGGCGCGATTCCTGTCGGCGGTGCGGGGGCTGTTCCAGTATCTGCTGCGGGAAAACCGTATCAGCGTTGACCCCTCGGCCCGGATCGAGATGCCCAAGCTGGGCAAACCTCTGCCCAAAGCCATGAGCGGACCGACGTGGAAAGGTTGCTGGCAGCACCGGATATTGATGACCCGATTGGTCTGCGGGACCGGGCCATGCTGGAGTTGCTGTACGCCTGCGGCCTGCGGGTAACCGAGCTGGTGAGTGTGACCACTCACGACATTAATCTGCGGCAGGGGGTGGTGCGGCTGCTGGGGAAGGGCAGCAAGGAGCGCCTGGTGCCCATGGGCGAAGAAGCCATGGTCTGGCTGCAGCGCTATATTCGCGATGCCCGGCCCTTGCTGCTCAAATCCCCCGACGATCCGATCCTGTTTCCCAGCAACCGGGGTGAACAGATGACCCGCCAGACCTTCTGGCACCGGATCAAACATCATGTCAGGGTTGCCGGGATCAGCGCTGCAGTGTCGCCCCATACCCTGCGGCATGCCTTTGCCACCCATCTGCTGAATCATGGAGCAGACTTGCGGGTGGTGCAGCTGCTGCTGGGCCACAGCGACCTTTCCACCACCCAGATCTATACTCATGTGGCCAAACACCGGCTCCAGGCCTTGCACAAGCAGCACCACCCCAGAGGGTGACCGGATGTCGTATTTGCCTGTCCGGTACTGGAACTTGTGATTCAAACCCGGTCTAATTGAACATTGCCTTCCATCCAGAGAGTTTTCCATGTCGTTTTTGCGTTCGCTTTCCGTATTCGCTTCATCCCTGCTGATGTCGGCGGCCGTGCTGGCCGCGGTACCCGAGCAGGCAGCCATCACCCAGAAGTTGCAGGCCAGCCTGCCGTCGCTGCAGGTCAAGACCATCGATGAAACCCCGGTCAAGGGGCTGTACCAGCTGGAAACCACCACGGGTGAGTTGATCCTGGTATCTGCTGACGGCAAGTATCTGGTGTCCGGCGATCTTCACCGGCTGGAAGCCCGTGGCGTGACCAACCTGACCGAAGAGCGTCGCAGCGCCCAGCGTCTGGACGCGATCAAGCATCTGAATGACAAGGATCTGGTGGTATTCCAGGCCAAGGGCGAAGAAAAGGGCGAGGTGCTGGTGTTTACCGACACCAGCTGCGGATACTGCCGCAAGTTCCACGCCGAAGTGCCCGAGCTCAACAATATGGGCATTACGGTGAAATACGCCGCCTGGCCCCGTGCCGGCCTGCAGTCACCGGCGGGTCAGATCATGGCCAACGTCTGGTGTGCCAAGGATCGCCTGGGTGCCATGACCAAAGCCAAGACCAACCAGGATGTACCGGCCGTGGCTACCTGCAACCAGAACGTGATCCAGGACCAGATCAACCTGGGTCACCAGATGGGCATTCAGGGTACGCCAGCGGTGTTCCTGAACGATGGCCGTCAGGTGGGTGGTTATGTGCCGGCGCCGCAGCTGGCAGCCCAGCTGGGTATCAAGCCGGTAACCCAGGGTAACCCGGTATCTCCACGCTAATCCGGCGCCCCAAAGTTACTTAGCCCCGTGCAAAGCCGGCCCCGTGCCGGCTTTGTCGTTTCCAGCCCGGCGATTGACGATTTCCGCCAGGGTCAGTATCGTTCCCACTCTTTGCGTTCCGCCGGGGACCATCCGGGGCCCGCTGGCCCCGCAGGCGGACGCATGAATCTCGCAATTACGGCGAGTTTTTCCCCGTCAAGGTCGCTATAATAGGCGCGCTTTTGCGCAGGGTGGCGCCCGGGTTCGTTTGCCCGGCGTCCGGATCGCACAATAACAATGAGGTAAGTTGCTTGAAACCGGTGAATGTTGGAATCGTGGGGCTGGGAACCGTCGGCAGTGGTACGTTCAATGTACTCAATCGCAACCGGGCCGATATTGCCCGCCGCGCCGGCCGTGAAATCGTCGTGACCCACATCGGCGCCCGCCGTGACAATCCGGCTGTCGATACCTCCGGCGTGAAGGTTTCCCGCGATATCTTTGCCGTGGTGAATGATCCCGACGTGGACATCGTCGTCGAACTGATCGGCGGCACCACCACCGCCCGTGACCTGGTGATGAAGGCCATCGAAAACGGCAAGCATGTGGTCACCGCCAACAAGGCGCTGATTGCCCAGTACGGTAATGAAGTGTTCGCCGCCGCCCAGGAAAAGGGCGTCAACGTGGCGTTCGAAGCGGCGGTTGCCGGTGGTATTCCCATCATCAAGGCCATCCGTGAAGGCCTGGCGGCTAACCGTATCGAGTGGGTCGCCGGCATCATCAACGGCACCGGTAACTTCATCCTCACTGAAATGCGCGACAAGGGCCGCGACTTTGACGATGTCCTGAAAGAAGCCCAGGCGCTCGGTTACGCCGAAGCGGACCCAACCTTCGACGTGGAAGGTATTGACGCTGCCCACAAGCTGACGATTCTCGCCTCCATTGCGTTCGGTATCCCGCTGCAGTTTGAGAAGGCCTACACCGAGGGCATCACCAAAATCACCCGTGAAGACGTGGCCTATGCCGAAGAGCTCGGTTACCGCGTCAAGCACCTGGGCGTGGCGCGCCAGACCCCCGGCGGTATCGAACTGCGCGTGCACCCGACCCTGATTCCCGAAGCCCGCCTGATCGCCAATGTGCACGGTGTTATGAACGCCGTAATGGTGATGAGTGATGCGGTCGGCCCGACGTTCTACTCCGGCCGTGGCGCCGGCTCCGAACCGACGGCTTCTGCCGTGGTCGCTGATGTGGTGGACGTGGCCCGTGCGCTGACCACCGATCCCACCAACCGCGTTCCCCATCTGGCCTTCCAGGCGGACAGCCTGAGCGACCAGCCGATTATGGCCATCGGGGAAGTGGAAACCGCCTACTACCTGCGCATGCATGTGAAGGACCGGCCCGGTGTGCTGGCCAAGATCGCCAGCGTGTTGAGTGAAGGCGATATCAATATCGAGGCCATCATCCAGAAGGATCAGGCCGACGAATCTGCACCGGTGCCGCTGATCATGCTGACCCGCAAGGTGCAGGAGAAGAAAATGAATGCCGCGCTGGACAAGATCCGGGCGCTGGATGTGCTGGAAAGCGACGTCGCCCGGATTCGGGTGGAGGCGTTGAGTTAAGTATTGAGCGTGCATCCATAGAGGCTCCGCAGCAAGGGGACCCGAATATGGACGCTCTGCGGCAGGGATGCCGCGGAGCAGCCCCCAGGGATGGGTTTACGGCGTGTCCAGATTCGGGTCCCCTTGCTGCGGAGCCGGGGAAACTGGCACGTACCTGTTCACGTTGAATCGAAAACACGCAGTCAAAAAATCGGAAACCCAAACCATGTCAAGCAAACGCTACACCGGACTGATCGACAAATACCGCGACTACCTGCCCGTGCACGACGATACCCGTCTGATCAGCCTGGGTGAAGGCCAGACTCCGCTCATCCGCCTCAACAACATCCCGCGCATCATCGGCAAGAACGTCGATATCTATGTGAAGTACGAAGGTCTGAACCCCACCGGTTCCTTCAAGGATCGCGGTATGACCATGGCGGTGACCAAGGCAGTGGAAGAAGGCAGCAAGGCCATTATCTGTGCCTCTACCGGTAACACCTCGGCCGCCGCCGCAGCCTATGCTGCCCGCGCCGGTATCACCGCGTTCGTACTTATTCCTGAAGGCAAGATTGCCATGGGCAAACTGGCCCAGGCGATGATGTACGGTGCCATCACCCTGCAGATTCGTGGCAACTTCGATGAAGGCATGCAGCTGGTGAAAGAAGTGGCTGCCGAAGCACCGGTGACCATCGTCAACTCCATCAATCCGTTCCGTCTGCAGGGCCAGAAGACCGCTGCTTTCGAAATCGTGGAAGAGCTGGGTGGTGCGCCGGATTACCACTGCCTGCCCGTTGGCAATGCCGGTAACATCACCGCTCACTGGATGGGTTACAGCGAATACCTGAAGGCCGGTCTGGCCAATAGCCGTCCGAAGATGATCGGTTACCAGGCTGCCGGTTCTGCCCCGTTCATGCGCGGCCACATGGTGGACAATCCGGAAACCATCGCTACCGCCATCCGCATCGGTCACCCGCAGAGCTGGGACAAGGCCTGGAACGTGCAGAAGGAATCCGGCGGCTGGTACGATGAACTGACCGACGACGAAATCCTGCAAACGCAACGCCTGCTGGCCCAGAGCGAAGGCGTGTTCTGCGAACCTGCGTCTGCTGCCTCCCTGGGCGGTGCGATCCGTGACGTGAAGAACGGCAAGATTCCGGAAGGCAGCAAGATTGTCTGCACCCTGACCGGTAACGGCCTGAAAGATCCGGATACTGCGATCGGCCAGTGCAAGAGTTCCGTGATGCTGACCATCGACGCCAAGCTGGGCGCCGTGAAGGACTCCATCCTGAAGAACATGACCAACTGATCGCGCGTACAGCAATGCACGCAACGGGGAGCCTTTCGGCTCCCTTTGTTTTTGATCGGACAGACTTTGCGCTATTCTCTGTCGTGATGAAATTGTCAGTCCTTGCCGTGCAGACGGGAACACCATGAAAAAAATCACCCGCCGGCCGCCATCCGCCGAAGCCCGCTTTTCCAGTCATCTTCATCCTGTATTGCAGCGTGTCTACGCCGCCCGTGGTGTGCTGGACGATGGGGCGATCGATCGTTCCCTCAAGCAGTTGTTGCCGCCTCAGTTACTGAAAGGCTTGCCGCAGGCGCTGGAACTGCTGGTGCAGGCGTTGCAGCAGCAACAGCGTATTCTGATCGTCGGGGATTTCGATGCCGATGGTGCCACCAGCAGTGCGCTGGCGGTACTGGCGCTGCGGGCGCTGGGGGCTGCGCAGGTGGATTATCTGGTACCTAATCGCTTCAAATACGGTTATGGGTTGACGCCCGAAATCGTGGCCGTGGCCCAGGAGCGCCAGCCGGATCTGTTGATCACGGTGGACAATGGTATTTCCAGCATCGAGGGTGTCGCCGCAGCGAAAGCAGCGGGCATGAAGGTGTTGGTTACCGATCACCATCTGGCAGGAGCCGAATTGCCCGCCGCAGATGCGATCGTCAATCCCAATCAGCCCGGGTGTGATTTTCCTTCCAAAAACCTCGCCGGCGTGGGTGTGATCTTCTACGTAATGACGGCACTGCGCACCCGGCTGAAAGAACTCGGCTGGTTCGAGCAGCAGGCTATCCCCGAACCCAATATGGCGGATTTCCTCGACATCGTGGCGCTGGGCACCGTGGCGGATGTGGTGCCACTGGATCAGAACAACCGGATTCTGGTGCACAACGGTTTGCTGCGGATGCGGGCTGGACGCTGCCGGCCGGGCATTCGTGCGCTGGCAGATGTGGCCAATCGCAAACTGGAACAGCTGGTGGCATCCGATCTGGGCTTTGCCGTTGGCCCGCGTCTGAATGCGGCAGGAAGACTGGATGATATGTCCCATGGCATCGAGTGTCTGCTCACCGACAATCCCGGCCTGGCCAAGGATTACGCGCTGGAACTGGATCAGCTCAACCACGAGCGCAAGAATATCGAGAACGGCATGCAGCAGCAGGCGCTGGCGGCGCTCAATCAGCTGCACCTTCAGCCTGATCAGCAGATGCCCTGGGGTCTGTGTATTTACAAAAAGGATTGGCACCAGGGCGTGATCGGGATTCTGGCGTCGCGCATCAAGGAAAAATTCCATCGCCCGGTGATTGCCTTCGCCCCGGCCGAAAAGGGCGAGATCAAGGGCTCGGCCCGTTCCATTCCCGGCTTTCATATTCGCGATGCGCTGGACGCGGTGGCAAGCCGGCATCCTGGGCTGATCACCAAGTTTGGCGGTCATGCCATGGCGGCGGGGCTGAGTCTGTCTGCCGAAAAATATGAAAGTTTCAAAGCGGCGTTCGACAAGGAAGCCCGGCGCCTGCTGACCCTCGATGACCTGACCGGCGAACTGCACAGCGATGGCGAACTGCTTGATGCCGATCTCGATCTGCCACTGGCGCGGATTCTGCGGGACGCCGGGCCCTGGGGGCAGGGCTTTCCCGAGCCGCTGTTCGAAGGGGAGTTCGAGGTGCTGAACCAGCGCCTGCTGGCGGAAAAGCATCTGAAGCTGACGCTGGGTTTTCCGGCCAGCAAGCGGGTGCTCGACGCCATTGCCTTCAACGTGGATCTGGCGAAGTGGCCGAACCCCAAGGCGAGTCGGGTGTTCCTGGCCTACCGTCTCGATGTGAACAGCTTCCGCGGTGTGGAAACGCCCCAGCTGATGGTGGAGCATCTGCAGGCAGTGTGAGAGGGTTACAAAAAGCGCCGAAATGGGGCTGAACGGCCGCGTTCTGTGCGACATTGTCCCTTGCCGATGTGTGTTCGTTCCATATCCAGCGCCGTGGTTTGATAGACCTCACAATTCCGCAATCCGCCTGCTGTTCTTTTCGCCAACCCTTTCTACACTGATCCTTGTTACAAGCTGTTACGTAGTAAGGGAATCTGCCGATGTTTCAGTCAATCGTGAAGTTTAGTGTTGGATTGGTGATGATGGCCCTGATGTCGACCAGTGTGTCGGCCCGGAGCATGAGTGATCTGGATGCCGTGCACATGGCTGCCACCCAGCGCACTCTGGTGATGCGGGTTGCCAAGGCCCATATCCAGCTGGCGTCGGGGGTGGATGCAGTCAATGCCCGCCGCAATCTGCAGGCCTCGATCAAGGAGTACGACAGCAATCTGAAAGCGCTGGAACAGAATTCGCCCAATTCCGTACTCAACCGTCGCATCATGAGCCTGAAAAACGAGTGGCAGGCCTTCAAGCGGGTGGCGCTGGCCGACCCTGCTGCGGTGACGGTGCAGACCCTGCTGGAAGAGAGTAACAACCTGCTGTATCAGACCGATTCGCTGGTGCGCCAGTGGCGGATGCGGCTGCCCCAGGAGCGGGGTTTTGCCAACGAACTGGCCCTGCAGCAAAGCATGCTGTCAGAGCGGATCGGCCTGTTTTATACCGCGCACTTCTACGGTATCAATCAGCCCTGGGTGCTGGAAGAATTGAATCTGTCGATCCGCGAATATGAAAAAGGCATGGCGGCATTGCATGCGGCAGCGCGTGAATCGGGTGACGTGAAAACGGTGGAACTGCTGCAGAACCAGTGGACTTACGCCAAGCTTGGCCTGAAGAAGTTCAACGAGGGCAATTACGTTCCGGTGGTGGTGTCGGTGGCGATGGAATCCATGTACGCCCAGAGCAATCAGCTGGGTGAGCAATTCCGCGATGAAGATCGCATTGCGATGAATCTGGGCCGCGTTGATGTGGGGTTGGCGGTCAATGTGACGGCTGACTGATATTCCCTGTTCGTTTTGGCTGACCGGAAAGCCCCGCAAGCGGGGCTTTCTGCGTTTTGGCAGGCAGGTTACTGAAACACTGTCGGTGTTACGGCGTGATTACAATCTTGCCACTGGAGCTGCGATCAAAAATGGACGCAAACGCGTCGCCGGTCTGTTCCAGCGGATAGACATGATCCGGTGCGGTTTTCAGTTTGTCGGCCACGGTCCATTCCACCAGCTGCTGGATCACCGGCGGCACGATGGCGGGATTTTCCATGGTTTCGCCACCCCAGTTCACGCCCATGATGGCGCAGCGCTTGAGTAGCAGAAGATTGGTGGGAATCTTGCTGATGCCGGTGACGAAGCCCACCACCAGATGACGCCCGCCCGGCGCCATGAGTCGCAGGGCCTGTTCCGTTGCATCACCGCCAATCGGATCGTAGATCACGTTCACGCCGCGTCCCATCACCGCTTTCACCTGATTGCGCCAGTCGTCAGTGGATGAATCCACCGTGACATCCGCGCCGGCCTGTTTGCAGCGCTCACGCTTGGCTTCGGTGGATGCGGCCGCAATGACGCGCGCGCCCATGGCCTTGGCAATTTCAATGGCGGTGGATCCGGTGGTGCCGGCAGCGCCGAGGACCAGTACCGTCTCCCCTGCCTGCAGTCTGCCGCATTCCCGCAACCCGTACAGGCCAGTCGCATAGGCGATGAAAAAGTTGGCGGCATCCACCAGTGGAATGGACTTGGGAATCGCAAAGCAGGACATGGCATTGAGGGTGATCTTCTCGGACAGACCGCCGAGCAGCGCAAAGCCGGCCACATGATCGCCCACTTGCAGATGCTTGACGCCGTCGCCGACATCTTCGACGACGCCTGCAATCGAACTGCCAGGAATAAAGGGCAGCGGTGGCTTGATCTGGTATTCGCCTTTCACCAGCAGCCCATCGAAATACCCGATGCCCACGCCGCCCATCCGCAGCTTGATTTCACCTTTGCCGGGTGCCCGCTCGGGGATGTCAGAAACTCGGAGTGCTTTTGGATCGCCAAAGGCTTCCACCTGGAGTGCGCGCATGTCAGTACCTTCCCGTTGCATTGTCATTCTTGTGAGGGAGCAGCTTAAAAGTGCCGCCGTCGCGTTGTCCATGGCCATACTGTCCATGTATCCGGTCGGAATCGGTCAGGCGGCGTATCTTTTACTTGCGAATGCCTTCCACGGACAGCTGGAACTGGGCGATCTGCGCCGCCGGGCCCAGGTCGTAGTCGATGCCGAAATCCTTCAGGGTGATTTCGGTGGTGCCTTCAAAGCCAGCGCGATAGCCGCCCCACGGATCATCACCGCTACCCACGTACACGGCTTTCACGGTGACGGGTTTGGTGATGCCTTTCAGGGTCAGGTTGCCATGGATATCCGCCGTCAGATCGCCGGTTTGTTCCACCTTGGTGCTGACGAATCTGGCGGTGGGAAATTTCGCCACATCAAAGAAGTCCGCACCCCGCAGCTGCTTGTCGCGCTCGGCGTGATTGGAATTGATGCTGGCAATATCGATGTCTACGCTGACGCTGGAATTGGCGATGTTGTCCTTGTCCACGGTGAATTCACCATTGAAAGTGTCAAAGCGGCCCCATAGCCAGCTGAAACCCAGATGCTTGATCCTGAACTGGATGAAGGCGTGGGCGCCCTGGGTATCGATCACGTAATTTTCCGGCGCGGCCAGGGCCGGGCTGCTGGTGAGCACGGTGGTGGGCATCATGAAGGCTGCAGCCAGTGCGGCGGAGCTGTGAAGCAGGATCAGTACCGCGACACCGTAGGCGATCCATTCGTGTAGCAGCCCCATAAGATCTGCCAGATCGGCAGGCCAGGTGCCACCAGCCGTCATGGCAGCGCAGATTGTTTATCAACAGCCTGCTAGGCTTAAAGTGATACCGACTGATACCACGGCCCATGCTGATTGTGCATCTGCTCCGAATCCTCACCGTCCTGTTCCTGCTGACCCCGTCTGCGCACGGGGCCGTGGACGTGACGGCGCGCGAAATCCGCCTCGATCCGGCGCTGCGCTTTGTCGAGGACGCCGCGGGAACCCTGGATCTTGCCCGGGTGCAGCAAGCCGATATTCCATGGCAGAACAACGGCAAGACAGCATTCAATCAGGGCTACCATGCGTCGGTCTGGTGGTTGCATGTGCGGCTGACCAATGCATCGGATTTGCCGCTGCAGCGGCTGCTGGAAGTCGGCTATGCCGCGCTGGACTATATCGATATTCATGTGCTGGATCAGGGGCGGATCACCCAGACGTTTCAGCTGGGGGACAAGTATCCCTATTCCCGGCGCCCCATTGATCACCGTTTCCCGATCGTGCCGGTGAAGTTTGCGCCGGGGCAGACGCTCGATGTCTATCTGCGGGTGCAGACCAGTGGTGCGTTGCAGGTGCCGCTGACGTTGTGGGAATACACGGCTTTTCACAGTGCCGACTTTGTGTCGTCGGTGGTGCAGGGTGTTTATTTCGGCGGTGTCACCACGATTGCGCTGTATAACCTGCTGATCTTTTTTGTCCTGCGGGATCGCAATTATCTTTTTTATGTCGCGTTCATGATATCTACCATGCTGGCGATGGCGGCACAGCAGGGGCTGGCGTTCCGCTTTCTGTGGCCGGATGCAACCCGCTGGAATGATCTGGCAATCCTGTTTTTCACGTCCTGCACCGGGGCGTTCGCCATTCTGTTCACCTTGCGTTTCTTGCGTGTAAAACGCTTTGCGCCAGCGTTGGCGAAACTGCTGCAGGTTGTCGTGTTGTCCTGTCTGTGCATGATGGCATTGTGTTTCATCATCGATTATCGCAGCAATGCCATCCTGACCCTGATTAATCTGATTGTCGCGGTATCGCTGGCCGTGCTGACCGGCATCATTGCATTGGCAAAACGCGTCCCTTCTGCACCGATCTATCTGCTGGCCTGGACGATTCTGCTGTTGGGCGCTGCAGTCATATCGTTGTCGCGACTGGGCATGGTGCAAGCCAATGTGGTGACCGAATACGCGGTACAAATTGGATCATTGCTCGAAGCCATTCTGCTGTCGCTGGCGCTGGCGGATCGCATCAACACCGAACGGCGTCTGCGCTATCAGGCCCAGACCGAAGCCTTGCAGGCATCACAGAAAGCCAATCTGGAGCTGGAAATGCGGGTGCGGGATCGCACAGCTGAACTCGAACAGCTCAACCAGCGTTTGCAGCAGCTGTCGGAAACCGATCAGCTGACCGGGCTGGCGAACCGGCGCTACCTGGAACAGCGTCTGCAACAGGAATGGGAGCGGGCCAGTCGCAACGGCACTGCACTGGCGTTCCTGCTGGTGGATGTGGATCATTTCAAACAGGTGAATGATCGTTACGGGCATCCGGCAGGCGATGCCTGTCTGCAGCAGGTTGCGAAACAGATCAGCGTTGGCTTGCGTTTGTCATCGGATGTGGCCGCCCGTTATGGTGGCGAAGAATTCTGTCTGCTGTTGCCGAATACGGATTGCGATGGCGCGACGGTGGTGGCGGAACGGATTCGTCGCCATGTGGAAAGTCATGTGATCGAAGTAGACAGCGCGGTGATTCGTGTCACCATCAGCGTCGGTGTGAGTTGCTGTGCGCCCGGTTCGGGAAATTCCATCGAGCAGCTGATCAAGCGGGCGGATGACACCCTGTATCAGAGCAAGCAGTCGGGCCGCAATCAGGTGACCGTGGCCCGACTGGATTGATCAGCGTCCCTTGAAGACTGCCTTGCGGCGTTCCACAAAGGATTTTACGCCTTCTGCCGCATCTTCACTTTTCATCACCGGCACCAGATCGGCAAAACACTGCTTCACTGCAGTGTCGTGATCAGCAGACTCCGTGGTGCGTGTACACTTCAGCAAACCCTGCACACCCAGCGGCGCGCAGTCGGCAATTTTCTGCGCGTATTCCATCGCCTTGTTGAACTGTTCGCCCGGCTCGGTGAGTTCCTGCACCATGCCCCAGCGGTAGGCGTCTTCGGCGCTCCAGCGTTCCCCAGTGAGCAGCACTTTATGGGCATTGCCCCAGCCTACTTCCTTGTGCAGACGCAGGGTCGCGCCGCCGCAGGGATACAGGCCGCGCTGTACTTCCAGCATCTGGAACTGGGTATCTTTCGCGGCGATGCGGATTTCGGTATTCAGCAGGATTTCCACGCCCCAGGTGAAGCAGTAACCCTGCACGGCGATGATCAGTGGCTTCTTGTGACGCTCACCGGTCAGGCCCATGGGATCAACTTCATCAGCCTGCACGGGGAACGCCGAACCGCTGCCGAAAATCGGCGCCCACTTGTCCAGCTCCACGCCGGCAGTGAAATGTTTGCCTGCGGCATGCAGTACGGCTACGCGCAATTCCGGATCATCATTCAGACGCTTCAGTGCCTTGCCGATGGCGTGATAGATGTCCGGTGACAGTGCATTGTATTTTTCGGCGCGATCAACATAGATCACCAGAATGTGACCTTCCTGGGTGACTTTGACGTGTTCCATGGTGTCCTCTGTAGTCGAAGTAAGGTTCAGAACGATGTCACCGGCATGCGATAGCAGGTGTCATCAGCGGAATCGAGCAGGTGATGCCAGTGTTGCAGCAGCGGCATTTCCCAGCGATAGAAATACTGGCACGCATGCAGTTTGCCCTGATAGAACGCGGCGTTGGCCGGGTCGGTGGCCTGCTTCTGTTGCGCGACGGTAGCTTGCCATAGCCATATCCAGCCCACAACAACGTGGCCCAGGTAGCTCAGCAGCACCGATGCATTGGCCAGGGTGGCGTCCGGCCCCAGCTGCTGCATCTGCGCGGCAATGGTTTGTACCAGTTTACCGGTTTGCTGCAAGTGCTGCTCCAGTACGCTGGCGTGATTGGCCAGTGCCGGCTGCTGTTTGGCCGCAACCACGGTTTGCATGATTTCCTTGCCCAGCACCTGCAGTCCCATGCTGCCGCTCTGCCACAGTTTGCGTCCCATCAGATCCAGTCCCTGAATGCCGTGGGTGCCTTCGTGAATCGGATTCAGGCGGTTGTCGCGATAGCACTGCTCCACCGGATATTCCCGCGTGTAACCGGCGCCACCGAGCACCTGGATCGCCAGCTCGTTGGCCTTGCAGCCGAATTCCGACGGCCAGGATTTCACGATTGGCGTGATCAGATCGAGCAGTTCCTGCTTGGCTTTGCGCTCATTGTCGTCGCGGGTGTTTTCCAGAATGTCGATCAGCTGACTGGCGTACAGACACAGGCCCAGCGCACCTTCGCTGTAAACTTTCTGCGCCAGCAGCATGCGTTTCACATCGGCGTGTTCGATGATGGGAATCGGCGCTGATTGCGCATCCTTGTTGCTGGGATGACGGCCCTGGGGCCGCTCTTTGGCGTAGGCGAGGGATTCCTGATAACCGCGATAACCGATCACCGCAGCGCCGAGGCCGACACCCATGCGGGCCTCGTTCATCATCATGAACATGTATTTCAGACCCTGATGGGGTTCGCCAATCAGGTAGCCGATGCACTGATTGTTTTCACCAAAATTCAGCACCGTGGATGTCGTGCCGCGATAGCCCATCTTGTGCAGCAACCCCGCCAGATTGACATCGTTACGCTGCGTCGGCGCGCCGTTGTCATCCACCAGAAATTTCGGCACCAGAAACAGCGAAATGCCTTTTACACCCGTTGGTGCGCCTTTGATTCGTGCCAGCACCAGATGCACGATATTGCCGGTGAGATCATGCTCACCGCCGGAGATGTACATCTTGTGGCCGCGAATCAGATAGTGGCCGGCATCGGTCGGCGTGGCAGCAGTTTTCAGATCCGCCAGCGATGAACCCACGTCCGGTTCCGTCAGCGCCATGGTGCCGGTAGCGCGGCCATCCCGCATCAGCGGCAGATAGCGTTGCTGGAGTTCTGCACTGGCAAAATGGGCGATCAGGTTCGCTGCCGCCATGGTGAGAAACGGATAACCGGCGGAGGAGGGATTGGCTGCCGTAATCAGCGCGGTGCAGGCCGACGCCACCAGCGACGGCAGCTGCATGCCGCCATCGTCGTAAGACAGCCGGGCCGTAAGCAGGCCGGACTGAACGAAATGGTGAAACGCTTCCTTCACTTCCGGAATGGTGTGCACTGCACTGCCATCGAACCAGGGTTCCTGCTCGTCCGCTTTGTGGTTGTGGGGCAGAAAATAGCGCTCGGCCACCTGCTGGGCGGTATCGATGGTTTGGCTGAAGGTGTCGCGACTGTGGTCGGCGTAGCGGGGGAACTGGCACAGTGACTCGGCCTTCAGCCAGTCGTAGAGCAGAAAATCCAGGTCCTGGCGGTTGATCAGGGGCATGGTGGGGTCCTCGGTGGGGCATGTCTTGGGAATGGATGATTCCCGGGTTTGTGCGGGGGACTGTGAATCCGGACACGCTACAAGCACATCCATGTGCGCTCGTCCGCGGCCATCCATGGCCGCAAACGGTCCTGATTCACAGTCCCCCGCACAAACCCGGGAATCCCCGCCCATCTTCCTGAATGTTTGCATTGCAGCCCAATCTGTGTAATTGTCATTTCCGCCTTAATTCTGGTTGAATATGACACGCCATGGTCAACGTCTACATCCTCGGTTTTGATTACGCCTTTGCTACCTCGATCGTCGGGGTCATCGATCTGCTGTCCACCGCCGGCACCGCCTGGAGCTTCTTCCAGGGCAAACGCCTGTCCCCCAAATTCCAGGTGCGTCTTGCCACCCGCGACGGTCGCCCCATCAAATGCCTCAACAACATCATGCTGCAGGCCGACTGTGCCTTTGACGACATCCGCGACGCCCAGGTCGTGCTGGTGCCCTCTATCGGTGGCGACGTGGAAAAAACCATCGAGCGCAATCCGGAACTGGCAGACTGCCTGCGGGAACAGGCAAGGCGGGGCATCCAGATCGCCAGCAATTGCACTGGCGCCTTCTTCCTGGCCGAAGCCGGTCTGCTCGACGGGCGCAAGGCCACCACCCACTGGGCCCATGCCGAACGCTTTCGCAAGCGCTACCCCGGCGTCAACCTGATCCCCGAACAACTGGTCACCGCCGACGGCCCGATTTTCTGCTCCGGTGGCGGCCACTCCTGGTTCGATCTGGGCCTGCATCTGATCGAACTTTACATCGATCATGAAACCGCGATCGAATCCGCCAAGGCCATGGTGATCGACTCCGGCCGCGAATCCCAGTTGTCCTATTTTTCCCTCAACCAGAACAAATACCACAACGACGAAGCGATCAAGGGCATCCAGGAGTGGATCGACCAGCACTACGCCGAAGACTTCTCGCTGGCCTGGCTGGCAGAAGAAAAGGCGATGAGCCCACGCACCCTGATCCGCCGCTTCAAATCCGCCACCGGGGAATCGCCACTGGCCTACCTGCAGACCGTGCGCATTGAAATGGCCAAGCGCCTGCTGGAAACCAGCAAGCAGACCATCGCCGAAATCACCCAGAACGTGGGTTACGAGGATGTCAGTTCGTTCTCGAAGATGTTCAAGCGCAAGGTCGGGCTGTCGCCGCGGGAATACCGGGGCCGATTCTCGAAACATATCGTCGACTGACAGCGCCGGCCCCGGCCCAAATCCCGATTGAACGCTGGCACCGGGCCCCCCGGACCGGTAAAATACGCCACTTTTCCTCGCCTACGTGGATTGCAAACCCCATGGAAATCAACCCGATTCTGAACAAAATCAAAGACCTTCAGGCGCGCAGCGAAGCGCTTAGGGGGTATCTTTGACTTCGATCTGAAGTGCGAACGCCTCGACGAAGTCAATCGCGAACTGGAAGACCCCGCCATCTGGAACACCCCCGAGAAAGCCCAGGACCTGGGCCGTGAGCGGGTCGCCCTGGATCAGATCGTCACCACCCTGAAGAAACTCAAGTCCGGCATCGTCGACATGAAAGAACTGCTCGACATGGCGGTGGAAGAAAACGACGAAGGCACCGTAGACGAAGTCGTTTCCGAACTCGACAAGTTGGACGCCGAACTGGCCAAGCTGGAATTCCGTCGCATGTTCTCGGGCAAGATGGACGCCAACAACTGCTACCTGGACATCCAGGCCGGTTCCGGCGGCACCGAAGCCCAGGACTGGGCCAGCATGCTGCTGCGCATGTACCTGCGCTGGGGCGAGCGTGCAGGCTTCAAGACCGAACTGGTGGAAGTGTCCGACGGTGAAGTGGCCGGCATCAAATCCGCCACCATTCATTTCGAAGGCGAATATGCCTACGGCTGGCTGAAAACCGAAACCGGTGTCCACCGTCTGGTGCGCAAGTCACCGTTCGATTCCGGCAACCGTCGCCACACCTCATTTTCGTCCGTGTTCGTGTCACCGGAAATCGATGACAATATCGAGATCGAAATCAATCCGGCGGATCTGCGTATCGACGTTTACCGCGCCAGCGGCGCCGGCGGTCAGCACGTCAACCGGACTGAGTCCGCGGTGCGGATCACCCACTTGCCCACCAATACCGTGGTGCAGTGTCAGAGTGACCGTTCCCAGCACAAGAACAAGGATTTCGCGATGAAACAGCTGCGTGCAAAACTGTACGAGCTGGAAATCCAGAAACAGAACGCCGAAAAGCAGGCACTGGAAGACACCAAGTCCGATATCGGCTGGGGCAGCCAGATCCGTTCCTACGTGCTGGACCAGTCCCGCATCAAGGATCTGCGCACCGGCGTGGAAAGCTCGAACCCGAACGCCGTCCTCGATGGCGATCTGGATGAATTCATCGAGGCCAGTCTGAAGGCTGGGCTCTGAGCGTAATGAAGAGCGACGTTCAGGTGGCACAAGGGAACTGAAAGATGGACGCTCAGCGACAGGGATGTCGCTGTGCAGCCCCCATGGATGGGTTTATGGCGTGTCCAGATTTCAGTTCCCTTGTGCCACCTGAATGTCTTCAAAAGTGAAGGCACCATCATGACCGATCAAAAGCAAAATCCCGCACCGGAACAGGACGAAAACAAACTCATCGCCGAGCGCCGCGCCAAGCTGGCCCGCAAGCGCGAGAAGGGCAACGCCTTTCCCAACGCGTTCCGTCGCGAACACCACTGCGGTGAACTGCAGGAGCAGTACCGCGATGCCGGCAAGGAAGAGTTGGCCGAGCGCAGTATCCGCGTCAAGGTGGCGGGCCGGGTCATGCTCAACCGTGGCGCTTTCATCGTCATCCAGGACATGAGCGGGCGCATCCAGCTGTACGTCGATCGCAAGACCCTGAGCCCCGAACAGCTCGACGACATCAAGACCTGGGATCTGGGCGACATCGTCGGCGTGTCCGGCACCCTGCAGCGCTCCGGCAAGGGCGATCTGTACGTCAACATCGAACAGTCCGAACACCTGGTGAAATCCCTGCGGCCGCTGCCCGACAAACACAAGGGTCTGGCGGATCAGGAATTGCGTTATCGCCAGCGCTATGTCGACCTGATCGTCAACGAAGATGTGCGTGAAACCTTCCGCATCCGCAGCGCCGTCGTCGATGGCATCCGCGACTATCTGAAAACCCGCGGCTTCATGGAAGTGGAAACCCCCATGATGCAGGTGATTCCCGGTGGCGCCACCGCAAAGCCATTCGTCACGTTCCATAACGCGCTGGATATCGAACTGTTCCTGCGGATTGCACCGGAACTGTATCTGAAGCGTCTGGTAGTGGGCGGCTTCGAGCGGGTGTTCGAAATCAACCGCAACTTCCGCAACGAAGGCCTGTCCACCCGGCACAATCCGGAATTCACCATGCTGGAGTTCTATCAGGCCTACGCCGATTACAAGGACCTGATGGACCTGACCGAAGACATGCTGCGCACGCTGGCGCAGGATATCCTCGGTACTACTGCCGTGCAGTATCAGGGCGACACCTATGACTTCGGTTCGCCGTTCACCCGCTTGAGCGTGTTCGACTCCATCCTGCATTACAACCCGGATCTGACGGCGGCGGATATTTCGTCCATCGACGCTGCCAAAGCCGTGTGTGCCAAGCTGGGCATTCCGGTGAAGGATTCCTACGGCCTGGGCAAACTGCAGATCGAAATCTTCGAAAAGACGGTCGAGCACCGTTTGAAGAATCCGACCTTCATCACCGAATATCCCACAGAAGTGTCACCGCTGGCCCGTCGCAGCGATGCCGATCCGTTCGTTACTGATCGCTTCGAATTTTTCGTTGGCGGCCGGGAAATTGCCAACGGCTTTTCGGAGTTGAACGATCCGGAAGATCAGGCGGAACGCTTCCAGAAGCAGGTAGCGGACAAGGATGCAGGTGACGACGAAGCCATGCATTTCGATGCCGACTACATTGCTGCTCTGGAGTACGGTTTGCCGCCCACAGCAGGGGAAGGCATTGGTATCGACCGTCTGGTAATGCTGTTTACTGACTCGCCGTCGATCCGCGATGTCATCCTGTTCCCGCACATGCGGCCGCAGGTGTAACACGACAGGCCTCGCGATGCGGGGCCTTTTTTTTGGATGTCGAACACCATGAAGTGGGTTGTAGCGTTGTGGTTGTGCTGGATCGTGCCGGTCAGTGCAGCCGAAGTCGATCAGTTCACCCGTCCGCCGGATCAGCCGGTCACACTGGCCGACAGCGGGCCGGTGCTGGAAGCAGAAATCAACCGGCGCATGCAGCGGGCCGTGCAGACTGCAAACGCGCCTTTTGTACGGCAGCATGCGAAAAGCAGTCCGCGCTGGTGGCAACCCCGCTGCGATGAAACCCGTCTGTACAATGCACTGACCGATGCGCTCGCCGGTTCGGTCATTGGTCATGTGGAAACCTTTGCGGAAGAAAGTCCTGCCATCCAGCGCCGTCGCGTTGTGTTGTCCGAATCCATCTACCGGGATTTTTTCTGGCAGGCATCGCCGACGCTGGTGTTCAGCGAGCGCATGGCGGCAGTAATCCGGGTGCAAAATGTCGAGATCGGCACCGACAAGCTGGGCCACTTCTTTTCCGAGGGTTACAGCTATTTCGTTACCACCGACCAGCTGCGCAAAAGTATCGAGAGCGGTTTGCTGTTTGGTGAGTGGTCGGAGTCGGTCTACTTTGGCGCGCAGACCACCGGTGTGTATTCCTTTGCCGACCTGACCGCGAATTTTCAGGGCCTGCGTTTCTGGAATCGGGTACTGGCGAAATATCCTGATCTGTTGACAGGTAAAGCGCCCGAACCCTATGTACAGTGTAACAATCAGCAGTGGGTGCTGGCGCACGCTTTCCGCTGGGATGACTACATTGACACTGGCTGGAATGAAGCCATCAATTGCGTGGTGCTGGGTAACGAGGATCTGCTGCAAAGGATTCAGGCGCAAGGGCTGCATTGCCAGATCGACAGGCTGCCCAGGGAAAAATATGGCCAGTGGCAGCCGCGCCTGCTGAACCAGTATGGTCACCGGGTGATTCCACCCTATTTGCAACCGGAAGTGATTCTGGAAAAGCGGGTCGCACTGCACGATGTTGATGTGTCCCACGAAACACTGGACTACATTGCCGAACTGCGCGCCCGGCTGGACGAGTGGCGCCGGGCCAGCGCGGCAGCGTTGCAAAACCTGGATCCAATACCATAAACGCCCATCTTCAAAAGGGGATAGCACAATGAAGAAACTGCTGTTGTTACTGATCGTGGTGGGAGCCGCCTATCAGTACCGGGACCACTGGATGCCGCTGGAAAAGCAGGGCGCTTTCGATGAGCAGGGCAAGCCGAAGGTGCTGGTGTTCGTTAATGATCAGTGCAAACAGCCTTGCCAGCAGGCCACGGATTTTCTCGATCGCCGCGAAGTCGCCTACGAGGTTGTGAATGTCAGCCAGCAGCCCGACGCGTTGCAGACCATGCGCGACTGGGGCGCGGCCGGCGTGCTGCCGATGATAATGGTGGGCAAGGTGCGGCTGGATGGGTATCTGCGCGCCCAGGTGGATTCGGCGCTGGCCGAAGCTTATGGCCTGGATGTGCTGACGCCCTACGGACAACGCGTGATGCAGGCCCATTTCGATGAGTCCGGCAAGCCGCGGGTGGTGATGTACGGCGTGCAATGGTGTGGTTACTGCAAGAAGGCGCGGGAGTATTTTGCCGACAACAATGTGGTCTATACCGAGCTGGATCCGGAACAGTCCTCAGGTGCCAAGGCAGCGTATGAATGGCTGGAAGGCAACGGCTATCCGCTGATTTACGTGGGTGCGCGGCGGATTCAGGGTTATCCCGAACAGCTACTCAAGCAGACGCTGGCGGAATTGCTGTAACGGATGGCGACACGGAATCGCAGACACAAAAAAGGCAGGTTCCGAAGAGCCTGCCTTTTCTGCAGTGACGTGAAACGTCGATTGTTACTTGATAACAACGATGTTTTCAGCCTGGGGACCTTTCTGGCCCTTGGTCACATTGAATTGAACGCGCTGGCCTTCCTGCAGAGTGCGGAAGCCGGAACCGGAGATGGCGCTGAAGTGGGCGAAAACGTCAGGACCGTTGTCCTGCTCGATGAAGCCAAAGCCTTTGCTTTCGTTGAACCACTTAACGGTGCCAGTAGATGTAGACATGCTGATTTCCTCGACTCTCTGTGAGTCACTATAACTATTGAGATTGAGCTGAAATAGAGAGGTGTAGCGTATGACCAAAAAGACGAGGTACTACTGAGGGGACTTCGTGATGGTTGAGCATAAGATACTAGCCGAACTCTCCAGCTTTATGAATCATAGGCGGATGGCGGCCGAAGTCAATCATTCTTTTTGCTGCAGACAAACAAACATAGGCTGGCCGGTCAATAAGCCGCATACTATCAGCGGCTTGCCGCGTTGCCGACCGTCGCGAAACGCGTGCAGCTTGCGGTTGGGCGACGGCTGACGATAAATAAAAAATGAACGAATTCCACGACCCTTATGACGTTTTTCGTGATCCCGGATTGAGCGCGGCCGGTCTGAATCTGCAGGCGGTCATTGCCGTGGAAGATTTGCCTGATCCGTTACAGGCAATGCTGGCGGCCGGGGTCGAGGGGGCTGCGATTCGTACCCTGGTGCTGTTTGGTAATGGCGGCCCCGGCTTCTGGCGTGCCTATTGCGCGCATCCACCTGCACCATCCCACCCAGTTGACTCCTTTTCCCGAGCGCAGGTGAGTGCCTTCATGGCGCGACGCTTTGCCGGTGTTTCGTTCCATTTCCTCTATCCGGGCGACCATGCCGTACCGTTGCAGACCCTGGGGCAGTGGGTTGGCTGGCATCATGATTCACCCATGAGAGTCGGCATCAATGACACCTGGGGCTTGTGGTATGCCTACCGGGCCCTGATCGGTCTGGAGCAGGCCTGGCCATCAAGTCCGCGGGTGAAGTCGCACTCGCCCTGTGCGGAATGCGTGGAAAAGCCCTGCATCGCCGCCTGTCCGGCTGGCGCGCTGGCAAACGCTGCATTGCGCCTGAATACCTGCATCGATTTTCGCCTGCAGCCGGCATCGGTCTGCGCTGATCAATGTCTGGCGCGCTGGGCTTGTCCGGTAGCATCAGAGCAACGCTACGATGCCGCCCAGGTGCAATATCACTACGGCCACTCACTGCCGCATCTGCGCCAATGGCGTAGTGGTTCCGGTCCGGCCTAGCCGCCGCGAACCCGGCGCGTTTCGTTTTTGCAGGCAAAAAAAGGCCCCAGGCCGAAGCACTGGGGCTGTGAAGGTAAGCGGTGGACGCCGTCGGTTATTGCACGGTGGCTTCCGGTTCGGCACAGGTGCCCGGCAGGCTGTTGATCCAGTCCGTCACCACTTGCACGCCCTGGCTGTGTACGCTGCTGCGGCCCAGTTCCGGCATGCGGATCGCCGGTTCATTGGACAGCTGGCGATAGACCAGAATGGAGTTGGTGGCATCGCCGGGCACGATGTCCCATTTCAGGCCGCCAGAACCGCCACCGGCTGCCACGGGAGGTTTGCACAGGCCGTAGGTGGCATCCAGTGGTTGATCTGCCAGCAGCCACAGACCCGTGGCACGGGCGCGTCCTGTAGCGCTGTGACAGTGGGCACAGTTGATTTCCAGGTAGGCCTTGGCGCGCTGTTCCTGGCTGCCGTCCAGCGGATCATTCCAGACCGGCAGACGCGGCGCATTCTGCGGAGCCGGGGCGCCGGCGAGTATGCCGATCGCTGCCCAGTGACTGATCTGGTTCTCGCTGCCACTGTTGTAGACAAAGGGCTGGTTGAGGAAGCGCGCCTTCGGTCCGATCGGCTGGTTCTTGAAGGTTTCATCCCCCGGTGCTTTCACACCGTGGCAGTTGGTGCACTGGTTGGCGTTGGGAACACGGTAATTGACGCTGACTTCATTGCCATCCGGATCCTGCACCACCGCGTCGACAGCGCCGCCGCCCAGGGCCAGGGAGGCGTCACTCATGTCCTCGGCCCACAGATACGCCATGCCGGTCCAGCCGCTGTTGCGACGGATCAGCAGGCGGGTTTCGACGATCATTTCCACGCCGGTGTTCAAGGGCAGGGCGAAGGTCTTGGCGATGATGCTACCGACCGGGAAGTTGAACGGATCGCTGTCGCTGTACTGCACCTGGGTGCCCGGCGGGACGAAAACGACGCGGTATTTATTGGCGTAGTCGCTGAACAGCGGGGTAGTCAGATCATAGGGCGCGGCAGTCGCAGTGTTCGGTGTGCCTTGCGGATCGTTGCCAACAAACAGGCGGTAGTCCGACAGGTTGGGGCAGTTCACCACGAAGGCATTCCAGTTCACGGTAGCCGGATCACCCCCGGCGCACAGGGCGGCGATTTCCTCGTCGGTGTAATCATCGTCCGGTGTGGGCACAGTGTCGAATACGCTCAGGTCGAGCTCGATGGGGCCAAATCCGGGCTGGGTGCAGTTGGTTTCCGGCGGATAGCCCAGCTTGGCCGGGGTGCCCGGAATGCCGAGCAGCTTGAGCAGCCAATGGCTCTGGTTCAGCTGGAAATTGCCGAAGCTGGCAGCGGAGCCGGTGGGGCGCACGTTGTCCTGGAAACACCAGTCGGCGCCGCTCAGGTCGCTGGCTACCTGGCCGTCCACCACAATATCGGCCACTGGCGCCAGCTTCAGCATGAACAGCAGGTTTGCCAGCAGGTTGAATTCACCGCCGTCGAAGTACCACAGCTTCTGTTTCTGCATCACGTTGTTGTAGGCGTAGATGTGTTCGGGATAGGGATCGTAGCCGGGGGGCAGGGGAGTGCCATCCAGCAGCGCGACGGACACGAAACTGAAGATGGCGAAGTTGGTGGTCTTGTTGCCGGTGATGACGTTGTCGAACACGTGAACCCAGTCAGTGGACAGGATCATCACGCCGGTGCCGGTGGGCACTTTGCCGACGATATTGCCTTTCGGCGCAAAGTTCTTGGTGTTGTTGTTGATCACCTGATTGTTGAAGACCCGGGTATGGTGACCGGCCTGGGTCAGGTTGGGCATGTCGAACACCAGGATGCCGCCGGTATTGTTGGTGGCGACGTTGTTATACACATCGGCGTCAATAGAGTTCTCGATTTCGATGCCCGCCACGTTGTATTCGGCACGGCTGCCACGAACGATGATGTTGCGGGACTGACCGACATAAATCCCGGCATCCGACGCGCCGATGGCCACGCTGTCTTCAATCAGTACGTTGTCGCAGTTGATGGGATAGAAACCGTAGGCGCCGTTGGATTCTGCCGGGCCATTGGTCCATTCCACCCGCACCCGCTGCACCACGACACCGTTGGCGTTTTCAATTTTCAGGCCGTCACCGGCGGTGTCCTCGATGGCCAGATCCATGATGGCGAATGCATCGGCCTGTACCAGAATCCCCTGGGCGCCCTGAGGCTGCTGGGCGAAGGACAGAATGGTTTTGTCCATCCCCATGCCCTTGATGGTGACGTGGGAGGTATTGAGGATCAGCTCGTCATCGAAATGGTAGGTGCCTTCTGGCAGCTGAATCACCGTGCCCGGTTTGACCGACAGGAACAGGCCCTTCAGTTCGAACGGCAGATTGGGGCCGGCTTCCAGGGTGACGACGTTATCGTAATCGTAACTGGCGGCCTGGGCGGGCAGGCTTGCCAGCAGGGTGAAAAACAATGCAGTGAGCAGGATCAGCAGGCGCGAGGCCGCCGTCCCTGGGTGGGTATACATGATGCAATCCCTCTAGATACTTATTGTTGTTAGCGTGCGCAATACTGCTGGAACATTAGTACCAGAAATGATTCGCCCCGGCAATCAACAAGGGCGTGACTGCTATACTGCAGAGCATTCACCCGACTAACGGAGTTGTCATGGTTGTTGCCCCCTGTGCGACCAATGAAAAGGAACGCCTCGAAGCGCTGCAGCGTTACGGTATTCTGGATACGGCGGCAGAGGCGGATTTCGACGCCATAACCACCTTGCTGTCTGCCATTTGCGAAACGCCGATTGCCCTGGTGAGTCTGGTGGATCGCGACCGCCAGTGGTTCAAATCGAAAGTGGGGCTGGCTGCCGAGGAAACCCATCGCGATCTGGCGTTCTGTGCCCATGCCATTCTGCAGGACGAGGTAATGGTGGTACCGGATGCCACCCGTGATCCGCGTTTTGCCGACAATCCGCTGGTGCTGGAAGATCCCCGCATCCGTTTCTATGCCGGTGCGCCGCTGATCACACCGGACAATTTTGCGATAGGCACGTTGTGCGCCATCGATGTGAAACCACGCGAACTGACGCCGAATCAGCGCATGGCACTGAAAACATTGTCCCGCCATGTGGTGGATCTGCTGGAGTTGCGCTTGCGTCTGCAGCAGACTCACGATCTCAATCAGGCGCTGGAAAAGGCCAACGCCGAGCGCAGCCGATTCTTTGCCAACATGAATCACGAAATGCGTACGCCACTCAGTGCAATTCTGGGCTTCAGTCGTCGTCTGCAGAAACGCGTCGAAAAGGATGTGGTGCCTGCCTACGTCCACGAGGGTGTCAATATCATCCTGGATTCGGCCCAGCGTCTGGCCGATATGGTGGATGATGTGCTGGATATTTCCAAGATTGACGCCGGCAAGATGACGCTGCAGCGACAGCCGTTTGATCCGGTGGAGCTGTTGCGGGGTGTCGTGAATACGGTGTCCGTGGTGGCGGAAGAACGCGGTGTGAACCTGCTGTTGCAGGTACCTGATCAAATGCCCGTGTCTGTCACCGGTGATGCGAAAAAGATCGGCCAGATTGTACTGAATCTATTATCCAACGCAGTGAAGTTCACACCCGCCGGAAAACACGTCAGGCTTGATTGCGAGTATCATGATCAGCGTTTGATGCTTGGTGTGACGGATGAAGGCGTGGGTATCGCCCCGCAGGACATCGACAGGATTTTCTTGCCGTTCGAGCAGATCTCGGCCGACACGCCGGAGGATACCAAAGGTACTGGCCTGGGGCTTGCGATTGTCCGGTCGCTGGTGGATCTGATGGACGGATCGGTGGATGTCACCAGTCAGCCAGGACATGGAACCCGATTTACTGTGGTGTTGCCGTTGCTGATTGCGTAGTCTGAACAGAAGGTGGGGTATAGTACCGGCTTTCTACGACCAGGGTGATGGAACAATCCATGTTGCGTTTGCAGTGGCTCGCTGCCGCATTGCTCATTGGGCTTTTTGCTGTGTGGACGGTGACGCCGTGGGGCGTTGCGGTGGAGGAGTCCCTGGGGCTGGAGTCCCTGTTCAAACTCAGGGGTGAGCGCCCGGCGCCGGCTGGGGTGATTGTACTGGCAGTCAACCGCGAAAGTGCGGCTGCGCTGGGGCTGTCAACCAAGCTGCACGAATGGTCACGACAGACCCATGCGCAGGCCGTTGCAGCGCTCGATCGCCTGGGTGCGCGTCTGGTAGTGTTTGATATTTTCTTCGAACAAGCCCGCGAACCTGAAGGGGACGAGGCGTTTGCAGAGGCGTTGCGAGCGGCGGACAACGTGATTCTGTTCGCGCGGTCGGATCGTCGCCAGATCGACCTGGGTGAATTGGGCAAGGCCGAACAGCACACCTTGCAGCAGCCTTACGCGCCGTTTGCTGACGCGGCTCGCGCGACCGCCCCGCTGATACTGCCGAAAATTCCTGCCCGCGTAAGCCGTTTCTTCCTCTGGCACCCGCAGCTTTCCCGGCATCCGACGCTCCCGTCGATGGCGTATCAGTTGATCGACAATGATGTCGCGCAATCATCGGTCTGGCAGCAGCATGGCCCTGGTCGTCTGTACAATTTCTATGGCCCACCCCATGCCATTCCCACTATCAGTTATGCGCAACTGCTTACGACACCGGATCAGGTGGCAGCATCCGTGCGCGATGCTGTGGTTTTCGTCGGCTTTTCTGCTCTGGATCAACCGGATCAGCGTGATGGCTTTTATACCGCGTTTACTGACCAGTCCGGTCTGGATATCAGCGGTGTGGAACTGGCTGCGACGGCGTTTGCCAATTTGCAGGATGATTCCTGGCTGAGACCGTCCCCCTGGTATCTCAACCTGATCCTGAGCGTCGCGTATGGACTCGGTTGCTTTGTGATTGCGCGCCGACTGGCGCCGATTCCAGGAGCCATCGCGGTCGTGGTGGTGCTGGTGATTGGCAGCGCGCTCATTCTGTATTGTTTCAGCGAATGGTTCTGGTGGTTGCCCTGGTTCAATGTGGTGTTGTTGCAGACGCCGCTGGCGGCAGGGCTGGGTATCTGGTTACGCAGCCGTGAACTGCAGACGCAAAAGACGGTGCTGAAAAGCGCCTTTGGAAAATATCTGCCTTCCGATGAGCTTGATCGTTTGCTCCAGCAGCAGGCATTGCCGGCCACCCGCGAAATGCACGACAGCCTTTGCCTGGTGACCGATGCCGAAGGCTACTCGCGCCTGTCTGAACAACTGGCACCGGTGGAGCTGTCCGGCCTGATGCAGGACTATTATGCCGCAGTGATTGAACCCATTCGTCAGGGGGGTGGCCTGATTTCCGACGTTGCCGGTGACGGTGTGATTGCATTGTGGCCACACATTGATCGTGATGCACGCTGGACGCAGGTGGCCCCGGTGGTTCGTGCACTGCTGGCGTCAGTGGATCAGTTCAATCAATTACACCCCGGCCGGACATTGCCAATCCGGATTGGTCTGCATGCAGGCGAGATTGTGCTTGGACATTTCGGCGCTGCAGATCATTACGAATTCCGCGCCATGGGGGATTTGGTGAATACCACGGCGCGACTTGAAAGTGCCAACAAACAGATCGGTACGCGCATCCTGATCAGCGAAGCCTGTGTCAACGAAAGCACCGCGGATCTGCGCGACCTGGGACGTTTCCGGTTCGCCGGCAAGGACAATCCCTTGCGGTTGTATACGCTGGCGCACGATACCGCGTTCGAACTGCTGGAGCGCTTCGCGGTGGCGCTCAGACTGTTCGAGACAGGCAAGTGGTGGCAGGCGGCCGAACATTTTGCGCAATTGAGTGCAGCATATCCGGACGATGGCCCTTGTGCCTTCTACGCACGGCATTTCAGCGAATCCCGCCGTCGCGATCAATTATTGCCCAGTTGGGAGCAGGGCATTGCGTGTTTGCTGAAAAAATAATCAGACCTGATGACCGAATCCAGCGTTCGGTAAATTAATCGCCTATCACGCGCCTTACACAACAATGCGTTGTTGAATAGTGTGGATAAATTTGGACACAATGTAGTCCGCTTCCATTCACGTTGTGATGCAACGTTCTTATTCAAGCCCGGTATTCATTCCGAAAGACCAATAGGTGGATCAGTCCGTGAGCAAAAGCCAGAGTCGCCCGTTGCAGGGAAACGGCAATTTCCGTCGCAGTATCGTGTTATCCCTGTCATTGCTGGTGGGCGTGTCCGGCGGCGTGCAGGCCTGTGAAGCCTGGGTGGCCAGGGTGGTTGCGGTCGAAGGGCTGGTACAGCGGCAAACCGTGGCGCAAGACTGGCAACCGCTGCAGGCCGAGCAGCTGGTCTGCCCGGGCGAAACGGTGCAGGTGGGTGAGCATGGTCGGGCAGCGCTGTACCTGAGTAACAATACCTTTGCACGGCTTGATGCGAATACCGTGCTGCAGTTTCCGGCACAGCAGGATGAAACGCGTTTCTGGATTCAGCTGACCCGCGGAATTGGACATTTCATCAGCCGGATTGCGCAGCAGTTCGAAGTATCAACCCCTTATGTCAACGCGGTGGTGGATGGTACGGAATTCCTGGTAGCAGCCGAGATGCAGGGGAGTGTCAGTGTCATCGAAGGCGAGGTCACCGCTTATAACCGACGCAGTCGTGTGGCCGTGCCTGCCGGAGAGCAGATTGTCACTGCCAGTGCGGATCAGGATCTGACCCGTCTGAAGGTAAATTCGGCATCCCTGGTAGAGTGGGCAATCTTTTATCCGCCGGTACTGGTGTTGTCGGAACTGCAGCCGCAGGTCGGGGCCGATCGGCAAATTCTCGATGCTGCCATTCAGGCGCTGCGGGCAAACCGCATTGATAAGGCGTTAGTGTTGCTGGCGGTGGATCAGCCCAGCGATGTCATCCGTGTTGCGCAGGCGACGTTATTGCTCCAGCTGGGTGATGTGGCTGCATTTGAACGGGTTTTGCAGCCTGCACTCAGTGGTGACCTGTCTGCCGAAGCGCACAGTCTTGTCGCCATTGCCGCGATTGCGCGCGGCGATACTGCGGGTGGGCTGCGTGCTGCACAGGTGGCGGTCGAGCGCGCACCGCAGCGCGCCGCAGGCTGGCTGGCACAGTCCTACGCGCTGCAGGCCAGACTGGATCTGCCAGAGGCCCTGAGCAGTGCCCGCCGCGCTGTCGAGGTGCAACCCGATAGCGTATTGGCCCGCCTGCGGCTGAGTGAGCTGCATCTCGCCCTGGGCGATGTGGCGGCTGCACGCAAGGTGCTCGCGGAGGTGCCAGACAGCGCAATCCGTACGGCAGAGTGGGAAGGCGCCCAGGGTTTTGCGCAGTTGCTGGCGTTGAACGTGCAACAGGCGCAGAGTCACTTCCGCAACGCCATCGCACTTGATTCCGCCCATCCGCAATACCATCTTGGCTTGGGGCTGGCACTGTTGCGCGACGGTGATCTTGAGCGTGGCCGGCGCGAACTGGAATACGCGGTCAGCCTGGATCCCCGTCGCAGCGTGACGCGTTCCTACATGGGCCGGGCCTATTTTGCCGAGAAGCGTGATGCCGAAGCACTCGAGCAGTGGGGGCTGGCCAAGCAGTTCGATCCCAATGATCCGACGCCCTATTTCTACACCGGTGTGCAAAAGCTGCTGGTGAGTGATCCGGTGGGCGCCGTTCAGGAACTGGAACGCGCCCGCGATCTGAATGCGAACCGTGCGCCGTATCGCGGTGAACAATTGCTGCAAAGCGACGCGGCGACGCGCAGTGCAACGCTGGCGCGGGCCTATCAGGAAGCGGGTTATTCCCAGGGCGTCCTGCTCAGTGGCTGGGAAGCCACCCGGCTTGATCCCGCCAGCAGTGAAGGTCACCGCCTGCTCGCCGACCACTATGCCGGTGATCCCCGCTATGAAACCGCCCGTGTGTCCGAGCTGTTCCAGTCGCAGATCTGGGCGCCGCTAACCGCCTATCCATTGCAGCCGCAACTGGCAGAAACCGATCTCGCTCTGGTTGCCGGTGCCGGCCCGCAAACACCGGGACTCAATGAATACCACTCCCTGTTCTCCCGGGATGGACTTTACGCCAGCGCGAACGGTTACGGTGCTGGCGATGGCACCTGGGGCAATGACCTGACCGGTTCGATCCTGGCAGGGCCGTTGGCACTCAGTCTGGGGCAGTATCATTTCGAGAGTGACGGCTGGCGCGACAATGCAGACCAGACGCAGGATATTTACAACGGAATGCTGCAGTGGCAGGTGACCACCACAACGCAGCTGCAGCTGGAATATCGCACGCTGGACTGGGATCGCGGCGATCTGGCGCCACGCTGGGACGGCAAGCAGTCACGCATGTTGTTCGATAATCAGGAGCGGGAAACGGCCCGGGTTTCACTGACACACCGGTTTGATCCTGCCAATGCGCTCGCCGTGTCTTATGTGAGCCAGCAATTTGATAATGATCAGGCCGAAACACAGCCGGATTATCAGGGCCGATACCGGCTGGATCAGCAACCGGAAACCTGGGAAATTCAGGGTGTTCATAAGGCCGATGCGTGGCGCTGGGTATACGGTGCAGGCCGCACGGACGTCGATATCGATTCCAGCCTTGCTATCAATCTTTCCCAGTTCGACGACAGTGGTTTTCCCCCCAACATTGTTACAATTGATGCACTTACTGAAGAAGATACCCGGCGGCGGCAAGATGATGTCTATGCCCACAGCTACTGGTTCCCGGTGGACGATGTGCTGGTGGAACTGGGCATTACCTATACCGACCTGGCGCTGCAGGGTGATTCGGCGGTCAATACCGTCACCACTGTCGAGATTCCCCTGTTGATGTTGGTGGATGTGACGGAAGAATCCAGCCTGGAAGACGTTGATGCCGGACGCAGCAGATGGTCACCCAAATTCGGCCTGACTGCCGGACTCACTGACTCGCTTTCCCTGCGGGTTGCAGCATTCCGGAGCGTTTCCAAACTGGTGGCAGCGGGCCAGACCCTTGAACCAGTCACCGTCGCAGGCTTCAACCAGTATTTTGCCGATCGTGATGGTCTGCGCAGTCGCAACGGCGCGCTCGGTCTGGATTACACGGCAACATCCTCGATCCGGCTTGGGGCATCGATCATGCGTCGTCTGCTCGACGGTGAAGCTACAGTGGATGGCACCGGCACCGAAGAAACCCGTGCCAGCGAGAACCTGGGGGATGCTTACGCACATGTTCAGCTGTCCCCGCAGTGGGTTCTGCTTGCCGGTTATCGGTATTCAGTGATAAATGACAGTTACTACCGCGATGCGGTCGATGGCATCAGCTATGCGCGCACCGATAGGGTGCCGCTCGAAGTACGATGGTTCCCGGGTGGCCGCTTGTCTGCAGCATTGAAGTTCACGCATTACCGGCACCGGTTTGCGTTCAATGATGGGCTGCAGACAGCTACCATGGATGAGCAGAAAGCCAATGTCGTCGATGTGTCAGTCGGTTACCGGTTGCCTGAGCGCATAGGGCTGCTGGAAGCGGGAATCAGGAACGTGACGGATGAGGATACGGAGATCCTGTATTTCCGGGAGGATGGGGAGTCGCTCCTGGGTTTTTATCCCGCCCAACTGGTGTTTTGTCGTATAAATCTTAATTTTTGATGATTACTAGGAGTTAACATGGAACAACGTATGTCACGAGTCTGGGCCCGCGCTGCGATGTTGCTGGTATTGGGGACTTTACCTTTCTTTGCGGGTTGCGGTGACGCGCCAGAGGAGGCTGGGTCTTCCGGCACGGATCAGGTTTCACAGCCGGAAAAAGGACGGGATGAGTACCTGCCGTTCAGCATCAGGTTCGATCTGAATGGCAATCCGGTCATCGTCGATGACAAAGGCAACCGGATTGAAGCGGAGCAGACCAAGCTGCCGGTAGAGGCGACATCCATTGCTGGTGTACAGAGTATTTCCGTCGTTACTTATACGGGTTCCTGCAAGCAGGTGATCAGTATCGGTGGCAGGCTCTATACCATTACGCTGCCGGATTCCTACTGCAAGTCACTGTAATGTTCGGCCGGAGTTTGTCGGATCAGTAGACATACATGACAACAAACTCCACGTCGATATCCTGCCCCAAGTGTTCAACGATGCGCGCCTTCTGGCGCGCCATCATCGCCTCATTCCAGGTGCCACTCACCCGCAGTTCCATCCGCACCAGAGGTTTGTCGGCACCCAGCACCACCTCGCGCACCTGAAAGATGCCATCCTCGGGATGCTCGCTGCCAATCGCCTGCAGTGACTGGTGAATGGCGTTTTGTTGCACCATCGCGCGAAATGCGAAGCCGAGCGGGATGGCGATCAGGATCATCAGGCCGATACTGAGCAGCAGTGCCTTGCGGGCGCGGCTGACCGGAGCAAATCCCAGTACCAGAAACGTGATGCTGGCGGCCAGCATGATACCTACCAGGTTGGTGAGGAACAGCAGGCCGGCGCCCAGCACCATGTCTGGCTGCACCCAGCCGATGCCGATGCCGCACACTGCCAGCGGTGGCACCAGCGCGACCGCAATGGCGACGCCGGCAAGACTCTTGGCAATTTCCTCTTTCGCGTTGGCATAGGCGCCCGCCACGCCCGACAGCAGTGCCACCGCCAGATCCAGCAGGCTTGGATGCAGACGGCTGTCCATTTCCCCGGTCATGGTGCGCAATGGCGTGATGAGGGCGAACAGCGCCGCAAATGACAGCGCCATGAGTAGTCCGGTGAGAAGGGTTTTGATGCTGGTCTGAATCAGCCCGTGTTCCGATCGCACGATGCCCATCGACAGGGAAATGATGGGCGCCATCAGCGGCGCCAGAATCATCGCACCGATGATCACCGACGCAGAGTTGAGAAACAGTCCGGTGCTGGCCAGCAGCGTACTCAGAATCATCAGCACGATGAAGGCCGTGGACAGGCGCGCACTATCCCGCAGGTTCTTGAACAGGTCACGAAAATCCGCTTCGGCTGCGTGGGGAAACAGCGGCAGGGACTTTTCCCGCAGCATGCGGCTGGTGGCCAGCGTGGGCAGATGGGTGGTGCGCAGGGATTCCCGGCTGCTGCTTTCTTCTGCCAGCTGGACTTTTTTACCGATCAGGATATTGGCGGCTTTTTCCCGCACTTCCACAATCCATTCCTGGCCCTGGAATTTTTCCCCATCCAGGGTGGCGTCCTGGGGACGCTGGCTGCGAACGGTCAGCGCATTGGTGCGGATGACGCCAACACTGTGCGGCAGCTGCTGCAACGAAACCCGCTTGAGAAAGCGCAGTTTCAGCAGAAACCACAGGTGACTCATCACGCTGGTGGGTGAAAGGATGAATGCATTGAGGTTGCCGTCGTTCACCATCAGTTCCTGGCTGATGGCGGTGGCGGAACTGCCAGCAAAATTGTGGCCGAATACCATGACCCCCATGGCAGCCATATCCTGTTCCTGGCCTTTTCCGGTGGTAAATGAATACGCCCCCAGGCGCAGGCTGCCCAAGTGAGCGAGGGTGACGCGAATCCGGCGCCAGAAATGTTCTTCAACATGGCTGGATTGCAAGCCCCACACGTCGCCAACGATCAGGGTGCCCAGCATAATCTGGCCATTGCAGGTCAGCAGGTCGATCGGTGTGGCTTTTTCCATCTCGAGCGCACCTTTCAGGGCGGATTCGAGACTGGAGGGCACGCCAAAACTGGCCTGCACGCCTTTGTTGGATTTCAGCGGCAACACGGCGATCTGCCATTCCCCCACCTGATCATGCTGCAGCAGCAGGCGGAACTCGGCGTCACTTAACAGGCAGAGCAGCCGGGAATCCGGTCGTGGTGCCGCGAGCCATTCGCTCAGCGATTGCCGTTCCGGCATGGGACGATCCTGCTCTTTGAACAGGGCCTCCAGATCGGCAAGGGTCTCCGCGTCCAGGTCAGCTGACAGGAGCAGGACTAGTGTTGGTGCAGATTCTTCCATGGCAGATACCGGTGATGGATTCACGTTCATTGAGGCAGGCCTAACCTGACAAGTCAAACGGAACAACGGCGACGTTCAGGTGCAGGACCACTGTTCGGCGAAATGTGGAGCAGGCCCGCCCAGACTGACGCAGCTGGTCACATTTTGACCTGTGGTTTGCTGGGAAGTGTTACCGCAGTAACACGCCGTCTGGTAAATAATTCGTTAAATCAGGCGTTTGCGGAAAATCACGAGTTGGCCCGTCACTTGCTCTGGTATACCCAGCATGACCATAACAACAATAACAACCTCGATTTCTTGCTGGGAAGCCCCGGGCGGCCACCAAAGCCTCCGGGGCCTTTTTTTGTCCGGTCTTGCCTAACCGCCTTCCGTTTCGTCATGAAAACCCGTGCAGATTGCGGTATGATTCCGCGCTTTGCAGACATCCAGAATCAGAGGATTTATGGCGGACGAAAGCGCGATCAATTACCGTGGCCGCAAAGCGGCACGCGCCCGGAGTGAACAGCGGCGTCGAACCATCCTGGAAGCGGCCCTGCGCATCGTGGTGTCCGATGGTGTGCGCGGGGTGCGGCACCGGGCCGTCGCCAAGGAAGCGGGCGTTCCCCTTTCTGCCACCACCTATTATTTCAACGATATTTCCGATCTGATTGCGGACACCTTCACGCTGTTCGCCGAAAACGCCATGAGCGATGTGGTGAATCCGATCTATCAGCACATCGGTGATTTCGTCAACCAGCACAAGGATTCCCTGCATAGCGATCCGGAGTTGCTTGAGCAGCTGCTCGATCGTCTTACCGCATTGATCATGTCCTTTATCCAGATGGAACTGCGTGACAAGCGCGATCACATCCTGGCAGAACAGGCGTTCATGCACGAGTGTCAGCGCGATCCGCGTCTGCGGGAAGTGGCGCGAACCTACTTCGACCATCTGCTGGATGAACTGGTGCAGCTGTGCCGTCTGATCGGCGTTGAAGAGCCGGAGATTGCCGGCGAACTGCTGATGGGTACCGTGTTCCGCATTGAGCAGGAAGCCCTGATGGTGCCGGTGGACCAGCTGGACCTGAGCAAGGGGCACAAGATGCTCAAGCGCCAGCTGAAGGCGTTCATGCCCGCCCGCGATTGAGAGCCGCCGATGACCGCGATGTCCCAGATCAAACTGGAAGCCAGCTGGAAGCAGCATTTGCTCGCCGAATTCCAGCAGCCTTACATGCAGCAGCTGCGTGCGTTCCTGCAGGAGCAGAAATCCCTGGGGAAAACCATCTATCCCAAGGGCAACGAGTATTTCAACGCTTTTAATCTGACGCCGTTCGATCAGGTGAAGGTGGTGATCATCGGCCAGGACCCGTATCACGGCCCGAATCAGGCCCATGGCCTGTGTTTTTCGGTGCAGCCGGGGGTGGCGTTTCCGCCGTCGCTGGTGAACATCTTCAAGGAACTGCAGCGCGATCTGAATATTCCGTTTCCCAATCACGGTAACCTGACCCATTGGGCCGAGCAGGGCGTGCTGCTGCTGAATGCGGTATTGACGGTGGAGCAGGGCAAGGCCGCCGCTCACCAGGGTAAATGCTGGGAGCAGTTTACCGATGCCGCCATTCGCGAACTCAATGCCGGGCGCGAAGGTATCGTGTTCATGCTGTGGGGCAGTTACGCGCAGAAGAAGGGCCAGATCATCGATCGCAAGAAGCATTGCGTTCTGACTGCGCCCCATCCGTCACCGTTGTCGGCCCATCGCGGCTTTATCGGCTGTGGACATTTCTCAAAGGCGAATCAGTATCTGCAGCAGCGTGGGCTGACGCCGATCGATTGGGCAGTGCCGGATTTATAGGTTATTGCTAGCGGTCGAGGCGTGGCGGGAGTCTGATTCCGGACACGCCATGAATACATCCCTGTAGGCTGCACAGCGACCCTCCGGGGCCGGCCACTCACGAATTCGTTCGTGGCGTTCGCTAGAGAAAGCAGCGCTTTTCTTAAGCCAGCTCACCTGTCGCTGAGCGTCCGGAATCGACGCCCGCCACGCCTCGATCTTGCACTCATCACCCTCGCGCCAGCTTTCGGTACGCCGTCGGTGCAATCCCCGTCACCTTGCGGAACAGCCGCGAAAAATAGTGCGCATCGTCATAGCCCAACGCCTGCGCCACATCCCCCACCGACTGATCCGACACATCCAGCAGATAACAGGCACGCTCCATTTTCAGGTGAATGAAATGCTGGATCGGTGAATAGCCGGTGAGCGCCTTGTAACGTTTGCAGAAATGAAACTTCGACAGACGGGCATGCTGAGCCAGTGCGTCCAGATCCAGTTCGCCATGCAGATGCTGCTCCATCACCGCCTGAATGCCCTGCAGATCCAGATAATGCCCGGATTGCCGCACCCGGCTGGTGGTCAGCAGTGCCAGATAGGTCAGGCACTGACGGAACACCTGTGATGCATGAATGAAGGCATTCATGTGATAGCCGGTGGCACGTACGCTCAGCAGTGCATCGAAATCCGCCAGCAGTTTCGGATGCAGGCCCACGCTGATCACGTAAGTCTGTGGCGGTAACGCAAGATGATCCAAGAACGCATGACTCTGTTCACCGCCGAAATGCACCCAGTACAGGCTCCAGGGATCGCGGGCATCGGCCTGGTAATCATGAGCCACCCCCTGTGGCAACACCACCAGATCGCCTTTGCCGACCCGGAATTCCTGCCGTCCTACCCGCACCAGCCCCTTGCCCGCACTGCAGTACAGCAGCAAGTGATCTTCGTGACTCGAACGGGCCATCTGGTGTCCATAGGCCTTGGGGTAATAACCCACGCCATGCAGCACCAGATCCCGCGATAACGCATGCTGGGCCAGGGTCTGCACCGCAAAATGCGGCACAAAAAACCGCACGGCACCCGGTTGCAGGGGCCAGTTCGAGGAAACAGGCATGATCATCCTTTGGCTGAAATGTCGTCTACCGCAATATAGTCCACCTGTGGCGCAAGATCGTCAATGTTCCCGCTCTCTGAACTATGCTAAAAAGGTTGTCATCACTCCGCTAACCGAGAGCGTCATCATGAACACCGCAGCTACTCCCGTCCGCGTTGCCCAGTTGATCAACGGGGAATTCCAGCAAAGCCAATCCCGCGAGTGGATTGATGTCACCAACCCGGCCACCCAGGCGGTGATCGCCCAGGTGCCCTGCGCCACGCCTGCGGAAATGACCGCCGCCATCGAATCGGCCAAGGCTGCCTTCAAGGTCTGGCGCGATGTGCCGGTGCCCACCCGCGCGCGAGTGATGCTGAAATATCAGGAGCTGCTGAAAAAACACCACGACGAAATTGCGACGATCCTGGCGCAGGAAACCGGCAAGACGTTTGAAGACGCCAAAGGCGACGTCTGGCGCGGTATCGAAGTGGTGGAGCACGCGGCGAATATTCCCAGCCTGCTGATGGGTGAAACCGTCGAAAACGTGGCGACTGCCATCGATTCCTACTCGCTGACGCAGCCGCTGGGTGTGTGTGTTGGCATCACGCCTTTCAATTTTCCCGCGATGATTCCCCTGTGGATGTTTCCGCTCGCCATCGCCTGCGGTAACACCTTCATTCTGAAACCGTCGGAACAGGATCCGCTCACGCCGATGCGACTGGCGGAATTGTTTATCGAGGCCGGTGCGCCCCGCGATGTACTGCAGGTGGTGCACGGTCGCAAGGAGCAGGTCGATACCTTGCTGACCCATCCTGATGTGAAAGCGATTTCGTTTGTGGGCTCGGTACCGGTGGGGCAATACATTTATCAGACCGGTACGGCGAACATGAAGCGGGTGCAGGCGTTTGCCGGCGCCAAAAACCACATGGTGGTGATGCCGGATGCCAACCGGCAGGCGGTAATCAACAACATCGTCGGCGCATCCGTGGGTGCGGCGGGTCAACGCTGCATGGCCATCAGCGTGGCGGTGCTGGTGGGCGAAGCGAAAGACTGGATCAATGACATCAAGGATGCGCTGGCCAGTGTGCGTCCCGGTGTGTGGAATGATCCCAAGGCGGCGTTCGGGCCGCTGATCAGCCCGCAGGCCCGTCAGCGCGTATTGAAGCTGATCGAACAAGGCAAGGCGGAAGGCGCCACCTGTCTGCTGGATGGTTCTGCCTGTGTGGTGGAAGGCTATCCCGATGGCAACTGGGTCGGCCCGACCCTGTTTGCGGATGTGACGCCGGAAATGTCCGTATATCGCGAAGAAATTTTTGGCCCGGTGTTGTGCATCGTTACAGTGGATACGCTGGAAGAGGCGATTGCCTTTATCAACAATCATCCCTGCGGCAACGGCACTTCGATTTTCACTGCCAGCGGCGCTGCGGCGCGCAAATACCAGCATGAAATCGAAGTGGGGCAGGTGGGCATCAACGTGCCTATTCCGGTGCCGCTGCCGTTCTTCTCGTTCACCGGCTGGAAGGCATCCTTCTATGGTGACCAGCATGCCTACGGCAAACAGGCCGTGCGTTTCTATACCGAAACCAAAACCGTCACCGCGCGCTGGTTCGACAGTGATATTCCGGCGGGCCCCAACATGACCATTCACCTGAAATAATCGCCATGGACTTCAATCTCAGCGACGATCAGAAAGCCTTTCAGGAATCCGCCCGGGCGTTTGCCCGGCTGGAACTGCAACCTCATGCGGCCCAGTGGGATGCCGATGCCTATTTTCCGGTGGAAGTGATCCGCAAGGCCGGCGCCCTGGGATTCTGCGGTATCTATGCCCCGGAATCCGCCGGCGGCATGGGGCTGTCGCGGCTGGATGCCCATCTGATTTTTGAACAGCTCGCTTACGGTTGCACGGCCACCACGGCGTACATCACGATTCACAATATGTGCACCTGGATGTTGACCAGTTTCGGCAGCGACGCATTGGTGGCACAGTGGGGTGCAGCGCTGACCAGCGGCGATCTGCTGGCATCCTATTGCCTGACCGAACCCAATGCGGGATCGGATGCGGCGTCACTGAAAACCAGCGCGCGGCGCGATGGCGACCACTACATCATCAACGGCAGCAAGTGTTTCATTTCCGGTGCCGGTTCCACCGATGTGTTGATCCTGATGGCGCGCACCGGTGGCGAAGGCGCAAAAGGCATTTCCTGCCTGGTCGTGCCGGCCGACAGTGATGGCATCAGCTACGGCCGCAAGGAAGAAAAACTCGGCTGGAACTGTCAGCCTACCCGTACTATCACCTTCGACAATGTGCGCATTCCGGTAACGAACCGCATCGGTAACGAAGGCGATGGCTTCAAGCTGGCGATGAAAGGGTTGGACGGCGGCCGCATCAATATCGCGACCTGTTCGCTCGGCACAGCGCAGGCAGCACTGGATACTGCACAGCGTTATCTGAATGAGCGCAAGCAGTTCGGTCAGGCCATCGGCAATTTCCAGGCGCTGCAGTTCAAGCTGGCGGACATGGCCACCGAACTCGTAGCGGCACGACAGATGGTGCGACTGGCGGCCTGCAAACTCGACGAGCAGGACCCGGAAGCCACGCTGTACTGTGCGATGGCAAAACGCTTTGCTACCGATGCCGGGTTTGCCATCTGCAACGAAGCCCTGCAGATTCATGGCGGCTATGGCTACATTCGCGAATACCCGCTGGAGCGCTATCTGCGGGACAATCGGGTGCACCAGATTCTGGAAGGCACCAACGAGATCATGCGTCATATCATCGCGCGCCGTCTGTTGCTGGAAGGCGCCACGGAGTTACTGCAATGACCGATGTTGTACTGTTTGAAACCCTGGCAGCCAGCCAGGGGAAAAAAATCGGTGTCGCGACACTGAATGTAGAAAAGAAACTCAATTCCCTGAGCGCCGAGATGGTGAAACTGCTGTTGCCGCAACTGCAGGCGTGGGAACAGGATGAAACGATTGCCTGCGTGCTGCTGCAGGGTGCCGGTGACAAGGCCTTCTGTGCGGGTGGCGATGTTAAGGCGCTGCACGACAAGATCAAAGCCGTAGGTCCGCTGCAGGCACTGACGTTCTGTCAGGATTTTTTTGAAAACGAATACCGCCTCGATTATCTGATTCACCGTTATCGCAAACCGCTGATCCTGTGGGGTCATGGCATTGTGATGGGTGGAGGCATCGGTTTGATGTCCGGTGCGTCCCATCGGGTGGTCACAGAAGCGTCCCGGCTGGCGATGCCGGAAATTACCATCGGCCTGTACCCGGATGTGGGCGGCACCTGGTTCCTCAATCACGCACCGGGGCGCACTGGCCTGTTCCTGGGGCTGACGGGCGCCAATATCAATGCGGCGGACGCGCTGTTTGTCGGCATGGCGGATCGCTTTATTCCTGCTGCGAATAAAGCGTCTGTGATCGCCGCGCTGCAACAGGTGGTCTGGGAAACCGATGCCAAACAGCATCACGGTCAGGTCAGTCATGTGTTGCGGGAATTCGAAGATCTGGCTGCGTTGCCGGCCTCGCTGGTGCGGAATAACTACGATCTGATCCAGCAGCTGACCGACGGCGATACCTGTGCGGATGTCGTACACAATATCCTGTCGCATACCACCGACGATCCCTGGCTCGGCAAGGCAATCGCCACCCTGAAAAAGGGTTGTCCGATGACGGCACATCTGGTGTTCGAACAACTACAGCGCGGTAAGAAGTGGTCGCTGGAGCAGGTGTTCCAGATGGAGCTGGTGATGTCCGTGCAATGCTGTCTGCATCCGGATTTTCCCGAGGGCGTGCGCGCATTGCTGGTGGACAAGGATGGTCAGCCCCGCTGGCAGCATGAGTCGGTTGCCAGTGTCCCGGCGGACTGGATCGAACAGCATTTCACTTCACCCTGGGCGCAGCATCCGCTCGCCGGTCTGGGTCACTAAACTCACAGGATCATCACCATGGCAAAGATCGGTTTTATCGGCGTTGGCAATATGGGCGGCCCCATGGCCTGCAATCTGGTGAAGGCAGGACATCAGGTCAAGGTGTTTGATCTGTCGGCTGCCCTGGTGCAATCCGTGGTGGAGCAGGGTGCGCAGGCGGCAGCGTCAGCCATCGACGCTGCATCCGGTGTGGATGTCTTCATTTCCATGCTGCCCTCCGGTCAGATCGTTGAAGACCTTTATCTGCATCAGACCCGCCTGCTGGATCATCTGGATGCCCATACATTGGTGATCGATTGCTCCACCATCGCACCGGAAAACGCCATTAATGTGGCCAGGGCCGCTCAGCAGAAAGGCATTGCAACCCTGGATGCGCCGGTGTCCGGCGGTGTCGGTGGCGCCAAGGCGGGTACGCTCACATTTATCGTCGGTGGCGACAAGGTAGCGTTCGAACAGGCGGAACCGGTGTTGCGCTGCATGGGTAAAAACGTGTTTCACGCAGGCAATCATGGTGCCGGTCAGATCGCGAAAATCTGCAACAACATGCTGCTGGCGGTGCACATGATCGGTACGGCGGAAGCATTACAGCTGGGTGTGGACAACGGCCTCGATCCGGCGGTGCTGTCGCAGATCATGTTGCAGAGTTCTGGTCGCAACTGGTCGCTGGAACTCTACAATCCGTGGCCGGGTGTCATGCCCAATGTACCCGCGTCCAATGATTACAACGGTGGTTTTCAGGTGAACCTGATGAACAAGGATCTGGGTCTGGCGCTGGAAGCCGCGCTGCACAGTCACAGTGCCACGCCGATGGGTGCGCTGGCAAAATCCCTGTTTGAACTGCACGGTGCCAAAGGTTTCGGCAAAAAGGATTTTTCCAGCATTCAGAAACTGTTTGAAAAACAGTAAGCGGTCATCACATGCCGCAGGCAACAAAAAAGGCGCCATTAATGGGCGCCTTTTTTATTGCTGTCAACCGCGTCAGCCAGCCTGCAGCATGGCCATGGCGGCTTCCATTTCTGCCGACAGATCTTCGTTCTCGCCATCTTCCATATTGGGTTCCAGTCCGACACGCTTGAACGCACTGATCTTGCCCCAGTCCATCTGCATGAAGGGATGCTCTTTCTGGCCCATGTAGGTCTGCAGATTCGCCACCATCACGATGTCAGCGTAATCCGGTTTGTCGGTCTTGGTGTCGCGGTGGAATTTTGTGTAGTTGGCTGGCACATCCACCAATTCCTTCGGGAAGTCCCAGGATTGCAGGATGCGCACGCCCACCTGTGGATGGATCATCTCAATCACTTTCTGCAGGGTGATCGGATCGTTCAGGCGATCGGACTCTTCCGCATAGGTCAGGATGGGCAGAATGCCGATTTCATGAATCAGGCCGGCCAGTGTCGCCTGATCCGGCTTCAGTTTGGTGTAGTGGCGGCAGATCACGTTGGCGATGCCGGCCACTTCGGTGCTGTGGGCCCAAGACTTGCGCATCAGCTTGTCGATGAAATCCGAGGTGGCCTGGAACATCTGTTCCATCGCCAGCCCTGTCACCAGATTCGAAATGCAGGTGATGCCGAGGCGGGCGATGGCCATCTGCACATCCTGGATTTCCCGGGCGCCGCGCATGATCGGGCTATTGGCGACCTTGATGATCCTTGCCGTCATGGCGGCATCGGTGTTCACGACTTTCGCCAGATCACCGGCGGATGCGTTGTTGTCTTCGGCGACTTCTCGGGCCTTCAGTGCGACTTCGGGCAGCGTTGGCAGTACCAGCTGGTCGTTGTCGATCAGATCATTGATTTCCTGCAGGACGACTTCTGCGACATGCGTCATCGGGGCGTTGCTCCACTTCCGGTCTAACGGACCATGCCAGGTGATGGCCCGGTTTGAATAGGAAAGGAGGCGAACGCCGCCTCCTTGTTAATTAGTTATAGCATAGGGCATGGGAATGAGCCGGAGGTTGGTGCTTTCATTTGGTTCTAATCGCAGGGATTCTGATTCCGCAGCGGCTGTTTTCAGCGCGGCCAGTACCAGGAGTGAGTGGTCGTTCACAAAGGCTGCCTGTAACACATTGCCGGCAGTCTGGCCGCTGGCATTGATGACGTTCAGGCCTGCATCCGCAGTAGTGGCGTCTGCTTCCAGCAGGTAGGCACGCACCTTGGTCTGACCGCGGTAATGAATCCGCGCCACGATCTCCTGGCCCTTGTAGCAGCCTTTCTTGAAGCTTATCCCGCCTACCAGATCGTAATTGAACTCCTGGGGAATCCACTGTTCGCTCTGTGCTGGCAGGATCTGGGCAATGCCCTTGTGCAACTGGTCCAGCCACCAGACATTATCACCGGCCAGAGTGGCTCCATCGGCGTGGAGCTGCTGCAACGCAGCGCTGGCCTGATCGGCCGGTACCAGTGCCAAAAACGTTTGCTGATCCAGGCAGGCCACAAGCCCCGTTGCCCCAGTCGCGACCTTGCCTGCCTCCAGGTCTGCACCCCCAATTCGTGCGGCCCAGCGCCGGGCGTCGGGCCCCAGCAGCGCCAGTGGCCACAGGCTGGTGTCCAGGCTCAGTGTCGCCTTGGAAAACATCGCGTATTTGGCGAGTGCAGCGCGGGTGGGTTCCCCCTGGCCTTTGGGCAACAGCAACAGGAAGTCCTCGCCCTGCGGCAGGGCATAGAAGCTGGCCTGTACCCGGCCCTTCACATTGCAGTGGGCTCCCAGGCGGATCTGGCCCTGGCGCACTTCACGAAAATCGCAGGTGGTCTGCCCCTGCAGGAAGGTCTCGGCATCCGCACCGCTGACCCGGATCAGGTCCAGGCTGCTGATACAGGCCGCCAGTGAATTGCCGGCCAGCAGGTCGCTACTTTCTTCTGTCAGTGAACGCACATGCAGACCCCATTGCGGATGCTGATGGAAAGCCTGGATCGATTGCCACATAACGTCTTCATCCCGTTGATATCCCGAAAGAAGCAGTCATGATACGGCAGCGCGGGCAATTTGCCAGCAGGCTGTTGATCCAGGTCGATAGGATTGCGTTGCCGGTTTGCCTATAATCCCGCCCCTGCAAGCAGGAGTCCGCAAACATGACCGATCCCAACGAATCCCCCGCCGACAAGGCCCGCCGCCTGGCCTGGCAATGCCGTCGCGGCATCAAGGAAGTGGAAGTGGTGCTGGTGCCGTTCTTTGAGCAGCATTTCCAGCAGCTTTCCCCCGAAGACCAGCTGCTGTTCGAGCGCTTTCTCGAGGAGCACGATGTCGATATGTTCGAGTGGTTCACCAAGCGCACCTTGCCGGAACAGCCGGATCTGGCCCGTATTGTCAGCATGGTGCTGTTCGGTGTGGACGCCTGATCTGAATATCGGCGCCAGTCCGGCGCTGTGCGGGCTGATCCTCTTGACCCATGGCGCTGTCATCGCGGTGCTGTTGCAATGGCAGCCTTACGGTATCTGGCTGATGCCGGTCGCCGCCGTCAGCCTGATCTGGTCAACCCTGTTGCACGGTCTGCGCTGCCTGCCCTGGTCGATCCGGCGAGTCTGGCTGGGTGATGATGGCTGGTATTGCGAACGTCGTAGCGGCGTGCAGGAGGGGCCGTTTCGCTTGCATCCCGCGTCGCGGGTGGATGGTCGTTTCATTCGTCTGAGTCTTGCGCGGCCCTGGCGCTGGCCACTGCACCTGCTGCTCACGGCCCGCACCAGCGGCGAAGAGGCCTTCCGCCAGCTGCAGGTATTCCTGCGCTGGGCTCCCGACAAGGATCAGGCGGCCGGGCGATAGTTGGGCGGTACCAGCACAGTGTCGTGCGCTTCCGGCAGCAGGTCCGGGTAATCCAGCGTGTAATGCAGGCCGCGACTTTCCTTTCTGGCCAAGGCGCAGTTGATGATCAGCTCCGCCACCAGCACCAGATTGCGCAGTTCAATCAGGTCATTGCTTACCTTGTAATTGCTGTAATACTCCAGGATTTCCTTCTGCAACACCTGCACCCGGTGACTGGCCCGCTGCAGCCGTTTGTCAGTACGCACAATGCCCACGTAGTCCCACATGAAACGGCGCAGTTCGTCCCAGTTGTGGGAGATCACCACGTCTTCATCGGAATCGGTGACCTGGCTTTCATCCCAGTCAGGAATCGCAATGTTATCAACTGGCGCAGCAATGCGTGCAGCCATGTCCTGGCAGGCTGCAATAGCGAACACCATGCATTCCAGCAGGGAATTGCTGGCCAGGCGGTTGGCACCGTGCAGCCCGGTAAACGCGGTTTCGCCGATGGCATACAGGCCATTCATATCAGTGCGGCCATGCAGATCTGTCACCACGCCGCCGCAGGTGAAATGGGCGGCGGGCACCACCGGAATCGGCTCTTGCGTGATATCAATGCCGAATTCCAGGCAACGCTCATAAATGGTCGGGAAGTGGGATTTGATGAAGTCTGCCGGTTTGTGGCTGATGTCCAGGTAAACGCAATCCAGACCGAGCCGTTTCATTTCGTGGTCGATCGCGCGGGCCACGATATCACGGGGCGCCAGCTCCAGACGGTCATCGAAGTCCTGCATGAAGCGGGTGCCGTCCGGGCGCTTCAGTTGGCCGCCTTCGCCACGCATGGCTTCGGTAATCAGGAAATTGCCGGCCTGCGGATGATAGAGGCAGGTTGGGTGAAACTGGTTGAATTCCATGTTGCCCACCCGGCAGCCGGCGCGCCAGGCCATTGCAATGCCATCACCGGTGGCCACATCCGGATTGGACGTATACAGATAGGCTTTGCTCGCACCGCCGGTCGCCAATACCACAAAGCGGGCCTCGTGCACTTCCACCTGGCCGGTATCGTTGTTCAGTACATACGCCCCCAGCACCCGGTTGCCGGGCAGTCCCAGCTTCTGCGTCGTGATCAGATCGATCGCCACCCGGGATTCGAACAGTGCGACATTGGTCTGCTGCTTGACCTTTTCGATCAGGGTCGAGGAGATGGCAAAGCCGGTGGCGTCGGCAGCGTGGATCACCCGGCGGTGACTGTGGCCACCCTCTCGGGTCAGGTGATATTCCAGCTGACCGTTGCCGAGCTGCTCCGTGGTGAACCCCACACCCTGGTCGATCAGCCAGCGGATGGCGGCGGGGCCATTGGAAACGGTCTGGCGCACGGCATCTTCATGGCAGAGTCCGGCGCCGGCAATCAGTGTGTCCTCTACATGGGCCTCCACCGAATCGCTCTCATCCAGTACCGCCGCCACGCCACCCTGAGCGTAGTAAGTGTTGGCAGCCGTCAGGGGGCCCTTGCTCAGGACGCCGACCCGCAGATGGGCGGACAGATGCAGCGCCGTGGTCAGGCCGGCAGCACCGCTGCCAATCACCAGAATATCGTGGTTGAATCGCGTCATTCGTCATTCCAGACAGAAAAGGCCTGCAGGTCACAGGCCAAAGAACATTGTCGCCAGATAGCAAGTTGCCGCTATTATACAATGCGGCGGCAATTATCGCTTCCGGTATGGACGCAGGGAGCGGGGCGACCGGAACTTATGCGGTGGCGTCCGGTCATAATACACAGTGCCCTTAGAAAGACGGCAAGGGCTTGCATGGGGAGTTGAATTGAATGGCTGAGCGACATCCCGATCAGCTGTTGGTAGAACGTGTTCAAAAGGGTGACAAAAGGGCATTTGACCTTCTGGTAAAAAAATACCAGCACAGAGTGGTCGCGGTGGTGAGCCGGTTCGTGCGCGACCCGGATGAAGCAATGGACGTTGCGCAGGACGCCTTCATCAAGGCCTACCGCGCACTGGACAAGTTTCGTGGCGACAGCGCCTTTTATACCTGGATCTATCGCATTGCGGTCAATACGGCAAAAAATTATCTGGTATCCAAGGGGAGAAGACCGCCGGATACCGATGTCGAAGTAACCGAGGCCGAGCAGTACGGTGGGGCTGATGCCCTCCACGAGTTTGGCGGCCCCGAACAGGAAATGATGAAGGACCAGCTGGAAAAGGTGGTCTTTGAAGCACTGCGGGAATTACCCGACGATCTGCGCACTGCCGTAACCTTGCGGGAGTTCGACGGGTTGAGTTACGAGGAAATTGCCGAAGTGATGGATTGTCCGGTGGGAACCGTGCGTTCGCGGATATTCCGTGGGCGTGAGGCCATCGACAAGAAAATTGAAGCCATGCAGGTGTAAGCCGGCAGGGTTGTGGATAACGCTTGCGGACATCCGGCGAGGATGAAGTGACAGGTGAAAGCAATGAGTGACAAGAATCTGGAAGAGCTGTCGGCACTGATGGACGGTGAAACATCCGAACTGGAAGTGCGGCGCGTTCTCAAGAGCGTGGCTGAAGACGAGCGCCTGGCGCAGAAATGGGCGCGCTATCAGTTGACGAGCTCGGTGCTGCGGGGTGAAACCCACGGCCGGGCCATGGAATGGCGCGAGCTGGACCTGTCGGCACGGGTCGCGCAGGCGCTGGAAGCCGAAGCACCGCACGAGGTCCAGGTTCAGCGCAAGCGGCTGTCAGCGGCGCTGGTGAAACCCTTTGCCAATGTTGCAGTGGCGGCGTCGGTATCGGCAGCGGTGATTCTGGGCTGGCAAGGTCTGCAGGGCCAGGCAGTGCAGAGCGGCGGGCCGGTGCCGGTAGTTGCTGCGACGGCAGGCGGCGTTGGTCCAGCTGTGTTGCCCGCTGGCGGGTTGGTGCCGGTATCGCAGGGCAGTGTCACCCGTGTGCCTGCCAGCATTCCGCGCCAGGACATCATCCGCTACAACCCCGCAGTGGATGATCAGCTCAACGAGTACCTCATTTCCCATTCCAGCAATGCAGCTGTTAATACGGCAACCGGTGTGGCGCCCTATGCCCGCGTGGTTGGCCTGAAGCCTGTGCGCGCCGGCCAGCAGTCGGAGCAATAAGCATGGGGTGGCGCAGTACCATTATCGCCGGGAGCCTGCTGTTGGCCGCGCTCCCGGTTCACGCGGAAGAGCCGGCCGAGCAGTGGGTGCAGAAGATGGTTACCGCGTCCCGCCAGGCCAGTTTTCAGGGACACTCCGTATTGCTGAGCGGTGGCAAGGTGACGTCGCTCGCCATTTATCACGCCCCGGTCGAGAACGAAGTCTGGGAGCGGGTGGTGCACCTGAGTGGTGAACCGGCCGAAATCCTGCGCAAAGGCTCCTCCATTTCCTGTCTGCACCCGGGGGTGACATCCCGCCTCGAGGTTGGACGCTCCCCGCTGGGCAAACTGTCAGCACTGGAAGAAAGTACCCAGGCAGTGTCCCGTTATTACCGCTTCAAGCGTTCCGGCGGTGAGCGTGTGGCCGGCCGTGACGGCGTACGAATCGACGTGGAGCCCCTGGATGGTCACCGCTTTGGTTACAGTCTCTGGCTGGATGAAGCCAGCGGGGTACTGTTGAAGTCGCAAACCAATCCCCCCGAGGGCGATCCACTGGAAGTGTTCGAGTTTGTTTCGGTGGATATCGGTAATCCGGTCCCGCTGTCGGCCTTTGAGCCTGCGGTCGAGCTGCAGGAAGGGGCAATCGAGCTGGTGTCAGAAGCCGCATCTGCTGAAGCGTCCGACAACAGTGGCTGGGAGACGCGCTGGCTGCCGGACGGCTTCCGTCAGGCGGGGCGGACCACATCCCGCGCGGACAAGCCCGAGCGCAGTGCCCGGGTGTTTACCGATGGTCTGGCGGCGTTTACCGTGTTTTTTGAACCTGGCAAGCCGGGGGTGCGTGAAACGACCCGCGCCCATGGTGCGACCGTCGCCGTCAACCGTGTGCTGGATGAGGGGCGCTCCGTGGTAACCGTCGTGGGCGAGATTCCGCTGGCCACAGCAAGCCGGGTTGCCGAGAACGTTGCAGTACTGGAAGGTCGCCCCTGAACGCAGTAGAGTGTCACAAAACACCACCGGGCAAGTGACATGATCGAGGAAACGGGCAAGGTTGTAGCAGTGGAAGAAGGGGCCGTATGGGTTGAAACCATTCGTGAGTCCGCCTGCCATAGCTGTTCTGCCAAGTCCGGTTGTGGCCACAGCGCCCTGTCCAAACTGGGTCGCCAGACTGTTCATATGCGTGCGGGCACGACCCAGCGTTACCAGGTGGGTGACGAAGTCATCATTGGTGTGCCGGAGGCCATGGTCGTTACCAGTTCCGTGCTGGCTTATCTGATGCCGCTGGTGGTGGCGCTGGTGTTTGCTATCCCCGTCGATGCGCTGACGCACTCCGATGGCTATACCGCCCTGGCGGGGTTGGCTGGATTGACCCTGGGTTTTGTCGCGTTGCGCGTTCACTTCAAGCGCAATCAGCATGACGAACGTTATCAGCCCCAGGTGCTGCGCCGGGCCCGCCCCGTGATCCCGTCCGAATACCCGTTTGCCGAGTAAAATCAGAGGCTTGATACGCTGCCATTCTGCTGGTGCACGGCGTGGGGAAAACCGGTAGAATGGCCGCTGTTTTTGACGCCTCCATCCCTTTTGCCTGAAGTTAAACACGCCTGTGACCGACTTAAGCCACATCCGCAATTTTTCCATTATCGCCCACATTGACCACGGAAAATCGACACTGGCAGACCGCTTCATCCAGATCTGCGGCGGTTTGAGCGATCGCGAAATGGAAGCCCAGGTGCTCGACTCCATGGACCTGGAGCGTGAGCGCGGCATTACCATCAAGGCCCACAGCGTGACCTTGTACTACAAGGCCCAGAATGGCGAAACCTATCAGCTCAACTTCATTGATACCCCGGGCCACGTGGACTTTTCCTATGAAGTGTCCCGCTCGCTGTCTGCCTGCGAAGGCGCGCTGCTGGTGGTCGATGCGGGCCAGGGTGTCGAGGCCCAGTCCGTGGCCAACTGCTATACCGCCATCGAGCAGGGGCTGGAGGTCATGCCGGTTCTGAACAAGATCGATCTGCCCCAGGCAGAGCCGGAACGGGTGGCCGAAGAGATCGAGGAAATCATCGGCATCGAAGCCACTGATGCCGCCCGGGTCAGCGCCAAGACCGGCGTCGGCGTGCCGGATCTGCTGGAGCGGCTGGTGCAGGTGATTCCGCCGCCGAAAGGTGAGCGCGAAGGCAAGCTGCAGGCACTGATCATCGATTCCTGGTTCGACAACTATCTGGGTATCGTGTCCCTGGTGCGGGTGATGCACGGTTCTGTCAAAAAGGGCGACAAGATTCTGGTGAAGTCCACCGGTCGCGATCATGTCGTCGATAGCGTGGGTGTGTTCACTCCGAAGCGCACCGAAACCGGCATCCTGCAGGCAGGCGAGGTGGGTTTCATCGTTGCCGGTATCAAGGAAATCCGTGGTGCACCGGTGGGTGATACCCTGACCCACGCCAAAACGCCAGAAGTGCAGATGCTGGCGGGCTTCAAGAAAGTGAAGCCCCAGGTCTATGCCGGTCTGTTCCCGGTCAGTTCCGACGACTACGACCGCTTCCGTGATGCGCTGGAAAAACTTAGCCTGAACGACGCCTCGCTGCACTTCGAGCCGGAAACCTCCGATGCGCTCGGTTTCGGTTTCCGTATCGGCTTCCTTGGGATGCTCCACATGGAGATCATCCAGGAACGCCTGGAGCGGGAATACGATCTGGATCTGATTACCACCGCGCCTACCGTAATTTACGAAATGGTGCTGAAAGGTGGTGAAACCATCTATGTCGACAACCCGTCCAAGCTGCCGGACCCGTCCAAGGTGGAAGAATTCCGCGAACCGGTCGCGGACGTGAACATCCTGGTGCCGCAGGAGTTTCTGGGTAACGTCATTACCCTGTGCGTCGAAAAGCGTGGTACCCAGAAGAACCTGCAGTTCATGGGCAAACAGGTGGCGGTGCATTACGAAGTACCGATGAGTGAAGTGGTGCTGGATTTCTTCGACAAGCTGAAGTCCACCAGCCGCGGTTATGCGTCCCTGGATTATTCATTCAAGCGCTTCGATACCAGCAACCTGGTGCGGGTCGATGTGATGATCAACGGTGAAAAAGTCGATGCGTTGGCAGTGATCTGTCACCGCGATCAGGCGGAATACCGTGGCCGGGTGCTGACTGAAAAAATGAAAGACCTGATCCCGCGGCAGATGTTCGACGTGGCCATTCAGGCATCGATTGGCAGCAAGATCATCGCGCGGCAGACCGTCAAGGCGCTGCGCAAGAACGTTCTGGCCAAGTGTTACGGGGGCGACGTTTCCCGTAAGCGCAAGCTGCTGGAGAAACAGAAGGAAGGCAAAAAGCGGATGAAGCAGGTGGGGCGTGTCGAAATTCCCCAGGATGCCTTCCTTGCCGTACTCAAGGTGGACAAGTAAACGATGGATTTTGATTTTGCGCTTATCCTGGTGGCGCTGGTGGGCTTTACCGGCTTCGTGTATCTGCTGGATATCCTGATCTTTCGGCGTCTGCGCGGCAAGGATGAGCCAATGCCGGCCTGGATCGAATATCCGGTATCGTTTTTCCCGGTCTTGCTGGTGGTGCTGGTATTGCGATCGTTTCTGGTGGAGCCATTCAAGATTCCCACTGGCTCCATGATTCCGACCCTGCTGGTAGGCGATTACATCCTGGTCAACAAGTTTGCCTACGGCCTGCGTCTGCCGGTGCTGGGGACCGAGATTGTACCGATCGGCAAGCCGGAGCGGGGTGACATCATGGTATTCAAGTACCCGGAAAAACCCAGTATCAACTACATCAAGCGGGTGGTCGGTTTGCCCGGTGACACTATCCGCTATGAGAACAAGCGGCTGTATGTAAATGATGTGCTGGTGGAGCAGACTCTCGAAGCCCAGCTGCCAGCCGGCAAACCGGAATTTAAAATCTATAATGAACATCTGGGTGACGTGAATCACACCATTATGGTTACGTTGCAGCGCCCGGCGGAATCCGGCCAGTCCTGGACCGTGCCCCCCGACAGTTACTTTGTCCTCGGTGACAACCGTGACAACAGCCGTGACAGCCGCTACTGGCAGTTCGTACCGGACGGGCTGATCGTCGGCAAGGCATTTGCGGTGTGGATGCACATGCCAGGGTGGATGCCCAGTTTTGAACGTAATCAGTTGATCGAGTGATATCGTCGGTTCCAATCGGTAACGCGTACTTCAAGGTGAGGCGATTTGCATGAATACAATAACAAAGCAGCATGGTATGTCGACGTTGGGCATGATGACCGTTGCCCTGCTGATCGTGTTCGCCGCAGTGACGGCCATGAAACTGTGGACGCCCTATTACGATGATCTGGCGGTGAAAACGGCGGTCGAGAATATGTCCAAGGAAGACGCCACCCGCGCCATGAGCCCCAATGAGATCCTGCAGACCCTGAACAAGCGTCTGCAGGTAAACCAGGTATCGCTGGGGAAAGATGACGTCAAGGTGAAGAAAGAAGACGGCATCATCAATATCGAAATCAAATATGAACGCCGCATTCCCATGTACGGCAACATCGACGCCATGGTGAAATTCAACCACGCCGCCACCATCAATGCGCGGGGCTCATGACAGCATCCCCTCTCGTCAAACGGATCGGGCATGGGTTCCAGCGTCCTGAACTGCTGGAACTGGCCCTGACCCATCGCAGCTACAGCGGCAAACAGAACAACGAACGCCTGGAGTTCCTCGGCGATTCCCTGCTGAATTTCATCATTGGTGAAGCCCTGTTTGAGCGCTTTCCCCATGCGCGGGAAGGCCAGCTGAGCCGGCTGCGCGCCAGCCTGGTCAAAGGCACGACTCTGACCAAGATTGCCCAGACCCTGGAGCTGGGGCCGTTTCTGCTGCTGGGCCCCGGTGAGCTGAAAACCGGCGGTTCGCGCCGGGATTCCATTCTGGCCGACAGCGTCGAGGCCATTATCGGTGCCATCTACCTGGATGGCGGAATGGATGCCTGCAAGGTGCGGGTGCTGGAATGGTTCGGCCCACGCCTGCAGACCCTGTCGCTGGACGATACGGTAAAAGACAACAAGACCCGGCTGCAGGAATGGCTGCAGGGGCAGAAACTGCCGTTACCGGCGTACAACATTCTGGATGTGTCCGGTTCCTCCCATTCCCAGTCATTTGTGGTGGAATGTGTGGTGACGGATGCCGGCCTGCGTTTTGAAGGCAGGGGTCACAGTCGCCGCCAGGCCGAACAGATGGCGGCGGGTCTCATGTTAACTGCATTGGAAAACGGGGAATCATCATGACCGACGAATCAGTTGCACCCCGTTGTGGCTATGTAGCCATTGTGGGACGTCCCAACGTGGGTAAGTCCACGCTGATGAATCATCTGTTGGGACAGAAGATCAGCATCACGTCGCGCAAGCCGCAGACCACCCGTCACCGGGTATTGGGGATCAAGACCGAAGGTCCGTTTCAGGCCATCTATGTGGACACACCCGGTATTCATCGTGAGGAGCCCAAGGCCATCAATCGCATCATGAACCGCGCAGCCACCAGTTCGGTGCGGGACGTGGACGTGGTGGTGATGGTAGTGGATGCCCTCAAGTGGAACGAAGGCGACGACCACGTCCTGCGCAAACTCAAGTCCACCCAGGCGCCGGTGATTCTGGCGATCAACAAGGTCGATGAAATCGAAGACAAGGGCGCGCTGTTGCCGCACATCGAAGAGCTGGCACAGAAACGCGAGTTCGCCGCCATTGTGCCCATTTCGGCCCTGCGCAACCGTCAGCTGGACCAGCTGGAGGCCGAGGTGAATGCGCGCCTGCCGGAAAGCGAACATTTTTATCCGGAAGACCAGATCACCGACCGTTCCCAGCGCTTTCTGGCGGCAGAAATCGTGCGGGAAAAAATCATGCGCCAGCTGGGCATGGAATTGCCTTACGCCTGTGCGGTCGAGATCGAGGAATTCGTTTTCGAGAATAACGTATGGCACATCAGCGCGCTGATTCTGGTGGAAAAAGACAGCCAGAAACGCATCGTCATCGGCGACAAGGGTGACCGCCTGCGCAAGATTGGCACCGAGGCCCGCATCGACATGGAAAAGATGCTGGAGTGCAAGGTGATGCTGAAACTCTGGGTCAAAGTGAAGAGTGGTTGGGCCGACGACGAGCGTGCGTTGCGCAGCCTGGGCTACGGTGATGACAACCAGTGAGCCGGACACCGGCTTTCTGCTCCATGCCCGCCCGTTTCGCGATACCAGTCTGATCGGTGAATTCTTTCTGCGTCGTCAGGGACGCGTTTCCATTCTGTTCAAGCATCTCAAAAAGGAAGGCAAGCAGGGGGCCAAGGCTCGCCTGCTGCAGCCGTTTTCGCCATTGGCGCTGACCTTTGACGGCCACAATGAACTGAAAGCCGGGCGCCTGCTGGAACCGGCGGGTGCGAGTATCTTCCTGACCGGCACTGCCCTGTTCAGCGGGCTGTATCTGAACGAACTGCTGGTGCGCCTGCTGCACCGTGAAGAATCCCTGCCCGAACTTTTCGACTACTACCGCAACGCACTGATCGATCTGCAGGATGGTGGTACTGATATTCCGCTGCGTCGGTTCGAACAACAGCTGCTGCGGGAATTGGGCTATGAACTGGTACTGGATCGGGATGTGGCCGGTGATGTAATCCAGGCAGATTGCTGGTATCGCTATGAAGCCGATACCGGCCTGTTGCCGCTGGCGGATCTGCCCACCGCACCGGCGCAGCAGCGTTTGTGTTTTCGCGGTGCCCACTTGCTTGAAATCCACCGGCAACAATATGAAGATACCGAGGTGCGCAACGCGGCCAAGCGTTTGAGCCGACTCGCGCTGGCACCCCATCTGGGTGACAAGCCGCTGAAAAGCCGCGAACTGTTCGCCGCGTTCCAACAGGAAACCAAGAGGCCATCATGAATTTGCATAATCGAATCTTACTGGGTGTGAATGTGGATCACGTGGCCACCTTGCGGCAGGCCCGTGGTACCCGTTATCCCGACCCGGTGCAGGCAGCGCTGGATGCCGAAGAAGCGGGCGCCGATGGCATCACCGTGCATTTGCGGGAAGATCGTCGTCACATTCAGGAACGCGATATCCACGTCATGATGGAAACCCTGCAGACCCGCATGAATCTGGAAATGGCGGTGACCGATGAAATGGTTGCATTTGCGGAAAAAGTGCGGCCGCCCCATGTGTGTCTGGTACCGGAGAAACGCCAGGAGTTGACTACCGAAGGTGGTCTGGATGTGGTGGGGAATTTTGACCGGGTCAAGCGCGCCTGCGATCGGCTCGGAGCGGCTGGAATCGAAGTGTCCCTGTTCATCGATGCCGATGCAGAGCAGATTGCGGCGGCGGCGAAGGCGGGGGCACCGGTCATTGAAATTCACACCGGTGGCTATGCCGATGCGCATTCAAGTCAGGACATACAGGCGGAATTCCTGCGCATCAAGGCGGGCGTCGAAGCCGGTTTGCAGCAGGGTCTGATTGTTAACGCCGGCCACGGACTGAATTATCAGAATGTTGAACCGATTGCGGCGCTACCGGGCATTACTGAGCTCAATATCGGTCATGCCATCATCGCGCGCGCGGTGTTCACCGGCCTGAAAGACGCCGTGCGTGAAATGAAACGACTGATGCTGCAGGCGCGGGCGTGATCGTCGGAATCGGCACGGACATCATGGGCATCGAGCGCATGCAGGAATCCCTGCAGCAGCGTGGTGATGCCTATGCCAGACGTTTGCTGACCGAGTCCGAATTTGCCGAATACGAAAAACGTGGCAACAAGGCCGCTTTCCTGGCGAAACGGTTTGCTGCGAAAGAGGCGGCTGTAAAAGCACTCGGCACCGGCTTTGCCGACAGTATTACCTGGAAGCAGGTCAATATTCACAACGACGACAAGGGCGCGCCGGTACTGACCTTCACGGGCAAGGCGCTGGAGCGCGCGCAATTATTGGGTGTCACTGATGTTCATCTGTCGATTTCGGATGAAAAGCATTACGCGGTGGCATTTGTCATTCTGGAACAGCGCATCAAGGACGCAATTTTATGAAATGCACCAGCTGCAAACAGGGCTCGTTGCAGCCCGCCTATCTGGATCAGTTGTTTCCCTGCCACACCTGCGATCATTGCGGCGGCAACTGGGTGATGCTGGCGGACTATCTTACCTGGAAGGAAACCCATCCGGATTTTACCTTCAATGCCGAGGCCGGCGAGCCGGTGGCTGAAGATCACAAGCAGGCGATGCTGTGTCCGGTTTCCGGCGGCCTGATGGTGAAGTACCGCATTTCTGCCCATAGCGATCACCGGCTGGATCTGAGTCCGGCGGTGCATGGTATCTGGCTTGACAAGGGCGAGTGGGCGCTGCTGAAGCAGGCAGGGCTGGCGGGCAATCTGAACCGTATTTTCACCGATCCCTGGCAGCGACGCATTCGCGAGGAATCCGCACGGGAAACCTTTGTCCACCTGTACGAACGCGAGCTTGGTGTCGAAGACTATGCCAGGGTCAAAGCGTTTCGTGAGTGGCTGTGGCAGCATCCCCACAAGCTGAAACTGCTTGCCTATCTGAACGACGAGGATCCCTATTCAGCGCTGCGCTGATCAGGCCACCGGGGTGCGGTGTTCGCCGCACCATTCCAGCACCCGATCGATTTCACCCAGCAGTGCGTTGCACAGCAGTTCAAGCTGGCCGTACTGCTTGAGTTTCAGACATTCCTCCACCGCCAGTGACGCTTTCTGCAGATAGGGCACCCCCGTGTAACGGGTGGCGCCATGCAGCTTGTGCACGACTTCCAGCAGGCAGGCATAATCGCGATCCTGCAGCAGGGATTCGATCTGCGGCTTATCCTTTTGCAGCGACGCATACAGCATGTCGAGCATTTCGTCCGCCAGATCGGCTTTGCCGTTCGCCAGTCTGACACCCAGGGCAAGATCCACGGGGCTTTCATCCACATTGGCTGCGGCCATGGCCGCTTCCTGCAGCGGTTCGGGTTGCAGGTGCAGATTCACCCCGGTCCACTTGTGAATGATGTGCACCAGCTGGGATTCGTTGATCGGTTTGGTGACGTAATCATCCATGCCGGAGTTGAGCAGGTTGTGTTTTTCGCTGGCAAGGGCGTGGGCGGTTACCGCGATGATGGGGGTTCGCTGCTCGCCCTTTTCCATCACGCGAATGCGCCGTGCAGCTTCCACACCATCCATCACCGGCATCTGGATATCCATCAGGATCAGATCGAACTCCCGCTGTTCGATATGGCGTAGCGCCTTGATGCCGCTGTCGCAGGCGGTGACCTGGACATGCAGGTCTTCCAGCAGCGCGGTCAGCAGTTTCAGGTTGGCGGGATTGTCGTCCACGGCAATGACCCGCAGCGGACGGTTTTCCAACCGGTCGATGATGCGCGGTTCGTGATGGCCATGATTGCGCAGACTGACAAAGGCATCGGATTCGATGATGCTGCCCAGCACGTCATACACTTTCTGCTGGCACAGGGGTTTGTTGATCAGCGGCAGCACCCGGCCGTCCAGCAGTTCTGCCAGTGCGTTCTGGTCTGCCGGATTGGCATGGATGATCAGTGGCACCTGCTGGTGATTGGTTTTGACCAGCGCCACCGTTTCGGCATACAGCGGATGCTGGGCGTTGATGCCGATGATGACAGCTTGGGGCTGTTGCGGTGATGCTGACGTGAGCAGTGCGGTGAGTGCGCCCAGATCGGAATACTCGCTCACTTCCACCTTGCGTTTCTGCAGGGTGTTTTTCAGGTTGGCGCGCACGGTGGCATTGCTGTCGTAGATGGCGATATGACAGCGTTGGTTGATCATCAGCGGTGAATCCAGCAGATCCAGATTGTGCACCGGTGCACGGAAGGTGAACCAGAAGGTGGAGCCCTGACCCGGTTCGCTTTCCATGCCGATGTCGCCGCGCATCTGTTCCACCAGGTGTTTGGAAATCACCAGGCCAAGGCCGGTACCACCGAAGCGGCGGGCAGTTGTGGTGTCCGCCTGACGGAAAGCATTGAACAGCGCCCGCTGCTGTTCCTTGGTCAGGCCGATTCCGGTGTCGGACACGGTGACCTTGATGGTGGCCATGTTGTCCTTCATGTCGTCGAGCATCACGCGCACAACGACCTCGCCGTGATCGGTGAACTTGATGGCATTGTTCACCAGATTGGTAAGAATCTGCTTTAGCCGCAGCGGGTCGCCGATGATGCCGGTGGGCACGTCGGAATAGAACAGGCTCACCTGTTCCAGATGCTTTTCGTAAGCCATCGGTGCCAGCATGGTGAGCACGTCTTCGACCACGTCCTGGAAATTCAGCGGTACCTGATCCAACACCAGTTTGCCGGCTTCAATCTTCGAGAAATCGAGAATGTCATTGATGATGGCGAGCAGGCTTTCCGAGGATTTCTGGATGGTGTCCAGATAATCCCGTTGAGTGAACGATACATCGCTTTTCAGCAGCAGGTTGGTGAAGCCGATGATGCCATTCAGCGGTGTGCGGATTTCGTGGGACATGTTCGCAAGGAATTCGGATTTGATGCGGCTCGCTTCCAGCGCTTCCTTGCGCGCCAGATCCAGTTCGATGTTCTGGATTTCGATGGTTTCCAGGGTTTCGCGCAGATCTTCAGTGGCCTGATCCACGTTCTGCTGCAGTTCCTGCTGGCCTTCGAGAATGGATTGTGCCAGATGGTTGAGGGCCACCTGCAGCTGCTTGAGTTCGCCATAGGCATCTTCGGCAACCCGCGCCTCGAGATTGCCTTTGGTCATCGCGCCCAGTGCCTCCTTGATACTGGATACCACCCGGCCAATGGTCGAGGAAAAATGCATGGCGATGGCTGCGTTCACTGTCACGGCCAGCCCCATGACAATCAGCATGATCAGCAGACTGCGGTATTTTTCCAGCACCAGATTCGAGCGATCGATTTCCACTTCCAGCCAGCCCGCTTCAGGGCGGTCGCCGGCCAGCGGGTGATAGGACGAGGCGGGAAAGATCGGGTGAATGACGCGCAGCGTGGTGTCCGTCATCCGGTGCTGGGCGTGTTTGATATGATCCGGTGGAATCAGCGGCGTGCCGTCGGCCAGCGGGTGCATGCGGGGGCCTGCCTGGGTCAGCAGCTTGCCGGTGGGATCGTAGACGGCCACCGAGCGCACATTACGCTCTTCCAGAATACGCTGGGCGTAGAACGGCAGGGTGTGGCCCTGGCGCTGGGTCATGCTTTCGAAAATGCCATGAGAGAACGATGCCGCGATCATTTCGCCCTGGTCTTCCACCAGCTGATCCAGTTCGCTGAAGCGCTGCTGGATGAACAACCCCGACAGCAGTGAGCCTATCAGGATGACCGGCAGTGAGCTGATCAGCAGGGCCCGGGTACGCAGGCCGATGTTCTGGCTGTTGGGAAATGGCAGTTTCTTCAGCAGATGCAGCATGATGTTCCACTTTGTTATTGATTCAAGCCGTTGTGACCTAAGCAAATTAATCGGTCGGTGATAGGCTCACCCCCCGCTGCAGGGTACAATAGGCCGCATTTGATTCGGGATCGGGACATCCAAGCATGCATTATCCCACGATTGAAGACTTTGTAGGAAACACTCCGCTGGTTCGGCTGCAGCGCCTGCCCGGCAACACCAGCAATACCGTGCTGGTGAAGCTCGAGGGCAACAATCCCGCGGGCTCGGTGAAGGATCGCCCGGCGCTGAGCATGATCCGCCAGGCCGAGGCCCGGGGTATGATCAAGCCCGGCGATACCCTGATCGAAGCCACCAGCGGCAATACCGGCATTGCCCTGGCCATGGCGGCGGCCATCCGGGGCTACCGCATGGTGCTGATCATGCCCGACAACATGAGCGCCGAGCGCAAGGCTGCCATGACCGGCTATGGCGCGGAACTGGTTCTGGTGACCCAGAAGCAGGGGATGGAAGGCGCGCGGGATCTGGCGTCGCAGATGCAGGCGGAAGGCAAGGGCATCGTGCTCGACCAGTTTGGCAACTTTGACAATCCGCTGGCCCACTATCAGGGTACCGGCCCGGAAATCTGGCGCGATACCCAGGGCACCATTACCCATTTTGTCAGTTCGATGGGCACCACCGGCACCATCATGGGGACATCGCGCTTTCTGAAGGAAATGAATCCGGCCATCCAGATCATTGGCCTGCAGCCGATGGAAGGCTCGGCCATTCCCGGTATCCGGCGCTGGCCAGAAGCTTACCTGCCGAAAATCTTCGAGCGGGAACGGGTGGACCGCGTCATGGACGTGAACCAGCAGGATGCGGAAACCACCATGCGAGCGCTGGCCGCCCGGGAAGGCATTTTCTGTGGCGTGTCGTCGGGCGGTTCGGTGGCGGCGGCACTGAAGATTTCCAGCGAAGTGGAAAACGCCGTGATTGTGGCGATCATCTGTGATCGCGGTGACCGTTACCTGTCCACGGGAGTGTTTGATTCCAAATGACCGTGATGAATTCCCTCGTCTTCGATATTGAAACCGTGCCGGATCTGGAGGGCGGTCGCCGCCTGTTTGGCCTGGAAGGGCTCCAGGATGCCGATACCGCCGATGCCATGTTCCATCTGCGCAGGCAGGAATCGGGTAATGATTTCCTGCGCCTGCATCTGCAGCGGGTAGTGGCGATTTCCTGCGTGTACCGTTCCCAGGACAAGATTGCGGTCTGGTCACTGGGGGATGAACAGGCGGATGAAAAGACCATCATCGAAAAGTTTTTTCATCTGATCGACCGCTATTCCCCGACACTGGTCAGCTGGAATGGCAGCGGTTTTGATCTGCCGGTGCTGCATTACCGGTCGCTGGTGCATGGTGTGGTGTGTCCGCGCTATTGGGACACCGGCAGCGATGACAAGAATTTCAAGTGGAACAATTATCTGAGCCGTTATCACGAGCGCCATACCGATGTGATGGATCTGCTGGCGCTGTATAACGCCCGTGCCTATGTACCGCTGGATCAGATGGCGACGCTGCTGGGGTTCCCCGGCAAGATGGGCATGAGCGGCGACAAGGTATGGGATGCGTTTCATCGCGGCGATATCAAGGGTATCCGGGATTATTGCGAGACCGATGTGCTGAATACCTGGCTGGTGTATCTGCGCTTTGCGCTGATTCGCGGGCAGCTGTCGCCGGAAGCCCATGCGCTGGAAATGCAGCTGGTGAAGGAGTATCTGAAGCGCGAAGGCCACCCCCATTTCCAGGCGTTTCTGATGGAGTGGGAGAGTGAGGAGAAGAATGGGTGATGCGGGCCTGCAGCAGGCACGTAGCGGAATGATGGAGAGGGGATTCGAATATGGACGCTCAGCGGCATGGATGCCGCTGTGCAGCCCCCAGGGATGGGTTCATGGCGTGTCCAGATTCGAATCCCCTCTCCATCATTCTGACGTTGGCACAAATTGACGTTGGTCCAGTTAAATTACAAGCAGAGTTTTAATGAGCAGAAAACACCGCAAACAACCCATCCCGACCGCACCGGTGGAAATCACCATCGATTCCCTGGCCCATGACGGCCGCGGGGTGGGGCGCATCAACGGCAAGGCGACCTTTGTGGATGGCGCGCTGCTGGGTGAAAAAGTCGTCATGCAGTACACCCGCTGTCACGGCAAATTTGACGAAGGCCGTGCTGTTGAAATCCTCGAGGCGTCGGCCGACCGGGTGGAACCGCGCTGTTCTGCTGCGGCGATTTGTGGCGGTTGCAGTCTGCAGCACATGAAGCCCGAGGCGCAGATTGCGATGAAGCAGCGCATTCTGCAGGATCAGCTGGCGCATTTTGGCGACCTCAAACCCGCGCAATGGCTCGAACCCATGACCGGGCCGATTTACGGCTACCGGCGCAAGGCGCGCCTGGGTGCCAAGTTTGTCGAGAAAAAAGGCCGTGCATTGGTAGGTTTTCGCGAAAAGAACAGCAGTTTCCTCGCTGAAATTGATCAGTGCCATGTACTGGTGCCCGAAGTCGGCCTGGCCTTTCCTGAATTCCGCCAGCTGATCGAATCCCTGCAGGAGCGCCTGCAGATTCCCCAGATCGAACTGGCGCAGGGCGATGATGCGACGGCGCTGGTGGTGCGGCACATGAAACCGCTGCCCGAATCCGATGTGGCAGCGCTGGTGCAGTTCTGCCAGCAACGGCAATTCCACCTCTATTTGCAGCCCGCCGGCCCGGATAGCATTCACAAGGTCTGGCCGGCGGACAACGATCTGCGCCTGCATTACACCCTGGACGATTTCGGCGTCACCCTGCAGTTTCATCCCACGGACTTCACTCAGGTGAATCCGCAGATCAACCGCACGATGGTGAAGCAGGCGATCGATTTTCTGGATCCGCAGCCGGGTGAACGCATTCTGGATCTGTTCTGTGGCCTGGGGAATTTTACCCTGCCGCTGGCTACCCGGGCGGCCCATGTGGTGGGGGTGGAGGGTGACGACGCGATGGTAGTGCGCGGGCGCGAGAACGCAGCGGCCAACGGGTTGTCCAATGTCGAGTTCTACGGTGCGGACCTCACCCAGCCGTTCGAAGGTCAGCCCTGGGCGCACGGCGGCTTTGACAAGATCCTGATTGATCCGCCCCGTTCCGGCGCACTGGAAATCGTCAGCAAGATGACCGTATTCAAGCCCAAACGTATTGTCTACGTGTCCTGCAATCCGGCCACACTGGCGCGCGATGCAGGCGAACTGAAAAAGCAGGGATACCGCATGCTGAAGGCAGGGGTGATGGATATGTTCCCCCACACGACGCACGTGGAATCGATCGCAGTTTTTGAACCGGAATAACACAGGCTATGGTTACGGTACGCAGCAACCAGGTGGTTCGGGAAGATGGCAGCATTGATCTGCACGCCTGGATCGAACGCATCAAGGGCAAGGTGGAACTCACCGACGAAGCGGGCCTGCTCCAGCTGGCTGAATTCAGTCGCGAAGTGGAACAGAAGGCGCCGAAAGCGGACAACGTTTGGGCCGACACGGCCAGCAGCTTTCTGACCGGGCTGGAAATGGCGGAAATTCTTGCGGATCTGCATCTGGATACGGATTCCCTCAAGGCTGCGGTGATTTACCGTGCGGTGCGCGAACGCAAGACTACCCTGGAAAGTGTCAGCAAGATGGCCGGCGTCGGCATTGCCAAGCTGATCGAAGGGGTTCTGCGCATGGCGGCGATTGCGGCCGTGATGAATCCCGAGAAAAAAGTCGTGCTTGGACAGGCGTCCGACCAGTTGGATAACCTGCGCAAGATGCTGGTGGCCATGGTCGATGATGTGCGGGTTGCGCTGATCAAATTGGCGGAACGGACCTGCGCTATCCGGGCCGTGAAAAACGCACCGGCGGACAAGCGTCAGCGGGTGGCCCGCGAAGTATTCGATATCTACGCGCCGCTGGCCCATCGCCTGGGTATCGGTCACCTGAAGTGGGAGCTGGAAGATCTGTCGTTCCGCTATCTGGAGCCGGATGCCTACATGCGCATCGCCAAGCTGCTGGATGAAAAGCGCCTGGATCGGGAAAGCTATATCCGCAACGTGGAAAAGACCCTGATCGACGCGCTGGCGCGGGTGGGCATCGAAGCCGAAGTTACTGGCCGCGCCAAGCATATCTACAGCATCTGGCGCAAAATGAAGCGCAAGAATATCGACTTCTATCAGGTCTATGACATTCGCGCCGTGCGGGTGCTGGTGCCGGAAATCCGCGACTGCTACGCTGCACTCGGTGTCGTGCACAATATCTGGCAGCACATTCCCAAGGAATTCGACGATTACATCGCCACGCCGAAGGAAAACGGTTACCGCTCGCTGCACACGGCGGTACTGGGCCCGGATGGCAAGGTGCTGGAAGTGCAGATCCGCACCCAGGACATGCACGACGAAGCGGAACTGGGCGTGTGTGCCCACTGGCGCTACAAGGAAGGCAGTACCGGTCGCGCCGACAGCTATGACGACAAGATTGCCTGGCTGCGGCAGGTACTGGAATGGCAGGAAGAGCTGGGGGATTCTGCCGTCAGCAGTGTGCTGTCCCAGTTCAGCGAAGACATCATCGACGAACGGATTTATGTGTTCACGCCGGATGGTCACGTGGTGGATCTGGCGGCCGGCGCCACGCCGCTGGATTTCGCCTACCACATTCACACCGAAGTGGGCCACCGCTGCCGCGGCGCCAAGGTGAATGGCCGTATCGTGCCGCTGAATTACCAGCTCAAGACCGGCGAGCAGGTCGAGATCATGAAAGGCAATGAAGCCCGTCCCAGCCGGGACTGGCTGCAGCCTTCGCTGGGCTTCCTGGGCACCAGTCGTGCCCGTGCCAAGGTCATCCACTGGTTCAAGCAGCAGGATCGCAGCCGCAATATCGAGGATGGCCGGGAAATTCTGGACAAGGAATTCAAGCGTCTGGACATGGGCAGGGTGTCCATGGAGCGGCTGGCGCAACTGGTGGGTTTGAAAACCGCCGAGGATGTGTATGCGGCGGTGGGTGCCGGTGATCTGCGGGTCAGTCAGGTGCTCAACGGCCTGCAGGCGCTGGAAGGCGATCAGCCCCAGCAGGAACTGCTGCCGCTGGATATCCGCCGCCCCCGCATCAACCCGCTCACGTCTGAATTCAGCATCAATGGTGTCGATAACTTGATGACATCCATTGCCGGCTGCTGCAAGCCGGTGCCGGGTGACGAAGTGGTCGGTTATATTTCAGTCGGCAAGGGCGTGACGGTCCATCGCAAAAACTGCAAGGAAGTCAGTCGACTGCAGGAATCCCAGCCCGACCGCATCGTTGATGTCAGCTGGAGCGCCGAAGCCGGCCACGTCTATCCGGTGGACATCTTCATCAAGGCCTATGACCGTCAGGGATTGCTGCGTGATATTACCCAGTTGCTGGCAGGCGAGCGGGTCAACGTCACCGCTGTCAATACCCTTTCCGACAGAAGTGACAATACCGCCACAATGACGTTAACTATCGAAATCAACAGTCTGGCGGCGCTCGGTGATGTGCTGGCGCGGATCAACCAGCTGCCCAATGTCGTCGACGTCAAACGTTCCCACCAGGTGCACTGACATGAGCGCACTTGATACGGATCTGGACAAGGCGACCCCGATTGAGCGCATCCGCTACCTGATGGCACGCTTGCGCGAACCGGAGGTGGGCTGTCCCTGGGATGCGAAACAGACCTATCGCACCATCGCGCCGTTCACCATTGAAGAAGCCTATGAAGTGGCGGACGCCATCGAGCGGCACGATCTGGAACACCTGAAGGAAGAACTGGGTGATTTGTTGTTCCAGGTAATCTTCTACTGCCAGATGGCGGAAGAAGAGGGCCGCTTCGATCTGGATGCGGTGGCGCAGGGACTGGAAGCAAAACTGGTGCGGCGCCATCCCCACGTGTTCCCGCAGGGCACACTGGCAAGCCGGATTACACCGGGTCAGCAGGCGCAGGAACAGCAGATCAAGGCCAACTGGGACGCGATCAAGCAGCAGGAAAAGGCCGAAAAAAATCAGCTGCCGGAATCGATCCTGGATCAGGTGCCGGCCAGCATGTCGCCGTTGCGGCGGGCGCAGAAACTGCAGTCAGTGGTGGCAAAAAAAGGTTTCGACTGGAATGATCCACTGAAAGTGCTGGAAAAATTGCACGAGGAAATCGGTGAGTTGCAGCACGAAGTATCAGAGCAGGCACCGGTGGAAAAAATCGCGGATGAACTGGGTGATGTGCTGTTTTGCGCGGTCAATGTGGCACGCCATTTCAAGCTGGATGCAGAAATGGTGATGACCAAGGTGAATCAGAAATTCGAACGCCGTTTCCGCGCGCTGGAATACGCGCTGAAGCAGCAGGGCATCACCCTTGACGACGCGACCCTGGATCAGATGGAAGCCGAGTGGCAGGTGGCCAAACGTCAGGAACAGGAAAAAGGTTAGCCAACGTGAACGCATCCTTACCGACATCGCTCATCGACAAATTCGGCCGCAAGGTTGAATACGTGCGGTTGTCAGTAACGGATCGCTGCGATTTCCGCTGTGTGTACTGCATGGCAGAAGACATGACCTTTCTGCCCCGCAATGAAATCCTCTCCCTCGAAGAACTGTATCGGGTCGGCGCTGCGTTTGCTGCGCTGGGCGTAAAGAAAATCCGTCTGACCGGTGGCGAGCCGCTGATCCGGCGGGATGTGTTGAAACTGGTGGAAAAACTCGGGCAGCTGCCCGGGCTCGAACTGGTGTTGACCACCAACGGCTCCCAGTTGCCGCACATGGCGCAGGCGCTCAAGGATGCCGGCGTGCGCCGCATCAATATCAGCCTGGACAGTCTTGATCCTGCAAAATTCCGCGAATTGACCCGCACCGGTGAACTGGCCAAGGTGGTTGCCGGCATCGACGCCGCCCGCACGGCCGGCTTCCAGCGCGTCAAACTGAATGCCGTGATTCTGAAAGGCCGCAACGACGATGAAATCCTGTCGCTGGTGGACTTCGCCCGTGACCGCGAGCTGGATCTGACCTTCATCGAAGAGATGCCGCTCGGAGCGATTTCCGAACACGGTCGGCAGGAATGCTTCATGCCGTCGGACGATATTCACGACGTGATTGCGACCCGGTATGCGCTGATTCCTTCCCTGCATGACAGCGGTGGCCCGGCCCGTTATTTCGACTTTGCCGACAGCCGTTCCCGCGTTGGTTTCATCTCACCGCACAGTCACAATTTCTGCGGCGACTGCAACCGGGTGCGGGTGACGGTGGAAGGGCGTCTGCTGCTGTGTCTGGGCAACGAGCACTCCACCGATCTGCGTTCGGTGCTGCGTGCATCGGATGATGATGAAACACTCAAGCAGGCCATCGTGCAGGCGATGGATCTGAAACCGGAGCGGCACTATTTCGATCTTGCTGAGGAGCCGCAGATCGTCCGCTTCATGAATATGACGGGTGGGTGAGCAAGCCGTTGCACCACACGTCGTCGAGACTGACTAAACCAAATTATCCGAACTGAATAGCCCAAACGCCAGGATATTGTTATGAGCGCATCTTCCGAATTCATTCCCGTCAACATCGCGGTTCTCACGGTCTCCGATACCCGCACCGTGGAAACCGATACCTCCGGCCAGCTGCTGGTGGACAGCCTGCAAGCTGCGGGACACCAACTGGCGGATCGCGCCCTCATGAAAGATGACATTTATCAGGTTCGCGCCATCATTTCGAAATGGATTGCCAGCGCCGACGTTGAAGCCATTCTGATTACTGGCGGCACCGGCTTTTCCGGCCGCGACACCACGCCGGAAGCGGTCATTCCCCTGTTCGACAAGCAGATAGAAGGCTATGGCGAACTGTTCCGCCAGATTTCCCTCAACGATATCGGCACGTCCACCGTGCAGTCCCGTGCCGTGGGTGGTCTTGCCAACAATACCGTGATTTTCTGCATGCCCGGTTCCACCAATGCCTGCCGTACCGCGTGGGACGGCATCATTCGCGAACAGCTGGATTCCCGCCACAAACCCTGCAACTTCGTCAAACTGATCACCCAGGCGCGGATGCAACTGGATAACTGTGGCACCCGCGGATGAGTTGCTGTGAACGCCCCGGCCTGATGCCTCTGGCGCAGGCCCTGGACATCCTGCTGCAGCGTGCCCAGCCCACCGCCCGGACGCACATCCTGCCGCTGGCTGATGCACTCGGTAAAGTGTTGGCGATTGATATCGTGTCAGCTGTTGATGTGCCGCCAGCCCCCAACAGTGCGATGGATGGTTACTGCCTGCGCTTTGCCGATTATGCCGAAGGGCGGCCGTTGCCAATCAGTCAGCGCATTCCGGCGGGCGCGGTGCCGCAGCCATTGCAGCCGGGTACTGCGGCGCGGATCTTTACCGGTGCCGAGATTCCACCCGGCGCGGACACCGTCGTGATGCAGGAAGACTGCAGTGAAACGCCCCAGGGTTTGCTGATTCATGATGCGCCACGCCAGGGACAGCACATTCGGCCCCAGGGGCAGGATATCCAAAACGGCCAGTGCATTCTTGCGCAGGGGCGCCGTCTGCTGCCGCAGGACCTGGGTTTGCTGGCATCCATTGGTGTGGCCCAGGTCACTGTCTATCAGCCGCTCACCGTGGCCATTCTGTCCACTGGCGACGAACTGGTAGAGCCGGGCAAGCCGCTGCAAGCCGGGCAGATTTACAACTCCAATCGCTACACCCTGATCGGCCTGCTGCAGCAACTGGGTTTGCCGGTGGTGGATCTGGGTGTGGTGGCGGATACACCCGCCGCAACGGAGCAGGCATTGCGTGCTGCTGCTGAACAGGCCGATGTGATCATCAGTAGTGGTGGTGTGTCGGTGGGCGAGGAAGATCACGTCAAGAACGCGCTCGACACGCTGGGCGACATCGAACTGTGGAAGCTGGCGATCAAGCCTGGCAAGCCCTTCACCTTTGGCACTGTGCTGGGCAAACCGTTTCTTGGATTACCCGGCAATCCAGCGGCAGTGTTCGTGACGTTTTCGATCCTGTGTCGGCCCTGGCTGTTGAAGTCCCAGGGTGCCAGTCAATGGGAAGCACCGACATTTCCGGTGCCCGCGGGATTCAGTATCCGCAAACCCGGTCGACGGCAGGAATATTTGCGGGTTCGGCTCGAATCCCGCGCTGGCGGACTGGTTGCAGTACCGTTTCCGAATCAGAGTTCCGGTGTCCTGTATTCTGCCAGCTGGGGCACTGGCTTTGTGATTGTTCCGGTGGATACCACGGTGGCAGAAGGGGATCTGGTGGCTTATCTGCCCTATCAGGGATTGCTGGGCTGAAGCCGGAATCGGCCATATTTTTCCGGCAGCCGTCTTCTTCGCCGCCGCATTTCACCCAGACATGAAAAAGGGCGGAAATTCCGCCCTTTTTCATCAGCTTTGTAATGATCAGCCGTGCTTGGCTTTCAGGGCAGTGATTTTGTCCACATAGGCCTGCATGGCCTTTTCGCTGCTCATGCCTTTGACGTTTTCCCACGCGCTGTACTTGGCGCGACCAACGAAATCAGTAATCCCAGGCTTTTTGCCTTTCACATCGCCTTCGGTTGCCTGCTTGAACAGGGCATAGAATTCCAGCTTCATTTCGTTGGACGGCTTGAAGTTGCCGGTTGCGCTCTGCACGTATTTCACGCTGTCTTCGAATTGTTGTTTCAGGTCTGACATGTCTGCCCCCAATGGGTGTACGGGTGAATCGTTCAGCGGGCCTGTGCCCAGTGACGGTGCATTGTACGGATTCCTGCCTGCCCCGCACAGTGGCAGGGCGCGCCACTCTGTGCGTTCCCACGGTCAAAACCGGTGCTTTTAATCGAACGGAATATGGGTTCTTTCCAGATAACCAATCGATCTAAAGGTGGGGTGGCAGCGGTAGACGTTTTCGCTCAGGATTGTTGAGTGGTGAACTTGGTTATGGAGGATGCTATGGATTCAGCCTATCACTCGATGGTGAACCTGTTCGATCAGCTGGGATTGCCCAGCGAACCGGACAAGATCGACGAGTTCATTCAGCGCCACCGCTGTCTGCGGGATGGGATACCGCTTGAGCAGGCGCCATTCTGGAGTGACAGTCAATCGGACTTCATCCGTGAAGCGATCCTGGAGGATTCCGACTGGGCCGAGGCAGTCGATCAGCTGGATGCGCGCCTGCGCTACGAGTGTTGACGGCGCAAAACGCCAAAACGTCATTCCCTGTCCATCAAACCTTAACAGGTAGTGGTTCAGACTCGTGATTTCTTTTCCACGGACGAGTCTGCATCATGCGCAAACATTCCCTGCTTGCCGGTGGCGCCCTGGCGCTGGCCGGTTTGATTCCCTCAGTGCCGGCAACTGCCGCGCTGGTCATTTCCGAATACATCGAAGGTTCCAGCAACAACAAGGCCATTGAAATCACCAATCGTGGTGTGGAGCCGGTGGATCTTGCGTCCTACCAGTTGCAGACGTTTTTCAACGGTAACACCAGCGCCGGCCTGACCCTGAGTCTGGCGGGCACCCTGGCACCAGGAGCGACTTATGTGGTGGCTCACGCCAGCGCGCTGCCCGAGATGGTCGCCCGTGCCAATCAGACCACCGCTGCCGGCTGGTTCAATGGTGATGATGCGGTGGCACTGGTCAACAACGGTGAATGGGTGGATGTGTTCGGCCAGATCGGCTTTGATCCCGGTGCTGCCTGGGGCAGTGGTGATCTGGCGACCGCCAATCGCACTTTGCGGCGGCTGGCATCAGTCACTGAGGGCGATGCAACCGGTGATGATCCGTTTGATCCGGCACTGGAATGGCAGGGTTTTCCCCAGGACGATTACAGCGATCTGGGTAATGCGGACAGCGGTGATGGCGGTACCGATCCGGAACCGGTCACGGGCTGCGGCGAACTGGCGACACTTATTTCCGCCATTCAGGGCGAGGGTGACGAATCGCCGCTGGCGGGGCAGACCGTGAGCGTCGAAGCCGTGGTGGTTGGCGATTTCCAGGGCAGCAGCCGTTTGCGCGGTTTCTTTCTGCAGGAAGAAGCACAGGATCAGGACGGTAATCCGCTCACGTCGGAAGGCCTGTTCGTGTTTGATAATAGCGGCGCCATCGATGTCAGCGAAGGCGATCGGGTGCGCGTCACGGGAACGGTAACCGAATACTTCGGCCTGACCGAACTCACCAGCCTGACGGCCGTGGACATCTGTGCCCAGGGTCAGACTTTTTCCAGCACGGCGCTGACGCTGCCGCTCGACGATGCTGCTGCATTGGAAGCGCTGGAAGGTATGCGCATTCACCTGCCGCAAACCCTGACGGTATCAGAAAACTACAATCTGGCCCGCTACGGGCAGCTGGTGTTGTCCAGTGGCCGGCTGATGAATCCTACCAATATCGCGTTGCCAGGTGCGGATGCGCAGGCAGTGATGGCGCAGAACGCCCTGAACCGGATTCTGCTGGACGACGGCAGTAGCGCGCAGAATCCGACACTGGTGCCTTACCCAACACCGGCCCTGAGCGCTGCCAACAGCGTACGCAGTGGCGATCAGGTGCAGAGCGTCGAAGGCGTGCTGTATTACGGCTTCAGTGAGTGGAGCGTGCAGCCGGTCGTGACGCCGCAGTTTATCGCCAGCAACCCGCGCACGGCGACGCCGGCACTGGTGGCGGGTGGCAACCTGACGGTGGCGAGTTTCAACGTACTGAATTTCTTCAACGGTGATGGTGTCGGTGGCGGCTTTCCCACCGAGCGCGGCGCCAGCAGTGCCGAAGAACTTGAGCGTCAGGCCGCCAAAATCGTCAGCGCCATACGTGCCCTGGATGCAGATGTGCTGGGCCTGATGGAACTGGAAAACGACGGCTTTACTCCGACCAGTGCCATCGCCGAACTGGTAGCCCGGATCAATGCCACACCGGGTGACACCTATGCCTATGTCGATGCCGGCCTGAGTCAGGTGGGTGGGGATGCCATCACTGTCGGCATTCTCTACAAGCCTGCGGTGGTACAACCTCAAGGCGCAGCAGCGACCATCGCCACCGCGCCGTTTGATTTTTACAACCGTCAGCCGCTCGCCCAGACCTTCGTGCACAGTGCATCTGGTGAAACGCTCACGGTGGTGGTGAATCATTTCAAATCCAAAGGCTGCAGCGGCGCCACCGACAGCAATGTCGATCAGGGTGACGGACAAGGCTGCTGGAATGCCAAACGGGTAGAAGCGGCGAATGCACTGGCCAGCTGGCTCGTCAGCGATCCCACCGGTGCGGGCAGCCGGCACCAGCTGATCATCGGTGACCTCAATGCCTACGCCAAGGAAGATCCGATCACCGCACTGGAAGCCGGTGGTTACGCCAACCTGATTGCGCAGTTTGTCGGCGCGGATGCCTATTCCTATGTGTTCAACGGCGAAGCCGGTTATCTGGATCATGCCCTGGCCAGCGCCGACCTGCTGCCCAGTGTGGTCGCCGTGCAGGAGTGGCACATCAACGCCGATGAACCCCGGGCCCTGGATTACAACGTCGAATTCAAATCTGCCCAGCAGCAAGTGGATTTCTACGCCGCGGATGCCTATCGTTCGTCGGATCACGATCCGGTACGGGTGGTGCTGAATCTGCAAACGCCCGCGCCCAAAGGTGATTTCAATGCTGATGGTGTGCGCAATCTGAAGGACCTGCTGTTACTGCTGCGTCAGCTGTTCCGCCCATTGACGGACGCCAACGTTCAGTTCGACCTGAACGGCGACGGTCGCATCAATCTGACGGATCTGTTGGCGTTCTTCCGGCTCTGAGTCCCCTGCGGACCGGGTGTATCGCACATCCGGTCCGTTTTCCTGTCGCCCTGGCGTTGCCTTTCTTCCCGACTCTGCCTTTCTTCCCGACTCTGCCTAGCCTTCGCGTCGCTCATAACCCTCTAGACTGTAAAGATCTGTGGCTTTTCGTTGATGACTTCCTGGTCAGGCGTGATTTGTTGTCCTGCGTTATGGACGGCACAGGAATTGATCACTAGGATGGGTGTCCTGGCAATTTAAGCCAACTTCTTTAACCCCGAACAAGCAGACCAAAACCATGAATAATAACAGGGTAAAGGTGAATCCATGGAAACGCCGCTACGTGGCGCTGATGATGGAGGTTATCGGTCGCTCGATGGAAGCGGCCAGTCAGGTGGACAAGGTGATCCGGGCAGAAGTGCGAAATCTGCCCGAGCGACTGATGTTTGAAATGCGGGTCATGCCCAATGGTCCGGCGCTGGTGATGGTGAAAACCGAAGAAGGCACCCTGCGTTACATCGGCAGCAGTGCACCGCGCAAAGTCGACGTGGCGATGAAGTTCAAGCATCTGCAGCATGCGTTTCTGGTGTTCTCGTTCCAGGAAAGCACTGCCCGCTCATTTGCCAACGATCGCGTACTGCTGGATGGCGAAATCGCCTACGCAATGAAAGTCGTGCGCTGCCTGAACCGGATGGAAAGTCTGATCCTGCCGCGGTTCATCGCCCAGCGTGCCCTCAAACGCTATCCCACCGACCTGTCGTTGCTGGAAAAACTCGCCGGCGGTAGCCGTATTTATTCCCAAGTTGCCATGAATCTGATTCGGGGTTAAGACCATGACCAAGTCCTATTATGAATTTTTCTGTCCGGTCAAAGTGGTGGCCGGTAGCGCCGCGCTGGAACACATTCCTTACGAACTGGGCAATCTGTCCGCGTCCCGTCCGCTCATCATCACTGACAAGGGTGTGCGTGGTGCCGGCCTGATCGATCACGTACTGAACGCGTTTGCCGAAAGCGACATGGATGTGGTGGATATTTTTGATGATGTGCCGCCGGATTCCTCCACCAAGGTGGTGAGCCAGATTGCCGAGCTGTACCGCAGCAAGAACTGTGACTCCATCATCGCGGTGGGCGGTGGTTCGGTGATCGATACCAGCAAGGGTGTGAATATTCTGGTGTCCGAAAACGGTCATGATCTGTCGGAGTTTTCCGGCGTGGGCGTGCTCAAGCGTCCGCTCAAGCCGTTCTTCGTGATTCCGACCACGGCGGGTACCGGTTCCGAAGTCACCCTGGTGGCGGTGATTGCCGATCCCGACAAGAGTGTGAAGCTGCCGTTCACCTCATACTTCCTGCTGCCCAATGCGGCCATTCTTGACCCGCGCATGACCCTGACCCTGCCGCCGCATATCACGGCGATGACGGCGATGGATGCGATGACCCATGCCATCGAAGCCTTTTGCGGTATGGCCAAGAATCCGATCAGCGACGCCTACGCCATTCTGGCGATCCGCAAGATCAGCGAGAACCTGATGCGGGTGCTGGACAAGCCGGATGATGCCGACGCCCGGCTGGAACTGGCCCAGGCATCCACCATGGCCGGGATTGCCTTCTCCAACTCCATGGTGGGACTGGTGCATTCCCTGGGCCATTCCCTGGGCGCCCTGTGCCATTTGCCCCACGGCCTGTGCATGAACCTGTTCCTGCCGTACGTGCTGGAATACAACCTGGAAGAGCGGGGCGAGGTCATTGGTGAACTGCTGCTGTATCTGGCCGGTGCAGAGGTCTATGCCCGCACCCCGGCACATGAACGTGGTACCCGTGCCATTGCAGTGATCCGGCAGATGCGGGATGAACTGAACCGTCGCTGCAAGCTGCCCCGCACCCTGGCGGAAACCGGCAAGGTGACCCAGGATCAGCTGGGCAAACTGGCGGACATGGCGCTGGATGACGGTTCGATCATCTTCAATCCGGTGGAAGTCAGCCGTGAAGATGCCCTGTCGGTGTTGAATCGCGCCTGGGGCGGATAAAAAGCGGCGGGCCTGAAACAAGTTAGGCCCGCTTCACTCAACCATCCCGGACCGATGGGTGAGCAAAGCGGGCCTGCGCAGGAACGCTGCTGGCGGGTTTATACCGCGCCTTCAAATTCCTTCTTGTCGAGTTTGGGGCCAGTGAAGCTGGCACGCTGCGCAGAGGGCTGATATTCAGCCAGCTTGCGCCGGATGTCATCCTGGTTGACCACAACGGTCTGTTTCGGTTGAGCAGCGCGGGCCTGGACGCGCTTTTTCATCATGTGAGTCTGAATCATCTTCAGCATTGCCGGGAACCTCAAAAGCTTATTATCGTTATTCCTTCCAGCCCCACGAACGCCCGACAACTCCCTGGACATCCGCTTTGGTATTCAAAATTTGTTGTTTTGTGTCTTGTAGGGCAAGTGTAAATGGATTCGACACCTTGGTGCCACGACGAGTCGTCGATTTTGTTAAGGGTGTCAAAAATTGTCGGTTTTGGCTGTTCAGTGTGTGAGCCAAATCGCACATTTTGCATATCAGTTGACCATTAGTGTCCAAACCCACTCCAACGGTGATCCAACGTGACAAACCCTGACACCCTGCAGGACCGCAATTTCGATGACCTGGCCGAGCAGTTCGCCGACCGGGTCTATGGTGGTGCCAAGGGGCGTATCCGCTTGAATTTACTGGAAAGAGATCTGCGTGAGGCGTTACCAGCGCTGTACCAGGGGCAGCCGGTGCAGCGGATACTGGATGCCGGCGGTGGCGAAGGACAGTTCAGTCGCGGACTGGCGCGGCTGGGGCATCAGGTGAACCTGTTCGATCTGTCCGCCGAGATGGTGCGCCGGGCCCGCCAGCAGGTCGAGGCCGAAGGTTTGGCACTGAACATGCAATGCACACAGGGAGCGATTCAGGATCTGCCCGCGACCACCTACGATCTGGTGCTGTTTCATGCGGTGCTGGAATGGGTGGCCGACCCCAAAGCCGTACTGCAGCAGGTAATGGCGCGGGTGCGGGAGGGGGGCACACTGTCGGTAATGTTTTACAATCGGCATTCCACCATTTTTCGCAGTGTGTTGCGGGGATTTCTGCACAAAGTCCTCACGGGGGATATCCGGGGCAAGGGCAAGGGACTGACACCGATCAGCCCCCTCGAACCGGATGAGGTACTGGCCTGGTTGCAGGAGGGCGGGTTCCGGGTGGAACTGCGCACCGGTATCCGGGTCTTTCACGACTATATGCATCATGATGTGCGCAAGAAGCTGGACGAAACCGAGTTGCTGACGCTGGAAACGGAATTCAGTCGCCGGGAACCCTATCGGTCGCTGGCCCGTTACTACCACGTCGTAGCTCATAAACTGGAGACCTGAGCATGGAAAAATTCTTCCGACTGTTGCCCATCCTGATGGTGATCGCCGTGGCCGTGGCTTGGCTGTATCCCCTGGCAGCGCTGGGAACGAAGTTTGGCCTGTGGCATTTCCGCACGGCGTTCTCGCTGATTGGCGGCGCGGCGCTGAGCAGCGCCATCCTGCTGGCCCTGTCCGGTGTGGCAATCCTGATGGCGATTGCCCGCAAGAATGACAAGGCCAAGCACCGGGCGGCACTGATTGCCCTGATTCTGGTGGTACCGCTGGGCTTTGTATTCTTCTTCGGCGTGAAAGCGGGGCAGGTGCCGCGTATCCACGACATTTCCACCGACCAGGTGAATCCGCCGGCGTTCCAGGCCCTGCTGGCACAGCGGCCGGCCGATGCCAATCCGCTGGACTACTCGGCGGAGGTGGCTGCCGCGCAGCGCGAGGCGTATCCCGAGGTCCAGCCGCTGCTGCTGGATGACAACATTCCCGACACTTTGCAGAGGGTGCAGCAGGTGGCAAGGAAACTGGGTTGGCAGGTGGTGAATGTGGATCCGGCCAACGGGCTGCTGGAAGCCACTGATACGTCCTTCTGGTTCGGCTTTGTCGACGATATCGTGGTGCGCCTGACCGTGGATGCCGGCAAGACCCGTGTGGATATCCGTTCCGTCAGCCGGGTGGGGCAAAGCGATATCGGCAAGAACGCCGCCCGCATCAACGCATTTCTGACTGCCCTGCAGGAAAACTGAATTAGCCGGTGATTCTGGCGGCACCGGCAGATGCGGCTATGCTTTAGGGAAGCCCGCATTAATGCCGATGAAACAAATGGTTAGCGGGACACATTGAACGTGAAACCGTCGAGATGCCCGCGTCACTATACCGCCGCCTGAACCGCGCGTTTTGTCTGCTTTGGCTGTGCCTGTCCTGTCTGTGGGCCGGTTCTGCGTGGGCGGTTTCCCTGTCCGCGGGCAATCATCTTGTCAGCCTGCAAAACAGTGTGGATCGCCATGATGTGGGCATGAATGCCCGCTATCTGGAAGACACCAATCACCTGCTCACCGTCGAAGACTTTCTGTCCCACCCGGATGCGTTTGCCTGGCAACCCGGTCTGGGCAGCATTCCCAATTTCGGTTACAGCGCCTCGGCCATCTGGTTGCATGTGACCCTCACGGAACTGCAAGATCCTGACGACTGGCTGCTGGAAATCGGTTATCCGCTGCTGGACGATATCGAGATTACCTTTGTCGAACGCGGACGTATCCTGCAACGGCTGCGCGTCGGCGATCATCGGGCGTTTGTGGAGCGGCCGATCTATCATCGCCTGTTCGTGCTGCCATTGCCGAAAGCTGACGACACCCGCATGGATGTCTTCATCCGGGTGGAAACCCGCGGCACCATGGAAATTCCGGTGAAGCTGTGGCGTGCCTCGGCATTCTGGGAAAAGGAACAGAAGATCCTGGTGCTGAAGGGAATCTACATTGGCCTGATTCTGGTAATGGTGCTGTACAACCTGTTTATTTACATGGCCGTCAGGGAAAGCAGCTACCTGTACTATGTGGTGTATGCGTTCTTTATCCTGCTGTTCCAGTTGTCGGTGGATGGCACGGCCTATCAGTTTTTGTGGCCCCAGGCGGGCAGCTGGCATGAAGTCAGCCTGTTGTTGGGGATTGCTTTCGCCATTACGTTCCAGGGGCTGTTCACGATTTCGTTCCTCGATCTGAAGCAGCATTTGCGCTGGGCCTATCAGGTATTGCTGGTGCTGATCGTGATTCTGGTCGCCTGTGCAGCGCTGTCGATCAGTGGCAGTTATCTGGTGATGGTGCGCGTCGTGGTGGGCATGGTGTTTCCCGTCAGTCTGGTGTGCTGGATTGCCGGGATCATCCTGTTCACCCGCGGACTGGCGGTGGCGCGTTATTTTGTGGTGGCATGGACGGCATTCTTCGTCGGTGCGCTGTCCATGGCGGCCGCCAAATTCGGTTTGCTGCCCATCAATTTCTTTACCAATCACGCCCTGCAGATCGGCTCGGCGCTGGAAGTTGTCCTGTTTTCGCTGGCACTGGCGGATCGCATCAATATCGATAAAAAGGAAAAGCTGGCAGCCAAGCAGGAAGCGATCAAGAATCTGGAACGCTTCAAGGGGCTGTACGACAACGCCATCGAAGGAATTTTCCAGTGCACGCTGGAAGGTCGTTTCATCAGTGCCAACCCGTCGATGGCCCATTTCATGGGTTATGCGTCGCCCGAAGATTTCATCAATCATGTCACCGACAAAGGTCCGCAGGCCTTCATGGATGCGGCGCTGTATCACGAATTCCGTCGCGCGGTGCTGAACAAGGGGCAGGTGCTGAATTTTGAGGCCCAGGGACGCCGGCGCGATGGCAAGCCGTTCTGGTTTTCCCTGTCGGCCAAGATGGTCAAGGGGATCAGTCAGCGCCAGGACCTGATCGAAGGTTTTTTAGTGGATATCACCGAGCGCAAGCGCAGCGAGGATCAGCTGCATTTTCTGGCGCGCCACGATCCGCTCACCGGCCTGGTGAACCGGCGTGAGTTCGAGCATCGGCTGGATCTGGCGCTGAGTGAGGCTCATCGCGATGGCGTACGCCACTCGTTGCTGTTTATGGATCTGGATCAGTTCAAACTGGTCAACGATACCTGCGGCCACATTGCAGGTGACGAACTGCTGCGCCAGGTGACATTGCAGATCCAGCAACAGATGCGATCAGGCGATACCCTGGCGCGTATGGGTGGTGATGAATTCGGTGTGCTGCTGGAAGGTTGCAGTGGTGCCAATGCGCTGCATGTGGCCAACAAGATTCGCACTACCATTCAGGATTTCCGCTTCGTGTGGGACAACAAGGTCTTCACGCTGGGGGTGAGTATTGGTCTGGTCCCCATCAATGATCAGGTGGAGTCCGTGAAGGCCTTGCTGAGTCTGGCGGATGCGGCCTGTTACGCGGCGAAAGATGCGGGTCGGAACCGGGTGCATGAATACGATCCATCGGATACGGAACTGGCCAGCCAGCAGAGCCAGATGCAGTGGGCGGCAAGGATCAATCAGGCGCTGGATGCCAATGATTTTGTGCTCTACATGCAGCCGATTACCCGGGCCAACGATGAATCCCGCACGCCGCTGCACTACGAAGTGCTGATCCGCATGCGCACCCAGGAAGGTCTGGTTTTCCCCGGCGCGTTCCTGCCGGCTGCCGAGCGTTACAACCTGATGCCGGCGCTGGATCGCTGGGTGATTCGTCACATGTTTGCCTGGATGGCAGCGCACCCGGACAAGGTGGCGACCTGGGAAGTCTGTGCCATCAATCTGTCCGGTCTGACCCTGGGGGACGAGGATTTTCCTGCGTTCCTGCGCGAACAGTTTGAGCAGCACCGGATTCCCCATCACAAGATCTGTTTCGAGATCACCGAAACCATCGCCGTCATCAACCTGGCCAACACGATCCGCTTCATGGAAGATTTCAAGGCGATTGGTTGTCGCTTTTCCCTCGATGATTTTGGTAGTGGCTTCTCTTCCTATGGCTATCTGAAAAATCTGCCGGTGGATTATCTGAAAATCGACGGTACCTTCGTCAAGGACATCGAGACGGATGCGATTGATTTTGCCATGGTGGAATCCATCAATCGTATCGGCCATGTCATGGGCAAGAAGACCATTGCAGAATTTGTGGAAAATGATGTGATCCTGGAAATGCTCAACAGCATCGGTGTCGATTATGTGCAGGGTTTTGGCATCTACAAGCCGATGCCGCTGGATTCGCTCTGATCCCGTTTGAGTTGCTGCCGCGTTCCGTTCAGAATATCGCCTGTCTCTCCGTTGGAAATCCCGTATGACCTTTCATGAAAGTGTCATCAATCTGTCAAACAACTATTTTGATACCGCTGCAGACTTGCTGCAGCGGGGCACGCTGGACCCGGAGGCCATTCACGATATCCGCGTGTTGATGAAGCGTCTGCGCGGTCTGCTGCGACTGTATGCGGTAGCCGGTCAGCGGGCAGAAGCGGATCAGCTGAATCCGGTGTTGCGGGATGTGGCCAAAGCCTTTGCCGGTCAGCGTGATGCCCATGTGCTGGCGGATACTCTCGGTCAGTGTGCGCGTAATGCCGGCAAACGACTGGCGGTACGTCTGCTGGCGATACGGGATGGTCTGCAACAGGACGCTGACGAGACGGTGGCGCCGGATCTGGTTGCGCTGCAGAACGAACTGGCCTGGGCGCAGCAGCAGTGGAATGCCTGGTTTGCGGAGCAGGATGATCAGCGTTTATTGGACCCATTGGCACAGCTTTATCGACGTAATCGCAAACAGGGGCGGGAAGCCCTGCGGCTGCGGGATCAGGAGGTGCTGCACGACTGGCGCAAGCGGGTGAAATACCTGCACTACCAGCTGTGTGCGCTGCCGGACGCGTCACTGCATCATGATGATCTGCTGCAACGTACCCGCAAACTCGGCTCATTGCTGGGCAAGGTGCATGACCTTGATGTGCTGGTGGATTATCTGCAACAGCAGCATCTGGATGAGCCTGATATCCACCGCCTGCTGGCAAAGCGGCGCACCCGGCTGGTGAAAAAAATCCGCCGTTTATATCGGCGTATTTTTCAGCATCCCACCCGCGAATTCCGTAAAAGGATTGCAGCGACATGAAACGACTGACCTTGATTCGCCACGGCAAATCCAGCTGGGATTATCCATCGCTGCAGGATTTCGAGCGTCCGCTCAATGCGCGGGGCTGGCGTGACACACCACGCATGGCGGATCTGTTTACCGGTTATGAGCAGTTGCCGGATCAGTGGGTCAGCAGTCATGCGACGCGGGCACTGACCACGGCGCGGGTGTTTGCCCATCATCTGAACGTCCCGGTGGAATCCATTTGCATCAGTGAAACGGTGTACGAAACCGATGCCGGTTCGTTGCTGGAGTTTCTGCGGGTGCAGTTCCCGGCGGCGAAACATATTGCGCTGTTTGGCCATAATCCGGGGCTGGAAGATCTGGCGCGCAGTCTGTGTGAGTCGTTTACCGAATCACTGCCCACCTGTGCCATTGTGCAATTCGATCTGGCGATCAAACACTGGCAGGATCTTGCACCAGGCTGTGCCAGCCTGGCGCGGTTTGATTATCCGAAGAAATTTCGCTGAGCGTCAGTCGGCGAGGTCCTCCATCAACACTTTCAGAAACCGCGCTGCCTCGCCACCGGTCACCACCCGGTGATCGAAGCTCAGGCTCAGTGGCAGCGTGCGATGGGCGGCGCAACCGTCCGGTGTCACTACCACATTTTGATAAATCCGGCCGGCACCCAGGATGGCGACCTGGGGCGGTACCACCACCGGATTACCGTAACGGCCGGCAATTGTGCCGTAATTGGATAGCGTCAGTGTGGCGCCCGTCATTTCCTGCGGTGGTATGGTGCGTTTGCGTACATCGGCGCGCAGGTTTTCCAGGCCATCGCGCAGGTCTTCCAACGTCCTTTCAGTGATATTGCGCAGCACCGGTACAAACAGCCCATCCGGTGTATCCACGGCGATGCCCAGATCCACTTTCTGAATCACCCGCAAGGTGTCGCTGGCACTGTCATACCAGGCGTTCAGCTGCGGCTCGGCATCACAGGCGCGGGCGAGGGCGCGTACCAGTCGCATGGTGATGTCTTCGCCCTTGGGCCAGTGCTGGATATCGACGTCGTCATTGATGGTGACTTTCACGACTTCCGCGTGAGCGCGGGCCATGTTCCGTGCCATCGATCGACGTACACCCCGCAGCGGTTTGGCTTCGCCCAGATCCTGTTTCAGCTGCGCAGCCTTTTCTACATCCGTAGCGGTGATGATGCCGTTCTTGCCCGTACCGCTGAGATGGCCCAGATCCACGTTGAGGCGTTTGGCCAGGGCGCGAATGGCGGGTGTGGCCAGCGCCATGCCCGCACTCTGGCGGTGGGCGCTGCCGATAATGAAATGTTCGACCTCGGCGGTCTGCTGCGCGGTTTCCATTTTTCCTACCACGGTGCCGGTGTCTTCCTGTTGCTCGCCGGCAAACTCCAGCAGTGGTTCACCGATATGGATCAGATCGCCTTCGGCACCGAAACAGGCGGCAATGACGCCCGCCTGGGGTGATGGAATATCGACGATCGCCTTGGCGGTTTCCACGGATATCAGGGTCTGATCAAGGCTGACGGTGTCGCCGGGTTTGACATGCCACTGCACGATTTCCGCTTCCTGCAGGCCTTCACCCAGATCCGGTAATTTGAAATATTTCATGGGAACTCCAGTGTGCGGGTGACGGCTTCCAGAATGTCCTTAACATCCGGCATGAAAATGTTTTCGCGCTGGAAGTAGGGCATGGGTGTATCAAAACCGCAAACCCGCGCCACCGGCGCTTTCAGAAACAGCAGACCTTTTTCGGCCAGCATGGCGGAAATTTCCGATCCCACACTGCAGGCGCGCACGGCTTCCTGCACAATCACACAGCGGCCGGTTTTTTCTACCGAGGCCAATATAGTGTCATGATCGATCGGATTCAGCGTGGCCACATCAATCACTTCCGCGGACACACCCTGTTTTTCCAGTTCCCGGGCAGCCTGCAGGGTTTCGTGCACCGACGCACCCCAGCTCACCAGCGTAATGTCACGGCCTTCTTTCAGGGTGAAACAGGTGTCCAGTGGCAGGCCCACACCATCGTCACAGATTTCCTGCCGCACCATGCGATAAATGCGTTTGGGCTCGAGAAAAATGACCGGATCGGGATCTTCAATCGCACTCAGCAGCAAGCCGTAAGCGCGGGTCGGCGAGGATGGTACCACCACGCGGATTCCCGGCATATGGGCGAACAGTGCTTCCGTGCTTTCGGAATGGTGTTCCGGTGCATGGATGCCGCCGCCGAACGGTGCACGCAACACCATCGGGCAGTGCAGGCGACCGCGGGTGCGATTGCGCAGGCGTGCCGCGTGGGAAATGATGTGTTCCACCGTCGCATAAATGAATCCCATAAACTGGATTTCCGCGACCGGTTTGAGTCCCTGTGCCGCCATACCAATGCTGATGCCGGCGATCAACGATTCGGCCAGCGGGGTATCCATGACCCGCTTGCAGCCAAAGCGCTGCTTGAGTCCCACGGTGGCACGGAACACGCCGCCATTGGTGCCCACGTCTTCACCCAGCACCACCACGTTCGCGTCGTTTTCCATCGCCCGTGCCAGCGCCAGATTCACCGCTTCCACCATGGTGACCACGTGAGTGGCCGGTGCGGTGGCTGCGGTTGCGGTCTGCAGTTGTTCATTAATGCCCATGGTGATTGCCTCCTGCCAGTCGTGCCGCTTTACGTTTGGCGTGTTCGCGCTGGGTGATCAGATGCGGGGGTGTTTCGGCAAACAGATAATCAAACAGATCGTCCACCGGTTGCAGCGGCGTTGACTGGTACTCTTTTACGGCCTGCTCGATGATGCCCTGGCATTCGCCCAGCCATTGCTGCTCGCGCTGCTCGTCCCACGCGCCGTGCTGATGCAGAAAGGTCTGCAGCCGTTTTACCGGCTCTTTCTGCCAGGCCGCATTCACTTCCTCGTGACTGCGATAGCGGGTGGCATCGTCGGCAGTGGTGTGATCGCCGAGGCGATAGGTGACGGCTTCGATCAGGGTGGCGCCCTTGCCGGCATGAGCCTTGTCGAGGGCGTAACGCACTGCATCCAGCATCGCCGCCATATCATTACCGTCAACCTGAAAACCTTCGATGCCCGCGGCAACAGCCTTCTGGGCAATGGTGGCTGCGCCGGTCTGGATCGAACGCGGCACCGAAATCGCCCACTGGTTATTGTTGACCACGACCACCATCGGCAGCTGCCAGGCACCGGCCAGATTGAGCGGTTCGTAGAAATCACCGCGGGAGGTGGCGCCTTCGCCGCAGGTGGTCAGAACGGCACGTTTTTCGCCGCGAATTTTCATGGCGGATGCGACCCCGGCAGCGTGGGTAATCTGGGTGGCGATGGGCACACAGTTGGGAAAATCCTGCGCCGCATGACCATCGAAATGGTTGCCCCATTCATTGCCACCCCAGTACTGCAGCAGATTTTTCAGCGGCACACCACGCAGGTACTGTGCTGCCTGATCGCGATAGTAGGGCACGAAGACGTCTTCCGGTTTCAGCTGATAACCGATGGCGGTGCCGATGGCTTCCTGCCCCAGGCAGGATGCGTAAGTGCCCATCTGCCCGGTGCGTTGCAGGGAAACGATACGTTTGTCGAGCAAGCGGATCAGGGTCATGGTGCGATAGCAGGCCACCAGTGCCTGCAGATCCTGCAGCCAGCAGGGTAAGGCGCCGAGCAGTTGTCCATCCGGCGCAATGAATTGATGGGGCGTGTAGGGCGTTTGCGTGTACAGCATGTCGGTCGCCTCTTGTCAGTGATACAGAATGTCTTGCGCCATCTGATCCGCGATGACGGAGGTGGGCAGATTGTCGGCCTGCGCGCGTTTGAAAATCGTGGTCAGGGTTTCCCCGATGCGCCAGGTCTTGCTGCGGATGATGTCGGCGGATTTGTGCAGATGGCCCAGCGATACGGTGATCAGGCCGCCGGCGTTGATGACGTAATCCGGCGCATACAGAATGCCGTGATCGTGCAGCCACTGACCGTGACGGGCTTCGGCCAGTTGATTGTTGGCGGAACCAGCCACGATGTCGCAATTGAGGGATGGCAGTGTCGAGTCGTTGAGAATGCCACCCAGTCCGCACGGCGCCAGGATATGACACTCGGTTGAAAAGTAATGATCGGGCGTGATGGGTTCGGCGCCGAACAGGCGGCGGGCCTTTTCCACTTTGGTGGAATCGATATCACTTACCAGCAGTCGCGCACCCTCGCGATGCAGCAGTTCCGCCAGCGCAAAACCCACATTACCTGCCCCCTGGATGGCGACGATCTTGTGCTGCAGATCCGCGTTGCCGTAGCGATGAAAGGCGGCGGCCTTGATGCCGGCCAGTACACCCAGTGCTGTCATGGGTGACGGATCGAGTCCGTCCACATTGCTGCCGGACACAAACGGCGTCACCGCACTGATCTGATCCATGTCGTTCAGTGTGCTGCCGCTGTCCACCGCCGTGATGTAGCGTCCGCCCAGGCTGTGAACAAACTGGCCGAATGCGCGGAACAGTTCAGCGCGATTGAAATCGGTTTTTGGTTTGACGATCACCGCTTTGCCACCGCCCTGCGGGACATTGGCCAGCGCGGCCTTGTAACTCATGCCCTGGGCCAGGCGGATCACATCGTCAATGGCGGCTTCGTCAGTCAGGTATTCGATACAGCGACAACCGCCCAGTGCGGGGCCCAGTCGAGTGTTGTGGATGGCGATGATGGCGTTGAGTTGACTCGCCTCATCGTGTTTGAAATGCAGTTCGCCCAGTCGCGCCTGCCCGATTTTGTCGAACATGGTAATGCTCCTTCCAAACGCGGATGTGGGTAACACCCGATGACGTTTTTCCGGTAAGGCTGCGCGTTCTGGATCACAGAAATGCACAACCGCCAGCGTGAACCTTGTATTCAAGATAATGGAAAATCGTGCGACTGACGAATTTTGCAGCAGATTTTTCGTGACTGGAAAACGGCGGAGTTATAGCAGGAAACGGTAATAGAAGCAGCGGGAATGAGTAGCGGAGGGAAAATCCACGCTGCAGCCTGATGCCGCAGCGTGGAAACAGCCATCAAATCAATTCGATAGCCATGGAGGTTGCTTCACCGCCACCAATACACAGGGACGCAACACCGCGCTTGCCGCCGGTCTGCTTGAGTGCGTGAATCAGCGTCAGGATGATGCGTGAACCGGTGGAGCCGATGGGGTGACCCAGAGCGCAGGCGCCGCCGTAAATGTTCACTTTCGAATGCGGGATGTTGTGCTTGATCATCGCCAGCATGGTGACCATCGCGAAGGCTTCGTTGATTTCGAACAGATCCACGTCCGCTACGCTCCAGCCGGTCTTGTCGAACAGCTTCTGCAGCGAGCCTACCGGCGCCAGGGTGAATTCTGACGGATGCTGGGACTGGGTGGAATGGCCAACGATGCGGGCCAGCGGCTGCAGGCCACGGGCCTTGGCTTCGGATTCGCGCATCAGCACCAGAGCGGACGCACCATCGGAAATGGAGCTGGCGTTGGCAGCGGTCACGGTGCCGTCTTTGGCGAACGCGGGTTTCAGGGTCGGGATCTTGTCCACGTTGGCGTTGCCCGGCTGTTCATCAATGCTGACCAGGGCATCGCCTTTGCGGGTCTTGACCGGTACCGGCACGATTTCGGCAGCGAAGGAGCCATTCTCGATGGCACGCTGGGCGCGCAGCAGGGATTCGATGGCGAACTCATCCATCGCTTCGCGGCTGATGCCTTCCTTGTCGGACACTTCCTGGGCGAAGGAACCCATCAGGCGGCCGGTTTTCGCATCTTCCAGACCATCCAGGAACATGTGGTCTTTCACTTCGCTGTGACCCATGCGCAGACCGGCGCGGGCTTTTTCCAGCACGTAAGGCGCGTTGGTCATGGATTCCATACCACCGGCGACCATGATGTCGTTGGTGCCGGCCTTGATCAGGTCGTGGGCCAGCATGGTGGCTTTCATGCCAGAGCCGCACAGCTTGTTGATGGTGGTGCAGCCGGTGGCGGTGGGCAGGCCGGCATCCAGTGCCGCCTGACGGGCAGGGCCCTGCTTCAGGCCGGCGGGCAGAACGCAGCCCATGATGACTTCCTGGATGTCTTCGGGCTTCAGGCCGGCGCGGGCAACGGCTTCACGAATGGCGATGGCGCCCAGCTGGGGGGCGGTCACGCTGGTCAGAGAACCCTGGAAACCACCCATCGGGGTGCGGGCGCCGTTCACGATCACTACTGCGTCATTACTCATATCTGTATTCCTAAATCAGTAAGCCCAAAGGTCAAAGTGCAAGAGGAAGGCGATTTTAACGGGAATTGGCCCCGGGCGCGACCGGGACAGGGCGATCGGCGGCACCGGTTAGTCCGAATGGACAGGGTTTGGCGTCATTTATTCAGCAGGGTGTGGGATGCCTGGGCGGCCCGCTGGGTGGCATTGCGGATCTGGGCCCGTTGCTGGGTCAGCAGGGTCAGCAGGGCATCTTCGGGAATGGGCTGGCTGTAGTAGTAACCCTGGGCCACATCGCATTCGCATTCCTGCAGGTAGCGGATCTGGTCCAGGGTTTCGGTACCTTCGGCAATCACTGACAGATTGAGACTGTGGCCCAGCTGGATGATGGCATCGACGATGGTGCCGTTGTCCGGATCTTCCAGCATGTCCTGCACGAAGGAGCGGTCAATCTTGATCTCGTCCATCGGCATCTTTTTCAGATAGGCGAGGGAAGAATAACCGGTACCAAAATCGTCGATGGCCAGCTGCACGCCCAGCTGCTTGATCTGACGCAGCAGACGGATCGCCAGATCCACGTTATTCATGATCGCGGTCTCGGTCAGTTCCAGCACCAGGAAGTGGGGTGGCACCTGAGTCTCTTCCAGCAATGCCCGCACGGTTTGGACAATGTCCGACTGGTGCAACTGATTGGCGCTGATGTTGACGGAAATGGTCAGGTGCGTGAAGCCCTGCTCGTGCCAGCGACGCAGCGCGTTGCAGGAAGCCTTCAACACCCATTCACCGATGGTGACGATGGCGCCGGTGCGTTCCGCCAGCGGAATGAATTCCACCGGTGAAATCAGGCCGCGTTCCGGATGACGCCAGCGTACCAGCGCTTCCACACCACTGACGTCACCGGTCACCAGATTCACCTGGGGCTGGAAAGCCAGCTCCAGCTGATTGTCATCCACTGCCGAGGCCAACTGCTTTTCCAGCACCTTGGTCTGACGGATTTTCTGATCCACGTTGGCGACATAAAACTGATAGCGGTTGCCACCCTGGGTCTTGGCCAGCTGCATGACGTTCTCGGCGTTTTTCACCAGCTGTTCTGCGGTGGCGGCGTCATGGGGGTACATGGTGACACCGATGGTGGCAGATACCTTGATGGTATGGCTGTCGAGGCGGAACGGGCGCCGCACACTGTCCAGAATCCGCTGCGCCACGTCGGCAGCCTGATAGTGATTCTTCAGGCCGGACAGGACGATGGCAAACACGTCGCCGCCTACCCGTGCCACGGTCTGGCCGGGATCAAGATCGCCGCGAAACCGGTCCGCCAGCGTGAGCAGCAGCTTGTCACCCGCATGATAGGAGTGCAGCAGGTTCACGGACTTGAAATCATCCAGTGCGCAGTAGAGCACTGCGAACATGTCGTTCTGGCTGTTGGCTTCCTGAATCGCCTGCTCGATCCGCCGCAGCAGCAGATTGCGGTTGGGCAGTTCGGTGAGCATATCGTAATTGCTCAGGCGCTCCACATGGGCTTCGGCCACCCGCCGCTTGCTGTTGTACTTTTCGATGGCCTTGAACAGGTCATTGATCTTTTGCACCCAGGCACCGAGTTCGTCGTCGTCGTGGCCATTGGGTGCGTCGAGTTTGTTCTGGGCCGGGCGCATGGGATCGATTTCTTCCAGCGAGCGCAGCAGGCTGGTCATCGGCCGGGCAATCAGGCCCTGAAAGATCAGATAAAGCACGCCGCCGAACAGTCCCGCCTGGGTCAGGCCGCTGATGAATACGGTGCGACTGCGCGCAATGAATGCGGCGGCCGAATCCGTCGGATCAATGCTGACTTCGAGATTGCCATACAGCTGGCTGGCGGTGGGCTCGGCTGTGCTGGCGGGCGCCAGGTAGCCGCGCAATTCCAGGGTGTAACTGAGTTCCTGACCGAATACCGAGGTGACAATCGAACGGTAGGGAAACGGTTGTTTGTTGCGAAACGCCGACGCCAGCGGCGGTTCACCGGGTACGGAAATCGCCGCATAAAAAACGGCAGGGTGCTGGAACAGACCTTCGACCACCTGTTCCGCCAGCGGCCGGTCGTGAAGGAAAGCCGCCTGGGTTGCCGGCTCCTGCATCATGGCGAGAATCTGCTGCGCGTCCTGTTCCAGATCAATCCGTGCGTTGCGCGCGTCCAGCATGACCTGCACCGTACTGAGCAGTAAACCCAGCAGAAGTGCTGTTCCCATGACGGCAAAGAAAAGTTTGTTGGAAAGGCGGCTGTTGAGTTTCCGCTGCATGCAGTCCCCGAAGGTGAAGGCGCGGTTCTTATTGGATTGTTATGAAATCAGTATTAATTATAACCAATGCCAAGTCAAAAACTTTGCCGCATAACTTGACGCAGGGGCAGCAGGCTCCGACTCTTCTATTACCTGATCAGTATGACGGACAGACTACCGATGAAGCGATCCCGCATTACCTTGTTGAGCCTGCTACTGTGGCTGTGCGCGTCGCTGGCGCAGGCGGACAGCAGTGAACAGGTGGAAATATCCGTGGCGCCACCGGTCAATGGCCAGGCGACTGAATCCTCGCGTCAGGTACGCAAGGATTTGCAGCGACTGGTGGACGAAGGGCTCAAGGCGCTGGCGTCGGAGCTGGTATCCTCTGGCACATTTTATCCGTTTGCCGCCATCATGGGTCATGACAACGAAATCCGTCTGGTGGGCGTGCCGGTGCAGGAGCGCACGGCGGACGTGGAGCAGACTCTGGCGGCACTGGTCGGCAAAGTCCGTCAGCTGGGTAACCAGCGGCGCATTCGTGCGTCTGCCTATTTTATGGATTATGTGGCCCAGCGTAATGATACCGCCGTTGCACAGGCGGGTATCCGGGTAGAACTCAATCATCGACAGCCGGATGCAATGTCCGCCTTTATTCCGTACAGTATTACTCCCGACAAGAAGTTGCGGCTGCTGACGCCGCAGTACAAATCCGGCAAGAATCTGACTTTTGGCACGCCCTGACATGGAAAACCGCAGTATCAATCAGACAGTCAAAGCGTTGGTCCGCAAAGGTGTCTTCAACGGCATGAAACTCGTGGGCCATCGACCGGGTCGCGTCATTCGCGATCTGCATTATGGTCGGGAGCCGGAACAGAAGCTCGACATCTATCTGCCGGCGGATAATCATCGCGGCGCCCATCTGGTGTTTTTCCATGGTGGCAGCTGGAGTTCCGGTCACAAGGATGAATACGCATTTCTGGGCAGTGCACTGGCGGCCTTCGGCATCAGTTGCGCGGTGGTAGGCTACCGGCTGTATCCCAAGGTGCGCTATCCGGTATTTGTCGAAGACGCTGCCCACGCTGTTGCCTGGCTGCAGCGGGAAGGTTCCCGCTACGGTTTTGCCAGCGGACCGCTGTACCTGATGGGGCATTCTGCCGGCGCGCATATTGCGGCGCTGGTGGCGCTGGATGAGCGCTATCGCGATATGGCGCATCTGGAAATGTCCCAGGTGATGGGGGTGATCGGTCTGTCCGGCGCTTACCGTTTCCGCCCGGAAAACGATCCAGTGCATGCGGATATCTTCTCTCCGGCCGCGCATGACTTTGAAATCGTCAAACCGATCAACTATGTGGGTGCGGAGAAGGTGCCGCTACTGTTACTGCATGGCAACAAGGATAGCGTTGTCGGCGTGAAGATCGCCCAGCGCATGTACGAGGCCGCCGCCCACGCGGGTCAGAAAGTCGACCTGCATATCCAGCGGGGTTATGGCCACGTTCGCCCGCTGTTCGATTTTCTGCCGTTCATGCCCAACCATCAAAAAACCATGGCGTTGCTACTGTCGTTCATGGCAGGTGAATCCGTATGAAAATCCTGGTGACCGGCGCTACCGGCTTTATCGGCGAGCGTTACATCCGTCATCTGGCCGAACAGCGCAGCGATCTGCGCCTGCATTTTACCGGCCGCCAGATCGAGCGCGGCAATGCGTTGAGTGCGCTCACCGGCGCCCATTATTTTCGTGGCGACCTGCTGGATCTGCCGTATCTGCAGCATATCTGCAAAGACATGGATGTCATCGTGCACTGTGCAGGCATGTCCGGCATCTGGGGTGATTACGATCTGTATTACCGCGCCAATGTCACTGGCACCGAAAACCTGTTGCGGGCCTGTGCTTCCACCGGTGTGCGGCGCTTCGTGAACCTGTCCAGTCCGAGTATCTATTTCGATTTTCTGGATCACCTGAACATCACCGAAGATTTTCTGCCATCCACCTTCGCCGACAATTACGCCCGAACCAAGTACCAGGCCGAAGTGCGGGTGGCCAATGCCCATTCCGACCAGTTGCGTACCCTGTCGCTGCGACCGCGGATGGTATTGGGTGCGGGGGATTTCCAGGTGTTTCCGCGGCTGATCGAATCCCATCAGCAGGGTCTGCTCCGGCGCATCGGTGAAGGGCGTAACATCGTCAGCACCACGCATATCCAGAATCTGCTGCAGGCGCTGGATTGCGCGGTGTTCGGGCCGGATTCCGTCACCGGCGATGTCTACAACATTGCCGATGCCCAGCCGCAAAAACTCTGGGACATCATCGACCGGATGCTGCAGGCCGTGGGGTTGCCAGCGGTGACCCGCCAGGTACCGATCGGCCTGGCAATGGCCGCCGCTACCGCCATGGAAACCTGGTACCGGCTGCGGCGTATCGAGGATGAGCCCCGGTTGATGCGGCTGAAGGTGGCGCTGATGAGTCGCTCCTTCACCCTCAGCATCGAAAAAGCCCAGCGCAAACTCGGTTATAGGCCGGTGGCCAATGTGGATGGCGCGATTGCCGAGTTTGCCGACTGGTGGTTGCACAGCAAGAACGCCCGGCGCCGCCATTGATTGATGAGTGCACGTTTTTCCCCCGCTTTTCGCGTATAATCGCAACTATCTGCCAATCATCCCTGTCCAATACCGCATAGCCCGGTTTCCGAGTTACCCGTCCTATGAAAAACGATACCCTTGATGATCTGAGCCTCAAGCCAGCCCGCGACGAGCTTGTTCTGCGTCAGCAGCACCGTACCGGCAAGCCGGCATCCCCGGCTGCGGTGGCGGGCAAACCACCCGTGGCCCCCACGGTGGCCGTGAATACTGCGCCGTTATGGTCGCTGATCGTGGTACTGATTGTCGTGGTGGCCGGGGGCGGCTGGTTCCTGTGGGACAAGGTGCAGCGGCTGCAGGAAAACCTCAACCAGTCCCTGGCAGCCCTGTCCCAGTCGGAACAGGCCCTGACCGGTCTGCAACAGAGTCTGGACAACCGCGACAAGACCCTGAGCAAGTCCGGCGATCAGATGGCCGCCGAAATCAAGGAATTGAACAGCGAAGTCCGCAAACTGTGGGATCTGGCCAACAAGCGCAACCGTGCGGCTATCGAAGCGCAGGCCAAGACCCTGGCCAGCCTGGAAGCCAGCCTCAAGTCCCAGAGTACCGCCCTGGACAAGCAGGTGGCAGCCCTGAATGCCGGCATCAAGGATGCCAAAGAACAGAGCGGCGCCTACAAATCCAGTGTGGCCGCGTTGCAGTCTGCACTTGATAGCCAGAAAACGACGCTGGACAAGCAGAAAGCCGACCTCGACAAACAGAAAGCGGATTTGGCCAAGCTCAAAACCCAGCTGGCTGGTCCGTCGGATCTGGAAGATCGCATCACCAATGTGGAAGTGGCTATCAAGTCTATCGATGCCCACCGCCGCCAGGTCAATACCCGACTCGACCAGTTCGACCAGCAATTGGGACAGCTGTACCGCAAACCCGCGACACCCTGATCAAAATGTGAACCGCTTTGCAAAGCAGGGCGGTTCACTGATTCCCCCGCCCGGCGTTCCGGCCATTTCTGGCTATAGTTGATGGAGTGCCATCCATTTCCCTGCCGGAGCCCCACTCCATGTCCGAAGCTGCCCCATCATCCGCCCAGCCGGAATCCGGTACCGAAGCCCGCATCCTGCTGATCGACGATTCCAAGGTCATGCGCAAGTCCGCCCTCAAGATGCTGGGCGGGGATTTTGATGTCGTCGTAGCTGAAGATGGTGAACAGGGCTGGCAGATGATCCAGGATGACAACCGGATCCAGGTAGTATTTACCGACCTGAACATGCCCAAGATGAACGGCTACCAGCTGCTAGAGCGTGTCCGCACCGCCCAGGACAGTGGCATCCGCAACCTGCCGGTGATCGTGGTGACCGGTGCCGAAAACGATGATGAAGCCAAAGAGAAGGCGCTGGAGCAGGGCGCGACCGACTTCATCACCAAGCCTTTCAATTCCACCGATCTCAAGGCCCGCGCCCACGCCCACGCCAATTACCAGCGCACCACCAAGGTGTTGCAGGAAACCGCCACCGTCGACCCGCTCACCGGGCTCGCCAACGAACGCAGTTTTGCCGAGCAGTTCGACAAGGATGTGTCCTTTGTCGTCCGTCATGGCAAGAGCATCGGCATCATGCTGGTGGAAGTGGACAGCTTCCGTGAACTGTTCCTGAAGATCGGCCGCAAGGGCGCCGACAGCCTGATCCAGCAGATTGCCAAAGTGCTGCTGAAAAACGTCCGCAAGGAAGACTGTGTCGCCCGCATCGGACTGGCAACCTTTGCCGTATCCCTGCCCACTGCCAGTGGCGAAGGGGCGGTCCGCCTGGCCGAGCGTATCTGCCAGACGGTAGCCGGTTTCAAGGCCACCCTGCGTGGCGAGAATCTCAACATCACCGTGTCCATCGGTCTGCATGTGCCGGCTGATCCGGGCAAAAGCAGCGTCGACGACATGCGCACCCGGGTGGACGACTGTCTGCGGCTGGCGGTGAGTGCAGGCGGCAATCAGGTCAATGCCCTGGTGGAAACCGCAGCAGCGGTCGAGCCTGCCAAAGCAGTCGAAGGGGTTTCCATCGACAGGATTCTGGCCCAGTTGCAGCAGGGCGAGCAGGCGGCGGCCCGGAACGCCTTGCCGGCCATACTGACGCAACTGCAGCCCTTGTGGGCCCTGCTGGATGCGGACCAGAAAGCCAGCCTGCGCCAGATGCTGTCGTAACGCCGGTAACGTTTTACAGGCGCGTGAATCCTGTTAGAATGCGCGCCTTCTCCGCTGCGCCAGTGGTGAAATTGGTAGACACGCCAGATTTAGGTTCTGGTGCCGTAAGGTGTGGGGGTTCAAGTCCCTCCTGGCGCACCATCTGCTTTCCCCGGCTTATCGCGATTGACCCTTGCGCCCCTGGCGCGATACCCCACAGTCACTGACATCCGTAACCTGCGGATTAAGATGCCGTCGCCGTTTGATGGAGATCTGCTCACATGTTAGCCCGCACCACCCGTCGCATCCGCCATATTGCCCGCAACGCCCAGGATCGCCTGCTGCGCCCGGAAACCCTGGTTCAGGCTGGCCAGACGCCGTATGACGTGATCGCCGACGATGGCCTGGTCAAGTTGCGCTATTACCGGCCCGCCGAAGTGCGACATGCGGTGCCATTCGTAATCGTGCCGCCGTTGGCCATCAACATGCTGATTTACGATCTGTTCCCCCGGCGCAGTCTGATCCGCTTTCTGCTGGAGCAGGGTTTCAACGTCTATCTGGTGGACTGGGGCAGCCCCACCCGTCGTCATGCCCATTACAACCTGGGTACTTATGCCCGCAAGCTGCTGCCGGGCTTTCTGCAGCAGGTGCGTGAACACGCCGGCCAGCAGGCACTGACCCTGTATGGCTGGAGCATGGGCGGGGGCATTGCCCTGGTGTATGCCGCCATCAGTGGCGATCCGGCTATCCGCAACATCATCACGGTGGGCACCGCCATCGACGGCCATGCCAACGGCCTGATGGGGCGGCAGTATGCCGCCATGAACCAGATGATCCGCCGGCTGGGACTGAGTGTACGGCAGTTGCCGTCGCGCTGGGCCTACACGCCGGGCTGGATGAATGTCATCGGTTTCAAACTGTCGGACCCGGTGGGCAGCGTGCGTGGCTATGTGGATCTGCTGCGCAATCTGGACGATCGTGAATTTGTGGTGCAGCACGCCACCCAGGGTGCCTTCGTGGACCGGCTGGAAGCCTATCCGGGTGGCATTCTGCGGGACTGGAGTTACAGCGTCTGGTTTGAAAACGAGGCCGGACGCGGCCGGATCAGCGTGGGCCGCGACACCGCGCATTTGGAAAACATCACCGCCAATCTGCTCTGCATCGCCGGCACCAGCGACACCCTGGCCAACGTGGCCTGCTGCGAAAAACTGCTGGATCTGGTGAGCAGCGAAGACAAATCCCTGCTGGTGGGGCCGGGCGGCCACACCGGTATCGTCAGTGGCAGTCAGGCGCCCGCGGCCATCTGGGCGCCGATGCTGGACTGGCTGTCCCGGCGCTCCTCTGCCTGATCAATTCTTGACCTGTTTCGGATTCTGATATATACAGGATCTATGTACCATAAAATAATGTTACATAAATCCTGTAATTCCCCGTTGTGCACCCTGTGGGTTTATATTACATTCGTTGATGTAACATAAAACAATGAGACAACAGAGGGAAACCTATGACAGCCGCCATTCTGCCCGTTCGCCGTAATCTGCAGTTTCATTTGCCCGAAGACCGGATCAGCAACTGGAATGCCCACGGCGCCCACTGGACCCATTTCCTCAACACGCTGTCCATTTTCTTCCCGGCCGGCGAGCGTTTCTTTATCCAGAGCATTCGTAACTATCGCGACCAGATCAGCGATGCAGAACTGAAAAAGGCCGTGGCGGCGTTTATCGGTCAGGAAGCCTTCCACACCCGCGAACATGAAGAGTACAACGAGGCAATGGCGAAGGCCGGCCTGGGTACCGAGAAGATGGAAAAGGCGGTGGAAGAGCTGCTGGCCAATGCACAGCGGGTGTTGCCCAAGCCGTTGCAACTGGCCGTGACGGTGGCGCTGGAGCATCTGACCGCCATGATGGCCGAGCTGGTACTGGTGGATGACTATTTCTTTGCCGGCAGCGAGCCGCACTATCACGCGCTCTGGCAGTGGCACGCAATGGAAGAAACCGAGCACAAGGGTGTCGCCTTTGATGTGTACGAGAAAGTTGTCGGCAAAGGCCCGAAAGCCTATGCAATACGCACCGGCGTATTCCTGGCGGCTAACCTGATCTTCTGGGCGCTGGTGTCCCGTTACTACTGGAACGTGATTAAAGCCGACAAGCTGCATCGCGACCGCAAAGGCTGGGGCAAGGCACTGCGTCTGCTGTTCGGCCGTGGCGGTATGGTGCCGCGCATGACCGGCGAATGGCTGGATTTCTTCCGTCCTGGTTTCCATCCGTGGGACAAGAACAACAGCCACCACCTGCAGCGTGCAGAACAGCTGATGAAAGACGTGGAAGGTTTTGCAGAAGAACTGGGTCTGGTCGCGGCGGCCTGATCCGGCAAACGTTTCAAGGCGTTCCCCTTACGCCACAGGCTGCGCCCCAAGCGCAGCCTTTTTTGCTTTTAAGCGTCAGTCTTTTTTGCCGGCCTTTTTCCCGGTTCATCCGTTCGATGATTTTTTCCAGCCGGTCGGCCAGTAGACGCGATGCTGCATTTTCCATGGCTCGGGCCAGTTCGGCATGCACGGCCATCTCCGCCAACGGACGCAGGCGCCACACCAGATCCGCCAGTTTGGGAAAATCCTCGGTGGGTGGCAATTCACGGGTTTCGTAGTTCGACAGAACGTGATCACCCACCAGGCGCACCAGTTCGTTGGCGACCCGCTCCACATTGCCGCGCAGCATGCGCACGATATCCAGCAGTTCTTCCAGTGGAATGCCGGTAGCCACCAGCTCGGCGCCGGCGCGCAGGGTACGCATGCTGCGAACCCGTACCATGGAGCCTTCCGGCCGCATCAGATCGAGTTCCGCCGCCCGCAGAATCGCTTCCGGTGTCAGGCTGCCGCCAAACATCTGCAGCAGTTCTGCCATCGGCACGAGCATGGGTTGTTCATCGGTCCAGGGACTGCTGAGAGCGGATTCCAGACCCATCAGATGGCGCAGGTCGATGCCTTGCTCCAGCGCGGTGATCAGTTCCTTGATGCTCGACAGCGAATAGCCACGATCCAGCAGACCGGCAATCACCCGCAGTCGCGCCAGATGGGTATTGAAATAAAAGCCTTTGCGTCCGCGCAATTCCGGTGGCGCCAGCAGTCCCTTGTCCTGATAGGCGCGAATGTTGCGCACAGTGGTGTTGGCGGCCCGTGCCAGCTCGTCGATGGTGTATTCCTTGCCGGGCGTCAAACTGCTCTGTTTGACCGGCGGACTGAACCCCGGCAGATGCTGGGCAATGAAGGCGAGGGTTTTGTGCGGCAGTTTCATGCTGTCTTCAGTCGCTGCTTGCAGATGTGTGGCTGCATTATGCCACAAATACCCGGATGGTCAGATGGCCTTACCATCCGGGTGTGGGTGAACGGTTTGATCAGTTCGGCAGGCTGGGTGCGTAAATCACCGCTGTTTGTTGTCCTGCGGTGATGTCGACCGTTTCGGCGGAGTAGAACGCGACCGTTGCGTTGTTGTCCGTTTCCGGATTATCGGCCAGCGCATCGCAGGTCAGGGCATAGGTGTACGTGCCAGGGTCCAGCATGCCGATGAAGAAAGTGTCATCGGGGGTATCGTCGACTACGCGCACGGAGGCGAAGGGTTCGATGCCGGTACCGTCGATATCATCCGGTGTCACAGAGCCGCTGTAGATGTAAACGGCACCGACTTCGCCTTCTGCGCAGTCAACACCCTGAATGGAACCGCTCAGGGAACCGACCTGATCGTTCTCGCGCAGATGCAGTACGGGTTTCAGTGCATAGTTGCTGCCTTGCTGCACGATGCCCTTACGCAGATCCCAGTCCACCGTGATATTGGCGACACCGTTGCTGGGAACGGTGAAGCTGCCCGCTGTCTTGAGTTCGTTCTGGGCCGGCAGACGCAGCGCGACGCAGGTGCCGGGATTGTTTGCGAAAACAATACAGGCGTCTTCAACCTCAAAGCGGATCCACTGGTACTCGCCCGACGTCACTGAATTGGCGAACAGCGCAGCTGACGCACCGCTGGTGAGATCAAGCAGGTTGACCTGAATTTCATTTTGTACGGTATCGTTGCCATTGAGGGTAACGCGGCGCTCGTTGCTGCTTTCGGTGCGTTTGATGTGCATGCCGGTGATGGTGACCCATACCGCCGTTGCGCCATCTACTGGCGCATCAGTGATGGATACATTCAATTCGCCAGTCCCGGCATAGGAGCTGCCGACATCGCCACCCCCACCCCCACCCCCACAGGCCGCCAGTGCGCCCGCCATTGCGATTACCAGCGCTGTTTTTCCGAAAATCCCTTGCATTGCTGTGCTCCTGATACTGCTTTAACTCATGGTCTTTGAAGTTAACGATCTGACGCCAGCGCCAGTCGTTTGTCGTTGATGCGCACCACATTCTGGTTCGCTTTTATTTTGGAAACGGTGACGGTCTGTCCGCTGAAGGCTGCGACGCCGGTGACAGCATCAATGCTGCGTTCGTCGGTAATGTCGTTCAGGCTGACGCCGGGATTGCGTGCGGCGACTCCCAGCTGGCTGCCACTGCGATCATGGCCCCAGCCATGGGGAACGGAAATCACGCCCGGCATCATTGCATCCGAGATTTCGGCGGGAATTTCGATTTCCCCCACCCGCGAACTGATCACGATATTTTCGCCGTCTTCGATCTGCAGGCGTTTGGCATCATCGGGGTTGATCAGCATGGTGCAACGGTTTTTACCTTTCACCAGGCGCTCGCTGTTGTGCATCCAGGAATTGTTGCTGCGGATGTCGCGGCGGCCGATCAGCAGGAAACTGTCGGGGCTGGGTTTCACGGGCTTCTGCAGCAGTTTCTGCAACCGTGTGATGTCCTTGATGAACAGGTTCGGCACCAGATTGATGATTTTGCCGGGCACGGCAAGGCGATCGGGCAGGCAGGATTCCAGCGCGCCCAGGTCGACACCATGGGGATGATCTTTCAGCTTCGCCAGGCTCAGCTGATGGGGGCGCTCGCGGGTGTGGCGACTGTACGGACTCAGGTCCAGCAGGGCACGGATGCTGGAGCGATCCCCCAGCCGTTTGTACAGCTGTTTCACCAGCTTCTGCTGCAACGGTGCGAGTTGCTCGGGCTGGGTACCGTAAGGGCCGATCCGCAACAGCAGATCCAGCATGCCTTCCACGCCCAGACGCTTCATCACCTGATACTGCAATTCCCCGGCAGCCTTTTTCAGTGGCGAGTGGGGCTGCAGGCGTCGGGTCAATTCCAGCAGGATTTCCCAGTCATGGCGGGTATCCGGCAAGGGCTTGTACAGCGGCGGTGAATATTTCGCGGTGTTGCGCACGGTGACCATGTTCAGCGCCAGATCGTAATGGCTGTGTTCGAGCGGCCCGGTGGGTGGCAGGATCAGGTCGGCGTGGCGGGTGGTTTCGTTCAGATAGAAATCCACGGCCACCATGAAATCGAGTTTTTCCAGCGCCTGTTCCAGCCGTTTGCCATTGGGCACGGACAGTGCCGGATTGCCGGCTACGGTGATCAGCGCACGAATCTGGCCTTTCCCTTCAGTGAGCATTTCGTCCGCCAGCGTCGCCGCGGGGAATTCACCGCCGAATTCCGGCAGCTTGCGCACCCGGCTCTTGCGGGAGTTGAAACTGCCGGTCTGGCCGCCCAGTTCTGCCAGGCCTGGCAGGTCGATGGCGGGGCGGGTAAACATCATGCCGCCCGGTTCATCCAGGTTGCCGGTCAGGATGTTGAGCAGGTGAATCAGCCAGTTGGTCAGCGCGCCGAAGCTGTGGGTGGAAATGCCCATCCGGCCGTAGCAGCAGGCACGGGGGGCCTTGGCGAAATCAATGGTCAGCTGGCGAATATCCTTGGCCTTGATGCCCACCTGTTTGGCCACCCGCTGGGGTGAAAAGCCGGACACCATGTTGCGCACGATATTCACGCCCTGCACATGGCCGGACAATCGCCCGGTGTTTACCAGATCCTGACTGAACAGGGTATGGATCATCGCCATCAGTAGCAGGGCATCGGTGCCGGGGCGGATGAAATGATGACGGTCGGCTACAGCGGCCGTTTCAGTGTGGCGTGGATCGATCACCACCAGCTTGCCACCACGGGCATGCAGCGCTTTCACCCGATGACGGAAACCGGGAGCGGTAAACAGGCTGCCGTTGCTGGCCATCGGATTGCCGCCAATGCACAGCATGAAATCGGTACGATCGATATCCGGGACCGGCATCAGCAGCTGGTTGCCGTACAGCTTCATCGCGACCAGCATGGGCGCCAATTGATCCACCGATGTGGCGCTGTAGCGGTTATTGGTTTTGAGTACGTTGAACAGCGGCACCAGGGTCAGCAGGGTGCCGATGTTGTGAATGCTGGGGTTGCCGGCGTAGAGGGCCACCGCGTCATGGCCGTGTTTGGCCTGGATGTTGCGAATCCGGGATGCTGCCTCGTTGAAGGCGTTTTCCCAGCTGATCTGTTCCCAGCCTTGCGGTGTTTTCAGCAGCGGGTAGCGCAGGCGATCCGGGTCTTCATGCAGATCCTGCAGTGCCACGGCCTTGGGGCAGATATGGCCCTTGCTCAGGGGATCATGGGGATCGCCCTTGATGGACAGAATGCGGCCTTGTTCGTGAGTGATCTCGATGCCACACATCGCTTCGCACAGATTGCAGGTACGAAGGTGCTTCTGGGGATCTTGCATGGGGTGTCCTTTGCGCTGGTAATGCATCCCTCGCGGGTGCATGCATCTTACCTGTGACGGGCGGGCCAGGAAAGCGCTGCAGACCGGCCCGAAAGGGGCATTTTAAGCAATACGGATCGGGTTCACCGTTCCGGAACGGTCAAATTTTTGTAATTCCGGGCATGGCTAAACCGCTTTGGCTAAGGGGCGAAGACGGGAACCGATGCGTCATTTTGGTTGAGTGATTTTTGACCAAATCCAAAATCCCAGCATTTACAAACCATTAAAAGTGAGCAAACGCTTACATGAGTCGGGCGGCCTTGAGAAGGTCCAAAATAATGCTTGTCAAGGGTTGCTTCTGTAAGTTTATACAGTCTATTATCGGGGTTCTCGACTGACCGATCGCTCAAACAGTCCACTTTTCCAAATCCTCCTCAGCTATGGCAAAGCAGATCTTTTTGGCGATCGGTCATGTCAGCACCACTCCTTCCGGTTATTTCCCTTCTTTATCTAACACTCTGAATTTATTGCTTTTATGGGTCACTGGCGTTTGCGTGCCAGGGTAATGCCGTCGGCCATGGGCAGCAGGCTGATATCCACCCGCTGATCCTGATGCAGCTTGCGGTTCATGGCGCGCAGGGCCTGGGTGTCGGCATCCTGTACCGACGGATCAGCAACCCGTCCACTCCACAGCATGTTATCGAACAGGATCAGTCCGTTGGGGCGGATCAGCTGCAGGCAGTGCTCGTAATAGGTGTCGTAGTTTTCCTTGTCGGCATCGATGAAGGCCAGGTCGAAGGTGCCGTGTTGCTGGCGCTCGAGTTGCGCCTGCAGCGTTTCGGTGGCGGGTGCCAGCTGCAGATCGATCTTGTGGGCCACTTCGGCCTGCTGCCAGTAGCGGCGCGCGATGCCAGTCCAGGTGTCGTCGATATCACAGCAGAGCAGATAGCCGTCGTCGGGCAGGGCGCGGGCCATGCACAGGCTGCTATAACCGGTGAAGGTGCCGATCTCGATAATCCGGCGTGCGCCGATCAACTGCACCAGCAGTGCCATGAACTGGCCTTGTTCCGGTGCGATCTGCATGCGAGCCATGGGATCGCGGGCGGTTTCCTCGCGCAGCGCCTGCAGCAGCGGATCGTCGCGCAGGGAATGCTGCAGCAGATAACCGTATAGGGATTTCAGGTCGAGGGTCGAGCTGTTGGACATGGTGAGCATCCTGTCATGGCAGTCGGGTTTACCGATGTTGCCACGACAGGGGGGTGCAGGAAAATCCCCGGCGCGATCAGAGCGGCCAGATCAGCGGAATCAGCAGCGTGCCCAGCAGCCACACCACCATGTTGAGTGGAATGCCCAGCGGGAAAAAGTCGCGGAACTTGTAGCCGCCCGCGTTATACACCAGCGTGTTGGTCTGATAGCCGATGGGGGTGGCGAAACTGGCGCTGGCCGCCATCATCACGCCAATCACAAACGGCCGCGGATCCAGTCCCAGTTGTTGCGCGATGCCGATGGCAATCGGCGTCATCAGGACGGCCACGGCATTGTTGCTGACCATTTCCGTCAACACTGACGTGATCAGAATGATCAGCGACAGCAGCATCCAGGGTGGCAGATCGGCACCGAAACCCACTACTGTCTGCGCCAGTGCATCCACCAGTCCCACCTGTTGCATGGCGATGCTGATCGCCAGCATGCCGTAGATCAGCATCAGGATCGGCCATTCGATCGACTTGTAGGCTTCGTCGGCTTCAAGACAGCCGGTGAGAATCACGACCACGGCGCCGATCACTGCGAGGGTTTCGATGGGGGCAACGTTCAATGCCGCCAGTCCCATCACGCTTGCAATAGTGGCCAGTGCGATCGGTGCCTTGTGGCTGCGACTCGACGGTTTGGTGCCCTCGGTAATCGCAAACAGATCACCGTTTTCGCAGAAACGCTGAATCTGGTTCGGATGGCCTTCGGCCAGGATCACGTCGCCAAACTGCAGTTCGAAATCGTCAAAGCCGGATTGCACGTTGGCGTCCTGGCGGTGGATCGCGATGATGTGAATGCCGTAACGGGCGGCGATGTCCAGATCCCGCATGGGGCGATCCACATAACGGGAGTTGCGGCCCACAATACATTCCACGATGACGGCGTCGCGGCCCTGCAGGGTTTCCAGATCATGTTGCTGGGCCTGCTGGGTGCCCATGAAATCGGCGCCGCGCAACTGCACGATGTCGTCGCTCTGGGTGTGGATCACGATGCGGTCGCCGGTCTGCAGGCGGGTTGCCGGATCCGGTTGATCCATCAGCTGATCGCCACGGAAGATTTTCAGTACCTGGGTGGAGCCGTTGGCAAGATGGGCGTCCGCCAGGGTGCGACCTTCCATGCGGGAACCCTGTGGCACAAACAGCTCGGCCATGAAGGTGCGATTGCCGCTGCCTTTGAACAGTTGGGTCAGGGTCTCGCGGGCCGGCAACAGTTTGGGCGCCAGCAGCATCATGAACACGCAGCCGGTAACCGCCAGCGCGAGTCCGATCGGGCTGATTTCAAACATGCCAAAGGGTTCGAGTCCGGCATGACGGGCAATACCATCCACCAGAATATTGGTCGAGGTGCCGACCATGGTGCACATGCCGCCAAGGATGGTGGCGTAGGACAGGGGAATCAGCACTTTCGAAGGCCGGATATTGCGCTTGTTGGCCAGGCCGATCACCACCGGCGTCATGATCATCACGACTGGTGTGTTATTGATGAAGGGTGAAATTCCCACGGCAGCAATCATCACCACCAGTAGCAGGCGGCGTTCGCTGTTGCCCGCTACCTGACCCATCCACTGGCCCAGACGGTCGATGCAGCCGGTGCGTTCCAGCGCCGCGCTAATCACAAACAGACAGGCAATGGTCAGCGGCGCGCTGTTACTGAACACGCTCAGCAGCTGCTTTGAATCGAGCTGGCCAAATACCAGCAGAATGGCGACTGCGCCCAGTACGGCGATATCCGAACGGACACGCTCACGTACGAAGGTGGCAAACAGGCCGATCAACACGGCGGCCACTAACAACATAGGCCAGTTGAATGACATAGGAAGCCGTTTAGGTTCTGAATGGGAGGCGCAAGGTTACTGAAACCCTGCGCTTTTTAAAAAGAATATTAAATTTGAAGGATATGCGGGATTGGAATAAACAATCAGGGCTCTTCGGTGACCCACTGGATCAGGTTTTCACCCTTCTGATCGATCTGCAGCCAGCGGTCCGGGTCGTCGCCCTTGCTCCAGGCGCTCTCGTTGCAGCGGACGGTGGCGCCCAGGGCAGCAAACGCGGCGCGGCCGAAATCCACATCATCCTTCCAGGGAGTGGTGCGGGTGTTGAGCCAGATCGAGGCAAATCCGGTGCGGCCGGCATTCAGCACGATCATGCCTTCACCCGACTCGCCGCCGTGGGTGAAGCGGAATTTGCAGCCTTTCTTGCCCCGGCTGCGAATCTCGAAGCCATTCAGCTGGCCGCCCAGCCACGCCACCATGGCGTCCAGATCCTCGGAGGCAATGTAGATTTCGATGTCGTCCAGATAGTCCAGCGTGCTTTCGCTCATGACTTATTTCGCCAGCAGGTTTTTCAGAATGGATTCGTAAATGGACGATAACACATCCAGATCGTCCGCCTTGATGCGTTCATTTAGCTTGTGGATGGTGGCATTGACCGGCCCCAGTTCTACCACCTGCGCGCTGGTGGGCGCAATGAAGCGACCGTCCGACGTGCCGCCAGAGGTGGACAGTTCGGTTTCAACGCCGGCGACATCGCGAATCGCTGCTACGGTGGCATTTACCAGATCGCCGCGCCCGGTCAGGAAAGGCTGGCCAAACAGCGTCCAGTCGATGTCATATTCCAGCCCGAAGCTGTCGAGGATACGGTGGGTTTTTTCCTTCAGCGATTCCGCCGTATTTTCAGTGGAAAAGCGGAAATTGAACATCACATCCACTTCGCCGGGAATCACGTTGGTGGCGCCGGTACCGGAATTGATATTGGAAATCTGGAACGAGGTGGGCGGGAAGAATTCGTTGCCGTTGTCCCAGTGTTCACCCGCCAGTGCCGCCAGTACCGGTGCCACCTGGTGAATCGGGTTGCGCGCCAGATGGGGATAGGCCACATGGCCCTGAATGCCTTTTACCTTGAGTTTGGCGCCCAGGGAACCGCGCCGGCCGTTTTTCACCACGTCACCCACGGCGTTGGTGCTGGAGGGTTCGCCCACGATGCACCAGGTGATTTTTTCGTTGCGTGCTTCCAGATGTTCCACCACTTTAATGGTGCCGTTTACGGCAGGGCCTTCTTCGTCGCTGGTGATCAGGAACGCAATCGAACCGCGGTGATCCGGATGGGCCGCCACGAAACGTTCGCAGGCGGTGACCATGGCAGCCAGACTGCCTTTCATATCGGCGGCACCGCGGCCGCACAGCATGCCATCTTCGATGCGTGGCTCGAACGGATGGTGTTCCCAGCGCTCGATCGGGCCGGTCGGTACCACGTCGGTGTGGCCGGCAAACGCCAGTACCGGGCCTTCGCTACCGCGGCGGGCCCAGAAGTTGTCTACTTCACCAAAACGCAGCTTTTCCGCTTTGAAACCAATGGCCTCCAGCCGCTCGATCATCAGGTTCTGGCAGTCGCAGTCGTCCGGCGTGACAGACGGTTGGGCGATCAGGTCGATGGCCAGTTGCAGCGTGGCAGACAGGTTGGTCATGGGAAAGGGTGTCCTCGGTCATCTGAATCAGGGGCGCTATGATAGCAAACCCCTGTCCGGATGCCGAAAGACCGCGGGAAAAAAGCTGATCAGTTGAAGTTCTGTGCGGATTCCACGTCGTTGGCCGTCATCCCTTTGCGGCTTTCGAAATAGCGGTTCCATTCGATCTTGATCGCCCGCAGATTGCCTGAGGTAGGCTTGGGAAACGGCTTGATGCCTTTCAGGTCGATGCCGGCACGCATCAGGGTCAGCGCCGCCAGCTTGATTTCCGGCAGCTGCATGTCGCGGCCGTAATAGATGATGTTGGCGTCGGCTTCCGGCTGCTCGTCATCCCGGTAGGGCAGAACGGTAAAGCCCACCTGGCGCAGCGCCAGATCCACCAGCTGTTCGTTGACCGACTGCGGAATGCCCTTGATCAGCATGGGTTGAGAGGGTTTGAATTCCGCCAGAATCCGCTCCCGGGCTGCGTGGGCGTCGCGCATCTGGCGGATCAGGGTCGACTCGCTTTGCCAGCCATAACCGTGCAGTTCCTTCAGCAGCGCAGCATCTTCATCGGCCGGCGGCTTCAGCTGGGCAATCAGCAGCGCCAGTTCGTCCAGATGCTTGTACTTCCAGGCTTCCATATCCGCCAGTTGCTGTTGTTTTTCGTCTATACGGTCAAACAGCTGGCCGGTGATCACGTTGGAATAGATGGAAAGCCCCAGGAAAATCAGCGATATAACCGCAGTCACCGCAATCCCTGGAATGGACTTCAGGGGCAGCATTTTGACGGCTACCGCGACGCCAGCCGCAAGCAGAAACAGGAACCAGGGCAACAGGTAAGGCAAAGTTTCCATCGTTTGGGTTGAAAAACGCTGTGGATTTAATGAATTAGTATAGACAGTGACGGGATTGCTGCAGGAAATCCCGCTAATTCAGGCGTCGGTAAGCGAATAGTGAGAAAAGATGGGGTGACAGCGCGCGCCGCACCCCGGGATGTTACTTGAGGATGGTGGCGTACTCGTCGGCCTTGAAACCGCACTTCAGCGCCTTGCCGCGCACGAGCACAGGGCGCTTGATCAGGGTGGGCTGTTCCACCAGCAATGCAATCGCGTTGTCGTCGCTGATGTTGTTGCGCACGGCTTCCGGCAGCTGACGCCAGGTCGTGCCCTTGCGGTTGAGCACGGTGTCGAGACCAAGGGTCGCAATCCAGCCCTTTACCGTCGCCGCATCCAGGCCGTCCTTGCGGAAATCATGGAAGCGGTAAGCAATGCCGTTGTCTGTCAGCCAGGTGCGGGCTTTCTTGACCGTGTCGCAGTTGGGAATGCCGTACAGGGTGATGTCGGAAGTCGTCATGACAGGACTCTGCAGTAAACGCGGTGGGAGCAGGCCGGACAGCAGCGCCATCCGGCTCCGGTGAGGATCAGTCAGTGATGCGCAGCAGTTCGTTGATGCCGACCTTGCCGCGGGTTTTCTCGTCGACCTTCTTCACGATGATCGCAGCGTAGAGGCTGTACTTGCCACAGGCAGACGGCAGGTTGCCGGATACCACCACGGATCCCGGCGGTACTTTGCCGTAATGGATCTCGCCGGTTTCACGATCGTAAATGCGGGTGCTCTGGCCGATATACACGCCCATGGAAATCACCGAGCCTTCGCCGATCACCACGCCTTCCACCACTTCCGATCGGGCACCGATGAAGCAGTTGTCTTCGATGATGGTGGGGCCCGCCTGCAGCGGCTCCAGTACACCACCGATGCCCACGCCGCCGGACAAGTGCACGTTCTTGCCGATCTGGGCGCAGGAACCGACGGTTGCCCAGGTGTCCACCATGCTGCCGCTGTCGACATAGGCACCAATGTTCACGTAGGAGGGCATCAAAACAACACCGGATGCGATGAAGCTGCCACGACGGGCCACCGCCGGCGGCACTACGCGCACGCCGGATGCCTTGAACTGCTCGGCGGTCATGTCGGCAAACTTGGACGGCACCTTGTCGTAATACTGGGTGAACTGGCCATCGATTGGCTCGTTGTCATTGATGCGGAAGCTCAGCAGCACGGCTTTCTTCAGCCACTGATTCACCACCCACTCACCGTTGATTTTCTCGGCCACCCGGGCCTTGCCGCTGTCCAGCAGGTCCAGTGCTTCCAGTACGGCACCTTTCACCTTGGCATCGACCGACGCGGGCGAAATGCTGGCACGGTTTTCAAAGGCGGTTTCGATGATGGTCTGTAATTCCGACATTGGGGATCTCCACTTTTTTTCGTCTTGAAAATTCGGTTCAAACGGGGCTCATAGCCCCTGCACAAAGGTGCGAATGCGTTCAGCTGCTTCGACACACTGGGTCAGCGGCGCCACCAGTGCCATCCGCACACGGTTTTCACCCGGGTTGAAGCCGTCCACGGTACGCGACAAATACTGTCCCGGCAATACAGTGACATGCTGCTGCTGGAACAGGCCGCGGGCAAAGTCGGTGTCGCTGATTGGCGTGCGTGGCCACAGATAGAAACTGGCATCCGGTTTCTGCACGTCCAGTACACCGTCCAGAATATCCAGCACAGCTGCAAACTTCTGCTGGTACAGGCGGCGGTTTTCCACCACGTGCGCCTCGTCATTCCAGGCGGCCATGCTCGCCAGCTGATGTTGCACCGGCATGGCACAGCCATGATAGGTCCGGTACAGCAGAAACTGTTTCAGGATGTTGGCGTCGCCCGCCACGAAACCGGAGCGCAACCCCGGCAGATTCGAACGCTTTGACAGGCTGTGAAATACCACGCAGCGGCGGAAGTCATGGCGGCCGATTTCGCGACACACCTGCAACAGTCCCAGCGGTGGTCTGGTCTCGTCAAAATACAGTTCGGAATAACATTCGTCGGACGCGATCACGAAGTCATGTTCATCGGCCAGTGCGATCAGTTTTTTCAGGGTGGCGGCATCCATTACCGCACCGGTGGGATTCCCCGGGCTGCAGATAAAAATCATCTGGCAGCGACGCCAGACATCCGCCGGCACCGCATCGAAATCCGGGATGAAACCGTTTTCTTCCCGGCAGGGCAGAAACCAGGGTTCGGCTCCGGACAGAAACGCGGCACCTTCATAAATCTGGTAAAACGGATTGGGCGATACCAGTAATGGCTGGTCGGCACGATTGATAATGACCTGGGCAAAGGCAAACAGCGCTTCGCGGGTACCATTGACCGGCAGAATCTGGGTTTCCGCACACAGATTGCCTGCCCCCAGACTGAAGCGGCGGCAGGCCCAGGCGCTGATGGCCTGACGCAGTTCCGGCAATCCCTTGGTGGTAGGATACACCGCCAGCTTGTCGATCTGGTCGATCAGCGTCTGCTTCACAAATGCCGGACTGGCATGCTTGGGTTCACCAATGGACAGCGCAATATGGGGCAGGCCGCCAGTGTGATCGGCGCCCCTGAACAGCTGCGCCAGCTTTTCAAACGGGTAGGGTTGCAGTAATGCCAGATCCTGATTCATTGCTCGTATCTAGGTCGGGGGTTGATCCAGTAAGTCCTTGATGGACTGCTTCAGGCGTTCACACAAATCCGGGTCCTTGATCATCTCGCCATTGAGATCGGTGATATAGAACACGTCCTCGACCCGCTCGCCGAGCGTTGCAATGCGTGCGTTCTGCAGCAGCACATTGTTGTCGAGGAATACGCAGCCGATTTCCGCCAGCAGACCAGGGCGATCCAGTGCCACCAGTTCCAGCACCGTGCGACCGTGCTGCAAATCATTGCTGATCACGACCTCGGTGGGGATGCGGAAGTTCTTCAATGCCCGCGGCATGCGTTTGTGAACGATTTCGGGATACTTGTTGGGGTCGGACAGCGCCTTGCGCAGTTTCTTCACGATCTGTTGCGCGCGCGCCGGATCATCACCAATGGGCGTGCCGTTTTCTTCCATGATGATGTAAGTGTCCAGACTGAAACTGCTGGTGGACGTGATGATCTTCGCGTCCGCGATGGTCAGGTTCAGCTGGCTGAGCGCCGCTACCGTCGCCGCAAACAGGTTCGGTTTGTCTTCGGTATAGATAAAGACTTCGGCTGCATCCTGATAGCCGCGATCATCGGCTTTGCCCAGCAGTACCAGCGGGCCGCCGTCGGACGGGTGATTCAGAATCGCTTCGGTGTGCCGCGCAACATCGCCAAAGGTTTCGCGCTGGAAATAGTCATCACCCAGATGTTCCCACAGTGCTTCCACCTGCTCGCGGGGCACGCCATTGTTCTGCAGCAGGGCCAGCGCCTTTTCCTTGGTTTCTTCGATCCAGTCCTGGCGGTCGATGGGATTTTCCAGGCCACGGCGCAGGGCGCGGCGTGCTTCACCATAGAGCTGTCGCAGCAACGAGGCTTTCCAGCCGTTCCACAGATTGGGATTGGTGGCGCAGATGTCCGCCACCGTCAGCGCGAACAGATAATCCAGTCGCACCTGGTCGCCCACCTTACTGGCAAATTCATGAATGACATCCGGATCAGACACGTCCTTCTTCTGTGCCGTCAACGACATCAGCAGATGGTTCTGCACCAGCCACGACACCAGGCTCGCATCCCACTTGGTCAGGCGGTGGTGGATACAGAAGCGGTAGGCATCGGTGGAACCGAGTTCGGAATGATCACCGCCACGCCCCTTGGCCAGATCGTGGAACATTCCGGCAATATAGAGCAGCTCAATTTTGGGCAGGCGATGCACAATCGCGTGCGCCAGCGGAAAATCCTTGCGTACCTCGCCATGACGGAACATCCGCATATTGCGCAACACATGCAGCGAATGCGCATCGACGGTATAGATGTGGAACAGATCGTACTGCATCTGGCCGATCACCTGGCCAAATTCCGGAATGTAATTGCCCAGAATCCCGTAGCGCTTCATCCGGTTGAATTGGGTATAGATCTTGTTGGGCGAGCGCAGCAATTCCATGAACAGGGAAATGTTGCGGAGGTCATTGCGGAAATTCTCGTCCACCAGATGGCGGTGATCGCGGATAAGGCGGATCGTTGAGGCCCGAATGCCTTCAATTTTCTCGTTTTGCGCCAGAATGACGAAGATTTCCATCAGCGCCGAAGGGTAGCGCTCGAAGACCTTGTCATGGGTGACTTCGATAAAGCTTCCGCGCATCTGGAAACGCTTGTTGATCGGCTGGATGGTGACCGGCTCGTGGGCGCGCAGAATGGCTTCATCAAAATGCTGCAGCAGCATGTCGTTGAGCTGAGACACCGACAGCGCCACCCGATAGTAGCGCTTCATGAACTTTTCGACCGCCAAATTGGCGTTGCTGTCGCGGTAACCGAGCATGTCCGCCACGGCGCGCTGATGATCGAACAGCAGACGGTTTTCGCTGCGTTTGGTCAGAATATGCAGTGCATAGCGCACTTCCCACAGAAACGACTGACCGGCGTTGAGAATGTCGTATTCCTCGCCGGTCAGAAACCCGTGATTGACCAGATCGCTGAGCCGGTTGGCGTTGAAATAGCGTTTCGCGACCCAACCGATCGTCTGGATGTCGCGCAGGCCGCCGGGCGCACTTTTGATATCCGGCTCAAGATTGTATTCGGTGTTGGCATGCTTGTTGTGGCGGGCAATCTGCTCGGTCCACTTGGCGGTAAAGAATTCTCTTGGTGGCCAGATCCGATCGGGGCTGGTGGCCTGCAGCATCATGTCGCCCAGTTCAGGATTACCGGCGATGGTGCGGGATTCCATCAGGTTGGTGGCGATGGTGATGTCCGCCTTTGCCAGATCGGCGCATTCCTCCACAGAACGCACGCTGTGACCCACTTCCAGTCCGACATCCCACAGCTGGGTGACAAAGGTTTCCAGATCGGTACGAAAGTGCTCGGCCTGCTGGCGATCCCGCAGCAGGATCAGCAGGTCGATATCAGAATGGGGGTGCAGCTCGGCGCGACCATAACCGCCCACTGCCAGCAGCGCGATGTCGGTGCAGTTGGCGCAGGCAAACTGGTTCCATAACTGCTTCAGCAGCTGATCCATGGTCCAGGCACGGCGCCGGATGATCAGCTTGATGTTTTCCATGCTCAGGAAGCGACGCTCCAGTACCGCGTCAGCTTCTTTCATGGCCTGGCGAAACGCCTTCGGCACCGATCCGCATTGCTGGACCAGCGCCGCAAATCGCTCTGGATCGAACAGCTCCTTGTCCTGCTTCAATTCAGTAACGAGAGGAGTCTTCATACGCTGGCGAATATTTCGGCTTCTTCTTTACGCATGGTGAATACTTCATACCCGGTTTCGGTCACCAGAATGGTGTGCTCCCACTGGGCCGACAGCTTGTGATCCTTGGTGACAACCGTCCACTGGTCCGGCAGCAGTTTGGTGAAGCGCTTGCCGGCGTTGATCATGGGTTCGATGGTGAACGTCATACCCGGCTGCAGGATTACCCCGGTGCCCGGCCGGCCGTAATGCAGTACCTGGGGTTCTTCGTGGAAACCCTCACCGATGCCGTGTCCGCAGTACTCACGCACGACGGAAAAATGATTGCTTTCAGCGTGTTGCTGAATGGCATGGCCGATATCGCCCAGGCGGACACCGGGCTTCACCATCTTGATGCCCAGATACAGACACTCCTGGGTGATGCGGATCAGTCGCTCCGCCTGCACCGATGCTTCGCCCACCACAAACATCTTGCTGGTGTCGCCGTGCACCCCATTCTTGAAGACGGTGATATCGATATTAATGATGTCACCTTTCTTCAGTACCTTTTTGTCGCTGGGAATGCCGTGACAGACCACATGATTGACCGAGGTACAGATGGATTTGGGAAAGCCCCGGTAGTTGAGCGGCGATGGGGTGGCCTGCTGCACATTGACAATATAGTCATGGCAGATGCTGTTCAGTTCGTCGGTAGTAACGCCAGGTTTGACATGTTCTTCAATCATTTCAAGCACTTCGGCTGCCAGGCGGCCAGCCACGCGCATTTTTTCGATCAGTTCCGGTGTCTTGATAACGATGGTCATGGGACGGAATCACAAACTCTGACGTGTTGAAAACAGGGATGACAGGCGCGGGGGCCGGGCAAGGGGGACTATTGTACATGGGGGCGGGGACGGGATATACCCCTGAATCTGGAGGGAAATTCCGGCGACCCGGCACGGATCGCGGTGGTTCGGGTTGTTGGGGGTGGGCAAATGTGGTATAAAGCGCCGCTCAATTTCATCCATAAAACCACACATATACCGTCACATGTCTCAGGGTGCCCCTCGGGGTTGAGTGCATGGGGTATATGGAGGCCTAACCCTAACCGGAGAGTACCATGACCCAAGTCACCATGCGTGATATGTTGAAAGCTGGCGTCCATTTCGGCCACCAGACCCGCTACTGGAACCCCAAAATGCGTCAATACATTTTCGGTTCCCGTAACAAGATCCACATCATCAACCTGGAACACACCGTTCCGGCCATCAACGATGCCCTGACCTTCGTCAACAAGGCCGCTTCCAAGAAGAACAAGATCCTGTTCGTCGGCACCAAGCGCGCCGCTGCCAAGATCGTTGAAGAACAAGCCCGTCGTGCTGGCCAGCCTTTCGTTAACCACCGCTGGCTGGGTGGCATGCTGACCAACTGGAAAACCATCCGTCAGTCCATCCGTCGTCTTAAAGATCTGGAAACCCAGAGCACCGACGGCACTTTCGACAAGCTGACCAAGAAAGAAGCCCTGATGCGTACCCGCGAAATGGAAAAGCTGGAGCGCAGCCTGGGTGGTATCAAGGATATGGGCGGTCTGCCGGACGCTATCTTCGTCATCGACGTTGATCACGAGCGCATCGCGGTAACCGAAGCCAACAAGCTGGGTATTCCGGTCATCGGTATCGTAGATACCAACAGCGATCCGGATGGCGTTGACTACGTTATTCCTGGCAACGACGACGCCATCAAGGCTGTTCAGCTGTACGTGACTGCCATGGCTGACGCCTGCCTCGAAGGTTCCGAGTACGCCAAGACTGCCGGCCCGGTAGAATCTGACGGCTTCGTTGAAGTCGCAGAAGGCGACGCTGCTGCCCAGTAATGCCGGTGGCCCGGCCACCATCCTGAAAACGTCATCTATCGGCGTTATTCACTTGAAAAGGGGGCGATGCCCCCTTTTTCAAAATGAAACTGATTCTGAATGTACTGGTTAAAGAGGATAGAGTGATGGCTGTTTCTGCCAATCTGGTAAAAGAACTTCGTGAGCGCACCGGCCTGGGCATGATGGAGTGCAAAAAGGCGCTGGTCGAGACTGATGGCGACATCGAACTGGCCATTGAAAACCTGCGCAAGTCCGGTCAGGCCAAGGCAGCGAAGAAAGCCGGTCGTACGGCCGCCGAAGGTGCGGTGCTGGCCAAGGTGAGCGCCGATGGCAAGACCGCCATCCTGCTGGAAGTAAACAGCGAAACCGACTTCGTTGCCCGCGACGAGAACTTCACCAACTTCGCCAACAAGGTCGCTGATCGTGTTCTGGCCAGCCGTGAAACCGATATCGCCAAGGTGCTGGAATCCGCCTACGAAGACGGCGCTGCCACCACGGTTGAAGAAGCCCGTCAGGCCCTGGTGCAGAAAATTGGTGAAAACATCCAGGTGCGCCGCGCTTATCTGGTAGACGCTCCCGAAGGTGTTGTGGGCGCCTATGTTCACAGCGGCAAGATCGGTGTGTTGGCCGTCCTGAAGGGTGGCGATCAGGAGCTGGGCAAGGATGTGTGCATGCACATCGCAGCGTCCAATCCGCTGGTTGTGTCTTCTGATCAGGTTGATCAGGCGACCCTGGACAAAGAACGTGAAATCTATACTGCCCAGGCGGCAGACAGCGGCAAGCCTGCTGAAATCGTTGCCAAGATGGTAGAAGGTCGTATCAGCAAGTTCCTGAAGGAAGTGAGCCTGGTTGATCAGCCTTTCGTCAAGGATCCGGAAACCACTGTTGGCAAACTGGTGCAGAAAGCCGGCGCCGGCGTCGTCAGCTTCATCCGCATCGAAGTGGGCGAAGGCATTGAAAAAGAAGAAGTGGACTTTGCAGCAGAAGTAGCCGCTGCAGCCAAAGGTCAGTAATAATAGCTGATCCACTGGGGCGCCTCTCGGGGCGCCCTTTGCTTGTTCGACGTATGCCGGAGCCTTCCATGCCATCGACTGATCGTACTCCCAGGTACAAGCGAATACTGCTCAAGCTGAGCGGCGAAGCCCTGATGGGCGAAATGGATTTTGGCATTGACCCCAACCTGATGGATCGCCTGGCACTGGAAATCGGCCAGCTGCGTGGCATCGGTGTCCAGGTGGGTCTGGTGATTGGCGGCGGGAACCTGTTCCGCGGAGCAGCCCTGCAGAAAGCCGGTCTTGATCGCGTCACCGGCGATCACATGGGCATGCTGGCAACCGTCATGAATGGCCTTGCCATGCGTGATTCTCTTGAACGGGCCAACATTCCCACCGTATTGATGTCCGCCATCCAGATGAGTGGCGTGGTGGAGCATTATGACCGCCGTCGCTCCATCCGTTTCCTGAATAACGGTGATGTGGTGATCTTCGCCGCCGGCACCGGCAATCCGTTCTTCACGACGGATTCGGCCGCCTGTCTGCGTGCCATCGAGATCGAAGCGGACGTTGTCTTCAAGGCCACCAAGGTGGATGGCGTGTACGATTCGGATCCGGTCAAGAATCCGGACGCCGTCAAATACGATCGCCTCACTTATGATGAGGTGCTTGAAAAAAAACTCGGAGTCATGGATCTTACAGCCATCTGCCTGTGCCGTGACCATGACATGCCGGTGCGCGTGTTCGACATGAATCAGCAAGGCGCGCTGCTGGCGGCCACCCTGGGTGGCAAAGATGGAACTCTTATCTACAAAGGATAATAGCCGTGATAAGCGATATTAAAAAAGATGCCGAAGCGCGGATGAAAAAATCCCTCGAAGCGCTCGAGACCGCATTCAAGAAAGTCCGTACCGGCCGTGCCCACCCCAGCATCCTGGATGGTGTCATGGTGTCCTATTATGGTGTAGACACGCCCCTCAAGCAGGTTGCCAACGTGTCTATCGAAGATGCCCGCACGCTGGCCATTTCTGCCTGGGAAAGGAACCTGATTCCCCAGATCGAAAAGGCCATCATGAAAGCCGATCTGGGTTTGAATCCCTCCACCTCCGGTGATCTGATCCGGGTGCCCATGCCGGCGCTGACCGAGCAGACCCGCCGCGATATGATCAAGATCTGCAAGGGTGAAGCGGAACATGGCCGCGTAGCGATCCGTAATATCCGCCGCGATGCCAACACCATGCTCAAGGATCTGCTGAAGGAAAAAGAGATCACGGAAGACGAAGAGCGCAAAGGTCAGGAAGAGATCCAGAAGCTGACCGACAAATATGTCGCTGAAGTCGAAGAGAGACTCAAAAAGAAAGAAGCTGATCTGCTTGAAGTCTGATTGGCCCGGCCCGTCCACAGTGACGGGCCTTTGCTTTCCTACCGGAGGATGCTTGTGAACGTACAGTCTTCCGCCCCCGATATTGATTCTTCCGTCTCGGCTGTTCCCCGTCATATTGCCATCATCATGGACGGCAATAACCGCTGGGCCAAGCAGCGTGGTCTGCGTGGTGTGGAAGGTCACAAAGAGGGTGCCCGCGCCGTGCGTGCCACGGTTGAAAACTGCGCCCGCGCCGGCGTCGAAGTGTTGACCGTGTTTGCGTTCAGCAGTGAAAACTGGCGTCGCCCTGAAGATGAAGTTAATGCCCTGATGAACCTGTTCCTGGAGGCTCTGACCCAGGAAGTGGCCGAGTTGCATGCCAATGGCATCCGGCTGGTGTTCATTGGTGATCTGTCGGCGTTTGCCGTCGAATTGCGCGCCAAAATGGATGCGTCTGTGCAGTTGACGGCGAACAATACCCGCATGACCTTCGCGGTGGCGGTGAATTATGGCGGGCAATGGGATATCGCCAACGCTGCCCGGCAGTTGGCCCAACAGGTAGCAGATGGTGCGCTGACACCAGCGCAGGTCACCGCAGAGCAGATCCAGCAGCATATCAGCCTGGGTGACCTGCCGCCGCCGGACCTGTGCATACGTACCGGTGGTGAGCAGCGCATCAGTAACTTCATGCTCTGGCAACTGGCCTACGCGGAGCTTTACTTTACCGATCTGTACTGGCCTGATTTTGATCAGGGTGCGCTGGATGCGGCGATTGCGGATTACAACCGGCGTCAGCGCCGGTTTGGTCGTACCAGTGAGCAGGTCGAAGGGAGTCGATAACCCCATATGCTAAAACAACGCATCATCACCGCCCTGATTCTGTTGCCGCTGGTACTCGGCGCCATTTTCTACCTGAATACTCCCTGGTTTGCGCTGGCGATTGCCATTCCTGTGGCACTTGGCGCCTGGGAGTGGGCGAATATCATGGGTATTGAGGAATCGCAGGCGCGCCTGCCCTACGTGGGGGGCATTCTAGCTGCCCTGTTGCTGGTGTATTGGCTGGATCTCAATCTGGTCCTGTATATCAGCTGCCTCTGGTGGGCAATCGCACTCTGGCTGGTTAAGTCCTATCCGAACGAGGTTCAGCGCTGGGAATCGCGGGCGACTCTGGGTGTCATTGGCTTTGCGGTGCTGGTACCGGCATGGTGGTCACTGGTGCTGATCCAGGGCCAGCAGGGTGGCCACTGGTGGCTGCTGTACGTGATGCTGCTGGTGTGGGGCGCGGATACCGGCGCCTATTTCGTCGGACGCAAATTTGGCAAGAACAAGCTGGCGCCGGCGGTGAGTCCGGGCAAATCCAAGGAGGGGTTGTGGGGCGGCCTGGCAGTAACCAGCGTGATTGCGTTGGTAGTCGCGTTTACGACGACCGCAGCAGATTCCGTCGGTTTGATTCCGTTCCTGATCGTCAGCATGGTGGCCGTTGTCGGTTCCGTCTACGGTGATCTGGCGGAATCCATGTTCAAGCGCCATCGTGGCATCAAGGACAGCAGCAACCTGCTGCCCGGTCACGGTGGTATTCTCGACCGCATCGACAGCATCACGGCGGCAGTGCCGTTGTTTGCCAGCGGCATGCTGCTGCTCGGTGCGATGGGATAAGGGCGGTTCCGCATGACAGGATGCAAGCAGGTAACGGTTCTGGGCAGTACTGGCTCGATCGGTGTCAGTACCCTGGACGTCATCGCCCGCCATCCGCAGAGTTACCAGGTATTTGCACTGACGGCCAATCACCGGGTTGAAGAGCTCTTCAGTCAGGTGTTGGCGACCAAGCCCCGTTACGCGGTCATGCGTGATGAGCGGGCGGCAGAGCAGCTGGCAGGTCTGGTACAGCGCGCTGGCCTGGCCACACAGGTGCTCGCCGGTGAGGCGGGTCTGGTTGAGGTGGCCGGGCATCCGGAAACCGACTATGTCATGGCCGCCATTGTGGGGGCCGCTGGTCTGCTGCCGACACTGGCGGCGGTCAATGCCGGCAAGCGGGTGTTGCTGGCCAATAAAGAAGCCCTGGTCATGAGTGGTGCTCTGTTCATGTCGGCGGTGAAGGCGCAGGGCGCCGAATTGCTGCCCATCGACAGCGAGCATAACGCCATTTTTCAATGCATGCCGGCCGACTTGTCTGCGGGACTGGAGCAGTCCGGGGTTGCCCGTATTCTGCTGACCGGTTCCGGTGGGCCGTTCCGCAATCGCCCGCTGAACGAGCTGCATGACGTCACTCCGGATCAGGCCTGCGCGCACCCGAACTGGTCCATGGGGCGCAAAATATCCGTCGATTCCGCCACCATGATGAACAAGGGGCTGGAGTTCATCGAGGCCTGCTGGCTTTTCGATGCCCGGCCGGATCAGGTGGAGATTGTGGTCCATCCCCAGAGTGTGATTCACTCCATGGTGGAATATGTGGACGGTTCCGTGCTGGCCCAATTGGGTAATCCGGATATGCGCACACCGATCGCCTACGGGTTGGCCTGGCCAGAGCGCAAGGCGTCGGGTGTTTCGTTGCTCGACCTGGTCAAGATCGGACGGCTGGATTTCCAGGCCCCGGACGAGGCGCGCTTTCCCTGTCTGCGGTTGGCCCGCGAGGCGATGGAGGTGGGCAAAACCGCTTCAGTGGTGCTCAATGCGGCCAACGAGGTGGCGGTGGAGGCCTTTCTGGGAGGTCGCCTGCGCTTCACCGCGATACCCCGGGTGCTGGAGCGGGTGATGGAAAAAGTCACCTTGGTGGAACCAATTGATATTGATACTATTCTAAGAGCCGATATGGCTGCCCGTGAAATGGCGCTCGAGCAGCTGGGTGAATTCCCGTTGCGTTAATCCATAACAATAACCGAGGTCGCTTTGTACAGCTTGCTGCAGACAGTACTGGCATTCGTGGTTACGCTCGGCGTGCTTATCTTTGTCCACGAGTACGGGCATTTCTGGGTAGCGCGACGCTGTGGCGTGAAAGTGCTGCGGTTCTCCATCGGCTTTGGTCAGCCGCTGGTTACCTGGCATGACCGGCATGACACCGAGTTTGTTATCGCGGCAATTCCCCTTGGCGGCTACGTGAAAATGCTGGGGGAACCGGGTGCCGATATCCCCGTTCAGGAACAGTCCCAATCCTTTGCGCACAAATCGGTGTTTCAGCGCTTTGCCATCGTGTCCGCCGGGCCGCTGGTGAATCTTGTTTTTGCCGTCTTCCTCTACTGGTTGCTGTTTCTATCCGGTGTCACCTCGGTCGCTCCCATCGTCGGTAACGTGTTGCCGAATACCCTTGCTGAACAGGCCGGTTTCCAGAAAATGGACGAGATTGTCGCTGTTGACGACCGTGCGACCGAAACCTGGGACGATGTCATGCTGGAGCTGGTGGCCCGGCTGGGTGATTCCGGTGATGTCAGTTTCATGGTGCGGCCGGAAGGGCAAACCGCCATCGAAGAACGACGACTGACCCTTGACCGCTGGATGGATGGCCAGGAAAAAGAAAATCCCTTGCGCCTGCTCGGTCTGGAGCCGTTTTATCCCACCATTCCGCCGGTGATCGGTGAAGTGGAAGCCGGTATGGCGGCTGACCGCCAGGGCCTGAAGCCCGGCGATCGGGTGCTGGCAGTGAATGATGTCGAACTGGTCAGCTGGGATGAGTGGGTGACGCTGATTCGCGCCAATCCCATGATAACCATGACCCTGAAGATCCAGCGCGGTGAGGATGTCCTGACCCTCAATGTGACGCCTGACGCGATCATGGACGACAAGGCTGGCCGCATCGGTCGAATCGGTGCCCGTCCAGATGGTTCCCTCGTCAAGTATCCTGAAGGCATGATGCGCGAGTTGCAGTACGGCCCCCTGGATTCGGTGACCAAGGCGGTCGATTATGCCTGGTCGCGGATTGTGCTGACGATTTCTGCGATTGGCAAAATGGTGGTTGGCAAGATTTCCCTCGATAATATCAGTGGCCCAATTACCATCGCCAAAGTGGCCGGTGACAGCGCCAGCTATGGCCTGGAATCCTTCCTGACCTTCGTTGCCTATTTAAGTATCAGTCTGGGGGTGTTAAATTTGCTCCCCATTCCGGTGCTGGATGGTGGGCACTTGATGTACTATCTCGTTGAAATGGTTAAGGGAAGTCCGGTTTCGGAAAAAACCCAGGCCATCGGCAACAGTCTCGGACTTGGATTGCTGGTGATGTTCATGGGACTCGCCTTTTATAACGACTTGATGGGGCTTTGACGCCCGTGCCTTTGAATTTTTCCCTGCGGACTTAACGTTCAGATGAATCGAATTTCTGCCTTTGTATTGCTGTGGCTTGTGCTGTTGTCTGTAACCACGGCAAGAGCTGAATCTTTTGTCATTCAGGATATCCGGATCGAAGGGTTGCAGCGCATCTCAGCCGGTGCGGTTTTCAATGTACTGCCATTACAGGTGGGCGATGAAGTCGACACCGAAACCCTGGCCCGTTCCGCCCGTATTCTGTTCAAGACCGGTAATTTCCAGGACATCAGCCTGGAACGTGACGGCGATGTGCTGGTAGTGCTGGTCAGCGAACGGCCATCGATCAGCAAGATCGAAATCGAAGGCAACAAGTCCATCGAAACCGAAAACCTGATGGATGGACTTGCCAAGGCCGGGTTGAGTGAAGGCAGCGTGTTCCAGCGTGCGACCCTCGACCGCCTCAAGCTTGAGCTGGAGCGCCAGTATGTCGCCCAGGGACGGTACGGTGCACGGGTGACGCCGGAAGTGACTCCGCTGCCCCGTAACCGGGTGTCCATTCACATCACCATCAAGGAAGGGGATGTTGCAACCATCTCGGGCGTGAACATTGTTGGCAACACCGTATTCAGTGACGAGCTGCTGCAGGACGAGTTCGAACTGAAAGAAACCCACATGATGTCGTTCTTCAAGGGCGACGACAAATACTCACGGGAAAAGCTGTCCGGTGACCTCGAAAAACTGGTGTCCTACTATCAGGATCGTGGCTATGTGAATTTCCGGGTCGAGTCCACCCAGGTATCGGTAACGCCTGACAAGTCGGAAGTGTACATTGCCATCAACGTGTCCGAAGGCGAGCGCCACACGGTGAACGATATCAAGCTGGTGGGTGATCTCAAGGTACCCGAGGAAGAGTTGCGCCGCCTGATTCTGCTCAAGCCCGGCCAAACGTTCTCGCGCCAGCTGGTGACCACCTCCAATGAACTGATTTCAAAGCGGCTCGGTAACGAAGGCTATACCTTTGCCAACGTGAACGGGGTTCCGGTTGCCAATGAGGACAACACGGTCGACGTGACGTTCTACGTCGATCCGGGCACGCGGGTGTATGTCCGCCGCATCAATTTCTTCGGCAATGAAAAGACCCGGGATGAAGTGCTGCGTCGTGAGATGCGTCAGATGGAAGGGGCCTGGGCGTCCGGTCAGCTGATTGAAAATTCCAAGGTCCGTCTGGAGCGTCTCGGGTACTTCAAGGGCGTCAATGTGGAAACACCTCGCGTGCCGGGAGAAGACGATCAGGTCGACGTGAATTACACGGTGGAAGAGCAGCCGTCCGGTTCCATCGGTGCGAGCGTCGGCTATCAGCAGGGCACCGGTTTCGTGTTCGGTGCCAACCTGTCCCAGTCCAACTTCCTGGGTACCGGCAACCGGGTTTCCATTGCCGCGAACCGCAGCGATATCCGCAATAGCGTTACCTTCTCGTTCACCGATCCCTATTACACGATTGATGGGGTCAGCCGTGGTTACTCCTTGTATTACCAGGAAACCAATATCGAAGACGATGACGTTATCGCCAACTGGGCGGCGGATCGCTATGGCGCCAATATCAACTTCGGTTATCCGATCAGCGAAATCGAGCGAATCAACTTCGGTGTCGGCTATGAAAACGTGAAGATTTATGCCAGCGGCACCTCGCCACTGGAAGTGTGGAGCCTGGTGGACTTCGATCAGTGGCAGTACCTGCTGGGTGAAAGCTATACCCAGAGCGAAAGCTTCGGCAACTTCCCCTTCACGCTGAGCTGGGCTTACAGCACGTTGAACCGCGGCGTGTTTGCAACCCGCGGTTCTTCGCACACGATTTCTTCGGAAGTCACGGTGCCGGGAAGCGATCTGGAGTACTACAAGCTGACCTATCGCGGGCAACGCTATTTCCCGCTGGGTGAAACCTGGGTGCTGCGCGCCCGCTCGGATATCGGTTATGGCGACAGCTATGGCGAAGAACCGGTCATGCCGTTCTATGAGCATTTCTACTCGGGTGGTTTTGGTTCGGTGCGGGGCTTTGAAGATCGTTCGCTGGGCCCCCGCGAAACCCAATCTCCTTACGATTATGGCCGTGCGCGGGCAATTGGTGGCAACCTGCTGGTGGAAGGCAGTCTGGAATTCATTTTCCCGATGCCGTTCGTGAAGGATAATCGCCAGTTCCGCACACTGTTCTTCCTCGATGGCGGTAACGTGTTCAATACCGATCGTACCGACGAGGAAGGCTATGACATTACCGTCGACAATCTGCGTCTGTCGACAGGTGTTGCACTGTCGTGGATCACAGGCATCGGCCCGCTGTCCTTCAGTCTGTCGAAGACCCTTAACGACAAGGATGGCGACGAAACCCAGGCATTCCAGTTCAGTCTCGGCCAGCCGTTCTGATCTGCGCTTGCCAATCATCAAGAATGAATTTTTGAGAGGAAAATAATGAAAATCGCCAAACTCCTTACTGCCGCCACGTTCGTCATGATGTCCTCGGTGGCGATGGCCGAGATCCGCATTGCGATTGTCGACATCAATCGCGCCGCCATGATGTCCGACGAAGCACGGCTGCGTGGAGAAAAGCTGAAGACCAGTTTCCGTCAGGAGGAGGCCGATCTGATTGCGCTGCGCAATAGCATCCAGAAGCTGGATGAAAAGCGCCAGAAGGACGCTGCTGTCATGGGAGAGCAGGAGCTGCGCAAGCTGGAGCAGGATATCAATGACAAAAAGCTGGAACTGAATTTCAAAGGCCAGAAGCTGCAGCAGCGTGGCAAGGAAGCGAACGAAGAACTGCAGGCTGCGATCGGACCCAAGGTCGAGAAGGCCATGAAATCCATCGTCGACGAGAAAAAATACGACATCATTCTGCGCCGTGAAGCGGCCTTGTGGGCAGATGACAAGTACGACATCACCGAAGAATTGACCAAACGCATCAATAGCCAAAAATAAACGGATTGGATCGTGACGGACGCTGACAGCAGGCAATGGACACTGGTGCAACTGGCACAGGCGCTGGATGTCGAACTGAAAGGCGATGGGGCAGCGTCCGTTACCGGACTTTCCACGCTGTCGGCAGCGCAACCGGGGCAGATAAGTTTTCTGGCCAATCCGCTGTACCGGGCCCAGCTCAAGGATACCCGGGCGTCGGCAGTGATCCTGCATCCGGATCTGGCAGCCGAATGTCCGGTCGCTTGCCTGGTGTCCACTAATCCCTATCTGACTTTTGCCAAGGCGACTCATCTGTTTGATCAACGTCCCCGCCAGCCGATGGGTATTCATCCCAGTGCGGTGGTCGCGGCAGATGTGGTGCTGGGGCCGGATTGCAGAATTGGCCCACGGGTCGTGATCGAGGCAGGCTGTGTACTGGGCGCGCGGGTCGAAATCGGGCCGGGATCAGTGATTGGTGCCTGCAGCCGGCTGGGTGACGACTGTCTGCTGCATGCCAATGTGACGCTCTATCACGGCGTGACCGTGGGGCAGCGCTGTGTCATGCAGAGCGGTGTGGTCATTGGTGGCGATGGTTTCGGTTTTGCCCCAGCGCAAGGTCGTTGGCACAAGATTGCCCAACTGGGTGGCGTGCGCATTGGTGATGATGTCGAGATCGGCGCCAGCACCACCATTGACCGCGGCGCCTTGCAGGATACGGTCATCGGCAATAACGTCATTCTGGATAACCAGATCCAGATTGCCCACAACGTCGAGATCGGTGACGGTACCGCAATTGCCGGTTGTACCGGGATTGCCGGCAGTACTAAAATCGGCCGCCATTGCACCATCGCCGGTGCCGTGGGGATAGCCGGCCATCTGGAAATCGCCGACAAGGTGCACATCACCATGCGTAGCGCGATAACCAAAAGCATTTCGGAACCGGGGTCCTATTCGTCGGGAACGGCCATGTCCACCACGGGCGAGTGGCGCAAGAATGCAGCGCGCTTTCGCCAGCTGGATGACATGGCGCGCCGGATCCGGCAGCTGGAAGCCCGTCTCAAGGCACTGGAACCGCCCGATAAGGCGTAATATTTGGTTGCGCTTGATGGGATGATCACTGCGGCAAACCGCCGTATCCTCAGTCCCCGAATGACTGACAGGATTTCTTTGGACTATGATGAACATTAACGAGATCAAGAAGATTCTTCCCCACCGTTATCCGTTCCTGCAGGTGGACAAGGTGCTGGAACTGGTGGAAGGGGAGTACATTGTGGCAGTGCGCAGTGTGTCCAACAGCGAGCTGGTATTTGAAGGGCATTTCCCTAACAACCCAATTCTGCCGGGCGTACTGATTATCGAAGCCATGGCGCAGACCGCAGGGTTGCTGGCCTTCAAAACCATCAACCAGACTGCAAGCGCGCAGAAAGCCTATGTAGTGGCGGCCATTGATGATGCAAAGTTCCGGCGTCCGGCCTTGCCTGGCGACCAGCTGTTCATCCGGGCCCACATCAAGTCGCGCAAGAGAATGATCTGGAAATTCGGTGCGACCGTTCATCTCAACAGCCTCGATGGCGACGAGGTGGCGTCCGCAGTCATAACCTGTGCTGAACGAGACCTATTCGATTGATACATCCTCAGGCAATTGTTGATCCCAAGGCAGAACTGGCAGCTGACGTAAAGGTCGGCCCGTGGTCGTATATCGGCCCCGACGTGGTGATCGATTCCGGTACGGTGATCGAGTCCCATGTGGTGATCAAGGGGCCAACCCGTATCGGCAAAAACAACCGCATTTTCCAGTTTTCCAGCGTGGGTGAAGATACGCCGGATCTGAAGTACAAGGGCGAGCCGACCCGCCTGGTGATTGGCGACAACAATACCATCCGTGAATGTGTGACGATTCATCGTGGCACTGTGCAGGATCGCTCGGAAACCACGATCGGCAACAACAATCTGCTGATGGCCTATGTGCATATCGGCCACGACAGCGTGGTGGGCAATCACTGCATTCTGGTGAACAATACCGCGCTGGCGGGCCATGTCTGGGTGGGTGATTATGCGAACCTGTCCGGCTACACCCTGGTGCACCAGTTCTGCAAGATTGGCGCCTACAGTTTCTCTGCCATGGGGTCGGCGATCGGCAAGGATGTGCCGGCGTTTGTGACGGTGCAGGGTAACCCGGCCGAAGCGCGCAGCATGAATTTCGAAGGTATGAAGCGTCGCGGCTTCCCCAAGGAAGTGATTGAATCCCTGCGCAAGGCCTACAAGATGGTTTACCGGCAGAACCTGACCTTGGAGCAGGCGCTGGTGGAGCTGGAAACCCTGCCGGTATCGCCGCAGCTGACCCTGTTCATTGATTCCCTCAAGTCGTCCACCCGTGGCATCACCCGCTGATTTCACCATTGGCATCGTGGCCGGCGAAATGTCGGGCGATCTGCTCGGTGCCGGCCTGATCCAGGCGATCAGGCAGCGCTATCCCCATGCACGCTTCGTTGGTATCGGCGGTCCGGCCATGATCCAGGCCGGCTGCGAGTCGCTGTTTCCGATGGAACGACTCAGCGTCATGGGTATCGTCGAGGTGCTCGGTCGGCTACGGGAATTGCTGCATATCCGCAAAACCTTGCGCGACCATTTCATTGCACATCCGCCGGCGGTTTTTATCGGCATTGATTCCCCGGATTTCACGTTGCCCCTCGAGCTCAAGCTCAAAAAGGCCGGTATCAAAACCGTCCATTACGTCAGTCCGTCCGTATGGGCGTGGCGGCAGAAGCGGGTGTTCAAGATTCGCGAGGGTGTGGATCTGATGCTGACACTGTTGCCATTCGAAGCGGCGTTCTACGAAAAATATCAGGTGCCGGTGAAGTTCGTCGGCCATCCGTTTGCCACCAGCATCGATCCCGATATCGATTTCGAACGGGCCAAGCGTTACTGGGGATTTTCGCCCCAGGACAAGGTTGTCGCGGTGATGCCCGGCAGTCGTGGTGGTGAACTCAAATTCATGGGGCCGCTGTTTCTGGAAACCATGCGCCAACTAACCGCGCTGGAGCCGGGTGTGAAATTCATCGTGGCCATGGCCAACGAAGCGCGGCGCAAACAGCTGGAACAACAGCTGTCCCAGCTCGACACACCGCTGCCGTTGCAGATCGTCGACGGTCATGCCCGTGAAGTGATGGCAGGCAGCGATGTGGTACTGGCGACGTCCGGTACGGTGACCCTCGAAGCCATGCTGCTGAAGCGACCGATGGTGGTGGCATTCCGCTGGTCGCCCTTGACCCATGCCATTATTTCGCGGCTGGTGAAATCCCGATTCATTTCATTGCCGAATCTGTTGGCAGATGCCGAACTGGTACCCGAATTCATTCAGGACGATGCGCAGCCGGCGAAAATCGCCCGTGCCGTGCACGAATTGCTGCACGACCAGAAAAACCGGGTGCACCTGCAGCAGGAATTTTCCCGTCTGCACGATGTGCTCAATCGCAATGCCAGTCGCGAGGCCGCCAGCGCGATCCTTGCCCTGATCAACCGGTGACGTGAATGGCCCGAACCAAAACAGCGCCCCAAGCCAGTTTCAGTTTCTACAGCGGACACCTGATTGCAGGGGTGGATGAAGTGGGTCGTGGCCCGCTGGCGGGTGCGGTGGTGGCAGCAGCCGTGATCCTTGATCCGGAAAAGCCCATCGTCGGCCTGACCGATTCGAAAAAACTGACCGAAAAGAAACGCGATCAGCTGTTCGACATCATCCAGCGTGATGCCCTGGCCTGGGCCATCGGCCGCGCCGAGGTCGAGGAAATCGATACCCTGAACATCCTGCACGCCAGCATGCTGGCCATGAAGCGCGCGGTGGAACAGTTGCAGCCGGCCGCAGAATTTGCCCAGGTGGATGGCAACCGTTGCCCCAATCTGCTGATTCCGTCTGAGGCCATCGTGAAAGGCGATTTGACAGTGCCCTGTATCAGTGCCGCGTCGATATTGGCCAAGGTTTCCCGCGATCGTGAAATGGAAGTTCTGGACAGCGTCTATCCCGGTTACGGTCTGGCCCAGCACAAAGGCTATCCAACCCAGGTGCATATGGATGCCCTGAAAAAACTCGGACCCTCGCCGATTCATCGCCGCTCGTTCGGCCCGGTGGCTGCCCTGCTGGAGGAATCACGATGAAACCCCAATTCGTGCATCTGCGCATGCATTCGGAATACTCCCTGGCGGATGGACTGGTGCGCATCAAAGGCCTGGTGAAAACGGCCGCTGCGCTGGACATGCCCGCAGTGGCGCTGACGGATTTCAACAACATGTTTGCCCTGGTGAAGCTGCAGAAATACGCAGCGGAAGCCGGAATCAAACCAATCTACGGCGCCGACGTGCTGGTGCAGGCAGCCCAGCCCGACGAGCCGCCCGCCATGATGGTGTTACTGGCAAAGGACATCCAAGGCTACCGTAATCTGACCGAAGTGGTGTCCGAAGGCTATCTGCATGGTCAGCACAAGGGTAAGGTGATCATTGCTCGGGACTGGCTGAAACAGAAATCCGAGGGTTTGATCTGTCTGTCTGGCGGCAAACTCGGCGAGATCGGTCGAGCACTGCTGGCAGGCAAAGACGAGCGGGCCGAAGCCATCGCGCGGGAATGGATGCAGGTGTTCCCGGACAGTTTTTATCTGGAACTGCAACGCACGGCACGCCAGGATGATGAAACCTACCTGCATCAGGCGGTGAATCTGGCGGCGAAACTGGATTGCCCGGTGGTTGCCACCAATGATGTGCGTTTTCTCAAGCGTGGTGATTTCGAAGCTCATGAAGTGCGGGTCTGTATTTCCGAAAGCTGGACCCTGGAAGATCCCAGTCGCGAACAGCGCTACAGCGAAGAGCAGTACCTGAAATCGGCCGATGAAATGCTGGAGCTATTCAGCGACATTCCCGAAGCCATCGAAAACTCGGTGGAAATCGCCCAGCGCTGCAACGTCGAAATTCCGCTGGGCACTTATTATCTGCCGGATTACCCGGTACCCGAAGGCATGACCATCGCGGACTTCATGATCGTGGAATCCCGCAAAGGTCTGGAAGAGCGGCTGGCATTTCTGTTCGACGTCAACGCACCGGATTTTGCCGAGATCCGCAAGCCTTATGACGAGCGACTGCAGATCGAACTCGACTGTATCGTGCAGATGGGATTCTCGGGCTACTTCCTTATCGTTGCCGACTTCATCCAGTGGGCCAAAAATAATGGCGTGCCGGTGGGGCCGGGGCGGGGTTCCGGTGCGGGTTCTCTGGTTGCCTATGCGTTGAAAATCACCGACCTCGATCCGCTGGAATACGATCTGCTGTTCGAACGTTTCCTCAACCCGGAGCGGGTATCCATGCCTGACTTCGACGTGGATTTCTGCATGGACGGCCGCGACCGCGTGATCGATTACGTGGCGGAAAAATACGGCCGCAACGCGGTGAGCCAGATCATCACCTTCGGTTCCATGGCCGCGAAAGCGGTGGTGCGGGACGTGGGCCGGGTACAGGGGCGCTCGTACGGGTTTGTTGACCGCATTGCCAAGCTGATTCCGTTCGAAGTGGGCATGACTCTGTCCAAAGCGATGGAGCAGGAACCTCAGCTGAAAGAACTTTACGATCGCGACGAAGAAATCCGCGAACTGCTGGACATGGCGCTCAAGCTGGAAGGCATCACCCGTAACGTCGGCAAACATGCCGGTGGTGTGGTGATTGCGCCGTCAGCACTGACGAATTACGTGCCGCTGTTCTGCGATGCCGAGGGCAACAACCTCGTAACCCAGTTCGACAAGGACGATGTCGAAGCAGCGGGCCTGGTGAAGTTCGACTTCCTCGGTTTGCGTACGCTCACCATCGTTGACTGGGCGCTGAAAACCATCAATCCAATGCTGGAAAAGCAGGGCCTGCCACCGGTGGATATCGCCCGCATTCCGCTGGATGATCAGCCTACCTTCGATCTTCTGCAGCGAGCCGAAACCACGGCAGTGTTCCAGCTTGAATCCCGCGGCATGAAGGATCTGATCAAACGCCTGAAACCCTCCAACTTCGAAGATATCGTCGCACTCGTGGCGCTGTTCCGTCCTGGTCCGCTGGGTTCAGGCATGGTGGACGATTTCATCGCGCGCAAACACGGCAAGCAGAAGGTGGAGTATCCCCACCCGGATCTGAAACCGATTCTGGAAACCACCTACGGTACCATTCTGTACCAGGAACAGGTCATGCTGATTCCGCAGGTGCTGGCCGGCTTCACCCTGGGCGGCGCCGACCTGCTGCGGCGCGCCATGGGTAAAAAGAAAGCCGAGGAAATGGCGAAGCAGCGGGCGTTCTTTGTCGATGGTGCCAAGAAAAATAACGTCGATGAAAAGCTCGCGGGCGAAATCTTCGACACCATGGAAGAGTTCGCCAAGTACGGTTTCAACAAATCCCACTCGGCGGCGTATGCGCTGGTGTCCTATCAGACCGCCTGGCTCAAGGCCCATCATCCTGCCGGCTTCATGGCAGCGGTACTGTCGGCGGATATGCACAACACCGACAAGGTGGTGACGCTGATCGATGAATGTCGGCGCATGAAACTCACCATCGTGCCGCCGGACGTCAACTACTCCCAGTTCAAGTTCACGGTTGATGATCGCGGTCGCATCATTTACGGTCTTGGTGCCATTAAGGGACTGGGTGAAGGTCCGATCGAAGCGATTCTGGAAGCACGCAATTCCGGTGCAGCATTCAAGGATCTGTTTGAATTCTGCCGGCGTATCGACATGAAGAAACTCAATCGTCGCTCGCTGGAAGCACTGATCCGCGCAGGTGCGCTGGACGAGCTCGGGCCGGATCGTGCAACACTGATGGCCAGTCTGACCGAAGCCACGAAATTCGCCGAGCAGGAATCCAAGAATCAGGATATCGGCATCGTCGATCTGTTCGGCGCGATTGAAGAAGAAACCCAGGCCGATCCGGAATGGGTAAAGGTCAAGCCCTGGAGCGACGATGAGCGCCTCAACGGTGAAAAGGACACCCTTGGCCTGTATCTGACCGGTCATCCCATCGACCAGTATGAGCAGGAAATTTCCCACTTCGTCACCAGCCGTATCGTGGATGTGAAACCCGGCAATTCCAAGGAATCCCGTTCCATTGTGGCCGGTCTGGTCATCGCCAACCGGGTGATGAAAAACAAGCGTGGCGACAAGATGGCGTTCCTCACGCTGGATGATAAATCCGGCCGTCTGGAAATCTCGGTGTTTTCCGATACCTACGAAGAATACCGGGAGCATCTGGTGAAAGACGCGGTGCTGGTGGTGGAAGGGGACGTGAGTCTGGATGAATATTCCGGCGGCCTGAAAATGGTCACCCGCAAGATCTTCAGCATCGCGCAGGCGCGGGAAAACTACGCCCGTCTGGTCAGCGTGCAGGTGGATCAGTCCCGGCTCAACCAGGACTTTTCCGAGCGGCTCAAGGCGATCCTGGCACCCTTCAGGGATGGCAACTGCAAGGTGCGCATCGATTACCAGCGCGCCGGCGCCAAGGCCAGACTGTATCTGGGGGAGGAGTGGCGGATTGCGCCACGTCCTGAGTTGATCCGTCAGCTGGAACAGCTGTGTGGCGAGCGATCGCTGTCCGTATTCTACCGGTAGCTCAAAGTACTGCGGTGTTTGAGCAACCCATCAGCCACCCGGCCCCATAACAATTTGCCACAAAATACCCCCTGATCCCCCCTGGGGAAACTCGACACCATTACGGCCTTCACGTAAGGTATCGGGCTGACTCAAGGCAACAATAAAAACACGCAGGATCGCAGATTTATGAATCCTAACTATCTGGATTTCGAACAACCCATTGCCGAACTGGAATCCAAGATCGACGAATTGCGCAACGTGGTGAAGGACAGCGCCACCGTAAACCTGAATGACGAACTCAAGCTGCTGCGCGACAAGAGCCAGGCGCTCACCCAGGACATCTTCGCCAATCTCAGTTCCTGGCAGATTTCCCAGCTGGCCCGTCATCCCAAGCGCCCCTATACCCTGGACTACATCGACCGCATCTTCACCGAATTCGACGAACTGCACGGCGATCGCACCTTTGGTGACGACAAGGCCATCATTGGCGGCACCGCACGTCTGGATGGCAAGCCGGTGGTGGTCATCGGCCACCAGAAAGGCCGTGACGTGAAAGAAAAAGTCCGCCGCAACTTCGGCATGCCCCAGCCCGAAGGTTATCGCAAGGCCATGCGCCTGATGCAGCTGGCAGAACGCTTCAAGATGCCCATCCTCACCTTTATTGATACCCCCGGTGCCTACCCCGGTATCGAGGCAGAAGAGCGCGGCCAGAGCGAGGCCATTGCCCGCAACCTGGCCGTGATGGCCAGCCTGCGTACCCCGATCATCGCGACCGTGATTGGCGAAGGCGGCTCCGGTGGTGCACTGGCCATCGGCGTGTGCGATCACCTGCAGATGCTGCAGTACAGCACCTACTCGGTCATTTCCCCCGAAGGCTGCGCCTCCATCCTGTGGAAGAGCGCGGAATACGCATCCGAAGCGGCGGAAGCCATGGGGCTCACCGCTGGCCGCCTGAAAGACCTCGGTCTGGTGGATCAGGTGATTCCCGAACCCCTCGGTGGCGCCCATCGCGATCATGACCTGACGGCAGAACGCCTGAAGGCTGCGCTGGTGGAAAACCTTGAGCGTATTTCATCCTGGCCGGAAGACACGCTGATGGACAAGCGTTATGCGCGCCTGATGAGTTACGGCGCCGTCGGTTAATCCCTTGCTGGAATTTTTGCTCTATCCTCTTCTCGGCATCTTCGCCGGGCTCACCGCCGGCCTGCTCGGGGTCGGTGGTGGCATCATTATCGTCCCTGTCCTCATTTATTCCTTTACCGCCCTCGGTTTTTCGTCAGATGTGCTGACTCACATGGCGGTAGGCACCTCCCTTGCGACCATCATCATAACCTCGGCGGGCTCGGTCTATCAGCATCACCGCAAAGGCGCTGTGCTGTGGCCCATCCTGGTATGGTTTGCGGTGGGGCTGGTCATCGGCGCACTGGGTGGCGCGAAACTCGCGGATCTGTTGCGGGGCAGGGTGCTGCAGATTCTGTTTGGTGTTTTCGCGCTGGTCATCGCCGGCAGATGCTGATGGGATTCAAGCCCAAACCCAGTCGTAGTGTGCCGGGAAAATCCGGTCTGACGCTCGCTGGTGTTCTGATTGGCTGTGTCTCGGCCATTTTCGGCATCGGAGGCGGATCACTCAGCGTGCCATTCCTGACCTGGTGCAATATCCGCATGCAGGAGGCGGTGGGAACCTCCTCGGCGGCCGGCATGCCCATCGCCGTTGCCGGTGCGCTGGGATTCCTCATTACCGGCTGGCAACACCCGGCACTCCCGCCTCACAGTGTCGGCTATGTTTATCTACCTGCACTGGTGGGCATTGCCGTCACCAGCGTCATCTTCGCCCAGCTGGGTGCACGCTGGGCGCACCGGCTGCCCGCTGCCACCCTCAAAAAAATCTTTGCCGTGCTGTTGGCAGTGGTCGGTGGTAAATTGCTGGCGGGATAACATTACTGTCATATTCCTGTCATACGATTTGCCAAGTCCATTTCCTTTTTTTGTAAGCAGGTATTACCCATGAAAAAAATGCTCGTGCTGGTGCTGCTGGCGCTGATCGTGTCCGGATGCGCCGCCAATCGTCATCACAAACTGTATGAAGGCGATCCCGCCTTGCGTGCCCAGATCCAGTCCTTCGATACGATACTGATCAAATACATCGACGACGAAGACATGGGCATGAGCTTTATCGGCCAGAAGCAGACTTACGACATCAAAGCCGGACAGCATACCTTGCTGGTGGAATACTCGGACCTGTTCCAGGTCGATGCAGACCAGCACGAGAAAATTGTGTCCCGCCCGGCAAAAGTGACCTTTATTGCTGAACCAGGCAAACAATATCAACTTCAGCACGCACCACAGAAACGCCTGGATAACGCCCGCGCCTTTGCGGAAAAGCCGGAATTCTGGGTAGTGGAGCTGGCCAGTGGTGATCGTGTCGCCGCAGAGGTCGAACTGAGCCGCCCGCGGTCGTTTTTGCAGGGTTTGAAGTTTGAAAACACGCCTTCCTACGAATTTGCCAGTGATGAAGTGAAACCTGTAGCTGTGACGCCGATTGCCGCGAATACTGGCGGTACTACACCGGTATCGATAGCAGCAGAACCTACTACCCTGCAAATGCTGCAGTACTCCTGGAAGAACGCGTCTTCTGAAGAAAAAGCGGCATTCATTAAGTGGATAGAAACCAGCAAGTGATCATCAAATGACCAGTCGCGGCGGGTGTTCCGCGACTGGCATTTTCCAGTGTTAGTCTTTTTTCGCGCATTTTCTCCGTGGTTGTCCTCAAGCGGTGCTCTACATCACTGGCATCGTTAATCTATGCGCAAAAACCGTGCGAAACCCTCTTTGCATTTAATCAAACTGTCATATAATCGACCCGCCGCTGTCATTAATTGTTGGGCGGCCCGCATGTAGTTGAGCACCTATCAGTTTGCGGTGGATGGAAGATGACAAGGTCAAAAGGGACAGCTCGTTATTATTCTGTTTGTGCGTTTTTCTGCGCAGCTGTCTTTTTTTGCCTGTCTTTCCGAGTCTCCAGCTCATCGTTTTGGCGGTTGAGTTGTGAGGCGCCGCGCTTGGATCGTGGTGTCACTTGATGCGAAAAACCTCGGACCTCTAGGAGAGAAACAATGAAAGTTAAAGCGCTTCCTTTGGCGGTTGCTGCCGCTATCGCAGCACCTGGCGTTGCATTGGCTGACGGCCCATCTGTTTACGGTCGTCTGAATGTATCTTATGAAATGGTTGATGTTGATGTTGACACGTTTGGAGAAAATGAAGGACTGAATTCCAACGTTGATAACTGGCAGCTGATCAGCAACTCATCTCGTTTCGGCGTCAAAGGTGACGCAGCGGTCAATGACGGCCTGAAAGTCATTTACCTCATTGAGTGGGGCCTGGATGCTAGCGATGACAAGAGTGCTGACCTTTCCCAGCGTGACCGTTATGTCGGTCTGGCCGGCGATTTTGGTACTGTTCAGGTGGGCAAGTATGATAGCCCGCTGAAAAAGGCGCAGGGCAAGATCGACATGTTTAATGATCTGGCCGGAGACATAAGTTTTGTGCTGGTTGGTGAAAATCGCCTGGAAAACGCAATTCAGTATTCTTCTCCCAAAATGGGGGGTGTGCAGTTCAATCTGCTGTTCCAGCCAGGCGAAGAGTATGAGGTGGCTGACGATATAGATTACGACTATAAGGATGGCCCGGCAGATTCGTTCTCCACGTCTGTGACTTTTGAGCAGGATAATGTTTTCGCAGCGATAGCCTATGACTCAGAAGTAGCCTCCAGCATTAGTCAGGCAGCAGTGTCTGAGTATGTTAGAGGGATTGCTCTCCTGAATCCTGACTTGGGAGATGACTTCGGAGATGATTACGGTAGCATCGGTGCTCGATTTGACACGCTGCGCTTGGTAGGTCAATTCAAAGCGGACGCGCTTCAAATCGGCGTTTTATTGCAGACGGCTGAAAATAGCAATGATGATGAACTGGGTGGCAACTCACTTGAGCAGGATGCCTATGTTCTGAGCGCAGGTTTTGCTGTGGGTGCTAACCTCTTTAAGGCACAGTACTCTTCATCTACGACAGATATTAGCGGAAATGTTGACGGTGAGATTGAAGCAACCGCTATCGGGTTTGGTGTTGATCATAGCCTGACAAAGCAGACAACCTTGTTCGCTTACTACAATATGTTGTCATATGAATATGATACTAATCCTACTGTTGAAACCACCAAGGACAACCTTGGCGTAGGCATCATCCACAACTTCTAATCTGTCCTGGATCAGAAGTGTCTTTAAGCGCCGGCCTTGTGCCGGCGCTTTCTGTTTTCCCACCCTCCTCAATACCCATTTCCTGTCTCGTCCGGGACGCTTTCAGGTTCCGGTCATCTGTCACGATAGTGTCATAGTTCCGTTACATACTTTGCCCCGTTCGTAAATTCCTATGTTTGCGTTACAAAACCTCGGACCTATTGGAGAGACAAAATGAAGATCAGAATGCTTCCCTTGGCTATTGCTTCTGCTATGGCTGCACCGGGTGTTGTGTTGGCTGCTGGCCCCACCGTTTACGGCAAGCTGAATGTTGCTTACGGAATGTCAGATGTCGACTATGGCTACGAAAGCATTGACCCTAATTCCGCTGATCGGTGGGAGCTGACCAGCTATGATTCCCGTGTGGGTGTGTCTGGTGATGCAGCCATCAACGACAGCCTGTCTGCGATCTACCAGATCGAGTGGGGCGTGAACGTATCTGACGATAGTAATGAAATGTCCCAGCGCGACCGTTTCGTTGGTCTGAAAGGTGGTTTCGGTACCGTCCGTGTTGGTAAATTCGATACCCCACTCAAGAAGGCTCAGGGCAAGATCGATCTGTTCGGTGACACCTCTGGCGACATCAAATTTGTATTGGTTGGTGAAAACCGAGTGAACAACATCCTGCAATACTCTTCGCCTGATATGGGTGGCCTGCAGGCTAACGTCGCGTTCATGCCGGGTGAAGAGTACGAAACTGAAACTGACGGCGATGCTAAAGACGGCCCGGCAGATGCATTCTCACTGTCTTTGACCTACACCATGGATGGCATTTACGCCGCTGTGGCGCATGATTCCGAAGTGTCTTCCCGTGCCTATGAAAGCATTGGAACGGATTTCGATCTGGATCGTACTTCTGCAGCCGATATGGATGTAACCCGTCTGGTTGCCGTTGTTAATCTGGATGCCTTCCAGGTTGGTGCCCTGTACCAGATGGCTGAAACCTCTGATGCGGATGTGGACGGTGATGTGGAGCAGGACGGCTACGTGCTGAGTGCTTCCTTCAAGATCGACGCGGTCAAGCTGAAGGCACAGTGGGGCGCAAGCACCATCAGCGATAACGACGCTGACGTTGATACTGATGCCGAGTTGCTGGCACTGGGTGCTGACTACGGCCTGAGCAAGCAGACCAATCTGTATGTTCACTACACCATGGCGTCTTATGAAAGGGATACCGACGGTGCAGAAGAGCAGACTGCTGATAAACTGGATTTCGGTATTGTTCACCAGTTCTGATGGTTGGATCTACTCCACTATCCTTAAAAAACGCCAGCCCCGCGCTGGCGTTTTTGTTTTCCACATTCATCCCTTTCATGCTTGTGCAGCAAAGTCCAGGCAATAAAAAAGCAGCCCGCAGGCTGCTTCTTTCGATCCGTACCCAATAAGGGTCAGAATCTTATTCCGGCTTCTGGAATACCAGGGTAGCATTGGTGCCACCGAAGCCGAAGCTGTTGCTCATCACGGTGCGCAGGCCGGCGTTGTCGCGGCGCTCACGCACGATGTCTGCGCCTTCAACTTTCTCATCCAGGGTCTCGATGTTGGCAGAGGCGGCGATGAAATCGTTTTCCAGCATCAGCAGGCTGTAAATCGCTTCCTGCACACCGGCTGCACCCAGTGAGTGGCCGGTCAGGGATTTGGTGGAGCTGATGGCGGGCGTCTTACCGGCAAAGACTTCCTTCACTGCACCGACTTCGGCAGCATCACCCACCGGGGTGCTGGTGCCATGCGCGTTGATGTAATCAATGGGGCCTTTCACGGTGGACATCGCCATCTGCATGCAGCGACGGGCACCTTCACCGCTGGGAGCGACCATGTCGCTGCCGTCGGAGGTGGCGCCATAACCTACCAGTTCCGCGTAGATTTTTGCGCCGCGGGCCTTGGCGTGTTCGTATTCCTCGATCACCAGCATGCCGCCACCACCCGCGATGACAAAGCCGTCGCGCGCAGCATCAAATGCACGGGAAGCCTTCGTGGGGGTGTCGTTGTATTTGCTGGACAGGGCGCCCATGGCGTCGAACATCATGGTCAGGGTCCAGTGTTCTTCTTCACCGCCGCCGGCGAATACCACATCCTGCTTGCCCATCTGGATCAGTTCCATGGCGTGACCAATGCAGTGAGCGCTGGTGGCGCAGGCCGAGGTGATGGAGTAGTTCACACCCTTGATCTTGAACGGGGTAGCCAGACAGGCGGACACGGTACTGGTCATCACACGGGGCACCATGTAGGGGCCAATGCGCTTGACGCCTTTTTCACGCAGGATGTCGGCGGCGATGATCTGGTTTTCCGAACTGCCACCGCCAGAGCCGGCAACGATACCGGTGCGGATGTTGGACACTTCTGCCTCGGTCAGGCCGGAATCAGCAATGGCCTGCTGCATGGCGATGTAGGCATAGGCAGCAGCGTTACCCATGAAACGCAAGGGTTTGCGATCGATGTGATCTTCGGGATTGAGATCGATGGAGCCAGAGACATTGCTGCGCAGGCCCATTTCCTTGTAGGACTCGTTGAAGCGGATCCCCGACGTGCCGTTTTTCAGTGCCGCGGTGACCGATGCCTTGTCATTTCCCAGGCAGGACACGATACCCATGCCAGTGACCACAATACGTTTCATGGTGAAGCTACCTTCTGTATTACGCTGTTTTCGTTATTGTTCAGAATGAATCGGTGGAGGTGAACAGGCCAACCCGCAGATCTTTCGCGGTATAGATTTCACGCCCGTCTACCTTCAAAGAGGCATCACCGATACCCATGACCAGTTTGCGCTCGATGACGCGCTTCATCTGGATTTCATAGGTCACCAGCTTGGCGGTGGGCAGTACCTGGCCGAAGAATTTGACTTCGCCGGCACCCAGGGCGCGACCGCGACCTTTATTGCCTTTCCATCCCAGGAAGAAGCCGATCAGCTGCCACATGGCGTCCAGACCCAGACAGCCGGGCATGACAGGATCTTCTTCGAAGTGACAACCGAAGAACCAGAGGTCGGGTTTGATGTCCAACTCGGCGATGATCTCGCCTTTGCCATGTTCACCGCCATCGGCGTTGATCCTGGTGATGCGGTCCATCATCAGCATGTTGGGCAGGGGAAGGCGGGCATTACCGGGACCAAACATCTTGCCATGGCCACAGTCCAGCAGTTCTTGCAGGGAGTACTCGTTTTTTTGAATCATGAAATGTCTGACATTTGTAGAGGATTGGTTTTTGCAGGCGGGCGTTGATCTTATTCTTTTGTGCCCGGTTGCCGGGCCAACACACCTGCGCGTTTGGCATTATTCGAGGGCTCATGGTAGCGGGTTAACCGGCAGGAATCGACAGGGAGAAACGTAAAAATACGTTTCTGCCACGAATTTGCAGGCTAGATGAAAAAAAGTGAAGTGAAATAGGGGCTTGACCCAGGTCGGATGCCGGAACGGGCGGCCTGTGGTAAGGTTAGCGGCGATTTTTTGAAGGTTGGCAGGCTTGCGGGCCGGGAGAGTCAGGTGATACCGGAAATTGGGCATTTTGCGATAGTCATGGCGCTGATCATGGCAGGGCTTCAGGCGGTGCTGCCACTGGCAGGTGCAGCCATCATGAATGAGCGCTGGATGGCGGTGGCCCGCCCGGCGGCTTACGGCCAGTTCGGGTTTCTGCTGTTTGCGTTTGTCTGTCTGACGCTGGCCTTCGTGAACAATGATTTCACCGTGGCCTATGTTGCTGGCAACTCCAACACCCTGTTGCCCTTGGGATACAAGATGTCCGCCGTGTGGGGTGGTCATGAAGGTTCTCTGCTGTTGTGGGCGCTGGTACTGGGCGGCTGGACCGCTGCGGTGGCGTACTGGAGCAAACCCCTGCCCCAGGTGATTGCGGCGCGGGTGCTGGGGGTGATGGGCCTTATTGCCATCGGGTTTGTGTCGTTCCTGCTGTTTACGTCCAATCCGTTTGACCGCTTGCTGCCGGATTTCCCGCCGGATGGTGGCGACCTGAATCCGCTCCTGCAGGATTTTGGCCTGATCGTGCATCCGCCGATGCTGTATATGGGTTATGTGGGTTTTTCGGTGGCCTTTGCGTTTGCCATTGCCGGCCTGCTGGGTGGGCGTCTGGACAGTGCCTGGGCGCGCTGGTCACGTCCCTGGACCACGGTGGCCTGGTGTTTCCTGACCATCGGTATCGCACTGGGTAGCTGGTGGGCGTATTACGAACTGGGTTGGGGCGGCTGGTGGTTCTGGGATCCGGTGGAAAACGCCTCTTTCATGCCCTGGCTGGCCGGTACCGCGTTGATGCATTCGCTGGCAGTGACGGAAAAACGCGGGGTATTCAAGGCCTGGACCGTGTTGCTGGCGATCACCGCGTTCTCGCTCAGTCTGCTGGGCACTTTCCTGGTGCGTTCCGGTGTGTTGACGTCGGTGCATGCGTTTGCCGCTGATCCGGAGCGGGGCTATTTCATTCTGGTGTTCCTGGTGCTGGTGGTGGGCGGTTCATTGCTGCTGTTCCTGTTGCGTGCCCAGGCGCTGAATGTTGAGAGTCGCTACGATCTGTATTCCCGCGAGATGTTTCTGCTGCTGAACAACATTGTACTGATCTGCGCCACCGGTCTGGTGCTGGCTGGCACCCTGTATCCGATCCTGTTTGATGTGCTGGAGTGGGGCAAGATTTCGGTGGGTCCGCCGTATTTCAACACGGTGTTCGTCCCCATTGCATTGGCGACCATGCTGTTGACGGGTGTTGGGCCGCTGGTGAACTGGAAGCGACAGCAGATGGCGTTGCTGCGTCGCACATTGGCGCAGGCGTTGGTGATTTCCCTGGCGCTGGCGGGATTGGCATTGTGGGTGTTTAACGCAGGCTGGAACTGGCTTGTGTTTGTTTCCCTGGGCCTGTGTGTCTGGGTTACCTGGATCATGCTCTCAGATGCGTGGAAGAAAATTCGCACGGCAAAAGCTGGCTTCATCGCGGGCGTGCAGCGTCTGTCACGCAGCTACTGGGGCATGGTGATTGCCCATCTGGGCCTGGTGGTGTGCGTGGCCGGTGTGACCATGACCAGCACCTATGATGTTGAACGGGATGTGCGCATGGCAGCGGGTGATTCTGCCCAGATTGGACCTTATCAGTTCCTGTTTGAAGGTGTGGAAGATATCCGCGGCCCCAATTACCAGTCCACCCGGGCCAATGTCGTCGTCACGCTGGATGGCGAGCAGGTGGCGGTATTGCGACCGGAAAAGCGCCGTTATCTGATTCGGCGTGATGTCATGACCGAAGCAGCCATCGACCCTGGTTTTACCCGGGATCTGTATGTGGCGCTGGGTGAACCGTTACCGGATGGCAGCTGGGCAGTGCGCCTGTATTACAAACCGTTCATGCGCTGGGTGTGGGGCGGCGGCATGATCATGGCGCTGGGCGGTTTTATCGCCTTGAGCGACCGGCGCTATCGCCTGAAAGTGAAAGAGGGCGCCAGTCGTGTGGTGGATAATTTGGCAGGAGGGCGCGCCTGATGTCCCGTACCAAATGGATTCTGTTCTCGCTGCCGCTGATCGGTTTTGCGGTCATGGTGTACTTTTTTGGCAGCGCCATTGGCAATGATCCCAGCGTGTTGCCGTCGACCCGTATCGACAAGCCGATGCCGGCGTTTGAATTGCCGACCCTGGAAAACCCTGATCAGACGGTCACCCAGGTGTCACTGAAAGGACCGGTATTGCTGAACGTATGGGCGACCTGGTGTCCTACCTGTATCGTCGAGCATCCGTTGCTGGTTGAGTTGTCCCGTCGGGGCATTCCCATGGTGGGGCTCAATTACAAGGATGAACCCGATGCCGCGCGCAAATATCTGGAAATCAACGGCAATCCGTTCAAATGGAATATTGCCGATGTGAAGGGGGATCTGGGGCTGGATCTGGGGGTTTATGGTGCGCCGGAAACCTACCTGATTGATGCTGAGGGCAAGATCCGGCACCGGTTTGTCGGGGCCATTACGCCGGATGTGTGGCGCAAGGAACTGTGGCCGCAATGGCAGGCAATCGGTGGTGTGCAGCCGGATGATACCGCCGCAGGGCAGGGAGGTTGATCATGATGCGCTGGATGTTGCTGTCGCTGATGCTCACCTGTGGTATTGCCTTCGCGACCATCGATGCTTATGAATTCAAAACGCCGGATGACGAGCAGCGGTTTCGCGTGCTGGTGGAAGAACTGCGTTGCCCCAAATGTCAGAACCAGAATATCGCGGATTCCAACGCGGGACTGGCCAAGGATATCAAGGACCGGGTTCATCGCCTGATTAATGAAGGCAAGGATAACGGGGAAATCACCGACTACATGGTGGAACGGTACGGGGATTTCATTACCTACCGGCCGCCGGTTCGTCCGGTCACCTGGTTCTTGTGGTTTGGACCCTTTGCCCTGGCGCTGCTGGCGGCGTTTATCATTTTCATGATCAAGCTGCGTCAGAAATCCCCCTCCATTATTCAGGTCACGCCGGAGCAGGAAGCCAAAGTGCAGGAACTGCTGAAGAAGCTCGACCAATCCGATAAACAGTCGTAATCAAGAGGATCAATCATGACCCTACTGTGGGCAATCCTGGCAGTCATGGCCATGGCGGGCGCCATGCTGGTGCTGATGCCACTGCTGAAGTATCAGCCGCGCAAGGATGTGTCGAGTGATGTGCTGAATTCGCTGGTATACCGTGACCGTCTGCAGGAACTGGAATCCGATCTGCAACAGGGACGGGTCACCGAGCAGGAATTCACCCAGCTCAAGGCGGAGCTGGAATTGACGCTGCTGGAAGATGTGTCGACCAATCAGGATGACAAGGCGGTGCGTTCAGCGGGTGGCAAATTTATTGTGTGGCCGCTGCTGGTGTTGATTCCGCTGATGGCGCTGGGGCTTTACTGGAAAGAGGGCTACACGCCAGAAGTGAAAGGCTGGATTGCAGGGCAGCCGGCGATGGCGGAACTGGTGGACCTGATGATGGCCGGGGACTATGCCGCCCTGGAGCAGCGCGAGGCACAGCTGCCGGATGTGATTCGCGGACTGCAGGTTTATGTGCAGGATCACCCCCATGATGGTCAGACCTGGTACCTGCTGGGCGCCAGCTACATGCAATTGCGGATGCCGCAGCAGGCCGAACTCGCTTTCAGTCGCGCACTCCATGTCGATGACAGGAACGTGGATTATCTGCTGGGTTACGCCCAGGCATCGGTCATGCTCAATGACGGCAAAATCACGCCGGAATTGCATCAGTCCCTGCGTGCCATCATCCAGCAGCAACCATCAAATCCCAAACCGTACATGACGCTGGGTATGGTGGCCTTCCAGAATGGTGACTTTGCCGGCGCCATCGCGGTCTGGGAGCAGTATCTGCAGCGCGAGGATGCTGACGAGCGGGCAGCGGATCTGTTGCAGCGCAGTGTGGCGGTCGCCCGCAAGCAGATGGAAGAATCCCAGACGACAGCGGTTGCGCAAAACGAAGCGGCAACGGACAAGCCGGTGGTTCAGGTGACGGTGTCGGTTGCCGATGATGTGCGTGCCCAGCTGGCGGCGAGTGATGTGCTGTTCATTTATGCCAAAGCGGTGAACGGTCCGCCCATGCCCTTGGCCGTTGTGCGCCAGCCGGTAGGGCAGTGGCCGGTTCAGGCCCAGCTGAGCGATGCCAACGCAATGACGCCCATGGCTACCTTGTCGAAATTCGCTGAGGTGATTGTGCAGGCGCGGATTTCGCCCACGGGTAATGCGGTACCGCAAAGTGGTGACTGGGTCGGCCCAACGCAGGTCATCAAACTGCAACCGGGACAGCAGGCGGTGGCGCTCGAGATCACCAGCCGGATGCCCTGATTTCTTATAACGTAACAACTACACAAGGCGCGGCAAAGCCGCGCTTTTTGTTTTAACCAGCCAAATCAGTTGAGGCGCAGAGTGTCTGTGAGTGTGATCGAGTTGGCATCGGACGGCGGTATCGCGCACATTCACACCACTTCATCCCCGGAACACGCCATCTACTGACTAGACTGTAAGCAGTCCTTGATTGTTTGCACACAGCGTCCGGTGATGCCATGTCGATAGCTGCTTCACTCCAACAGTATCTTGAATACCATCAGATTCCCTATGAGCTGCACACCCATGCCGAGGAATCCAGTCTGTCGCGACTGGGCGTCGAACTGGGGATTGATCCCGTGCAGATTGCCGTACCAGTGATGCTGCGCAGTGCCCGCAATGCCACGCTGATGGCGATCATGCCATTGAGTCATTCACTGGATCTGAACCGGATTACAGCACTGTTGCGGCGTGATTTCGATTATCTGGATGATGCCGGCATTGCGAAATGGTTTCCTGATGTGCAGTCCGGTGCGGAACCACCGCTGCCAGCCACGTATGGAATCCCCGCGATTCTGGAACGCCGGCTGTTGAAAGTGCCGCGGGTGTTCTTTCGTGCGGGTAAGCGTAACGGTCTTGTCAGCATGGACACGGCGGTATTCGAACAACTGTTGAATGCCTATCCCAAGGCCGTCATTTCCAATCCGGATCGTGCTTCGGTAGTCCCCGAAGCAGCCACAGCGGTGGAGGGTGCGGCGCACTCCGTGGCGCAGGTGCAGGCCTGTCTGGAAAAAGCCAATCGTTTACCAGCGATGCCGGTAATGGCCACACGCATAATTCAGCTTTTATCCGATCCTGCTACGTCAGCCACCGATCTGGCTGACGCCGTTGAACTGGACCCGAGCATGGCTGCACAAGTGTTGCGCTATGCCGGTTCACCCTACTTTGGTTATCGTGGCCGCATTGAATCGGTGCAGGATGCGATCACCCGGGTGCTGGGATTTGATCTGGTCAGCAGTATTGCACTGGGGATTGCGTCGGCACGTGCCTTTACCGTACAGCAGACTGGTCCGCTGGGACTGAAGGCATTCTGGAAACATGCGCTGTATTGCGCAGTGGTGTCCCAGAGCCTGGCGCGCAAAATCAACCGGCCCGAGCAGATCAACCCTGGTATGGCGTATCTGTGCGGGTTGTTGCATAACATGGGTGTGTTGTTGATGGGGCATCTGTTTCCAACCGAGTTCCAGCTGCTGAACCATCGGGCGGAACAGCATCCGGAAACGCCATTGAAGCAACTGGAAAAGTCAGCCTACGGACTGGGTGACGCCACGGCGCTGATTGCGCTGGGGCACGACCAGATTGGTGGTTACCTGCTGGAACAGTGGCATGTGCCGGAAGCCGTATCAGCCTGTGCCTATCATCATCACGATAATCAGTACGCGGGAGCACAAGCGGATTACGTGCATATCGTGCAATTGGCCAATCGTCTGCTGGCACAGCGCGGTATTGGTGATCTGGGTGTTTCCGCCCATGTGGATGCCCACTTTGGTGCAAGCCTGATCTCGCTGACCGCAGCAGAATCTGTGTTCGAAAAAGTCATGGAAATGTGCACTGAAATTGACAGCCTCGCCGAACATATTGCGGCCTGATGCAGCCCGTCACGCTGGAAGAAGCGGGTTGCAAAACCGCTTCTTCCAGTCCAAAAATCATAAAAAACAATAAGTTAAAGGGTTGCGGGTGATGGGGTTGTATCCGGCCCTGTTCATGTGTATGTTTGGCCCTTCTTTTCTGCGCCGGTGACCCCTGTGTCCCTGTACCGGCACCCCCTGCATAAAAGCTGATTTTGCTAGAATCCCTGAACGAGAGAGCAGCTGTGGGTGACGTCTCTTTCGTGGCAGACCCGTTTTTCAATTCAACAAACATGGAGTCTTATCAATGCGTATCATTTTGTTAGGCGCACCCGGTGCCGGAAAAGGTACACAGGCACAATTCATTACCCAGCAGTTCGGCATTCCCCAGATTTCTACCGGTGACATGCTGCGTGCTGCGGTAAAAGCCGGCACGCCACTGGGTCTGGCTGCAAAAAAGGTCATGGATGCAGGTCAGCTGGTCTCGGATGACATCATTATCGGTTTGGTGAAAGAGCGTATTACCCAGGACGACTGCAAGAACGGTTTTCTGTTTGATGGTTTTCCCCGCACCATTCCGCAAGCAGAAGCCCTGCAGGCAGCCGGCGTGGAAATCGATCACGTACTGGAAATCAATGTGCCCGACGAAGAGATCGTAAAACGTCTGAGCGGGCGTCGCGTGCATCCCGGTTCCGGTCGCGTTTACCACGTCATTTATAACCCGCCCAAAACCGAGGGCAAGGACGACGTAACCGGTGAAGATCTGGTGCAGCGCGATGATGACAAGGAAGAAACCGTTCGCAAGCGCCTCGAGGTTTATCATTCCCAGACGGCACCGCTGGTAACCTTCTATCAGCAGCTGTCAAAAAGCGGTAAAGCCAATACCGTTTACAGCCGTGTTGAAGGTGTTGGCTCAGTGGATGGCATCACTACAGCGATCAAGGCGGCACTGCAGTAAAAAGCACTGACCGCTGCTTCTGCAAAGCATCGAAAAGGCACCCGAAAGGGTGCTTTTTTTTGTCCAGATATGGATTTTTTTACTGGGGTTTGTGCCACGCAATTGTGACTGATGGTGGTGTGGCAATCCTTCTAAACGTCATCGCAACGATGTCATATTGCGCTGGTGCGAAACGCTGCACAGCGGCGACAGCATTCAATCGATAAGCGTTTTGGGGATGGTTGGAAAAAGAATGCGATGTGTGGAACGGCTAAAAACGCGCGGCGGAGTGAGAAAAAAATCAGAAAACCGGATCAAATTGGGTGAAAAAGTGGGGTTCGAAGCTGGAAATAAATAATTTATTAAATATTATTGCCATGTGTATGTATCACATGCATTTTTTTTGTGCTACTTTTTCTTTAAGTACATTTTTGTCAAGTTTTCGAAAATGTGCGTCAGAAAAGTTGCCATAGCTGAGGAGATAACAACATGGCGAAAGCAAAAAAACCAGCAGCAAAGCGTCCCGCACGCAAAGCTGCTCCCAAGCAAGCAGCCGCAGCACATCCGATCCTGGCAAAAGCTGAAGCTGCTCTGGACAAGGTTCAAAAAGACCTGGATGCAGTAACCAAGAAGGCAGAAGCAGCGAAGAAAGAAGCTGCTGCCAAGGCGGCCGCTGCGAAGAAAGCTGGCACCAAGGCAGCTGCGAAGTCTGCTGATGCTGCCAAGAAAGCTGCTGCCAAAGTGGCTGACCAGCTGAAATCCCACAAAGACGCCGTCCGTCACGCCAAAGTGGCGCATGCTGTTGCCCGCGTTGAAGCTGCTGTGATCTCTGCCGAAGAGAAAGCCGTTGCTGCAACCAAGGAATTCGCTGAATCCCTGGGCAAGCGCGCTGAAGCGGATCTGAAGAAAGCGGTTGCTGCTTTCGAATCACGCTGGTTGAAGAGCCGCAAGGCCGCTGACGCCAAGAAAGTGAAGAAGAAAGAGAAGAAGGAAAAGGCCAAGGCCAAATCCGCAGCCAAGAAAGCCAAGGTCAAGGCCAAGGTAATCGCCAAGAAGGCTACTGCGCCGAAGAAGCGTCCTGCCAAGAAGCGTGCAGCCAAGCCCAAGGCAGCCGCTGCTGCTCCTGCCGCTGCCAAGCCGGCCAAGGCTGCAAAGGCGAAGAAGGCTCCTGCCAAGAAAGCAGCTGCCAAAAAGCCTGCCGCGAAAAAGCCTGCTGCCAAGAAAGCTGCTCCGAAAAAGGCTGCTGCCAAGAAGCCTGCTGCGAAGAAAGCTGCTGCCAGCAAGCGTGGTCGTCCGAAGAAAGCTGCTGCGCCTGCCGCTCCAGCTGCCTGATACGATCTGGCGCAAGTCTGAAAAAAGCCCCCTCGTGGGGCTTTTTTTATGGGCGTTGATTCTGTAGCAGTGTGCTGACTCTTTGGAGTTCTTCAGCAGAGTTGAGGTTGCTGAAGGCGTCAGTGTTACGGATGGTGACAATGTGCGGTTGTTGCGCCATGCACCAGTCGGTCAGTTTGCGTTGGCCTGCCTGCAGGAATTGCTGGATGGATGCGGCCAGATCACGATGGTACAAGCCAAACAATGGCTGCAAGCGCTCGCCGTCATGACACAGCACCAGCGGTGCAGGCAATTCGCGTGTCAGCTGTTCACCCAGATCCAGGGGTAGCAGCGGGGCATCGGTGGGCACGATCAGCGCGTAGTCGGTGGTAATGGTCGACAGGGCTTTGCCAATGCCAGCAAGCGGCCCCAGATAAACTTCGTCATCGGAAACAACCGGCAGTCCCAGTCTGCTGTAGCGTTCCAGATTGCGATTTGCACTGATAACGCAGTGTTCCACTTGCGGCAGCAGACGCGCCAGCACGCGTTCAATCAGCGGTAGTCCATCGATGTTGATCCAGCCTTTATCCTGACCGTTCATGCGACGGCCTTCGCCACCGGCCAGAACGATGCCCGTCAGCGGGATTTTGCCTGCCATGCCGATTCCTCAAGTGTGGTAGAGTGCGAGCCGGCGGAATTATAGCGTGTCCCTCCATGGCAACCCAATCCTTCTCCACGGCTGAGTTTTTTTCCGATGACAGTCCGTTGCGCGTGCAGTGGCAGGGATTTGCAGTGCGCGCTGAACAGCAGGCGTTGGCGCTGGCGGTGGAAAAGGCGCTGCAACAACGGATTTCGGTAGCGCTCGAGGCGCCTACCGGTACCGGCAAAACGCTGGCCTATCTGGTGCCGGCGCTGCTGCATCCGGGGCGGGTGATCGTATCCGTTGGCAATCGTACGTTGCAGGATCATTTATGGCTGGGCGAATATCAGAAGTTGCGCGCGGCTCTGCCCGGTTTGCGCACGATCAGCGTACTGAAAGGTTGCGAGAATTATCTGTGTCGCTGGCGTCTGGAAGAAGGGCTGGCACAGGGTGATCCCTGGGTGGTTGAACATGCGACCTCAATTGCCACCGGTCTGCGAACCGCGCGCTCCGGTGAAGTCACTGAGCTGCCGTTACCGGAACCGGCACGGTTGCAGGTGCGTGAAAAACTCACGGTGACCGCCGATCAATGCATCGGTGTGCGCTGCAGCCAGTTCGAACAATGCCATTTCCAGCGTGCCCGTCGTGCAGCGGCAGAAGCCGAAGTGCTGCTGATCAATCACACCCTGTTGCTCAGTGATCAACGGCTGTTTGAAAAAGGCATGGGTGCGCTGCTGCCCTTGGTCGATGCGATCATTGTGGATGAAGCGCACCAATTGCCGGACTTGCTGGTTCGTCTCAATACCGAAACCCTGGAAGGTTATCGTCTGCAGCGCTGGATTCGCCAGGTGCGTCGGCAATGTGCGAATGAATTGGCACTGTTTCCTGTGTTGAAGACGGCGCTGCATCAGCTGGAACAGATCTGGGCCACGATCCAGCGGCAGCTTTCCGCCGGTACCAGCGAAGGTCTGGCATCGATTCAGTCAGCCAGTCTTACACCATTGCTCAAACTGTTGCTGACACTGGATACCCAATTGCGGCATGTGCCGATATCCGCTGTGCAGCTTGCGCCGTTGCAGCAGACACTGGCGCAATGGCGACAGATGCTGGGGCATGCCATCAGTGCAGAACAGGTGATTCATGCCGACTTGTCGGGCCAGTGGATGCGGCTGGTAGCGGGGCGGGTGCAATCGCCTTTTGCCACGCTCAAACGCGGTGATGCCGGTTGGGTGTTTCTGTCGGCGACGTTGGCCGTTGAAGGCTCTTTCGATTATTTCAAGCGCATTATGGATCTGCCTGATCTGCAGGTGCAGCAATTCGAAGGTCATCTGGATTATCAGCGCCAGGCATTGCTGTGGGTGCCGGAGCAGTTGCCCGAACCGTCCCACGAACATTTTATGCAGCAGTGGGTTAATGAGGTGCTGGCGATTGCGGATCGCTTGCAGGGTGGTGTGTTGATGCTGTTTTCCAGCTTTGATGCCCTGCAGCAGGCGGCAGCCTGTATTCCTTCGTCGAATACCCGGCAGTTGCTGGTGCAGCAAGCGGGATCGGATCGGCAGCGGCTGCTGGAAACCTTTCGCCAGCAGCCGCACAGTCTGCTGCTGGCCACCGGCAGTTTCTGGGAAGGTATCGATGTCGTTGGGGCGTCATTGCGCTGTATCGCCATTGATAAACTGCCATTCACGCCGCCGGATGATGTGCTGGCGCTGGCCTGGCAGCATCTGGCGGCGCAACAGGGCAAGCGGGTGTTCCAGGATTACATGGTGCCTCAGGCAGTGACCCGGTTGCGGCAGGGCATCGGACGGTTGCTGCGGTCCCCGGATGACTGTGGCCTGATCCTGCTGGGTGACACCCGGATCTTGCGCAAGGCCTATGGCCGGCGGTTTATGGCCAGTCTGCCGCCGGTGCCCATGGCATCCTCGCGGGCGGACGTGGAAGCGTTTCTGCAGGCCCGTGATTTGCTGGTCGCGCCGACGGCTGTTTCGCACCTGCCGTCAAACCTGCGATAATGCAGCCCGCTGGAGGACCCCCATGACCACCCACCTGCTTGCCATCGACACCTCGTCAGAAGCCTGTTCCGTTGCCCTGTTGTGCGGTAGCGAGACGGTTTATCGCTTTACCGATGTCCCACGCAAACACGCCGAACTGATCCTGCCGATGGTGGACGAAGTATTGGCCGACGCCGGTGTCAGGCTGCAACAGCTCGATGCCATCGCCTTTGGCCGTGGCCCTGGCTCATTCACCGGATTGCGCATCGCAGCGGGTACCGTGCAGGGGTTGGCCTTTGGTGCTGATCGTCCGGTGGTGCCGGTGTCGTCGCTGGCGGGACTGGCCCAGCGTGCCTGGCGTGAAAACGGCTGGACCCGCGTGCATGCTGCATTTGATGCGCGCATGGGGGAAGTCTACTGGGGTTCTTACGAAAAGCATGGCGACGGCGACTGGCAGCTGCTCGGCGAAGAATGTGTCGCCCGGCCGGAAAACATCTGCGCAGCCGCCGGCATAGCAGCCACAGACGGCTGGTGCGGCGTTGGTTCCGGCTGGATCTGTCGCAGCGCACTGGAACCGCAGATTGGCGCCTTGCTGCACTGTGACGACAAGCTGCTGCCCCACGCGCTGGATCTGTTGCCGCTGGCACAACGGGCATTGGAGCACGGACAAACCATCAGCGCCGAACAGGTTGTGCCCGTCTATCTGCGCAACGATGTGGCGATGAAACCTGGCGGCATGCAATGAGGAACCATGATGCATTCCAATAATGATTTGCCCTGGGATCTGCCCGATCCTCATGTCATTACGCTGGACGTGACCCCCGAACATATCGATGTCATGGGCCACACCAATAATGTCGTGTATCTTGAGTGGCTGGAAAAGGTCGCGTGGTCCCATTCCAACGCATTGGGTCTGGATTGGGATGTCTATAAAAAGCTGAATCGTGCCCTGGTGGCGCGTCGGCATGAAATCGATTATCTGGCAGCAACCTTTGTGGGCGAACAGTTGCTGCTGGGCACCTGGATCGTGGGTAATGATCGCAAACTGTCGGTTACCCGGCGTTACCAGATCATTCGTCCGGCAGACAAGGTTACTGTGTTGCGTGGACAGACCCACTGGGTCTGCATCGAGCTGGATTCAGGCAAACCGAAACGCATGCCGGTGGAATTTGCCGACGGTTACGTGGTGACGGGCTAAAGTCTTTCTTCTTCTATATAGTGTTGGACGGGATTTATGGATCTGGTGCAGGCAGTCATACTCGCGTTGATTCAGGGACTCACAGAATTTTTGCCGGTTTCCAGTTCGGCGCATCTGATCTTGCCATCGCAGGTGTTGGGTTGGCCGGATCAGGGGGTGGCCTTTGATGTCGCCGTGCATCTGGGAACATTGATGGCCGTGGTCGCGTATTTCTTTGCCGATATCCGTCGCGTGGTGGCCGGTACCTTTACCGGCATGCAGCAGCGTCAGGTCAATGCGGATTTGCAGCTGGGGATCAACGTGGTGATTGCCACCATTCCGGCGGTGATCATTGGTGGTGTGTTCAGTGATTTCATTGAAGACAATCTGCGTTCCAGTTTTGTGATTGCCTGCACCACCATCATTTTCGGATTGCTGTTGTGGGCATCGGACAACACCAAGCAGCTGAGCAAGGAAGAAAGCGCCATCACCTGGCGAATTGCCCTGCTGATCGGTTTTGCCCAGGCACTGGCATTGATCCCGGGTACCTCACGCAGTGGTATTACCATGACCGCGGCGCTGTTCCTGGGTTTTACCCGCTCGGTGTCCGCGCGCTTTTCCATGCTGCTGTCCATTCCCATCATCTTGGCTGCCGGTACCCTGGAGACCCTGAAACTGGTGCAGTCCACCGGGCCGGTCAACTGGACGCTGATGGGGATCGGCATTGCGGTGTCGGCCAGCAGTGCATTCCTCTGTATCCATTTGTTTTTGAAGTGGTTGGAGCGGATTGGCATGTTGCCGTTCGTGATCTATCGGATGCTGTTGGGGGTCACGCTGTTCGCCCTGGTGGGGTTAAACTGATTAGGTGTTTGTGGGCGTTGAAGCTGCGATAATCCGGCTATAATTGAAGATGGTCGCGCAGAAAATAGAGCAGGTCAGGCAGTCGATCTATGCGAATAGGGTCTCCGATTCAGGCGTATGTGAATGGTTCGGTTCAGAGCCAGGATTCCGCACGTCAGGATGCTCTGCGCCAGGCCGGCCGCGAGCAGGAAAAGGCGCGGCAATCGGCGGCATCCTTTACCATCGACCAGGATGTCCAGATCAGCGATGCTGCCCGCCGGGCCGCCCAGCAGCGCGAAGTGGTCGCACCCGAGCGTTCGGACAAGTCGGCTCGCGGCTACCAGGTGTATCCCTTCCCCGAAAACGTTGATCTGTCCCTGTCCCAGCAGCGGGCCATGCAGGCCTATGCCAGCAACCAGCAGATGAGCCGCACCGATGGCAGCGGCGAGTTTCTCGGTTCCATTGACATCTTCGCCTGAAGGCGAAATCCTCCCGGTTCCAGTCTGACGGGCCACGCCCCAGTCGCCGTATTGCCGTAGGAGTTTGATCTGATGAATGCCCCGCAATCCTGGGTGGTACTCGATGGCCCGCCGCTGCGTGCGCGGCTGCAGCAGCTGGGACTGCCTATGACTCTGCTGGATGGGCATTGGGTCAATGACGAGGCAGGTACCACAGATGCGGTTGCGGTGCTGGAATTTGCCGACAATGCCATCCAGCTGCGCCCGTTTGATAAAACCGTAGGCAGCCCGGTGCTGGTGGATTTTCTGCACGGCAAAACCGGTTTCCGCGCGCAGCGGTTTTCCCATGAAATGATCGTCAAAGCCGTGGCCGGACGCAGCAAGGAGCCACTGACCGTGGTGGATGCGACCGCAGGACTGGGCCGGGACGGCTTTCTGCTGGCGGCGGCGGGCCATCGGGTCACGCTGATCGAACGCCATCCGGTGATTGCCACTCTGCTGGCCGACGGCCTCTTCCGCGCTGCCCAGGATGGGGAAATGAGCACGGTTTGCCAGCGGATTCAACTGGTGACGGGACGCGCTCACGATATTCTGGCGCAGATGATCATGTCGTCTCGGCCCGAAGTCATATACCTTGACCCGATGTTCCCGGAACGCCAGAAGTCTGCCCTGGTGAAAAAAGAGATGCGGATTTTCCGCGAGGTGGTGGGCGACGACGAGGATGCGCAGGATCTGCTGGAGGTTGCCTTGCAGGTTGCATCGAAGCGGGTGGTGGTGAAGCGCCCCCGCAAGTCGGAAATGATCGGCCCGCGCAAGCCAGGCCATCAGCTTATCGGCACCAGCAGCCGGTTCGACGTCTATCCGGTCTGACATTCGCAACCATTTATGATGACGCCAGCGTTCACCGGGCGCTGCGCGTGATGTTCGGTTCGCCATTTGGCGGCCATTAGCAAGAGGGAAAACCACATGCCTTTTTACCCCGAGATCAGAACCCTGGGTGATTTCGCCCGTTTCCATCGTCAGCAACGTCCTGCATCCCCGGCCTTTGTGTTTGAAGATCGCCAGATCGATTACCAGACCTTTGATCGACACACCAATCAGGTGGCCAATGGTGTATTGGCCGAAGGTCTGGCGCCGCAGAGCCGTGTGGCGGTGATGGGGCGCAACTCGGACTGGTATTACGAACTGCTGATCGGCAGCAGCAAGGCCGACATGGTCACGGTAGGTATCAACTGGCGTCTGGCTCCGCCGGAAGTCGCGTGGATTCTCAATGATGCCGAGGCGCGCATCCTGTTTGTCGGGCCGGAATTCATTCCGCTGTACGACAGCATCCGCGATCAGCTGACCACGGTGGAAAAAGTCATCGTGCTGGCACCCTCCCACGATCGTTATCCCGCGTATCCACAATGGCGTGCCGCCCAGCCCGATCATGATCCGGATATCGATGTGAATCCCGATGATGTGGCGGTGCAGATGTACACCAGTGGTACCACCGGGCATCCCAAGGGCGTGCAGGTATCCCATCGCGCATTTTATGTGTTGAATGACATTGCCGAGCAGTCCGGCGAGCCGGAAGAAGAGTGGACCACCTGGACCGATCAGGACGTGAGTCTGCTGGCGATGCCGAACTTTCATATTGGCGGTACTGGCTGGGCGCTGATTGGCCTGTATGCCGGTGCCAAGCATGTGGTGCTGGGGGAATTCACGCCGGCGGGCTGTCTGCAGGCGATTCGTGATCACGGCATTTCCAAGCTGTTTATCGTACCGGCGGCCATGCAGTTTGTACTGGCCGACCCGACCTGTGCGGACACGGATTTTTCCACGCTCAAATACATCGTTTACGGCGCCTCGCCGATTCCGCTGCCGCTGCTGCAGCGCGCCATGGATGTGTTCCAGTGTGGTTTCATCCAGCTGTACGGCATGACGGAAACCATTGGCGTCGGTACCTATCTGCCAGCCGAAGATCATCGCCCCGAGGGCCATCCGCGCATGCGCTCCGCCGGCAAGACCCGCCCTGGTGTCACTGTGGCCATCAAGGACAGCGCCGGCAATGTGGTGCCCAACGGCGTTATCGGCGAGATCTGCATCAAGTCACCTTCGAACATGCTGGGTTACTGGAAACGGCCGGACGCGACTGCATCCACGTTGATCGATGGCTGGGTGCACACCGGTGACGCCGGCTTCATGGATGACGATGGCTATGTCTACGTGCAGGATCGCATCAAGGACATGATTGTGTCCGGCGGTGAAAACATTTATCCGGCCGAAGTGGAAAGCGCACTGCACGGGCTGGAAGGCATCGCCGATGTGGCGGTGATCGGCGTGCCCGATGACAAGTGGGGCGAGGCGGTGAAAGCCTGCGTGGTGCTCAAGTCTGGTGCCAGTCTGACGCCCGAGCAGATCATCGCCTTTGCCCGCGAGCGTATCGCCGGTTACAAGGTGCCGAAGTCGGTGGATTTCCTCGACGTGCTGCCGCGCAATCCGTCCGGCAAGATTCTCAAGCGGGAATTGCGTGCGCCGTACTGGGAAGGAAGGGATCGGCAGGTCAACTGAGGGCGGATAATTCCTCCAGGCACAAAAAAGCGGAGCGCACGCAAGTGGCTCCGCTTTTTTGTTGCGGTCGGCGTCAGGCTTTCTTGTCTTCTTCCGGCAGTTTCAGTTCCTTGTCCAGATCCAGCCCGGCAATCTGCTGGATACTCTGACGCGCATCCGCACTCAGCAGTGAGTGGGCATCTTCGTGGGACTGCTTGAGCGGTTCGCCAAAGGCCAGCAACCCGTTCTCGTCGATCCACAGCATCTCGTTTTTCAGCAGCGCCTGAATGAAATTCTTGAACAGAGCCTTGTCGGAAAATTCCGGGCCGCTGAATTCATGCAGCAGCGACATGCGCTGGGCCAGCAGGGTGCAGAGTTCTTCCAGCTGTGCACGTCGCAGCTTGCCGGAGCCCGATTTGATCAGGATTTCAATGGTGATGTAGAAGCGTTCCAGCGACTGTTTTACCGTGCTGGCCAGGATGCTCAGGTGCATGGCTTCGCTGCTGCGCTGATCCGGCGCCCAGACTTCGTTGGCATCGCCATTCAGGTAACCGAATTCGATCATCAGGTCGACGCACTGCTGCACGAACGCCGGTACATCCTGTTCCTGCCAGTGGATATACAGTTCGGTCTGCATGAACGGATACATCTGCTGGGTCAGGCGGATCAGGGTGTCGCGGCTCAGGCGACGGTTGTTCTGCACCTGACAGGCCACCAGTGCCAGCAACGCAAACATGTGAATGATGTTGTTGCGGTAGTAGGTCATCAGCATGGCGTTGTCTTCTTCCAGCCGCAGCACATCCCCCAGCGGGTGTTTGCGGCGGCTCAGGATGCCCATGCGTTCGCAATACGCAATCACGTCGGCGCCGGTGATGTTGGGCACCACGGCGATATTGGAGTAAGGCATGCGACGCAGGAACGCCAGATAGAAATCCAGCTGTTTGGCCAGTGCCTTTTCATCCATCGCCAGTTTGGAACAGGACAGCAGCACCAGGCTCAGCAGGTTGACCGGATTCACCACCGCTGCATTGTTGATATGGGTAATGATCTGTTTGCCCAGGGCGTCGACGCTGGGGCTGAGCCACTTCGGCGGTTCGTTGTCGTCGTACTGTTGCTGCTGCCAGTCAGGATTCAGCCGGTTCAGAAACGGTGTCAGATGAATGGGTTCGCCAATGTTTACATGCACCTGGCCGAACGTGCCCTTGATCTTGCGCACAGTACGGATGATGTCAAATACCGATTCTTTCTTCTTGGCTTTGCCGTGCAGTTCACCAAGATAGGTGCCGCCTTCCAGCACTTTTTCGTAGCTGAAATGCACGGGTACAAACACAAACGGCCGGCGTTGCAGACGCAGGAAACTGCGGATGGTCATGTTCAGCATGCCGGGGCGCGGGTCCAGCAGACGGCCGGTGCGGCTGCGTCCACCTTCGATAAAGTATTCCACCGAAAAGCCGCGATCGAAGACCAGATTCAGATATTCATTGAACACGGCGGAGTACAACCGGTTGCCTTTGAAACTGCGCCGCATGAAGAACGCACCACCGCGCCGCAGGATCGGACCCACCACCGGCATGTTCAGGTTCACCCCGGCCGCAATGTGCGGGGGTACCAGACCGTTCACGTACACCACATAGGACATCAGCAGGTAATCGATGTGGCTGCGGTGGCAGGGCACGTAAATCACTTCGTTGTCTTTCGCCACTTTCATCAGGCGATCGAGGCCGTGCACCTGCACGCCATCGTAGAGCTTGTTCCACAGCCAGGTGAGTACCAGCAGATACAGGCGAATCACCGGGTGGGAATAGTCGGCGGCGATTTCTTCGGCATAGCTGCGGGCGGCGGCGAGGGCTTTTTTCTCGTTACTCTTGCTGCGGCGGGCTTCGGCTTCAATTTCTGCCATCACGTTCGGCGTGTGCAGGATGGTGTTGACCAGGGTGCGGCGGTGCGACAGGTCAGGGCCGATGGCGGCTTCCCGCAGGCGACGGAAGTGGGTACGCAATACCCGGGCGATCTTGCGGACGGTGCGTTCCTTTGGCAAGCCTTCGCTCAGGATCTGGCGTACTGACATGGGTTCGCTGAAATGCACCAGGGTCTCGCGGCCCTGGGCGATGATGATGAACAGTTTGCGGAACATGCCCGGTACGCCCCAGGTGTCCGAAAACAGGATCTTGAAGATAGAGTTTTCCCGGTTGGGCGCACGGCCCCAGAACACTGACACCGGCACCAGCTGTACATCCTGTTCCGGATGCTGTTCCAGCCAGTCCAGCAGAGCAACCATCTTCTTGGGCTGTTTGTCCGGGGTCATCTGGCCGAACCAGCCCTGCTGGCTCAGAAACACCAGTGCGTTGCGCAGGTTGAGCCCCTCCAGCGCCAGGCCGTCAGCGGGGCGCGGCAGGCCCAAGTTCTGGCATTCCTGATCCACCACCAGATAATCGGCGAAGGATTCGTCCTTCAGCACGTAAACGACCGGCCGGCTGGTATCCAGGTGCAGGGTGGTGGCGGCGTCGGCAGACGGCCGCACCCGGGTGCGCACCATCAGAAACAGGAATTTACGGAACAGCCAGGTAAACAACAGATCAAGTCCTAACCAGCGCATCAGTGCACAACCTTTGTCTGAGTGTTGGCGGCAGGGGCCATCCGGGCGCCCCGCCGAATTTGGCTGCAGTCTAATCGCTCTGTCCGTTGCAGGCAAAGCGGGGTGGGGGTGCCCTGTAACAAAACATTAATGGCCAATACAGGCTGAATCCGTTGAATCAGCGGCGCCGGATTCATATAGTGCCCCTCCTGAATACGATCGGTGTCGAACCATTTGGGATTGACCCGGTCAAAATGGCGGTTTTTCTACCTTCAGCTTTTTTGTCAGTTGGCCGGGCGCGGCGAGCGTGTCCGGCGTTGATTATTGTGAAAAGGAAACACCATGATCAAAATCGATAACTTGACCAAGACCTTTGGCCAGTTCACGGCGGTGAATGGCCTGTCGTTCCGGGTCCAGCCGGGGGAAGTGCTGGGTTTTCTGGGCCCCAACGGGGCCGGTAAGTCCACTACCATGAAAATGATTACCGGCTTTCTGGCGCCTACATCGGGCCAGGTGACCATCATGGGCCATGACACCACCGCCGCGCCCCTCAAGGCCAAGCAGCTGGTGGGCTATCTGCCGGAAGGGGCCCCCAGCTATGGCGATATGACAGTTGAGCAGTTCCTGCGCTTTATCGGCCAGGTCCGTGGCTACCGTGGGGCCGAGCTGGGCGCCCGGGTGGAGCGGGTCATCAGCTCGCTGCAGCTGGACAACGTGCTGCACCAGTCCATCGAAACCCTGTCCAAAGGCTTCAAACGTCGGGTCGGTCTGGCCCAGGCGATCATTCACGATCCCCAGGTGCTGATCCTGGATGAGCCCACCGACGGCCTCGATCCCAACCAGAAGCAGGAAGTGCGTAACCTGATTGCCAATCTGTCGAAGGACAAGATCGTGATCGTGTCGACCCATATTCTGGAAGAGGTGTCGGCGGTCTGTACCCGCGCGATCATCATCGCCGGTGGCCGCATTCTGGCGGATGGTACCCCCGCAGAACTGGAAGCCCGTTCCCGCTATCACGGCGCCATTACCCTGGGACTGGACCAGCAGGGCAATGCCCGCGAACTGCTGGCCGCGCTGCCGGAAGCCGCGAGTGTCGAGGCCGGCGCCAACGGCACCCTGGTGGTATTCCCCAAACCGGGAAAGCAGCTGTTCGAACCAGTGAACCAGCTGATCCGGCAGCAGCAGTGGCAGGTCAACGAACTGCATGTGGAGCGTGGCCGCCTCGATGAAGTATTCCGCACCATCACCCGGGAGGTGGCGTGATGAAGAGTCTGAGCGTGATTCTCAAGCGTGAACTGGCCAGTTATTTCGCGACGCCGCTGGCCTATGTGTTTATTGTGATCTTTCTGATGCTGGCCGGATCGTTCACTTTCTTCTTCGGCAATTTCTTCCAGAACGGGCAGGCGGATCTGCGGGCATTCTTTGCCTATCATCCCTGGCTCTACCTGTTCCTGGTGCCGGCCCTGTCCATGCGCCTGTGGGCCGAGGAACGCAAGTCCGGCACCCTGGAACTGCTGATGACCCTGCCGCTGACCCTGCGTGACATGGTGCTGGGCAAATTCCTGGCTGCCTGGCTGTTCACCGGTATTGCGCTGGTACTCACCTTCCCGATCTGGATCACGGTGAATTATCTGGGTGATCCGGACAACGGCGTGATCATCGCCGGCTACATCGGCAGCTGGCTGATGGCTGGCAGCATGCTGGCCATTGGTGCCTGCATTTCCGCCACCACCCGCAATCAGGTGATCGCCTTCATCGTCAGTGTGGTGGTGTGTTTCCTGTTCATGGTCAGCGGCATGGATATCGTGCAGGGCTGGTTGCCGGCCTGGATGCCGGACACCGTGAAGTCGTCGGTGGCCGCGCTGAGTTTTCTCACTCATTTCAATTCCATCGTGAAGGGCGTGCTGGATCTGCGCGATCTGGTCTATTTCCTGATCCTGATCGGCGGCTGGCTGCTGGCCAATGCCATCGTGATCGACATGAAAAAAGCGAATTGATAAGGAGCCACCGCGATGCGAGTAACGAAATGGTTTTCCGGCGCTGGCCTGGTTTTGCTGGCGCTGCTGGTCCTGTTTTCCACCCTCTTCACCGACTGGGCTTTCAAAGGTCTGCGGTTCGACCTGACGGAAGGCGGCGTTTACACACTGTCCGACGGCAGCAAGAACATCATCCGCAATGTGTCCGAACCGGTGGAGTTGACGTTCTATTTCTCCCAGACCGTTGCGAAGGATGCACCGGGCTGGCAGCAGTATGCCAAGCAGGTACGTGAACTGCTGGAAGAATTTGTACTGCACTCCAAGGGTAAACTGAGCCTCAAAGTGGTCGATCCCGAGCCGTTTTCCGAAGCGGAAGACGAAGCCGCTGCTGCAGGACTGAGCCCGGTGAACGCTGGCAACGATCAGCTGTTTTTCGGTCTGGTCGCCAGTGTGACGCCACCCAGGGCCGAAGGTGACGACAAGGCCCCGGAGTCCCGCAGTGATGTGATTGCCCTGTTCAGCCCCGACCGGCAGGAATTTCTGGAATACGATATCGCCAAGCTGATCTATCAGGTCGGACAGAGCGGCAAACCGAAAATCGGTCTGCTCACCGGTCTGGAATTGCAGGGCGGCTTCGACTTCATGACCCGCACGCCGTCGATGCCTTGGGCAGTGATGGGGCAGCTGCAGCAACTGTTCGACGTGGTGACCCTGACCGGCACCGAACAGGAAATCAGCCCGGATGAGTATCAGCTGCTGTTGCTGATCCATCCGAAAAATGTATCTGACGCCATGCAGTTCGCCATCGATCAGTATGTCTTGAAGGGCGGCCGGGCGCTGATCTTCGTCGATCCGTTTGCCGAGCAGGAAAAGGCCATGGGGCCGGAGGCTGGCGAGCGCAGTTCCGATCTGGCGACCCTGTTCAAGGCCTGGGGTGTGGACTACGACAAAGCGAAATTCGTCGGCGATGCCCAGCTGGCATTGCAGGTCGGCATGGGGCAGGGACGGGCGCCGGTGCGTCACCTGGGCATCCTGCAGCTGAGCGACAGCAACATCAACCGTGACGACAACATGGTCAGCAAGCTGGAAACCGTGCATTTCTCTACCACCGGTTTCCTGGCACCGCTCAAGGATGCGAAAACCAGCTTTGAACCCCTGATGCAGACGAGCGAATACGCCATGCCGCTGGATGTGTCGAAGCTGGCCATGCTGCAGGACCCGAGCGACCTGGCGCGCGGCTTCCAGCCGACAGGGCAGCGCTACGCACTGGCGGCCCGGGTACGTGGTGACGTGGCAACTGCCTTCCCGGACGGTGCGCCGAAAAAGGTGGCGGAATCCAACGAAGGTGACAACGCAGCAGATGCTGATGCGGCCAAGCCCGAGGCGGACAACGCAGACGAACCGGCCGACAAGGAATACCTGAAAGCCTCCGTCAAACCCATCAACGTGGTGATCGTGGCGGATACCGATGTGCTGTCGGATCGTCTGTGGGTCCAGGTGCACCAGTTCTTCGGCCAGCAGATCATGCAACCGTTCGCGGACAACGGCGACTTCCTGTTCAATACCGTGGATATGCTGTCCGGCAGCCCCGATCTGATCGACATCCGTGGCCGTGGCCGCTTCTTCCGTCCGTTTACCGTGGTGAAGGAAATGCAGCGGGAAGCCGAAGCGGATTTCCGTCAGGTGGAAGAGGCCCTCAATACCCGCCTGCAGGACATCGAAGCCAGGCTGGCGCAACTGCAACAGCAGCAGGGTGAAGACGGCAACGTGATTACCCTGACCCCGGAAATGCAGGCAGACCTGCTCAAGTTCCAGCAGGAAAAGCTCAGCATCCGCAAGCAGCTGCGTGAAGTACAGCACCAGCTCAACAAGGATATCGACCAGCTTGATTTCAACCTGCGGCTGATCAATATCGCCGGTGTACCGCTACTGCTCACCCTGGTGGTGATTGCTGTCGCGCTGGTGCGGCGCAAGCGCGCCCGGGGCTGATTCCGGTTGCAAATCCTGCCGGGCGCGTTAGTGTTTCAGCCATCCAATGACTGACACCCTGACGCGCCCATGACCCTCTCTACCACACTCATTACCGATGCCCTGGCGGACCTGCCGGGGCATACCCGTCTGGTGGTGGGCTTCAGCGGCGGGCTCGACTCCACGGTGCTGCTGCACCTGGCTCACCGGTGCCGGCAGACCTATCCGGCGCTCAACGTCGTCGCCCTGCATGTCAATCATCAGCTGCAACCGGCCGCTGACCAGTGGCAACTGCACTGCGAACTGCTGTGCCGGCACTGGCGGATTCCGTTTCTGAGCGACGTCGTTCGCGTCGACCGGGAGCAGTCCAGTCTGGAACAGGCCGCACGGGACGCCCGCTATGCCGCGTTCCGCCGCCACCTGCAACCCGATGACCTGCTACTGCTGGCCCATCATCGCGACGATCAGGTGGAAACCCTGTTCCAGCGCCTGTTGCGGGGCAGTGGGCCGCTCGGCCTCGGGGGAATGGGCAGTGTTTCCCGCCAGCCGGGTCTGACCATCCTGCGGCCCCTGCTGGAACAGGATCGCGCCGATCTGGAAGCCTATGCCCGCGATCATGGCCTGGACTGGATCGATGATCCCTCCAACGCCGACACCGGTTTCGAACGCAACTTCCTCCGCCATCAGGTATTGCCGTCGCTGCGCACCCGCTGGCCCCGGCTCAACCAGACGGTGGCCCGGGCGGCCCGGCTCAGCCGGGACTCGGCCCAGCTGCTGGATGAACTGGCGCTGATCGATGCCGGTGAGCCTGTGACCGCCGGGAATCCGCTGCCCATCCCTGTCCTGCAGTCATTGAGCCAGGCGCGGGCCATGAATCTGCTGCGCTACTGGATCCGGCAGCATGGCACCACGGCCCCCAGCGAGGCCCAGCTGGCACGGGTACTGATGGAAATCCTGCCGGCGCAGGACGATGCCCAGCCGGTGGTCAGCTGGGGCCAGCATCAGTTGCGACGCTACCGGCAGGGGCTCTACTGCCTGCCGTTGCTGCCGTTGTCGGCGCCAGTGGATCTGCCGTTTGTACCCGGCGAGGATGCACCGGCGCTACCGGTTGGCCGGCTGGTTCAGGCCGAAGGGCAGGGCACAGCCTTTTCCCGTAGCCGAATCCTTCAGTCCGATCTTCGTCTGTGCACCCGCCAGGGTGGCGAACGGCTCAAACCGGCGGGCAGGCCGGGCAATTCCCTCAAACACTGGCTCCAGGCCCTGCGGGTGCCGCCCTGGTGGCGGGACCACTGGCCAATCCTGTATGCGGGCGACCAGATTGCCGGCCTGCCGGGCCTCGTGGTGTGTGAAGGCTTCCAGCCCGCGGGGCCGGACGACGCGCTCTGGCTGGGCTGGCAGTCGCGTTGAGTCGACTGGCCGAATCGGGTAAACTTGCCTCCCATCTTGAGCCCGGCCCAGCTCTGTCGGGCTGCTCTCATTTGTACAGATTCCATTCTCCGCTCACACTGGTACGTCGATGACAAAATACATTTTTGTGACGGGTGGTGTTGTGTCTTCCCTTGGCAAGGGAATCGCAGCTGCCTCCCTGGGCTCTATTTTGGAAGCACGTGGTCTGAAAGTTTCCATGATGAAACTGGACCCGTACATCAACGTCGATCCGGGCACCATGAGCCCCTACCAGCACGGCGAAGTGTTCGTCACCAATGACGGTGCCGAAACCGACCTCGACCTGGGCCACTACGAGCGCTTCATCCGCACCACGATGACCAAGCGCAACAACTTCACCTCGGGCCGGGTCTATCTGGACGTCATCGAGCGGGAACGCCGGGGTGATTACCTGGGCGCCACCATCCAGGTTATTCCCCACATTACGGACGAAATCAAGAACCGTATCGTCAACAATGATCTGGGCGTCGATGTCCTGATCGTCGAAATCGGTGGCACCGTGGGTGACATCGAATCCCAGCCCTTCCTCGAAGCGGTGCGTCAGCTGCGGGTCGAAGTGGGTTCCAGCAACTCAGTCTTCATCCACCTGACCCTGGTGCCCTACATCGAAACGGCGGGCGAAACCAAGACCAAGCCCACCCAGCACTCGGTCAAGGAACTGCGTTCCATTGGCTTGCAGCCCGACGTGCTGCTGTGCCGCTCGGATCACAAGATTCCCGATTCCTCCCTGGCCAAGATCGCGCTGTTCACCAACGTGGAACGCCGCGCGGTGATTGGCCTGCAGGATGTGAACACCATCTACAAGATTCCGTCCGTACTGCATGCCCAGGGCCTCGACGACTTCGTGGTGGAAAAGCTGCAACTGAAATGCGGCCCCGCCAATCTGGACGAGTGGACCCGGGTGGTCGACGCCCAGCTCAATCCCCAGCACGATGTCACCATCGCCATGGTGGGCAAGTACACGGATCTGGCGGATGCCTATAAATCCCTGAACGAAGCCCTGCTGCACGCCGGTATCCAGACCCGCACCAAGGTGCATATTGATTACGTGGATTCCGAAGATCTGGAGCACGACGGCGTGGAATCCCTGGCCAAGTACGACGGCATCCTGGTGCCGGGCGGCTTCGGCAAGCGCGGTACCGAAGGCAAGATTGCCGCCATCCAGTATGCCCGCGAAAACGGCGTGCCCTATCTTGGCATCTGTCTGGGTATGCAGCTGGCCGTCATTGAATATGCCCGCAACATGGCTGGACTGCCGGACGTGCACAGCACCGAATTCAAGCAGGACGCCGCGACCCCGGTGGTCGGTCTGATCACTGAATGGCTGAACGAAGACGGTTCCCTGCAGACCCGTACCGAAGCATCCGATCTGGGCGGCACCATGCGTCTGGGCGCGCAGGATTGCAAACTGATCAGCGGCAGCAAATCCCGCGAACTCTACGGCAAGGATCTGATTTCCGAGCGTCACCGCCACCGTTATGAAGTGAACAACAAATACGTGCCGGATCTGGAAAAGGCCGGTCTGCGTGTCGCCGGTCGCTCCGTGGATGACAGCCTGGTGGAAATGATCGAAGTGCCGAACCATCCGTGGTTTGTGGCGTGCCAGTTCCACCCGGAATTCACCTCCACGCCCCGCGACGGTCACCCGCTCTTTACCGGCTATATCAAAGCCGTAAAAGCCCACCAGGACAAACGCTGAGAGGTGCCCATGAGCGCACAACCGCAGAAAGTCATCGAACTGGGCAAGATCCGCATGGGCAACGAGTTGCCCTTCGTCCTGTTCGGCGGCATGAATGTACTGGAATCCCGCGACATGGCGATGCAGGTGGCGGAATCCTACGTCAAGGTGACCGAGAAACTCGGCATTCCGTACGTGTTCAAGGCGTCTTTCGACAAGGCCAACCGCTCGTCGATCAACTCCTTTCGTGGCCCTGGCCTCGATGAAGGCCTGAAGATCTTCGAAGAAATCAAAAAGACCTTCAACGTGCCCCTCATCACCGATGTACACGAGCCCCATCAGGCGGCACCGGTCGCAGAAGTCTGCGACATCATCCAGCTGCCGGCGTTTCTGTCCCGGCAGACAGATCTGGTGGTGGCGATGGCCAAAACCGGCGCCATTATCAACGTAAAGAAGGCCCAGTTCCTCGCGCCGCGCGAAATGAAACACATCATCAAGAAGTGCGAAGAGGCGGGCAACGACAAGGTCATTCTGTGCGAGCGTGGCTCCAGCTTTGGGTACAACAACCTGGTGGTGGACATGCTGGGCTTCGGCATCATGAAGGAATTCGGTGCGCCGATTTTCTTTGATGTGACCCATTCCCTGCAGATGCCGGGCGGCCTGGCAGAAGCGGCCGGTGGCCGTCGCGCCCAGGTGACGGATCTGGCGCTGGCCGGCATGTCGCAGGGGCTGGCGGGCCTGTTCCTGGAAGCCCACCCGGATCCGGACAAGGCCAAGTGCGATGGCCCCTGCGCACTGCGTCTGGAAAAACTCGAGCCGTTCCTGGCGCGGGTGAAGGCCATTGATGATCTGGTGAAAGGTTTCGAGCCGCTGGATACGAAGTAGGGCTGTTTTTTCCGGTTTTAGGTTGTGTGCAGGACAGCGGTTGGGGCATCCCTGCGGCGAACCGGACGTGGATTCTTGCAGTGATGCCCCAACCACTGTCTGATGGGAATCCGGCGAGATTCAAAAGATTAAAAGCAAAAGCAGTTGTGGTGCCGAATCAAGATTGGCACGGACTGTTTCAGCCGAATGCAGACGTGTTCATTTCCGAAGATCCACGTCCGGGCTGAGGAAAGGAACACGTCTGCGTTCGGCTGAAACCAACGCGGCACGAACCAAATTGGCTGCAATCGGCCACAAGCCGAATCGCAGCAAAGGTTACAAACTCAAAATCAAAAACAGGAGACATCCTCACAATGTCCAAGATCGCCCAAATCCGCGCCCGTGAAGTCCTCGACTCCCGTGGCAATCCCACCATCGAAGCGGACGTAATCCTGGAATCCGGCGCCGCCGGTACTGCCTGCGCCCCCTCCGGCGCCTCCACCGGTTCCCGTGAAGCACTGGAACTGCGCGACGGCGACAAGAGCCGCTACCTGGGCAAGGGCGTTCTGAAAGCCGTTGAATACGCCAACAGCGACATCGCCAAACTGCTCAAAGGCAAAGATGCCACCGACCAGCGCATGATCGACAAACTGATGATCGACGCCGACGGCACCGAAAACAAATCCAAGTTTGGCGCCAACGCTATTCTGGCCGTGTCCCTGGCGGCATCCAAGGCGGCGGCAGTGCACAAGGTCATGCCCCTGTTCCAGCACATCTCCGAAATCATCGATGGCAAGGCCGGCCCGTACTCCATGCCGGTGCCGATGATGAACATCATCAACGGCGGTGCCCACGCCGACAACAACGTCGACATCCAGGAATTCATGATCCAGCCCGTCGGCGCACCGAATTTCCGTGAAGCCCTGCGTTATGGCGCGGAAATCTTCCACTCCCTGAAAGCGGTACTGAAGGCCAAAGGCCTGAACACTGCCGTGGGTGACGAAGGTGGTTTTGCCCCCAACCTGTCCTCCAATGAAGAAGCCCTGGCCGTCATCATGCAGGCGATCGAGAAGGCCGGCTACAAGCCTGGCGTTGATATCATGCTGGCCCTGGACTGCGCGTCTTCCGAATTCTACAAGAACGGCAAGTACGTACTGGGCGGCGATAACAAGGAACTGGATTCTGCCGGTTTCGCCGACTACCTGGCTGACCTGTGCAACCGTTACCCGATCATCTCCATCGAAGACGGTCAGGACGAAAGCGACTGGGCCGGCTGGAAGATCCTCACCGAAAAACTGGGCGATCGCATTCAGCTGGTAGGCGACGATCTGTTTGTCACCAACACCAAAATCCTGAAAGAAGGTATCGACAAGGGCATCGCCAACAGCATCCTGATCAAGTTCAACCAGATCGGCAGTCTGACCGAAACCCTCGACGCCATCCAGATGGCCAAGGCCGCCGGTTACACGGCGGTGATTTCGCACCGTTCCGGCGAAACCGAAGACTCCACCATCGCTGACCTGGCGGTTGCCACTGCCGCTGGCCAGATCAAGACCGGCTCACTGTGCCGCTCCGATCGCGTTGCCAAGTACAACCAGCTGCTGCGCATTGAAGAAGTCATCGGCGAAAAAGCGCCGTACCGTGGCAAGGCCGAGTTCAAAGGTCTGAAGTAAGGTCTGTATCCCCCGGAACACAGCATCCCGGGGGATTGCACGCAGGTCTGGCACAGTGGCTTGAGGCTGCTGCGCCAGATCCCACCGTACTTGACGCAGCCCGTCCAAACACCGATGCTTATCCGCACGAATAAAAGGATTGCGTTCCCAGCGGACCCATGACCGAACAACAAGCCCCACAAAACTGGTTCACCCTCCCGCGCATCCTGTTCTGGATACTCGTCATCGTATTCTTTAGCCTGCAGCTGCGCCTGTGGATCGGCGAAGGCAGCCTTGCCGAAGTCTGGCAACTCAACAGCGCCATCGAGCGTCAGGAAACCGAAAACCATCTGCTGGAAGAGCGCAACAAGCGTCTGCGTGCGGAAGTCAAAGATCTCAAGGAAGGGCTTGATGCCGTGGAAGAGCGTGCCCGCACCCAGCTAGGCATGGTCAAGGAGGGCGAAACCTTCTTCCTGATCACTGATGAAAAAACCGGACAACCCCAGCAACCATGAGTCAGACCAACCCCATCTGGTGCGTTGTGCCCGCCGCCGGCGTCGGCAAGCGTTTTGGCTCTGCCGTGCCCAAGCAGTACCTGCCGCTGCACGGCCAGACCGTCTGTGAACATACCCTGCAACGCCTGCTGCAGGTTGAACCCATCCAGCGCATCGTCGTGTGCCTGAGCAGTGAAGATCAGACCTTCAGTCAGCTGGATGTGGCCTGCGATGCCCGTATCACCACGACGTTGGGCGGCAGCGAGCGCTGTCATTCCGTACTGCATGGTCTGCATGCCCTGGCCGCCGAGGCCAGTGAGGATGACTGGGTGCTGGTGCATGATGTGGCGCGGCCTTGTATCCGCCCTGACGACGTACGCAAACTCCTGCATCAGGTGCAAACGGAAAACGCCATCGGCGGCATTCTGGCCAACCCGGTGCGGGATACCATGAAGCGCTCCAACGCCCATCGTCATATCGTCGACACCGTCAGCCGCGACCAGTTGTGGCACGCGCTGACACCTCAGCTGTTTCCGTTAGGTCTGCTGCGTGATGCCATCGAATCCGCCCTGGCCGACAATGCCATCGTGACCGACGAAGCTTCCGCCGTGGAGCGTATTGGGCATCAGCCATTGCTGGTGGAAGGCCATCCGGACAACATCAAGATTACCCATCCCCAGGATCTGCCGCTGGCAGCCCTGTTCATTCAGCAGCAGGAGAACGCCTGATGTTTCGTATCGGTCACGGCTTTGACGTTCACAAGTTCGGCGATGGCGACCACCTGATGCTGGGTGGCGTGCGCATCCCCTATGACAAATCCTTTATTGCCCACTCTGATGGCGACGTCGCTTTGCATGCCCTCAGCGATGCCTTACTCGGCGCTGCGGCACTGGGGGATATTGGCCGTCACTTTCCGGACACTGATGCCGCCTATAAAGGGGCCGACAGTCGCGACCTGTTGCGCTCCGTCGTCAGCAAGATACACAGTCTTGGCTACAAGGTTGGCAACGTGGATATCACCATCGTCGCCCAGGCCCCCAAAATGGCACCCTACATCGAAAGCATGCGCGCCCATATCGCCGCCGACCTCCTGGTGGACATGGGGGTGGTGAATGTAAAAGCCACCACCACTGAACAGCTGGGCTACACCGGCCGCAAGGAAGGGATTGCCGTTCACGCCGTCGCGCTGCTGGTCAACCCATGACGTTGCCGGCGTTCGGATTCGACGATGCGTGCTATGCCTATGGCCAGCCGCTGGCGCAGGGGGATTTCAAAACCTGTCCCGAGGATTTCGTGGTCGAAGAAGTGCTCGGATTCGAGCCGGTAGGGCAGGGCGAGCACCTCTTCCTGCAACTACAGACCGACGACCAGAACACCCGCTATACCCTGAAGATTCTGTCTCGCCTGTTCAGTGTGCCGCAGAAGCTGATCAGCTATTCGGGCCTCAAAGACCGTCGCGGGCTCACCAGCCAATGGTTTTCCATCCATTTGCCCGGCAAGGATGTAGCAGTGGATGCGGATCTGCTACTGCAGAATGGCATCCGCCTGCTGCAACAGGCCCGCCACAACAAGAAGCTGCGCATCGGTACCCACAAGGCCAACCGGTTTCACATCCGGCTGCGCAATGTCAGCCAGCGCGACGGGCTGTCGGAGCGCCTGCAGCTGATTGCCGTTGGGGGCGTTCCCAATTATTTCGGCCCCCAGCGTTTTGGTCATCATGGCAACAATGTCGGCGAGGCGTTGCGCTGGGTGGAACGGCAGGAATTGCCGGTTGAACGGGAATTGCGTAGCCGCGTGCTGTCCACCCTGCGGGCCTGGCTGTTCAACGGTGATCTGTCGCGGCGGATCGAGCAGGGCAGCTGGCAGCAATGTGTGCCCGGTCAAGCGGTTTGCCTGGATGGCAGTCACAGTTTCTTTGTGCCAGAGCAATGGGACGAGACGCTGCAGCAGCGTTACGACGAGGGCGATATCCACCTTGGTGGCTGGCTGTTCAGCACTGACCATCCGGGTTCAGCGCCCGAGCCGGTGCAGAGGTTTCTGACGCGGGCCCAGTTGAGCGCCGAATTGCGCCCGCTGCGCCTGCTGCCTCAGGCCTTGCATTCCAGCTGGGAAGGGGACGATCTGCTCCTCGGTTTCAACCTGCCAACCGGGGCCTATGCGACCAGCGTTCTGCGTGAATTGCTGTCAGTCCGCGACCGCTCCTTGCCGGGTTTCATGCCGGCTGCAGATTCCGCATAAACGTGCTCGCCGTTTTTGCCCGCTTCTTTTACAATGAATTGTTTGAATAATAACAACTTTTCAACTTTCGCCTTTTTTGGGGCAACACCGCACGAGGAAGCACCGCGTGAACGAGTTTCACCTTTCCGGCATAGGCATGACCTCGCAGCGTACCCGCGACCGTCTGATCGGCCGTCTGCAGGATCAGGGCATCCGAAATTTCGAGGTGCTGGATGCCATTCGCAGTGTGCCCCGTCACCTGTTCATCGACGAAGCGCTGGCGCACCGTGCCTACGAAGACACCGCGTTGCCCATCGGTCACAACCAGACCATCTCGCAGCCCTACATCGTTGCCCGCATGACGGAACTTCTGCTGGAAGGTGGCCGTCTGAAGAATGTGCTCGAAATCGGTACCGGTTCTGGCTATCAGACCGCAATTCTGGCCCGGTTTGCCCAGCAGGTATGTTCAGTGGAGCGAATCAAGGCACTGCAGGAAAAAGCCCGTGCCCGCCTCAAGGCGCTCAAGATCACCAACGTGCTGCTGCGTTATTCCGACGGGACGATCGGTCTGAAAGACAAGGCACCGTTCGATGGCATCCTGGCTGCCGCTGCGCCGGCCCAGATCCCGCAGGAATTGCTGGACCAGCTGGCAGTGGGTGGACGCCTGATCATTCCGGTGGGTGAGCATACCCAGGTGCTGTACCGGGTGACCCGTACCGAGCACGGCTTTCAGAAAGAAAAAATTGAAGACGTAAAATTTGTACCGTTTCGTTCTGGTGTCCGCTGACAAGTCACCGCAACACAGTATCTGGACCGTTCAATGCCCATCTCGAATCCCAAGCAGGCCATCCCGGTTTATCTGAAAGGCATTGCCATGGGCGCTGCCGACATTGTCCCGGGCGTTTCCGGCGGCACCATCGCCTTTATCAGCGGCATTTATGAAGAGCTGATCGACAGCATCGGCGCCATAGGCCCCAAAACCCTGCGCATTCTGTTCAAGGAAGGTATCGCGGCAGCCTGGCGCTCCTTCAATGGAACCTTCCTGCTGACCCTGATGCTGGGCATCCTGACCAGCGTATTCACCCTGTCCACCCTGATATCGGAGTTGCTGCACTCCCACCCGGAAAAACTCTGGTCATTCTTTTTCGGTCTGATCGTCATATCCGCCATTCATATCGGTCGCCAGATCCGGCAGTGGCGGGCAAGCGAAGTGATTGCCATCACCCTGGGTACCGTCATGGCCTACGGCATAACGGCGATTGCGCCGGCCCAGTTGCCAATGACACCCCTCACGGTGTTCGTGGCAGGTGCCATAGCCATCTGCGCCATGATCCTGCCGGGCATTTCTGGCAGCTTCATCCTGTTGCTGCTGGGCATGTATGCCAACATACTGGGTGCGGTGAAGTCGCTGGACATCATGATCCTGCTGATTTTTGCCGCGGGCTGTCTGAGCGGGCTGCTGGGCTTCACCCGCTTCCTGTCCTGGTTGCTGCATCATCACCACGGCCCGGCCCTGGCCCTGCTGACCGGTTTCATGATTGGATCCCTCAACAAGGTCTGGCCCTGGAAACAGACCCTGGTGTATACCACCAATAGTCATGGTGATCAGATACCGCTGGTGCAGCAGAGCCTGATGCCGGGCCAGTACCTGGCGTCCACGGGGCAGGAGCCGCAGCTGTGGGCCTGTCTGGGTCTGATGGTGGTGGGAGTGGTTGTCGTACTGGCGCTGGAACAGGTTGCAAAATCGAAAGGCAGTCATTCAGCATAGGCTACAACTGTTCAAAAAGTGTTCAAAATTGGCTGATTTGATTAAAAAATGGATAGATTTTTTTCTCATATAGCTAAAAGGTTTAGTGGATATTTAATTCTAAAGTAATTTAGGTGGTTAATTGATCTGAATTGGGGAGCCTCCCGGGAGCAAAACCAGTTTCATGCCGTTCCATCGTCTCGCCCTTTGTCTGCTCAGTATCGCGATGGCCCTTCTGCTGGCAGCCTGCGGGACTTCCCGTTATGAGCCTATACGCAATGTTTATCGCTCTGCAACCCCCGTCACACAAGGCTCATACCGTGTTAAGCAAGGAGACACGCTCTATTCCATCGCCTGGCGTAACAACCGCGATCACCAGGAACTGGCCGCGGCCAATGGGATAAAACCGCCATACCAGATCTATCCTGGACAGATTATTTACTTCGATCGCACCGTTGCTGCTGCTCCGGCAGTCACCCAGACGCCATCACCGCGCTCATCACCACAAAACACAACTCGTTATAAGAAACCTGCAAACAATGCAAAACCGATCCAAGAAAAAGTTGCAAATCAACGAGATAAACGGGTAGATATGTCTTGGAATTGGCCAGCGAGCGGGCCTGTGATTGAAGGATTCTCCCTCGGGGGAACGGTCAACAAAGGGGTCGATCTCGCTGGGCGCAAGGGCGAACCTGTACTTGCGGCTGCCGATGGCAAGGTTGTCTACAGCGGAACCGGACTCGTTGGTTACGGCAACATGATCATCATCAAGCACAACGATGTTTATCTGAGTGCTTACGGTCACAACAGCAGGCTCCTGCTAAAAGAAGGGCAGTGGGCTAAAGCTGGGCAGAAAATTGCCGAAATAGGTTCAACCGGCACCACGCGCGACAAGTTGCACTTTGAGATTCGTCGCAATGGCAAGCCGGTCAATCCGCTGCAGTACTTGCCTAAACGCTGAGTGGGATCAGCGGGCAAGCAGCGGACTTTGCATGAGGCGGGGCCTGGGGACCTTTTGTCCCGGGTGATAACTACACAATAGCGCGGGAAAAACAACATGATGCAAGCTGAACGGGACGACGAAATTCTGGATATTGAATTCTTTGAAGACCCCGAACTGGAGGATGCCTTCGAAGAGCGTGCAGCTGAACTGCGTGACAAACGCCTCGGACTGGATGATGACGATGATGAATTCTTCGTCGCACAACCCGGCATGCAGAAGACGCTGGATGCAACCCAGCTTTATCTGAACGAGATTGGTTTCTCGCCGCTGCTGACCCCCGAAGAAGAAGTCTATTACGCCCGTCGTGCGCTGCGTGGCAATGATGAAGCCCGTAAACGCATGATCGAAAGTAACCTGCGCCTGGTCGTGAAGATCGCGCGTCGCTATGTCAATCGCGGCCTGTCCCTGCTGGATTTGATCGAAGAAGGCAACCTGGGTCTGATCCGTGCAGTGGAAAAATTCGATCCCGAACGCGGTTTCCGCTTTTCCACCTATGCCACCTGGTGGATTCGCCAGACCATCGAACGCGCGATCATGAACCAGACCCGAACCATCCGTCTGCCGATTCATGTGGTCAAGGAACTCAATATCTACCTGCGTGCCGCCCGCGAACTTACCCAGAAACTCGATCACGAACCCACCCCCGAAGAAATCGCCGAACTGCTCGACAAGCCGCTGGACGACGTCAAGCGTATGCTGGGTCTGAACGAGCGTATTTCCTCCGTCGATACCCCGATGGCTTACGCCTCTGACAAGTCGCTGCTGGATACCATCGCGGACACCAAGAATTCTGATCCCGCCGAGCTGCTCCAGGACGCCGATCTGCGTTACAGCATCGACTACTGGCTGGATCAGTTGCCCACCAAGCAGCGCGAAGTCATTGCCCGCCGTTTCGGTCTGCGTGGCTATGAGATGAGCACGCTGGAAGAGGTGGGCCTGGAGATCGGTCTGACCCGTGAGCGCGTTCGCCAGATTCAGGTGGAAGCACTCAAGCGTCTGCGTGATTTGCTGGAAAAGCAGGGCCTGACCGGCGAATCCATTTTCGGCGGCTGATAGCGGATGTCTTGCAACAAACCCGCCCAGGTGGCGGGTTTTTGTTTTTTATGGTCCTGGCTAAAACATTTTTCCCGACTTTTCGTTTTCCCTCTTAATTTGCGCACAGCTTTTCTTCTACACTCATGGACTTGGGTTATTCCCCTCATATCTGTCCCGGTAAGGAAGCACCATGCGCAAGACCAAGATCATCTGCACCATCGGCCCGGCCACGGCATCGTACGAAATGCTGGAAAAACTCGCTTATGCGGGCATGAACGTGGTGCGCCTGAACATGTCGCACGGCGATCACGCGTTTCACGGCAAGGTCATCCAGAATGTGCAGCGTCTGAACAAAAAATTGCAGAATCACATCGCCGTACTGCTCGATACCCAGGGCCCTGAAATTCGCACCGGCGAACGTGACAGCGACCTGAATCTGGCCACCGGTGACATCGTGTCGGTGGTGGCGCGGGGCACCGGGGATGTGGAAGAGCATTCCCTCATGGTGAATTACGAAGACCTGATCACCGACATGAAAGTGGGTGATCGTCTGACGGTGGACAACGGTCTTATCAACCTTGAGATTCTTGAAAAGCACGAACGGATCATGCGTTGCCGGGTCATTGATGGTGGGGTGTTGAAGAGCAAGCGCCACGTCAACCTGCCGGGTATTCGCGTCAACCTGCCGGCGATCACTGAAAAGGATCGCAAGGACATCCTGTTCGGTGTGGAAGCGGGCGTCGATTTCATTGCGCTGTCATTTGTGCGCGAAGCGGCGGACATCCAGCAACTGAACGATCTGCTCGGGGACAAAGCGGGCAAGATCAAGGTGATCGCCAAGATCGAAAACCAGGAAGGCGTGGACAATATCGAAGAAATCATCGATGCCGCCGATGGCATCATGGTGGCACGGGGCGATCTGGGAGTGGAAGTGGATTTCTGGGAGCTGCCCAATATCCAGCGCCGCATCATTCGCCTGTGTGCGCAGAAGGGCAAACGTACCATCGTGGCAACCCACCTGCTGGAATCCATGATCGAGAACCCCATGCCGACCCGGGCCGAAGTCACCGACGTCGCCAATGCGGTGTACGAAGAAGCGGATGCCATCATGCTGTCGGGTGAAACTACCGTCGGCAAATACCCGATCAAGTGCGTTGAAGCCATGGTCCGCATTGCGACTACGATCGAAAAGCACCGTGGCCTGAATTTCAGCGCCCAGCTGGAAACCCAGCACCACAAGCAGAATCTGGCGGCCAGCGCAGTGCATCTGGCGGAATCCATTCCGGTCAAGGCGATTGTCGTGATCACCCGCCGTGGTCGCATGGCCAATTACGTGACCAATTGTCATCCGCAGAATGCCACGATCCACGCTTTTACCAATGATGGTCGCACCCGGCGCCAGCTGGCGCTGAATCGCAACGTGTACGCCCATAAGCTGATCTTCAGCAAGGACCCGGAGAAGACCCTGGCCAAGGCCTTCGCGCTGTTGCTGGCGAGCAATGATTTCCATCCCCGCGATCAGGTGGTGGTGATATCCGATACCCTGGGTTCCGGTGGAATCGATGCCATTCAGGTTCGTACCCTGGGTGAGGTGCCCCAGGGCCAGTGAGGCGGAGTAAGATAATGGCTGACACGCATGTGAGATATATCTCACATGCGTGTCAGCCTTCCGATTGACATTTCGGCAGCTCAATCACATTTTGTTTTTTAAGTAGTTGTTTTTAAATGATTTTGTGATTGTCAGACAATATTGAAAACGTGCGACCTAGCATCGGCGTTATTGTGACGATCGGCAAAATCCATAGACTTACTCATGTGCTCGACGGATGACGCACAAGGAACACTTTCAGAGAACAGGGATCGGACAGGATGTCTGCTGGCGTTCGAAGGAAGCAAGGACTATTTCCGCAGGGTTGCGGGCATGGATGCAACTGAAAGTGAACGACAAACGGAGTTGTTCAAGTAAATCCCAAGGATTCGCCTGACCTAAGGTACGGATACCCACCACGGAAGGTGAGGTCAGGCGGGAAGTTTCCAAGGAAAGGAAGCATGCTAGGCGGGCGGTTTTACCGCCCTTCTTCATTTCTGAACCCCCAGTTTTTCTCCCCCGTAGCATTACCCCTCTCGTTACAGGATCGTTAAGTCACATCGCCCGCCACCGCATTCGTCTCGTCGGCAATCGCTATTAACATCCTGATTTCCATACTCTTCCGGTTCCACCAGTCGCCTTGTGCGAGATTTCTTACAGTGATGTGCGAGGGCAGACGTCATGCCGCACGAAAGGCTGTATCGAGTAGCCACCTTTTTGTTTAACCTTCTGATTTTACTGTTTATTTCTTGTTTTGTTGGACAATCCGGCAAGGGCAGGGCGGCTCGCACCTTATTGAGGGCGCGAAAGAACTCGCTAATATGCGAACCAAGGCGGGACGCCTTATAAGGAATCCGGTCATGGATTGATCGGGACATGGAATGTGAAGGCAAGGATGCCTCAGGGACAGGAAGTCCCAACCAAGCGAGGTGGGGCGGTGAAAACCGCCCTTCTTTTTGCCTGCGAAAACGTTAGCCCCGAATTGCAGGCACAAAAAAAGGCGGTTGAACCGCCTTTTCGTTTTGCAGCGTAATTAACGCTCCAAGTACTGCAACTTGCCTTCGACACCATCCCATTCAGCCGCGTCGGGCAGCGAATCTTTTTTCTCGGTGATGTTCGGCCAGACTTCCGCCAGTTCGGCATTGATCTTGACGAATTCCTGCTGGTCTGCAGGCACTTCGTCTTCGGAATAGATTGCGTTGGCTGGGCATTCCGGTTCGCACAGGGCGCAGTCGATGCACTCGTCCGGGTGGATAACCAGAAAATTGGGGCCTTCATAGAAGCAATCAACCGGGCAGACTTCAACGCAATCGGTGTACTTGCACTTGATGCAGTTATCGGTAACAACAAAGGTCATGGTTTCACACCCTCTCTCTCTGAACGCGGGGCAGTCTAATCCGTCCGCCTGTTCTAAGCAACTTAATGGATCAAAATTGATGGTAGCAGTTTTCCCAATGCTGGCGATATTTTAGCAAGCTTATGACTTTTCAGTCATCTCCTTTAATTTGTATATCAGGTCCAGGGCCTGACGGGGGTTGATGCAGTCCGGGTCAAGCTTGATCAGCATCTCGACCGCCGGATGCGGCTTTGCGGGTTCGGCAAACAGATCAGCCTGCAGCGGCGCATTGGCGTGGGCCAGGGCCTGGTTGTTCAGATCCTGTTTTTCCAGCTGGATCAGTTTCTTGCGTGCATTGGTGATGACCGGGCCGGGAACGCCTGCCAGCTTGGCCACCTGCAGTCCGTAACTCTGGCTGGCAGGGCCTTCCATGACCTTGTGCAGGAACAGGATGGTGTCGTCCTGTTCCTTGGCGGACAGGTGAACGTTGGCCACATGGGGAACGCCGTCCGGCAGCTGGGTGAGTTCAAAGTAGTGGGTGGCAAACAGGGTCAGGGCCTGGATCTTGACCGCCAGATGATTGGCGCAGGCCCAGGCCAGAGACAGGCCATCGAAGGTGCTGGTGCCACGTCCGATTTCATCCATCAGTACCAGGCTCTGGCGGGTCGCATTGTTGAGGATGTTGGCGGTCTCGGTCATTTCCACCATAAAGGTAGAACGGCCGCCGGCCAGGTCATCGGAAGAGCCGATCCGGGTGAATACCCGATCCACCGGGCCGATCTTGGCTTTCTGGGCCGGCACGAAACTGCCGATATGGGCCAGGATGGCGATCAGGGCGGTCTGGCGCATGAAGGTCGATTTACCGCCCATATTGGGACCGGTGATGATCAGCATGCGACGATGGCTGTCGAGCACCAGATCGTTCGGGATAAAGCTGTCATCGAGTACCTGTTCCACCACAGGGTGGCGACCGGCACTGATGTGCAGGCCGGGCTCGTCGGACAGTTCGGGCCGGCTGAGGGCCAGGGTGTCCGCCCGTTCCGCCAGATTGGCGAGCACATCGAGTTCGGCGACGGCAGCGAAGCTTTCCTGCAGGGGGAAGAGCTGTTCGGCCACGGTCTCGATCAGTTCGTCGTACAGGCCCTTTTCCCGCGCCAGCGCCCGGCTTTTGGCGCTCAGCGCCTTGTCTTCGAACGCCTTCAGTTCCGGCGTGATGTAGCGTTCGGCGTTCTTCAGGGTCTGGCGTCGCATGTAATCGTCCGGTGCCTGTTTGGCCTGGGCACGGCTGATTTCGATGTAATAGCCATGGATGCGGTTGTAGCCGACTTTGAGGGTCGGAATGCCGGTGCGGGCCTTTTCCCGTTCTTCCAGATCCACCAGAAACTGGCCGGCGTTTTCGCTCAGCGCCCGCAGTTCATCCAGTTCGGCGTCATAGCCTTCGGCAATCACGCCTCCATCGCGGATCAGTACTGGCGGCACCTCAACCAGTGCTTTGGTGAGCTGCTCGGCCAGCACCGGGTATTCACTGATATCCGTGCCGATACGGGCGATCACCGGTTCATCGAACTGGGCCAGGACCTGCTGCAGTGACGGCAGCAGATTAAGGGCGTCGCGCAGACGGGACAGGTCACGGGGGCGGGCAGAGCGCAGGGCGATGCGGGCCAGAATCCGTTCGATATCGCCGATCTGTTTGAGCACGGCCTGTACCGGCTCGTATTGATAGTTGTTGAGTAACGCGGCAATCGCGTTCTGCCGGGCCAGCAACGGTTTGCGTTTGCGCAGGGGCCGGTTGAGCCAGCGCCGCAGCATGCGGCCGCCCATGGCGGTTTTGGTTTTGTCCATGACCCAGGCCAGCGTGTGTTCGTCCTCGCCCTGCAGGTTTTCGGTCAGTTCCAGATTGCGCCGGGTGGCGGCATCCAGGATCACGCAGTCGTCCTGCGCTTCGAGGCTCAGGCTGCGGATGTGGGGCAGGGCGGCGCGCTGGGTTTCCTTGGCGTACTGCAGCAGACAGCCGGCAGCGGCGATGGCCAGCGGCAGGTGATCGCAGCCGAATCCCTTCAGGTCCTGGGTTTCGAATTGCTGGATCAGGGCGCGGCGGGCGGATTCGGTGTCGAATTCCCACGGCGCGCGGGGACGGACTCCGCGGCGGCCTTGCACTTTCTTCAGCACGTGACTGTCTTCTGCAACCAGCAGTTCTGCCGGGTTGATGCGGCCCAGTTCGGCCTCGAGCGCGGCTTCGCCCGCCACTTCGCAGACAAAGAAACGGCCACTGCTGATATCAAGGTGGGCGATCCCGTAGTGGTCTGCGCTCTGGGTGATGGCACACAGCAGGTTGTCCTGGGATTCGTCCAGCAGGGCTTCGTCGCTGATGGTGCCGGGCGTCACGATTCTCACGACCTTGCGCTCGACCGGGCCCTTGGACAGCGCCGGATCGCCAATCTGCTCGGCAACGGCGACCGACACACCCAGTTTCACCAGGCGGGCCAGGTAATTTTCGGCCGCGTGATAGGGCACACCGGCCATGGGAATGGGCTCGCCACCGGACTGGCCCCGGGCGGTCAGGGTAATGTCGAGCAGATCGGCCGCTTTCTGGGCGTCGCCATAAAACAGTTCGTAGAAGTCCCCCATCCGATAGAACACCAGTTCATGAGGGTGCTGGGCCTTGATGCGCAGGTATTGCTGCATCATGGGGGTGTGCTGGGTGTACTGTTCTTCGGTCAGTGACATTGGCGTTCGGACTGGCAACAAGGGAAGGTCAAAGCCCGTCATTGTACGCATTCGGCGGGCGGTTGGAACCGGTTGACAGCGCCGAAATCAGCGATTTCGCTGGCAAAAAAATGCCCGGTGCCGCCGTGGTTTGACCCTGGTTGAACAGGTACAATCAGCCCACTTTGAATGCTGCTTCAAGACAATTTCATGCTGACTTTTTCTGATCAGAGCCTGCTTATCGAGGCACTATCCACCCAGCTGGCCAATCTTTTGCGCGGGCGGGGTCTTTCTATTGTGACAGCCGAATCCTGCACGGGCGGCTGGGTGAGTGCTGCCCTGACCCAGATTCCAGGCAGTTCCGGCTGGTTCGATCGGGGATTTGTTACCTATTCCAACGACGCCAAGCGGGAAATGCTGGGAGTGAGGGCAAAGACGCTTGATCTGCACGGTGCCGTCAGCCGCCAGGTGGTGGAGGAGATGGCCAAGGGAGCGCTGAAAAAGTCCCGGGGTACATTTTCGGTGTCGATCAGCGGCGTGGCGGGGCCGGATGGTGGAACCGACGAAAAGCCGGTGGGCACCGTCTGGATGGCCTGGTGCATTCAGGGCCGGGTGGACAGCGCGGTGTTCTGCCTGCCCGGTGACCGCCAGGAAGTCCGCGCTGCCTCGGTTTCGCTGGCGTTGCAGGGCCTGCTGGTGCGGATCCGCGAGTGGCTCGCGCTGCAACCGGATGAGGAATTTCCAGTCCCCCTTGAACAATCCGAATAATACTGTTTAAATATACAGTATTGGGTGACTGATAACAGACTGTGAGGAAATCAGAATGGATGACAACAGAAAAAAAGCGCTGAACGCGGCCCTGTCCCAGATTGAACGCCAGTTCGGCAAGGGTGCTGTAATGCGCATGGGCGATCAGCAACAGCAGGCGATTCCTGCCATCTCAACCGGTTCGCTGGGTTTGGATATCGCGCTGGGCATTGGCGGTCTGCCGAAAGGCCGTATCGTCGAGATCTTCGGCCCTGAATCCTCTGGTAAGACTACCCTGACCCTGAGCGTGATCGCCGAAGCCCAGAAGCAGGGCCTGACCTGCGCGTTCGTCGATGCAGAGCATGCACTGGATCCGCTCTATGCCGGCAAGTTGGGTGTGAAGGTGGAAGATCTGCTGGTGTCCCAGCCGGATACCGGCGAACAGGCACTGGAAATCACCGATATGCTGGTGCGCTCCAACGCGGTTGACGTGATCATTGTGGACTCGGTGGCGGCCCTGGTACCACGTGCGGAAATCGAAGGCGAAATGGGTGACAGTCATGTGGGTCTGCAGGCCCGTCTGATGTCGCAAGCGCTGCGTAAAATCACCGGTAGCGTGAAGCAGGCCAACTGTCTGGTGGTGTTCATCAACCAGATCCGTATGAAGATCGGGGTCATGTTCGGCAACCCGGAAACCACCACTGGTGGTAATGCGCTGAAATTTTATGCTTCGGTTCGTCTGGACATTCGCCGCACCGGTGCGGTGAAGCAGGGCGAAGAAGTGGTGGGTAACGAAACCCGCGTCAAAGTCGTCAAGAACAAGGTGTCGCCACCGTTCAAACAGGCCGATTTCCAGATTCTCTATGGCAAGGGCATTTACCGTATGGGTGAAGTGCTTGATCTGGGTGTGCTATGCGGATTGGTGGAAAAGTCCGGTGCCTGGTACGCCTACAAGGGTGACAAGATCGGTCAGGGCAAGGCCAATGCAGCCAAGTTCCTGGAAGACAATGCACCGATTGCCCAGGAAATCGAGCGCGAAATCCGCAACCAGATGCTGACATCCGGTGCGCATCTGCCGTCTGCATCCGAAGAGGAAGTGCTCGAAGACGCCTGATTGGTGCGCTTTAGCGATGCAGTACCAGCAAAAAGGGGAGCTACTTTGGGTAGCTCCCCTTTTTTGCTGGTGCTGAGTTGTCAGTCCTGGGTTTGAGGCGGTTTGGACACCGCAGTCTGGTTTATTCCCTGGACCTGGTTGCGTCCGGCCTGTTTGGCCCGGTAGAGCATTTCATCGGCCTGAACCAGAAGCTCGGTAGGGGAACGCTGCGCTTCTGGCATTGCCGTCGCCAGTCCCAGGCTTATGGTGACAGATGCCCCCAACGGGGAGCGTGGATGGGGAATGGCCTGCTGCTCTACGTTCTGGCGCATGTTTTCTGCCAGTTGCAGTGCGTCCGTGTGGGCAATCCCCGGAAGAATGGCGCAGAATTCTTCACCACCGTAACGGGCGATCGTGTCGGATGAGCGTCGGGTGGTGTTTTTCAGCACCTGGGCAATCTGTTTCAGGCACACATCACCCGCGGCATGGCCGAAGGTGTCGTTCAAGGGCTTGAAAAAATCGACATCGATCATGATCACGGACAGGGGAATGCCATTGCGCATGCATCGCCGCCACTCCTGTTCCAGCACTTCATCAAAGCGCCGGCGGTTTGCCAGTTCGGTCAGGCTGTCAATGGATACCAGCTGTTCCAGCATATCGGTTTTGATCTTGAGTAACAGCTGATTGCGAATCCGCGCCATCACAATGGGCAGGCTGAAGGGCTTGGTGATGTAGTCAACCGCACCCAGTTCCAGACCGCGAGCTTCATCTTCGTTGGAATTCTTGCCGGTGATGAAAATGACAGGAATGTCCTTGGTGCCCAGCGTGGATTTCAGTTGCTCGCAAACCTGGTAGCCACTCATGTCGGGCATGGCGATATCGAGAAGAATGAGATCAGGTTGATCGTCGCTACTGGCAATTCTCAGCGCATCAGCGCCGTTGGTGGCGGCCTTCACCCGATACCAGGGCGACAGGGCCTGAGACAGAACCTTGATGTTCAGCGGTTCGTCGTCCACTACCAGCACGGTTTGCTTGTTTTGAATGGACATAGCACTATTCACACAAAATGCTTCTAATCAATCTAGTCTAATCCTTGCTCACGTCAACAGGTTGACACATAAAAAGAATGCTAGGCTGAACAGGAGGATAAGTCGCTGCAGCAGGATATGATTTCAGGCACCTACCGGATTATTTTCGCGTGCGTTTTGGCGCTGTCGCTGCTGGCAGGGGTATTTCTGTACCTGAGTGAGCGTGCGGCCCGGCAGTATGATGTTCAGCTGGTCAGCCAGATGAAAATCAGTCGGGAACAGGTATTGGCGGGGCTGGGGGATTGGGTAGCCGCCAAACAGCAATACCTCGAAAATTGGTCACAAAATCCGCTACTGCTGACCGGTGTCCAGCAACTCCCACTGGATGCCCACTACCAGCTTGATGACAGGCTGGCCGACGCGCTCAATCTGACCAGTCTATTGATGGGGTTGCTGCATAACCGCGATCATCTGGGTTTTGCAGTCATCAATCAGGATGGCGTCAATCTGATCGCCTCGGAACCGTCCCTGATTGGCCAGATGAATCCGTCATCACTGCGGCCCGGGTTGCTGGCGCAACTGAATTCCGGTAATTCGGCATTCTATTTTTCTGCACTGGCATCGCCAGCCGAATTCGCTCTGGAGCGGCCGTACACTGGTTCGCTTCATGTCATCCAACCGGTGATGTTGGATGGGGAGGTACACGCGGGCCTCGTGCTGGATGTGGCATTGTCCGCAGAATTCTCCCGTCTGCTGCGGGTGAACACGATCTGGCAGAAGAGTCTTATCTACGCGTTTGATCATCGCGGCATGGTGCTGTCCCGTTCGTCTCTGATCACGGATGGTCAGATGCTGACCCTGGCGTCTGAGTCCGTGCTGAAGTCGCTTGCGCCCGGTCCGGATCTGACAGTCTTCAGTGGAAGTAATGACGGCTTCGTGGGATTGTCGGGAAGCCGGGTGGCGGGCGTGTGGGGCTGGTATGAACCGCTGGGTCTGGGAATAGCCCTGGAAGTCGACTACGACGAAGCCCACAGCTTTGTTGGGCATTACCGCACCAGTGCGGTTATCTTTGGTGTGTTGACCGCGATCGCTGTGTTGCTGCTTGGCGTTCTGCTGATTCGTAATCGGCTCCGGCAGGGAATCCTGCTGGGCCAGATCCACGGGCTCGCCGACAGTCGGCAGGCCCTTATCTTTGTTACTGATCGCCAGCAGCGGATTGTTCGGGCCGGCCATTGCGCCGAGCAGCTGTTGGGGCGCCTGCAGGTCAGCGGCAAGCGTTATCGTGACCTTATTCCGGTAGATGTTGCTGATCGCTGGACCGATCAGGAAATCTCGGTGTGTGAAGAAGGGCAGATTCAGCAATCAATCGAATCACTGACCATTGACGGTGAGCGTCGCTGGTATCGGCTGGAGCGGCATCCCTGGTATGACCATCGTCGCATCATCCAAGGTGTCATTACCGTCGCCTGGGACATGACGGAGCATCACAAAACCGAGGAAGCATTGCTGGAATACCAGCACCGAGTGGATGATATCGTGCTGCGGCAGACCCGCGAGGTGGAACAGGAACGGCAGCGCCTGCTCGCCATCATCAACGGCTGTGCCGATGCGCTGGTCACCATCGACGGACACGGCACCATTTGCGCCATTAACCCGGCAGCGGAACAGTTGTTTGGCTATGGTGCCCACGAGTTGACGGGCACCAATGTCGCGCGCCTGATGGAAGAATCCGTTGGCCTTCAACATCACCATTTTCTCGAAAAGAATGCTGCATCTGATCATGACAGAGTTGTCGTCGGACGCTGGCGGAAGCTGTTCGCCCGGCATCGCGATGGCCACATGATTCCCGTCGAGATCATGGTGGGACGCACCTATATCAACGATGTGCTGCATTATGTGGGTGTCGTACGCGATCTTGTGGGTCGTCAGCATCAGGAGAAACTGCGGGATATTTTTTTCGAACACTCCCATGATGCGTTCATGGTCTTGCAGAATGACCAGATTATCGAATGCAACATGACGGCGATCCGTTTGCTGGGGTTATCGGCCAAACCGGATTTGCTGGGCAGCACCCTGCTGGATCTGTCGCCGGCGTTACAGCCGGACGGCTCCCCGTCGGGGGAAAAGTATGCTCGGCTTATACAGTTTGCGGACGATCGTGGTGGCAGCCGCTTCGATTGGCGAGTTCGCAGGAGCGACGGCAGCCCCTTGCTGGTAGAAGTGAATCTCACGCCCCACACGGTTGAAGGCAAGCGCCAAACGCTGGTTGTCCTTCACGATATCAGCGATCGCATCGCGACCCAGAACGCTATCCGGCGGAGCGAGCAACGCATTCGCGACATTATGGACAGTGCGCAGCAGCTGATGTGTCTGCTCAATCCCGATGGAACATTGCTGGAAGCGAATCGTGCGACCTTTCGCCTGTTTAATGTCGATGTGGAGCGCGTGCTGGGGCGCAAACTCTGGGATGCGCCCTGGTGGCAGGGGGATCGTGAAATCCGCTCCCGGCTGCGTGAACACGTCATCAATGCCAGCAACAGCGATGATGTCCGGTTCAGTCTCGCGATTGATACTGCCGCTGGTCAGACGCGGCATCTGGATTTTGCCCTCACCCCGATCCTGCAGGATGAGCGGGTTGAGCTCGTTGTGCTGGAAGGCTATGACGTCACGGAAATGCACGCAGCGCGGGAAGCAGAATTCCTTGCACGTCAGGAAGCCGAGGCTGCCAGCAAGGCCAAGGGAGAATTTCTGGCGCGCATGAGCCACGAAATCCGCACGCCGCTGAACGCAGTGGTTGGCCTGATCCGCTTGTGCCTGAATACCACCCTGACAGAACGGCAACGTCAGTACCTGACCTCCGTTGACAGTGCTGCCAATTCATTACTGGGCATTGTGAATGACATTCTGGATTTCTCGAAAATCGAAGCCGGAAAGCTGGAACTTGAACTGATTCCGTTCAGCCTGCGTGAAGTGCTGACCAATGTGGGTGCCGTAATAGGACTGAAAGCCCAGGAAAAGCAGCTGGAATTCGTTATCAATGACGTTGACATGCCGGACCAGGTGGTTGGTGATCCATTGCGCTTGCAGCAGGTCCTGATCAACCTTTGTAATAATGCCGTCAAATTCACCGATCACGGGCATGTCGAACTGGAAATCACACCCATCAGCCGAACGCCGCGACAGATTCGCCTGAAGTTTCAGGTGCGTGATACTGGTATCGGCATGACGGACGAACAGCGGGACAAGCTGTTTGAGTCGTTTTCGCAGGCCGATGCGTCCATCAGCCGCAAGTACGGTGGTACCGGTCTGGGGCTTACGATCTGCCGTCAGCTGGTGAACGCGATGGGCGGGGATATTCAGGTCAGCAGCGAGCCCGGTGCCGGCAGTGAGTTCAGTTTTGAATTGCCCTTCCAGTGCGATGAGAAAGCCCAACCGTTGGTGGCGGCGAACAACCGACAGGCCCGAATGTCGCGTCGAATTCTGGTCGTCGATGACAATCCGGTGTGCTGGAAAATCGAAGAGCGTATTCTGCAAAAGGCGGGCTATGCCGTCATGGTTGCCGAATCCGGCGAGCAGGCCATTCAGATGTTGACCGACAAGACCAGTCCTGTCGATCTGGTGGTACTGGATTGGGATCTGCGTGACATGAATGGCCTTGACGTGATGCGCGGAGCAGAATCGCGCGGCGCCAGTGTGCCGCCGGTGGTGCTGGTCACAGCCTATGGCCAGGAAGATATCCACAAGGAAACCGATTATGCACCGCAGGGATTTCTCTCCAAGCCCATCAGTTCAGACGACCTGCTGGAAGCGGTGGATCGCATCCTGTTGTCAGCGGTGTTGGAACGGGCTGATAGCCTTGATGAACTGATTGCTCCGGTGCCTGCTCCAGCGGACAAACCCCGACTGTTGCTGGTGGAAGACAACGAGATCAATCGCTTTCTGGTACAAGAGAATCTTGTTGCGCTTGGCCTGCAGCTCGATATGGCGGAAAACGGTGAGATTGGTCTCGCCCAGATCATGCAGCAGCAGTACGACCTGGTGCTGATGGATCTGCAGATGCCCGTCATGGACGGATTGCAATGCTGTCAAAAGATCCGGGAACGTTTCAGTGCGCAGCAGTTGCCCGTTATCGCCATGACTGCAAACGCCTTTGCTCGCGAGCGTGAGCTTGCCACCAAGGCCGGCATGAATGCCTTTATTACCAAGCCTTTTGAAACGGCCGAGCTCATTCAGATCATCGTTGCGCACTTGCCGGCCAGATTTGCGGACTGGAAGCGCTGGGTTCGTGTGCGTACAGCGGAAAAACCGGTGTGGGATGTCGCTATCGGCAACGTGCCGGGCATCGATCTTGAGGCGGCGCTGGCACGCATTCACCATAATGTGCGCGTCTATCGCAGCCTGCTGGAAGACTATGTAGATCAGTTTGGTCAGGCAGGCACAGCCCTCGAGCTGATGCTTGAACAGGGAGATCGCGCGGCCTGCCAGGCCCTGGCCCACAAGCTCAAGGGCGTTGCCGGTAACCTTGGTTTCGAGGCCGTGCACCGCATCGCCGCCGCTATCGAAGCCGGCGTTGCCCACGATGATCTGGCATCAATAGCAGCGCAGAACACTGCACTGAAGCGGGAAAACCAGCAGGTGCTGGCCAGCATCGAACACCTGCAAACCCGGCTGGTGGAGCCGGCAGAACCCCCCAATGTGGCGCTTCCGGAGTCCGGCGCTGCTTCACTGGCCTGGCTGGCAGACCTGCGTCGACGCCTGGAACTCAGCGAAGTCATTGACGATACGGATATCCAGCGCCTGCGCCATGTCCTAAAGGGCCAACTGGGTGCAGCCGCGTTGTCTGAACTCGGTCATTGCATTGAAAACTTTGACTATGTTCGGGCGTTGCAGCTGCTGGAACCCCTTGATCTGACGCAAGTACTGGAAAAATCTGCCGATTAGCCCCCAAAAGACTTGTTGATATACGTCAACTCGATTCCTTTTCCGTTCAGAGATAATCCTCCTCAATATCCGACAAGCAGGCGAGGGATGCCCCTCACTGCCTGGACCAACACAGGAATCCCGTATGTATCTCGTGAAAGGTGGAACGCAACGTGAGTCGCTCTGGAATAGCGATTTCATTCGTGAGCACGATGTTCCCGGGCCGCGTTATACCTCTTATCCGACGGCGCTGCAGTTTCATGAAGAGTTCTTCCAGCAGGACTATCTGGATGCTGTTGCCCGCAGCAACGCCTCCAAAAAGCCGTTGTCGATCTATGTGCACCTGCCGTTCTGTGCATCGCTTTGCTATTACTGCGCCTGCAACAAGGTCATTACCCAGAGCGAAGAGAAGAAGCGGGTTTACCTTGATCACCTGATCATGGAGATCAAGCAGAAAGCCGCAGAATTTGGTACCTCGCGTCCGATCTATCAGATGCACTGGGGTGGTGGAACGCCCACCTACTATGGTGACGCCGAATTGACCGAGCTGTGGTATCAGATCGGCCGGCATTTCCATCTGGTGGATTCTGATCGGGGTGAGTACTCCATCGAAATTGACCCTCGCACCATCAACGCCGACAAGCTGGGCTTGCTCAAAGGGCTTGGATTCAACCGGATCAGTCTGGGTATCCAGGATTTTGATCCCAGGGTTCAGGAAGCCATCAACCGGGTACAGTCCACCGCTCAGGTCATTGAGCTGATGGAGGCGGCGCGCAGCTATCAGTACCGCTCGGTGAACTTTGATCTGATATACGGCCTGCCTTACCAGACGGTCGCCTCAGTGGCGGAAACTATTGAGCAGGTCATCCAGATGGCGCCGGACCGGATCTCGCTGTTCAATTACGCCCATTTGCCCGAACGCTTCAAGTCGCAGGGGCTGCTGCCGGAAGAGGCGTTGCCGTCCCCCGATGAAAAGCTGGCAATCCTGTGTTCTGCGTCCAACCAGCTTATCGAAGCCGGCTACGTCTATATCGGCATGGATCATTTTGCCAAGCCTGACGACGAACTGGCGGTGGCCTACCGGAAGGGTCAGCTGCATCGCAATTTCCAGGGCTACACCACCTACAAGGAAGCCGACCTGATCGGCATGGGTGTCTCGGCCATCAGCCAGATAGACAACGTGTATTGCCAGAACAACCGCTCGATCACCCAGTACCAGGAATGCCTCGACGACAACCAGTCGCCGATCATGGCCGGCATTCATTTGACGAACGATGACCTGATACGGCGTGCGGTCATTATGTCATTCCTGTGCCAGAACGGGCTCGATCCAGAACTGATCAGTGTGGCCTATGGGATTGATTTTAAGAAGTATTTTGCCGCCGAGGCAGAGATTCTGGTGCGCTATGTGGAGCAGGGCCTGCTGGATTGGGATGGTAAACGCTACTCGGTGACGGATCGTGGCCGTTTGGTAGTACGCAAAATCTGCATGGCTTTTGATATTTACCTGCCGGCTCATCTCAAGCAGGGGCGTCGTTTTTCACGCGTGTTGTAAATCAATCGCATTCATTCTCGGGGCCTTTCAATTCAGGTTGTTAGGCTTTTTGCTTGTTTAGCAAATTGAAAACGCCCGTGGTACTATCTGACCCGATTCTGTGCAATTTGAACAAATCCGGGACAGCTAAACCATGTCATCTGACACCGACTGCAAAAACCGGGTACCCACGCGGACCCTGAACGTTTCCTGCACTGATTGCAGCCTCAATCCAATCTGTTTACCAGTTGCAGTAAAAGAAAAAGAACTCGACGAACTGGACAGCATCATCAAACGCAGCCGCCCGATGAAAAAGGGTGAGCATCTGTTCCGCGCCAGTGATCCCTTTGCCTCCATCTACGCAGTGCGTAGCGGCACCATCAAAACCTATTCCGTGACAGAAGACGGCGAAGAACAGGTCACCGGATTTTATCTGCCGGGTGAAGTGCTGGGTATTGATGGGATCAGCACCAACTTCCACTCGAATTCCGCCAAGGCGCTCGAAACGGCTGCGGTCTGTGAAATTCCTTTTGAGAAGCTCGAATACCTGTCCGCGAAAATTCCGACCCTGCAGCGCCATTTCTTCCAGCTGATGAGTCGCGAAATCCAGGCCGATCAGCAACTTATCATGCTGCTCAGCAAGAAAAGTGCGGAAGAACGCATCGCCTCTTTGCTGTTAAGCATTTCCACTCGTCACGCCAAGCGCGGGCTTTCCGCCAACCGTTTCCGTTTGCCCATGTCACGCAACGATATTGGCAACTTTTTGGGTTTGGCGGTAGAAACCGTCAGTCGCGTATTCACCCGCCTGCAAAAGCAGGATGTGATCTACGTCGATGGCAAGGAAGTGGAAATCCTCGAAATGCAGGCGCTCTGCCACATGTCCAATGGCATGGACAGCGACGATTTGAAAACGGCCTGAACCATATCACGACGTAAAACAAAAAGGCGCAGCGAACACTGCGCCTTTTTTGTTTTGGTCAGCCGATCGGAATGGATTTCGGTTTGGGTGCTTCCTGTTCTTTTGCTTTCGGAACCGTCAGCTTCAGAATGCCATCTTCAAAGCGGGCAACCACGCCTTTTTCATCAGCATTGGTGCCCAGCGTGAAACGGCGTACGAACTTGCCATAGCGACGTTCCGTGCGAATCTGTTTGTCACCTTTTTCTTCGTGTTCGCTTTTCGATTCCGCCTCGATCGACAGCACGCCGTCATTAAGTGACACCTTGATATCCTCTTTCTTGATGCCAGGCAATTCCGCGCTGATATTGTATTCCTTGTCGTTTTCGGAAATATCCGTCGCAGGCATGTTGAATCCGGAATCCGTCAGCGATGGCAGCGCGCCACGGCCGAAAAAGTTGTCCACCAATTGCTGAAATGAATCCAGTGAACTCAGGCCGCTGCCAAAAGGACGTAATGCAGACATGGTTGTATCCCTCCGTTGATAGATCGTGTGTGTTGCAGACGCTTTTTTATATGGCGACTGCCTGCATTTTTTCAATTGATGCACGTCAAACTGTCACCATGGCTGATTATTAGTTGTGCTGCCTTCGCGCAGACTTGATGAGCATCAATGTGGCGGTGCAGTTGATCTGCCACAGTGGCTAAAACCAATAAGGAGAATGGAACCATGAGCAAACGTCACGAATATCTGGAAAAACTCAAGACCCAGCTGGAAGAGTGGGAATATGACATTGATCGCCTGGAAGCGCGTCTTGAAGACCTGCAGGGTGAAGCCAAGGTAAAAATGGATAAAACCATTGCCGACCTGAAGGTCAAACAGAAAGACATGCAGGGCAAAATGAAACAGATCGAAGAAGCAGCCGAAGATGCCTGGCATGATGTGAAAGACGGATTTGAACTCGCGTGGGATTCCCTCAAACTGGGCTTTCTTGCAGCGAAATCCGAATTCATGGAAAAGACGCAGCAGAAGAAATGATCATACCCGTGCCGGTGATCATGACTTCACCGGCACCGTTCAATTGCCTCCCGCCATTTTGCATTCATTCAACATTCGGTAAGATAGCCCAGGGTCGTGGTGGCGCGCAGCGTGCGCAGCCCGATGCGATACCAGGGACGGTTGGTGCCAGCATGGCGCCTGGCCACGATTAATGCTTGCACAGGAATATCTCATGGGAACATTGAAAGACAGGGTGGCAGAACCGGTATCCCTGCCTGATCGCCTGAAAATCGGTGCGCGTCGGATGCGTCTGGCCAGTATCGGTCTGATCAGCAAGGTAGATGCCGAGCGGGCGCGCCTGTATCACCAGGCGATGGCGTTGGGAGATAGTTATGGCGCTGATCGTGGTCTGGTGAGCCAGCTGACACGGTTGGGAACCGGCACCGTGAATCTGGTGCTGGAAGAAAGCCAGCGTCTGTTTGACGAACTGGTTGAAGCGGGCGAACAGGCGCTGGCGGGCGAACCGGTCAGGTCAACCCCCGCTGCCAAGCTGCACACGCCGCGTCCGGTGGCAAAGTCTGCGCCAACGCTGGTGGCCAATCCCCGTCCGGCACCTGCCAAAGTCGCGCCCAAGCCTGCGACCAAAGCCGTCAAGCCTGCCGCCAAGCCGGCGCTTAAGGAAGTCACCAGAGCAGCGGCCGCGCCTGCCGAAGACCTGCGCCAGCGGTTCGACGCGGCCAAAGCCCGTCTGGGCACGCTGACCAGCCCACCGGACCAGCTGACCATGCTGACTCTTTACTCCCTGTTCAAGCAGGCGACCGAGGGTGACGTCACGGGGCGGCGCCCTGGCCCGACCAAGCTGGTGGAACGGGCCAAGTTCGATGAGCGGCACAAGATCAAGGGCATGACCCTGGATGAAGCCATGGAGCGCTACATCGCGACCGTGAATCGTCTGGTACCGGCCTGATCTATCGATGCAAGAACGTCAGGCCCTGTTACAACAAGCCATTCAGCTGCTGTCCCGCCGCGAATACAGCGCGCGGGAACTGCAGCGCAAACTGGAACCCGGCCAGGACGCCGAACTGGTGGCTGAGGCGCTGGCCGAGTTGCAGCAACGGGGCCTTCAAAGCGATGAGCGTTTCGCCGAGGTGTGGGTCCGCCATCGGGTGTTGCAGGGCCATGGCCCGATCAAGGTACAGATGGAATTGCGCCAGAAAGGCGTTGCCGGCGAGGTGATATCCCGCGTACTGAACCAGGGCGACGTAGACTGGTTCGAGCAGGCCCGCGCCATCTATCAGCGTCGTTTTGGCTTGCGCCCCTCCGCCGATCCCCGTGAAAAAGCCCGTCAGATGCGCTTCCTGCAGTACCGCGGCTTTAATGCCGATCAGATTCGCTACGCCATGGAAAACCCGGAATAACGCCGGCTTCTACCCCGATTTTCGTCGCCTTCCGCCGGCGGCCTGATGAAAGTTGGCAAATAAATGGTAAACTGCGGCCTTTGTCAGCCTGCCAAGCAAGGGCAGGAATCATCAGACTCCTCGGCTTCGGTACCCTATGAAGACCTCTGCAATCCGACAAGCATTTCTCGATTTCTTCAAGTCCAAAGGACACGCTGTTGTTGCCAGCAGTTCACTGATCCCCGGTAATGATCCGACCCTGCTGTTCACCAATGCGGGAATGGTGCAGTTCAAGGATGTGTTTCTGGGCCGCGATTTGCGCCCCTATACCCGTGCGGTTACGTCCCAGCGCTGCGTCCGCGCCGGTGGCAAGCACAACGATCTGGAAAATGTCGGATACACCGCCCGTCACCATACCTTTTTCGAAATGCTGGGCAACTTCAGCTTTGGCGATTATTTCAAGCGGGATGCGATCCTGTTTGCCTGGGAATTCCTGACCTCTGACCAGTGGCTGAAACTGCCCACTGACAAGCTGTGGGTCACCGTCTATGCGACCGACGACGAAGCCTACGATATCTGGACCAAGGAAGTCGGTGTGCCGGCGGAGCGGGTGATCCGCATCGGCGACAACAAGGGCGCACCGTATGCCTCCGACAACTTCTGGCAGATGGGCGACACCGGCCCCTGCGGCCCCTGCACCGAGATTTTCTACGATCACGGCGCCGATATCTGGGGTGGCCCGCCGGGATCGCCGGAAGAAGACGGTGACCGCTACATCGAAATCTGGAACAACGTGTTCATGCAGTTCGATCGCCAGCCCGACGGCACCATGGTGCCGCTGCCCAAGCCGTCGGTGGATACCGGCATGGGGCTGGAGCGGATTTCCGCGGTCATGCAGCATGTGCACAGCAACTACGAAATCGACCTGTTTGCCAACCTGCTGAAAGATGTGGCGCGGGTAACCGAGGCTCAGGATCTGGAAGACAAATCCCTGCGCGTGGTGGCTGACCATATCCGTTCCTGCGCGTTTCTGATCGTGGATGGCGTAGTGCCGTCCAACGAAGGTCGCGGCTATGTACTGCGCCGCATCCTGCGTCGCGCTATCCGTCATGGCAACAAGCTGGGCGCCAAAGGTCCGTTCTTCCACAAGCTGGTGGCCCCGCTGGTGCGTGAAATGGGCGATGCCTATCCCGAATTGGCCAAGGCCCAGTCCCAGGTGGAAAAAGTCCTGCTGCAGGAAGAAGAGCAGTTCGCCAAAACGCTGGAGCAGGGGCTGAAAATTCTCGAGCAGGATCTGGAAGGCCTAACCGGCAACCAGATCCTCGGCGAAGTCGTGTTCAAGCTGTATGACACCTACGGCTTCCCGGCAGATCTGACGGCGGATATCGCCCGCGAGCGCAACCTGACCATTGATCACGCCGGCTTCGAGCGCGAGATGGAAGAGCAGAAAAACCGCTCCAAGGCTGCCGGTAAATTCAAGGCCAATTACCACGACGGCCTGGATGTGAGCACCCAGAGCCAGTTCAGCGGTTACGAGCATGTGGCCGATCAGGGGCGCATCACCGAAATCTTTGTCGATGGCCAGCCGGTGCAAAGTATCAGTGCCGGTCAGCAGGCCCAGATCATTCTGGACAACACGCCGTTCTATGCTGAATCCGGCGGACAGGTGGGCGATGTCGGCACGCTGGAAAGCGCCGGTGCGCGTTTCGATGTGACCGATACCACCAAGCAGCGCGGCGCCCACGTCCACGTCGGTGTGCTCGAATCCGGTTCGCTCAACGTAGGCGACACGGTGAAGGCCCTGGTGAACAACGAGCTGCGTCAGGCCATTCGCCTGAACCATTCTGCCACCCACCTGATGCACGCGGCCCTGCGCAAGGTGCTCGGTACCCATGTGCAGCAGAAAGGCTCCCAGGTTACTGCCAGCCGCCTGCGTTTCGACTTCTCCCATAATGAGGGTGTGAAGCCGGAACAGCTGCGCACCATCGAAAAACTGGTGAACGACCAGATCCGTCTCAATACCCCGGTGCAGACCGAAGTGCTGCCGATCGAGGAAGCCAAGGCCAAAGGTGCCATGGCGCTGTTCGGCGAAAAATACGACGACAACGTCCGCGTCCTGACCATGGGCGGCGACAATTTCTCGATCGAGTTGTGTGGCGGTACCCACGCGGCCCGCACCGGTGATATCGGCCTGTTCCGCATCGTGTCTGAGGGCGGCGTTGCCGCTGGCGTGCGTCGTATCGAAGCCGTTACCGGTGAAGGCGCGCTGGCGTGGATCGATGAATCCGAATCCCATCTGTCACAGATTGCCGGGCTGCTCAAAGGCAGCCGTGACAACGCAGTGGAAAAGGTTCAGCAGGTGCTGGATCGGGTCAAACAGCTGGAAAAGGAACTGGAAAAGCAGAAGGCCAAGCTGGCCAGCAGCGCCGGTGATGACCTGATCAATCAGGCCAAAACCGTTGCCGGTATCAAGCTGCTGAATGCGGCCGTCGAGGGTGTCGATGGCAAGGCCCTGCGCGACATGGTGGACAAACTCAAGGACAAGCTGGGTTCCGGTGTCATTCTGCTGGGGGTGGCAAACGATGGCAAAGTGGATCTGGTGGCCGGTGTAACCAAGGATCTGACTGGCAAATTCAAAGCGGGTGATCTGGTCAAATTTGCAGCCGAGATAGTCGGGGGCAAAGGGGGCGGACGTCCGGATCTGGCCATGGCCGGTGGCCCCAATGCAGCGCAACTGCCGGCGGCAATTGCAGCAGCGGAAACCTGGCTGAATCAGCAGGCCGGTTAGGCGTCGTCCGGGTGGAAGGGAAGGCGATCAACGGTATACCTTCTTTAACTGTTGGTTTACTTCCCTTCGGCAGTGTTGTGTAATTCGCATCCAGCCTGGCGGCGAACACATTCATCAACCTTTAAGATCAACGACAATGGCGTTAATAGTACAGAAATACGGTGGCACTTCGGTGGGCACTGTCGAGCGGATCAAGAACGTGGCCAAGAAGGTCGAGCGCTATCGCGACCAGGGTCATGATGTGGTGGTGGTGGTATCCGCAATGAGCGGTGAAACCAACCGTCTGATTGCTCTGGCCAATGAAATTCACGAACAGCCCCCGGCCCGCGAGCTGGATGTGCTGGTCACCACCGGTGAGCAGGTCACCATTGCGCTGCTGAGTATGGCGCTGCAGAAGGACGGCTATGATGCCCGTTCCTACACCGGCGCACAGGTTCGCATCCTGACCGATGACGCGTATGGCAAGGCCCGCATCCAGGCCATTGACGCTGACCGCATCCGTGCCGACCTGGCCAAGGGGCGCGTAGTGGTTGTGGCAGGCTTCCAGGGTGTCGACGAAGACGGCAACATCACCACGTTGGGCCGTGGCGGTTCCGATACGACCGGTGTGGCACTGGCAGCGGCGCTGAAGGCGGACGAATGCCAGATCTATACCGACGTGGACGGCGTTTACACGACCGATCCCCGCGTAGTGCCGAACGCACGCCGTCTGGAGCAGATCACCTTCGAGGAAATGCTGGAAATGGCCAGCCTCGGGTCCAAGGTGCTGCAAATCCGTTCGGTGGAATTCGCCGGAAAATACAACGTGCCCCTGCGGGTTCTGTCCTCATTCGAAGAAGGGCCGGGCACCCTTATTACCGTTGATCAAGAGGAAACTATGGAACAGCCGGTTATCTCAGGCATTGCCTTCAATCGTGACGAAGCCAAAATCACCGTTCGCGGCGTTCCCGATACCCCGGGTGCGGCCTACAAGATCCTGGGCCCGGTCGGCGAAGCCAATATCGAAGTCGACATGATCGTGCAGAACGTGAGTGCGGACGGCACCACCGACTTCACCTTCACCGTGCACAAAAATGAACTTCGCAAGGCGCTGGATGTCTTGAAAACTGTGGCATCCGAACTTGGGGCCAAGGACATTCAGGGCGACGCATCCATTGCCAAAGTGTCCATCGTGGGCGTTGGCATGCGCTCCCACGCCGGCGTTGCCAGCAAAATGTTCAAGCTGCTGGCAAAGGAATCCATCAATATCCAGATGATCTCCACGTCCGAAATCAAGATTTCTGTCGTGATCGAGGAAAAGTATCTGGAATTGGCGGTTCGTGCCCTGCATTCCGGTTTTGACCTGGACAATGAACCCGCCCAGGCCAAATAACGGGATGCAATAAATCCTGAAACAGCCCTACCAAATTCGAAAACCTGGACGATAATTAATTAGGAAAATTAACAACCGGGTAGGGCTTTCTCGGGACGTGAATCCAGATGCTCGGCAGGAGCGGTAAGTAAAGGAGAAGGAAAATGTTGATATTGACTCGCCGTGTAGGCGAAACCCTGATGATCGGCGACGAGGTCACTGTGACCGTGCTGGGCGTCAAGGGCAATCAGGTCCGCATCGGTGTTAATGCCCCCAAAGAAGTGGCAGTACACCGTGAAGAGATCTACCAGCGCATTCAGCGTGAAAAGGGTAGTGAGCACGAGGGGACCTGACCACATCGTCCGGGTCTGATCCTGCGAAAGCGATGCCTCGAGCATCGCTTTTGTTTTTAAGGACTTAGCAACTTCGAAAAATGAAATTTGGGCTAGGAATTTACGGCAAACGCTAGTATCATTCTGGCCACGTTTTTGGAGAGGTGGCCGAGAGGCCGAAGGCGCTCCCCTGCTAAGGGAGTATACGGTCAAAAGCTGTATCGAGGGTTCGAATCCCTCCCTCTCCGCCATATTCCCCCTGGCGGGAATATCCGGTGCAAATAACTGAATTATCAGAGAATTGCGGCGGTCGGAAGCGAGCACTTCCGCAGGTTGTAAACAGTGCTGACGAAGCCGCTGAAAGAGTCAAAAAAGTGCAATAACTGTTTGACTCCGAAACGCAAATTCGTAAAATGCACACTCCCAAGCGCCAGTAGCTCAGCTGGATAGAGTACGTGGCTACGAACCACGCGGTCGGAGGTTCGAATCCTTCCTGGCGCGCCAAATACGAAAAGGGCTATGCGATGCATAGCCCTTTTTTGTTTCCGCGCGGTAGCTGCTACTCCCTCCCTCCCAGGTTTTTTGCCGCTCTGAAATGCTCTCCAATGGCTGACACAGATCACGCTATTGCGCATTATCCTATCCCTGGTTACCCATACAGGGCGGGCTGGCGGCAAAAAATCTCTTGAAAACCAAGGTGTTGCCCCCTTGTTGTCGATGAGCCTGCCAAGCTGCGATTTCGCGAAATCCTGCCATACTTTAAGAAGAAGATGAGGAGTGGGTATGAGCGCAGCGCCGGTTTCCAAGCAGAAAGAACGCCCTGATTTCATGAAGGGGATCTACATTCCTCCTCAGCCGGCCATTATCGAAGAGATCCGCGATGCCAGCCCTGATTTGCCGCGCATTGCCAAACTGATCGGCAAGGATGCTGGCATTTCGGCCAATGTGATTCGCACCGTCAATTCGCCAGCCTACAATCTGCCCAACAAGATCAGTTCCATCAATCAGGCGGTGATGATGCTGGGGTTGGATTCTGTCATCAATATCGTTAACGGGTTGATGATCCGCACGGCTTTCGAAAAATACAACACTGATGATCTGGTGGAATTCTGGGAACTCAACGAGGAAATGGCACTGTGCTGTTCGTTGCTGGCCAGGCGTTTTGATGTGGCAGATACGGAGCAGGCGTATCTGCTGGGTTTGTTTCACAACTGCGGCATTCCAGCGATGGCAAAAAAATTCCCGAATTACAACGGGCTGTTACGGGAAGCCTATTCCCAGCTTGAAGTCGCCGCGATGGAGTACATTTCCCAGCGGCTCAATACTAATCATACGTTGATCGGTTATCTGATTGCTCGCAACTGGAAGTTGCCTGACCCGGTGAGTGAAGCAATTCGCGAGCAGGGCGACAGGGCGCGCTTGTATCAACGCAGTCCACCGACCGATGGTTTGCTGATATGTCTGAAGCTTGCAGAACAGATTTGTGCTGCTCCTCGTCGTTTGTCTGGAGTGGTGGAAAGTGCGCAGTGGCCGGTCATTGCAGAAGAGGTTTTTCGGGAACTCTGTATCAGCGAGGAGGACTTCGCTGATCTCGAGCATGAGATTCGGGAGCAGATGATACTGGTGGGATAGCAGATCTGCTGGAAGCTGTTCGCAGGAATCCTCAGAACAGTTCCACGTCACTGCTGATGGCGCTGTTGTCGGAGGCACCGCCATGGTGCGGTGTGTTAATGCTGTTGGTCTCGGTGACGGATGCCAGCAATTTCTGTTGTCGCTCTGACAGGTGTTCAAGCAGACGGCAGACGGTTTGAAAGGCGCTGCGAGCACTTTCGCCACTTTCAATAATGCCGTGAGTGGATTGCAGGGCGCCATCGAGTGTGTTGATCAGGTATTTCTCCTGATCCTCTTCAAGGCCCAGTGTCGGTATACGGGTTTCCAGTTCATCAATGGTTGCTCTCAGTAATTGAAGGACCTCTTTTTGGGTGCCCTGCAGATTTTCGCCGACGTGTACCAGGGTGTCGCGTACCACGTTGAAGGACTGCATCAGGTTTCGGGTCTGGTCTACCAATGCCATCTCGGTATCCAGCGATTTTATTTTTGCGTCGGTTGAGCCCAGCATGGTCGGCAGGAAGTCCTTGTAACGACCGTAGGCTTCGCGGTTTTCCAGCGGCATGTTCTTCACCAGCAAGGCAACCCGGGGATAATTGATCTGGGTACGGCAGCCGAAATCGTTGAAGCGCTTGCCGTTTTCATGCAGGGTGGTGATGACTTCCCGTTCCAGTGGCGACAGATTGCCTTTGGAACTGAAGAACAGTTTACCGCTGCGGGTCTGAAACAGGAGTGCGCAACTCAGTGAAAGTTGCTGAGTGACGTCGAAGAAGCGTTGGGCAATGGTGTCAAAGTCGGTGCAGTTGTAGGTGGCTTCGATGAACTGGATGGCCATCCCCAGTTCGCTGGAGCCACGCATGGCCATGAACGCGGTGTCGGAAGCCGTTTGGGCGCGTCGGCTGAGTTGCTCCCGTTCCCGCTTGAAACTGCTCAGCAGGCGCAGTTTGGCCAGTAATACTTCGGCCTCGAAGGGTTTGACGATGAAGTCAGAGGCACCGGCTTCGTAGCCCAGCATGCGTTCCCGCAGGCCGCTGTGACTGGACAGAAACAGAATCGGCGTGTCCTTGCAGCCATACTGCTGTTTCAGCTTGTCGCAGACTTCATAGCCGTTCAAGCCAGGCATTTCGATGTCGAGCAGGACGAAATCGGGCTGCTCTGCCTGTACTTTCGCAATGCCTTCGTCGCCATTGGCGGCGGTTAGCATCTCAAACTCTGCTGACAGCGCGCGGCACACGATATTGCGTACCAGCTTGTCATCATCGACGACCAATACCTTTTCCAAGCCCACACCATCCTCGTGCGAACAGATTCGCGCTTTTGTAAGTTAAGCGTAGATAATCGCGCGGCATCCTCAATCGCGCGGCGCGTATATAGCCAGTCAGTCTAATGGCCCCGAGAATGCTGCAGCGACAGAACTATTGATGTGTGCCGTTGCGACCGGTGGGGTATCGGGTTACATTGACCCGATTCCATTTTGTGCAGGACACGAGCGATGCTGAAGGAAGGGTTGGACCTGATGGTGATCGGGATGGGAACCGTATTTGTGTTCCTGGGGGTGTTGGTCGTTTGTGTCCAGGCTATGTCAGCCGTCATTGTCCGCTATTCACCGGCGCCGCGCGTGCCGGAACCGGTTATACCCCCTGTCAAAGCATCGCCAGCGCAGGATGAGCTGGCAGCTGCCATGACCGCAGCCATTCATCATCATCGCCAGCGCCAGTAGTCGTCGCGCTATCCTTCGTTACTGCCAGATTTCCCAGTAAGGGTCCATTTCGATGAACAAGCCAGTAAAGCCTGTAGGTATTACCGATGTCGTCCTGCGTGATGCACACCAGTCCCTGTTTGCCACCCGTATGCGTATCGACGACATGCTGCCGATCGCCGCCAAGCTGGACCGGGTAGGATTCTGGTCACTGGAGTCCTGGGGTGGCGCCACGTTCGATGCCTGTATCCGCTATCTGGGCGAAGACCCGTGGGAACGTATCCGTGAACTGAAAAAAGCCATGCCGCGGACGCCACAGCAGATGTTGCTGCGGGGGCAGAATCTGCTGGGTTATCGGCATTATGCCGATGATCTGGTGAACAAGTTTGTCGAACGCGCGGCGACCAATGGCGTGGATGTGTTCCGGGTGTTTGACGCGATGAACGATGTGCGCAACCTGAAGACGGCCATTGATGCGGTTCTGAAAACCGGCAAGCATGCGCAGGGTACCATTTCCTATACCGAGAGCCCGGTACATACCGTCGATATGTGGGTGGATATGGCCAGACGGATCGAGGACATGGGCGCCAATTCGGTCTGCATCAAGGACATGGCGGGATTACTGCGGCCCTACACGGCGTTTGAATTGGTAAGCCGGCTCAAGCAGACCCTGGATATCCCGGTACAGATGCATTGCCATGCGACCACTGGCATGTCCACATCCACCATCCTCAAAGCAGTGGAAGCGGGAATCGATAACGTGGATACGGCCATTTCCTCGATGAGCATGACCTACGGCCATTCCCCGACAGAAGCGGTGGTGGCGATTCTGGAGGACACCGAACGGGCGACCGGCCTGGATCTGATCCTGCTGGAGGAAATCGCCGCCTATTTCCGCGAAGTGCGGAAGAAATACGCGAAGTTCGAGGGCAGCCTGAAAGGAATTGATTCCCGGATTCTGGTGGCACAGGTGCCCGGTGGCATGCTGACCAATATGGAAAACCAGCTGCGCGAGCAGGGCGCAACCCAGCGCTTCGACGAGGTGCTGGCAGAAATTCCCCGCGTCCGTGAAGACCTGGGCTTTGTGCCGCTGGTGACTCCCACATCGCAGATTGTCGGTACGCAGGCGGTGATCAATGTGCTGGCTGGCGAACGCTACAAATCCATTTCCAAGGAAACCGCCGGTGTACTGAAGGGTGAATACGGTGAAGCGCCAGCCCCGTTCAACAAGGCGTTGCAGGAGAAAGTGCTGGAAGGTAAGGCGCCGATTACCTGTCGCCCGGCGGATCTGCTGGAGCCGGAGCTGGATAACCTGACGGCAGAACTGAAAAAACTCGCCGCGGAAAAATCGATAAAGCTGGCGGCAGCGGAAGTGGACGATGTGCTCACCTACGCAATGTTCCCCCAGGTCGGCCTGAAGTTTCTGGAAAACCGTGGCAACCCGGCGGCGTTCGAACCGGCGCCGGGTAAAGAGCCCGCCGCGACACCAGCAGCGCCGGCCAAGCCTGCCAAGGCACAGGGCGCTGCCACCTACACGGTCACTGTGAACGGCAATCGGTATGTGGTGCAGGTGGATGAGGGTGGCGATGTCACGTCCGCTGCACCGGTGGCGTCGGCAGCGGCAGCTGCTCCGGCTGCCGTGGCGGGTGACGAACCTGTGTTGTCACCGCTCGCGGGCACCATTACCAAGGTACCGGTGCAGGTGGGTCAGCACATCAATGAAGGCGACATCCTTTGCTATTTGGAAGCCATGAAAATGGAAACGGAAGTGCGTGCAGCCCATGCCGGTACCGTTGCGCAGATCCTGGTGAAGCAGGGCGACGCGGTGAAAGTAGGTGATGTCCTGATGTTGGTCGGCTGAGGAATTGCCACGATGGAAAATCTGGTTCAGTTGTGGCATAGCACGGGCATCTACCATTTGCAGTGGGGACAGGCGGTGATGATCGCTGTGTGTCTGCTGTTGCTGTGGTTGGCGATCCGCAAGGGCTTCGAGCCATTGCTGCTGGTGCCGATCGGGTTCGGCGGCATTCTGGCGAATATTCCCCTGGCAGGACTGGCGGAATCGGCGCTGGGTCATGCGTTGTATTACGGTGATGCCGCGCTGGTGGCGCAGGTGAAAACCCTGCTCGGTGTTGCGGCGGATACGACCGTCACCCAGGTGAAAGATGCGTTTTATGCGGCGCCGCCGGATCTGCATGCACAGGTGGATTTTCTGGTACGTCAGCATGGACATAGTGATGGCATCCTGTATCTGATTTATTCCGTTGGCCTGATGACAGGATTGTTCCCGCTGCTGATTTTCATGGGCGTGGGGGCCATGACGGATTTCGGCCCGTTGCTGGCCAATCCCAAAACCCTGTTGCTGGGCGCAGCGGCACAGTTCGGTATCTTTGCGGCATTGCTGGGCGCGCTGGCGTTGACGCAACTTGGTATCGGAATCGATTTTTCCCTGGCAGATGCGGCGTCCATCGGAATCATCGGTGGCGCGGATGGCCCGACCGCGATTTATGTCACCACCCGACTGGCGCCGGATTTGCTGGGTGCCATTGCGGTTGCCGCGTATTCCTATATGGCGCTGGTGCCGTTGATCCAGCCACCCATTATGCGCGCACTCACCACTGAGGCTGAACGCAAGATTCGCATGGAGCAGCTGCGTGAAGTATCGCGCGCGGAAAAAATCATTTTTCCGCTGCTGTTGCTGGTGCTGGTGGCGCTGGTGTTGCCGGATGCGGCGCCGCTGCTGGGGATGTTCTGTTTCGGCAATCTGATGCGGGAATGCGGGGTGGTGGATCGCCTGAGTTTTACTACCCAGAATGCGCTGATCAATATCGTCACCATCGGCCTGGGTCTGGCGGTGGGTTCCAAGCTGAGCGCCTCGTCGTTTCTGGTGGCGGAAACCCTGGGTATTCTGGTGCTGGGAATGGCAGCGTTCTGTATCGGTACAGCAGCCGGTGTGTTGATGGCAAAACTGATGAACCTGATGTCAAAGACTCCGATCAATCCGTTGATCGGTTCCGCCGGTGTGTCCGCCGTGCCGATGGCGGCGCGGGTGTCCAACAAGGTGGGTCTGGAAGCCAATCCACACAACTTCCTGTTGATGCATGCCATGGGGCCCAATGTGGCTGGCGTGATCGGGTCGGCGGTGGCGGCGGGAATTCTGCTGAATTTTGTCGGCTGAACGGATGCGGATTGCGTGAACGAAAAAGCCGGCGTGTGCCGGCTTTTTTTTTGTGTTCAGTGGTGTGAGCGATATTCACCGCATCAGGATTTGACCAGACGAAAACGCTGCGGATTGTTGCGCAACTCGGCAGCGCGTCGGGCGCGGCTGTCATCCACCACGGTACGCAGGGATTGGGCAATGAAACGGATGTCTTCGCCCAGTGCCTCGGCAATGAATTCCGGCGAGTGGCCGATCATGAACAGGCACTCGATCAGTTGGGTTTTGATCTCGTCGGTGACCTGGGCAAAGTTGAACACGGCAATCTTGCGCCGGCACTGGTGCGGCTGGCGACCGTTCTGGGGTTCCTGCCGCAGTACATAAAGCGCTTCGGGGATGTTGTAGAAGTTCAGCAAATCAACAACTTGCTGACCGCGTGCGAGATTCAGAAAGCGATCCTGCTGAATTTCTTCCAGTTCGATCAGCAGATCTGTCAATTCATAGTCGATCATGGGTTCTCCCTCATATGATGCTGGCGTCCATTAAGCATCAGATACGGTATGCAGGGGAATAAGCTAGCATACTCGCCGGCAACATGAATAGCTTAATAAACAAACAATCCTAATTTTGTTTCTTGTTTTCGACCCGCTTGAGTGTCAATTCTGTGTCGGTGTGTCTGTGGTTGGCAATGTCCTTTTGCCCGGCAGGATGTGGAAGGGGAACGCCCAGCTGGACCAGTGGCGCGGCCAACCAGTCGGGCAGTGGTTGTTTTTGTGCGTACAGCCACAAGTACAGGCCACCGTTGATCATCACCAGCAGAATGAGCGCGGTTGCCAGCAGGCCGGAGCGTCGGCGTTGTGCTGGCTTTTGTTGCTGCGGCCTTGATTTGATGGCCGTCCGGGTTTTCTCATCGCTGTTATCCTGCTGCAGGCTCAGGCCCTTCTTTACATCTTCAAAGTTGCTAAGGCGCACTTTGACATCGCGACACAGCATTGCCTTGATCAGCGTACGCAGGTGCTGGGGAATGTCGGCGAATGCTTCGTTGGGCTGCAGCAGGCCGCGCTTCCATTCCGGTAACGATCCCGTCAGCAGCTGATAGAAAATCACGCCGGCCGCATACACATCGCCGGGGATGGTGGCAGGATTGTCGTCGGCGACATACCAGTTGCTCTCCAGCATGTTTTCGTAATGGGGCTCGAAGCCGAAATCCATCACTTTGACGGTGTTGCTGTCGTCGAACAGGATATTGTGCGGGCGCAGGTTGCCGTGAATGATGCGATTGTTGTGGGCGAAGATCATGGCATCGCAGATCTGCTCGGCGATCAGCATGAATTCGTCCACGCTCATGGGTTGTGCCATGCGATTCTGCAGGCTGCCACCGGACAGATATTCCATCACCGTGATGAACAGACGGTCGTTGCGACTGACGCCACGGATGTTGATGATGTTGCGATGCTTGAGCCGCGACAGCAGTTCGGCTTCGTTGTAGCCCTGAAAATTGTTGATGCGTTTTTTCAGCACCATCAGTGAACGGTCTTCGCGGTTTTCGTACAGGCAGACGCTGCCGAAATCGGTTTCGCGAATCACATCCAGCAGGCGGAATTTGTCCTTGGCATCCTTGAAGGTCTGCTTGGCTTCTTCCTGCTGTTCCTGTTTCAGGTGCGCGCCTTTCAGCGCTGTCAGCAGCAGTGCCACCAGTTTGTCGGCACTGGGGCGCTTCTGCGGATCTTCTGCCAGACAGGCCATGGTGATCTTGTCGAGCGACGCTGGTACCTTGGGATTGTGGCCCGAGGGCGGCGGATAACCGGGCTTGTACAGTTTGCCTGCAAGCATCAGGTACATGATGACGCCGAGCGAGTAAATATCGCAGGCCGACGTGGTAAACGCTGCGCCTTTCTGCTGCTCCGGGGCCATGTAGGCCGGTGTGCCCACGGTCATGCCGGTTTCGTTCACCTTGGAAATTTCCGTGTCTTCGGTGAGGCGGGCGATCCCGAAATCCACCACGCGGGCGTTGCCTTCCCGGTCGAGCAGGATGTTGCCCGGCTTGATGTCGCGGTGAATGATGTTGTTGCGGTGGGCGTATCCCAGCGCTTTTGCCACCTGGATCATCACCCGCAGTTTGCGCCGGTCGGACAGTTTGTTGTGGCGCAGGGCATCCTTGAGCGTAATGCCTTCCACGTAATCCATGACGAAGAAGGGCATGCCTTCGGCGGTCAGGCCTTTGTCGATGACGCGGATGATGTGGGGATGGTCGAGGCGGGCGACGATACGGGATTCCCACTCGAACATTTCGTGGGCTTCGGGGGTGTTGGCGAGCGTGCCTTTCATGACCTTGATGGCCACGGGGCGGCTCAGCGAGGTCTGAGTGCCCTTGTAAAGGACAGCCATGCCTCCCTCAGCGATGCGTTCGAGCTGCGAGAATCCTTCCAGTTCCATGGGGGCGACGATAATTGCCTGAAAAAACAGCGACTAACATTAAGGTTAGCCGCTATTTCCTAAATCGCCTGCTTTTTCGGGGGATCGCCGGTTTTTTCTGCGGAAAGCTGCGTCAGGTCCAGGGGCTGGCGTGGCGGGCCACCAGATCCGCCAGCATGTCGATGTGGTCGGGCTGGTCATTCAGGCAGGGAATGTAGTGATAGTCCTTGCCGCCAGCTTCGAGGAACGTCGCACGGTTCTGCTCGGCAATTTCTTCCAGGGTTTCCAGGCAGTCGGCGGCGAAGGCGGGGCACACCACGTCGACCCGGTTGATGTCATCCCGCTTGCCCCATTCTTCCAGCAGCACGTCGGTGTAGGGTTTGACCCATTCTTCCCGGCCGAAGCGGGACTGGAAGCTCTCGCTCCACTGATCCGGGCCCAGGCCCAGGCGCTCGGCAACGGCCTTGGCGGTGTTGCGGCACAGGGACGGATACGGATCGCCCTGATCCTCGTAGCGCTGGGGAATGCCGTGGAAAGACAGCAGCAGGCGATCCGGCTGACCGTGTTGCTGCCAGTATTGGCGAATGCTGTCAGCCAGCACGTCCAGGTAGCGGGGTTCTTCCCAGTAATCGCGGATGAAATGCAGCTCGGGTACGTCGGGGCAGCGCTGCAGTGCCTTGGCGAGCCCGTCGAAGACGGCGCCGGTGGTGGCGGCGGAATACTGCGGATACAGCGGCAGTACCAGAATGCGGCGCACACCTTTGCGACCCAGCGCCCGGCCGGCGTTGGCAAGGCTGGGCTGGCCATAGGTCATCGCCAGTTCGACCGGGATGGCCTGCCCCGTTTTTTGCTGCAGGGCTTTTTCCAGGGCGGCACGCTGGCGTTTGCTGATCGCCATCAGCGGCGAACCTTCATCGGTCCAGATGCTCTGATACAGATGCGCCACCTTGCGCGGACGTACCCGCAGGATGATGCCGTTGAGAATCAGCCACCAGATCACCCGGGGCACCTGGATGACCCGTTTGTCCCAGAGAAATTCCGCCAGATATTTGCGGACACTGGCCGCATCCGGCTTTTCCGGGGTGCCCAGATTGACAAGCAGAACGCCAAACGGCGCAGGGGATGTGTCGCTCACGCAAATCTCCTTGAGTTGAGCGCGATAGTGTAGGTGATTCAGGTGATCCTGCGTATCGTAGTGGGTTTTGTCCAGCTTTGCGACACGGGTTAATTGACGGTTGATGTGGACCCGTCGGGGCGGGCATTATGGCGCCACCTTGGTGTTGAATTTCAGGAGTGAATCATGAGTTTTCCCAAAGTCGGCAATCTGGCACCGGCATTCACCTTGCTGAACCAGAAAGGCGAGAAAGTCAGCCTGAAGGATTTTCGCGACAACAAAAATGTGGTGCTGTATTTCTATCCCAAGGCACTGACGCCGGGCTGCACAACGCAGGCCTGCGGCATCCGTGATGCGCAGAAAGAATTCGCCAAACGTGACACGGTGGTGCTGGGCGTGAGCCCGGACCCGGTGAAAAAGCTGGCCAGTTTCATCGAGAAAAAGGGCCTCAATTTCGATCTGCTGTCGGATGAGGATCACGCCATCACTGAAAAATACGGTGCTTGGGGCCTGAAGAAGTTCATGGGCCGGGAATTCATGGGGGTGCTGCGCACGACTTTCATCATCGGCAAGGACGGCAAGCTCAAGCATGTGATGGACAAGGTCAATACCAAAACCCATCACGATGATGTGCTGGCGATTCTGGATACGCTGGGCTGACCCGTCTTGTCCATGACGCTGCTGACAACGCTCCAGCATCCCCGCTACGCACAGGCGCTGGTGGATTACCTGAATACCCAGGGGATTCCTGCCCAGGCGCGGGAATCCGGTCATACGATTGCCATCTTCGTGCTGGATGATGCGACGCTGCCGCAGGCCCAGCAGGAACTGGCGCGGTTTCTGGCCGATCCGGATCACGAGCGTTATCGGCAGGCGTCCTGGGAACGGGACGAGGTGCCGGCAGACACCAGCAATCTGAGTCGTGTCTATCGCGCACCATCGCTATTGCAGAACATTCGCCAGACCGGGATCGTCACCAAAGCCGTGTTTGTACTGTGTGTGCTGGTGTATCTGTACACCGGCGGGGGCATGAACGCGGCCACCCGTGCGCAGTTGCTGTTTTTCCCCGATCTGACAGCCATGGCCGACAGTCAGGAATACTGGCGCTGGCTGACACCGGCGTTGCTGCATTTCGGCCTGGTACATCTGGGATTCAACCTGTTTTCGTGGTGGATTTTCGCCGGCATCATCGAGCGTGCGCAGACATCGGCCCGCCTGCTGGGCATCACGCTGACCTGTGCGCTGGTGGGTAACTGGCTGGAGTTTTTCTGGAGCCGGGATAACTTTGGCGGCCTGTCGGGGGTGGTGTACGGCCTGCTGGGGTATTTGTGGTTTTACGGCCGCTTCAATCCCCGCGCACCCATGGCGTTGCCGTCGGGCATGGTGGTATTCATGTTGGTGATGCTGGGATTCGGATTTACCAATATCTTGCCGATCGCAAACATGGCCCATCTTGGCGGCTTGCTGTCGGGTTGCCTACTGGGATTTGCACTCGCCCGACTGGATATGGCTGATGATCGATGAGTACTGATGTAACCGCTACTACCCCATCGTGGTGGGAAGTCTTTCAGGCCTTTCTCAAACTCGGCTTCACGTCGTTTGGCGGGCCGGTGGCGCATCTGGGCTATTTCCGCGATGAATTCGTCACCCGGCGCCAATGGCTCAGCGATGCGGCTTATGCGGATCTGGTGGCGCTGTGCCAGTTTCTGCCGGGGCCGGCCAGCAGTCAGGTGGGCTTTTCCCTTGGCTTGTTGCGGGGCGGCTGGCTGGGGGCGTTGATGGCCTGGCTGGCGTTTACGTTGCCCTCTGCGTTGTTGCTGATCCTGCTGGCGATGAGTGCGGGCTGGTTTGGCGGCAGTGTGGGGCAGGGGATCCTGCATGGCCTCAAGCTGGTGGCCGTGGCGGTGGTGGCCCAGGCAGTGTGGGGGATGGCGCGCAGCCTGTGTCCCGACCGCGAGCGGGCTACAATCGCGGTGCTGGCAGTAGCACTGGTGATCCTGCTGCCGTCGGCTATTGGCCAGATCGGTGCGATCATCGCGGGTGGCTTGATCGGCCTGCGGGTATGTCGTTCGTTACCGCCATCCGCACAATCAACCCTGCTGATCCCGGTGTCCCGGCCGGTGGCGCTGATCTGCCTGGCGCTGTTTGCCGCCGGGCTGGTGGCGCTGCCGCTGTGGGCTGCGGCGGCGGGTAATGCCGGATTGCAGCTGTTTGATGTGTTCTATCGGGCTGGCGCCCTGGTGTTCGGCGGTGGTCATGTGGTGTTGCCACTGCTGGAAACCGGACTGGTGACCCCGGGCTGGATGTCGGCGGATCAGTTTCTGGCGGGTTACGGCCTCACCCAGGCGATGCCGGGCCCGCTGTTCACCTTTTCTGCCTATCTGGGCTATGTCACCGAACCTGGTGGCTGGAGCGTGGCGCTGCTGTGTCTGGTGGCGATTTTTGTACCGGGCTTTCTGCTGTTGGTAGGGGCGTTGCCCTTCTGGGGAGCCTTGCGGCAAACGCCAGTGGCCCAGTCAGCCATGGCTGGCGCCAATGCAGCAGTGGTGGGAATCCTCGGGGCGGCCCTGTACGACCCGGTATGGACCAGTGCCGTGCAATCCCGCGGAGATTTCGCCATCGCCCTGGCAGCGTTCGTGTTGCTGATTGTGTGGAAGCTGGCACCGTGGAAGGTGGTGGTGCTGACCGCGCTGGCAGGCGCATTGTCCACCCTGGCGTAAACGCTCAGCGGATCAGGCGCCCGGTACCGGACACCAGCGTTTGCGCTTGCCACCCTGGTAGTCGTAGCCCAGTCCTGCCTTTTTCAGTTCGGTGGCCAGATTGCGCTTGCCTACATAGACATCGGCCAGCAGACGGAAATACTTGTCCCGCTGCAGATTGCGCAGTTCCACCGGCTGGCCCGAGCGCAGCAATTCTACGGTGAATTGCTTTGCCTTGCGCGCCAGCGCCTTTTCTTCCGGGCATTTTCCGCTGATTTCCGGCGTATCCACCCCTTTTACCCGCACGCCGATGCGGTAACCGGCGATCGCCGGCCAGTCCTTGATGGTGACGCGGAAGGTATCGCCGTCGTAAATACTGGTAACTTCACTGACAATCACGTTGCCGTACTGGGCGGTTTCTGCTGCCTGGGCGGAAAGGGAACCGGTGGTCAGCAGAAGCATCAAAAACGAAACGGTCGCGTGAAATCCGGACATGCACAATCCTCGGAGGAAAACGGGGGAAACGGGCTGGAGCGAAGGGATGCCGCGCAGCGGCAGGAAAATGGCGTCCCGGAGACGATTTGAACGTCCGACCTGCCCCTTAGGAGGGGGCTGCTCTATCCAGCTGAGCTACCGGGACACGAGCGCGAATTCTAAACCGTCAAACTGGCGGAATCCACCTTTCACCTGGCCGAAATTCTGGTTTAAGGTGGATTAACCTTTTGTCAGGAAAAGCGGTACTTCAGGTCAGTGACGAAGCTAGACGCAGTCATTACCATGTGAAGCCCCGTCTATACTCACTCCACCAACATCTACTGCCTACAGTTGAGGAGATCAATGGATATTCAATTCAAACCCGAAGACCTGGCATTTCGCGATGAAGTGCGCGCATTTCTCAAGGAAAAGCTGACGCCTGAATTCAAGAGTGCCGTGGTGGGCGGCCAGATCACCAAGGATGCCATCGTTGCATGGCAAAAGATCCTGTATGAAAAAGGCTGGATCGCCCCCAACTGGCCGCAGAAGTACGGCGGCACGGGCTGGAATATCACCCAGAAATACATTTTTGAAAACGAGTGCGCCGAAGCGGGTGCACCGGCAGTGGTACCGTTTGGTCTGAAAATGGTCGGCCCGGTGATTTACAAGTTCGGCAATGATGAGCAGAAAGCTCGCTTCCTGCCGGACATCCTGCAGAGCAACGTGTGGTGGTGTCAGGGTTATTCCGAACCCGGCGCGGGTTCCGATCTGGCGGCGCTGAAAACCAAGGCCGAGCTCGACGGTGAGCACTACGTGGTGAATGGCCAGAAAATCTGGACCACCTACGCGCAGCATGCCGACTGGATTTTCTGTCTGGTGCGTACCGATGCTAACGCCAAGAAACAGGAAGGCATTTCATTCCTGCTGATCGACATGAACACACCGGGCATTACCGTGCGCAAGATCGATTCCATCGATAACCAGCATTCCCTCAACGAAGTGTTCTTCGACAACGTGCGTGTGCCGGTGGGAAACCGCATCGGTGAAGAAAACCAGGGCTGGACCTACGCGAAATACCTGCTGACCCACGAGCGTACCGCGATTGCCGGTGTGCCGCAGTCGAAGAAAGCCATCCAGAGCCTGAAGGACATGGCCGCCAAGGAAATGTCCGGTGGCCGTCCGCTGCTGGAAGATCCGGTGTTCTGCGCCAAGCTGGCCAAAATCGAAGTGGATCTGATGGCGCTGGAATTCACCGAGTTGCGCGCCATTGCAAGCCTGGCGTCGGGCGCGGCACCGGGGCCCGAATCCTCGATCCTGAAAATCCGCGGTACCGAAATCCAGCAGGCGCTGTCGGAACTGGCGGTGGAAGTGTGCGGCCATTATGCCCATGCCCTGAACGTCGAAACGCCGATCGGCAACGACTATGCCTGGGGCGTGTCTGCCAAATATCTGTATGGCCGTGCGTCCACCATTTACGGTGGTTCCAACGAAGTGCAGAAAAATATCATCGCCAAAGCGGTACTGGGTCTGTAAGGGGGCTGAACCATGGATTTCAATTATTCCGAAGAACAGAATCTGCTGGCGGACAGCGTTACCAAGTTCATCCAGAACGATTACAGCTACGAAGCGCGGCGCAAGTGTACGGCGTCGGCGGATGGTTTTGATCGCGCCACCTGGAATACTTTCGCCGAGCTGGGCTGGCTGGCCGTGCCGTTTTCTGAAGACGATGGCGGCATCGGTGGTGGCCCCATCGAAACCATGATCGTGATGGAAGAATTCGGCAAAGGTCTGGTGGTGGAGCCCTATGTCTCCAGTGTGATTCTGGCAGGCACTGCGCTGAAAGCAGTAGGCAATGCCGACCAGAAAGCCGAACTGATCGGTGGCATCATCGATGGCAGCCGCATGCTGACGCTGGCGTACTTCGAGCCCCAATCCCGCTTCGATCTGTTCGATGTCAAAACCACCGCGAAGAAAGACGGTGGCAACTACGTCATCAACGGCAGCAAAGGTCTGGTGTTGAACGGCGCAACCGCGGACACCCTGATCGTGTCAGTGCGTACCAGCGGTGAGCAGCGTGATGAAACCGGTGTCAGTCTGCTGATCGTGCCGGCCAATGCGGCGGGCGTCAGCATCACCAGCTATCCCACTCTGGATGGCCATCGCGCAGCAGAAGTGCAATTCAGCAATGTCACGGTACCTGCCAGCGCGCTGCTGGGCGCCGAAGGTCAGGGCGTTGCCGTGCTGCAGCAGGTAGCAGACACCGCGAATCTGGCACTGTGCGCCGAAGCTGTAGGCATGATGGAAAAGCTGTACAAGGAAACCGTGGAATACACCAAGACCCGCAAGCAGTTTGGTGTGGCTATCGCGGTGTTCCAGGCGCTGCAGCACCGCATGGTGGACATGTTCACCCTGCATGCGGAATGCAAGTCGCTGTTGCTGCGTGCCGTCATGACCGCTGCCAGTGGTGACGCGGATGCCCGTCGCAACATTTCAGCGCTGAAGTATGCCATCGCGACCAAGGGCCAGAAGGTGGCCCATGAAGCAGTGCAGATCTTTGGCGGCATGGGTATGACCGACGAGATGAGTGTGGGCATGTACCTGAAGCGTATCAACATGATCAATACCCTGTTTGGTAATGGGGATTATCATCTGCAGCAGTTCATCGCCGCGGCCTGACGTTACGCGCGTTACAATCAAACCCGCAGCGGGTAAAACCGGTGCGGGTTTTTTATTGCCCTCGCGCAGCCATAGGCCCCTGTTGTATCCTGTTTGCATTGCCATTTTCTGAGTTGGATACTTGCCGGGATGCTTGATACCAAACCGCTACTGTTCCGTTCCGGAACCGATTTTCCTGCCATTACCCGTGGCCCGCTGGCGATACTGCAGGTCAATCTGGGCTATCTGTGCAATCTCAGCTGCACCCACTGTCATGTCAACGCCGGCCCCCAGCGCACTGAATTGATGGACGATGCGACCCTGAACGATGTGTTGCGCGTACTGGAAACCCATCGCATGCAGACGCTGGATCTGACCGGTGGCGCACCGGAACTGCATCCGCGTTTTCGTGATCTGGTTACGGCGGCACGTGCGCTCGATATTGATGTAATCGATCGCTGCAATCTGACCGTACTGGATGAACCGGGCCAGGAAACCCTGGGGGAATTTCTGGCGCAGCAGCGGGTGAAGGTGGTGGCGTCCTTGCCTTGCTACAGCCAGAAGAATGTCGACGCCCAGCGTGGTAAAGGCGTGTTTGAACGTTCCATTGCCGGGTTGCAGCAGCTTAACGCGCTGGGTTACGGCCAGCCGGATTCCGGCTTGCAGCTGGACCTGGTGTACAACCCTGGCGGCGCTTTTCTGCCGCCGTCCCAGCAAAAACTCGAAGCGGATTACAAGCAGCGCCTGTGGGATGATTTTGGCGTTCGCTTCAACCATCTACTGACGCTCACCAACATGCCGATCAGCCGGTTCGGCGCTGTGCTGCTGGCCAAGGGCCAGTTCGATGATTACATGCAGTTGCTGCGCGACAACTATGCACCGGCGAACCTGGACGGTGTCATGTGTCGCACCACCGTCAGCGTGGACTGGCAGGGCAATCTGTATGATTGCGATTTCAACCAGATGCTCGATCTGCCCCTGGCGAGTGCCAGCGGAAGCCGCAGAAAAATTGGCGACCTGCTGACAACCTCCCTCAATGGTGAAGCAATTGTGGTGGCCGATCATTGTTACGGTTGTACGGCGGGACAGGGCAGCAGCTGCGGCGGCGCCCTGAGTTGAAGTGGTCATCGACGTGGATAATCGTTTGCAGGGCAGCATCATTATTCCTGTGCTGAATGAAGCCACGCAAATTGCGATGCGCCTGCAGGATCTGCGTGCGCAGATGGGTGCGGGCTGGCAAATCATTGTCGTGGATGGTGGCAGCACGGACGATACTGTGGAGCAGGCGCGCGCTGGTTGCGATCAGCTGGTGCAATCCGTCCGTGGCCGCAGTACACAAATGAATGCGGGTGCCGCGGTTGCCGCAGGCGAACTGCTGGTGTTCCTCCATGCCGATACCCGTCTGCCGGTTGATATTGCTGTACAGATGCAGATGTTTCTGCAGAGCGGTCGTCAGTGGGGGCGTTTCGATGCCCGTCTCGACGGTGATCATCCGCTGTTTCGCATGATCGGCTTCATGATGAATCTGCGTTCGCGCCTCACCGGCATTGCCACCGGGGATCAGGTGTTTTTCATGCGCCGGGATTTCTTTCGGCAACTGAATGGCTTTGCGCCCATTCCGCTCATGGAGGACGTTGAGTTTTCCCGTCGCGCCTGTCGTATCAGTCGCCCCTGGTGCAGTCGTGCCCAGGTCACCACGTCCGCACGCAAGTGGCAACAAAGCGGCATTCTACGCACCATGGTGTTGATGTGGTGGATTCGTCTGGCGTACTTTGTCGGTGTGCCGCCGTCGGTACTGCATCGCTGGTATTATTCTTCCCCATGACAACCCTGATCCAGATTTTTGCCAAGGCCGCCGTTGCGGGTGCCGTGAAGACCCGACTTGCGCGCGATGTCGGTGACGCAGCGGCGTTGCGTATTCATCAGCGCCTGTGCCGCCATGTGGTGGAACAGTGTGTGGCGGCCGGAGCCGATGCAGTGGAAATCTGGGCCGCACTGGATAGTCAGGATGGGTTTCTGCATGCATTTGGTTTGCCGGTGTATGAACAGCAGGGCAGGGAGCTGGGTACCCGGCTGGATTTTGCCATGCGGCACGGCCTGGCCCGCCATCGCCGGGTAGTGATTGTGGGCGCCGATGTTTATTCATTGCACGCCGCCTATCTGCAGCAGGCGCTGACGGCACTGCAGACCAGCGAAATTGTCATCGGGCCGGCACTCGATGGCGGCTACGTGCTGGTCGGTGCCAGCCGCTCGTTACCAGTGGTGTTTCAGGATATTCCGTGGGGAACCCATGAGGTGATGGGCGCGACGCTGGATCGTTTGTTGTCGAACATGATCAGTTTCGAACTGCTGCCGGAGCGTTGGGATATTGACACGCTGGATGATATCCGTCGCCACGCCCCTGCGTTACTGGATGAAATCGATCAGGACAGTTTATAACCGCTGCTTGCGTTGCACACCAGTGACATAACGACTCAGTGCGCGCTGGGTATTGCCGTCCAGTTCCTCGAATTGCACACCCATAAACGTGACATCCAGGTCCGGATCGTATTGCCAGTGCATTAGCCGGCCGCGGCAGACGATGGGAGTGCCGTCGCTGAGGACAAAATGGCACGAGGTGTATTCTTCCCCCCGGGTGGGACGGGGTTTGATGACGCCAGGTATCCGCAGTCGCAAACCACTGGCAGACAGATCGGCAATGGTACCGGCCATGGGCGGTTTCTCGGGATGGGTAAGGGCCACCTTGATCGGATGCGCCTGGCTCATCTTTACCCGGAACGCATCCCGCATCTGTACCTGTTCGATGCCCTTGGGAAATTCGAACCAGTGTTTCTGCTGATCCCCTACGCCTTCCGACGTTTTCCACTGGGATTCAAACTGGTGACGCACACCACCGTGGCTCAGTGAAAACTGGATCGATATCCCGGCACTCAGGCGCTTGTTGGCTTCCGCTGGCAGCAGGGGATCAATAGCGAAGGTTCGCGATTTGCTGTCTACCGCAACGATGCCGGTGGACGTTTTCAGGCTGCGGCGCGGATTCCCCCCTTTGATGGCCAGTTCAGCCGTGACAAGATGGTTTTCCGCCTGATACTGGCGCAACAGATCCCCGATATCGGAAACCCGGTGTTTGACGCTGCGTGTGGACTGGGGGCCTGAACCGTTGTTCTGGCCAAACAGTTTGCCAAGAAGGCTTGAAAGCATGCCCCTGGGGCCTCGGCCTGACGATGATTCTGTAAAGTGTAGCAGCTGCTGTCGTGATATCAGGCGGTGGCAAGGACCCGCTGACTGACACCCATGCTGCGACGGCCATTGGCCTGGTACACCGTGGGCTGGCCGTTGTTGCCGCGGATGATGACCATGAGCCGCTCGATGGCATTTTGGGAGTGCGCCAGAATCTTGCCATTGATCTTGTTGAGTCGGGCACAGGTGTTCATGGTGTCGGACAGGGATTCCCACAGGCGGGTGAACTTGTCCTTCCAGGCAGAAGGCACATGATTCAGAAACGTCATGAAGCCGGCCCGGTCGGCGGCGAACCCCATGCTTTCCATTAAATGCTTGCGCTCGTTGTCGGCCTGATCCAGTTGCAGCAGCAGTTGGGTTTTTTCCCTGACGGTTTGCTGATAGGCAGGATATTGCCGCAGTTCGAGGTTACGTTTTTCCTCCTGCAGCAGGGCTTTCAGGCGGGTAGCAAGGGCCAGATCGTGCTCAAGGGCCTGCAAAAGCTGTTGTGCGACCTTGGGTGATACGTTGGTGGACATGTCTGACTCCCGATGAATTTGACACTCAGCGGATCAGAGCAATATGTGTGCCAGAATTGAAAATGATGGAAGAGCTGGAGGAGTGGAGAAGGGCGATCAGATGCAGTAAGAAAATCTCAGAACATCTGATCGCTATCGAGCATGCGTTTGGCGATGGCCTGGGCGTCCGGCTTGTAGGTGCCGCCGGCGATAGCACTCTTCAGCGCCTCTACCTTTTCGCGGTTCACCGGGGCCTCTTTGCCAACCTGGCTCTGCAGGCGGTTCAGGGTCTGGGCCTGGCTGCTGATACGTACGGTGTCGCCACTGGATTTGGCAGCCGCAGCGGCTTCAGCCGGTGTTCCTGCTTTGGGCGTGACTACACCCTGGCCGTTGCGGGCCTTGTTGGTGTTGGTCTGACTGGAATTTAAACCATTGATTTCCATAGCCATTGTAATACGCCTTTCATTTTTTACTGCGTTCTTGTAGTTGATATCGACCGCAAACGCAGAAACTTTAATGTATTTTAGCCCTTAAACTGCTTTTTCTCTAACCTGTATATCGGCCGCTCAGAAGGTAACTTTAACCAGGCCGTGTGCGGTGATGCGTCCTTCCACGACCCGGCTCGAGCTGGCATTGCGGACCTGGATCACTTCGCCCAGTGCGCCATCGGAAAGTGCTTCGCCCATGGCCCGGATCGAAATGCCGGATGATTCCGCCAGAATGGTGACCTTTTGGCCCTTTGCCACCAGGTTCGCGGGGTTCACGACGATCGGTGACAGGGCCTGGCCAGCGGGAATCGGGCGTTTGGCAATAAAGCCTTTTACGTCGTCAACGCTGCGGTAATAACCGCGGTAGAGCAGGGCCACGTCCATTTCCTGCAGCTCAATATCCTGGCCGGAAATCTGACTTCCCATTGGAATGCCGGCAGCGGCCACCACCACATTGTCGTACAGGCGGATGTTGGCTGGAATGCGCACTGACCAGCTTTCAGGTCCGTTGCAGGACACTTTGAAAGTGATCCGGCCGCCCAGGCGTTCCCGTGGATAATGCTCCACGGTCGGCAGGTCGTCACAGACCGCCAGCCGCAACCGGCTATCCAATGGCTGCACGTCGGCATCCATCCGAGAATAACGATCCCCCTGCATATCCGTCAGATAGCCCTGTATCGCTGTACTGACCTGGGCGCCGGTAGTTGCTGCTGGGGCTGCATCCTCGGCGGTCGCCAGCGTTGCCAGCAACAGGCCGCTGGCCGCCAGTGCCAGGCGGATTCCCGTTCGCCAGCGCTTGTCCAGATTTTGCGTACTTGTTCTGTTCATTTATCCAAATTGACCTATGCTGATTGAGCGGTGAAGAAAAGCAGATATGCCGCTTTTCTGGCGCCAGTTGCTTCTGGACAGGTACGAAGCAAGTGTCGTGCCGCAAATATCCCAATCAATGATGAAAGGTTACGGAGTCAGAGTATGGCCGGGGTATTGGATACCGTTGATCAACGAACCAAGCTGGTCGGTCAGAACCGGCTGGAGTTGTTGTTGTTCCGGCTCGACGGGGATCAGATCTATGGCATCAACGTATTCAAGGTACGTGAGGTGCTGCAGTGTCCCAAACTTACTGAAATTCCACAGCGCAATCCTATCGTGCGCGGTATTGCCCATATTCGTGGCGGCACGATTTCTGTCATGGACATGAATCTGGCGATGGGTAACACACCGTTGCCGGATATCAATAACTGTTTCGTCATTATTTCCGAATACAACATGGCGGTGCAGGGGTTCCTGGTCAAAGCAGTGGAAAAGATCGTAAACCTGAACTGGGAAAACATTCATCCACCACCGAAGGGAACCGGCAAGGGCAGCTACCTGACAGCCGTCACCGAGGTCGACAATCGCATTGTCGAAATCATCGACGTGGAAAAAATCCTGTCAGAAGTGTCCCCGATGCAGGAAGAAATCGGTTCCGAAATCATCAAGCCGGAAACCGTGCAGTCTGCGTCGGCCAAGGATCTGGCGGTGTTGATTGCCGACGATTCCAGTGTGGCGCGCAAGCAGATCAAACGCTGTGTGGAGCAGTTGGGCGTGCGCACCCATCTGGTGGCGGATGGCCGCCAGGCGCTCGATCATTTGCGTGAGCTGGCGGACAAGGGTGAAAGCATTAACGACCACTATGTCCTGCTCATTTCCGACATCGAGATGCCGGAAATGGATGGCTATACGTTGACTGCATCGATTCGCGACGACCCCCGCCTGAAGGATATGCATATCCTGCTGCACACGTCATTGAGCGGTGTCTTCAATGAGGCCATGGTGAAGCGTGTGGGTGCCAATAACTTCCTTGCCAAATTCAAGCCGGACAGGCTCGCAGAGCTTGTGCAGGAACAGATTTCGCAGGCGCTGGAACGTAGATGAACAGGGCGCGCAAGCGCTCCTGTTTCGAGAAGGAACGATGGTGTTTTCATCAGCCAATCAATCGCAGTTCGGTGATAACGAATATGCCCAGTTTCGCCAGTTTCTGGAGCGGAACTGTGGCATTTTGCTGGGCGACAACAAGAACTATCTGATCGATAGTCGCCTGCGCAAGATATTGAAGGACAATGAAATAAATTCGCTGAGCGATCTGGTGCGGGAAATTGAGCGGCCAGGTTCCTCGCGTTTGAAGCAGCAGGTCATCGATGCGATGACGACCAATGAAACCCTGTGGTTTCGTGACCGTCATCCCTTCGAATATCTGCAGAATCAGCTGTTGCCGGAGCTGGCCAAGCGCCCGGGTGACATCAATATCTGGTGTGCGGCCTGTTCCACCGGGCAGGAGCCGTATTCGATTTCCATCTGTGTGGAAGAAACCCGCCGCAAGCATTTCTCGCTCACCAACAAGAATGTCAGAATTCTGGCGACAGATATTTCGACCAAGGTGCTCGAAACCGCCAAGCGAGGCTTGTACGAGCCGCTTGCGCTCAAGCGTGGCATGTCCGATGAGCGCCTGGATGCCTACTTCAAGCATGACAATGAAGGCGCCTGGGAGATCAAGCCGGAAATCAAGCGCCGGGTGGATTTCCGCTCCATCAATCTGAAGGACAGCTTCATCAATATCGGCAAATTCGATATCGTTTTCTGCCGTAACGTCCTGATTTATTTCTCCAGCGATCTGCAGAAGCAGATCATCACCAATATCCACCGGGTGCTCAATCCAGGCGGTTATCTGTTCCTCGGCGGGTCGGAAACACCGAAAGGTCTGAACGATCTGTTCGAGATTCACTACTACACCCCAGGTGTGGTTTACATCAAGAAGTAGTCTGCGTTTTCCGCCGGTGCTTGCCGCTTTTGCCGCCGGCGGAATCCAGTTGCCGCTCCCTTCATTCATGTTTTGCTGAAAAACACCTAAGTTATTGAATTCGCAGCTGGCATCGATGCTGGCACAGGGATTGCTTTTAACCCGGCAAAGTCACGTATTCCTGACACTTCGACAGGAACAGATTGATCGGGTGCATAACATGGGTATCAGCATTGACAAACAATTCGGGATTCATCAGCACGCACTTCAGCTGCGTTCTGATCGCGCCTCGGTACTGGCCAACAACATTGCCAATGCCGATACCCCGGGATACCAGGCGCGGGACATCGATTTTGGCGAGATGCTGAAGGCCCGCATGGGTGAGCGTTCCGATACGCTGCCCATGAACGCGTCTTCTACTTCGCACCTGCAGAACCTGGTGGCGGCTGAAGCCATCAATGGCCTCAAGTATCGCAATCCAAGCCAGCCATCCCTGGACGGCAATACAGTCGACGTCGACCGCGAGCGTGCGGAATACAGCCGTAACACCATGGAGTTTCAGGCCGCATTTGAATTCCTCAACGGCAAGATCAAGTCGCTGTTGACGGCGTTGAAAGGAGAATAACCATGTCCTTGATGAATATTTTCGATATCGCCGGTAGTGGCATGAGCGCACAGTCCGTGCGCCTGAATACCACCAGCTCCAATATCGCCAACGCGGAAAGTGTTGCCAGCAATACCGATGAAACGTATCGCGCCCGTCACCCGGTATTTGCCGCCCAGTTGCAGAGTGCCATGCAGAATTCGCCGTTCGATTTCGCCGCCGACCAGCTCAAGGCCGGTGCCGGTGTGGATGTGATGGGTATCGTGGAAAGTGATGCGCCACTGCAGCTGCGTTATGAACCCCATCATCCGCAGGCGGATGAGAACGGCTATGTGTCCTATCCCAACGTCAATATTGTGGAAGAAATGGCGAACATGATCAGTGCATCCCGTTCGTTCCAGAATAACGTTGACGTGATGAATTCGGCCAAGCAGATGATGCAGCAAGCGCTGACCTTGGGACGTTGATCGGATATTGAAAGGGAACCACACCCATGACTACTTCCAGCATTAGTTCCAACAGCGTACTCAACGACCTTTCCATCAGCTCCAAGCAGAATGATCAGGTTACCGGTGATGCTGCCGCCGACAAAAACATGTTCATGAAGCTGTTGTTGGCCCAGATCAAGAATCAGGACCCTTTGAAGCCAACCGAGCAGACCGATTTTGTTGCCCAGCTAGCGCAGTTCAGTTCGTTGGAAGGCATCCAGAATCTCAATTCGTCGGTGCAGGATATCGGTTCGATGTACCGTTCATCCCAGGCATTGCAGGCAACGGCGCTGGTAGGTCGTGAAGTGCTGGTACCGGGGCAGGTGGGCTATCTGGAAACGGGCGGCAAGATAGAAGGCATGATTGTCGAAGGTCAGGCAGCCGGTGATCTGACCATGACTATCCGCAACTCGAGCGGTGCCATTGTGGCTGTCCGCGACCTGGGCAATATCGGTGATGCCGAAACGCCCTTCAGCTGGGATGGCACTGACAACAACGGCAATCCGTTGCCGCAGGGTCTGTATTCCGTTGCCATCGAAGGCACACTCGATGGCAAGAATCAGGCGCTGGAAACCAATATGTACAGCCGGGTCAACAGCGTCAGTATTGTCAATAATCAAGGCGGCATGGTGCTCAATCTCAATGGCATCGGCCAGATCGATTCAACCGAAATTCAAGAAGTGCGTTAACGCAGCGGGAGCAGGATATGAGTTTTAACATTGCACTGAGTGGTCTGAATGCGGCACAGGCTCAACTGGATGTTACCAGTAACAACATTGCCAACGTGGAAACTACGGGTTTCAAGCAGTCGCGCACCCAGTTTGGTGACATTTATGCAAACTCGCAGTTTGGCAACAGCGATACCGCTATTGGTAACGGTGTGTTGCTGCAAACCGTGCAGCAGCTGTTTGATCAGGGCAACCTGAATTTCACGTCTCAGGCGCTGGATCTGGCGATCAGTGGCGAAGGTTTTTTTGTAATGTCACCAGATCAGTTGAGCCAGGAACGGCTATATAGTCGTGCCGGTGCCTTTGGCGTCGACAACAACGGCTATGTCGTAAACTCGGCAGGTCAGTATCTGCAGGTGTTTCCCGTGAACAGTGATGGCACCGTAACCGCGACTGCGCTGTCCAGCACCACGCCGCTGCAGCTGCCGGATACTGCTGGTGCTCCTCAGGCTACGGCAGAAGTTGAAATTGGTGTGAACCTGCCTGCCAACGTGAGCAACCTCAGTGTCGATGCGTTTGATCCGAATCAGCCAACGACCTATACGGCATCTACTTCCATTACCGTGTATGACAGTCTGGGTGATTCTCATATCGTGACGTCGTACTTCGTAAAAGAGCCGAACTTGAACGGCGGTGGGCAGAATACCTGGGGTGTGTTTTTGACGACTACCGATTCAGCAGGCAATACCGTGACGCTGGATGTATACGATGGCGTTGGTGGCGCGCCCAGTGGTATCACCAACGCTGGTGGCGTCAACTATGGTGTGCTGGAATTCAACCAGCAGGGCGTGTTCCTGGGTACAACCCCGGCGGCTGGTGTATTCACAGAACCGTTCAGCTTCCTGAACAATGGTGCTGATCCAACGCAACAGGTTGTATTCGATTTCAATAACAATACGCCGACCCAGTTTGCCTCACCGTTTACCGTCAATACCCTGTCTCAGGATGGTTTTACCATCGGTCGTCTGACTGGCCTGAATGTCAGCGACACGGGCGTCATTCAGGCCACCTATTCCAATGGCCAGACCACGGCCGTCGGTAAAGTGGCGCTGGCGCGTTTTTCGAATCCGCAGGGTCTGCTGCAGGTGGGCAATACCAGTTGGCGTGAGTCAACCCAGTCGGGTGAACCGCTGGCGGGTGAGGCGGGAACGTCCAGCTTTGGTGTCATACAGTCCGGTGCGCTGGAATCGTCAACGGTGGATCTGACCCAGGAACTGGTGACGCTGATTACGGCCCAGCGAAATTTCCAGGCCAACGCGAAGTCCATCGAAACATCCAACGCCATTACCCAGACCATCATCCAGATTCGTTAATAGCGAATCTCCCCTTCAGAAAAGCCCTGCAATGCAGGGCTTTTTTCGTTGTTGGCAAGTGATTTGCAATATCTGCTGTATCGCGGACATAAACGCAGAAATTTTGACAGCAGGAGTCAAAGATCATGGACAAATTGCTCTTCATTTCCATGACCGGTGCAAAAGAATCGCTCAATGCGCAGCAGCTGTATGCCAACAATCTGGCCAACGTATCTACCACCGGATTTCGCGCAGACTACCACCAGTTCCGCAGCATGTCGGTGTTTGGTGAGCATTATCCTTCCCGCGCTTACGCGATGGGTGAACGGCCAGGAACGGATTTCACATCGGGTTCGCTGATGCAGACAGATCGCGATCTGGATATGGCAATCAAGGGTGAAGGCTGGATTGCCGTGCAGCTTCCCGACGGTTCGGAAGGTTACACCCGTGCGGGTGATCTGCAGCGTGATGTCACCGGATTATTGACGACGGGAACCGGTTTGCCAGTGCTCGGTGACAACGGCCCGATTGTGTTGCCGGAATATGAGCGCCTGGAAATGGGTGTTGATGGAACGCTGTCAGTACTGGGACTGGGCGAAAACGCAGTCGGTATGGCCCAGGTCAATCGCATCCGCCTGGTAAAACCGGACCCCGCCAATCTGGTGAAAGGTGATGACGGGCTGATGCGTACCCGTGACGGCTCAACGCCGCCTTCCGATGTGAGCGTGCAGATTGTGAGTGGCATGCTGGAAGGTTCCAACGTCAATCCCGTCAGTGAACTGGCCGGGGTGATCAGTCAGTCCCGCCTGTTCGAACTGAATGTCCGCATGATGAAGACAGCCCAGGAAAACGATCAGGCAGCGGCACGGATTCTGCAAAGTTAACGAATAGATAGCGAAAGCGTCAGAAATTCCACGCGCAAGCAATGCAGTCCGGCAACCAACATCCTTTAACAGGAAAAAATTTGCCGGTAAGTGAATCAGGAGCCATTTATGCAATCAGCACTTTGGGTAAGCAAAACCGGTTTGAGCGCCCAGGATACCCGTCTCAAGACCATATCCAACAACCTGGCCAACGTCAGCACTACCGGATTCAAGCGCGATCGCGCGGTGTTTCAGGATCTGCTGTACCAGATCAATCGCCAGCCCGGTGGCCAGTCTTCCCAGAATACGGAGCTGCCGTCGGGTTTGCAGCTGGGTACCGGTGTACGGCTCGAAGCCACGCACAAACAGTTTACCCAGGGCAATATGCAGATCACGGATCAGGGTCTGGATATGGCGATTAACGGTCGCGGTTTCTTTCAGATTCTGATGCCGGACGGTTCCGTCAACTATACCCGCGACGGCCAGTTTCAGCTGAATGCGGATGGTCAGCTCGTCAATGCATCGGGCTTTCCACTTGAGCCCGCCATCACCATTCCCGAGGGTACCCATAGCATCACCATCGGTACCGATGGTGTGGTCAGCATTGTCGATGCACAGACCGGCGCTGCAACCCAGGTGGGCAATATCCAGCTGGCGGATTTTATCAATCCGGCGGGCCTTGAGGCACTGGGTGGAAACCGCTTCCGCGAAACGGTTGCATCCGGTGCGCCGTTGCAGGGTGAACCCAGTCAAAACGGTCTTGGACCGATTGTGCAGGGTGCGCTGGAAAGTTCCAACGTCAATGTCGTCGAAGAGCTGGTGAACATGATCGAGACCCAGCGCGCCTATGAAATGAATTCCAAAGTCATTTCCACTGTGGATCAGATGCTGCAGTACATCGGCCAGCAGCTGTGATGAAGAGAGGTTGAAGTCATGAAGCGCGCGCTGTTGCTAATGGTGATTCTGGGTGCTGCCGGTTGTGCCACCACTGAGCCGGCCCGGCCCGGTGATCCCCGCTATCAGCCGGTAATTCCGCCAGTGACGTCTGCAGGACAGCAGGGCGTCGGTTCCATCTATGCCAGTGGTGCCGGTATCAGTCTGTGGGAAGACAAACGCGCACGTCGGATTGGCGACATCATTACGGTCTATCTGGATGAACGTACGACGTCGTCCAAGAGCAACAAGACCGAGATCGATAAGGAAGATACCGTCAACATGAACGTCAATGCGTTGTTGGGGGCGGTACCGCAGGGCACCTTGCCATTCGGTCCTAACACTGCTTGGAATCTGAATACCGACACCATCAACAATCGTGCTTTTGCCGGTGATGCCGGATCAGATCAAAGCAACCGTCTGGTCGGCCAGATTTCAGTGACCGTAGTGGACGTACTGGCAAACGGCATCCTGGTAGTACGCGGTGAGAAGTGGATGACCTTGTCACAGGGTGATGAATTCATCCGGATCGAAGGTTTGCTGCGCCCGTCGGATATCGCACCGGATAACACGGTGGTTTCAACCCGTCTGGCCGACGCACGTCTCACTTACAGCGCAACCGGTGCCCTGGCCGATGCCCAGCAGCAGGGTTGGATGTCCCGTGTTTTCAACAGCCCCTGGTGGCCATTCTGATCTGAGGAAATTGTCATGAAGAAGTGGTTCGGTCTGGTGGCATCATTCATGCTATTGATGGCGGCAAATGCCAATGCCGATCGTCTCAAGGATATTTCTGACGTGCAGGGTGTCCGCAGCAACCAGCTGATTGGCTATGGTCTGGTGGTGGGTCTGGATGGTACCGGTGACAAGACTGCGCAGACCCCATTCACTTCACAGACCTTCCGCAACATGATGGAACAGTTCGGCATCAGTGTTCCTGAAAATCTGACACCCAAGCTGAAAAACGTTGCAGCAGTATCTATTCATGCCCAGCTGCCGCCGTTTGCCAAGCCAGGTCAGCGTATCGATGTCACCGTGTCGTCGATCGGTAATGCCAGCAGTCTGCGCGGTGGCAGTCTGTTGCTGACACCGTTGCGCGGTGCCGATGGCCGCGTTTATGCCATCGCCCAAGGGGATCTGGTCGTCGGTGGTTTTGGTGCCCAGGGCACCGATGGTTCCAAGATTACCGTCAATGTTCCCAGTGTCGGGCGTATTGCCAACGGTGCCACGGTGGAAGTGGCGGCGCCCAATCCATTCATGGAAGGCGATACCCTGACGTTTAATCTGCATGAGCCTGATTTTACAACGGCCAAGCGGGTGCGGGATGAAATCAACCGCCTGCTCGGACCCGGTGTTGCGCGCTCCATGGATGCAACTTCGATCACGGTGACGGCGCCTCGTGACCCGTCCCAGCGGGTAACCTATCTGTCAGTGCTGGAAAACCTGGAAGTGGAACCGGCGGAGCCTGAGGCCCGTGTCATCATCAACTCGCGCACCGGCACCATCGTGATCGGCTCCAATGTCCGGGTGTCGCCGGCTGCGGTTTCCCACGGCAACCTGACGGTGACAATTTCCGAGAATATCGAAGTGTCGCAGCCCAATGAATTTGCCGGCGGCCGCACGGCGGTAACGCCGGATTCCCAGATCGACATCCAGCAGGAACCTGTGCGCATGTTCAAGGTGAATGGCAGCGTCACCCTCGACGATATCGTGACTGCCGTGAATCGTGTAGGCATGGCCCCCGGGGATCTGATGGCAATTCTCGAAGCGCTGAAACAGGCCGGTGCTCTGCGTGCCGAACTGATCGTGATCTGAGTTATGACAGCGTCAAAATCCCTCACCAATCAGACCGCCTATCTGGACTTTTCCCAGTTCAGCAAGCTGCGTCAACAAAGCCGGCAGGATTCTGATGCCGGCATGCAGGCAACCGCCAGACAGCTGGAGGGTGTCTTTCTGAACATGATGCTCAAAAGCATGCGTCAGGCCAACGCCGGCTTTGGTGAAGGCAATTATCTCAACGGCCAGCATACCGAACAATTTCGTGACATGTACGATCAGCAGCTCAGCAACAATCTTGCATCAGGCCGCGGTATTGGCCTGGCGGACATGATCGTGCGCCAGATGAAACAGCTCGAGGGGCGCAAGGCGGACGGCAGCGAGCAGAGTCAGGAAACCGTCGTTCAACGCAGTTTTGACATTAGCGCGTACCGGGAGCGGGCAGTGCCGACGCTGCTGAAGCCTGCCATTTCCCATCTTGAGCAGCAGGAAATTGCCAAGTCGGTGGAGCGCCCGACCGTTGAGCAGCAACTGTTTGCGCCGGTGGCAGCAGAGCCTGTCACCCGGAAAAATGTTGCCACCTGGCAAACACCGGACGAATTTGTGGATGCGATCCTGCCCCATGCCCAGCGTGCTGCCCGGCAGCTGAATGTCGATCCGATGGCAATCGTGGCGCAAGCGGTGCTGGAAACCGGTTGGGGCAAGCATGTCATGAAGGACGTCGACGGAAACCACAGTTTCAATCTTTTCGGCATCAAAGCCAGTGCCGCTTGGGATGGGCAAACCGTCAATAAAAAGACACTGGAATACCGGAATGGAATTGCCGCTCCCGAGTTTGCCGCTTTCCGCTCTTATGCCTCTCTGGGTTCCGCATTCGATGATTACGTCAAATTTCTGAAAACCAATCCGCGTTATCAGAATGCATTGCAATTAAATATCGAAGCAAAACAATGGGGTTATGCCTTGCAGAAAGCCGGTTATGCAACAGACCCAAATTATGGCAACAAAATTGCTAGCTTACTGGAAAGTGACATTTTACAGGCAAAGGCAAGCGCCACGACCAATCTGTGAAACGGTAACGGGAACGGTAAATAACAATGGCAAATATCGCAGGCATAGCAGTATCAGGATTGACAGCGGCACAGACCGCGCTGTCGACTGTTAGCCACAATATTGTCAATGTTGACACCGCTGGCTACAGCCGCCAGCGCGTCGATATCCAGACCCGTATGCCGCAACAGTTTGGTGGCAGCTTCATTGGTCAGGGTGTCGATGCCAACTACATCAATCGGATCAGCAACCAGTTCGTCACTGACCAGCTGCGTCGCGATACCCAGAACTTCAATTCGTACAACGCTTATTACGAATTTGCCGTCCGGATGGACACATTGCTGGGTGACGACTCCACGGCGATCACGCCGACCTTGCAAAGCTTTTTTGACGGTGTGCAGGATCTTTCTACCGATCCGTCTTCCATTGCAGCACGCCAGGTGTTGCTGAGCCAGGGTCAGGCCTTGGTCAACCGCTTCAACACGGTATATGAGCAGGTGTTTCAGCAGAATGAAACCGTCAATACCGAAATGAAAAATGTCGCATCCCAGATTACCCAGCTGGCGGAAGGTATCGCCAATCTCAATGATGCGATTCGAGCGGTATCGGCCAACAATGTTGGTCAGTTGCCGAATGATCTGCTGGATCAGCGCGATGAAGCCGTGCGTCAGCTGGCCGAGATGGTGGGTATTCAGGTCATTCAGGAAAGCGATCTGACCTTCAATATCTTCATCGGTAATGGCCAGCCACTGGTCATTGGCGGTGACTCTTTCGAAGTTGCCAGCCAGACCAGCGTAAGCGGTGTTTCAAGAAACGATATCGTGCTGCGCTCCGGGCCTACCGAAATCAATATTACCAGTCAGCTTTCCGGCGGCCGCCTTGGTGGTTTGCTGGAAGTACGGGAAGAGCTGATCGATCCGATCTTCAATGAGCTGGGCCGTCTGGCGATCGTGTTGACCGATACCTTCAACAGTCAGCATGAGCTCGGTATGGATCTGAACAACCAGCTCGGCGGACTGTTCTTTGCCGATTTCAACAGCCCTGTAGCTGAATCCGCGCGCGTATCCAGCAGCAACAACAATTCCGGCACGGCTGGCATCACCGTGACGATCAGCGACACCAGTGTGTTGACCGCTGACAACTATGAACTGCGCTACGACGGTGGCACCGGTAACTACACCCTGTTCAATAGTGCCGATAACAGCACGGTTGCGACCTTTGCTAACCCGGGTGCTGGCAACAGCGTGGTGATCGCCTCCGAAGGCTTTACCATCAACTTCACATCCGGTGTCCCTGCCAGTGGTGACAGCTTCTTGCTGACACCCACCCGCCGTGGTGCTACCGAAATTGCCCTGGAAATTGACGACGTTGAACAGGTAGCCGCCGCCATGCCGGTAGTAACCCAGTCACCGCTGAGCAATACCGGGCAAGGTTTTGTGGAGCGTGTGGTGGTGGATGACACCACTACGGCCGATTTCACTACCACACCGTTTGCATTGGTGCCGCCCTATACAGTGGTGTTCACCAGTCCGACCACCTATGACGTGATCAACAGTTCCACCAGTGCTGTTGTGGTAGGGGGGGTTGGGTTCACGCCGAACCAGTCCAATGGATTGCTGGAGCAGGCAGGCCTTTATCCAGCGTCCGGTTACGACATCATTTACAACGGCGTGCCGGCAACCGGTGACGAAGTAGCCATCCAGTACAACAACGGTGGCGTCGGTGATAACCGTAACGCGCTGCTGCTGGCAAATCTGCGCACCACCTAGACCATTGGCGGTGGTTCGACAACCTATCAGGGTAGCTACGGCCAGCTGGTGAGCGGGGTGGGAACACGGACCCGTGATGCGGAAATCGGCCAGGAAGCGTCGCAGAGCATTCTGCGCCAGACCGAATCCCAGCGGGAATCCATTTCCGGCGTCAATCTCGATGAAGAAGCTGCTGACCTGATCCGGTTTCAGCAGGCCTATCAATCCTCAGCCAGGGTCATTCAGGTTTCGTCCGAACTGTTTGACACCATCCTGAGCTCGTTGTGAGGGTGATCTGACATGGGCATTCGTGTTTCGACTTCGCAGACATTTACCCAGGGCAGCAACGCGATTCTGGATAACCAGAGCAAGGTCAGCCAGACCCAGCTGCAGCTGTCCAAAGGGACCCGCATTCTCAAGCCGTCGGATGATCCGATCGGTTCATCGGTGGCGCTGAACCTGCAGCAGCAGATTGATAACGCAACCCAGTACATCGCCAACGGGCGTAGTGCGGAAACCCGGCTGGAAGTGGAAGAAAGCACACTGGCTAATGTCACGGATATTCTGGGGCGCGTGCGTGAGCTGGCATTGCAGGGCGCCAATGGCACGCTGAACCAGCAGGACCGTGAATCCATTTCGATTGAAATCCGGCAGCGTTTGGGTGAACTGGTCGGACTGGCCAACACCCAGCTGTCCACCGGTGATTATCTTTTTTCCGGCTACAAAGCCAATGTGCAACCGTTTTCCCGCAATGGTACCGGCAGCGTCGTGTACAACGGAGATCAGGGCGTTCAGCTGGTCAACGTGAACAGCACAGTACAGGTTGAAAACGGCAATAGCGGTGACGCGGTGTTCATGAACATTACCACCGGTAACGGCGCATTTGTGACTGCTTCGGATACCAGCAATCTGGGAACCGGTGTCATCAGCACGGCGGTGCTGAAGGATCCAACAGTATATGTGGGTGATCAGTACACCATTGATTTCTCCCTGGATGGTGGCGGCAATCTGGTTTACCAGATTACCGGTGCCAACACAGGGCCGGTTTATGCAGCGCCGCTGCCAGCATTCGACGAAGACGGCGAAGTTACCTTCAACGGTATCAGTTACTCCATTTCGGGCGTACCGCAGGCCGGCGACAGTTTCACCGTAGAGCCCAGTTATGCCCAGGATGTGTTTGCCACGGTGAACCAGATTCTGAGTGCGCTACAACTGCCCACGGATACCTCGACATTACAGGCGACTTTCCAGAACGCGATGAATGTCGGTCTGCAGAACCTGGATCAGGCAATCACCCATATGGATCAGGTACGCGCCAGTGTGGGTAGCCGGCTGAACGTCATTGAAAGTGAGCGCGAGATCAATGAAAGCCTGTTGGTTGAAACCAAATCCGCGCTTTCCCTGATCAAGGATCTCGACTATGCCGAAGCCATTACCGAGCTGAACAAGAGAACGCTGGCGCTCCAGGCCGCGCAGCAGAGCTTCGTTAAAGTCCAGAATCTTTCACTGTTTGAGTTTATCTGACATGAGTCGACTACACCGAAAACAACGCAAGCAATGGCGAGGAGGGTAGCTATGAGGATATCCCGCTGATTGCACTGAATTAACAACTGAATTTTTATTATCTCCCCAACATGTGAGCGGGGAGTAAAGCAGGAGAAAACACCATGCCTCAGATTATTAATACCAATATTTCGTCTATCAACGCTCAGCGTAATTTGAACAAGTCACAGACTGCACTGCAAACATCATTGCAGCGTCTGTCATCCGGCCTGCGGATCAACAGCGCCAAGGACGACGCCGCCGGTCTGGCGATTTCCAACCGTTTCACCACCCAGGTACGTGGTCTGAATGTGGCGGTACGTAACGCCAATGACGGTATCTCGCTCGCGCAGACCACTGAAAGCGCACTGGACGAAATTACCACTGCACTGCAGCGTATCCGCGATCTGGCGGTGCAGTCTGCCAACGATTCCAACAGTTCTGCAGACCGTCTGTCACTGCAGGCGGAAGTTGACCAGCTGGTGGACGAAGTCGACAGGATTTCAACCACCACTACCTTCAACGGTCGTAACGTGCTGGATGGCTCCCTGAAATCCTATTACTTCCAGATCGGCGCCAATGCAGGTGAAGGGGTGGAAGTCAGTGGTGTTGATGCCCGTATCACGTCGCTGGGTTCGCAGCCCGGTGCAGTGCAGTACAGCTTCGACGGTGGCAATGCTGCCAGCGTCAGCCAGACCGCATTGTCAATCCAGATCGGTAGCTCGGCCAATGCAACGTCAGTCGATGTGCTGTCCGCACCCAATGGTGGTTCCATTACATCGGCTTCAGCGGCTGAACTGACCGATACCGAAAGCGCCAGCTACGGCAGCGGATTTGCCAAGTCACTGGCGGAGCGCATCAACAATCTGCGTCAAGATGGCGTGGAAGGGCTGGAAGGTGTCTATGCCAGTGCAACCACTACTTTTGATTATAGCGATGTTGCAGGTACCTCTGCAGCCAACGCTTATGTAGGCGCCGGTAGCATCGGTCACAGCGATCTGGTCATCAACGGCGTCAACATGGGGCCGATCGAAATTCAGGAACGCGATGCCAATGGTGCATTGCGCCAGGCCATCAACTCCAAGTCCGATGTAACCGGCGTGCGCGCATCCCTTGATGACAATGGGCGTCTGGTATTGACGGCGGATGACGGTCGGGACATTGTCGTCAGCACGTCCGATGCCGCGTCTGACATCCTGTTTGACGGTGGCGATACCGCTGCAGCCAACGATGTGGCGGCGCTGGCAAGCCAGGTGAAGACCGGTGAACTGACCCTTTCTGCGCAGGACACCATTAATATTACTGAAACCGGAGCGTTGACCAATGCCGATACGACCGATGACAACGTGCAGGCGGTTGGTACGGTAGCGAATGCCGACATTACCACGATCGAAGGCAGCAATCAGACGATGCAGTCGATTGACAGCGCATTGGCGCAGATCGACGGCTTCCGTGGTGAGCTGGGTGCGGTGCAGAACCGCTTTGAATCCACCATCCGCAACCTGTCTGCAGTCGCGGAAAGTCTGTCGGCAGCAAACTCGCGGATTCGCGACGCGGACATTGCGGCTGAAACCGCCGAGCTGTCCAAGAACCAGGTGCTGCAGCAGGCCGGTATTTCGGTGCTGGCACAGGCCAACTCGCTGCCGCAGCAGGTACTCAGTCTGTTGCAGGGTTAATCTGCACCCAGATAGCGGTAGCAACTGGACGCGGGGAGCATTGGCTCCCCGTTTTCATTTCTGGCTTATGTTCTCCGATCTCGTTCCGATATCAAAATATGAAGTCTTCGCATTGCAGAATCAGGGCGTCACTTTTCTGGCAATCGTTACGTAGGCGTCGATGGTTCATCTTTCAGTGTCATTGAATCGACGTTTTTTATATCTGGTTCTTTAAACGGCACTGCTAATAAGAATTTGGTTTAAGTGGTCGTGATCGAAAGCCTCTGGGTGGAAGGTTATTAATGTTATGTAATTCAATGCTTTATGGTGTTTTGGTTGCAATGGCGCGGGGCGCAGGAAATTTTCCGGTTTCTTTTTAAAGTTCACAAAAAAGGCGCCGATAAACTGGGTGAAGGCGGATGACGCAGTCCACACGGCCTCAGGTGTCAGAGAGGCAAAACGAACAAGAAACCTCAATTACGGTTGAGGTCGTGTAACATACGCAGGAGAACACCCATGCCCCAGATTATCAATACCAACGTATCGTCACTGAATGCGCAGCGTAACCTGAACAAATCCCAGGGTGCCCTGCAGACTTCCTTGCAGCGTTTGTCTTCCGGTCTGCGCATCAACAGCGCAAAGGACGACGCCGCCGGTCTGGCGATCTCCAACCGTTTCACCACCCAGATTCGTGGTCTGAACGTTGCTACCCGCAACGCTAATGACGGTATCTCTTTCGCGCAAACCACTGAAAGTGCACTGGACGAAATCACCACTGCACTGCAGCGGATTCGTGACCTGGCCGTTCAGTCTGCCAACGATACCAACAGCGCATCCGACCGCCAGTCACTGCAGTCAGAAGTGGATCAGCTGGTTTCGGAAATCGATCGTATCGCCGGTACTACTACCTTTAACGGCGCCAAAGTTGCCAACGGCTCGCTGGACACCCTGAACTTCCAGGTGGGCGCGAATGCGGGCGAGACAGTATCCGTAAAAGGCGTTGATGCTCGTGCTTCTGCTCTGGGCTCACAGCCAGGCGCAGTGCAATACACCTTTGACGGCGGCAACGCCGCTGGTGCCAGCCAGACTGCACTGGAAATCCGGGTTGGTTCTTCTGCCAACGCTACTGCGGTTGATGTTCTGTCCGCTGCTAACGGTGGTAGCATTACCGGTGCCAGCGCAGCCAACCTGCAGGATACCGAAAGTGATGACTACGGCACTGGTTTCGCCAAGTCTCTGGCAGAACGCATCAACGGTCTGCGTGAAGATGGTGTAGAAGGTCTGGAAGGCGTGTATGCAACTGCCAAGACCACCTTTGATTACCAGGATGTGACCGGTACTGATGCAGCAGACGCTTATGTCGGCGCCGGTTCGCTGGCGAATGGTGACCTGACCATCAATGGTGTGAACATCGGCCCCGTCGAAGTTCAGGAAAACGACGCCAATGGCGCGCTGACCAAGGCTATCAATGCCAAGTCGGACGTAACGGGTGTTACCGCCAGTATCGATACCAACGGTCGCCTGGTTCTGACGGCGGAAGATGGTCGTGATATCGTGGTTGATGCTACCGATGATGCAGCTGACATCCTGTTCGATGGTGGCGATACTGGCGATATTGGTGTGATTACCGATCAGGTCAAGACCGGTGAGCTGACCATCTCGGCCCAGGACACTATCAACATTGATACAGAAACCGGTGATCTGGCCAACACTGATACCGATGATGACAACATCCAGGCAGTGGGCACCATCGCCAATGCGGATATCACCACGGTGGAAGCGGCCAACATCACCATGGAATCAGTAGACAGCGCGCTGGCACAGATCGACTCCTTCCGGGCAGATCTGGGTGCGATTCAGAACCGCTTTGAATCCACCATCCGCAACCTGTCTGCCGTATCGGAAAGTCTGGCCGCTGCCAACTCCCGGATCAAGGACGCTGACTTTGCAACTGAAACCGCAGAGTTGTCCAAGAACCAGGTGCTGCAGCAGGCAGGTATCTCGGTGCTGGCTCAGGCCAATGCATTGCCACAGCAGGCTTTGTCACTGCTCGGCTAAGGTGTTGGTCCTTAACTGAAAAAGGGTTAAAAGTAATGAGCGAGCCCCGGGATCGAAAGGTTCCGGGTGCTCGTGTTTCCATTGAGAATACAGGTGGCAGTCATGATCAGTAACAGTACGACAAGCCTGGAGTCCAAAAGCAACTATACTTCTGCTGAAAGGCAGAAGCCGGCTGCGAATGCTCCGAGTACCCAGTCGGACCCTGTTTCCGTTGCCGTCCCGGTGGAAAAGGAAGACCCAGTCGCCGCGCCGGTCAAAGAGCGTGAAACGGACAAGCCGGATGGTTTGCAGCAGCAGCGCGAAGAGCTCAGTCGCCGGATTGCGGAAGCGATTCCCAAAGTTCGTGAACTGATGCAGAAGAATCAGCGCAGTCTGGATTTTGAGGTGGCCGAAACCGAAAACCGGGTCATTATCACGGTGATCGACAAGGAAACCGAAAAGGTAATCCGCCAGATTCCGCCCGAAGATGTGCTGCAGATTGCCGAGGCCATCGACCAGGGTCTTGAGCAGGGTCTGGGTGGGTTCATGCTGAATTCGCGGGCCTGATAGACGCGTTATCAGGCTAAAGCTATTGCCAGTGGGGCCGATAACATTATCGGTAGGGAGTGCATCGCACCGCTTATCCAATGTTTGACACATTGTGGTCTGTTTATTGCTAGATCCTCTGCAGTGTCAGCAAACTGACAGGCAAGGGGAATCTGAAGCGAGGTTCAAATGGCTACTATCACCGCCGCCGGTACCGGATCCGGTCTTGATATCGAGAATATCATTACCAAGCTGGTGGAAGCCGAAAGCGTGCCAGTGCAAGAGCGTCTGGCGCTGCGTGAAACTGAAATACAGGCCGAAATTTCTGCGTTTGGCTCGCTCAAGAGCGCGCTTTCCGATTTTCGAAAATCCCTGACCAATCTTTCCTCCCTGCAAGGTCTTGCCGCCCGGGCGGCAAAATCCAGCAATGAATCGTCTTTTACTGTCAGTGCCAACAACACGGCATCGGTTGGGTCCAGCCAGATCGAAGTGGTCAACCTGGCGTCTGCCCACAAGCTGATTTCCACCGCGAATTTTGCAAGCCCCGACGCCGCAGTAGGCGCGGGCAGACTCACCATCTCGGTCGGAAGCGAATCCTTCGACGTCGATATCATTGGTGGCCAAAACAATACGCTGGCCGGTATCCGCGATGCGATCAATGAGAAAGTGGATAACTCCGGTGTCACCGCCAGTATTCTTACCGTGTCCGATGGCATGGGTGGCACCGTATCCAAGCTGGTTCTGTCGGCCGATGAGACCGGTGCAGCCAATGCCATATCAGTGGCTGTGACGGGTGACTCCGACACCAACGATCTGGATAACGCCGGGTTGTCGGCATTTCTCAATGCCAATATGGATCAGGCAGGTGATCCGCTGGATGCGTTGATCCGGGTGGATGGCTATGATGTGACATCCTCGGATAACGTACTGGAGGATGCCATTCAGGGTGTCACCATTACGCTGCTCGAAGCCAATCCCGGCGTTGACGAAACCCTGGATGTGTCGATCAACAAATCTGCCATCAAGGAAAACCTGACGCTGTTCGTCGAGAATTTCAACGCGTTGGCAGATACCCTGAATTTCCTTACCGATTACGATGCGGAAACCCAGGAAGCAGGTCTGCTGACGGGCGATTCCACTGTGCGCTCCATCGAAAACCTGCTGCGCCGTACCATCACCAATGCCGTAAGTGAGCTGGGTGGTACGTTCAATTCGCTGGCATCCATCGGCATTACTACGCAGCGCGACGGCAGTCTGAAGCTGGATTCAGCCAAGCTGGACAAGGCACTCAATGGCAATTTCGACGAAGTAGCCCAGCTGCTGGGCGGTGAAAACGGTATCGCCAAGAAACTCGACGGCACGCTGAACAATATCCTCAAAACGGGCGGGATGATATCTACCCGCAACAACACGTTCCTTGAACAGCTCAAGGACATCGATGCCCAGCGCGAAAAGCTCGAAATGCGCATGACGTCCCTTGAAGAACGGTTGCGGGCGCAATATTCCGCCATGGATTTGATTGTCGCCAATCTCAACTCGACGGGTGACTACATTACCCAGCAGATGGAATCCATCTCGCAGATTACCAAGAAGAAATAAACGCTAAGCAGGCAGGTATACGCAAATGAATATGTCAAAAGGTGCCCAGCAGTACGCCAAGCTCAATCGCAGTACTGCTGTCGAAAACGCCAATCCGCATCAGTTGATTCAAATGCTGTATCAGGGTGCGCTGGACAGCTTGCAGGCGACACTTGGCTATATGGAACGCCGTGATTTTGAAGCCAAGGGCAAGTCGATCGGTCGCGCCATGACCATCATCGGTGGTCTGCAAGGCATGCTGGATCATGAAAAGGGAGGCGATATTGCCCGCAATCTGGACTCGCTGTATGACTACATGAGCGTGCGGCTGTTTGAAGCCTCGAAAGAAAACGATCCATCCAAGGTTAGCGAAGTCATCAAACTGCTGCGGGAAGTCAAAGCCGGGTGGGATGGTATTGCCCAGGAAGCTGCCCGCATTTTCGAAGAAACCGGTAATTCTGCGCAGGGTTGAGTCATGCTGGTCCAGGTCATCGAAGGGTTCAACGACAAAATGCAGCAGGCGATTCAGGCGCGCAATTATGACGAATTGCGCCTGCTGGATGCCGCCTGTCTGCGCTTCATGTCCGAGAATCTGCCGCCCCGCGATCTGGATAATGCTGCATTGCTGGCGGTGAATGACAGCCTCGATCGCCTGCGATCCACCTATCGTCTGGCAGTGCAGGCGTGCACGGCGGCACGTGATGTCGCTGCGCAGGAATTGCAGCAGGCAGGAAGAGGCCGGCGCAATACGCATCAATATCTGGATGTAGCCCGTCAGTTTGGTAGCTGACGCAGAAACCGTCCCGCATGGGGTGAGCCATCATGACCGAGTCCAAGATTGAGTTGCCGTACCTGATTCCCGATATGCCTGCTGCGGAAGAGGTGTTGCCTTTTCTGAAGGAAATCGACGGTAATCGCTGGTACTCGAATTTTGGCCCTTTGGTCAATCGCCTCAATGATGGCATCAAAGCCCTGCATTTCCCGTCGGAACATGTTCATACCCTGCTGTGCAGTACTGGTACTGCGGCGCTGGATCTGGGGCTCGCATGTCTGGATCTAAAACCTGGTGCCCGGGTGCTGGTGCCTGCCTTTACGTTTCCTGCTACGGCAAATGCCATCCAGAATGCGGGTTGTGAGCCGGTGTTTTGTGATGTTGACGAATCCAGCTGGGTGATGACGCCAGAGATTGCCCGCGAAGCCATTGCGCAGACCCGGATCGATGCGATCATGCCGGTTGCTGCGCTCGGGCGTCCATTGCCCGTGCGGCAGTGGGATCAGTTTGTTGACGATACCGGCATCCCTGTGTTGATCGATGCGGCACCTGCACTGGGTAACCAGCGGGTAGGGCGCCGACTGCTGGTGGCGTACAGCATGCATGCCACCAAGGCGTTCGGTATCGGCGAAGGTGGCATTCTGGCGGCAGCGGATGAACAGCTGATTGCCCGTGCCCGTCGCATCTGCAGTTTCGGCATGGATGCGGTGGGGCAGGTCGTGATGCCCGGCACTAACTGCAAGCTCAGCGAATACCACGCAGCGGTCGGGCTGGCACAGCTGGCCCGCTGGCCAGCACGGCAGCTGAAACGGGCGCGGGTGGAAAGTGCCTATCAGTCCCACATGCAGCTGCATGCCGATCTGTGGGCGACACAATCCTTTGCGGACAATCCGCCGGATGACGATGTGCTGGTCAAGCTGCCGGTACGGTTCAGCCGATCCACGATGCCGGTGCGTCTGCGCGATCATATCAAGCAGGATGTCGCGCAGGTGCAGCAGCAGCTGGCGGCCAAAGGCATTGGTACCCGGCTCTGGTATAACCCGGGCCTGCACCGTCATGCCAACTGGGCCAACGCTGTTCGGGTGTATCGCCCCGGCGAATCCAGTCTGGCCACCGTTGAAGCGCTGAACCGGCGGATCATCGGACTGCCATTCCACAATTTCCTGTCCCCCGACGAGATTGGTCGAGTTGTGTACAGTCTCTGGCAAATAGTTGAAAGCAGACAGTTTTCTGCTTCACTTAGCTAAAAGAGTTTGGAAGCCAATAAAAACTGGGGGCTTATGGACGCTCTTGTCGTGCTGCGTCAGCTGGAAGCTGCCGTTGCCGAACGCCGTCTCGGGGATGCGCAGCAATATCTGCTCTGGCTGCTGGCGAACCTGTCGATTCATCGTGCGCGCAACGATGCCGTATTCCTGTCACATTACGCTGATCATGAAATCGAATACCTTGCGACCCGGATAGGGGCGGCGGCGTGTCAACTGTTTGCCGACCCGGGCTATGGGCTGGACGATGAAACCTTCTTCGTGTTTGCCCGGCTGCAGTCGCACCTTGCGGCGGTGATGGGGGTATCCGGATTCGGTAGCGCCGATCATGTGCTGCAGAATCTGCTGGACCCGGTGCACGGCAGCAAAGCCACCACGCTGACCAAGCAAGCTTTCAACAAGATTCTGGCACTGCACGGCATTTATTCCGACGTCAGAATCCCCTACGAAAACTACCTTTCCACCCATTCGCGCCATTTGCTGTGGCTGCTGATCAACGCGGTCAGCGCCCAGTTCTGCATCGTGGAACGGGAAAACACCGCACGTAATCAGTTGCTGTCTGCGCTGGTCAATCGCATTGATCCTGCCGTATTCGACGAGTTCATGCTGGGCTGGCTGTGTGTGGCCTGGATGCATTGCAGCTATGCGACAACTGCTGGTCGCAACCAGATCAAAGCCAATTTCAATCAGATGCTGACCCGATGGATGCAACGACTGGAGATTCCACGTCAGCTGGATGTTATGCCGGAAAAGCGGCAGGGCAAGCCGGTCATGCTGATCATCAACGAACAGATGCATTCTGCCCATGCCATGTACCGTTGCCTGGCACCCATCATCCAGTCATTGCGCCAGCATTTTTATCTGGTGGGCATGACCGAGAAAAACAAATCCGATAGCACTGCGCGCAAACTTTTTGACAGTCATTACTATCTGGAGTGGAGTGATGATAATCGCGCGTCGCTGCAGGCAGCGATGGCGCTGGTAGGCAAGATCAAGCCCCATGCAGTGTACTATCCAAGCATTGGTATGGGATTGCCTGCCATTCTGCTCAGTAATTTGCGCCTGGCGCCGTTCCAGATGATGAGCATGGGGCATCCTGCCAGCTCCCATGCCGAGGTAATCGATTTCTGTTTGGTGGAGCAGCATTATATTGTGGCGCCAGAACTGTTTTCCGAACGCATCATCGCCGCAGTGAATGGTGCGTTGGGCTTTGTGCCCCACATGGAGCAGCCGCCACGCAGCGAGATGTTGCAGTGGTCCCAGTCGCCCGGCGCCGGCGCGCCAGTTCGGATTGCGATTCCGGCAGCCGCGATGAAAGTGAATGCGGAGTTCATCGCAGCGCTGCAGCAGATCGTGCAGCGGGCAAATCATCCGGTGGAGTTTCACTTTTTTCCGTATCTGAATCCGCTGGCGTCTGCACTGTTCCGCCGGCAGCTGCGCCGGTTGCTACCCAATGCGGTAGTGCACCCGCCCATGGCTTATCGGGACTACCTTAAAACCATTGCACGCTGTCAGTTGCATCTGAGCCCGTTTCCTTTCAGCAGCACCAACAGCCTGATCGATTCCCTGTTGCTGGGTTTGCCGCTGGTGGTCAAGCAGGTGCGTGATACCGAGGTGGCGGTGGATGCCGTCATCGTGGCGCAAGCCGGCATACCCGGGATGGTGGCGCAGCCGGATATCGATGGTTATGTGGCGTTCGCCTGTCGACTGATTGATGATCCTGCGTTTCGGTTGCAGCTATCGACACAGATTCGCGAGGCGGATATCGAGGCGCGCTTTTACGGCAGCCATCATGCTGCTGCCTCGGCGACCGCGGCATTTGTCGGGCAGCTGGTCATGCGGCAACAGCAGGGTGAACCACTGAATGAGAAAATGTATTCAGCGGCAGATCGGGTGGAAGCAGCGGTGAGTGCAGGCTGATGGCCCATCGCATTGCCATCATGCAACCCTATTTCGTGCCGTATCTGGGCTACTTTCGCCTGTTCCAGCAGGTGGATCAGTTTGTGATGTATGACTGCGTGCAGTTTCCCCGTCGAGGCTATGTTCACCGCAATCAGGTGCCGGATAGCCAGGGTAATCCGCGCTGGTTGAGTATGCCTTTGAACAAGTGTGACCAGAAAACCCCAATCAGCGATCTGCAGTGGCGCGCGGGCGATCAGCCATCGTTTGCGTTGCAGATAAAACAGCTGACGACACAGTGGGACATCGAGTGGACGGAAGAGCGGCGCCAGTGGCTGGATTGTCTGACAGATGTGAGCGGTAGTGTGGTGGATTATCTGGAGCGGACCCTTGCCTTTGTCTGCTGCAGCCTGAATGTGGCCCGACCTGTTGTACGCTCAAGTACATTGGCGTTGCCCGCAGATCTGAAAGGCCAGGATCGGATACTGGCGATTTGCGCGCGGATGGGGGCCACCGACTAAGTGAATTCCCCAGGCGGAAGGCAATTGTACGAAGCCGACGCGTTTGCGGCTGCGGGTGCGCCTGCATTTTCTGCCGACTATCACGGCAGTTACTGAGCGTGGCTTATCGCCTGCTGACAGAAACGCCGACGCAACTGCATGTCGAACTGACATTGGCTTCCGGAACGCATTGGCAGAAAAATTGCAGAATCCGTAGGAAAGACAACTGACTGGCGTTGTTCGCCAGAAAAATGACACCCCAAGGGGTTTGCGCGGCCATGGAACCCAAGGCACGACACTGGAAAAAACACGGTCTGGTATACGTACCCGATGGGCAGGTGCCCTGGGCGCGCAGCCATGCCCAGCTGCCGCTGGTACAACAGCATGACGACTTTTGGCGAATTTATTTCGCCACCCGTAATGAGCAGGGCCAAAGCAATATCAGCTATATCGAAACGGATGCTGGCGATCCACACAGGATTCGTCGCATTCATGATGGTGTGCTGTTACCGTTCGGCGATCTTGGCACCTTTGATGAAAGCGGCATCATGCCGCTGTCACTGGTGCCGCTGGGCAATGGCCGCTGGTATCTGTACTACGCCGGTTGGACCCAGCGCAAAACCATTCCCTATCACAACAGTATCGGAATTGCGGTCAGCGACGATGATGGGCTGACGTTTCGAAGCTGTTCAAGGGCCCGCTGCTGGATGCGCGTCGGGATGAACCCTACTTTACCGGTACTGCGCAGGTGCGAGTCGAAAACGGTCTGTGGCGCATGTGGTATCAAAGCTGCACCGGCTGGGTCAGACAGGGTGACCGCATCGAACCGCTTTATCACATCAAATATGCAGAATCAGACGATGGTATTGATTGGCGTCGCGAAGGCCGGATTGCCATTGATTACGCCACCCCGGACGAAGGCGGTATCTGCAGCGCGACCATTCATCAAGGCGCTGATGGTTTTGAAATGTGGTATTGCCACCGCAATGCCTTTGACTACCGTGACAATCCTGCCAACAGTTATCGCATCGGCTATGCAGTGTCGGATGACGGCATCCGTTGGAACCGTTGTGACGAGGCAGCAGGTATCGATGTATCAGCCACGGGTTGGGATAGCGTGATGATTGCCTATCCCCATTTTGTTCGCTACCGGGAACGGGATTATCTGTTTTATAACGGCAACGGATTTGGCGCGACCGGCTTCGGTTTCGCCATCTGTGAAGGAGATTCGCCATGAACGAACAACCCTGTCCAGGCCTGCTGCTGATCGACTGTTCGCTGGCAGAGGCAAGCGGCCAACCCCGCATTGAACACATCAGGGCAGCAATAAAAGCCGGTACTGTGGTCATTCTTAAACATGCGGTAACCGCAGAAGCGGCTCTTCAGCTGAAGCAGAGCATTGTGGACTGGCGTCAGACCCAGGAGGTCGTCAGTTTTGCCATCGACACCAATGTACCGGGCCTGAATTTTCATCGCATTGATGCCCATCCGGAAAAATCCCTGTTGCCCCATCTGTTTCATCAGCATGGATTTGGCGCGCTGGATGCTCTGCCTTCGTCGCTGGCGGGGCAGTTGCGTAGCATCGCCGATCCCATGTTGACCCTGCAGAATGCGGTTGCAGGCACGCACTATCGTCTGGCGACGCCAGATGTACGCATCAAGGCGTTGCAGTATCCGGTGGGTGGTGGCTTTCTGATGAAACACACACATCCGATCGATCCCCAGGGGGTAGGCCTGATTCTGGCGCTTTCCAAAGCAGGCGTGGATTACGGTCATGGTGGCACCACCTTTGTGACGCCTGAAGGCTTTGTGGATACCAGCCCTTGGCATGATGCCGGTGACCTGATTCTGTTCCGCTACGATCTGGAACATGCAGTGGGCCCGTGGATCAGGAGCGTGAGGTTGAATGGACCAGTGCGGGCGGCCGCTGGACGCTGGTGCTGGAATTACTGGCCACCCATCGACGCTCGGAGGCCGCGTGAACGACAGCCATTACACCCGGGAAATGGTGTGCTGCCCGATCTGCGGCACCCAGCACTGGCGCAAGTTTTCATCCCAGTGGCGATGCGAGCAGGGCCATGTCATTCCGGCGCACGTTGGCTTGCCGATTTTTCTGCCGGCAAGGATATTGCGCGGCAGGATCGCACCCTGCGGGACCAGCTGTATAACGGTTTGCTCGGGCGCTATTACAACTTCATGATGTCCGCTGCTGTCGATGCCTGCACGGCCGGTACGGCAGTCATTGCCCAGTGGGCGGTGTTTTTGCTGTATGGGTGTTGTCGGTTGCCTTCTTTGCCGTGTTGACCCGTTCCCTGATTCACGGCTCCACCGTGGTGCTGACCGTGCAGGGCATCATTTTACTGGGAACGGTTTTGCTTTGCCTGCGTCATCCCTATCTGTTCTGGCTGTGGCTGCTGGCGATTCCTGTCAAGACTGGGTCTGGCGCTGAAGCCGTATCGCCCGGATGAAATCTTTCCTGACGTGCACAAGCGTTGGGTGGAACAATATTCTACCGCACAGAACCTCCAGATCCTTGATGTTTCGACGGGCACCTGCAATTCGCTGTTACGCCACGGCTGGACCCGTTTGCAGGGTGAGTTTCATGGTGTTGATCTGGCGGCCACCATGCTGTTGCAGGGCGCAGACAATGCTGCGCAGGCACAGGTGCCAGTACAACTTTACGTTGCCGACGCGCAGGCACTGCCGTTTCCGGATGCGTGCATGGATGTGGTGCTGAATTACGGCGCGCTGAATGGTTACCAGGATCAGGCCAAAGCGCTGGCAGAAATGAGCCGTGTGTTGAAACCAGGCGGCGTGCTGGTGTGTCTGGATGAGCAACTGTATGAACAGGCGACACCGCTGCAGGCACGTTACTTTCACCGGGTGCTGGCATCACACGATCGTATCACGCGCTTCCCCGTGAAGCGATTCCGCCATCCTTACCCTGGAAGAGTTTCACCAGATCTTATCAGTTCTATTTTCTGGCGATCATGAGGAAAGAGGTGCGCGCGTGAGTCAGGTCATTCTGGTACCGCCGGCCGGTATGCCTGCGGCGATACGTTATGCGCGCGCAAACCGCGATCGCCTGAGATTAATCGGTGCGTCGAGTAACCGGTATGAACCTGCGGCGGGCGAGTACGCCGAATGTCATTACCTGCCCCATGTATCGGACCCTGATTTTCTGCCCGCACTGCGCGGTCTGTTGCGCCGCGCTGCCGTGACTGCCATTGTTTGCCAGCATCAGGTTGTTTGGTCGTTTCTGGATCAGTCGCTTACGCCTGATGAACCACCGTTGCTAAATCCACCACCCATACCTGCGATGCTGTCGCCTTATCAGGCAGCATTGCAGGATGCTCTGGTCATGCGCTCGCTTGCCCACCAGTATGGTTATGGGGATAACCTGCCGCCGGAACTGGCCTTGGCCGGTATCGTACGTCATATCGATGACTTACCCGGGGAGTGCGATCGCGACAAATATCTGCTGTTCCTGCTTGCCGCTTCCACCGCGCCAGCGGGTGATCTGGTAGAAATCGGTAGCCTGTGGGGAAGATCGGCGTATTTGTTGGCCTGGCTGGCCAATTACTATGATCTAGGTAATCTGCTGTGCATTGATCCCTGGTCGGTGCAGGCTGCTGTACAGCATTCGCTAAACGATCAGCTGGTCAAGCTGTCATCTTCCACCCACGATATCAGCGCCGGATTTCAGGTTTTCTGCCAGAATATGCTCGCCGGTGGGTTCAACAACAGCAATTATCTCCGAATGTTGTCGAATGAGGCTGTTTGCAGTTATCGAGACAAGAATACGGTGGAAACGTGCGAATTTGGTTTAACCCGCTATGAGGGTTCGATTTCTATCCTGCATATCGACGGTAATCACGATCTGGATGTGGTTAGGCAGGATGTTGCTGACTGGTGTCCGCTGGTGAAGCCGGGTGGCTGGATCATCATTGATGATTACACCTGGAAGTTTGGCGATGGCCCGCGCATGACTGGCGATGAATTTGTTAAGGAAAATGCCGCGAACATAGCCTGCAGCTTTGTGATGGGCGGCGCATTGGCGATAAGGATGGCACGATAATGGTTGAGAGTCGCAATTTCTATCTGAATCTTCCAAGCAAGGTACGCGACTATATGCTGGATGTATTTGAAGCCAGCGATGACGTGCGTACCGTACAGAAGAAGTTGCGTGATATTGGCAGTCCAAAGCTTCACATGGATGATATTCGCGAAGCACTAGTCATGAGTTATTCAGATTGCGGTGAAAGTGAGCTTGCCATTGAGCTGGCTCGCCTGTTCAACGAGCAATCGCCAACGCCCAATATGCACAATCTGATTCTCAAAGTCATGCTCGCCTCATGGTCGTATACCCAGCAACGCTTTCTGGATGAAAGCTGCGAGTGGGCGCGGCGTTATGCTGAGCAATCAGACGAAGCGCTTAGTTTGCACCACCACGAGCGTCCTCGTGTAGGGCTGGTCTGCGATTATGGTTCAACTGTTTTTGGTAACAATGCCATCTTCCCGATGGCCGGCGGTCTGATTGAAAATGGCCTCGACGTGTATTACTACAACTTCGAAGATCGCGAATACAATGCCTCTGGCGATCACTTTATCATTGCCAACGTTCATGCGCTGACGTCGCATCAGTTATCTGAGAGAATTCGCCATGACCAGATCGATGTGCTGATCGATCTTAATGGCCGGTTGCGTGACCATCATAGATTAGGCGTATTTTGTCGCCGGTCTGCTCCCATTCAGGTTAACTACTTCAATCTGGTGGGAACGATGGGAATGAAGAACTACGACTATATGATCGTAGATGATGTGCAGGTTCCCGTCGCGGATGAGCGGTATTATCTGGAGAAGGCAATTCGTCTGCCGTGCGGTGTTAATGGTGCATTCTCGTTTACCAGGGATGTTGAAATTTCCATCCCTGATAAGGGGGCGTCGGAACCGTTTATTTTTGCTTCCTTCAATGCATTCTTCAAAATCAATACCCTGTTGCTGGAAGCATGGGCCGAGATACTGCAAAGGGCGCCTCATTCAAAACTGGTGATTAAGTGTGCGGAGACGGAGCGCGATCGGGTGATCCGAAAAATTGCGGGTGTCTTTGGCAAGCGCAATGTGGATATGAGTCGTATCATCATTGATGGCTGGTCATCGCTGGATAAAATGCGTCGGCAGTACGGAAAGGTTGACTTGTGCCTGGATACATTTCCATATAGTGGTGGTTCCACCACACTCAACGCTTTGTGGCAGGGTGTGCCGGTACTGACCTGGTGTGGTGATGGCTGGCGGGCTCGGTCATCTGCTTCGATGTTGACAGCTGCGGGCTTGGAGGAGTTGGTTGTTTTTTCCCGCGAGGACTATATCGAGCAGGCTGTCGCGTTGGCAGAGGCGCGAAGCAGGGTAACTGCAATGAGAAGGCACCTGGCTGGTACGGTAGCGGAGAATCGCTACTTCAGGCCTGACATCGTCTATGTTGATCTTGCGCGTGCGCTGGCATGCCTCTGTGAAACTGCTGGCAAGTCAGGTGTCGCCGCTCCGAATCATATGATGACCAGCTAAAGCCGCTGCTGGTGGTTTTAAGACGGGTATCCTAGTTCAAAGGTGTTTATGGCAGTAAGACTATCCAGAGCTTTGTTCCACTCCCCGAATAATTCATCAGTTTTCTTCTCGATTAGTGGGTCCAGGCTGTAATCGAGAGCCGGTATTGGATACGGTAATGAAGCCGGCTTGGCAACATCCCGGATGCTATCAATATAACGTTGATCTTCCAGTATCCTTGCATCGACAGGCACCCCTAATCGTTGCTCAAAATAGGATGGGTAGCGGAACGCACCGATCGGTTCAATCACAGATCTTGCATGATTAGGGCGCACAGCACAGTTTAGCCTGCGTACTGTTTCCAGAAAAACATCGTCTTCTCGCGTGTTGGCCTTGGGGAGCCTGGTAATCTCGACAGGTATTTCAAGGTGTTGCTGGATCTGGCCCAGTACTTTATCTGGCGAGCGCTGGAGGTCTTCGAAGGTGACCACCAGTACATTATCGGCACCGAACAATTGCCGGTAAAGCGTTATTGTGTAGGCATAGTTCAGATCATAGAGGCAGCTTCGGGCCTGGTTGTAATAGATTGAATAGGCAAATTCGGCGTAATCGACATGCAGACCGCCCAGTACGTATTCCCGGTAGAGCGATTTGAGCAGATCCCACTGGTTGCGAATGACGATTATGATTCTGGTTTCTGCACCAAAGATCTCCTGCAGTCGGGCGGCCTTTTGTGCAGGATCTATGTCGTGGTGCATTGTAAAACTGAGGCTTTCAGATGATAGTCCAACGGCTAGCTTGCCAAGTTCCTTGGCTTTGACAAAGTGTCTTTCAAAATTTTCGATAGTGCGGGCGCGCTGGTAAACAGATTCCTTTTCCGTTCTCAGGCTGACTTCCACATCCACCATCATTTCGTCATCGATATAATTCGCGACAGTACCGCCTGAACCCGCACCGAGGTGATAGAGGGAGCCATGCTTCGCAAAAAGATGCGTCTGCAATGCCGTCGATGCCGCTTTGGGATAGCCAATATGGATGTATCGAACAGGTTGTTGCATGGGTTTTACTCGGCAGAGGGTAAGTTCGTCATGAGCAATGCCAGCGTGTCAGCTGCCTTGTAACAGGCGTTGGCCTTGTTGTGGTCGAAGCGTGCCTGGTGGATGTCGCCAAGATTTGAAAGGTGGTCAATGGATCTGGGCTCCAGCAAGACGGCCGCCTCGGCATGTGTTAAGGCATCGTTAATTTTGCCAAGGTGGAAACAGATAAGTGAAAGAACGTGATGGATGGCGGGCTGAAGCGAAGCGATCCGTAAAAGATCACGGCATAGCGTTTCGGCGCTAGCATACTGGCCATCCAGATAAAGGGATACTGCTGCTTCGAACTGTTCTTCGATCGTTGTGGTGTTCATGCACACGTCGGGTTTCGGCTATCGATGTCGGTTAGCGGGGTCATTCCTTCACAATATACGCCGTTGGCATCCAGCCATTGGGAAACGTCCGGATCTGCACACTATCGCCAAAGAATTCCTGCACTGCGCGGGTTTCGCCGGGGGCGATATCAAAGTTGTACTGGTCCAGAACCAGAATGCCGCCCTTGTTGAGTCGTTTCCAGAAATGGGGGAGTACAGCACTGACGATCTCGTGCTGTCCGGCATCCAGAAACACGATCTTGAATTGCATGTGACTGTATTTCTCGAAGAACGCATCGAGTTCCTGTGTCACATCCAGCTTGTGCACTTTCAGGATATTGGCCAGGCCCTGGCATTCCACCAGTTTCAGTACGCGCTCGTAGGATTCGGTGTAACCGCCGGGTGTGATGTTCTTGTCGGCAGCGGTGGGCTGATTGCCCTGAAACCAGTCGAAGCCGTGCACCTGGGTCATGGCATAAGGCTCGAAATGTTTCAGTAGCTTGGCGAAGAAGAAGGACACCGCGCCGCGAAACATGCCGATCTCGGCAATATGGCCGGCCAGGCCCAGGGTTTGACGGTAGGTTTCATAAAAGGAAATGAAGCGCGCCAGCGTCAGGTGGCCGGTAAAGCAGGGAAAGTGATGGATGAAATCATCGGTGCTGTAACCGAGCTGCTTGATGGTTTCCATCCCTTCGTAAAACTGGGGGCGCAGGTTGTCGTGCTTGGTACTTTCCAGATCGCCGGGAGTGTATTCGTTTCCACGCATGGGCAGGGCCTCAGATTTTCTTCAGGTCATCAGTGCTGATTTTGGCGGCTACCGACTTGGGGCCGATAAACAGCTGCTTTTCACTGGTGGAGTCCAGGATGACCGCGCCGGCGCCGATCAGGCAGAATGGCGCGATGGTGATATTGTCTCGGATGGTGCAGTTGACGCCGAGGAAGCAGTTGTTGCCGATCTCGACCGCGCCGGATACCACGGCATGGGAGGCAATAAACACGTTGTCGCGAATTTTGGTGTGGTGGCCGATATGGTTGCCCGACCACAGGATGCAGTTATTGCCGATTTCCACATAGGGCTGGATGACGTTGTCGTCGAGGATCATGCAGTTCTCGCCGATTTTGGTGTGGCTGTGAATCCGGGCGTGGGGCGAGATATAGGTGATGAACCGGTAGCCGCGCTGCTTGGCATCCAGGTAGTGCTGCTCCCGGTAGCGGTTCATCTTCTTGTAGCTGAGCGGTATGAACAGTTCGATCTGGTCCGGCGGGTAATGTTGCTCGAGATCTTCAAAGGCGACTACCGGCTTGCCCTGAAAGGTGGGTTCTTCAATGAAATCCCGATCCAGGGCGAACGCCACGATGTTGTGGGTGGTATCCCGTTCCAGATAGGCAACCGCGACCTCGGCAAACTGGCCGGTGCCAAACATTACGATATCAGCCATGCAGCCCCCGTTTTTCATTGATATAACAACGCGTTTGATCCCTTTGCGTTCCATATAAACATAGCCTGCCTCTGACGGGTGTCCAGCCCTAATCGACCCCCATATTTGACAGATTCACCAAACCTGACTCCATTTGGTCAATTTTTTCACGCCAACAATTTGACCAAATGTCGGTTTGTTTCTTAACTGATAGGTACTCGACTCAAAAGACGTCAAAAACCGAACATGAATGGGGAGTGGCGGGAGCCCGCCAACAAAGACAACAACATGTGGCGAGAAGTACAAGTCCTGTTAATCGATGACGACCAGCAACGGCGCCATGACATGAAGGTGATCCTCGACTTCGTGGGCGAGGCCACTTATGCCGCCGGGGCGGCGGACTGGCGTGGGGTGGTGGGTGACAAGCCCGGTGCCGAGTTTGCCTGTGCCTTTATTGGCAACGTTCCCTCGCTCAGCCGGCAGCTGACCGCCTTGCTGGAGTGGGAAAAGAATCTGCCCATCGTGCTGCTCAATGGCACAGGCAACGCCGAAGAGCTGGATGAGGAGCTGGAGCGCTCCGTTATTGCCCGTATCGAAACCCCGCCGATGTACACCAAGCTGATGGATACCCTGCATCGGGCCCAGGTGTACCGGGATCAGGTATCAGCCGATCCGATTCGGGCCCATCGTCGCGAGGCACAACTGTTCCGCAGTCTGGTCGGTACCAGTCGTTCCGTCATCAAGGTGCGGGAATTGATGGCCCAGGTGGCGGACAAGGATGTATCGGTATTGATTACCGGCGAATCCGGCACCGGCAAGGAAGTGGTATCACGCAATCTTCACTACCACTCCCATCGCCGTCACAAGCCGTTCGTGCCGGTGAATTGCGGCGCGATTCCGCAGGAATTGCTGGAAAGCGAACTGTTTGGCCATGAGAAGGGCGCTTTTACCGGCGCGATTTCCAGCCGGCCCGGGCGCTTCGAACTGGCCCAGGGTGGTACCATCTTCCTCGATGAAATCGGCGACATGCCGTTGCACATGCAGGTAAAATTACTACGTGTTCTGCAGGAGCGCACGTTCGAGCGGATCGGTGGCAACAAAACCATCGAAGCCGATGTGCGTGTCATTGCGGCGACACACCAGAATCTGGAAAAGCTGATTGAAGACGGCAAATTCCGCGAAGATTTGTATTACCGTATCAACGTGTTCCCGATCGAAATGCCGCCCCTGCGGGAACGCACCGAAGATATTCCGTTGCTGCTGAACGAACTGGTGGCGCGGATCGAGAATGAAAAGCGCGGCTCCATCCGTTTCAATTCTGCAGCCATCATGGCGCTGTGCCGGCACGAATGGCCGGGCAACGTGCGCGAGCTGGCCAACCTGGTGGAGCGGCTGGTGATCACTCATCCTTATGGGGTGATCGGCGTGTCGGATCTGCCCAAGCGTTTTCGTCATGTGGATGACCTGGACGAAGAAAAGGAATTGCCGGAAGAGGTCGCGCCGAGCAGCGGTCCCGGTTACGTGAGTATGGATGCGCCCGCGCTGCTGCCGGTAAATGGTATCGATCTGAAGGAATACCTGAACAATCTGGAATTCAATCTGATCAAGCAGGCACTGGACGACTGCAACGGCGTGGTGGCGCGAGCGGCAGAAAAACTGAAGATACGCCGAACGACGCTGGTCGAGAAAATGCGAAAATACGATTTGAACCGGGTCTAGCACCCGGTTTTTTTTGCCTGCTATTTATCGGAAATTTCCCCGCAAAAACCGCCGATAATCTGGCGCCGGGTTTTGTCGAAGTTGCTAACCTACTGTTAAGGCTGACAAAAGTGCTGCTGGCACAGGTTTTGAATAAGGAGCCTCAACTGTCATAAGTTGGAGTGTTCCGATGAGTGTTGCCGCTGAAAAACTGTCACCTGCTTCCCTGGCTGCCGAAAATCCGGTCGCGGTTGCCGTGCCATTGCGAAACCCGGCAATCCATCGGCCCTATCTGGAACTCGAACATCGCATCGGCCAGCTGACTCAGGAACTGGAGCATACCGATCAGCAACTGGCGCGGGCGGCAACTGCCACCCAGCAACTGGCCGACCGTTTCAATCAGGTGCTGAATGTGATGCCGGTAGCGGTGGTGCTGCTGGATGGTCGCGGTGTGGTGGCGCAGGCCAATCCGATGGCCGAAGAATTACTCGGCATGGCGCTCAACGGTGTGCGATGGATTTCGGTGATCGAGCGCTGCTTTTCGCCGACACCGACTGATGGCCACGAAGTGGTATTGCGCAACGGCCGGCTGGTGAGCCTGGCAACCCAGTCCCTCAACAACGAGCCCGGCCAGATCATTGTGCTGACGGATCTGACAGAAACCCGGCGTCTGCAGGGCAATCTGAATCACCATCGCAAACTGTCGGAAATGGGCAAGATGACCGCATCCCTGGCCCATCAGATTCGCACACCGCTGTCATCCGCCATTCTGTACGCGGAACATCTTAGCAATCCGGTGTTGCCGGCAGAGAAAAAGCAGAAATACGCCGAACGTATCCGCAACCAGCTCAACCAGCTGGATCAGCAGGTGCGGGATATGCTGATTTTTTCCCGTGGTGGTGTGGTGCTGGATCGCGTGTTGCCCGCCGAAGCGCTGGTACAGTGTCTGGAGCAGAAACTGGCGGACCTGTGTGAACAGCATCAGGCCCAGTACGAACTGCACATCGATTCATTGCAAGGCCTGGTGCGTTGCAACCCCGATCTGTTTGTCAGCGCCTTTTCCAATCTGGTGGAAAACGCCATCCAGGCCTGCCGTGGTGCCGGTGTGGAACCGTCACTGACGCTGGAGGTGCAGTCACTGGGTAATTCACTCCTGCGCATCAGCCTGCGGGATAACGGCCCGGGTATTCCGGCCGGGCTGGAGCAGAAAATTCTGGAACCGTTTTTCACCACCAAGGCCACCGGCACCGGGCTGGGGCTGGCGGTGGTCAAGGCGATCGTCGAAAGTCACGGCGGCCGCTTTGTGATTACGAATGATGACAGTGCAGGCGCCCGCGTGGATCTGACCCTGCCCGTACAACAACAAAACTGATTCGGAGGCCATCATGCAAAACGTCAAGGCTCATATTCTGGTGGTGGAAGATGACAACGATCTGCGCGATGCCATCAGCGATACCCTGCTGATCAACGGCTATGGCGTGTCGGATGCCAACTGTGCCGAGCAGGCGCTGGAATTTCTGGCGGCCAATCCCTGCGATCTGGTGATTTCCGACGTGAACATGCCGGGCATGGACGGTTATCAGCTGCTGCGCCGTATTGCGACCGATCAGCCCCAGTTGCCGGTCCTGATCATGACCGCCTATGGCAGCATTTCCAATGCGGTGCAGGCCATTCGCAACGGTGCGGTGGACTATCTGGAAAAGCCGTTTTCCACCGACAAGCTGATGAGCATCGTGGAAAAGTACGTCAAGCCAGTGTTCGTGGATGATCAGGAACCAGTGGCAGAAGACGTGGAAACCCGTCGCGTGTTCCAGCTCGCCAAAAAAGTGGCGCAGACCGATTCCAGCGTCATGATCATGGGCGAAAGCGGTACCGGCAAGGAAGTGCTGGCGCGTTACATCCATCGCAATTCCCCCCGTGCCACTGCGCCGTTCGTGGCCATCAACTGCGCCGCGATTCCGGAAAACATGCTGGAAGCGACCCTGTTCGGTTACGAAAAAGGTTCTTTTACTGGTGCCCACCAGAGCAGTGCCGGCAAGTTTGAGCAAGCCAACGGTGGCACCTTGCTGCTGGATGAAATTTCCGAAATGGACGTGAACCTGCAGGCCAAGCTGCTGCGGGTTCTGCAGGAAAAGGAAGTGGAGCGTATCGGTGGCAAAAAGCCCATCGCGCTGGATGTACGGGTACTGGCCACGACCAACCGTAATCTGCGCGCCGAAGTGGAAAAAGGTCATTTCCGTGAAGACCTGTATTACCGGTTGTGCGTATTCCCGCTGACCTGGAAACCGCTGCGGGATCGCCGCGACGACATCATTCCGCTGGCCTTGCGCATGATCGCCCAGAAACACAAGGGTGCATCCATCAGCCTGGACGCCAGCGCCCAGCACCGCCTGCTCAGTCATGATTGGCCAGGTAATATCCGCGAACTGGACAACGTGATCCAGCGAGCTTTGATCCTGTGCAGTGGCAATGTCATCAGTGCCGAAGACATTTTCATTCCCGAGGATGACATGCCCGGCGCACTGGATGATTTCGATCTGGAATCCGAGTCCGGCAGTGTGCTGGGCGAGGATCTGAAAAAGCGCGAGTTCGAACTGATTCTGGAAACCTTGCGCGCCGTCGGCGGCAGCAAGAAGCATACGGCGGAAAAGCTCGGCATCAGCCCGCGCACGCTGCGCTATAAACTGGCGCGCATGCGTGAATCTGGCATAGATGTTGAAAGGATCTGTGCATAACGAAAACGTTGTCAAAAATCCGCCAGGATAAGGTTGGTTCGATATGTCAGCACCCGTTCAGATGAATTCACTCCTCCAGCAAATGCGCGAAATGCAGCGTATCGCGACGCAGGATGTTCGTCCGCCCGAAATGCTGAATACCGGGTCGGAGCAGGTCGGTGGTCCGTCGTTTTCCAACATGTTTTCCCAGGCGCTGAACAAGGTCAACGACATGCAGAAGACCGCCGGCAGCCTTCAGGAAGCCTACATTCGCGGCGACAGCGGTGTTGATATCACCCGGGTGATGGTGGCATCGCAAAAAGCCAGTATCGGTTTCCAGGCGGTGGTGCAGGTGCGCAACAAGCTGGTGGAAGCCTACAAAGACGTCATGAACATGCCGGTGTAAGGGGAGTAGTCCATGGCTGAAGCAAGCGAACAGAAATCTTCCAGTGGCTTTGCTGTTCTGGATGGCCTGGGTGGCCTGACGGTCGTCAAGCAGATAGGGCTGATGATTGGCCTGGCGGCCAGCATCGCGCTGGGTTTCGGGGTGGTGTTGTGGTCGCAGGAACCGGATTTCACGCCGTTGTATACAGACATTTCCCACCTGGAAGCGGGGCAGGTGGCAGACCTGCTGCAACGGGAGAATATCCGCTTCAAGGTGGATACGGCCAGCGGCATGTTGCTGGTGGAATCCAACCGTATTCATGATGCCCGCATGAAGCTGGCATCGGAAGGCTTCCCTACCGGTGCGGCCATGGGCTACGAACTGCTCGACAAGGAGCAGGCGTTCGGCACCAGTCAGTTCATGGAAAAAACCCGCTATCACCGTAGCCTGGAAGGTGAATTGGCCAAGACCATTTCCAGCATGAACCGGGTCCGTGGTGCGCGGGTGCATCTGGCGATTCCCAAGCGTTCGGTGTTTATCAGTGACAGTCGCCGCCCGAGTGCGTCGGTGTTTGTCGAGCTGTATCCGGGTCAGTCGCTGGAACGCATGCAGGTCGCTGCCATCGTGCAGCTGGTGGCAGCGAGTATTCCCGAGCTGGACGAAAAAAGCGTGACGGTGGTGGACCAGCGCGGCCAGCTCCTGTCCGAGCCTGACAACAATTCTGATCTGGTGCTGGCGGCCAAACAGCTGGAATACACCAAACAGATCGAGGTGCGTTACATCGAACGCATCAGCAATATTTTGCAGTCTATCGTGGGGCCGGAAGGTTATCGGGTCCAGGTCAGTGCCGATGTGGATTTCAATCAGACCGAACAGACTTCGGAATATTTCAGCCCTGATCTGCCGGCGGTACGCAGTGAGCAGACCATGAGTGAAGTGGTGGGGGCTGAAGGCGCTGCCGCAGGCATTCCCGGCGCGCTGTCGAATCAGCCCCCTGGCGCGGTTACGGCTCCGGAAACGGCGGCTGCAGCAGCCGAGCAGGCGCAGGCGGGTGGCGGCAATGTGCGTCAGCAGGCGACCCGCAATTTCGAACTGGATCGCACCATCAGTCACACCCGCCATCAGGTGGGCAGCGTCAAACGGCTGACAGTGGCGGTGGTCCTCGACGACAAGCCGACACTGGTAACCGGTGCTGATAATAAACAGGAATTAAAACGCCAGCCGCTATCGGATGCAGAACTTGAACGTATTCGGGTGCTGGTGCGGGATGCGATTGGCTTTACCGCCGCCCGGGGTGACAGCGTGACCGTCATCAACCAGCCTTTCCATCAGCTGCAACCGGCTGATATGGCCGAGATTCCGCCGCCGCCCCTGTGGGAACAGCCCTGGTTCTGGGATGTGGTCAAGCGTGGCGGTGGATTCCTGCTGGTTATCTTCCTGATTTTTGGAGTATTGCGTCCTATACTCAAGCGGCTGGCAGATGCCGGAAAGGACGAATCACTGGTGGCGCTGGAATCCCAGCTGGGCGGTGCGCTGGGTATGGATGGTGCCCTCGCCGGTGGGCCGGAAGTGACCCTCTCGGGTTCGTCCAATCCGCTGTTGCCTGGGCCCAATGCATCCTATGAGCAACACCTGGATGCGGTGAAATCGATGGTGGCGGAAGATCCCCGCCGCGTAGCGCAGGTCGTGAAAACCTGGATAGCGAATGAGTGATAATGCGAAGAAAGATGCAGCCAAAGGTATCCCGGCGCTGGAGAAGGCTGCCATCCTGCTGATGTCCCTTGGCGAGGAAAACGCTGCTGAGGTACTGCGCCACATGGGGCCGAAGGAAGTCCAGAAAATCGGCCTCACCATGTCACGCCTGCAAAACATCAACAAGGATCAGGTCGAAGGCGTGATGGCGGAATTCATGGAACAGATTTCCAACCAGACAGCGCTGGGCGTCGGCGCCGATGGCTATATCCGCAAGATGCTGGTCAACGCGCTGGGTGAAGACAAGGCCGGCACGCTGATCGACCGTATCCTTACCGGTGGCAATACCACCGGCCTTGACACCTTGCGCTGGATGGATGCCCGTTCCATCTCGGACCTGATCCGCTTCGAACACCCGCAGATCCAGGCGATCGTCGTGGCCTATCTGGATCCCGACCAGGCGGCGGAAACCCTGCGCTATTTCGACGAGCGGGTGCGGCTGGACATCATCATGCGGATTGCGTCGCTGGAGTCGGTACAGCCCCACGCCATGCAGGAACTGAATGACATTCTGGAAAAGCAGTTTTCCAAGCAGACCAGTTCGGCATCGACGGATCTGGGTGGTACCAAGTGCGCAGCCGATATCATGAACTTCCTCGATACCACCACTGAATCCCAACTGATGGAGTCGATCAAGGAACTGGATGAGGATCTGGCACAGGAAATCCAGGATCTGATGTTCGTGTTCGACAACCTGGCGGATGTTGACGATCGCGGCATCCAGGCGCTGTTGCGAGAGGTGTCCTCTGAATCGCTGATTCTGGCGCTCAAAGGTGCCGATGAAATCGTCAAGGAAAAAATCTTTGCCAACATGTCCAAGCGGGCAGCAGAACTGCTGCGCGATGATCTGGAGGCCAAGGGCCCGGTCAAGGTCAGCGATGTCGAAGCGGCGCAGAAGGAAATCCTGTCCATTGCCCGTCGCATGGCCGAAGCAGGCGAAATCGTGCTGGGAGGCAAGGGCGGCGAGGAGATGATCTGATGCTCCTGAAGGCCTCTAGCGATGAGTGACAAAAAGCCGGACATTCTATTCAAAGATGCACTGTCGCCTGAGCAGCTGAGTGCCTGGGAGCGTTGGCAGCTGCCCAGCATGGATCGGGATGTGCCTGATCGTGTGAATGCCTTCAATATCCGGGTCAGCAAGCCTGGTGTGCCAGCACCGCAACCCGCTGAAGACGAAGAAGTCATCAAGCCGCCCACCGCCGAAGAAATCGAAGCCATTCGCCAGGCGGCGTTCGAAGAAGGTCGCGAGGAAGGCAAGGCCGCCGGTCATGCCGAAGGTTACCAGGAAGGGTTCAAGCGTGGCGAAAGCGATGTGAAGGCAGCGGTGACCCGGTTGGGCCAGGTTGCCCGCGTGTTGCTCGATCCTATTCCGCAGCATGATGATGAACTGGAGTCCGCGGTACTGGATCTGGTGGAAAATATCTGCAAGCGCGTGGTGCAGCGTGAACTGAAACTGGATTCCTCCGGCTTGAAAAAAGTGGTCACCAGCGCGCTGGAAAGCCTCAATCCCGGCGCCCAGCGCATCCGCATTCACCTGAATCCCGCCGACTGCGACATGATTACCCGCTATCTGCGCGAACAGGGTGATCTGGACGATAACTGGCGCGTGGTACCCCATGCCACCATCACGCCTGGTGGCTGCATTGTTGAAACCGATAACAGCCTGATTGATGCGCGGGCCGAAAAGCGTTTGGCCGCCGTGATCCAGCAGGTATTCGAACAGCAGAAACAGGCGCTGGAACAGCAAGGCAATCAGCAGGGCGGCATGGAACAGCTGCTGGATGAAGTCGAGGCATTCCCGCTGGAACATGATAGTGGCGTCGATGCCGACGGTGGTCTCGATGACCTTTGAACTGCACAAGCGAGTCAGCATTGGCAGCCGGATTCGCGGCTATGTGCCTTATTCCCTGCGGACGCCACCCTTCGTGAGTGAAGGCCGTTTGCTGCGCATGGTCGGACTGACCCTGGAAGCGGTCGGTTGCAAGGTGCCGGTGGGCGGCCACTGCACTATCCGTTCTCCACAGGTCGGTGATGTCGAAGCAGAGGTCGTCGGTTTTTCCGATCACAAAATGTATCTGATGCCGATTGAACCGGTGTCTGGACTGCAGCCCGGGGCGCGGGTGATTCCAAGCCAGCATACGTCACGGGTACCGGTAGGTAATGGTTTGCTCGGCCGGATTCTTGACGGGCGTGGCGAGCCGCTGGATAACAAGGGGCCGCTGGCGGTTACCGAATATGTGCCGCTGATGCGTGAAGCGATCAACCCGCTGGAACGCAAACCCATTTCGGAACCGCTCGATGTCGGTGTGCGGGCCATCAATTCCATTCTGTCGGTGGGGCGTGGTCAGCGCATGGGCCTGTTTGCCGGCAGTGGCGTCGGCAAGAGCGTGCTGCTGGGCATGATGACCCGTTTCACCACTGCCGATATCACCGTGGTGGGCCTGATTGGCGAGCGGGGCCGTGAGGTCAAGGAATTCATCGAGCACAGTCTTGGCGCTGAAGGTCTGCGCCGTTCCGTGGTGGTGGCGTCACCGGCCGATGATTCCCCGCTGATGCGTTTGCATGGTGCCATGCTGGCCACGGCGATCGCCGAATACTTTCGCGATCAGGGCAAGAATGTTCTGTTGTTGATGGATTCGCTGACCCGTTACGCCCAGGCGCAGCGGGAAATTGCCTTGGCGGTGGGCGAACCGCCGGCCACCAAAGGCTATCCGCCGTCGGTGTTTGCCAAGCTGCCGGCCCTGGTGGAACGCGCCGGTAATGGTCGCGAGGGCGGTGGTTCGATTACTGCTTTCTACCCAGTACTGACCGAAGGTGACGACGTGCAGGACCCGGTTGCGGATTCGGCCCGTGCCATTCTGGATGGGCACGTCGTGTTGTCCCGTCGCCTGGCCGAGGAAGGCCAGTATCCAGCGATTGATATCGAGGCGTCCATCAGCCGGGCCATGCCGCAGATCGTATCCCAGGAACACCTGCTGCAGGCGCAAACCGTCAAACGTCTGTATGCACGTTACCAGCAGAGCCGTGATCTGATCAGCGTCGGTGCCTATGTGCAGGGCAGCGATCCCGAAACCGACCTGGCGATTCACAAGATCAAACCCATCCGCCAGTTTCTGGCCCAGGGCATGCTGGAAAAGGTCGACTACAAAACCGCGCAACAGCAGTTGCAGAAACTCACGACCGGGCGTTGATGCTGAATGAAAAAGTCGGTTCGGTTGCAGCCGGTGCGCAATATCAAACAGCAGCAGGAGCGGCTTGAAGCCCGCAAACTGGCAGAGCTGCAGCAACAGCTGCAACAGGCCCGTAACCAGTGTGCCGAGTTGCAAGGCTACCTGAAGGAATACTTTGGCTCGATCAACGATCAGCGCCAGATGGTGCGACAGGCCTCCCAGTTGGGGCTCTACCAGGCATTCGTGACCCGCCTGGAGCAGGCCATCCAGCATCAGATGCAGGTTATCCGGCAGCGCGAGCAGGCAGTCCAGGCCCAGACCCGCAAGTGGATTGCCGCCAGCAGCAAGCTCAAAACCATGGACGACCTGATCGCCCGCGCCCAGCAGCAGGAACAGCTGGAAGCAGACAAGCGCGAACAGAAAATCCTGGATGATCGCCCCTTTCGTGGCGGTGGTGGTTTCGAATAACGCTTTTTAAACAAGCAGTTAGCGTAACGATCTTCGGGCGCGGCAAAACAGTCAGCGAAACATCGCGCCCCTCACTTAGAATCAAATCCGCTTCTTCCGCAATCTGCTATAGCCATTCCTTATAGCCCTTTGGGTTCATGCGCTTTTTTGTGTGCCGAACTAGCGTAAGTACGCAGGCTGACTATGCTTTTCATAGGACGGACACATACCAGCAACCGGCGCAGGCTGTCGTGCCACAGACAGATCATTCATGGCTGAACTGACCCGAATTACCCTCGAAAAGAACTGTGATATCAGCAAGGTCGAAAAGCTGCATGAGCAGCTTGAGGCGCTGCTGCAGTCATCATCCGGTGTCGCAATCGATGCATCCGGCGTCGAACGCATTGACACCAGCACCCTGCAGCTTCTGGCTTCCTTCGTTACCACCATGGAAAAGCACCACTTGGCCGTGGTGGTGGAGCAACCTTCCGACTATCTGAAGGATACGGTGAAAATGATGGGGATGTCCCGTCATCTGCAATTTACGAATTGAACATGCAAGACAAGATGGAGAAACACTCATGACCAAAATACTGGCTGTCGATGACAGCGCATCAATGCGACAGATGGTGAGTTTCACCCTGCAGGGCGCTGGCTACGAAGTTGTGGAAGCTTGTGATGGTCAGGACGCGTTGAACAAAGCGCGCCAGAATCAGGTTGATCTGGTGTTGTCAGACGTCAACATGCCGGTGATGGACGGCATCACGCTGATCAAAAACCTGCGTACCTTACCGAATTACAAATTCACGCCCATTCTCATGCTTACCACAGAATCAGCGGCAGACAAAAAAGGCGAGGGCAAGGCTGCCGGTGCAACCGGCTGGATTGTCAAACCGTTCAATCCGGACCAGCTGCTCAATACAATCAAGAAAGTTCTGGGGTAAGGGCGATGAGTATCGATCTGAGTCAGTTTCATCAGGTGTTCTTCGAAGAGAGTTTCGAAGGCCTGGAAACGATGGAATCCAGTTTGCTGGATCTTGACTGCGACAGCGTGGACTCAGAAACGATCAACGCCATTTTTCGGGCGGCCCATTCCATCAAGGGCAGCAGCAGCACCTTCGGATTCACGCCGGTGGCGGAATTCACTCACGTGCTGGAAACCCTGCTGGACCAGGTTCGTCAGGGCACACGCAAACTGATGCCTGATCATGTCGATCTGCTGCTGCAATCGGTGGACTGCCTGCGCGGCATGTTGACTGCGCTGCAGTCCGGTTCCGCACTGGATGTCGCGCAGTCACATGATCTCATCGCGCGTTTCAATGCCATTCTCAGCGGTCAAGCAGCGCAGCCTTCCAGTGTTGAAACCGTTACCGCCAGCGTCCAGCCAGCCACCGCTGCAAAGCCTGCCGGTGCGGTCGACGCGATGACCTGGGCCATTCGTTTCATTCCGGATATCAATATCCTGCGTACCGGCAACGAGCCGGTGCGGATGTTCCGGGAGCTGGCAGAGCTGGGTTCCATGAAAGTCACTGCTCTGACCGACAAGCTGCCGGATCTGGGGCAGCTGAGCCCCGAGAACTGCTATTTGGGTTGGGATATCGAACTGATCACCCTTGAGTCGCGGCAGAAAATCGAAGAAATCTTTGAGTGGGTAGCAGACGAATCCGATATCACCATCACCGCGCAGGCGTCTGCGGATACACTGGTGCCGCTGGATGTCCCAGAGCCGGAGCCGGCGGCTGAATCGGTGGTGGTGCCCGATGTGGTTGACGAAAAGCCGACCAAAGCCGTGGAACGTCGCGCGGAACCGGCAGCCGAACAGGCCAAGGCGGCGGAATCCACCTCGATCCGGGTTTCCATTGAAAAGATCGATACCCTGGTCAATCTGGTGGGTGAGCTGGTAATCACCCAATCCATGCTGGGTCAGCTGGGCAATGAATTCGACATGAGCAAGCTGTTGCGTCTGCAGGAAGGCCTGGCGCAGCTGGAGCATAACACCCGTGAGCTGCAGGAAAATGTCATGCGCATCCGCATGCTGCCGATCAGCTTCACCTTCAGCCGTTTCCCTCGCATGATTCGTGATCTGTCGCGCCAGCTGGGCAAGAAAGTCGAACTGAAACTGTCAGGTGAGCAGACCGAGCTGGACAAAACCGTGCTTGAGAAAATTGGTGACCCCCTTGTGCATCTGGTGCGAAATGCGCTGGATCATGGTCTGGAAACACCGGAACAGCGCAAGGCGGCGGGAAAACCGGAAACAGGCCTGATCACGCTGCACGCCTATCATCAGGGCGGCAATATCATGATCGAGATACGCGATGACGGGCGTGGCCTCAACCGCGAGAAGATCCGTGCCAAGGCCATCGCGAACAACCTCATTGGCGAAGGCGATCCACTCAGCGACGACCAGATCCAGGATCTGATTTTTCAGCCGGGTTTCTCCACGGCGGAGCAGGTGACCGATGTGTCGGGTCGGGGCGTTGGCATGGATGTGGTGCGCCGCAACATCAATGAACTCAATGGCAGCATTGATGTGCGCTCGGTAGAAGGCGCAGGCAGTACGTTTACCATCAGGCTGCCACTGACATTGGCGATTCTGGATGGCCAGTTGGTGCAGGTTGGCGAGCAGGTCTACATCATTCCGCTGGTATCCATTGTGGAATCACTGCAGCCACGCCTCAGTCTGGTGAATCGTGTGGCGGGTGGTTGTGACGTATTCCGCCTGCGTAACGAATACATTCCCATTATCCAGCTGTCGGATATTTTCTCCATCACTCCGCGTAACGCTCATCTGGAAAAATCGTTGCTGGTAGTGGTAGAGACCGGCACGTCCAAAGTGGCGCTGGTGGTGGATGAGCTGCTTGGCCAGCAGCAGGTGGTTATCAAGAGTATGGAAGCCAATTACCAGAAAGTCGCGGGCGTTTCCGGTGCCACGATTCTGGGAGATGGAACAGTGTCGCTGATTCTCGATATCACTGACATCGTTCAAATGGCAGGTGTGCATCAACAGCACAAGAACGGTTTGAAACTCGTGTCCAGTCGCGTGGGCGCGGGGTGAAGGCATCGCATTCGGTAGTAGGAGCAAGGCAAGATGAATACAGTCGGACAGCGTAAAATGGAAGCCGTCGAACTTGATCAGGTATTGCAGCAGAACAGCGAGCAAACGGACCAGTACCTGACCTTTATCATGGCGGACGAAGAGTATGGTGTGGATATTCTGCGCGTACAGGAAATTCGTGGTTGGGAAAACGTAACGCCGATTCCCAACGCGCCACCACACATCAAAGGAGTCATCAATCTGCGCGGCACCATTGTACCGATCATCGATCTGCGTCAGCGCTTTGGCCTGAGCAAGGCCGAGTATGGTCCACTGACAGTGGTGATCGTGCTGAAGGTCAATACCCGCAAAGGCTCCCGCGTCATGGGCATCGTGGTGGACGCCGTGAGTGACGTGTACAGCCTGTCCGCTGATGAGATGCGCGAAGCGCCGGATCTGGGCGATAACGTCAATACGTCCTATATACGCGGCCTGGTCAATGTGGCGAACAAGATGGTGATCCTTCTCGATATCAACGAACTGCTCGGCGGCGATACGATTCCCGAGGTTTCCGCAGCGGCGCTGGGTGAAATCAAGCATATGAGCGGACACTGAGACTTCCGGCACAGGGATATCGACAATAGCAGGGAAGCAGTAAGCCGGAACAGGTGTAGCAGGTTGCGATGATTTCAAAGGAAACGGGTGTAGCCATGCAGACGCTCAATGCATTGAACAAGGAGGGTGGCCGGGGAGGGTTTGCCGAGCGCGAGTTCCCCATGACGGATCGTGATTTCGAGTTTATTCGTACCATTGCGCGCAGCCGTACGGGCATTGAACTCGGTGACCACAAAAAGGAAATGATCTACAGCCGCATCGTGCGTCGTATCCGTTCACTCGATCTGGGTAGTTTTGCGGAATACTGCGAATATCTGGAGCAGAACAGTGAAAGTGAGCTGACACCTTTCATCAACGCCATCACCACCAATCTCACGGCGTTCTTTCGTGAAAACCATCATTTTGAATATCTGGCAAAGACAGTGTTCCCCGAGATCAAGCGGCGCCATACGGGCGATCGTCGTATACGGATCTGGTCCGCTGGCTGCTCCACCGGCGAAGAACCCTATTCAATAGCAATGACGCTGCATCAGCACTTCGGCAGTGAGCGCTGGGACGCCAGAATCCTGGCAACGGATCTGGACACCAACGTACTCAGCCACGGCCGTAACGGTATTTACGGGCGCGATCGCATGACCGGCATGAGCGAGGATCTGCTGCGAAAGTATTTTCAGGTCCAGCGTGGTGCAAATCCGGAAGATGATCGCTACCGTGCCAAGGAATTTCTGCGGGATTATATCCGCTTCAATCAGCTCAACCTGCTGGAGTCCTGGCCGATGAGTGGCCCGTTCGACATCATTTTCTGTCGTAACGTAGTGATCTATTTCAGCAAGGAAACCCAGAAGACCCTGTTTGACCGGTATGCTGACATTCTCAGGCCTGGTGGCTACCTTTTTATTGGCCACTCCGAAAGTCTGCATGGTGTTTCGCGCCGGTTCGAATCGCTGGGACGTACCATCTACAGGAGAATTCAGTGAGTCTGGAACCCAGCCAGAATCTGCTGGCCCCCAGCGGGCCGCAACCCAAGGCACCGAAAGGATTCGGCCATATCAACCGCTACTGGGATCGCAGTCAGGGGGTTTATGCCGCCAAGATCCTGCCGGGCGAGTTTTACGTGAGCCTGGCGGGGGAAATGATCGTTACCGTGCTCGGGTCATGCATAGCGGCCTGCATTCGTGACCGTGTCAAAGGTGTTGGCGGCATGAACCATTTCATGCTGCCGGTTCAGCGTGAAAACATGTCGGGCGGCATCGCCGTCATGAGTGAATCCGCCCGCTATGGTAACTGGGCCATGGAATACCTGATCAACGAAATTCTGAAGAACGGCGGCGACAAGCGCAATCTTGAAATCAAGATCTTTGGCGGTGGCCGCGTACTGGAAAACATGCAGCAGATCGATGTGGGGCAGAAGAATATCGATTTCGTACACCGGTTCATTATCAGCGAAGGTCTGAAACTGGCTGCCGAAGATGTCGGCGGCGTCTACCCACGTAAAGTCCTGTTCTTCCCTGATACCGGTTCCGTAAAAGTACGCAAGCTGAAAACCGTACGGAATGACGTAGTCTTTGAGCGTGAACGCAATTACGCCCGCACGATCAATACGCGTCCTCCCCAGGGTGATGTCGAGTTGTTTTGATGGATCCGCATATGAATGGCAACAACAAGATCAGGGTGCTCGTGGTTGATGATTCGGCGGTGATCAGGCAATTGTTGAGTGAAATCATCAATGCTCAGCCGGATATGGAAGTCGTGGGTACCGCATCAGATCCCTATATCGCGCGGGAAAAAATCAAGACGCTGACGCCGGATGTTCTCACCCTGGACGTGGAAATGCCGCGTATGGACGGCATCACATTCTTGCGCAATCTGATGCGGTTGCGTCCCATGCCGGTGATCATGATTTCCACCTTGACCGAAGCAGGTGCGGCCATCACCCTGGAAGCACTGGATATCGGTGCTTTCGATTTTCTGCCAAAGCCGCGGGACAATCTCGGCAAGGGGCTGGTGGAATACCAGGAGGAAATCGCCAATAAAATCCGTGCAGCGGCGCGTGCCAATCTAACCCAGCTGGAAAAACGCAGTGAGCGGGCCAGCCATAAGCCGCTCGTCAAGCCGGCAACGCGTTCGGCGGAATATGTTCCCCGCGCCGGTGCACTGATTGCCATCGGTGCATCCACTGGCGGTACTGAAGCGATCAAGGAAGTCCTTATGCGGCTGCCGGCCAACTGCCCGCCAGTGGTGGTGACCCAGCATATTCCTGCCCAGTTCAGTCTGTCCTATGCGATGCGCATGGATTCGCTCTGCAGCATGAACGTGCACGAGGCATCGAATGGCCAGAAACTGCTGCCCGGCAACGTCTATATTGCACCGGGTGATTTTCATCTCACCCTGCGCCGTACCCGTGAAGATGTCGTCATCGTGCTCAGCGATGCCGAAAAGGTCAATCGCCACCGTCCTTCCGTTGATGTCATGTTCGATTCGATTGTGCAACTGGAGTGGAAGGATACGGTTGGTGTTCTGCTGACGGGCATGGGCAACGACGGTGCCCTGGGGCTGCTCAAACTCAAGGAATTGGGCTGTCATACCATTATTCAGGATGAGGAAAGCTCGGTGGTCTGGGGCATGCCGGGCGCGGCTTTCCGGCTGGATGCCCACTGCGAAGTGGAATCGCTGGAAGCCATTGCGGGACGTCTGCTGGGGTTGACCAATCGACTGCGGGCGGCGCAAGGATAATCATCGACGATGAAATCACGTCAGGTTTTGATGCTTCGGCTGTGGGTGCCTGTTGCAGTGACCTGTTCCGTTCTGGTACTGATCATGTTGCACATGGAAGGCCTGGGGCTGGCGGGCATGCTGGCAACGCTGGGCGCCTTCGTCCTATGGTGGGTGGGGGCGGGTCTGAGTGCCCGTGGCTACGCGGCCCCTGGGCAAGCTGATTCCAGGGCGCTGCGCCTGGCAGGTGTGGTGGAACCGGCCCGTTACGGCCTTGAACAGTTCTACGCGCGCCTGATCGCCAATGTCGAATATGGCTGGAGCCGCTTTCAGCAGGATTACCAGCATGCCCTGATCGCGTTGCACAATGTTGACCGCTCTCTGGAAAAGGCATTGGACATTGCCCGCAGTACGGGTTTGCTGGCCGCCAATGCGGTGGTCAACGCAGCCCAAACCGGCGAAATTGGCCGGGGCTTTGTATCCGTATCCCGTGACATGATCGGCATCAGTGAACAGTCCGAAGCGGATCTTGCCTTGTTGAAGCGCAAGCTGGATCAGTATCTGACAGAGCTTGCCCGTTGTCGTACCCTGGTGGAGTACCCGCTGGATTACTGGCTTGTCTCCAGCGTGGGGCTGCCGGTGGTGGATCTGGTCAATCTTCGTACTGAAACCCATCGTCTGCAGCAGGCGCTGGTAACCCTGGCGGATCGTTACCGCCGAAGCGGCAGTGCCGATGTACGCTGGCTGCAATTGGGTGATGCGGTGAAGCGTTTACTCTCTGAACTGACAAACACCCTGTATCAGCTTGAGTTGCACCTCCAGGATGTGTTATCAGATATGCGCCTGCTGCAGCTGAACCCGCAAATGCGTCAGCAAATTGTTGAAATAAAAGACAGAATGCAGGCATCGGGGGGCAGGGAAGTCGCCACGCAAAAATTTATCCTGTAAATTTTCTTGGCGTGGCAAATATGGTCTATGCTCTTAATTAATGGACGATTTTTACTGGCCCTTCTGGGTCATTTCTGTTCAAGGCAACTTGCTTTTTTGAGGTGTAGATAATGGCGATTTGGTCTACTGAAGCCTCCTCGGGTGAACTGACCATCAAGATCCAGGGCCGTTTCGATTTCAGTGCGCACCAGGAATTCCGTGATGCGTACGAGAAAGTATCCGACGAGCCGAAGTCCTACGTGGTCGACATGAAGGAAACGACCTATCTGGACAGCTCCGCACTGGGTATGCTGTTGCTGCTGCGTGATCACGCGGGCGGTGACAATTCCCAGATTGAAATCATCAACTGCAATCCGGACGTGAAGAAAATTCTCACGATCTCGAACTTCGAGCAGTTGTTCACCATCCGCTGATGTCTGACCCTGCATGCGCAATCAGCCGGATGCAGGGTTGACCCGATCCATGATCGACAGCACTCAAACCACGACGCAATTGGATGAACCGGTGGAACAGCTCCGGGTTCTGATTGCGGACGACAACGATTCCGACCGTCTGATCCTGCAAACCATCGTGCGTAAAGAGGGGCATATCGTGTATGCCGCCCGCGATGGCCAGGAGGCCATTGACATCTTCCGGCAGGAATCCCCCGATATTGTTCTGCTTGATGCATTGATGCCCAATGTCGACGGCTTCGAAGCCGCCAGGACCATCAAGCAGCTGGCAGGGGACAATCTGGTACCGATCATTTTTCTGACCTCGCTGCGGGATGCCACCTCGCTGGCTGACTGTCTCGCCGCCGGTGGTCTGGACTTTCTCAGCAAACCCTACAATCGCATCATCCTGCAGGCCAAGATCAAGGCCTTTGCCAGCATGCGGCGGCTGCATGAAACCGTGCAGCGCCAGCGCGATGAAATTTCCCTGCACAATGACCGCCTGATTCACGAACAGGAAGTGGCAAAGCAGGTCTTCGACAACATTGCTCATCCTGGCTGCATCGACGCGCCCAACATCAAATATCTGCTGTCGCCGATGGCGGTATTCAATGGTGATCTGGTGCTGGCATCGCGCAAGCCGTCGGGTGGCATGTATGTGTTTCTCGGAGATTTTACCGGCCATGGCTTGCCTGCCGCGATCGGTGCCATGCCGGTGTCGGAAATTTTTTACGGCATGGCCCAGAAGGGCTTTTCCCTGCAGGACATCCTGCGCGAGATCAACAAGAAGCTGAAACGCATCTTGCCGGTAGGCGTGTTCTGCTGTGCCTGCATGTGCGATCTGAGTTTCCGCAAGCGTTCCGCCGAGGTCTGGGTGGGCGGCTTGCCCGATGTGCTGGTGTACCGGCGCAGTGGCCGGGAAATCGAAAACCTGCCGTCCCGTCACTTGCCGCTGGGTGTGGTGGACAACGATCGTTTCAAGACGGAAACCTCGGTCATTCCACTGGAGCTGGGTGACAAGATATTCCTGTGGTCGGACGGTATCATCGAAGCCACCAACGACCAGGGTGAAATGTTTGGTGAGGAACGTGTGCGCGAAGTCATCGCAGCAACGGCCGAGCCTGAAGAGATTTTCCGCTCAATCGAACTAGCCGTGGAAAAGCACGCGGGGCGGGGCGAACAGGATGATGATTACACCATGGTGGAAGTGACCATGGTGAATGAAGAGGACATGGGTGAGTATTTTTCCGAGCGCGGGAAGTCATTCCTCGCCGGTGGTCCCAAGGACTGGAGCATGACCTACGAGCTGCGGCCGCAGACGCTGCGTGAGTTCAATCCGCTGCCGTTGATTACGCACCTGCTGATGGAAGTGCCCGGTTTGCGGCCCCATAGCGGCAAGATCTATACGATGCTGTCGGAACTGTACTCCAACGCCCTGGAGCACGGCGTGCTGGGGCTCAAGTCGGAACTCAAGGCGTCGGCGGACGGATTTGCCCGCTACTACATGGAGCGTACCCAGAAACTGGCGGAACTCTATGAAGGGTCGGTGCGTTTTCACATCGATCATCATCCGGTGACCGACGGGGGTGTACTGACCATTGTGGTTGAAGATACCGGTCCTGGTTTTGATTTCCAGGCCAAGGAAAATGCCGGCCACAAGACCGAAGGCTACAGCGGTCGCGGTATTCCGTTGATCCGGACCATGTGCCGGTCTGTGCGCTATCTGCCGCCGGGCAACAAGGTTGAAGTGGTGTTTGACTGGCACGTTGATGTGTGACCGCTGGCACACCTGCATGATTGAGAAATGTAAGGGCGCAGTGCGACCCGAAAGGAAATACCTATGACCGCTAACGCAGAACAGCATGTCGATATCAGTGCACTGCAGGATCTCAAAGAGATCATGGAAAGCGAATTCGAAACCCTGATCAATACGTTCATTCAGGATTCCATCAGCAAACTGGCGGAACTGGAAGCAGCCATTGGTGCTGCAGATGCGGATTCACTGCGTAAGGTGGCTCACAGTCTGAAAGGGTCGTCCAGCAACATCTGTGCAGGCCCAATGTCTGATATCGCCAAACAGCTGGAATTTCTTGGCAAGGAAGGCACGATCACTGGCGCCGACGGCTTGCTGGCAAAGCTGAAAGTCGAGTTCGCCACGGTGCAAAGCCTGCTGCAGGAAAATCTGTGAGGATGGATCAGCAGTCGCCCGCTATGGCTTTCCTCATGGCATCAGCCGTGGCATTTCTTGAATTTTTGTCCGCTTCCACACCAGCACGGGTCATTTCGACCTGGACTCGGTAGTGGCAACATTTCGCCATCCAGATAGAACCAGCGTCCGTCCTCTTTTACGAAGCGTGAGCGTTCGTGCAGGGTGCCTTCTTTTCCATTGGCGCGGTATCGCGCGACGAATGTAACGGTACCCTGGATATCCTGTTCGCTGCCGCCCGAGCGTTCCAGTACCGTGAGGCCCAGCCAGGTGGTATCCATGAAGCTTTGCGCCAGCGCTGTTGCGTCATCCGGCTGGCGCTGGCTGGGGTGATGGGTCTGGATCAGATAGTCTGCCAGATGCTTTACAAAGGCACTGTAGCGTGAGCGCATCAGGGCTTCGGCGGTAGCCGCTGGCACGTCACCGCGATGGCAGGGCTCGCAGCAGTTTTCATAGGCCTGCTGGCTTCCGCAGGGGCAGGATTGCAGTGTCATGAATCAAAGACCGCCATTGATGTGTCAGGATGCTGTTTCGGGCAGGCAAAACTGGCCGGTTTTGCGCCGGATGTTGTGACCAAAAAGTCATAGGGTCGCAGACGACGATTTTATGTCTTTGTCGCACAGTTTGCCTGTGGTTGGGCCCAAAAAACTTGCCAAAGACAGTGGGAATAGGCAGTATGCCAACACTTTCAAACTATCGTTTGAAACGATTTGATGGTCACAATCGTTCAGGTTATGCCTTTCGGTTATGGCCGGCAGGCGGGCCAAATCCAGTGCGGGAGAAACGTTGATGATATACGAAGGAAAAGCCATTACGGTCAAACCGTTAGAAGATGGCATCGTTGAACTTAATTTTGATCTTCAGGGCGAATCGGTAAACAAGTTCAACCGTGTGACGGTGGAAGAACTGGGTGCGGCCGCTGCAGCTCTGAAAGCGAACGGCTCCATCAAGGGCATGATCGTGACCAGCGCCAAGTCAGTCTTTATTGTCGGCGCGGACATCACTGAGTTCACTGACATGTTCAAGCTGCCGGAAGAAGAAATCGCCGGCTGGTGTCTGAAGTCCAACACCGCTTTCAATGCCATTGAAGATCTGCCGTTCCCCACTGTGACTGCGATCAACGGCATCGCCCTCGGTGGCGGCCTGGAAATGTGTCTGGCCACAGACTACCGCGTGATGTCTGCCAAGGCTGAAGTCGGTCTGCCAGAAGTGAAGCTGGGCCTGTTCCCGGGCTTTGGTGGCACCGTGCGCATGCCGCGCGTGATCGGTGTTGACAATGCCGTTGAGTGGATTGCCGCCGGTGGCCAGCACAAGGCGGACAAGGCCATCAAGGATGGCGTTGTTGACGCGGTGGTTGAACCGGGCAAAGAGCGCGAAGCAGCGCTGGCACTGGTCAAAGAGTGCATTGAAGGCAAGATCGATTACAAGGCGCGTCGTGCGGAAAAACTCAATCCGCTGAAACTGCCGCCGATGGAAAACATGATGGCGTTCCAGACCTGCTCTGCCATGGTCATGCAGCAGGCTGGCCGCAATTATCCCGCGCCTGTTGCAGCCGTGCAGGTCATGCAGCAGCACGCTGGCATGAAGCGTGATCAGGCACTGGAAGTGGAAGCCAAGGGCTTTGCCAAGGTCGCCAAGACCCCGGTTGCTACCTCGCTGGTAGGCCTGTTCCTGAACGATCAGGTACTGAAAAAGATTGCCGGCAAGTGGGAAAAACAGTCCAAGCCGATCAATCAGGCAGCCGTTCTGGGTGCGGGCATCATGGGTGGCGGTATCGCTTACCAGTCTGCTTCCAAGGGCACCCCGATCATCATGAAGGACATCGCGGACAAGGCCCTGGATCTGGGTATGTCCGAAGCCACGAAACTGTTGGCCAAGGGCGTCGAGAAAGGCAAGATCGATGCAGCGAAAATGGGCAAGACACTGTCTGCCATCCGTCCGACCCTGAACTACGGTGATTTCGGCGGCGTGGATATCATCGTTGAAGCCGTTGTTGAAAACGTGAAGATCAAGCAGTCGGTACTGGCGGATGTCGAGAAGCAGGTAAAAGGCGGCACTATCCTGGCGTCCAACACCTCCACCATTTCCATCACCAAGCTGGCCGAAGCGCTGGAGCGTCCGGAAAACTTCGTCGGCATGCACTTCTTCAATCCGGTACACATGATGCCGCTGGTGGAAGTCATCCGTGGCGCCAAGTCCTCTGACGAAGCCGTTGCCACCACTGTTGCCTATGCCAAGAAAATGGGCAAGACCCCGGTTGTTGTGAACGACTGCCCGGGCTTCCTGGTAAACCGCGTACTGTTCCCGTACTTCGGCGGCTTCGGCATGTTGCTGCGTGACGGCGCCGACTTCCAGAAGATCGACAAGGTCATGGAAAAATTCGGCTGGCCGATGGGCCCTGCCTACCTGATGGACGTCGTGGGTATCGACACCGGCGTACACGCCGCTGCCGTGATGGCCGAAGGCTTCCCCGAGCGCATGCAGTACAGCCACAAGGATGCGTCCGAAGTGATGTTCGAGAACAAGCGCTTCGGCCAGAAGAACGGCGTTGGTTTCTACAAGTATGAAACCGACAAGAAAGGCAAGCCGAAGAAAGTGGTCGACCAGACCACCTACGATCTGATCAAGCCCCACGTTGCTGCACCGAAGGATTTCGCCGATCAGGAAATCATTGATCGTCTGATGATCCCCATGTGTCTGGAGCTGGTACGCTGTCTGGAAGAAAACATCGTGTCCTCTGTGGCTGATGCCGACATGGCACTGATCATGGGTATCGGCTTCCCGCCGTTCCGTGGTGGTGCGCTGCGTTACATCGATTCCATCGGTGTGAAAGCGTTCGTTGAACTGTGCGACAAGTACAAAGATCTGGGCGGCCTGTACGAGCCCACCGCCAAGCTGCGCGAAATGGCAGCCAGCGGCGAATCTTTCTACAAGTAATTGCGGATAGCCAAGGAGACACAAAAATGAGTTTGAATCCAAGAGACGCAGTGATTGTCGACGCTGTCCGTACCCCGATGGGTAAATCCAAGAATGGACAGTACCGTCACGTACGCGCTGAAAAACTGTCGGCTGAGCTGATCAACGGCCTGAAGAAGCGTAACCCGCACTGGAACGTGGCGGAAACCGAAGACGTGATCTGGGGCTGTGTAAACCAGACCCTGGAGCAGGGCATGAATATCGCCCGCAACATCTCCATCCTGGCAGACCTGCCGCGCACCATCGCGGGCCAGACCGTCAACCGTCTGTGTGGTTCTTCCATGCAGGCACTGCACAGCGCGGCCCAGTCCATCCAGACTGGCAACGGCGACGTGTTCGTGATCGGCGGTGTGGAGCACATGGGCCATGTCGGCATGATGCACGGCATCGACCTGAATCCCGAGATGTCCAAGTATGTAGCCAAGGCCTCCAACATGATGGGTCTGACGGCAGAAATGCTCGGCCGCATGCACGGTATTTCCCGCCAGCAGATGGACGAGTTTGGTGCCCGTTCCCACCGTCTGGCCTGGGAAGCCACCGTTGAAGGCCGCTGGAAGAACGAAATCGTGGCGATCGAAGGTCACAACGCTGACGGCTTCAAGACCCTGTGCGAAATCGACGAAGTTATCCGTCCGGAAACCAACGTTGAAGGTCTGTCCCAGCTGAAGCCGGTATTCGATCCGAAGAACGGCCAGGTGACTGCCGGTACCTCTTCTGCGCTGTCCGACGGTGCTTCCGCCATCCTGGTGATGTCGGCCGAGCGTGCCAAGGCTCTGGGCCTGAAGCCCCGCGCCAAGATCCGCTCGATGGCAGTGGCGGGCTGTGACGCGGCCATCATGGGTTACGGCCCGGTGCCGGCGACCCAGAAGGCACTCAAGCGTGCCGGTCTGACCATGGACGATATCGACTATGTCGAGCTGAACGAAGCCTTCGCAGCGCAGAGCCTGCCTTGCGTGAAGGATCTGAAGCTGATGGACAAGGTGGATCAGAAGGTCAACCTGAATGGCGGTGCCATTGCTCTGGGTCACCCCCTGGGCTGTTCTGGCGCCCGTATCGTTGGCACCCTGCTGAACATCATGGAATGGAAAGACGGCAACCTGGGTCTGGCCACTATGTGTATCGGTCTGGGTCAGGGTATTGCGACCGTCATCGAACGCGTGTAACACCCTTTCAGGCTGAGCCCTGACAGAAGCCCGAACCACCTGAAATGGTTCGGGCTTTTTCTTTGCCGTATACTTGGTTGATGAATGATCCCACCCTTACCAAGGACATGGCATGAACTCCGAAAAAGTGTTCTTCGCGTTTTTTATCCTGCTGGCAGCCACCCTCAACTTTGGCTTTTTCATTGGTGCACTGCACGATGGCGGCCACCACAACGTGTATGAACTGTTCGCGGCGCTGGTCATCAGCCTGATTGCCACGGTGATGAAGTTCGGCGATCGCACCCACATGGGCGCGGTGCTGCTGGCCACTAGTCTGGTGGCCGATCTGCAGCTGATCATGGCTGCTTTTGTATGGGGGTACGCCAACAGTATTGCTGAGCCGGACCAGGTGCGATCCCTGCTGGCCAGTGTGGTGTCGATGTCCGGTGGTGCACTGCTGGCCAACATTACATCGGTTGTATTGCTGGTGATTGAAACTGTCACCGTGCGGCGCTGATCCGCATGAATTACGTTGCCTTTCTGATCATGCGGCGCCTGCGGGCGCCACTGGTCACGCTGATTGTCATCTGGGCCATTGCAACCTTGGGGTATGTGATTATTCCCGGGCAGGATGGGGAAGGCCAGCCGGTGCGGATGGATTTCCTGCACGCGTTCTATTTCGTCAGTTATATGGGCACCACCATCGGGTTTGGCGAGATCCCGTTTGCATTCACGCCGGCGCAACGGCTGTGGACACTGTTCACCATCTATGGAACCGTGATCGGCTGGTTCTACAGCATTGGCGCACTCGTGAACATACTGCGGGACCAGTCGCTGATGAATCTGATCCACCGCGTGCGGTTCCGTCACGATGTCCAGGATCTGAAAGATCCCTTCTATCTGGTTTGCGGATATGGGCTGACGGGCAGCAATCTCGTGGCCGAGCTGGCAGAGCATGGCGTGCAGACGGTGGTTGTCGATATCGATCCGCTGCGGATCGAAGCCCTTGAACTGGATAATCATCCGTTCGATGTTCCCCGGTTGTGTGCGGACGCCAGTGACCCGGATGTGCTGCAGGACGCTGGCATCCAGCATCCCTGCTGCAAAGGCGTGCTGTGTCTGACCAATGATGATCATGCGAATCTGTATGTGGCCATCGCCAGCAAGCTGCTGGCACCGGAGCGGCTGGTGATCAGTCGGGTGTCGAGCCGGGAGTACGCTGCCAACATGGCGTCATTCGGCACCGACCATATCATTGATCCGTTCGAAACGTTTGCAGATTATCTTACCAATGCCATCGTCTCGCCGTTTCATCAGCTGGTCTACAACTGGCTGGCCAGCCCGATTCATCGCTCCATCGAATCAGCCCACCAGAATCGTCATGGTCGCTGGATCATCTGTGGTTATGGCCGTCTGGGCAAGGCCTTGCAGAAGCGTTTTGAGCAGCATGGGTTGCGTACCGTGATCATCGAGCCTGATCCGGAAGCACGGCAGGTGTCCGAGGATTATCATGTGGTGACCGGGTGGGGCACTGAAGCGGTGACCTTGCTGGAGGCGGATATTCGCAATTCGGTCGGCATTGTCGCGGGTACACCCGACGACGCCAACAATCTGTCCATCGTCATGACTGCACGTGAACTCAAGCAGGGTATTTACACGGTCGCGCGGCAGAACCGCCAGACCAATGCGCGGCTGTTCCGGGCGGCAAAAGTGGACTTCATCATGGATCCCAGCGTCATTATCGCCCAGCGCATCATGTTCCTGATCAAGACGCCGTTACTGATGCAGTTCCTCGACAGGCTGACCGGGGAAACGGAAGCCTGGTGCGAACAGTTACTGCGGCAGATCGAGTCCATTGTGGGCGAGCGCGAGGTTGAAAGCTGGTCATTCACGGTTGACGAGCGCCAGACCCCGGCTCTGCATGAGCTGTTGCGCCATGGACGGCATGTGCCAGTCAGCGTGCTGCTGGCGCATCCCCATGATCGTGATACACCGCTGCCGGCGCTGGCGCTTCTGGTGAAGCGGGAGAAAAACCGGATGTTGTTACCCGATGCGGATTTTGGTTTGCGTATCGGGGATGAAGTGCTGTTCTGTGGACTGGACCGTGCGCGCGCGCAGATGCTTTGGACGGTCAATAACCATAATGTGCTAAGGTATGTGCTCAGCGGCAGCGAGGGTGCCAGCGGTTATCTGTGGAAACGACTGCTGCGCTCGCAGGATACCCGGCCGTGATCTGATTCAGGAGATAGACATGAAATCGATTCCAACACTGGCGACCACCATGACGCCGTTCCCCCATTCGATTGATGTCAATGAAGCGCTCAAGGATGCGCTGGCCATGATGGAGAACCACGGTTTTCATCACCTGCCGGTTACCGAAAACGGTCAGCTGGTTGGGGTGTTGTCGGAGCGGGACATCCATTTTCTGGAATCGCCCTTTTCCAGTACCACGCGTGACGATGATCTTTATGTGAAGGATGTCTACCGCAGTCGTGCTTTTTCGGTGGATATTCATGATGCGCTGGAGGATGTCTTGCGCGTGATGGCTGAACAGCATCTTGGCGCGGCGCTGGTGACCAAGCACGGCAAACTTGCCGGTATCCTGACGCCGAACGATGTTTACCGCAAGTTCGCCGAGATGATCCATAAACTCAAGGCACGGCCAGACGGTAACGATGCTGCGTAAGAAAAATCCCTATTACGATCCATCCAAATACCATCACAAGCCAACCGGCTTCCGCAATCCGCCGGGCAGTCCGCGGGGACGGCGCCTGACCGGTGAGCTGGCACGGGAAGCGGCGCATTTTCTTGGTGAGATGCAGCGACTTGTTGGCCACTATCCTTTCCCGGCAGACCATGTGATTCCCGAAGTGGAATCCCTTCGCCTCTGGTATTCGCTCGGCAACGTCAACAAGATTCTGTGGTTGGGGCATGCCTGCTTTCTGCTGCAGCTTGATGGCCGGACAATCCTGACCGATCCCTACCTGACCGAGTACGCGTCACCGGTGCCCATGCGCACCACGCGTCGGCTGGTGCCGGCAGCCATTCGCATCGGTCAGTTGCCGCCGGTGGATACCATTCTGATTTCCCATAATCATTACGATCATCTGGATGTGCCAGCCTTGCGGCAACTGGCGGGACGTTTTGCGGATGCCCAGGTGTATGTGCCGCTGGGTTTACGGGAGCTGGTAGGCTGTCAGGGCTTTCGCCGGATCGTTGAACAGGACTGGTTTGATCGTCATGAAAGCGCCGGACTGGCGGTAACGGCGGTGCCGGCGGTGCATATGTCGCGGCGGGGCCTGATGGATACCAATACCACGCTGTGGTGCGGATTCCGCTGCGATGTGGCGGACTATTCGGTGTATTTTGCCGGCGATACCGCCTATGGTGCGACCTTCGCGGATATCGGTGCCCGCCTGGGACCCTGCGATCTGGGGCTGGTACCCATTGGCGCGTACCAGCCGCGGATTCTGATGGAACCGGTGCATGCGACGCCTGAGGAGGCAGTACGGATTGGCGAGGATCTGGGTGCGCGCCGGCTGATCGGGATGCACTGGGGTACCATTCGTCTTACCACCGAGCCAATGCTGGAGCCAGCCGAGCGCTTCATGGCAGCGTCCGGCTCCATTCCCCGACAGGTCATGCGGATTGGCGAATCTCTGGCGCTTGCCTGAGCCGCAAATAGTTTTCGATCTAACCTGCTGATGTTCGAGCCAATTCCCGCGCCAGTGCCGCAGTGGTGCATTGCTTCACTGCAAATCGCCTAAACTGTTATCAGGCTTGAGCATTTGCAGTGATCTTCGATGACAGACCCCCGCCGTACCATTCAGCGCCTGACGTGCGTGCATCGCTTTCTGCGCGATACTGGCAAGCAGGCGCCCAACTGTGAGACGCGCACAGACCTGTTCGAAATGGTGTGTCGTCTGGCGGTGGAGCGGGGTGGCTTCAGCATGGCCTGGGTGGGAATCCTGCACGGCGAACAGGTGGTGCCGGTATCTGTGTGGGGCGCTGGGCAAGAGCTGGTGCGCCAGAGCAGGATCATCCTGAGCGGGGAACGCGATCACGACCCCTTGTGTGCAGCGGTAAGGCAGAATCGCTATTGTGTGCTGCAGCAGAATGATCTGGGGCCGCTGCCAGCCTGGTTTCGTGATCTTCAGGTGCTGGGTGTCGAGGCGCTGGCGCTGGTGCCACTGCATTTCAAGTCGAAAGTGGTTGGCGTGCTGGTGCTGGGATCCGCCGATGCCGATGATTTTGCCGACATTTACGCCCACACGCTGGAAGAACTCAGTGATGACATCAGTCATGCGCTCGGACATCTGGATGACTATGCCCGGCGCATCGATCTGGAATTGCAGTTGCGTCAGTTGCATCAGGCGGTGGAGAGCAGTGCGACCGCCGTCATCATCACCGACAGCAATGGATACATCCAGTACGTCAATCCCCATTTTACTGAACTTACCGGTTTTGAATCTGAAGATGTGCTGGGCACCAATGCCTTGTTGCTGCGCGACAAGTCAGTGAAAGTGCCGCGGGCGGAAGAGGTGCGTGATGCACTGGCCAGTGCCGGCGAATGGCGCGGTGAAATTCTGTTGCGCACGCAGACCGCCAAGGTAGTGTGGACCTATCAGCACATCGCACCGATCCGTGACAAGCAGGGCAATGTCACCCATTTCGTTTCGACAGCAATCGATCATACCGAACTGCATTTTGCCCAGGAAACCATTGAACAGCTCGCGTATTACGACGAGTTGACCGGGCTGCCGAATCGCCGGCTGTTCTACGATCGGATTCAGCACTCGATCGATAGTGCGGCACGGGATGGTCATCAGTTTGCAATTTTCTACCTCGATCTTGACGGTTTCAAGACGATCAACGATTCCCTGGGTCATGCGGCGGGTGATGTGCTGCTGCAAACCGTAGCGCGACGTCTGCGGCAACAGGTGCGGGCAAAAGATACAGTGGCGCGGCTGGGTGGCGACGAGTTTACGGTCATTGTCACCGATGTGAAGGAAACCCATGATATCACCGTGGTGTCTGAAAACATTGTGCGTGCGCTGGCGCAGCCGGTGGATATCGGCGAAACGCCGGTGGTGATCACGACCAGTATCGGTATTGCCGTGTTTCCGGACGATGGCGATTCCATCGCCTTGTTGACGCGCAATGCGGATCTGGCGATGTACCATGCCAAGGCCCGGGGCAAGAACAACTTCCAGTTTTTTACTGAAGAACTCAATCGCCGTGTGCAGGAACGGATGGCCACCGAGTTGCGCTTGCGTGAGGCGTTCAACCGCCAGGAATTCCATGTGGAATACCAGCCACAGGTGGATGCGGTTGATGGCGCTGTGGTTGCGGTCGAAGCCATGGTGGAATGGAGCGGTCGCAAGCAGGACATGATGACCCGCGTTGCCTTTGCCCGGGTGCTGGAACAGTGCGGGTTGATGGCAGAGGTATTCGAATGGCAATTGATCACGGCCGGTATGCAGTGTGCGGCGCTGCTGAATTCGCCACAACTGCAGCTGCGTCTTGCGATCAGCGTGCCGGCAACCCTGTTTCGCAACGCGGCCAGGATGCAGGACATCATTCAGCGCTGTCTCGACAGTTGTCGGCTGGAGTGGCGCCATCTGCAGCTGGAAATTTCTGAAGCGGCGATCAGCGAGGATACGGAACAGAGTCTCAAGGTGTTGCGGGAATTGCGCAAACGTGGTGTGGCGCTGGCGATAGATAACTTTGGTACCGGGGTGTCGTCGCTACGGCATTTGCGTCGTTTCCGCATTGATATCATCAAAATAGATGCGTCGTTTGTGCGCGATGTGCTGGCAGATGAAAATGACGCTGCAGTAACATCGGCCATCATCGCGTTGGCGCACCAGCTGGATTTGAAAGTGCTGGCTGATGGTGTTGAATCCCAGCAGCATGCCCGCTTTCTGGAACGCTACTGGTGCGACTACCTGCAGGGTGCCCACGTCAGCAAGCCACTGCTCAAAGCCGAGCTGATTGCCTTTCTCAAGAATCGTCTGCAGAAGTTCTGAACCGGCGTCGCCTGTTGCAGTGCTTTTTCAATTCTGTGACAGTTTGGTGAAGCTTTTTCCGCACTTGATCATCATCAACAGTCTGTCACGGCGGATTCATACAATGGCGGCGACATCCCGCTCACTGCAGGTCCGCCATGAAGTCTCCGCGTTACTGGTTTCAGCATCTGTTTCATCACAAGCGTCGTTATTATCTCAATGATGGGCGCATGCATCTTGAGTTGCGGGATATTGCAACCGAGCAGCTGGCGCGTCTGGACAAGCTCTATCAGCAACAGGTCATGGCGCTCGATGGTGTGCATTGGTGTGTGTACAACCAGGCGCTGCACCGGTTTGTCGTGTGCTTCGATCCGGCCAGAGTCGACGTAGCGCTACTACAAACCTTGCTGGATCGCTGTGAACGGGCGCTGGATATCCGCCATCGTCCGTTTCGCAAGCATTTTCAGTATCCCGGTGATCAGGAACCGGTGGTGCGGGCGCTGATTGAACTGGGGGCGGATGTGGCCGGACTGGGCGTCGGCCTCGGATTGCGTCTGTTGCCAAAACGCCGGGTGACGGCGTGGATGGAACTGTCCGCACTATTGCTGACGGTGGAAAATGTTGACACCCTCAGCCGGCCACTGATTGGCTATCTGGGGCAGGACAATTTCGAATTGCTGCTGAGTGTCGCCAACAGTTTTACCGAGGCGCTCGGCAATGGCTGGACCGGTTCGTTTGCCGATGTTTTTCATCGCCTGCATCAGTTGCAATACTACCGTACCCGGCGCACCTACTGGCAGGAGTGGGAAGCGCGGCTGTGCAGTGAGCGTCGTTTCCATCCCGGTGTCGGTGCCTTGCGGGTGGAAGGGCGGCGTTCTGCCGTACCCGATGGCATCGTGGAAAAGTACGAAGAAGAAGCCATGGATTGGGCAGCCGGTGGTTTCAGTTTCGGCCTGGTGGCAACGCGGAATTTCGAGCCCGCCACGGCGTCCCTGTTTGCCGGCGCGCCGCGTCCTGCGCGGGCCGGCCGTCGCAGTTTTACCATCGAGCTGTCGCGCTTGCTGATGGAAACCGGGATGATGGTGATGCGTCCCCACAAGATCAAACTGCTGGATCGCATTACCACCGTACTGATGGACGGCGAACTGTTGAAGGGGCATGTCTGGGGTATTGCCGACGTGTACCTGTTGCAGGACATGGCCAGCGACGAGCTGGTGCGTTGTCTGCATCGTCTTTTCATTCCCGAAAATCCTTTCCAGCAGAGCCGGCATGAACAGTGGCTGCTGGCGCCGGTGTCGGCGATTCCCGTCAAACTGGATGAATCCGCCAGACACTGGTTCCTGCACAGTGGCAACACCCAGACCGAACCGCTGGTGCTGTCGTTCCGTCACACGCCGATGGCCTATGTGGCGGTGCAGGCTGTCATCGATCCTTTGGCGGAAGCGATTGTGGGCGCGGTGCGCAAGGCCGGCCTGGAGCTGGCCATCGCCAATCACCATGGCCCGGAATTCGAGTGGGCGCTACCGGACATGATGGTCGATCAGGATCATCTGGTGGCAGAAATCCATGATCTGCAGGAGCGTGGTCGCTGCGTGCTCTACGTCAGTGCCCAGGCGTCGCCGGCCTTCTACGCCAGCGATCTGGGGCTGGGTGTCCTGGATGCGAGCGGTGCCATGCCACCTTGGGGTGCCGATATCATCACCCGTCAGGGCATGCAGGATGTACTGTTGTGCATCAACGCCATGTCGCAGGCGCGCAAGGCGGCGCAGCAGAGTGTCGAGCTGGCCCGAATCGAAGCCTTCAGTGGCTTGATCATGGCGTTGCGCGGCCTTGATGAACGTTCCATTGCACGGATTCGAGCAGCCGCCAATGCCGCCACATTGCTGGCCATGTGCAATGGCGTGCGGCTGGTACGTGGGCTGGATCTGCATCCGGCGCCACGGCCCCGCGATCTGACGCCCTGGCACATGCTGTCCGCAGAAGACTGTCTGCAACAGCTTGGCACCACGGCCCTCGGACTGGCCTCTGATCAGGTCGTCAGCCGCCTGCTGATCGAGCCGCCACCGCCGTCGTTGCTGCGCCAGTTTCTCGCGACCTGGGTACAGGAAATGTCGAATCCGCTGGCCCCTATCCTGTTCGCGGGAGCAGCCCTGTCGGCACTGACAGGTGCGGCGGGGGACGCCGGCATCATCGTCTCGGTGATCGGCCTGAATGCAGTGCTGGGTGCGGTACAGCGCCAGCGTACCGAAAGGGCGATGGCGGCACTCGATCAGCGGGAACAGCAACAGGTGCGCGTCCTGCGGGATGGTGAATGGACCCGGATTGATGCTGACACGCTGGTACCCGGCGATATCCTGGTGCTGGAAGCCGGCGAATCCGTGCCAGCTGATTGTCGACTGCTCCTGGCTGACAGTGTCGAAACCGACGAATCCAGTCTGACCGGTGAATCCCTGCCAGTAGCGAAAAGCATCGCGCCAACCTTTGCACCGGCGCTGGGTGATCGTACCTGCATGCTGTACGAAGGCACCTCGGTCATCGCCGGGCGGGCTGAAGCGGTGGTCGTCGCAGTGGGGGCGCTGTGCGAATCCCAGCGGGCCCGCTGGCAAAAGCAACTGCACAGTGGCCAGGCAACCGGTGTCGAAGCCCGTCTGGACGCGATTACCGCCATGACGGCACCGGTGGCGGCCATCAGCGGCATTGCGGTCATGGCGTCGGGCCTGATGCAGCATCGCCCGGCCAACGAACTGATCAGTGCCGGCGTCAGTCTGGCGGTTGCGGCAGTGCCAGAAGGTTTGCCGCTGCTGGCCACCATGGCGCAGCTGTCGTCGGCGCACCGGCTTTCCCGCCGCGGTGCCCTGGTGCGCAATCCCCGTGCGGTGGAAGCCCTCGGTCGTACCAACCTGTTGTGTGCGGACAAAACGGGCACCCTGACCGAAGGCCAGCTCAGCCTGCAAAAACTGGCCAATGGGCACGACATCATCGCTATCGATGCCGGGCATCCCGATGTGCAGCGCATTCTGATTGCGGCCTGCAACGCCAGCCCTGATGGTCTGCGTACCCAGACCTTGCCCCATGTGACCGACGCAGCCCTGTTCAAGGCGGCGCGCAACCAGCAACTGCACACGCATCCGGATTGCGAACAGTGGCAACGGCTGCAGGAATTGCCATTCAAGTCCGAGCGTGGCTATCACGCTGTGTTGGGACAGGATCACAACGGTCAGCGTCGGATTCTGGTGAAAGGCGCGCCGGAAAAACTGTTGCCCCTGTTGACGCAGGAGTGGCGCGATGGCAATTCCCAGCCGCTGCAGCCAGCCGACCGTGAGCGCATCGAACAGCAGGGGCTTGCGCTGGCCGCCAGTGGTTGCCGCGTGCTTGCCATTGCTGAACAACCGGCAGGGGATCTGGAAATCCTCACCGATGCCGATCTGCGCGAAATGACCTTCCTTGGTTATGTCGGCCTGATGGACCCGGTGCGGTCCACGGCCCCCGCAGCGGTGCAAACATTGAAGCGTGCCGGGGTCGAGGTCGTCATGATTACCGGTGATCATCCCCGCACGGCACAGGCAATCGGCACGGCACTGGGACTGAGTCACCCGGATGCGATTCTCACCGGCGCGGAACTCGATCGCCTGAGCGAAGCGGAACTTGATCAGCGGCTTGATAAGGTCTCTGTTTTTGCCCGGGTGTCACCGGCGCAGAAAGCTCGCATCGTGCGTGGCTTCCAGCGTATCGGCCGAGTAGTGGCCATGACCGGCGATGGTGCCAATGATGCACCGGCGATTCGTCTGGCGGATGTCGGCATCGCGCTGGGCGAACACAGCACCACTGCCGCACGGGCCGCGTGCGATGTGCTGGTCAGCGACGAGCGGATTGAAACCATCGTCGATGCCGTGCTCGAAGGGCGCGCCCTGTGGAAGAGTGTGCGTGATGCGGTGTCCGTGCTGGTGGGTGGCAATCTGGGCGAAATCGGCTTTACGCTGATTGCCGGCTTGCTGTATGGCCAGTCCCCCCTCAATGCACGCCAGCTGATGCTGGTGAATCTGTTGACCGATACCCTGCCGGCACTGGCCATCGCCTTGCGTCGTCCCGATACCTCGGATCCTGATGCGTTGCTGAAGGAAGGGCCGGAACATTCGCTGGGCCGGGAATTACTCCACGACGTCGAACTCAGCGCGCTGGTCACCAGCATCGTTGCCAGCATCAACTGGGGCGTGGCGCGCTTGTCAGGCAGTCCGCAGCGGGCCAGCACCATTGCACTGCTGGGGCTCGTGGGCAGTCAGCTGGGTCAAACCCTGTTTGCCGCCAAGGGCAGTGCGAATGTCATCGCCACCGCCCTGGGCTCGCTGGCCGTATTGATGCTGGTCGTCGAAACCCCGGGCGTCAGCCAGTTCTTTGGCTGTCGGCCGCTGGGGCCAGTAGGGTTGATTCATGCGGCCGGGTCGGTGGCCATTTCCCTCGCCGCCAACTGGGGTGTGCCCAAACTGGAGCATGAAATCCGCGACTGGATGCAGCACATGACTCGCCACGTCGAGACAGCGGCATTACCGGCGATCGAGCCAGTGTCGCCGGTAACCCTTCATCAGACTGAGGCGGCGGTGGTGTAACGGCCAAAGCGTTTGCGATATTCCGTGGGCGACAGTTCCACTTCCCGCTTGAACAGGCGCCGGAACGAACTCACATCCAGATAACCGACTTTTTCGGTGATGTCGTCGACGCTCAGGCTGGTGGATTCCAGCAGCCGTTTCGCTTCATCGATACGCAGTTTCTGGAAATACTGCTTCGGCGGTTTGCCGGTGGCCTGATTGAAACGGCGGATAAACGTGCGCGGGCTCACCGCCAGCTTGTCCGCCAGATCTTCCAGCTGAAATTCCTGCGCCAGATTCTGCTGCATCCAGGACACTGCCTGCTGCACCATTTCGTCTTTCTGACGGAAATGCGGCGACACCGGAATATACGGCGCCTGCGACGATGACTTGCTCTGTAGCAGAATTGTCTTCGCACAGGTCTGTGCCATCGCGCTGCCGGCAAAGCGATCGATCAGCGCGATGCACAGATGCAGATACGCCGTCACCGCGCCGGAACACAGAATGTTGTTATCTTCGGTGACGAGTTTTTCCAGCTGCAGATCCACGTCCGGATAGGCGGCAGTGAAATGATGGGCCAGCCACCAGCTGGTGGTGGCTTCGCGATGATTCAGCAGGCCGGTATCCGCCAGCAGAAACGAACCGCTGCACACCGACGCCAGCGTGGCGCCACGGGCGTGGTGTTCTTTCATCAGCGTACCCAGCGTACCGCGCAATTCCTTCACCTTGTCCAGCACCTCGGAACCGTAGGCATGATCGATCCCCGGAAAGAAACAGACATGCGGCGTGCCCACCTGGCTGTAATCGCCATGCACGGACAGCTGAATCCCCGACGATGTCCGTACCGGCTTGCCGTCCTGGGAATAGATCTTCCAGGAAAACAGCGGGTTGTTTTTGTCCTGCTGACGTACCCGCTGGTGGATATTGGCGATATTGAAGATATCGATGGGTCCGGTGATGCTGGTCGCAAAGCAGCCGTCGAATGCGAAAATTGCCAATTCAGTGGTCATTATAATCTCCGATGTCTGGCAAAAGGAGCATGCATGTTGTCATTAATGCCACTTTAGCCTGCGATCGTCAAGGACTAATCTGAAACCGTGATCAGGTCGCGATTACCAACACAGGAGGGTTCGCCATGACTGCCATCACCGAGACCAAGATTGAGGGCGCTGCCGCTGAGGCAGTTATCAATGTTGCTTCCACCGCTGCCTTGCGGCCGTTATTGCTGGCTGCTGCGAAGGATCATGCCTGGGCGTGGCTGGATCAGACGGCGCGTTTTACCGGCGGTGTCCTGATTGCCCTGGGCGCGTTGGCCGCAGCGAACTGGCCGGGCCTGTCCTTTCTGGCTGCCTTCAGTGCCATCGGTGCACTGCTGTATGTCGCCAACATGGCGGACGTGGAACGCTATCGTGATGGCGTGCTGTTTCTGGTGCCAGCGATCTTTGTGTGGGTGCTGCTTGCCTGGGCCAACAGCTCGCCGGTGGCCGTCGGGCTGACGTTGTTCACCCACGTTTTCCTGGCATTTTTTGCAGCATTTGCCAACGTCACCGGAACCTTGCGCCAGTTGCGGTTGTGGAGTCTGTTGCTGGGTTTCAGTCTCACGCTGCTGAGCTATTTCGTGATTAACCATCTTTGAGTGGACGGGTGGATTTACTGATGTCTCAAGAAGTGCTGTTTGAACGTCAACATGACGCCTTCCTGCCGACCCCGCTCGCGGGCAGCCCATGGCATCCTGATCTTCTGCACGGGGGTGCGCCGGCTGGGCTGCTGGCACATTGTCTGGAACAGCGGGTGGCAGATGCGCAGTTGCTGCCGGGCCGTTTTACTCTTGAACTGATGCGTCCGGTGCCCAGCGCGCCGCTGCAGGTGACTTTTCAGACCCTGCGCAGTGGCAAGCGCATTCGGCTCGAATGTGCCACGCTGATGGCGGGCGGCAAGCCGGTTGCCATGGCGACAGCGCTGTTCGTGGCGCCTGCCCCGGTACCAGTGCCAGCCTATGCGCCCCAGGCAGCCAGCCCGTTGCCTGCCGTGGATAGCGTGCGTGAAATCAACTTTCGCGATGTTTTATCCATGGGCGGAGGCGAAGTGCCACCCGGCCTGCACACCACCGTGCGCCTCCGTGCAGTCACCCCACTGCGGGAACAGGGGCAGGGCGCAGCCTGGATGCAGTTGCCGGTGGATATCGTTGCTGGCGCGGATACCACGCCTTTCATGCGCGCCGCCTTGATGTCCGATTTCTGCAATGGCGTCGGCCAGCTGGCGCTGGACCGCAGCACGGGCATGATCAATGCCGACATCACGCTGCAACTGTTCCGTTTGCCGCAATCGGAGTGGATCGGCATCGAAGCCCGTACCCTGGTGCAGCCCACGGGCGTGGGTATGGTGCAGGCCGCGCTCTATGACACCGGCGGCATGATCGGACAGGTCATGCAGACGGCCATGCCAACGGGCGGACTTGCGCAGTCGTAAAAACGTCCGGAACTTCGCGCGGTGCAACCAGTCGAAACCCATACTTGAAACCGGTGTGTTTCGACCCCACCTGCACCATGCGTTTATCAGTATCCGGAGGTACATATGAAAGTAGGCCGCGTGCTTGCTGTCTGGGCATTTCTGTTGTTGTTGGCGCCATCCACCTGGGCAGCATTGCCGCTGAAGGACAGTCAGGGTGAACAGCTGCCGTCACTGGCGCCGATGCTCGAACAGGTCAACCCGGCGGTGGTCAACATCTCCACCTTTGCCACCCGCTCTGTCTACAACCCTTTATTGAACGATCCGTTTTTCCGTCACTTCTTCAATATCCCCGAACATCAGCAGCAACAGCAGCAGCGGCGTTCCCAGTCAGCCGGCTCCGGCGTCATCATTGATGCCGACAAGGGCATTGTGATTACCAACGCCCACGTCGTCGACGGCGCTGATGAAATCAAGGTTTCGCTCACCGATGGTCGTACCCTGGATGCCAAGCTGATCGGTTCGGATCCGGAAGTCGACATCGCTGTTCTGGAAGTGAAAGCGGATAATCTGACGGCGGTCAAGACGGCTAATTCTGATCGCGTGCGGGTCGGGGATTTTGTCGTCGCGATCGGTAATCCGTTCGGCCTGGGACAAACCGTGACGACTGGCGTGGTGAGCGCGCTGGGCCGTACCGGGCTCGGCATCGAAGGCTATGAAAATTTCATCCAGACGGATGCTTCGATCAATCCAGGCAACTCCGGTGGAGCGCTGGTGGATCTGAACGGTGAGCTGGTGGGTATCAACACGGCCATCATCGCACCGGCCGGTGGCAACGTCGGCATCGGCTTTGCCATTCCCGCCAACATGGCGCTGCACAGCGTTCAGCAGATTCTCGACCACGGCGAGGTCAAGCGCGGCCAGTTGGGAATCGTGATACAGGATCTGACACCGGAACTGGCTGAAGCGTTCGATATCAAGGGACAGCAGGGCGTTGTTGTCGCAGAAGTGCAGGACGATTCACCGGCCGATGACGCCGGCATCGAAGCGGGTGATGTGATCATCGAAATGGATGGGAAGGCAATGACCAGTGCAGCCCAGTTGCGCAATACCGTTGGCCTGAAGAAGATTGGTGACAAAGTCAGCGTGAAATTGCTGCGGAACGGCGACACCAAGAAACTGACCGTGAAAGTCGGTGAGCGCACTCAGCAGGTGGCAGCCTCGAAAAGCCTTCACCCGTTGCTGGAAGGCGCGCGTCTGGTAGTGAGCACCCAACCCAAAGGTATCAAGGTCGACGCGATTGACCCGAATTCGCCGGCGGCACGCAGCGGATTGCAGCCTGGTGACATCATCTTCAGTGCGAACAACATGCGGGTGGAATCCCTCGAGCAACTGAAGAAGGCGCTGGATAGAAAGGATCAGAGTGTGCTGCGGGTACGCCGCGGCAATATGGCTCTGTACCTGGTGCTGCGTTGATCGTTGGCGATGGCGACCCGCAAGGGTCGCCAAATGCCTAGCATATTTAGTTTGTTGAGACGTGTTATTTTGTCTAAGCGTTCCGGTTTTTAGAAGAAACCTGTTTAACCGGGCGGTCGAATCCATAGAATAGCGGCCCTGGACACACCGAGAACTGCTTCCTGATTGCGCATCCATGAAGTCATCCCTATTCACACGCCTGTTCTCCCGCAAGCGGCACCCGACCAACGCCGGTGCTGTGACCCCTGAGGATATTCGTCGCAAACTGGCCACGTATCAGAAGCTTGAGGGCCCCGCCAGCTTCGGCGGACCCCAGCTCTACAGCGTGGAAGAGGTTGACTCCCCGGAGCGCGCATCCCGCCGCCCGGAACAGGGAAACGGTTAACAAATGAAAATCCCTGCAGTTTGATTCAAATTCACAATTGACAGTATTTCTCATTAGCATTATCTTTGCCTTGCACTGTCCAGGAGGCAAGGAACCATGTACGTCTGCATCTGCAAGGCCGTTACCGACAAGCAAATCCAGGAATATCGCCAGCAAGGCGTGAACTCCTTCCGCGAGTTGCGGGAATGTACCGGTATTGCCACACAGTGCGGCAAATGTACTAACGACGCCCGTTCCTGTTTCAGCCAGTCCTCTTCAGTCAGCCCGGTTTCGCTTTACGCCTCCTGATACCTGCGCTAGCCTTGGCGTTTTAGGCATTTCAAAGCGAGGGGATCATGAAAGGCGACGCGAAGGTCATCGAATATCTGAACAAGCTTCTCGGTAATGAGCTGGTTGCCATCAATCAGTACTTCCTCCACGCCAAGATGTACAAGAACTGGGGCTTCGGAGAGTTGGCTGAACATGAGTATCATGAGTCCATCGATGAAATGAAGCATGCGGACAAGCTTACCGATCGCATCTTGTTCCTCGAAGGCCTGCCCAATTATCAGCACCTTGGCAAACTGCGCATCGGTGAAAACGTGCCCGAAATGTTGCAGTGTGATCTCGATCTGGAACGTGACGCCATCCCCGCACTGAAAGACGGCATCGCTTACTGCGAATCCGTGCGTGATTATGTGTCGCGGGACTTGATGGTATCGATTCTGGAGTCGGAAGAAGAACACATCGACTGGCTGGAAACCCAGCTTGATCTGATCAAGAAAATCGGCCTGGAAAACTACCTGCAATCCAAAATGAGCAGTTGATCGCTTACTGCTTTGTGATGGCGGCCTGCAGCGCCTGATCGAGTCGGGCATACTGAAAACGGAAGCCGGCCTGCAGGGCGGCTTCCGGCACTACGCGCTGACTGTCCAGCAGCAGTGAAGACGCTTCTCCCAGCAATGCTTTCAACACCGGTGCCGGCATTGGCATAACCGCCGGCCGCTTCAGCTGACGGGCGAGTACGTTGGTAAAGTCGCTGTTGGTGACAGGTTCTGGCGCTGTCCCGTTGAACACACCCTTGCATTCGGGATGTTCCAGCAGGAACAGCAACAGCTCGCACAGATCGTCGAGTGCAACCCAGGAAAACCATTGCTGACCGTTACCGATCCTGCCACCCAGGCCCAGCCGGAACGGCAACAACATTTTTTCCAGTGAACCGCCATCCGCACCCAATACAACCCCGATACGGACTATGCACAATCGCGTTTTCAGTGCAGTGACCGGTTGTGCCGCACGCTCCCAATCCTGGCACAGGGTTGCCGCAAAGCCGCTACCTGCCGGGGCGCTTTCGGTACACAGGGTATCGCCGGCATTGCCGTAATAACCGATGGCTGACCCACTAACAAACGTGGCGGGGCGCTGGGGCAGATTGACAAGGGTATTGATCAGCTGGCGGGTGAATTCGATACGGCTGTCCCGCAGTTTTTGCCTGCGTTTTGCCGTCCAGCGTCCCGCGAGAATGGGTTCACCGGCAAGATTGATCACATGATCCACACGGGGCAGGCTGGCGATGTCGCTGGCGCTGCGAATGGCGTTCACTGTTGAACCGCACAGCCGCTTCACGTTCGCCGCTGCCTGGCGGGACAGTACGGTTACCTGCAGGCCACGGGAATGGGCAAGGGCGCATAGACGCCTTCCGATAAATCCCGTGCCGCCGGTCAACAATAGATGGCTCATCACATTCGCTCCGTTGTTTAAGAGAGACTAGAGCATGGTTATTGCCTCCGCAATGCGGGCGCTGGAGTGTCTGGCTTGTGTTCAGCAAGGATTCGTCGCGGTCAGTACCTGTCGGACCCACTCTGCAAAGGCTTGTTCGTCAGTATCCGGCGGTGACCATAGATCGGCCAGCCTGGGATCACGCCAGAACTCGGGGCCGAATCGTATGCGACAACGGGCAAATTGGGTGAGGGCAGTATCGCTGCGCAGGCCCAGTGAACGTGCAATGACATTGCCTTCGTTGATCAGGTGCGGCAACAGTGGTGGATAGAGGGCCTGAAGCGAGGATGCTTCGGTACGCCACAGGTGATCTTCTATCGCGTCTACGAGCAGCCGTTCGAAGCCGGGGTAAAAGGCTGTCAGGTGATGTTCGCGCAGTTGCCACCAGGGAGCGGGCTTTGGTCGGGTATCCTGCGGAGCTTCGACGCTTGTCCAGCAGGTCCAGTGGCGTTGGCTGTCCGGGGTGAACAGGTAGCGACAGCCGCCGAGCAGTTCCGCGCGCTCTGCATCGGTGGACTGCACCAGTAGTGAAGCGAGTATGGGCGCACTCCAGAAGCGTAGCACTGCGACCTGGTCATCCGGCGTGATCACGGTCAACAGGCTGCGCCAGAAGTCGGCCTGGGCAGACAGTGACTGTTCCGACAGCAGCCACAGGATCTGACTTTCGGACCAGTAGCCGAATTCCAGCAGATAAGTCAGATCCTGTCGTGCCAGATGCACCAGGTAGGGCGAGTGTGGCAGGCAGCTGGCGAACTGGGTGTCGAGGAACAGCGGTTCGTATTCCGCTTCGGGGGCCAGTAAAAAAAATTGATCCAGGGCGATGTTGCTGATTGTGCCGTCGATCAGCGCATACAGCTGCAGATCGGGGTTGTCGTGCAGCAGTTGCTGGATCTGGTTGGCCAGACCCAGTTCATGTATGCGTTGATGATGTCCGGTCATGTGCGTGGCGGCTTATTTGCGCAGTACGCAGTCTGCCACCGATGATGTCAGTTCTTCGGGAACCATTTCCATCATCTTTTTGCGCGTATTCAACAGGATGATGCGGGCGTTGGTAACGCTGTGTCCCGTGTGATCGGCAATGTCCTGCGTATCCATGTTCTCACAGAGTGTGTAGCGTAAATGCCGGTACTGTACAGGCGTCAGGTGTGAGCGCATCTTTTCGATCATCAGCGTTACATCGTCGTTGCTGTCTTCTTCCTGATCGAGCATTTCATAGCTGAGATCGAAATTTTCCGCAGCAAACAGGGCGCGCTGTACGGGGGCGTATTCGCTGGCATATCCGATATGATGACAGGCGTTGTCGTCGCCGTCGGTATCGCCATATTCGTCGCTATCGAATTCCGGCAGCTGATCCAGAGTGACATAGCTGGGATATTCGCGAATCAGCGCGTCCACCATGCGGGTGAAGGTAATCATCTTCAGTGTCCCCAGCATGACCTGGTTGCGGCGCTCGCCTTCGGCATCAAGGTTTTTTTCATGCACTGCCTTCAGAGGTTTCCAGGCCACATCACAGAACAGCCCTAGCAGGCTGTCAGTAGCATCGCTTGGCAAATACTGCAGGCCGACGCGTTTGATCAGGTAAGAACAGTAGCGGGTAAAATTGGCAGCGATAAAAAGGTGGATGTCCAGATTGGACCAGTCTTCATGGTTCCAATGGGCGAGGTTGCGGTACTTCTGCTTATCAATATCCATATTTAACTCCATCCTGGTACGACGGTCGAAGCTTGCTGATAGGCCCCCGCCTGCACAGCCTCGCCGGTTCCCCAAAAAATCCCAATGGTTGGGGTGCTGAACGCGGCGTAGAGTAACAATCGCATTTTTTCAAAACAATAGAGGAAAATCACTTTGAGCAATTTCTCACACGCATTTGTGAAAAGTTTCGGGTTTTTATTGAGCAACTGCTAGGTCATTTTTTGATTGGGTAGTGTGTTACGAAACAGCAGCAAAAATTAACAGTGTTTTCCGTCGGTTTTTTGTGTGGGCTTGGTCTTTATATTAATTTGCGTGATTTTGCATAGTGCAAAAAACTGCACACTGCGATGTGTTGTGCAAACGCAGAAGGTGGGGGCGTTGTAGTATCAATTGAAATAGCGGCGTAGAGTGCGAGCCAGCAGAATCTGGTTGAGCAGCTTTTCCTGGTCGGGTGATGATTGGGATCGCAGCAGTGCCTGATGGGTGAGCCATTTTTCCAGCAGCGCACACTGATCCCCGTTGCGATAGATTCTTGCAGTCAGCAATAGACCTTCAATTGTTGCTTGTCGGTCGGTGATGTCGGTGGACGACAGCAGTTGTGTATATGCTGGATCGCGCAACAAATATTGCAATGCGGTTGCAATATCCTGTGGGGTGTCGCAG